>NZ_JAKEEB010000015.1 GCF_021462825.1 Streptomyces glomeratus | reverse complement strand
AGGTAGATCGAGACACAACCCGGCCGGAGCGGGGCGAAGTCACGAATCTGCCGGGCGCTGGTGTCGTACAGGCGAATGGCCACGCGTGTCTCCCTGCTTCTCGCGGCAGTGACGCTCATGGTTGACGGGGGTCAGACGTGGGCACGGGCGGCCTTGATGAACGCTGTGATCAGCTCCGGGTCCTTGACCCCTCGGCTCTGCTCGACACCACTCGACACGTCGACGCCCCATGGACGGGTGACTTCCACAGCGTTCTGCACGTTGTCCGGCGTGAGGCCGCCGGCGAGAAGCCACTTCTCGCCGGGGCTGGTGAGATGCTTTCTGGTCCAGTCCCAGGGGGTTCCCGAGCCCGGAATGGGGGCGTCCAGGAGGAGGATGTCCTCTCCCATTTCCCCGCAGCGTGGGACGTGGTCGCTGAACGCGGTGCCGCGAATCAGCGTCCAGCCTTCATGCGCCAGGTCGTCGTAATATCCGCGGCCCTCCTGCCCGTGCAACTGGATGCCCGAGACGCCGGCGATGTTGGCCAGGGACCGCACATCTCGCAGTGACTGATTACGGAAGACTCCGACGGTCAGGACGCTTTCCGGAACGCGACGGCACAGCTTGGCGGCCGTGGTGGCGTCGATGCGGCGCGGACTGTCGGAGAAGACGAAGCCGATGGCGTCGGCTCCCCCTTCGACGGCCGTGTCCACGTCCCTTTCGGTTCGCAGACCGCAGATCTTGATGAACAGACGTTGTCTCACGCTGGGGCTCCGTTGCGGAGTTCGATGTGTCAGCCGGAGGTCATCGCCAGCTGAAGGCCGATGCCCACGAAGGCGGCGGCGAAGGTTCGGCGCATCCAGGCGAGGACCTTCGGCCGGGAGATCACGTGGTCCCGGACCGCTGCCGCGAACCCTCCGTAGAGGACGAAGACGACGAAGGTCATCACCATGAAGACCGTGCTCAGTTCGAGCATGGGCGGGAGGGAGTTCTTCGCGTCCACGGGGACGAACTGAGGCAGGAAAGCCAGGAAGAAGATCGACAGCTTGGGGTTCAGGAAGTTGATGAGGATGGCGGTTCCCGTGATCCTGGCGGCCGACGTGTTGCCTTCGTGACGGTCCTCGACCTTCAGGGTGCCCTGTTCACGCAGCGTGTTCCAGGCCATGTACAGAAGGTAGGCCACGCCCAGGTACTTGAAGGTCTGGAAGGCGACCGCGCTTGTGTGCAGGATGGCTGCGAGGCCCGCGATCGCCGCCGCCAGGTGCGGGACGATGCCGAGGGTGCAGCCGAAGGCCGCTACGACGCTCTTGCGAAAGCCCCGGGACAGCCCGGTTGCGATCGTGTAGAGAGCGCCGGTTCCCGGTGACACGACGATGACGAACGATGTGATCAGGAACTGGATGCTCACCAGTGCCGCTCCTTGGTCCGTGTCATGGCGTCCGCAAGGGAGGCCGCCTCCACGCCGGGTTTTGTGCATGGCCCCGGCGCGGCAGACCGCCGTGTGCTACTGCAGATGCCTGGTCTACTCAACAGGGCGAAGGCTACCGGGCGTTGATGCGAGGAGTTCGCGCGTTGCGGATTCGACATCGTCGCGTCGCATCAGGCTTTCGCCGATCAGGAAGGTGTGAATTCCCGCCTTGGCGAGACGGTCGAGATCCGGCCGTCCCTTCAGGCCGCTCTCGCCGACGACGACCCGTCCCTCCGGGACCTTCGGGGCGAGGAGCTCTCCGGTGGTGAGCGTGGTTTCCAGTGTCCTGAGATTGCGGTTGTTAATACCAAGGAGACGCGAGCGCAGTCGCATCGCGCGGTCGAGCTCCTGCTCGTCGTGAACCTCGACCAGTACGTCCATGCCCAGACCGAGCGCGGTGTCCTCCAGGTCCTTGGCCGTCGCGTCGTCGACGGCGGACAGCAGCAGCAGAATGCAGTCGGCTCCCCAGGCCCGGGCTTCGACGACCTGATAGGGGTCGTACATGAAGTCCTTGCGCAGCACCGGGAGCGCAGTCGCCGCCCGCGCGGCTGCGAGGTGTTCGCGGTCGCCGTCGAAGGACGGACCGTCGGTCAGGACGGAGAGGCAGGCGGCCCCGCCCCGCTCGTAGGCCTGTCCCAGGGCGGAGGGGTCGAAGTCGGTGCGGATGAGACCGGCCGAGGGACTGCGCTTCTTGATCTCGGTGATCAACGCGTATCGGCCCTGGGCAAGGCGCTGCTCGATCGCGGTGAGAAACCCCCGGGGCTCCGGAGCGCCTTCGGCGTGGCGCTGCAGTTCAGGCAGGGGGACAGCCTTCTTCGCGGCGGCAATCTCCTCGCGCTTGTAGGCTTCGATCCGCGTCAGAAGGTCACTCACATCAGTCTCCTGTCCTGTGCGAGGCCGCGGCCAGCCGGTCGAGACACCGCTTGGCCTGGCCGGAATCGATCGAGTGCTCTGCCATCGCCACACCGTCCGCCAGGCCGGTGGCACGACCGGCGGCCACCAGCGCCGCGGCCGCGTTCAACACGGCCACGTCACGATAGGGGCCCCGCTCGCCGTCCAGCACCGCGATCAGGGCCTTCGCGTTGCTCTCCGGCGGGCCGCCGCGGAGGTCCTCCGGCCGGCAGCGAGGAAGACCCACGTCCTCGGGTGTGATCTCGTAGGTCCGCACATCTCCGTCGAGAAGTTCGGCAACGGTGGTGGGACCGGTGCCGGTGATCTCGTCGAGTCCGTCCGAGCCGTGCACCACCAGAGCCCGCTTCGAACCTAGTTCACCCAGCACGCGTGCCATCGGTTCCACCCACTGCCGGGAGAACACTCCGACCAGGTGGTGGCGCACTCCGGCCGGATTCAGCAGCGGTCCCAGGATGTTGAAGATGGTCCGGGTGGCCAGTTCGATGCGTGCGGGCGCCACGTGTTTGAGCGCGGGGTGGTGGGACGGGGCGAACATGAAGCCCACGCCCGATGCTTCGATGCACCGCTCCACTCCGGCAGGGTCCAGCCCCGTCTTCACGCCCAGGGCACCGAGCACATCCGCCGCGCCGGACCGGGAGGACAGCGCGCGATTGCCGTGCTTGGCCACGGGGACGCCCGCACCGGCCACGATGAACGCGGCACAGGTGGAGATGTTGTACGACCCGGAGCCATCGCCCCCCGTGCCCACCACGTCCACGGCCCCTTCGGGGGCCGCGACGCGGCGCATCTGCGAGCGCAGGGCGGTGGCGGCTCCGGTGATCTCCTCGACGGTCTCGCCACGGACCCGCAGCGCCATGAGGACCCCGCCCACCTGAGCCGGCGTGGGCTCGCCGGACATCATCTTGGTGAACACGTGGGCGGACTCCTCGCGGGTGAGCGAGGCACCGTTGGCGACTTTGCCGATCAGTGACCGGAAGCGCTCCATCAGACCCCCACCCCCGCGTCGGCACTGCCGGCCGGGAAGGGCTGGTCCCAGTCCAGTTCGACGTTCTCGCGTCGGTACGGAGTCCAGTCGGTGAGCCCCGTGTCCAGGGTCCGCGCGAAGAGGTGGCCGCTGTGGACGGCGGCGGCGATGATGCCTGGACCCAGGCAGTCGCCGATGCGTACGACCTTGCGCACACCGGCCTGCGCCATTTCCTCCGGAGTCCACTGCCCGAGTTCGTGATACAGGCCGTCCCGGGGCACCATGCTCGTGGCCAGGACCACCGCGTCGGCCTGGACGGCCGTCTCCCGACCGGTGTAGACGCATGCCAGATGGGCCGTCCCCGCTTCGGTGCGGGACAGCGCGGTCGACGTGTGGACCGATGCGCAGAGTTCGAGCATGCGGCGGCCGACACGACGCTGCTCCGCAGTGTACTGGGTGAAGGCGGCGACCATGCTCTCCGGAGTGACGAAGGTGACCTCGCACCCCTCCGTCACGAGTCGTTCGGCGAGGACGGTCGCCATGTAGTAGTGGTCGTCGTCGAACAGGACGACCTTCCCCGCCGGAAGACGGCCGTCCATGATGTCGTCCGGCGTGAAGACCGGCAGCCGGTCCAGTCCCGCAAGGGGAGCGAGGTGATGGCGGCCGACGCCGTCCCGGCGCCAGCCGGCACCGGTCGCCACGGCCACGAGCGAGCATTCGGCCTCACGCACGAGATCGGCTGTGACCTCGTTGCCGGGGAGCAGCTGTACGTTGCGCATCGAGCGCAGCTGCTGCAGACGCCAGTCCCGGATCCGGGCATAGGTCCCGAGACCCGGCAGACGGCTCTCGCGGGTCACCCGGCCGCCGAGCTCGCGGTTGCTGTCGGCGAGTATCACGCTGTAACCGCGCTGGCCCAGCGCCCGAGCCGCCTCCAGACCGGCGGGACCGGCTCCGGCGATCAGAACCGTGTCGTTCGTCGTGCGAACCTCGATCTTCTCGGGGTGCCAGCCCCGGCGCCATTCCTCGCCGGTGGTGGGGTTCTGTGTACAACGGAACGGCGCCCCGGCCCGGTCGTAGGCCACGCAGATGTTGCATCCGATGCACTCGCGGATGTCGTCGAAGCGGCCCTCCTCGATCTTGCGGGGAAGGAAGGGGTCGGCGATCGACGGGCGCGCGGCACCGATGAAGTCGAGCGTTCCACCGCGGATCATGGAGACCATCGTGTCGGGCGAGGTGAACCGGCCCACACCGACGACCGGCTTGGTCGTGACGCTCTTGACGAACTTGACGTACTGCTCCTGGTAGCCCTCGTCGGTGAAGCGCGCGGTGGCGCCGTCGTTGTCGAAGTTGCTGACGTTCACGTCCCACAGGTCGGGCAGTTCCGCGAGCATTTCGACGACGTCGTAGCCCTCCCCGTCCGCGGTGAAGCCGCGCTCCCCCATCAGCTCGTCGACACTGAAGCGCACGGCGACCGCGCAGGTGTCGCCGACAGCCTCTTTCGTGTCCTCGATGAGCTCGCGCAGGAGACGGGCCCGGTTCTCCAGGCTCCCGCCGTACTCATCCGTCCGCTGGTTGCGCCGGCGGGAGAGGAAGTTGACGGGCAGCGTCATGTCGTGCCCGGCATAGATGTAGACGATGTCGAATCCGGCCCGCCGCGCATTGAGCGCGGCCTCGCGGTGCCAACGGCGGAAAGCCCGGATGTCGCCCTTGTCCATGGCCCGTGCCGTGCCCGGGAAGATGCCGCGGGTCGCCTCCACGCTCGGGGCGATCGGCACGGTACGCGACTCCAGGTTGCTCACGTGCGCGCCGTTGTGGGCCAACTCGACCCCGGCGAGTGCGCCGTGCTCGTGGATGAGGTCGGTCGCCTTGGCGAGGTAGGGGATGTCCTTGGCGTCCCAGAGGCGAATCTCACGCTGGTGGTTGCCGGAGTGGTGGATGTCGCACTGCTCGGAGCAGACGACCCCCCAGCCGCCTTCCGCCTTGACGGCGCGCATCGCGGCCATCGAGCTCGGATAGGCGCGCCCCATGCCGTTGCAGTGGGGCACTTGGTAGAAGCGGTTCTTGGCGGTGACCGGTCCTATTCGGACCGGTTCGAAGAGTATGTCGTAGCGCGCGGGGCGAACCATGGTGTTCCTTCGCGGTGTCGTGGTCGTCGTGCGGGGCCGAGGCCCAGACGGGGCTCCAGAGGGCCGTCGGCCCCAGGTGATCGACGCAGATCCGCGGACCTACCGGTCCTGACGGGGCGGATAGGCGCGTGCGCCGAAGATCGCGCTGCCGACGCGTACATGGGTGGCGCCGTGCTCGATGGCGGAGGTGTAGTCGCCGCTCATACCCATCGACAGCAGCTTGAGGCCGTTGCGTTGCGCGATCTCGGCGAGCAGCGTGAAGTGTGGTTCCGGGGGCTCGCCGACGGGCGGGATGCACATCAGGCCCACCACGTCCAGACGGTGCTTGCCACGGCAGGCCTCGAGGAACGCGTCGGCCTCCTCCGGCAGGACTCCCGCCTTCTGCGGCTCGGAGCCCGTGTTGACCTGGACGAACAGGCGCGGCCAACGGTCCTGCTGGGCACACTGCTTGGCGAGGGCGGTGCACAGCGAAGGCCGGTCGACGGAGTGAATGACGTCGAAGAGGGCCACGGCCTCACGGGCCTTGTTGCTCTGCAGTGGGCCGATGAGGTGCAGCTCGACCCCGGAGAACCGCTCCAGCAGGCCGGGCCACTTGTCGCGGGCTTCCTGGACGCGGTTCTCGCCGTACACCAGGTGGCCCGCCTCGACGGTCTGCGCAAGGACATCCGGCGCTACGGTCTTGGACGCGGCGACCAGTGTCACCGACTCGGGCCTGCGCCCGGCCCGGGCGCAGGCCGCCGCCATCTCCTCCCTGACACGCGTCAGGCCACTGGCCGGGGTGCCGGTGGCCGGCGTCTCGCGGGCGGTGGTCACAAGGGTGTCCCCTCTCAGGAGTACGAGAAGTCGAGGCGGCGATGGGAGGGATCGATCATCGCCGTGGTGACGATCCGGACGCCGAGGTCCACCAGGCCGCCGCGCAGCTCCGCCTCCATCGCGGCGAGGTCCTCGGCCGCCGCCGCGTGGTGGGCCTCCGAAACGATCAGCACTCGATCGGTCTCCGGGGAGACGACGGACTTGCCGCTCTGCCGGTACGTCCACCGCCGCGAGTGGGCGTAGCCCTCCGGGTCTGCGAATACGACCTCGCCCTCGGCCGGGTTCTCCGACTCGCCCTGGAACGTGAGATACGTCTCCGATCCGGTGGCGGGGCGGACCTCGATGCCCTCGGCGACCTTCGACATGTCGAAGGCGGCGATGGGGGTCCCGAAGGCCATCGAAACGTAGTTGAGATAGTCGACGAGAGGGTGGAAGCTCGGCATCTCCTTGCTCTTGCGGTAGCGCCGCAACAGAGCCTCGGAGGCGCAGCGGTACTGGGTGGGCTTGAGCCCCATCCGGGCGAAAGCCTCACGCCATGCGGCGATCTCCGGCATCTCGGCTTCGGCGGCCGCGGTCTGACGCCGGTCGATGTCCTCGGCCAGCTTCTTGATCCGCTGGTGGCCCTGCTCGGCCCCGAGCACGTTGTCGGTGACGACGACCAGGGCGCGCAGGTTGGGGTGTGCGTCCCAGATCTCGTCCGCATGGGTGAAGTACATGGTGGCGGTCCTCGGAATGAGTAGTGGTTCACGTGTGGCCGAAGCCGGGGTGCTAGGGGTAGAGACGTCCCTTCTCCCAGGCACCTTCGGGCTTCTCACGGCTGAAAACGAGACGATCGTGCAGGCGATACGGCCGGTCCTGCCAGAACTCCAGATAAGTTGGCCGAATGCGGTACCCGTTCCAGTGCGGCGGACGGGGCACGTCGTCGTCGCCGAAACGCGCCGTTTCCCGCTCGACGGCGGCCTCCAGCTCGTCTCGGTCGGCCAGCGGCCGGGACTGCCGGCTCGCCCAGGCCCCTATACGGCTCTGGCGCGCCCGGGAGGCGAAGTAGCCGTCGGCCTCCTCGTCGGTGACGAGTTCGACGGTCCCCCGGAAGCGCACCTGGCGGCGCAGTGACTTCCAGTGCAGGACGGCGGCCGCCTGCATGTTGGCATCCAGCTCCAGGCCCTTGCTGGACTGGGAGTTGGTGAAGAAGACGAAGCCCTCGGGACCGTAGTCCTTGAGCAGCACCATGCGGACATCCGGCAGGCTGTCGCTGCCGGTGGTGGCCAGGGCCATGGCGTTGGGGTCGTTGATCTCGCTCGTGTCTGCTTCTTCCAGCCACTGGCGGAACAGATCGAAGGGATCGTCGGCCAGGATCTGCTGGTTCTGCATGGAAGCTCCTTGCTGGTGGCGCGGGCCGGGAGACGGGGGTGGGCGGGCGGGGCTCCGGCAGCTACGGCTTCGGCCACCGGCCCGCCCGTGGGAAACCTCGCTAGGCGGCCGCAGACAGCCCGTCGAGCGACTGCTTTTCGGTGAGCAGGTTCCGCCACTTGTCCCGCTCGTCTCCGGGAGTGCTGATCAGCTGGATGACACCGTCCGCCGCGACCAGGACCTCGGCGGCCGGAGGCACGTTCAGGAACTCCATGTGCTGGGTGGCGCAGTAGGCGCCGACGTCGAGGATCACCATGTGGCTGTCGGCGCCGGTCCCGTCCGGCACCGCGACTTCCCGGGGCAGGATGTAGTCGTTGCGCAGGATGGTGCGGCCGCGCACGGCCGCGCTCGTCGTCGTCTCGCTCCGGATCACCTGCATCGAGGAGTCCAGGAAGAGGACGTTGTGGTTGCGGTCACGGAGCTGGGCCGAGGGCATGAGCATGCGGCAGCCGTCGGTGACGAGGATGTTCGAGACGGGCGTGGTGATGAGGGAACGCTCCACGCTCAGCAGGAGGACCCCCGTGTCGGCCAGAACGTCGCGGGCCGGCTCGAAGAGGAGCTTCACGTCCTGCGGAATGTTCATCCGCTTGGCCGAGTCCGCGATGCGGGCAAAGTACTCCTGCCAGTCGAAATGCTTCTCCGACTCGTCCCACGCGTCGTAGTCGAAGCCATGGCCGCCGGCGAAGTTGATCGACCGGGCGGTGGGGAAGTATTTCAGGTAGATGGAGAATACCTGCTCGACGATTCCGACCATGTCCTCCAAAGAATTTCCGCTACCGCAGTACACCTCGAGTCCTTCGAGGTCGCGGTCGTATTCCTCGAGGAGGCTCGCCAGCTGGTCCAGCTCGCCGAACTTGATGCCCGGCTTCCCCGAGTCGAGGCTGTCGATCCGGACGCTGATGGTCGGCGCCTCGGTGCGCAGCGAGTAGGCGACCTCGTCGAGGCTGGCCAAGAACGTGGGATTCCCCGTCCGGTCCCAGAAAGCGATCTCGTCGTCGGATACATGCCCCGGCGAGACGATGAACTTTTCGAATCCGAACTCTCGCAGCAGGCGGTACTCGCTGGGAAGCTGGACGAGTACGCCGACCCCGTCCATCTCCTTCAGGGGTGCTAACACATGAGGGTTCGAGTTCGGAAAGAACGGTATGTACAGCTCGACCCTGTCTCCCAGGCCGGCTGCTGCCGCGGCGTCCCTTACACGCCCGAGGTTCTTGCGGAACTGCGCTTCGCTGTAGACGAAGGCCGGAGTGCCGACCTGCCCGGCGATGCGGGCCAGGTCGGCCTGTCGGAGCCACGGATGAGCCAGTGCGGTCATGTAGATCCCCCAGAGCCGCGCGGCTTCGGGCGCACAGGTAATGCATAACTGCTCAATGAAGCAGGCAGATCCCCCGTGCGCACTCAGAAGCCGCTGCGGGATGACGTTGGCGACGGTCTGATGGCGCTGCTCAACGTCTATCAACCTTCTTCACAAAGCTGCAATATTTGACACCTTCACTGGCTGAAATCAGATACCGATGCGCCGGCTGGACCCGAAGGAGCTCCAGGCAGGAAGCGGGAAACGCCATCCGTCCGAATACTGAGATAACCCGAGCGTGGCCGGAATCAGTCTTTATCCCAGCATGTGGACATTCATTTGACGCTGCTCCAGGGGCAACCCGTAGCATTGCTTTGCTCCTTCGCGTCGCGCCGGGTTAGCCCGATAGTCAAGTACGCAACGGAGCGCTTTATTTCTTACCGTTTTCTTGGTCGGTGGGACCGAGAGAACGGGGAGGGAGACCCTCTGGGTATTCCCCCCGGCACGGCCGTGTGCCCGAGTGGTGAGGGAGCCGCCTGCAAAGCGGTTTACATCGGTTCGAATCCGGTCGCGGCCTCTGTAAAGCCCTGCTGTGCGGCCGGCGGCCGCCCCGTGCGACGGGGCGGCCGCGCCGCGCTACGACGCCGTGGGCTTCCCGTACCAGTCGCGCAGCCAGGTGCGCATCTGCGTGATCTCTGCGCTCTGGCCGGTCACGACGGAGCGGGCCAGGGTGGTCAACTCGCCATGGGTGGCGCGCCCGGGCACGGTGCCTGCCACGAGGACGGCCGCCTCATGGTGGGGGATCATCGCTTCCAAGAACGCCTGATCGACATTTCCGCCCACGGGCATCGAGGTGAGGTGGCTGGTCATGGCCCCCATGTCCGCTTGCATCGCCCTCATCGACTTCCAGACGTCCGCAGGCACACGGGCGGCTGCCTGAGCCTGCGTGAGCCCGTCCCAGCCCTTCAGCCAGCCGGCCATTTCGCTGATTTCCCGGTCCTGGGCGGCAACGATCTGTTGCGCCAAGGCCTTGAGCTGCGGGCGTGTGCCGTGGGCGAGTTCAACCTGGGCCATGGCCATGGCCATCCGGTGGTGTGGGATCATGCCGACCACGAACGCCTGCTCGAAAGCGGGCCCCTGCAGCTTCTCCAGGGCGGCGGCGTACTGCCGGGCCGTCTGCACCAGCGGATCCCCGTCGGATTGCTGCTGCGCATCGGTCATTTGGGGGGCGCAGGCGACTGGAACGGCCGCTACAGCGGTGGATGCCAACACGAGTGGCATGGCGAGGGTGACGGGTGCGAGAACCGCGGTGACCGCACGGCGCGCGGGAGATGACATGGGCTACTTCCTTTTGGGAGCGTATCCGGATACCCCGAGCACTCCCAACCTGCCATGGCCGGAAACGGCGGGCAGGGCGAATGGGCGTCGGGCGTGACAGCCGCCTCGGCGAAGAGCCTGGGAACGAGGGGCAACACACGTTCGCGATGCGCCGTACGTCATTGATCCGACCGAGTGACCCGATGCCACGGCGGAAGCCGGCAGCCGGCGATGTGCACAGGAGCCGGGAGGCGAATCGCGATGCTGTTGCGCGGCCGGCCGGGGCTGGGCTGATCGCCGGGGGCCGGCAAGCAACGATCCCGGAGGAGACGCGCGTCGGGGGGTGCGGCCACGCCCGGACCGCGGTGCCGTGGTCTGCCCGAACGGCTTCCGGCCGGTGCCCTCGGCACCGGCCGACTGTCCGGGTCACCTGGGGTGTGGCGTCGTCGAGGGGAGCGCCTGCTCCGTCCGGACGCTCTTGCCGTCCGGCGTGTACCGCACACCCCGGTTCTGGGCCAGTTGGGCCACCGTGAACCACCAGGAGTTAACGGGCGGGCACCCCACTGTCCAGCACAGTGCGGAGCATGCTCTCAGTACCGGCCGGGTCGGACAGGTCGTAGACGTCGGTGAGGCGACGACCCACGAGCTCTTCAGGAGACTCGTCGCCCAGGATCGGCGTGGTGAAGATGGCGCGGACTATGCGCAAGTGCCGGTCCAGGACATGCAGGCCCCACGACCTCGGCTGCGGTGCGCCCCGGCAGTTCCTCGGCCTCGTGGCTCCACCGCACCACCGTCCCGTCGCCGTTGACCACCATCAGGGGAGCGTCGGGCGTCACGGGCCATCACCTCCACTCCCAGCCTCCTCCTGGTTGCCACCGCGTGCCTGCGATACCGGGGGCGCGCGGAGGGCCGGGGCAGCGGGGTCTGCGATCAGGGTGCCGGTCTCGACATCGACCGCACGCCACCGCCTCGGAACGGCAGGGCATGCTCTCGGTCAGCCGCGGTCGCGGAGGCTGGCGTCTTCCAGGTCGAGTTCGCGCTGGATCCGGCGCCGGGTTGCGTTACTGATCTTGTTCGCTTCGTAGAGGCGCTGGAGTTCGGCTGCCTCAATGGCGATGAGTGTCCGGCGTATCTCACGGTAGGCGTCGGCGGGACGGGCGTCCGGGTCGCTGTAGTGGGCGTCTTCGGCCTGGTGGATGCGCGCTTCCAGATGTCGACGGGCCTGTTTCACAGCGGCCTCGGCAGCGGCACCCAGATCGGCGAGCTGGTCCAGGTCGCCGATCTGTTTGAGCTCTTCCAGAGCGGCGCGGGCGATGTGCCGGCGGGTCCGGGCCTCCTCACGGGCAGTGTGCTCCGGCTCCAGAGCGAGGCCGGAGCGGCGGACGATGGGGGCAAGGGTGAAACCCTGGAAGACGAGAGTGACCGCGATGGTCCCGGTGGTGAGCGTGAGGATGAGCGCCCGGTGCGGCAGCGGCGCCCCCGTCTGGGTGACCAGGGGGATGGAGAGCGCGGCAGCGAGTGGCATGACTCCTCGGGTGCCTGCCCAGGACAAGACGGCCGGAACGCGCCAGGAAAGCCGACTGTCACCCCCTCCGTGCCGGTAGTGGATCAGGGCGGACAGCGGGAAGACCCACAGCAGTCGGATCGCCAGCAGGGTGACGGCGATCACCGGGACCCACAGCGGCCAGCCGTGCTCGTCGCGCGCGAGCTGATGGACAAGGAAGGGGAGCTCGAGGCCGATGAGGGCGAAGACGACGCTCTCCAGCAGAAAGGCCACCGTGTCGTAGAAGGCATGGACCTGGAGGCGGATGGGGGCGTTGCTGAGCTTGTGGCCGGTGCTGCCGAGGACGACCCCGGACACGATGACGGCGGTCACACCGGAGCTGTGCGATTGCTCCGCGATGACATACGAGGCGTACGGAGTGACCAATGCGATGACGGTCTCCAGTATGGGATCCTCGGTCCGTCTGCGGATGAGGGCGACCACTCCGGCGACCGCCGCGCCGATGATGGCTCCTCCGCCTGCAAGGATCAGGAACTGCTCGACCGTCCCGGACACGGTGATGGCGCTGCCGGAAACCGCGGTGGCCACGGCGACCTTGTACAGGACCAGGGACGTCGCATCGTTGAACAGACTTTCGGCCTGCACCATGGCCTGCACGCGCGGTGGGAGAGACAGGCGCCGGCCGAGCGCGGTGACGGCCACAGGGTCGGTGCTGGCCAAAACGGAGCCGAGGATGAACGCGGTCGCGGCGGTGAGCGGAGTGATGGCTCGGGCGACGTACCCGACGGCGATGGCCGAGGCGACGACGAGGCCGAAGACCAGGCCGGTCACGGGCCGCCACACGGTGCGCAGGTCACGGAGGGACATTTCCCCGGCCGAGGCGAAGAGCAGTGGCGGCAGCACCAGTACGTTGATCACGTGAGGCGGCAGCCGAACTTCGGGAACCCAGGGCATCAGCCCGACGAGCAGACCGGCAATCACCAGGAGCGAGGGGGCGGGCAGGCTCCAGCGCCGGGCACCGGTCGCCACGGCGGTGGCCAGGACCACGAGCAGCAGGATGACGGTCAGGCCAGTCATGGAGCGTCCCCGTCGGGTTACGGCTTGTTACCCCCTCTGACCGGATGCTTTATCAACGTAACCGACCCCGAGCGGCGGCGCAGCCCGCATGGAGCCGCGCCCACCGGGGTGCGGCAGCCGTTGCGGCGGCGCGCCTGGGCATGGCTCTCGTCCTGGCGACGGGGAACTCCGGCGACGTCGCCTCGACTTCGTCGGGGTGGTCGTCGGTGATGCCGGTCGGCTGACGGTCAGCGGCCGGTTGCGGTCGAAGGCGCGGTACCGGTTGAGGGCGCCGCTGAACCCGGTTTCGGCGAACTCGGTCGCGAGAGTATCGATCTCTGGCTTGGTGAGCCGGGTCTCCGAGTTCGGCCAGCGAGTTCAGGGCTCGGATTCCGGGACGAGAAGTGCTCGGAACCTGACACGATGTCGCGGTCAGCACCGTCGTTGCCCAACTGCCCCGCGCCCGGGATGGGGGAGCCGAGGGGTTGGCGGAGCCGCGTTTACCCTTCCCGACGCCTCTCGGCCGACACCGGGCGGGCGGTGTCGGAGACTACTTCCCGGCGGCCGGGATGAGGCCAGGAGCGAACCTGTGGGAGATGGATTCCATCAGCGGCCTGCGCTTGGTGTTCTGGAAAGCCGCGATACGCCACTTCCCGTCGCCCTGCCGGACCAGCGTGTACGTCTGGATCTTGGCGAGTTTCTGCGGCCGCTTGCCTTTGTAGGTGTCGCCGCGCCCGTTGACGACGGCCACATCCGGCCCGAGGAAGCGGATGTCGAGGACCTCGTCCGCGAGCCGGGTGCCCTTGAGGAACGTCGCGAACAGTGTGCGGTGACTGTCCACGATGTCCTGGCGTCCCTGGTACAAGGTGCCGACGAAGGTGATGTAGGTGGCGTCCTCGGCGAACAACCCGCCGTACGCCTCGGCATCGTGCCGCTCCCAAGCGGCGACGAGTTCGTTCAGGACAGATGTCACGGCGGCGACATCATGCGTGGTCGTCATGTCGAACGATCCCCTTCCTTTGGTTAGACTGAAGCAGATACTCAACGATAGCAGTATCTGCACACATGCAGGTAATTTAAGAGGTGGTCCCGTCGATGGCAACCCCCGCAGACGCCGCAGATGAGCACGTGGTCTTCCGCCAGTACCTGGACGCAGTCGGACTTCAGGGCCTGGCCGGCGCGGAAGCCGCCGGACTGCACACGTCGGAGTGGTACGCGCTGAGCCTGATCACCCTGGAGGGCAGCCTTACGTCAGGTGAGCTGGCCTCCAGGACCGGGCTCACCACCGGGGCAACCACCCGTCTGATCGACCGCCTCGAGCGTGCCGGCTATGCCCGCCGCGCCGCAGACCCCAAAGACCGCAGACGCGTGATCGTCGAGCCGGTGCCCGATGGGCTCAGCCGCATCGAGGAAGTCCTGGCCCCGCCCCGCCGCCACATCGCCGAGGTCCTGGCCCGTTACACCCCCCAGGAGCGCGCCGTGCTCTTCGACTACTTCAGGCAGGCCGCCCCCGCATTCCGTGCGGCCACGGAAGAGATCCGCGCGGCCGCAGCCCCACGACGCCACAGGGCCGCCCGCGCCAAGGAGGACGGCTGACCGCGATCAGGACGGGGTGGACGTGGGGCGTCTGGCGGCCAGGCACCAGGAGGCTTCCCGCGGAAGGGCAGGCAGCAATCGGTGCGGCTCAGGCTTCGGCCTCGGGTGTTTGTCTGACAGATGATCTCTGCAAAGCTTCGCTGTCCGAGGCCGAAGGAGGGGGCATGGGGATCGAACCGGAACTGCACTCGGGGCGGCCCACGCCAAAGCGGTCGTCCCGAGCCACCTTGCTACGAGGGTCCTACCAGCATGGCGAGGCACTGGCCCGGGCGCTCGGCATGCTCGACCGGCACGGCTCGGGCAAGCTCGGCTGGGTGGACCCCTATGGCGACACGCTGTTCAACGACCAGGAAGCGCGAGTCGCCCGTCCGGAAGTCGCTGCCCTGATCCAGCTGTGTGCTGACGAGAAGCAGAAGGCGGCTCTGCTTGACCTCGCCGAGCTACTTGAAGCGTGCGCGGCAACGCCGGGCAGCTACTTGTGGTTCATCGGTGACTAGCGCGACATTCGTTGGCATTCCTGGAACAGCCCGCGAGCTTCTTCCACGACGGTGACCGCCCCCTGTCCGCCCGGGAAACCGACGACCCCTACCGCCGCGGCATGCTCACCATCGCTCGCGCTACCAGCCGCGCGGAGCGGTCCTGGCTGCGGGACGTCTTGGGCTGACGGGCTGCCAGGTGAGGTAGTGACCGGCTGGCTTTCATCGCCGGAATAGCTGGTGAGGTGCGGCGTCCCGGTCCATTGAAGGCGTCTTGAGGCCACCCACGTACCCGGCCCGGCAAGGCAACCCCGGCCGGCAGGTCTCCGCTGGGGTCACCCGGGCGCCCTGCCTTCAGGGCTGCGCGCGCCGTCCGGGTTCGGCACCGTCGCTGGCTCGTACTATCGGTCTGCGTATCGATGGTCGGCTGCCCTGAAGAAAGCAAACCGTCATGAACATAGCCTCGCACCGCAGCCCAGCCCGTGCGGTCGTCGTCGGGGGGAGCATCGCCGGCATGCTGGCCGCGGCCGCCGTCAAGGACTACGTCGATCACGTCGAGATCGTCGAGGCCCACGAGCTGCCCGATGGACCCGAGCCGCGCACCGGTGTTCCCCAAGCCGCCCACATCCACTTCCTGCAGACCGGCGGGGCCGAGGCAATTGAGACCCTCCTTCCGGGCAGCATCGACTTGCTGCTGGCCGCAGGTGCCCACCGCATACCTGTGACCACGAACATGCTGATCTACTCTCCCGAGGGCTGGTACCGCCGCTGGCAGCGCGCCACCCACTACCTGATCACCGCAAGCCGGGACCTGACCGACTTCATCGTCCGCGAACAGGTCCTCAAGGACCCGCGGGTCGGCGTGCGCACGCACACCAGGGCTGTCGGGCTGCTCGGCGACCGTCGCACGGTCACAGGTGTCAGGGTGCGCACCAATGACGGCGCAGAGGCCGAACTGCGTACCGACCTGGTCATCGACGCCTCGGGCCGGGGTACCCGCATGCCCCAGTGGCTCGCCGGGTTAGGAATCAACGGCCTTAGGCAGGCCCGCATCGACTCCGGACTCGTCTATGCCAGCCGGATCTACCGCGCCCCCTTCCCCACCCGCGGGTGGCCCGTGGTCGGTGTGCAAGCCGACCCGCGTCTGCCCCGTCCTGGCAGCGCAGGTGGCATCCTCCCGATCGAGGGCGACCGCTGGCACGTAAGTGTGATGGGCGCCCCTGGCGGACACCCAACCCATGACGCCGGCGCCTTCGAACCCTTCGCCCGAACGCTGCGCCACCCGCTCCTGGCCGACCTCCTGGCATACGCCGAACCGCTCACCGACGTCAGCCTCACCCACAGCACCACCAACCGGCGCTACTACTACGAACGGCTCACCCACTGGCCGGATGGCCTGTTGGCACTCGGGGACTCAGTCGCGGCCTTCAACCCCGTGTACGGGCAAGGCATATCAGTGGCGGCACAAGGAGCCGTCGCCCTGCGACACTTGCTCTCCAACGGCCTCGGCCCCGGGCTCGCCCACCATACCCAGCGCGCCATCGCCCGCCCCATCAACAGTGCGTGGGCCCTTGCCACCGGCCAGGACATCCACTTCTCCACCACCAAGGGCAAGAGCCCGAATCTCGCCGACCGTGTGCTGCACCGCTACGTCAGCCGTCTCTCCCGCACGTCAACAGGCTCCTTCCTCGCCGCCACGGCCTTGACCGACGTGCTCGCCCTTCAGACCGCGCCCACCACACTCATCCACCCCCGCGTGCTGCTGACAGCCCTGCTCGGCCCCCTTCGCTCGCCACTTGACCGCCCCCAGTTCACACCGTCCGAGCGTGACGCTCTGAACAGCCTGGCGAAGGCTTCCGGAGCCCTCGAATAGCGGTACGCCTTGGCGAGATCCGCGTTGGGGGCAGTCACCGGCCGACCTGGCCGTCCTGTTCCGGTCGATTTCTTCACGCGAGGAGAGGAGCAGCGTCGCCTTCCGCCTCCAAGGGGTCCTCCGGGGGCTGGGCCACGGCCTTCACCGACCCCACCACTGCGCGGCCATCCTCGACACGGGCCCCCCTCACGGCCCGACGAAGGACCCTGGAAGCCAGGGGAGACAGTCAGCGGCCTTCTACACCGGGCGGGCGTTTGCGGCAGCGTTGTGAGCGGCAACGGCCTTGCTATGACGGCAGATATGAACGTCCAATGCGAGCATTGCGGCGCGCACCCAGCAACACTCGCAGCGTCCTCACCAGTGGTGGTCTCGCGGAGCCGCGCAGCAACTTTGCGCCACGGGCCAGCGCGGCGTCCGCGGTAAGCAACTCCACTTCGACCAGCGCGCCCATGAGCGGGCGACAGGGGGCCAGAGCCAAGGCGGTCAGCTTCCTGGCCGTCTGCAGGGCGGTTCGAGCCTGCGAGATCTGGTGGCCCACCACCTCCCGTACGCCCGGAGCTTCGCGGCCGGCGGCCAAGTCGTCCAATGTGACTGAGAAGCGCCGCAGTATCTCCCCTGGTATGCCCAGCTGCCCCTCCCGCAGGTCCTCGGCGATGTCGTTGACGAAGTCCAGCCGCTGGCTGCCGTCGATGAACTCCCGGCACGCCGCCCGATACGGCCCGTCGTCGGTCTCCGGTCCCAGCAGCGCGCCGACCAGCATGAAGGCAGGCAGTGAGTAGGCATCCACATAGGCCTGGTAGTCGGCTTCGTCGAGGAATCCGGTGAATTCCAGCTCTGCTGTCGCGGTGGACAGGTACTCCTCTACCGGCCTTCGCAGCCGGGGGTACGCAGCAATGGTGTGAGCCAGCGCGCGGAGCAGGGGATCACCGCTGACTCCTGTTTCCAGCGCCCGACGCACTTGCTCTTCCCAAGACGCCCAAGCTGCGGCTCGTTGTGCCTTGGGACCGGTGTCCAGAAGGTTGTCGCCGTGGTGCATCACGGCCGTCGCCACCACCACATGGGGCAGCATCGGCCGTGGCAGCAGCATCTGCGCTGCCAGGTATGAGGTACGGCGGAAGCGCGATACCAGTCGCCGCTGGGCGTCGTAGTCCCCTCGCAGCTCCGGTTCCCGGATCCCCGCTGAGTCCAGGCTTTCTTGCCACGCATTCATGTCACGATCGTAGGCTGGCCGCATTGAGCACCTCGGCGGGGCGGGTTGCGGGTACCGGGCGGCGCATCGACCACCCAAGGCGGCGTCATCGCGACCTTCGACCGCGGCTGTTTGAGCAACGTGGTTACCGCGTGCGTCTGTCGGGCTGTGCGGTCCGTGTGGGGTGCCTTGCGGGTCGGCCGCCACCCCACGGCGGGAGGCGGCGGCCGGTGGCGGAGCCCGGTCAGGCCACCAGGGGCTGTTCCTGCAGCTCCTCGAGTCTCACGGTGCACAGGCCGCCGCGTTCGGTCTTGACATCCGTCACCTTCAGTTGGGTGCCCGGCGGGAGGATGAACTCCTCCTCGCCGGTGAACGCGGAGAAGTCGCGGATGCTCACGGCCCGGGCAGGGGTGACCTCGAACAGTGTCCGTTTGCCGCGGCTGCCGAGGAACGCCTTGGCGACGCTGAGCTCGGACGTGCAGGAGGACACGCCCCACCAGGTCACGGTCCTTCCGAGCGGGTACTGTGCACGCAGGTCCAGCGATACTCCGCGCCACAACGGCGCCTTCCTGGCGGGGAGTTGCGACACGGCCGAGAACAGTAGCCGCAGATACGGCAGGTAGGGGACGAGCCTGGTCCGGTCCGGAGAGCGCAGGGTGGCGTTGATCTCCCGGTAGAACGCGGATTCGCAGGTGTAGAGGTAGAGGGCGGCGATCGCGTCGGCCGACAGGCCGTCGGACGCTTCGTCCGTCCGCCGTTTGCCGAACTCGTGCGACCGGTCGACGTGCCGGCCCAGACCGGGCAGCAGCGCGGCGACCGGGGCGACCGCGTCGCGGAAGTCCATGAGTGGGGTGTCGAACACACCCGTGATGGCGGGGAGGACGAGCCCCTCGTCCTTGACGCTGGAGAGCCGGTCGAGGTACAGCTGGTGCAGCTCCATGGTGGACGCGATGAACGCGCCCATGCGGTCGGCGACGTCGCCGTCGGCCGCGCCGGTCTTGGCCGCGAGCTTGTTCCAGCCGGTGCTCGGCAGCCAGTCGATCTCGTCGGCGCCCAGCGATGCCAGGGCCGCGTTCACTGTGGCGAAGTGGTCGCCGTCGCAGAAGATGTCACCCTGTGCTGCGGGGTTGGCGTGGTCGATGTGCCGGACCTCGACCTCGGGGTACTTCTTCTGAAGGTCGAGAACGACCTTCTTCAGGCTCCGCGCGTGCGCCCCCCACCACGCGAAGACGACCCCCCGGTCCTCCTCTTCGGCGTTCTGCTTGGCCACGAGGATCTCCTCGACGATCCGCTCGGCGACCGGCCGCCAGAACCCGGTGTGCCGGTCGGTGCCGATCGCCCCGTCACTGTTGGCCGTCAGCGCCGCGTTCAGCAGCAGCACGCCCTGC
This sequence comes from Streptomyces glomeratus, assembly GCF_021462825.1. Lineage (GTDB taxonomy): Bacteria > Actinomycetota > Actinomycetes > Streptomycetales > Streptomycetaceae > Streptomyces > Streptomyces glomeratus. Next base: position 146,726 of record NZ_JAKEEB010000015.1, on the reverse strand, counting down.
GTGAGCATCGCCTGGAACCACTCCGGCGGCTGGACGGTGTCCTGCTTCTTCAGCAGCGCGCGGATATCGGCTATCGGGGTCTTCTTGGGAATGCCGTACTTCCACATCGCCGCCGCCTTGATGATGCAGCGGATGCTGACGACCCTGCCGAACTGGCTGTCCTTCCAGTCGTGGAAGGTGTTGTCGAACATGGCGATGCCGGTGGCGCTCTCCGGCCGCGGGTACGGGTTCTGACCGAAGATGACCACCTTCCACTTGTGCGGCGCGTTGGGTTTGAGTGCCTGGAAGGTCAGTTCTCGCGCGGGCACGACCTCCGGGCTGCGGCCCGGCCCTATGAACTCGGCCGCGTCCGGCTGTGCCTCGATGACCGGCCTGAGTAGCGGAAGCCACGGTTCACCGCCGCCCTTGAACAGTTCCGTGAGGTCCAGCGGGTCGTTCGGGTCGGGGGTGGCGGTGGTGTGGGCAGCGCTCATCGTGGAGGAACTCCGAATGGTCGAACTGTGCTGGTGGAAGGCCTGATCGGCGAAGTGCCCTGAGGATATGTCGGCCCACTGACAGCGGCCTTGGGGCTCTCGGGAGACGCCGCGCCGGCGCTAGCTGCTGTGTCAGTGGGGCGCGGTAGCGTCCCGATCAGTTGAGTGACCGTTCCGATGGGAGTGAACCATGACCGAGAACCGTGTGCAGTCGCCGCTCAGGGTGGTGCTGACCGACATCAACACCGCAGTGGTGGAGGCGTGGCGCGCGGCGTTCGCCGACACCCCCGAGATTGAGATCCGCAAGGGCTCGATCCTGGACGAGGACGCCGACGCCTGGGTCAGTCCCACCAACTCCCGTGGCCGGATGGATGGTGGTGTGGACGCGGTCATCAAGCGGTATCTCGGCGCGGGCATCCAGCTGCGGGTGCAGAAGGCCATTCACAGCCGGTTTGCGGGAGCGCTGCCGGTGGGCAGCGCGGTGTGTGTTCCGTCCGGCGCGGTCAAGCCGAGGTTCCTGATCTCGACTCCGACGATGGAGGCATCGTCGCAGAACGTCAGCGAGACCCTGAACGTGGCACTGGCCTGCGCAGCCGCGTTCCAGGCGATCCACCAGCAGAACAACAGGGCACCGGGCAGCATCCGATCGGTGGCGCTGGTCGGTATGGGTGCCCAGACCGGCCGGGTGCCGGCGCGGGTGTGCGCCAACTTGATGTGGTCGGGCTACACCCTCTTCAACGACCACTCCTTCGAGGACTACGACGACCTGCGCAGCACGATCGTCGCGCAGCTCGACGACATAGAGAGCGCACCAGTGGAGAAGCGGGTCCGCATAGCGCCGCCCAAGCGCGCCACCCCGCGCCGCTGACGAGGCTCGCTCCACGCCCGGTGCACCCGTGTGCGCCCCGTCGTCTCTGCCCCGACCCGACCCGGCCCGAGGACGACGGCGGCGGCGTGGGTCATGGGCCGGCGCTCCGGCGGATCCTCGCGCCACGCGCGGTCAGTGGTGGCGACCGCATCGCCGCCCTGACCGCCGACCCCGGGCAGTGGGACCGGCCGGAAGCCATCCGCGGGATGGCACCGCTCTCCCGGGAGCTCAAGCACACCCTGCCCGACGTCGACACCTCAGCCCTCGACGCGTGGTTCGCGCCGCTGGGCGATCGACCGGGCACCGTACTGCACTGACGGCTGGTCCAGCGCGGCCTGCGCGTTCATGGCGTGGACACCATCGGCGAGTACCTCAGCCGATGAGCACCCCCGGGTTCAGCACACCGTGCGGGTCGAGTTCCCGCTTCGCCGCTCGGAGCGCGCGGGCGAACAGCGGGGGACGCTGCCGGTCGTACCAGGGACGGTGGTCGCGGCCCACCGCGTGGTGGTGGGTGATCGTGCCGCCGGCGTCCATGATGACGTCGGAGACGGCGGCCTTGATGTCGTCCCACTGGGCGATCTCGGATCCGCGGCGTGCCGGCGCCAGCACCGTGTAGTAGACGGCGGCGCCGTCGGGATACACGTGGGTGAGCCTGCGGTGCACGGTGGCCGTCACGCACACACGGGCGGCGGCCTGCTCGGCGGCTCGGTGCACCCGCTGGTCGAACTCCTCGAAACGGTCCCAGGTGACGGCGGTCTCGAAGGTCTCTACGAGGATGTCGGCGGCGACCATCACGTCCCGCAGGTGCGGCGCCTGCTGGAAGCTGTCCTTCCACTGTCCCTCGGGGCGGGTCGGCGCGGGGGACTCCGCGTCGTCCGTCGGGTCCGGTCCGCTGATCCGAGGGTCCCCGAGCGGAGTCCCGCCGTACCGGCGGGCACACTCCAGCGCCTGGGCGAGCAACGCCTCCTGGCCTGCATGGGCCGACTCGAATCCGAGGATCAGCAGGGCGGAACGCCCGTCACCGGCGCCGTTCAACCGGGCCTCGCCGGGGTCGAGCAGCCTGCAGTTGGCGGGCTGCAGTCCGGAGCGCACGATGTCCCGGGCTGCGCGGGTGCCGTCGGCGAAGGTGGCATGGCTCAGGGCGGCGGACGCTCGGAAGCGCGGGCGTTCCTGGACACGGAGCCATGCCTGAGTGACCACGCCGAGGACCCCCTCGGAGCCGATCAGCATCCGGTCGGGGCTCGGCCCCGCCCCGGAGGCGGGCACCCGGCGGCTCTCCCACAACCCGGCGGGAGTGACCGCCCGCAGTGACTGCACGAAGTCGTCCAGGTGGGTGCGTCCGGTGGCGTAGTGCCCGCCGGCGCGGGTGACGACGGAGCCGCCCACGGTGGCCAGTTCGTACGACTGCGGGTAGTGACGCAGGGTGAGGCCGTGGGGGCGCAGTTGGGCGTCGGCGTGCGGCAGGGCGGCGCCGGCCTGGATGAGTGCCGCCCCGGAGACCGTGTCCACGTCGAGCACGCGGTCGAGACGGCCGAGGTCGAGGGTGACGGTGCCGGCGTACCGGTCGTCCACCAGCGGCTCGACACCACCGACCACGCTGGTGCCCCCGCCGTAGGGAATGACGGCGGCGCCGGCCTCTTGGCACCAGTCCAGGACCGCGGTGATGTCGTTCTCGTCGCGGGGGAAGGCGACGAGGTCCGGCGGGTGCGGGAACTCCCCGTGGAAGCCGCGCACCACGTCCCGGTAGGACTTGCCGTAGGCGTGGGAGGCTCGCTGGTAGGGGTCGGTCGTCATGACAGGGGCGAGGCTGCCGGGGATCGCCAGGCGTGGTGCGGGCAGGTCCAGGTCGGCCACCGCCGGGGGTGTTCTGACGTGCTCCGCGCCGAAGCCGAGCACCGAGCGCACCAGATCGGCCGTCTTGTGCGCCTCGGTTCTCCCGGGCTGTTCGTCCTCGTATCCCCAGCCCCAGAATTTCCTGCGTCGTGCTCCGGTCATGTCGTCCGTCGCTCCCGGTAGGTCGTCGTTGTGGATGTCTCCTGGACGCGCTGATGAACCGGTGCGCTGTCCGGAGACGAGCCGGTCACGACGGTAGGGCCGGAACGTGGCGGCGTCATTGCCCCGGTGGGCCACCGTGTTGACTCGGGCGGCCGCTCCGGCGTTGACTGTCCGCCATGCGTGCCGCCGCTTGGCCCACCGTCGCCGCCAGCTACGCACACGCGGTGGCGCACGCCCGCGGGCCGCAGGACATGGGAACCGGGGCGGCCGGCACGACGGGCGGTGCGTGGGCCTCCCCCACACAGAGGCTTCCCTTCGCGGAGGTCCGGCGGCTCTGGGAGCTGCTCCTCGGGCCGGACGAGGAGCCGCATGTGGGTCTCGTCGTGGGTTCCTCGCTGCGGCCGGCCGACCTGCACGTGCTCGGTCATCTGGTCCTTGCTTCCGCCAGCCTGGCGGAGGCGGCGGCAGCGGCGGTCCGGTATCACCGGTTGGTGAGCGAGGCGGGCGTGGTCAGCCTGGACCGCGGTCCCCAGCGGTCACGGCTCGTCTACCGGCCCACGGTGGCTCCGGGGGTGATGCACCCGCAGCAGGTCGAGGCCGTGGTCACCGGCATGGTCACCGCCGCGGGATGGATCGCGCCCGACTGGGCGCCCGTGTCGGTCGCATTCACCCACCGGGCGATCGGCGCCCCGGGCCGGTACACCGAGATTCTGCGCTGCCCGGTCGTCTTCGACGCCGCCGAGAACGCCGTCACCGTACGAACGACGGAGCTGGACCGCCCCCGCGCGCTGACCGACCCGGCACTGACCGCGCTGCACCGCCGGCACGCGGATGGCCTGCTCGGCGGTCTCCCGGCGACGGACATGCTGTGCGCACGGGTGCGCGGCTGGCTGGACCAGGCCGACCTCCTCCGGGCCCGTCCGGAGGACCTGCGGGACGTTCTGTTCCTCAGCCCCCGGACCCTGCGCCGAGCCCTGCGCGAGGAGGGCACCTCGTGGCGCGAACTCCTCGACGAGGCACGGCACATGCGCGCCTTGCAGTTGCTACGGACAACGGATCTGACCCTCGACGCTGTCGCCCGCCAGGTCGGACTGAGCGGAGCGGCCGCCCTGGTACGCGCCTTCACCCGCTGGCACCACATGACGCCCGGCGCTTACCGCCGGCACCACGCGCACAACGGAGTCACCTCACGCGCGGACTCGGTGTAACAGGCCCCTATGCTCCTGTTCGGATGCTTGTGCGAGGTGAGGAGGTATCACCAGGCGCCCGTCGGCGCATGCTTCAGACAGCCGGCCTGGAGGCGGCCGGGCGCCGCCGGAGCGCCGGCGTGGTGAGTGACGGCGGAGTCCAGACGCCGTCCGGAGGATAGACGTCGGTTCCGGGCGGCACGATGTCGTCGATCCGGTCCAGGACGGCGTCGTCCAGCATCACGGACATGCCCTTGAGCGTGCTCCGCAGGTGCTCCATCGTGCGCGGGCCGATGATCACCGATGTGACGGCCGGATGCGCGAGCGGGAAGGCGATGGCCAGCTCCGGGAGCGAGCAGCCCACTTCCTCGGCCACGGCAACGAGCTGCTCGACCACCTCCAGCTTGGCGGCGGTGAGCGGCGCCGACGGGTCGAAGCGGTTCGGGTGCAGGGTGGGACGTCCGCTGCTCAGATCAAGAGGCCGACCCCGGCGGTAGCGGCCGGTCAGGAACCCGGAGGCCAGCGGACTCCAGGTCAGCACCCCCATTCCGAGGCGTTGCGCGACCGGCAGCACTTGCCTCTCGACGCCTCGGGCCAGCAGCGAGTACGGCGGCTGCTCGGTACGGAACCGCTGGAGCCCACGACGGTCGGCCACGTGATACGCCTCGACGATGTCGTCCGCGGGAAAGGTGGAGCAGCCGAACGCTCTGATCTTGCCCTGACGCACCAGATCGGTCAGGGCGGAGAGCGTCTCCTCGATGTCGGTCGTGTGGTCCGGCCGGTGCACCTGGTACAGGTCGATCCAGTCCGTCCCCGGCCGCCGCAGGCTGTCCTCCACCTCCCGGACGATCCAACGCCGCGAGTTCCCGCCCCGGTTGGGACCGTCGCCCATGGGAAAGTGGACCTTGGTCGCGAGAATCACGTCATCGCGGCGACCCTTCAACGCCTTGCCCACGATGGTCTCCGACTCGCCGGCCGAGTACATGTCGGCGGTGTCGATGAAGTTGATCCCCTCGTCCAGAGCGGCGTGCATGATCCGGACGCACTCGTCGTGGTCGGCATTACCGACGGAACCGAACATCATGGTGCCGAGGCAGTAGGGGCTGACCTCGATGCCGGTCCTGCCCAGAACGCGGTAGCGCATTCAACTCTCCTTGGAGGTCGCTACGTTGGGGATGCCGCGACTCTACGAGTTGGAGTTCGCTCCAGGGCAAGCGTCTGGTGCGGCTGCGGGACGGATCCGGGAGGGGCCGTCACGCGGCTCCAGGCGCAGCACATGCGAGGCCATCACGTCCACAACGTGGGGGGAGTGGCCGTCATGGGGTTGCGGCCTGGTCCTTCTTCTCGCCGCGGAGCGGTAGTCCACCTGCCCGGTAGATGCCGTCGAGGACGCCCATGGTGGCCACGGCGTCCCTGGCGGAGGTGATGACCGGCCCGCCATCGAGTACCGCGGCGGCGAACGCCTCCAGCTGCCGGGCGTAGCTCGACGGGTTGCGCGGCACACGCTCCCGCCGCACCACCTGTCCTCCCGAGCCGCGCGGCGCGCGGATCGTCACCTGGTGGTAGAGCTGGGGCATCGCGAAGTTGGTCACGTTCAGTTCGCCGTCCGTCCCGATCGCGCGGGCCCGGATCGACAACAGCCTGCGCGACCACATCGACGCGCGGACCCGCCCGGTCACCCCCTTCGGGAAGGCGAGTTCGGCAGTCATCGCCCGGTCGATGCGCGGGTCCCTGCGCAGGGTCGTCATCCGTGCCGAGGTAACTGCCGGATCGCCGGCGCCGAGAAGCCGGGCGACGTGCACCGCGTAGCAGCCGGCGTCCATGGTCGCGCCGCCCGCCAGCGCGTAGTCGTACCGGATGTCGCTGAACCGGGGCAGGGGAAAGCACAACTCGGCCTCGACGCGACGCAGCTTCCCGAGTTCGCCGCTCGTCACGATCTCGCGCATCCGCTCGGCCAGCGGGTGGTAGCGGTAGTGGAAGGCCTCCATCACCACCAGGCCGTCGCGCGCGAAGGCGGCGTCGGCGGCGTCCGCGACGCGCTCGGCCTCGGCACGGTTGGCGGTGAACGGCTTCTCGCACAGCACGTGCTTACCGGCCTCGAGAGCCTTGAGTGTCCACTCGGCGTGCAGCCCGTTGGGCAGGGGCACGTACACGGCGTCCACCTGCGGGTCGGCGAGCAGCGCGTCGTAGCCGGCGTGCACAACCGGGACGCCGTGCTTGCGGGCGAACGCCTCGGCGCGGGTCCGGTCACGTGCCGCGACCGCGGTCACGTTGACACGCGGCGTGTGCCGCGCAGGTTTGATGAGCGCGCTCGGCGCGATGGCGGCTGCCCCGAGCAGCCCGATCCGAAGGTCGCTGGACACGGGGACAGTGTGCCAGCCCCGCTGCATCGTGCGGAACGGCCGGCGGTCCTCGTCGACACCGGAATGTCGGCCGGCAACTTCTGTCTGTCCGGGGCGGCCTGGGCGCCCTGACTCTGGCCTTTGCCCTTTGGCGTTGAGGGCACGGGAAGCCTTCCGGGCCAGGCGGGCCGCCGCGGTTTCTACTTCCAGCCGAGGGACTTCTCCGACGCCACCCATCCCCCGGAACCGCTCGCCGAGGCCGTGGCGAACGTCCTGTGCAGGGTCGTCGCCCCGGGTCCGCCAAGAAAATCTGGTCCAACCAGTTGACCACTGACCTCGGCCTGTCCACTCTGATCGCCATGACCGAGCGACACATCCGGCGTGAGGCGATCTCCGACCAGCTCTTCGCCTTGCTGCGCGACAGGATCCTGGGCGGTGAACTGCCGCCCGGTTCCGCGCTCACCGCCGAACGGGATCTGGCGGCCGAGTTCGGTGTGAACCGTCATGGCGTCCGTGAGGCCGTCAAACGGCTCCAGCAGGCCCGGCTGGTCGAGGTCAGCCACGGCGGCCGCACCCTCGTCCAGGACTGGCGGCGCACCGCCGGCCTGGACCTGGCCGTGGGGATCGCCTCGGCCGACGGCGGCCCCTCGGTGGCGGACCTCGCCCGGGACGCCCTGGAGATGCGGGCGTGCATCGGTGCGGACGCCGCCAGGTTGTGCGCGATCCGGTGTTCCGAGCAGGCCGCTGCGGAGATCGTCGAGGCCACCGGCCACTACGCGCGCAGCGGGCCCGACCTGGCGGAACTCGGCGCGGCGGACATCGCCTGGTGGCGGCTGATCGTCGAGGGTTCGGGCAACATGGCCTATCTGCTGGCGTTCAACAGCCTGGTGGGCGGGACCCTCCCGGTCGCCGCCGTACCCGGTGACCTGCGGACGGCCGAACTCCTCGACGTCGACGCCCATGTCCGGCTGGCGGCACACATCGCCGCACGTGAGCCCGAGGCCGCCGAACTGCTGGCGCGCGAGCTGCTGTCCCGCAGCGTGCCCGCGGTGCCCCGGAAGGCGGTGCGCTGACATGATCCCGGCCGTGGTCTACGCGATACCGGCGTTCGTGCTCCTGGTCGTCGTCGAGGCCCTCTCCTACCGCTTCCTCCCCGACGACGACGAGCGCGGTTACGAACTGCGCGACAGCATGACCAGCATGTCCATGGGTGCCGGCAGCCAGGTCATCGCACTGCCGTGGAAGGCGGTGACGGTCGTCATGTACGCGGCCCTCTTCACCGTCTCGCCATGGCGCCTCTCGCCCGCCTCCGGGTGGACGTGGGTACTGCTGTTCTTCGCCGAGGACCTCGCGTACTACGCCTTCCACCGCGCCCACCACCGGGTGCGGGTGCTGTGGGCGAGCCATGTGGTCCACCACTCCAGCCTCCACTTCAATCTGTCCACGGCCCTCAGGCAGAGCTGGACGCCGATGACGGCCCTGCCGTTCTGGCTGCCGCTCGCGCTGGTCGGCATTCCGCCCTGGATGATCCTGCTCGAGCAGTCCGTCAGCCTGATCTACCAGTTCTTCCTGCACACCGAACGGGTGGACAAGCTGTGGCGGCCGGTGGAACGGGTCTTCAACACCCCCTCCCACCACCGTGTCCACCACGGGTCGAACCGCGTCTATCTGGACCGCAACTACGGCGGGATCCTCATCGTCTGGGACCGGCTCTTCCGCACCTTCGAGCCCGAGGGCGAGCGAGCGGTGTACGGGCTGACGAAGAACATCGACACCTACAACCCGCTGCGGGTCGCTTTCCACGAGTACGCGGCCGCCTGGCGCGACGTCCGTGCGGCGCGGCGCTGGCGCGACCGCGCCGGGTACCTGTTCGGTCCGCCCGGCTGGTCGCCCAGGGCTGAGGGGTGAGGCTCCGCCGCGACTCCGGAGGCTGTGTGGGGCCGGCCGGCGTACGTCGTATCACCGTCGGCCTTCCCCCCCGAAAGTCCTTGAGCCCGGCGGTTTCCCTGCCGCCCGAACCATCGGGCAACGGGAAACCCGTCGACCCCGCGGTGCCGCGTGCCCAGGCTGGAGTCGTCAGCACCAAGCACGTCCTGCGGTCCGCAGGACACCGCAAGAGGGGAACAATCATGCGCACCATCTTCCGCGGCGCCGCCGCGCTGGCGACCGCCGCTGCGGCCGTGGTGGCACTGGGCGGTGCGGCTCAGGCCAAGCCGGCGGGCGACTGGGCCGGCTGCCCGTCCGGCGCGGTCTGCATCTACCCGCAGAACCAGAATCCGGCCGTCTCGCCCAGCCAGATCTTCTACAGCTACGGCCCCCACAACCTGAGCAACCAGTACGGGTGGCACTGGGTCCTCAACAACCAGTACGGCGGCGCGACCGCAAGCCTGTGCACCGGCTACAACGGCAGGGGCTGCGGAGCCCCGTTCGCCCAGCAGACAGGTGTGTGGGCCGATCTCACGCCCATCAACTCCGTCGCGCTGAACCGGCCCTGACCGGCACCGACAGCGCTTCCGGAACCGCCCCTTCCCGGGTGGTTCCGGAAGCGCGCGTTTGCGCCACTTACGAGTGAAGCGCTTCGCCTCGCGTCCCGCCCGGAAAGTAATCTGGGCACCCGCCCGACTCACGGCAAGGGCATGGGGTGCCATGGGGGACGCCTTGAGCGAGTCACAGCAGGCAGCGCACGATCACGAGGGCAACGAGCCGGAACCGCCAGGGGCGACCGCGCCGTCGTTCGCCGCCCAGCTGAGACGGTTGAGACGGCAACGGGGGCTGTCCCTGGCCGATCTGGCCCGGCAGACCCACTACAGCAAGGGCTACCTGAGCAAGATCGAGACGGGTGCGAAGCCTCCGACCGTCGATGTCGCCCGCCGCTGCGACCGTATTCTCGCCGCCGAGGGCGAGTTGCTCGCTCTTGCGGAGACGGCGACGGCACGGGTACAGGTTCGTGACAACGATATCGGCGCGACTGCGCCCGCCTGCCCCTACCGCGGCCTGTCGGCGTTCACCACGCAGGACGCCGAGTGGTTCTTCGGCAGGGAACGTGCGACATCCGCGCTCGTCGAGCGGCTCTTCCAGCGCATCGGCATCGGGCCGCTGATGCTGGTGGCCCCATCGGGGGCGGGAAAGTCCTCCCTGCTCAGCGCCGGGCTCGTGCCCGCACTTGGGTGTCCCGGCCGGTTTCCCATGCCGGGCGCGGACCGCTGGCCGGTGGTCTCCCTCACGCCCACGGCGCGCCCCCTGCAGGAGTTGCTGGAGCGCACGGCAAAGACGCTGGGCTGCGATCTGCGGCTGAGCGCGGCCGAACTCCGTGACAGGCCCCGGGCACTGCTGGACGCGGTCCACCGGATGACACACACGACGCGGCCGGATTCCGGCATGGACGGCCGCAGGCCGCCGCCGGTCTGCCCGGTGCTGCTGGTGGACCAGTTCGAGGAACTGTTCACCCTGTGTACGGACGAGCACGAGCGCCGCGCCTATGTGCGCGTGCTGTGCGCGCTGGCCACGTCCCCACCGTCCGGGCAGACGTACGACCCTGCCGTGATCGTGCTCGGGCTGCGGGCCGACTTCCTGGGACGCTGCCTGGAACTCCCGGAACTGTCAGCGGTGTTCTCGGACGGGCTGTTCGCGCTGGCGCCGATGTCGGTCGCCGAGCTGCGTGAGTCGGTCACCCGCCCCGCGGAACGCGCCGGCGTCACGCTGGAACCCGGGCTGCTCCCGCTGCTGCTGGGCGACGCCGGGCTACGCGACGAGCCTGAAACGGCCGGCCACGGGGGCGCCCAGGTCCAGGAGACGCCGTCCGGAGTGTTGCCGCTGGTGTCCCATGCGCTGCTGGCCACCTGGCAGCACCGCCGGCAGTCCACTTTGACCGTTGCCGGGTACGAACGCACCGGCGGCATTCGGGGCGCGGTCGCCCGCACCGCCGAGGAGGTGTTCGCCGGGCTGTATCCGGCCGAGCAGAAGACGGTCCGGCGGATCCTGTCCCGGCTGGTGCACGTCTCCAAGGACACCGGCGCGACACGGCGCCGGACGAGCCGGACCGTCCTGATGGAGCAACTCGGCGACACGGACGATGTCGCGGCGGCGCTCGACGCCTTCGTACGGGCCCGACTGATCACCGTGGACCACGACATGGTCGCGATCACCCACGAGGCGCTGCTGCACGCCTGGCCACGGCTGCGGGACTGGATCCAGGCGGACCTGGCAGGGCTCCTGATCCACCAGCAGCTCGCCCAAGCGGCCGCGGAATGGGAGCGCGAGGGCCGCGACGCCTCCGCCCTGTACCGGGGCACCCGGCTGGAGACGGCACGCTCCTGGGCCGATGAACTGGACGGCTCCAGCCGTCTCAGCCGGGGCGAGAGGGCGTTCCTTCGGGCGAGCTGCGCCGAGGAGGAGGCACGGCAGCGTCGGGCGCGGCGCCAGCAACGGCTGCGCGACGTCATGCTGGCCACACTCGTCGCCCTGCTCGGCCTCGCCCTGGCCGCGGGAGGCCTGGCCTATCAGCAGCGCACAGCGGCTCTCGCCCAGGAGCACGTCTCCCGCTCACGGGCCCTGGCCCTGCAGTCCACCTCACTGGCCGGCGGCCGGCCCGAGGCCTCGATGCTTCTGGCGGTCGCGGCCTACCGGGCCGGCGCCACGCCCGAGGCCCGCGGCGCACTGCTGAGCACCCAGTCCCAGCCGTTCGCCCGTCGGCTCGGCGGCCAGCGAGGACCGGTCAACGCGCTCGCCTTCGCGCCGGACGACCGGCTGCTGGCGACGGCGAGTTCCGACGGAACCGTGAAACTGCGGCGCCTGGCCGACCACCGCACCGTCGCCACGCTCACCCTGCCCGGGCGCGTACGCTCGGTCGCCTTCAGCCCCGACGGCCTCACTCTCGCGGCCAGTTCGACAGACGGTCCCGTGCGCCTGTGGCTGACGGCCGGCCGAGGGACCGTGACGGTGCTGCCCGAGCGGACCACGGGCGCCCGGGCGGTGGCCTTCGACCCCCGCGGCCGTACGCTCGCCCTCGCGGGCCGCGACGGAACAGTGCAGCTGTGGGACACCGGGCCCGGCCACCGGGCCCGGGCGGTGCTCCGCGGTCACTCCGGGAACGTCACCGCGCTGTCGTACGCCCCCGATGGACGGACGCTGGCATCGGCCGGCTCCGACCGCACCGTACGCCTGTGGAGCACCGACACGGCACGCCCCGTCGCCGAACTGCACGGCCACACCGACGAGGTGCTGGGCGTGGCATTTTCACCGGACGGGCGCAGCCTGGCAACGGGAGGAGTGGACCGGACCGTCCGGCTGTGGGACGTGGCCGCGCGCCGGGTGGCCGCCACGCTGACCGGACACGGTGACGATGTCAATGCGGTCGCCTGGACACCCGACGGTGCGAGTGTGGTCAGCGCGGGGGGCGACGGCACGACCAGGCTGTGGGACGTGCGCAGCGGGCGGCCGACGGCGACGCTGGCCGGACACACGGACTACGTCCTCGGTGTGGCCGTGAACGGCAGCGGGACCCTGCTGGCCACCGCCGGCTTCGACCAGTCCGTCGTACTGTGGGACCTCAGAGGCCGCGCGCTCGCCGCACCGCCGTTCACCGAGGTCTCTCACGCCGCCTACAGCCCGGACGGCAAGCTGCTGGCCACCGCCGACACCGATCACACGGTACGGGTGTGGGATGTGGACCGGCGACGGCCACAGGCCACCTTGACGGGCCATCGCGAGAGCGTTGTCTCGGTGGCCTTCGCTCCTGACGGCCGCACGCTGGGCTCGGCGGGATCCGATGGGACCGTCCGCCTGTGGGACGTTCCCGACCGCCGTCCGCTCGGCACGCTCGAAGGCCACCGTGGGAGCGTGTTCGCGGTCGCGTTCGCTCCCGACGGCCGCACTGCGGCGTCGGCTGGATCCGACGGCACCGTCCGCCTGTGGGACGTTCCGACCCACCACCCGCTCGCCGTGCTCACCGGGCACACCGACTTCGTCAACGACATCGCCTTCAGCCCCGACGGCCGCACCCTCGCCAGCGCCAGTGACGATCTGACCGTACGGCTGTGGGATGTGGCGACCCGTCGTTGCACGGCCACGCTCACCGGCCACACCGGTGCGGTGCGCGGCGTGGCGTACAGCCCCGACGGGCACACCCTGGCCAGCGGCGGCAACGACGGCACCGTGCGTCTGTGGGACCTGAGCCGGAACGGGCTGGAGGCGTCCCTGACCGGCCACGCCGGATCGGTGCGGGGCATCGCCTTCTCGCCGGACGGCCGCCTGCTGGCGAGCAGCGGCAGTGACCGGACGGTGCGGCTGTGGGACGTGCGCTGGCGACGCCCCTGGGCCGCCCTGACCGGTCACACCAACGCGGTGTGGGGCGTGGTCTTCTCCCCGGACGGGCGGACGGTGGCCAGCAGCAGCAACGACGGCACCGTCCGGCTGTGGGACCTGGACCTCTCCGCGCGGCTGGCTGCGGTCTGCCGCGTGCTCGAGTCCGCCGGCCGCAGCGCGGTTGTGGGGCTGACGCCCGAGTCCGGCGTGTCCGTGGCGCAGGCCTGCGCACGCATCTGAGTCCCGCCCGCCGGAGCGAGCGGGGGTTTCCCGAGGGTTTCCCGTCGCCTTCCCGAAGAGGGCGCCGCGCCGACGTCGACCGGTGGCACGGCCGGTCGGCAGCCTGGACGCCGATGCGGCGCCCGCACACCGGCGCCGTGGCGTGCTTCGCCGCGGCGTGGAGCCGCTCGTAAGCACCGCACATCCACGACACGAACGGGGGTACCGGCATGCGCGACAGGACCGGTCTCATCGGCGTCACCATCTGCTTGCTCACCCTGCTCACCTGGGCGTTCACGTCCTCGGCCCGTGCCGCCGAACGGACGCCCGGCACCATCGCCGCACCGCGGGCCGACGAACGGTGCGCCGCCCTGGCACCGGGCGCCTCCGCGGCGGCCGAGCAGGCGATCGCCGCGGCCTGTACGCAGGTGGCGGCAGGGGTCTGGTACACCTGGGGCGGCGGCCACGGCCCCCGGCCCGGCGCCACCTATGGGCAGGTCGACCCGACCGACCCGGCCAGCGAACACGACCCGGAACGGCTCGGCTTCGACTGCTCGGGGCTGGTGCGCTACGCCTACGCGCAGGCCGCCGGGTCCGACATCCTCAACGGCGACGCCGACGCCCAGTACTACACACCCCGTGCCGCCGCCCGCTTCACGGCCGCCCAGGGTCTCGCCCCACTGCTGCCCGGCGACCTGCTCGCCTGGGGCACCTCGCAGAACCTCCACCACATCGCGATCTACCTGGGCGCAGGCAGAATGGTCGAGGCAAGGCAGTCGGGCACCAAGCTGATGGTCAGTGACGTACGCCTGGGCGGGGACTACTTCGGTGCGCTGCGCGTCGACACCGGCGCGGTGAGCGGGCATGTCTTCCGCACCTGGGGCACCGGTGTCTGGACGAAGGCCCAGCCGTCCACGCGTGCAGCCCGGGTGTACGCCTTCCCCGGGCCGACCACGATCCGGGTCGAGTGCCAGAAGCACGCGGAACTCGTCACCGCCGACGGATACACCAACGACGCCTGGTCCTACCTGCCGGACTACCGGGCCTGGGTCACCAACATCTACATCCAGGGCCCGGCCTGGCTCGACGGCGTGCCCACCTGCACGTCCTGACCTCCGGGACGACGGGGCCGCCGGACACCACCGAGACCGTAGCCGGCCCCGTCAGCAGTTCGTGATCGACCAGACCCTCGCCCAGTTGCCGTGGGTGTCGTGCGAGCCGGGCCGGCGGTTCTGGGCCGCGAACACGGAGTGCGTGTCAGGAGCGGCCGCGGCTGTGGCGGCAGGGGCGGCAAGCGCGCCGATGCCGGCCAGTGATGGCGCCGCTGTGCCTAACGAGAGACGCGACCGAAGTTTCACTTCGGAGCTCCTATCGTCGTCGTGGTTGGTCTTCGGCGCGCAGCTCCCGCCCCGGCACAGGAGCACCGGGCGGCAATCGCGGCCGTCGGGCGATCCGGGACCCCGGTTGCCGCGCGTCCGGTGCACGGTCGAGGTGTCGGGCTGACCCGACCAACGGTATTCCCGGAGGATGGCGTCCAGACTGTGCCGTACGGGTCGGGGAGCAGAGCGGGGACTTCCCTCATGGAGCGGCGGGCTGCTTCCGGCAGTGATGGGCGACGCCTTCCGCGAAGGAGCGGGCCAGCGGGGAGAGGGCGTCCCAGCTGCGCACCGCCCATCCCGCGGCGAGGGGCGGGAGCGCGGGGATGGGGATCAGCCGCAGGTCCGGATGGCCCGGGCCGCTCCAGTCGGGCAAGGCCGGGACGACGGCGCGGCCGAGTCCCAGCCCGGCGAGGAGGACCGCCGTGTCCCAGTCGGTGACGCTGGTGTCGAAAACGGGCCGGATCCCGGATTCGGCGAGCCGGGAGCTGAGTTGGGAGCGGGAGGTCGAGTTCTCCGGGAGCCCGATCAGCCGGGCCTCCTGAAGGTCGGCTGGATCGATGAACGCTCTGCCCGCCAGCGGATCCCGCGCCGTGACGGCGAGCGCCCAGGGCAGCTCGACGACGGGGTGCTGCTCGGCGGAGCGGATCGAGGGCCCGAGCGTGACCCAGGCGAGGTCGACGCTGCCGGCGGCCAGGGCCTCGAAGCAGCCACGGCTGGAGGGCTCGGTCTGGAATTCCAGGCTGGCCTGGGGAAAGCGCCGACGGAAGTCGACGACCGCGGCAGCCATGAAGTGCCGGACGGTGGTCGCCCCGGTGGTGACCCGTACCGATCCGCCTTCTGCGTGGGCGAGATCGTTCAGCTGGCGCAGTGCCTGATCTATGCACCCGAGGCCTTCCGTGACCGCTGCGTGCAGCCGTCTTCCGGCGAGGGTCGGTACGACGCCTCGTGGCTGCCGCTCAAGCAGGCTGAGGCCGATTTCACGCTCGAGCCGCTTCACATGCTGGCTGACCGCCGACTGTGTACGGGTCAGGTCGCGGGCGGCGGCGCTCAGGGAGCCGGTCCGGCAGACCACGGCGAAGACGCGGAGATCGTCGAGTGTCACAAACCCCCAAGGTATTGCTTGGGGCCTTCCCAGTGAACCCCTGGATTGACTTGGGTTTCCGGAGTGCTCGATCATCGACGCAGGGCCCAGGGCGGCAACCCGCCCGATGCTTCCACAACGGTCCGGACCCGTGGAGGCAGGGCGGGTGCCGACCCGCTGGA
Source organism: Streptomyces glomeratus (assembly GCF_021462825.1). Classification (GTDB taxonomy): domain Bacteria; phylum Actinomycetota; class Actinomycetes; order Streptomycetales; family Streptomycetaceae; genus Streptomyces; species Streptomyces glomeratus. The sequence goes on along the minus strand of NZ_JAKEEB010000015.1, from coordinate 130,697 downwards.
CATCGTTCTCCCGAGGACAAGGAGTCCACGTGACCACATCCGCTCTGACGGTGGCCGTCCTCGGCCCAGGCGGCATCGGCGGCCTGGTCGGCGCGCTGCTGGCCCGCGACGGGCACCGCGTCGTCTGTCTGGCCGGCGAGGAGACCGCCGCTGTGCTGCGCCGGGACGGTCTGCTTCTCGAGAGCAAGCGGTACGGCGAGTTCACCGCGCCGGTGGAGGCCGACACCCGGCTGCGCGAGCCGGTGGACGTGCTGTTCGTGACGGTCAAGCAGACCGCTCTCGCGGCGGCGCTCGGCCGGGTGCCGCCAGACGTCCTCGGCGACGCCGTCGTGATTCCGCTGCTCAATGGCCTCGACCACCTCGCCGTGATCCGCGGGCGCTACCCGGCGGGCGAGGTCGTCGCCGGGACGATCAGAGTCGAGGCGACCCGGACCTCACCTGGGCGCATCGTCCACACCAGCCCGTTCGCGGACGTCGAACTGGCCGCTCCGCCGAGCGAGTTGGCGGATCGGCTGCGCCATTCCGGCCTCGGCGTGTCGGTTCGGGACGACGAGACGGTGATGCTCTGGGACAAGCTCGTCTTCCTCGCCCCCTTCGCCCTGCTGACAACCCGGCACCGGACCGATATCGGCACCGTCCGCACCCAGCATCGACCGGAACTGCTCGCCGTCCTCGACGAGATCACCGCAGTGGCGCGTGCCGCCGGCGCGGCCGCAACGACGGACGGCGTGCTCTCCTTCTTCGACCGCGCCCCGCAGACGATGAAGTCCTCGATGCAGCGCGACGCCGAGGCCGGCCGCCCGCTCGAACTCGACGCCATCGGCGGAGCCGTCCTGCGGGCCGCCACCGCTCATGGCGTCGGTACCCCGGTCACGGCACGCCTGGTGGCCGAGGTGGGCCGCGCTGCACATCAGGAGTTGTGATGCAGGGTCCTTCACCTGCCGACGGAAGCACCACGGCAGGTGGCCCCAGCCGCGACGCGGACTGGCCGCAGATCACAGGCTTCCTGGTCACCCGAGGCGCGGACCGGATGCCCCACCCCGGAGGAACACTTCTGGAACACCTGATCCGTGTGGCGCGGGTGCTGAGCCGATGGGGCGCCGATCCGGACGTCCAGGTCGCGGGGCTGTGTCACGCGTCGTACGGGACCGCAGGATTCGATCAGGCCCTGCTCGGCACCTCGGAGCGCGCCGTGCTCGCCCAGCTGATCGGCGAGCGGTCCGAGGAGTTGGTCCACCTCTACGCAGGCTGTGACCGCGGTGTCGTGTATCCGCGCCTGGCCGGCGTGCGGCCCGTCGTCTTCCGTGACCGCTTCACGGGCGCTGAACACACACCACCGGAGCCCGACGCACGCGCGTTTCTGGAGATCACCGCGGCGAACGAGCTCGACGTACTCACACACAACACCGAACTGGCGGAGCGATACGGCCCCGATCTGTACCGGCTGTTCAGCGGCGCACGCGATCTGCTGTCAGCCGCGGCCTGGCGGTCGTGCGTGCAACTGCTCGGCCGGTACGCACCCCTATCCGGTGCCGCGGACGAGGATCACCGGTTCGGACTGTCCGGCGCACCGGACTCCAAAGGCCCATGACCAGCACCTGACTGCATGACCCGGACGGCAGTCTGATCGAGATCGGCACCTCGGACTGAGCCGCGCCTCGTCCGTCGGTCGGCGCAGGGCCGTGGTCGCCGGCTCGGGCGGGGCTCGTCGCTCCGGTGGCCGCCACGGGTGCCGATACAGGCCGTCGAGTACGGCGCGCTGCGCGGGGACTCACGTCCGCACGCCCGCTCTTGCCAGGGTTGCAAAGCACCCGGGTAGTCCTCAGGATGGAGCCGTGCCGACCATCGGCCCGAAGGGAGCGCCTGCCGGCGAGCTCGGGAAATGGCAGATGGCAACCCTTACATGCGGCGCCATCCACCGGGACGGGCCCGGTGCGTTGGGGACTTCAGGCGGGCCCCAGACGCCGTGACCCACCGCGTCCGCACGCCCCAGCCCATCCGTTTCATGGCACCGTCCACACGCTGAAGGAAGCGCGGAACACACGCACGGTGTGTGCGGTCGGGATGACGCCGCATCCCCCGTTCAGCGCAACCGAAGCGATGCGAGTTCCGCCGGTTCGGACGGTCCGTGGTGCATCCAGGACAGGAGAAGAATCGATGACGATACGCACCCGGCGGCTCGGAAAACGCCGCTCCACGGCTCTGCGCACGGCGGCCCCGCTGGTCTCCCTGGTGCTGGCCGCTTCCGTCTGTGGCGAAGCGGCCGCGCACGGGGGTGCCGCCGGTTCCGTCAGAGCTGCCACGACCAGCCGTGGCGCGGATGCCCCCGGCGCCACCGGCTCCCTGCCCGGCTACTCGACCACGGGAAGTGCATCGGCCGCATTCACAGGTCCTTCGGCCGCCACCACCTGCGTCGACAGATACTTCACCGCCATGACCTCAGCGCAACGGGTGGGGCAGCTCATCATGGGCGGCGTCTCCGCTACCCGTCTCGACCAGACGCAACTGCGTACTCTGCGGAACAACCATGTGGGCTCCATCATGCTGACCGGGCGCAGCACCGCCGGGACGCGGGCGACCCGAACGCTGGTCGACAGCGTCCGGAGCCAGGCGGACCAGGTGGGCGGGCACCGAGTGGGAATGTTCGTCGCCACCGACCAGGAGGGCGGCCAGGTGCAGGTGCTGAACGGCCCCGGATTCTCGACCATACCCAACGGGCTGACCCAGGGCAGCTGGTCGACCACGACGCTGCGCACCCGGGCGACCGACTGGGCCAATCAGCTGAAGGCCGCCGGGGTGAACCTCAACCTGGCTCCGGTCGCCGACGTGGTCCCGGCGAGCCTGGGCACACGCAACGGCCCGATCGGCCACTTCTACCGGGAGTACGGCCACACTCCGGACGTCGTGAGTTCCCACAGCAACGCGTTCTCCAGCGGTTTCGCGCAGGCGGGCGTCATGACCACGCTCAAGCATTTTCCGGGGCTGGGCCAGGTGATCGGCAACACCGACACCACCGCGAACGTGAAGGACTCGGTGACGACCTCCGGCAGCGCCAGTCTCACACCGTTCCGGACCGGCATCCGTGCCGGTGCTCCGTTCGTGATGGCCTCACTCGCCACGTACACCAAGATCGACTCACGGCACATCGCGGCCTTCTCACCGACCGTCATCGGCCAACTGCTGCGCAGCCAGTTGGGCTTCAAAGGCGTGGTCATCTCCGACGACCTGGGCAACGCGGTGGCGGTACGGTCCTTCACCCCCGCCCAGCGAGCGGTGAACTTCCTTACGGCGGGCGGAAACATGATCCTGACGGTACGGCCGGACGTCGTACCGGCGATGGCGCAGGCCATCCAGACCCGGATGCAGCAGGACGCGGGCTTCCGAGCCAAGGTCAACGACAGCGTGCATCGGATCCTCGCCGCCAAGCGCAACGCGGGTCTGCTCGTCTGCAGCTGAACGCCCGGTGGACGGGCGCGCCTACATCGCGCTGAGGGGCCGGCGCGGTAGGAAAGGCGGCGGCGGGCTGCGGACTGAGCATCACACGGCTCCGCGTAGTGCGGCCTAACGGCCAGGGCGCCTCGCCGCCGCCCCGAACCAGAAGAGGCCCAGGGTGGTCCGATTCGCGGAATCCGTTCCTGCCCGTCTGGACGGCCTCGGAAGACGGACGATGCCGGTCGTCAGCCTCGGTGGCCTGCCGCCCGAGCAGCCGACCTGTTCAGCCGACGCCGTTCGGGTGAATCTCTTCCCGAGCCGTCAGGGTTCGGGAGCCCGGCTGGGGATGATCCGGTCGAGCCGGCTCCGAGACCAGTCGGTTCTCCGATCACCTTCCCTGCCTCGCCGCGTTGACCCGGCAGTGGCAATGTGCCCCGCATGCGCTTGCGCCTGCCCCTCGGCAGCCCCGCCACACTGCACAATCCCCCTGGTCAAAGCTTACGGACGTGGTCGAGCGGCTGAGGAGAACGACCGATGGACACAGCAGGACACCCGGACCGGAGAACTCTGCTTGTCGGCGGGCTTGCGGGCGCCACGATCACCCTCGCGGGCTGCTCATCGACGAAGGCCGTGCCGACGGCAAGCAGCCTCTCGCCGGAAGCCCGGCCGGCCTCGCCCGCCACCGCACTCGCCAGACTGATGGAAGGCAACAAGCGCTGGGTGAGCGGAGATCTTCGACACCCCGACCGAGACCCGGACCGGCGCCAGCTCGTGGCGCAGCAGCAGGAGCCCTTCGCGGCGATCCTTTCATGCATCGACTCCCGTGTGCCGCCTGAACTCCTTTACGACGCCGGCCTGGGTGACCTCTACGTGATGCGCACGGGTGGGACGACGGTCGGCCCGGTCGTCACCGGTTCAGTCGAATACGGGCCCATGACGAGTGGCACTCCGCTCATCGTGGTCCTCGGGCATCAGCGCTGCGGCGCCGTCAAGGCGGCGTACGACTCCCTTCGTGGCGGCAAGTCGCTGCCCGGCAATCTCCAGGCGATCGCCCAGGCTCTGCGGCCGGCGTACCGGCAGGCCGTCCGGGAAGGAGGTGCCGATCCGGTCGAGACCATGACCCGGGCCCAGGTCAAGCTGACCGCCACCGCTCTGCGTTCCAACCACGACCTGGCCCCGCTCGTGGCCAAGGGAACCCTTGCGGTGGTCGGCGCCTACTACTCCCTGGACACCGGCAAGGTGGAAGTCCTCAACGGCACGCCCTCCTGACACCCCATCGGGCGGGGCCCGGTGCGGCGCCCGGTCGCGGATCACGCCTCCGGCGCGACTCCGGCTTGCCTGGGCCCGGGCGGTGACGGCCAGGACCGCGGTGCTGACGGCCGGCGCACTGATGCCTTCTCGCGGGCTCTTCAGCCAGGCGGTGGCCACGTCGCGTACGTCACTGTCCGGCTCGGGGTAGGTGCCGGGATCGGAGCTTGAGTGATGCGGGGCATCCTCCCGGTCGGGTTCCCGGTGGTCCCCGGCTCGGCCGTGGCCGGTTGTCGTCGACAAGGCCGGCCAGGGCGCCGCCGCCGCGGGCCGTGGGCACGGTCGCCGAGCAGGACCTCGGGCGTGTGGGCGGCCTCGGAGCCGCCCCTGTGCTGTACGGCGAGGCTGGGTGGAGCGAGTCAAGGCCGCCGTCCCGGTCGGCGTGGACTTCCCGTTCGCCGCCACCGGGGCGTACGTACTCTCCGGCTCCGTCGCCCTGATCGGCGATCCGGTCAAGGTCGTCACCATCGCCGACCCCGCTGCCGGGCAGCGCGAGGTGCGGTTCACCGGCAGGGGCCCAGCCTACCGCTTCCGGCAGGCCCTGCCGCAGCCGGCCGGCCTGATCGACGCCGGCAGGCTCGACCTGCCCGTGTGGCAGGCGTACTCACTCGTCGAGGCCGCCCAGGCAACGCCGACCCCCGCGTCCGCGCCACGCGTTCACGAACAACTCGGCATCTCGACTTGATAACAAGTCTGGTCCAAAGCGCTTTTGAAAGGTTCATGCCCATGTTGGCTGGCCCTCGGTGTTCAGCAATGGAACGGACGCAAAGTAGCGCCGCCCCCTCTCTCCTCCCACCACCCTTCGGAGGTCCATGTGTCACCGCTCGACCGCCGTACGTTTCTCAGAGGCGCAGCCGTCGTCGGCACCGCTCTGGGGCTGGACGCACTGCCCGCCGGGGAGCACACGACGGCATCCGCCGCCTCCGGGTCGATCACCGATGTGAAGCACGTGGTCATCCTGATGCAGGAGAACCGCAGCTTCGACCACTACTTCGGCGCCCTCAAGGGTGTCCGCGGCTTCGCCGACCGCAGCACCATCACACTGCCGGGCGGCCATTCGGTCTTCAGTCAGCCGTCCGGATCGGGGCGTCAGTACCCCTGGTCGATGAGCGCCACCTCTCCTTGGCTGGGCGTCGACGGCGAGCGACTCGCCCAGTGCGACGGCTCGCTCGACCACGGGTGGTCCTCGCAGCACAAAGCCTGGAACAACGGCAAGATGGACAGCTGGGTGTCCGCGAAGGGCACCAACCGGACCATGGGCTTCCTCAAGCGCGGTGACATCCCCTTCCACTACGCCCTCGCCGACGCCTACACCATCTGCGACGCGTACCACTGCTCGATCCTCAGCGCCACCGGCCCCAATCGCACCTACCTGTGGGGCGGCATGATCGACCCCGACGGCACCGCCGGCGGCCCCGCGTACGACGGTGCGGACGAGTCCGGCCTGAAGTGGCAGACCTACGCCGAGTCTTTGCAGAACGCGGGCGTGAGCTGGAAGGTCTACCAGAACGCCGGCGACAACTTCGGCGACAACGGCCTCGCCTACTTCTCGGTGTTCGAGAACGCCTCCGCCGGCAACCCGCTGTACGACCGGGGCATGGCTTCGGTGCCGCGAACCTCCGGGTCGACGCCGGACGACATCGCTGCCGCGATCCGGCACGACGTGCTCAACGGCAGCCTTCCGCAGGTCTCCTGGATCGTCGCCAATCAGGGATTCTCGGAGCATCCGTCCGCCCCGCCGAATGACGGTGCGCACTTCATCAACCTGGTGATGCAGGCACTCAACGCGGATCCGGCCGTCTTCAACTCCACCGTCATGTTCATCAACTACGACGAGAACGACGGTTTCTTCGACCACGTGCCGCCGCCGGTCCCGCCGGCCGGGACCCCGGATGAGTTCGTCAACGGCACACCGATCGGGCTCGGCTTCCGGGTGCCCATGTTCGTGATCTCGCCCTGGAGCCGTGGTGGCTGGGTCAACTCACAGGTCACCGACCACACATCGGTCATCCAGTTCATGGAGGCCTGGACCACGGCGCTTGGCACCCCCGCGCGCTGCTCGAGCATCAGCGCCTGGCGCCGCAAGGTGACCGGGGACCTCACTGGTTGCTTCGACTTCGGCTCTCCCGTCTACGGGATGCCGTCCCTGCCCTCCACCAGTGCGGTCATCGGCCAGATCAACTGTTATCTGCTGCCGAACCCCAGCGCCAACACCAACGCGCTGCCCGTGCAGGAGACGGGCACCAAGCCGGCCCGGGCACTTCCCTACCAGCCGAACGCCTACATCAGCCGGTTCGACTACAACGCGAACGGTCAGGTCCTGGTCTGGGTCGACATGGCCAACCAGGGTGTCCAGGCCGGCGAGGCGGTGCACTTCTCGGTCTACGCCAACGCCTACCGCAGCGGCGGTCCGTGGCAGTACACCGTCGACCCCTACAACGCCGCCACACGCACCGACGGCCAGGCGGAGGACTACTTCAACGTCGGCAGCGGCTACGGCAACGGGCTCTACGATCTGAGCGTCGTCGGCCCCAACCGCTTCCTGCGCCGGTTCACCGGCAACGCTCTCGGCCCGGCCAAGAACATCGAGGTCGGCTGCTACTACGCCCCGGCCCCGACCACCGGCAAGCAGGCGGTCTGGTTCCGCATGACGAACCAGACCGCTGCAAGCGTGACCTTCACCATCAAGTCGAACAACTACCGAAGTGACGGTCCCTGGACCTACCAGGTGGCTGCCGGAGAGTTCACGGACGACTTCTTCAACGCCGTGGCCTACCAGGGCGGCTGGTACGACTTCACCGTCACGGTCAGCGCCGACGGTTCCTTCTCGCGGCGCTTCGTGGGCCACATAGAGACGGGCGCCCCCAGCGTCACCGGCTGAGCCATCGGTCCGCACCCCCTCCGGGGTGCGGACCGAACCACCCGTGTCTCCGATGCCGGCAGTCTCGGCAACTGGGATGGCTTCTGGGTGTCGAGTCGTTCAACGCCAGGACCCGGCTGCACCCACCGGTTGAGCCGCGAAAGGACTAGGCGCCGATGGCCCGTACCTTGCCCGCGCGCATCGGCCGACGCCGGGAGTCACCCTGCCGGCATCAGCCGCCGGTCAGCTGCCGGACGGCCTTGAGGACCTGGCCTGCTCCGTCCTCGGTCACCATGTGCTGCGCCACTCCCGCGGCGGCTCGTGTGTATCCCTGCTGCTGCACGACTCGGCCGAGTGCCTCGGCGAGCCGTTCGGCGGTGAGCGTTCGGAAGGGGATCGGGTCGGTAGCGGCGCCGACGGCGGCAAGTCGTCGCGCCCAGAACGGCTGGTCCGCGGTCACCGGCACCGTGACCGCCGGCACTCCGGCACGCAACGCCGCGGCCGAGGTGCCGGCCCCGGCGTGGTGGACCACGGCAGCCAGTCGTGGGAACAGCAGGGCGTGCGGTACGGCCCCGATGGTGAGGATGTCGTCGCCGTCCGCCGCGAGCCCCGCACTGCCGGCTTGGAGGATGCCGCGCAGCCCGGTGCGACGCAAAGCTCGTACGGCGATCTCGCTCAGCCGTTCCCCGTCTCCGGCCGCCATGCTTCCGAAGCCGATGAGGACGGGCCGGGGCCCGGCGTCAAGGAAGGCCTCCAGGTCCGTGGGCAGCCGTTCGGTCACGTCGAGGTGGGGCCACCAGTTCCCCACGACGTTCAGGCCGGAACGCCAGTCGCAGGGACGTGGCACCAGTGCCGTGCTGAAACCGTGCAGGATGGGCCAGTTCGCCTGTTCCTGCCGTCGGCGCATCGCGGGGGCCGAGACCGGTGGCAGCCGCAGGCGGTGGCGTAGCCGCGCGACCGCCTGCTCGTAGACACGGTCGGCCATACGGACAGCGAAGCGTCCGGTCGCGCGGTTGGCGAGGCGGCCCAGTGAGCGGGAGCCTGTGATGACGGGAGGGAAGTCGCGGGTCGGAGCGTTGGGTTGGAGGTACACGCCGAGGCTGGGTATCCCCCTGGCCTCGGCGAGATGCCAGCCGAGCGGGGCCGTGGTGGCCGACAGCAGGAGCAGATCCGTGCCTTCGTCCGTCACGTCGGCGAAACCCTGACCCAGTTCGGTGATGAACGTGGTTGCGACGCGCATCAGTTCACGTCTGCCGGTGACGCCGCTGCTCCCCCGTGTGTCGCCGGGAAGCCCGCGGAATTCCAGTCCGGCGTCACGGGCGAGGGGTGCGAAGGCGTCCGTGGTGGCGAGGGCGACGTCGTACCCGGCCCGGCGCAGTTCGGCGCCCAGGCCCGTGTACGGCGCGATGTCGCCGCGCGAGCCGGCCGCGGCGATCAGGATCTTCATCGGTCCCCCTCGGAGTCGGTACGGACGCCTGCGCGGCGGGCCGCATTGGCGTGAACCGCCTTGCACAGGTAGGCGGCCAGGCCCGGACGTTGCTGTGACGGCGGCACGACCAAGGCGAAGGCGCGTGGGTCGGCGACGAAGTCGTCCGCGATGCGCCGGTGCATGCCGGGTGGGCAGGAGGTGAACCAGCGTGAGACGTGCAGACGGTGTTCCTCGGCCAGGTCCATGGCCCGCTCGCCGTCACTCGGCTCCCCCTCGTCGAAGGCCGCGAGCAGTTCCGCGCGCCAGGCGGAAGACTCGCCCATGAGCTGCCGCCAGTCCTCCTTGGTGTGGGCGGCCGCGCGCGCCATCGCCTCGCGCTGTCCCTCCGAGTGCGCCCACTTGAGCTCTGCCTGTGTGGCGTAGCTCAGGTCGAAGGTGATCTCACCGAAGACCTCGAAGCGTTCCTGAGGGGTCAGGGACACCCCGGTCCGCTGGACCTCGATGGCCCGTTCCGCCACCTCGGCAAGCTGCTGCAGCCGGTCGATCTCCGCACGCAACTGCCGCTGCCGGGCGTGCAGATGCTCCAGGGCGTTCGCCTGTGGATCCTTGAGGATCGCGGCGATCTCATCGAGGGTGAAGCCGAGCTCGCGATAGAAGAGGATCTGCTGGAGACGGACCAGGTCGGCGTCGCTGTAGAGCCGGTAGCCGGTTTGACTGCGGCCGCTCGGTGACAGCAGCCCCGCCTTGTCGTAGTGATGCAGCGTTCGCACCGTCACCCCGGCGAATGCCGAGACCTGTCCCACTGAGTAGCTCACCCACCTGCCCTTTCGTCGGCATACAGCCTGAAGCCTGACGTAGGGGGAGGGTCAACTCAGGAGCGTGCCGCCGTCACGCCCATCGCAGAGGGCAGCAGTATGCGTCTGGTCGCCCAGGAGGGGCCGGCCACGCTCGAGAGCGATGTGGCCGTTCGCGTACTTCTTCTGGGGACGTCGCCCTGCGGACCCCTCACGCTGGCACAGTGACGCGGGGCCTGAGGCACTGCAAACGGTGCGCACTCTCCTCAGTGGTTACTGATCCCGCCGAGGAGGAGGTGGCGGGGGCCGCGGAGCATGGCGTTCTGCCGGTAGGGGGGGCGGGTCCTGGACCAGGGCCGCGGTACCCAGCAGGGGGATCAGTGCGCCGAGTGCGGTCTGGGCTTCGATGCGGGCGAGCGGTCCGCCGTAGCAGAGGTGGATGCCGCTGCCGAAGCCCAGGTGCTGATTGTCCGGGCGGGCCGGCTCGAACCGGTCGGGGTCGTGGAACCGCTTGGGGTCGCGGTTGCCCGAGGCCAGCGCGAGCACCACGGTGCTGCCGGTGGGAAGCGTGGTGCCGGCGAGGCCGATGTCGGCCAGGGGGATACGTTCCCGCATGTGGACCGGGGGCTCGTAGCGCAGCAGTTCCTCCACCGCGCTGGGCAGCAGGCCGGGTTCGCGGCGCAGCCGGTCCAGCTGGTCGGGCTGGCGCAGCAGGGTGAGGACCCCGTTGGTGATCAGGTTGACCGTGGTCTCGTGCCCGGCGATCAGCAACAGGACCGCCGTTTGCGCGAGTTCCTCGCGGGTGAGCCGCAGGGCCGGGTCGGGTTCGTTGACGAAGGCGGACAGCAGATCGTCGCTCGGATGGGTGCGGCGCCGTTCGGCGAGGTCCAGCAGGTACCGGCCCATCTCGGCCCGTGCCTGTTGGGTCGCCTGGTTCCGCTCGGTGGTGTCCTCTCCGGGCTTGACGTCGGCGCCCGCGACGAGGACGTCGGACCATTCCCGGAAGAGCGGTTCGTCCTCTCGTGGCACACCGAGCAGTCGGCAGATCACCGTGACGGGCAGCGGGTAGGCGAAGTCGTCGACGATGTCGATCTGTTCGCGGTCCCGGAACCCTTGGAGCAGTTCCCGGGTGATGTCGGCGATCTGGCCGCGCATGGCGTCGACCCGGCCCGGGCTGTGCGGTGGTCCGAACGGCCGCATGGCCAGGGTGCGCAGTCTGTGGTGTTCGGGGTCGTCGAGCCGCAGGAAGGGCGGCTGCGCACCTTCCTCGTACAGATCACCGGCCGAGGCCGGACGGCTTCTCGGATCGGCGCTGATCCGTGGATCGTGGAGCAGAGCGGCGATCTCGTGGTACGTGCCGACAAGGTAGCTGCCGTCCGCCTGCCGCACCACGGGCCCCGCTTCGCGGAGTTCCGCGTACAGCGGGTAGGGGTCGGGGCGGTTGGCGTAGTCGGTGATCCGTTCCAGCAGGGTGTCCTCGGTCATGTTGGGGCTCCTCGGGGACGGGTGGAAGCGTCAGCCTCAGTGCTGCACCACGGTCAGCCGGCGGTCCGGCAGATAGCCGGTGAGCGCGACGGTGGGGCCGTGGGAGAGCCCCTTCGGGTCCGGCACATCGGAGGGAACCGGGATCTCGGCCGCCATCGGACGGTCCGCCGCGCCGGGGGCGGGCGGGAACGGAGCGGCGGTCTCGATCAGGTGCTGGTAGTACTCCAGCGACTTGGCCATGTTGACGGTGACCGCGGCGGTGACCCTCCCCCGGTAGCCGTACACCATCGCCAGACGGCGCGCCTCCAGGGAACCCTGGGCGATGACCACCTGGTCGGAGAAGGAGGGGACGCCCACAGATTTGATGTTGAGCCCGAACTGGCTCGACCAGAACATCGGCACCGCAAGGTGGGGACGCCTCAGCGGGCCCGGACTCACCATGTTGTGGGCCGCCACCTCGGCCTGCGCGACCGCGTTGCCCCAGTGCTCCAGGGAGAGCATCTGGTACTCGAACAAGGGGTGCGGGAAGCGGGAGACGTCACCGGCCACGAAGACGTCGTCGGTGACGATTCCGTACATGTTGAAGGCCCGGCACCCCGCGTCGCAGGCGACACCGCGCGGGCCCGCGGCAAGGCCGGCGTCCGCCAGCCATTCGACGTTGCGCACCGCGCCCAACGCCACGACGCACACGTCCGCCTCCACACGGCTGCCGTCGGACAGGTCCGCTCCGATGAACCGGCCGCCGCCGTCGCCGTGCAGGGCGGTGACCGTCACCCCGCACCGAAGGTCCACCCCGTGGCCCCGATGCATCGCGGCGGCAAGCTTCGACAGCGTCCCGCCGAGCGCCCCGACCAGGGGGCCAGGGCCGCGTTCGGCGACCGTCACCTCCAATCCCCGTTCCCGGCAGGCCGAGGCGATCTCCGAGCCGGTGAAGCCCCCGCCGATGACCAGCACCCGCCGTGGCCCGGCGGCCAGCCGCGCGGCCAGGCCCCCGGCGTCATCGCAGGTGCGCAGAGTGAACACCCCTTCCAGGGCGGCCTCCTCCGGGTTGGGCCAGGGCCGCGCCCGGGTGCCGGTGGCGATCAGCAGCCGGTCGAACGGCAGCGGGTCTCCATCGGACAGCAGCACCCGCTTCCCCATCGGGTCCAGACCAGTGGCCCGCACCCCCAGCCGCCACTCGGCGTCCGGGTCCCGGCGTATCGGCAGCCCGGTGGCGTCCGGCGCCGTCTGGCCGAGCAGCACCTGCTTGGACAGCGGGGGCCTGTCGTAGGGCGGGTAGGCCTCATCCCCCACCACGGTGAGTGAGCCGGTGAAACCCTCTTCGCGCAGCGTCTCGGCGGCCCTCAACCCGGCCAGCGACGCGCCGACGATGACGATTCGGCCCTTGCGCAGGTCATCGGTCACCCGCGCTCACCTCCTCACCGACGAGGATGGCCTGCACGGGACACGCCGCCGCGGCCTGGCGTACGCGCTCCAGCTGATCGTCGGGGACGGTCGGTGTGTAGAGCAATGCCTCCTCCCCGTGCAGCCGGAACACCTCCGGGGCGAGGAACACGCACTGCGCATAGCCCTGGCAGAGCGTGAGGTCCACAACGATCTGCATCTCGCCGCTCCCTCCGTCGTCCCATCCCCCTCCTCCACTACAGAGTGAGGGAAGAAGCGCGCTCTCGCCCGGCTGCTATGCCGGAGGCCGGGCAGGCTCGGGGTGCGGGGGCGGGAGATACGCGGACACCGACGGGTCGACGAGGCACAGCGGAGTCCGGAGGCGGTTCACCCGTTCAGGTCCGTGCCCCATCGTGGGTGGTTCGTCGAGGTTGCGGGTCAGGGCGTCGCCGGCCGCGATGGGCCGACGGTGCGCGGACACGAGAGAGCGCCGCGGGCGCTTCGGGTCCGTAGGGCCTGGATCAGGAACCAGCCGATCCGTGCGCCTCCGCCTTCGAACCTGCGATGGCGGTCCGGGTGTCACCGGCTGCCTGCTCCAGGGCTCGGGCGGCCTCCTGAGCGGTGGAGTGGGTGAGCAGCATGACGATGGCGGTCTTGGCGTGGCCGCCGGCCGCCTGCAGAGCCTCCGCGGCCGTGTCGGGGTCGGTGCCGGTGGCCTCGACGACCATGCGGCGGGCGCGGTCGACGAGCTTGTCGTTGCTGGCCCGGACGTCGACCATGAGGTTCCCGTAGACCTTGCCCACGCGCACCATCGACGCGGTCGAGAGCATGTTGCAGACCATCTTCTCGGCGGTGCCGCCCTTGAGGCGGGTCGACCCGGTCAGGAGCTCGGGGCCGGTGGAGACCTCGATCGGGATGTCGGCGTAGCGGCTGACGACCGCGTCGCGGTTACAGGCGACCGACACCGTGACGGCTCCCTTGGCGGCGGCGTGCTTCAGGCCGCCGATCACATAGGGGGTACGGCCACTGGCGGCGAGTCCGACGACCGTGTCCTTGTCGTCCACGCCGACCTCGTCGAGGTCGGCGGCCGCCCTCTCGGGTTCGTCCTCGGCCCCCTCGACCGCCACGACGAAGGCGTCCGGGCCTCCGGACAGCAGGCCCACCACCTGCTCGGGGGAGGTGCCGAAGGTGGGCGGGCACTCGACCGCGTCGAGCAGGCCGATGCGGCCGCTGGTGCCGGCACCGATGTAGATCAGCCGTCCGCCCCGGCGCAGGGACTCCGTGATCGCTTCGACGGCCGACCCGATCTCCGGGAGGGCATCACGGACCGCGAGGGCGACGGTCTGGTCCTCGGCGTTCATGACCGAGAGCAGTTCGGAGACCGGCATGCGGTCCAGCTCTGCGGTCCGCTCGTTGCGGCTCTCTGTGGCCAGTGTGCTGAGGTCCACGGCGCGGTCGTCCTTTCAAGGATGGTGCTGAGGGGCGGTGCTGAAGGATGCGGAGGGAGAAGCGGCGTCGGCGGTCAGTCGCCGGCGGATGTGCGGCGGGGAGGCTGCGGGCGCCTGCGGCGCTGGATGGCCCCGTAGGCCTTCTCCAGCGCCGCGGTCGTCTCGTCGAAGGAGCGCTGCGCAACCCCGACGAACAGGCAATCCACCAGCGCGAGTTGCGCGATGCGGCTGACGGTCGCACCGGAGCGGAAGGGGGTCTCCCGGGCGCATGTCGTCAGCACGAGGTCCGCGCTCTCCGCGAGGGTGGAGCGCGGGACGTTGGTGAGGGCGATGGTGGTGGCGCCGCGTTCGGCGGCGGCCTGGAGGGGCTCGAGGGTGTCCTCGGTCTCCCCGGAGTGGGAGATGGCGAGGGCCACGTCACCGGGCCCGAGGAGGGCGGCGGCGGTGAGGGCGGCGTGCCGGTCGGTCCAGATGAAGGCCATGTGGCCGATGCGGTGCAGCTTCTGATGCAGGTCCTGGCCGACGAAGGCGCTGGCGCCGACGCCGAAGATGTCGATCCGCCGGGCCCCGGCCACGGCGTCCACCGCACGGCCCAGCGCCTGGAGATCCAGCCCGGCCCCGGAGTCCTCCAGGGCGCGCACCTCGTTGTAGATGATCTTCTTGACGATCTCGTCCAGTGTGTCGGTGGCGCTGATGTCGGTGCCCGGCGCCGGGCGTTCGCCGCCGACAGCGTGCTCGTGGGCGGCGGCCGCGGCCAGGGCGAGGCGCAGCTGGGGGTAGTTGGTGATGCCTATGGCCCGGCAGAAGCGCATCACGGTGGCCACCGAGGTGTCGGCCTTCTCACCGAGGGCGCTGATGGACAGCTCCGAGGCCTGCCCCGGATCGGCCAGGACGGCGTCGGCCACCCTCCGTTCCGAGGGGGCGAGGGTCGGCAGCGCCGCGCGGATGCGCGCCAGGGTGGCGGCGGGAGTGGTGTCCTCCGCCGGCCGGGCCGGTGTGCGGGATCGTTCCTGGCGGGCCATGGGCCGTTCCCTCCTGAGTGGGTGGGCGACACATTAACCACGCCTCGGTGGTGCGTCAAAAAGTTACGCGCCTGGCTATGAGAGGTTACTTATTGACATTCGGAGGTCGGCCTTCGGATACTCGCTGGACCGCGATCCGGCCGGTCACCGGCCCGGCGGCCGTCCCGTGACCGTCCGACGCGCCGGATCCCTGGAGACACGAAGGCGTGCCCCATGACAGCAGCAGTGGCGGTGGACCTCGGCAAGACCGGCTGTCGTGCCGTGCTGTGGAGCGGCGGCCAACCCGCCCATGACGTCCACGAGGTACCCGGTGCCCCCGGGCTCGCCGCCGACAACGGAGTGGCAGCGGCCCGTGCCGCCGTGTCCGCCGCGGTCCTCCCGCTCCTGGAGCAGGAGCCCCCACAGCGGCTGGCGACGGTCTGCGTCGGGGCCGCGGGGGCGGCCGCCGCACCGGAGGCGGCCCGTGAACTGGCCACCCTGCTCCTCGACGACCTGCCCACGGAGGAGGTGGCCGTCACCAGCGACGCCGTAACCGCCCACGCGGGCGCCCTCGGCGGCCGCACCGGAGTGGTGCTCGCGATCGGCACCGGCTCCGTCGCCATCGGCATCGGGGACGACGGATCGTACGCCCGCGTCGACGGCTGGGGACCCTGGCTCGGTGACGAGGGCAGCGGCGCCTGGATCGGTGCGGCGGGACTGCGGGCCGCGCTCCGCGCCCACGACGGACGCGGACCGGACACCGCGCTGCTGGCCGCCGCCGTCGAGCGCTTCGGCGACCCCGACCGGATGCCCTCGGCCGTCGGACGGGACGGCAACCCCGCCCGTACCGCCGCGTCCTTCGCCCCGGACGTGGCCCGGGCCGCCGCCGCGGGTGACGCCGTTGCCTCCGCGATCGTCCGGGACGCCGCCGCCGCGCTCGGCGAGGCCGTGCTCACGGCCGCGCGCCGGATCGGCGGCGGCGACACGCTGCCCGTCACCGTCACCGGCGGGCTCACCGGCCTGGGTGAACCGCTCCTCGGCCCGCTCAGGACAGCGCTCACCGGCTCTCCGCGCCCCCTTCACCTGCGGCCCCCGCTCGGGGACCCACTGGACGGGGCGCGCCTGCTGGCGCTGGACGCCTCGGCTCCGCACGAAGCCCATGTCGCCCGCGTACGGCGGACGGCACCCCTCCCCACTGTCCCCACCCCGCCGGTGACCCCGGCGGCCGATGCCTAGGAGAGAGCGTGCGCCGACTCGACCTCGTGGTGGTCGTCGTCTATCTGGTCGCCATCGCCGTGATCGGACTGCGCCTGGCCGGACGGCAGAGAACGGCGAAGGACTACTTCGTCGGCGAAGGCCACATGCCGTGGTGGACCGTCTCGTTCTCCGTGGTCGCCACCGAGACCAGTGTGCTCACCGTCATCAGCGTGCCCGGCGGTGCCTACAGCGGCCAGGGGTTCGGCAACGTCGAACTGGCCCTCGGCTATGTGATCGGACGCGTCGTCGTGGCCACCGTGCTGATTCCCCTGTACAAGCGCGGCGGCTTCGTCAGCGCGTACCAGTACCTGGGAAGCAGATTCGGGCTCAAGCTGCAGGGGCTCGCCTCGGTGACCTTCGTCTTCACCCGGCTCCTCGCCGAGGGCGTCCGGCTGTTCGCCTCCGCGATCCCGATCAAGCTGCTGCTCGACGAGTTCGGCGTGCACTCGAGCTACCGCGTCATCATCATCGTGCTCACGGTGATCACCGTCGTCTACACCTACCTCGGTGGCATCAAGGCGGTCATCTGGACCGACGCCATCCAGATGGGTCTGTACCTGGGCGGAGCGATCCTCACCATCGCCGTGCTGTCCGGCCACGTCGGCGGTGACGGCCTCGCCGGCGCACTGCACACCGGCCACTTCAGGCTCTTCGACACCAACTTCGACCTGGCGCACATCCTCACCAGCCCGTTCGCCCTGCCGACCGCGATCATCGGCGGCGCCATCTTCGCGATGGCCAGCCACGGCTCCGACCAGCTGATCGTCCAGCGCGTCCTGGCCACCCGCTCGCTGCGTGACGGCCAGAAGGCCATGATCGCCTCGGGTGTCTTCGTCACCCTCCAGTTCGCCGCCTTCTCCCTCGTCGGCGCGCTGCTGTGGTCGTACAACCAGGGCAAGGGCTTCAAGGACCTGGGCCTGACCAGCTCCGACAACCTCTACCCGAACTTCATCCTGCACGGGCTGCCCGTGGTGATCTCCGGTCTGCTCGTGGCCGGCATCCTCGGCGCCGCGATGGGCTCGCTGTCCTCGGCACTGAACTCCATGTCGAACTCGACGGTCGCCGACATCATCCACAGCTTCTTCCGCAGCACCCCCTCCGAGGAGACCCTGCTCAAGCTGGCCCGGGTGATGACGCTGGTGTGGGCGGTGCTCATGGCCGTCTTCGCCTGTGCGTTCAGCGCCGGCACGGGCAATGTGTATCTGACCGGCCTGACCATCGCGGGCTACACCTACGGCGCACTGCTCGGCGCGTTCCTGCTGGGGCGGCTGGTCAAGCGGGCCAACGAGGTCGACTCCATGGTGGCCTTCGTGGTGACGGTCGCGGTGATGACCTACATCGTGCGCGAGGTCAAGATCGACGTCACGGTGGCCGGGGCGATGGTGCCCACCGCGATCGCGGCCCAGTGGCTCGTACCGATCGGCGTGCTGATCACGCTGGTGGTGGGCGGTGTGACGAGCCTGTTGCATCGCGCGCCGCAGGTGGCCCAGGTGAACGAGGTGGGGCTGCCCGGCGGTGAGCCGGAGTCCGGTTCCGGGTCGGGCCGCGTGGCGGCGGGAGCCGGCAGGGAGTGACAAACGCCCGGGGTGCGGGGCCGCCCACCGGAGGCGGCCCCGCACCGCGGGCCCACCCGTCCGCCCCGTGATCCTTACTTGGGAGAAGCCATGCGTGTGATCGGCCTGATGTCGGGCACCTCGTACGACGCCATCGAGGCGGCCGCCACGGACCTCACCCTGGACGGCGACACCCTGCACATGCGGCCGCTCGGCCACCTCACCGTCCCCTATCCGGACGAACTGCGCGGACTGATCGCCGCCACGCTGCCGCCCGCGCCAACGACCACCCAGGCCGTGTGCGCGCTGGACACCGGCATCGGGCAGGCGTTCGCCGGCGCCGCCGGGCGTGCCCTGAGCGAGCTGTGCGACGGCACCGCGGACCTGGTGGTGTCCCACGGCCAGACCATGCATCACTGGGTGGAGGACGGCACCGTCCGCGGCACCCTGCAGCTGGGCCGGCCCGCGTGGATCGCCGAAGCCACCGGGCTCCCGGTCGTCTCCGACCTGCGCAGCCGGGATGTGGCCGCGGGGGGACAGGGAGCCCCGCTGGTCGGTATGACCGACACCCTGCTCCTGCGGGGGCTGCCGGGTGTGCCGGCGGCGCTGAATCTGGGCGGTATCGCGAATGTCACGGTCCTCGCGCCCGGCACGGAGCCCCTGGCCTTCGACACCGGTCCCGCCAACGCGCTCCTGGACGCCGCCGTCCGCCACTTCACCGAGGGGGCCGCCGCCTACGACGAGGACGGCCGCCGGGCGGGTGCCGGCCGCGTCATCCCCGACCTGCTCACGGCGCTCCTCGATGATCCGTACTACGGCAGGCCCGCGCCGAAGAGCACCGGAAAGGAGCACTTCCACCTGCCGTATCTGCTGCGGGCGCTGGCCGCGGTGCCCACGCCCGAACCGGACGACGTGCTGGCCACCCTGACCAGGCTGACGGCCGTCACGGTGGCGGACTCCTGCCGCGCCCACGGGGTCACGAGCCTGGTGGTGTCCGGGGGTGGCCTGCGCAATCCGGTGCTGATGCGGATGATCGCCGAGGAGCTGCCCGGTGTGGAGCTGCGCCCCAGTGACGAGCTGGGGCTTCCATCGGACGCGAAGGAGGCGCTGGCGTTCGCCGTGCTGGGCTTCCTCACCGTGCACGGCCTGCCCGGCGCCATTCCCTCGGGTACGGGTGCCCGCCGCGCCGCGCTGCTGGGCAGCATCACGCCCGGTCTGTCGCCGCTGCGTCTGCCCGAGCCCGCCGCGCGGCCGCCGCGCCTGCTGAGGATCGCCGAAGCCGTCCACTGACCGCCCGCCCCGTAGCGAGGAACCATGAACACCTCCGCCGGCGGGGGCGCGCAGAGCGGGGGTGCCGCCACGGTTTCCTCCGGTCGTTCGATGTGCACGGTGGTTCCGGACGACCTCGCCGGCGTGGTCCTACTCAGGGATACCGAAGGGGTCCGCATCTCCTGATCAGCGGCCGAGTCGTCGTGGGACACGGGCGGCCAGGCCGCCCTGCGGAGGCCTGCGGGCCAGAGGTGTGACGAAGCCGCCCCTCCCCCCGATTGCTTCGGGCAACGACGCGGCGTACCGTCACAAGTGAACAGAACGTTCTATCTAGCCTTCTGGAGTTCCGATGACCGGCACCTCCCCCGCCCGCACCGTCGTACTGATCCACGGGCTCTGGATGACCCCCCGCAGCTGGGAGAAATGGTCCGAGCGCTACCAGGCGCAGGGATACCGGGTCATCGCCCCCGCCTGGCCGGGCCTGGACGGCGAGGTCGAGGAGATACGGCGCGACCCCTCCCGTGTCGCGGGAGTGGGGCTGCGCGAGGTGATCGCCCGCTACGAGGAGGTCATCCGCCGCCTGGATCAGGCGCCCGTCATCATCGGGCACTCCTTCGGCGGAGCCGTCACGCAGATCCTGCTGGACCGCGGACTGGGCAGCGCCGGTGTCGCCGTCGACTCCGCACCCGTCAAGGGCGTCCTTCCACTGCCGTACTCCACGCTGAAGTCGGCCTGGCCGGTCCTCGGCAACCCCGCCAACAAGAACAAGGCGATCGCCCTGACGCCGCAGCAGTTCCACTACGCCTTCACCAACACGCTCGGCGAGGCGGAGTCCGCCGCCGTCTACGAGCGCTATCAGGTGCCCGGCTCGGCCCGCGTGCTCTTCCAGGGCGCGTTCGCCAACTTCAACCCCCGCGCCGCCACAAAGGTCGACTTCCGCAACCGGCGGCGCGCTCCCCTGCTCTTCATCGCCGGCGAGGCCGACCACATCGTGCCGCCGAAGCTGAACAAGGCCAACTGGCGCCTGTACCGCAAGTCCCCCGCCGTCACCGAGTACCACGAGTTCCCCGGCCGCTCCCACTTCATCCTCGGCCAGGACGGTTGGGAAGAAGTCGCCGACTACGCGCTGAACTGGGCAGCTCACCACGGCCTCAGCGGCACCTGACGGCACTCCGCCCGGCGCCGAAAGGAAGGATCCTGGCCGGCCGGAGCGGCGTCGTCAAGCTCCGGCGAACCTCGTGAAACAGTCCGCCACCGCGAGGCAAAACAGGCCCCGGAAAGCAGGAAGGTGAACGGTCAGCCGGCGGCCAGGAGAGCGGCGACGCCGTGTACGAGGGTGTCGTTCGCCCTCTGCGGATCGCTCAGGTAGCCGGCAACCATGGCACCGTCACGCAGAGCGACCATGGCGTCGGCCGACCGAGCGGGGTCGGCCGCACCAAGCTGCTGAAACGCGTCCTGCAGCGTCCGGTGAAACCAGGACCGGTGCGCCAGTACCGCCTGATGGACGACGCTGTCCCGCTCCGGGTACTCGGCGGCCGCGTTGATGAACGGGCAGCCCCGAAAGCCCGCACCGCACAACTCTTCCCCGATCCCGCCCGCCACGGCCTGAAGGAAGGCCGAAGAATCGGCGAGCTCTTCCCCGGCGGCGGCCATGCGGGCGCGGATCTGCTGATCCGTCGCCTCGAGGTAGGCCCGGACAAGGTCGCCCTTGCCCTTGAAGTGCCGGTAGAAGGTGCCCCGGGCGATGTCCGCCTCCGCCATGACACGGTCGACGCCGACCGCCCGGATGCCTTCCGTGTAGAAGAGCCGGCTCGCCGTGCTCAACAGCCGATCACGCGCCTCGGACCGCCGACCGCTTTCGGGCACACTTCTCGACTTCGACATACCGCAAGTATACGGAACGTTCTATCCACGTATCTCCGGGCTGCCGCACGCGGCACCACATGCCCGCCGACCTGCTGTGACTTCCCCCACCCACCCTTGCCCCACCCAGCAAGGGCTACCTAAGTTCTGCCATATGTCCCCCCACGACCCCACTCTTCCCGACGAACGGGACGAACCCGCCGCAGCCGTTCGACCCGCGGCGGATCTCCCGGACAGCACGTCGCTCGTCGAGTTCAGCGTCGACCTGACCTCGCACGAGTCGCTGCGACGTACCCACGTCCTCGCCGCCATCGGCCCCGACTGGGATCCCGTCGCAGTGCTGCGCGACGAGGACAGAGCGCGTGAGCTGCTGTACTCCAACCTCAGCGAGGAGCAGCAGCGCCTGTACGACGACCTGGTCGCGGCCGGAGTGCTGCCCAGGAGAGGCGACGGCAGTGCTGCCTCTTGACCCTCAGGCCGACATCGGACGCCGCGCCTGGGTGGCCTGCCCGAACTGCAACGACAGGGACGGGTGCACGGCGTGCCAGGATCGGCGTACATGCCGTGACCACTGGCGTTACCTGCTCTCCAACACGGGCAGCCTGCTCCACCTGCAGTGCCCGTCGTGCCTCCACATCTGGACGCACGAGTCCGGGTTCGGAGCCACCCGGTCCCGCTGGGGGGACAGCACCGGCGACGTCGGGCGGCAGTGACACCCACGCCCGCACCGGGCGGGGCCTCCGGCAGCACGATGGTGAACCCCCGACCCGCACCATAGGCCGCTCCCCGTTCTCTGCGAACACCTCGGCGAACATCTCGGCGGGTTTGCACATCCGTTCATCGCTTTTGTGCCGATATTCTGTGGTTTATGCACTGGATCGGACAGTCGCGTCTTCATCCCCGCCCGCAAGGACGGTGGAGCCCTGTCCTGCTGTCACCGGTGATCCTGACGGTCGTTGTCACCTGCCTGGCGTTCACCACCCCAAGGCAGGTCGCCTTCAGCCGTATCCTGACCGCCGCACCGGCCCTCGCCGCCTCCATCTGGACCGTGCTGCCCACCGTGCTCCTGGGCGCGGCCTGCCTTGTGATCATGATCGCACTCAGCCTCGTCTACCCGGACCTGGGCACCTGGTACACCGTGGGCGCCATCGCCGCGGTCACTCTGGCCGCCGCCTACGCGAGCCACATCCGAATCTCGCGGGAACAGGCCCTCATCCAGGTCCGGCTGGTCGCCGACGCCGCGCAGAAGGTTCTCTTGCGTCCCCTGCCGTCGCGCGTCGGCTGCGTGGAGATCGAGTCGATGTACCTCGCGGCCGAGGCAGAGGCCCGGATCGGCGGAGACTTCTACGAGGCCGTCAGCACCCCCTACGGGGTGAGGCTGCTCATCGGCGACGTACGCGGCAAGGGCCTGCCCGCCGTGGGAGCAGCCGCGGCGGTGGTCAACTGTTTCCGGGAGGCCGCCTACGAGGAGTCGGATCTGTGCAGCATCGTCCGCCGCATGGAGATCAGCAGCACCCGCCACATCGATACGTTCCCCACTCGGGAGCTGTCGGAGCACTTCACGACCGTCCTGCTCGCCGAGATCTCGCCACAGTGCGAGCGCCTCAGCCTCCTGAACTGCGGGCACCCTCCGCCACTGATCGTGCAGGACGGCAAGCTCCACGTGCTGGACCCCACCGCGCCGTCGCCGCTTCTGAATCTCGCGACACTCATCGGTGACCACTACAGCATCGACACCATCACCTGCACCCCCGGCGACCAGCTGCTTTTCTACACCGACGGCATCATCGAGAGCCGAAACGCCAAGGGCGAGTTCTTCCCCCTGCAGGACTGGATGCGGCGCCAGACGTCAGCGCGACCGCGGGAACTTCTCCATCGGCTTCATCGTGATCTCCTCCGGCACAGCGGCGGAGGACTCGACGACGACATCGCGGCACTTGCCGTACGCCTGCGCGACACGTCGACGTGCACAGCGGGCCACAGCGCCCCGGCCTAGAAAGGGCGCCCGGAGAGGCGAGCCCGGACGGCCGGTCCAGGGCCGTGCCGACACACGGTCCCGGGAACTCGCATGTCGCGGTGGAAGCGCGGACAGTGAAGATCATGCCGAAGGAGCCGGATCAGCCGCCGCGGATGGCGCGGGACGAAACGCCTGAGGAGCGGGCGGACCGCAATCTGGTCGAGCTCCTCCAGGAACTGCGTGTCGTCCAGACCGGCGTGCAGATTCTCTTCGCCTTCCTGCTGGCGGTGGCCTTCACCAGCCGTTTTCCGCAGCTCAGTGCGTTCCAGCGCTTCACCTATGTCGTCACGCTGCTGCTGACCGTCGTGACCTCCGCCGTTCTGGCCACCCCGGTGGCTCTGCACCGCGGCCTGTTCCACCGCGGCGTGAAGCCCAGGATCGTCGCTCTGTCCGCGCGGTATGCCCAGGTCGGCCTCGTCTTTCTCGCGCTGGCCCTGAACGGCGCCGTCCTGCTCCTCATGGATCTCGTACTCGGCCGCACTGCGGCCATCGCCATCACGACCGCAACCACTGCGATGTTCGCCTGCCTGTGGTTCCTCCTGCCGTGGGCAGAGGGACGCGGATGACCCAAGGGTCGCCCGCCCCGCGCGGCCAGGCTTGACCGCTGCCTCTGTATGCGTCAGTCACCACCAGACCGCGATCAGCTGCGGGACATCGGGCCGAGGGGACGGTCGGGTGTCGAGTTCGCCGCCCGGCGGCGCGCGCCGTGTGGCAGGGGATCCTGGGTGAAACGGGCGGCGGTCTCCAGCAGCATGGCGTGGACGAAGGCCTGCGGGAGGTTGCCGCGCAGCTGGCGCTGGGCGATGTCGAACTCCTCCGCGTACAGTCCCGACGCGCCGCATGCACCGCGGTTGCGCTCGAACCAGCGATAGGCGTCGACTGTGTGCCCCTGCTGGTGTTCGGCCAGCGCCATGACAAAGCCGCACAGTACAAAGGCGCCCTCCGCCTCCTCCAGCGGCCGCTCGTCGTGACGGAAGCGGTAGACGAAATGGTCCTGGGTCAGTCGCTCACGGCAGGCGGCCAGCGTGGCTCTGGTGCGCGGGTCGTCGGCGGGCAGCGCCCCGCGCACGGCGGGCAGCAGCAGTGCGGCGTCGACCGCGGCGTCGTCGGGGGCGCGCTGCCAGTGGCCGTCTGCGTGCACGCTGCTCACCGCGGTCTCGGTGAACACCGTGTCGGCCAGCCGGGTGCAGGTGTCGGCGAGCGGCCGGTGCGGTGCCGCGTCGGCCAGGGCCCGCAGCCCGGCGACGCAGATCAGCCGACTGTGGGTCCACCGCCGGGCCTCCAGCTCCCAGATGCCCGCGTCCGGTTCCCTGTGGCGCTCGGCGATGCCCCGTACCGCCAGGTCGGCGGCCTTCCAGGCGTCGGCATTCAGCCGGTCGAGGCGTTCCGCCGCGGCGAACAGCAGCAGTGCCTCGCCGAAGCAGTCCAGCTGGAACTGCCCGCTCACGTGGTTGCCGATCCGGCTGAACCCGCCGGGATAGCCGGGCAGGTCGAGTTCGTGCTGGCGGGGGACGCGCGTGCCGTGCACGGTGTAGGCGGGGGCGAGCCGGGGGCCGTCGGCGAGCAGCCGCTCGCTGACGAATCGGACGGCACTGTCAAGAAGCTCGGGCGTGCCGGCGGCGGCCGCGGCCTGCCCGGCGTAGCTCTGGTCGCGGATCCACACGTACCGGTAGTCGTAGTTGCGGCCTGCCTCGGCGCGTTCGGGCAGGCTGGTGGTGGCGGCCGCCACCATGCCGCCGCCCTGGGTGGTCAGCCCGCGCAGCAGGGCATACGCGCGTCTGGCGTCACGAGCGGCGATGGTCTGCAGCGGGGGCAGTGACTGTCGCCAGGCCCGCTCGGTGCCGGCCCAGGCCTCCTCGGCCCGCGGGAGCGTAGGCGGCAGCGGTGAGCCGGAGCACTCCAGGACCAGGTCATGGCTCTCCCCCGGCTTCAGCACGAGGTCGGCGGTCAGGCCCTCCTCGCGGACGGTCGCCGACGCGGCGCCCTGCCAGCGCAGGAGGTGGCGGCCGGTGGCCAGATGCCAGACACCGTCGTCGTCGCGGTGCACGGAGGTGAGCGGGGCTCGGCCGTAGTCGGCGTGCGGGTCGAGGAGGACCCGGACCCGGGCCGTTCCGTCGACGGCGAGCAGCTGCCGCAGCAGGACCAGGCGTTTCTCGTCGCCGGGGTAGGCGAGGGCCTCGCGGCACTCGATGACGCCGTCGGTGGTGACCCAGCGGCTGCGCCAGATGAGGGTGCCCTCCTCGTAGTAGCCGCCGGGGACGTAACGGGCGCGCGGGGCCACGCAGTAGACGCCTCCACCGCCGATGAGCGAGGCGAAGACGGCGTCGTCGTGCCATGTGGGGGCGCACAGCCAGGTGAGGGCGCCGTCCGGTCCGATCAGCGCGCCGCGCTCCCCGTCGGCCAGCAGCGCGTAGTCGTGCAGTGGGTGTGGCGGGGAGAATGGGGTGCTCATGGGTGCTGTCTCCTGTGATCAGCCCACCCGGTGGGACTGTGCGCGCTCGGTGTCGGGGTGAGCCCCGGTCCGGGTGCGCCGTCGATGCCGGGCGTGATGCTGCCGCCGTCGCGGGCGAGGACACCGTCGAAGAGAATGCGCTCGATGCGGACGTGGTCGTCGCACCACTCCGGGAGCCACAGGTTGGGCGCCGCCGCGGCGGCGTGTGCGTGGGCGGCGGACACGGCCTGGACCGTGACGCCGGGCGGCCCGGCGTCGCGCATCGCGCGCTGCACGGTCTCGTTCATGCGCGGCACGTCGAGCACCGCTGATCCTTGCACCGCTCCGTGAAGCAGGTCGTCGGTGACGCGTGCCGTGGCAACAGGCGCGCAGGTGTAGCCGATGCCGGGTGCGTCGCCGCAGCGGACGGCAGCCGGGACGAGCGCGGTGTCCCAGCTGAGGGCGCCGTCCGCTGCGGGGGCGTCGGTGGGGACGGTGAACACGGCGGTGTCCACCCGCTCCACCACCGGGGTGTCGGTCACTTGCCGTCCCTCGCGCCGTGCCTGTCCTCGCGTTGGTGGCTGCCGGGCAGGAACTCCTGGATCTTGGCCTTGAAGCCCTGGCGGACCATGGCGGCACGGTCGCTGTCGCCCTTGAGGACGGACGCCGCCGCGGCTTCGATCTGGTCGAGGGTGGCGTGCGGCGGGATCGGCGGCACCGCCGGGTCGGTCACGAAGTCGAGCACAATGGGCTTGTCGGCGGCCAGCGCGGCCTCCCACGCCCCCCGCACATCGCCTGGCTTCTCGATCCGCATGCCCTCCAGCCCGATCAGACGGGCGAAGTCGGCGTAGGCGACGTCGGGGATCGACTGGGAGGGCAGGAACTGGGGGGCGCCTTCCATGGCGCGCATCTCCCAGGTGACCTGGTTGAGGTCACCGTTGTTCAGGATGGCCACGATCAGCCTCGGGTCCTGCCACTCGCGGTAGTACTTGGCGACGGTGATCAGCTCGGCCATGCCGTTCATCTGCATCGCCCCGTCGCCCACCAGTGCGATCGCCGGGCGGTCGCCGTGCGCGAACTTGGCGCCGATGACGTAGGGCACTCCGGGCCCCATCGTGGCGAGGGTGCCGGACAGCGAGCCGCGCATGGCGCCGCGCAGCTTCAGGTGCCGGGCGTACCAGTTGGCGGCGGAGCCGGAGTCCGAGGACAGGATGACGTTGTCGGGCAGCAGGTCGTTGAGTGCGTGGGCGACGTACTCGGGGTTGATCGGGTCGGCGTCGACCGCGGCACGCCGCTGCATGACCTCCCACCAGCGGGCGGTGTCCTTCTCGATCTTCTTGCGCCAGCCCCGGTTCTTGGACGGCTTGAGCAGCGGCAGCAGCCGGGTGAGCGTCTCACCGGCGTCGCCCACCAGGTTCACCTCGAACGGGTAGCGCATGCCGACCATATGCGGGTCGATGTCGATCTGCACGGCCCGCGCCTGCCCGAACTCCGGCAGGAACTGGGTGTACGGGAAGGACGAGCCGATGACGAGGAGCGTGTCGCAGCCCTGCATCAGCTCGTACGACGGGCGGGTGCCCAACAGGCCGATGGAGCCGGTGACATAGGGCAGGTCGTCGTCCAGGGCGTCCTTGCCCAGCAGTGCCTTGGCCACGCCCGCCCCGAGCCGGTCGGCGACCGCCATGACCTCCTGGCGCGCACCGCGGGCGCCCTGGCCGATGAGGATCGCGACCTTCTCACCCGCGTTGAGCACCTCTGCGGCACGGGTGACGTCCGTGTCGGAGGGCACGGGCGCGTAGTGCGGCATACCCAGGCTGGACGGGACCATCTTGAAGGCGTGCGCGGGCGGGGAGTAGTCGAGTTCCTGTACGTCGGCGGGGATGATGACGGCCGTCACCGAGCGTCGGGCCATGGCGGTGCGCATCGCCCGGTCAAGCACGTTGGGCAGCTGTTCGGGAACGGTGACCATCTCGCAGAAGTCCGAGGCGACGTCCTTGTACAGGGTCAGCAGGTCGACCTCCTGCTGGTAGGAGCCTCCCATGGCACTGCGGTTGGTCTGGCCGACGATCGCGACCACCGGCACATGGTCCAGCTTGGCGTCGTACAGCCCGTTGAGCAGGTGGATGGCGCCCGGACCGGAGGTCGCGGCGCACACCCCTGCTTTGCCGGAGAACTTGGCATAGCCGACGGCTTCGAAGGCGGCCATCTCCTCGTGGCGGGCCTGGATGAACCGGGGGTTGTCGTCGGCACGGCCCCAGGCGGCGAGCAGGCCGTTGATGCCGTCGCCGGGGTAGGCGAAGACGTACTCCACTTCCCAGTCGCGCAGGCGCTCGAGGACGTGGTCGGAGACCTTCGTAGACATGTTCTGACCTTTCCTGAGTTGCTCTCGGGGGCTCGGTCACGTGAGGTGCGGGCGCTGCCGCAGCGCCCGGCCGGCCGCGGTGGCGGCCGTCGCCGTGAGGGCTGCGGCGCCCGCGATGGTCGCCCACCGGGCCGCGCGGGTCGGGTGGGCGGGCCGCTCGGCCAGGCGTTCGGGGTGGTCACTGGGCAAGCTGCCCTCCAGGCCGAGGGCGAGCGCTTCGGCCAGGTGCAGGGCCCGGCGTCCGGTGTCGCCCTGCTCCATCTGGGTGCGGCAGCTGAACCCGTCGGCGAGGAGCAGGCTGTCGGGGGCGGCCGCGCGGACGGCGGGAAGAAAGCCCTGTTCCGCGACGGCCATGGAGACCTCGTGGTGGCCGCGTTCGAAGCCGAAGTTGCCGGCCAGTCCGCAGCAGCCCTCGTCCAGGACGTCGGCGTCCAGGTGGGCGCGGCGCATCAGTTCACGGTCGGCGTCGAACTTCATGATCGCGTGCTGGTGGCAGTGGGTCTGTACGGTCGCCTGCCGGGCCAGCTGCGGCGGCTGCCAGCCGGGCGCATGGTGCACCAGGTGCTCGGCGAAGGTACGGACCTGCCCGGCCAGACGCTTGACGTCCTGGTCGGCGGGCATCAGCTCGGGTGCGTCGGCCCGGAACACCGCGGTACAGGAGGGCTCCAGGCCGATGATCGGAGTGCTTGCCTCGAGGTAGGGCCCCAGCACATCGAGGGTGCGGCGAAGCACCTTCTCGGCGACGGTCAGCTGGCCGGTGGAGATCCAGGTCAGGCCGCAGCACACGGGTGTGGTGGGGACGGCGACCCGGAAGCCCGCGTCCTCCAGGACTCGTACGGCCGAGATCGCGATCGAGGGGTGGAAGTACGTGCTGAAGGTGTCCGGCCATAGCAGCACGGTCCGCGGGTCAGCGGGGTCGGGCTCCTCGACGTCGCGCGCCTTGTACCACTGCAGGAAGGACTGCTTGGCGAAGAGCGGGGCCTGCCGGGCCTCGGCCACGCCGGCCAGCCGCTTTCCCGCGCGGGCCAGACCGGGGGTGTGGAGGAGGGTGTTGACCAGGGACGGAGCGAGGCGGGAGAGCCGTGCCCACACCGGTAGCCAGCCCATGGAGTAGTGGGCGGCGGGGCGTATCCGGCCCGCGTAGTGGTGGGAGAGGAACTCGGCCTTGTAGGTCGCCATGTCGACGCCCACCGGGCAGTCCGACTTGCAGCCCTTGCAGGCCAGGCACAGATCGAGGGCGTCGCGCACCTCGGTGGAGCGCCAGCCGTCGGTGATCGTCGAGTCCGCGTGGCCGCCGAGCATCTCGAACAGCAGGCGGGCCCGGCCCCGGGTGGAGTGCTCCTCCTCCCTCGTGGCCCGGTACGAGGGGCACATCACCCCGCCCTCGTGACTGCGGCAGTTTCCGATACCGACACAGCGCATCACCGCGCGGGTGAAGGAGTGCTCGTCCTCCGGGTAGCCGAAGTGCGTCTCGGGTGTGGCCGGCCGCCAGGAGGGTCCGAGGCGGAGCTGCCCGTCGACCGGGTTCGGGTCGACGACCTTGCCCGGGTTCATCCGGTTTCCGGGGTCGAACAGTGTCTTCAGCTCGCCGAAGGCGGTGACCAGTCGCTCGCCGAACATACGGGTCAGCAGCTCGCCCCGGGCCTGTCCGTCACCGTGCTCGCCGGACAGGGAGCCGTCGTAGGAGACCACGAGGTCGGCGGCCCGTTCGACGAAACGGCGGAAGTCGGCCACACCCTCGCCGGTCTTCAGCGCGAAGGGGATACGGGTGTGCACACAGCCCTGCCCGAAGTGCCCGTAGAGAGACGGGTGGTCGTAGCCGAACTCGCCGAAGAGCTGCTTGAGGTCGCGCAGGTAGTCGCCGAGGCGCTCGGGTGGGACGGCGGAGTCCTCCCAGCCCTCCCAGGTCTCCCGGTCGTCCGGGGGCCGCGCGGTCACGCCGAGTCCGGCTTCGCGGGCCTTGAGCATCTTCTGCTCGCGCTCCGGGTTGTCGGAGAAGGCCACGTCGGGGTCCTTCTCGCTGCGGCCGACGGCCCGTAGCAGGGCATGCGCCTGCTCGTCGACATCGTCCTGGCTGTCGCCGCTGTACAGCACGAGCAGCCAGCTGTCGCCTTCGGGAAGGGCGTTGAGCGATTCGAGGTAGGCGCCCTCCTCGCGCATCAGCTGCGCCATCCGCCCGTCCAGCGCCTCCAGCTGACTGGGTGAGCAGTGCTCCAGTACGCGGGACACGTCGTCGCCGGCCTGGCAGATGTCGTCGTAGCCGAGCACCAGCAGCGACTGGTAGGGGGGCACCGGCACCAGTTCCAGTTCGGCGCGCAGCACGGTCACCAGGGTGCCCTCGCTGCCGACCAGGGTCCGGGCGACGTCGAAGCCGTTCTCCGGCAGCAGCGAATCGAGGTTGTAGCCGGAGACCCGGCGCGGGATCTTCGGGTAGCCGCGCCGGATGTCCGCCAGGTACTCGGTGGCGATGCGCTCCAGACCGTCGTAGATCTCGGCCTTACGTCCCCCTTCGGCGGCGATCCGCGCCCGCTCTGCCTTCGAGGTCGGCCCGACCCACATTCTCAGCCCGTCGTAGGTGAGGATCTCGAGCCGGCGCACATTGTCGACGGTCTTGCCGTAGGCCTGGGCGGACGCGCCGCAGGAGTTGTTGCCGATCATCCCGCCCAGTGTGCAGTGGCTGTGGGTGGAGGGCTTCGGGCCGAACTGGAGGCCGTGGTCGGACAGCCGCCGGTTGAGCTCGTCGAGGACGATGCCCGGCTCGACCACACAGGTGCGAGCGTCGGGATCCACGGAAACCAAGGTGTGGCAGTACTTGCTCCAGTCGATCACCACAGCGGTGTTCGTCGACTGCCCCGCCAGGCTGGTGCCGCCGCCACGCGAGAGAACCGGCGCTCCGAAGCGGGCACACGCCTCCACCACCTGCGCCCCGGCCTCCACGCTGCGCGGGACGACGACCGCCAGCGGCACCTGGCGGTAGTTGGAGCCGTCCGTGACGTACGCACCTCTGCTGCCGGCGTCGAAGCGGATCTCGGCGTCCACAGACTCACGCAACGCCGCCTCCAGACCGGCCACGTCCACCGCGGAGGCGTCGTAGGGCACCGTGCGACTCATCGGGGACAACCGCCTTCCTGAAGCATGCCTGATGTCCCGGCCGGGCAGGCGGCATCCTGCCGCCGCGGGGTCGAGTACCCGCCTTTGCAGGGTGCAAGGGTGTTTCGTCACTCGCTCGCTACAAAGCGCCACGGTGCGCAGCCAGGGCCGGATAGCGGGCGGAAGGTCTTGGTCGTCGGCACCCCGGCCGATGGTGCGGTCAGTTCGTTGCGCCTGGGGGAAGCCCGTGACGGCAGCCGAGGCTCTTGGCGTGGACAGGCGAGTCCGACATCGGGCATCGCCGCTACGCCGATGGGGTGAATCGTGTGCCACGTCGGCGGTCTGACACAGGGAGGTTGCCTTGGACCGCGGCAGCCGTCGGACCGCTGACGACATCGTCGATCAACTCGGCGGCGACTGCGGTTTCCGCGAGGCCGACCCGGAGCTGCTCAATGGGGCCGGCCCCGACTTCGTCAAGCACCTCGGGGGCGGCAGGGCCGCCCTGCCGGAGGCGGCCGCAGCGTTCCCGATCGGGCTGTGGGTGGGCGAGGGAGCGGACGCCCAGGTGATCGCGCCGCCGGTGCAGGATGCGGGAGGCACTGAAGTCTGCCCTCGACTCCGGATCAGGCGGCCGGTCGCGGAGAGGGTGAGGTCAGTCATTGTCGATCACGACCTTGCCCTGGGTGGTGCCGCTCTCCACGGCCGCGTGCGCGTCGGCGACGGTGGCCAGTGTGAAGCGCCGGCTGTCGAGCAGGGGTTTGAGTGCCCCCGCATCGGCGAGGGCGGCTGCCTCGCGCAGGATCTCCCCGCGGTGGTCCCGCCCGCGCCCGGTCAGCGCTCCGCGGAAGGAGAGCGGGGCGATGCTGTGGGTGCCCCAGCCCAAAGCGCTCAGGACATGGCCGGTGTAGGTGCGTACGGACGCGAAGGACGCGTCGAGCACGGGACCGCCGACCGTGTCGAAGACGACGTCGAAGCCCTCTCCGCCGGTGTACTTGGCGACGTACTCCTCCACGGCGGCGGTGGTGTAGTCGATCGCCGTAGCCCCCAGGCGCTCGACGGCCTCCATGCGCGCGGGCGAGGAGGTGGCGAAGACCTCGGCGCCGCGGGCACGGGCGATCTGAACGGCAACATGGCCGATGCCGCCGGCGCCGCCGTGGACGAGCACCTTCTGCCCCGCGTGAACCTGCGCCCGGTCGACCAGGCCCTCCCACGCTGTGATGACGACCAGGGGCAGGGCCGCGGCCTCGCGCAGCGTGAGTGAGGAGGGTTTGCGGGCGAGCAGGCGGGCGTCGACCGCCGCGTACTCGGCGCGGCCTGGAGCCCCGCAGCCTGCCCGGCTACGCCCGCCCCGCCGCTTTCAAGGGGGCCTTGGCGAGCACGGTGCCGTCCGACGAGGTCAGCCGGACGCCTGAGACCGACGAGGAGTCGACGGGAGCGGGGCCACCCCAGTAGCCGTAGCCGCCGTGCAAGGTGAAGGTGCCGATGCGCAGCGCGCTGCCGTCACTGCGCTCGAGGAGACAGGCGACCTCGCCGTTGTACGGGGTACCGGCGTCGGCCAGGTCGACGGTCATGTACACCCAGCCCGGGGACCCCGAATGCGCGTAGATCTCACCGGTCGGCTTCCCAGGCGAACGAGGCGAGGTCAGCCCTCCCCACAGCAGGCCCTTCCCGACCTCCGAGGAGACCGTGGACCCGGCCGTCATATGCTCGAACGCCGTGCCGACGGCCCAGCCGCCGAACCCGACGGCGAGTGTGAGCGCGGCCACCCCGGCGGCGGCCCGCACCCGTACGCGGCCGCCGAGTGTCGTGCGTGGGATACCGGATCGGCGGATGTACGGGCTCAGCCCCTTGCGTGGCGATGTCTCCTGCATCAGCGACCGCGCCACCCTGGTCTCGAACCCGAACGGCGGCTCACTGCCCGGCAGCAGCCCGATCAGCCGGTCGCCCATGAGGGTCAATTGCTCGATGTACTCGCGGCAGTCCGCGCACCGATCCAGATGGGCCACCGCCGCCGCCCGCTCGCGGCCCGGCAGCACGCCGAGAGCCAGCTCGGCGCCGATCTCCCGCATGCCGTCGCAGGTCACCTCATTGGACATGGTCGCCTCGCTTTGGAGTCGCGAGGGTGATGCGCAGCTTCCCCATCGCGGTCCTGATGCGCGTCTTGGCGGTGCCCAGCGGGATCCTCTCCCAGTCTGCGATCTGCTGGGCCGTCATTCCGTAGATGCCCGCCATCACCAGCGCACGACCTTGTTCGCGCGGGAGTTCCGCCACGGCGGCCCGCAGTCTGGACGACGCCTCGTCGGCGAGGGCCTGCTGCTCGGGCGTCTCGCTGACGACGCCCAGGATCGCGTCGAGGTCTTCCGGCGCCACGGGCTCCGGCCGCCGTGAGCGGACGGCGTCTATGGCCAGGTTGTGTGCGATGGTCGTCAGCCAGGTCGTCACCGAACCACGGCGGGAGTCGTAGATCTGCGCGTGACGCCATGCACGCTCGAACGTCTGCTGGGCGATGTCCTCGGCAAGCTGCGGATCCCCGGTGACGGCGATGGCGACACCGAAGACCGTGTGCTGGAACCTCCGTACGAAGGTGACGGCAAGCTCCGGGTCCCCGGTGGCCAGTCCGGACAGCAATGCCTCGTCCGGAACGCGGCCGACGGGGAACCGGTACCTCTGCATACCTCTATGTACGGTCCGCCCGGGCCATGGGATTGCGCGGCCGTTTCGGAAGATCACATTCCAATTCTCTCTCCATACGGCCCCAAGCTCCATCGGATGACCGGCGGCCCGCGCCGCGGCCGGTGCTCGGTTTACTCCGCGAGACGAATGTCCGCCATATGAAAAATGTTCCGATTGCTCAATACATTCATCTGTGCGCTCCGTATAGACGTCATGGCCTCGAAAACGAAGCTCGCGTCCAGCGCGGGAAGCACCCCCGGCAACGGCCGGTCAGCAGGCGGCTCCCTCGGCGGTGATTCGGTCGAATCTCTTGAGCACGCACTCGCGGAGGTGCTGGCCGAGGTCTTCCACATCGACCAGGTACCGGTCGACAGCCATTTCTTCGAGGGCCTGGGTGCCGATTCCCTCGTGATGGCGCATTTCTGCGCGCGGCTTCGCAAGCGGGCGGATCTGCCTTCGGTGTCGATGAAGGAGGTCTATCTCCATCCCACGATCAGAGAGCTGACGGCGGCCGTCGCCCGTGCCGCGCCGCCGCGCGTCGTGCTGTCGCAGAGGCCCTCCCGGGATCTGCCGGCTCCCGAGCCGCCCACCGCCGCCATGGCAGGCATGACCGGGTACGTGCTGTGCGGATTCCTCCAGGTCCTCACCTTCCTCGGCTACACCTATCTCCTCGCGATGGCCACCGCCTGGGGATACGACTGGATCTCCGCCCGGTCGGGCGTACTCGATCTGTATGTGAGATCGCTGCTGTTCGGCACTGCCGGCTTCGTGGGACTGTGCATTTTTCCGGTCCTGGTGAAGTGGACACTCATCGGTCGGTGGAAGCAGGAGCAGATCCGCATATGGTCCCTGCGGTATGTGCGCTTCTGGATCGTGAAAACACTGACCTCTTCGGATCCGCTGGTGCTGTTCGTCGGCTCGCCGTTGTACGTGCTCTATCTACGTGCACTGGGCGCCCGCATCGGTCAAGGCAGCGTCATCCTCTCCCGACACGTGCCCGTCTGTACCGACCTGCTCACCGTGGGTGAACACACCGTCATACGGAAGGACTCCTTCTTCCCCTGCTATCGCGGCCACGCGGGCATGATCCAGACGGGTGCGGTGAGCGTCGGGAGCTCGGTGCTCATCAGCGAGGCCACGGTGATCGACATCGGGACTGCGCTGGGCGACGGAGCCCAACTGGGCCATGCCTCCTCGCTGCACAGCGGGCAGGTCGTGCCCGAAGGCGAGCACTGGGGCGGATCCCCGGCGCAGTGTACCGAGACGAATTTCCAGGTCGTCGGCGAAGTGCCCCACGCCATGCCGCGCAGAGTCCTGCACAGTGTCCTGCAACTGGCGGCCGCCGTGTTCGTGTACGTGCCCTTCGCGGTCGGTGGCGTCGTCATGCTGCTGGTCACGGTCCCCCGGCTCAAAACGGTCGTCGAGCCGGGGCCCGCGGGCCTGCTCAGCGGCGCGTTCTATCGCGACGCGGCGGTGGCTGCCGCGGTGCTGGTCTTCGGTGGGCTGCTGCTCGGTCTTCTGCTCGTCACCGTTCCGCCCCGTGCGCTCCGTCATGCTCTGGCACCGGACCGCGACTACCCCTTGTACGGATGGCGCCATGCGTTGCACCGGGCGGTCGGGCGGCTTACCAACAGAAGAGTGCTCACCCGCCTGTTCGGCGACAGTTCCTGCATCGTCCACTATCTGCACGGTATCGGCTACCGCTTCCCGCACATCGAGCAGACGGGGGCCAATTTCGGCACGCTCGTGAAGCAGGACACTCCCTACCTGACTTCCGTCGGCGGCGGAACGATGGTCGCCGACGGACTGTCGATCGTGAACGCCGACTTCTCCAGTACCGCGTTCCGGGTGTCCCGGACATCGATCGGGGCGCACAGCTTCCTGGGAAACTGGATCTGCTATCCGGCGCGGGCCCGCACGGGCGACGACTGCCTTCTGGCGACGAAGGTCATGGTCCCGGTCGACGGCGAGATCCGGGAAGGCGTGGGGCTGCTGGGCTCACCCAGCTTCCCCATCCCGCGATCGGTCCTGCGCGACCGCCGGTTCGACCGGTTGAAAAGCGGTGAGGCGTTTCGCCGTGGTCTCGCGGCGAAGAACAGGCACAACGCCGCCACCATGGGCTGGTACCTGCTGGTGCGGTGGATCTACGTGCTGGGGGCCCTCCTGCTCACCGCCGGGGCGGCCGACGCCTACCCGCTGCTGGGCGCGCCCGCCATCGCCCTGGCCGATGCGCTCCTTCTGATGTTCACAGTGGTGTACTACGTGTCGGTCGAGCGTGTCCTCATCGCGGTGCACCCTCCCGCCGCCCTGTACTGCTCGATCTACGACTCTCGTTTCTGGTGGCGCGAGCGCTACTGGAAAGTGCCGTCGGAGACGTACTTCCGCATCTTCAACGGCACCCCGTTCAAGAGCGTCATCTGGCGACTCCTGGGAGTCCGTATCGGGCACCGGGTGTTCGACGACGGCTGCTACCTGTCCGATCGCAGGATGGTGGCCATCGGAGACGCGTGCACGCTGAACGCGGGAAGCACCATCCAGTGCCACTCACAGGAGGACGGCACGTTCAAGTCCGAGAACACCACTGTCGGCCGCGAGTGCACGGTCGGGGTCGGTGCGCTCATCCACTACGGCGTGACAGTGGGCGACGGCGTGGTGCTCGCCCCGGACTCGTTCCTGATGAAGGGGGAGATGGCCCCGGAGCACTCCCGGTGGGCCGGGAATCCGGCCAGGGAGCTGGATCGGGGCCGCGACGACGCGGGAAGGTGCGGCCGATGACCGCCGCGAACCTGTCGCAGGTACCGCTCCGCGCCCCCGGCGAGATCGCCTTCGCCGGAGTCGCCGCCGTGGTCGCGGTCGCCCCGGGCGACCGGGGCGGACGCCTGGTGGCCCGCTGCTGCGGTGCGCGCCCGCTGCCGGACGGCGCCGTGCGCGACCGCCTGGGCAGGCGCCTGCCCGCCTACATGATTCCCTCGGCCTTCCACTGGCGCGATGAACTGCCACTGACCGCGAACGGCAAGGTCGACCGCCAGGCTCTGGCGGCGCTCGGCAGGAAACTCGAGCCCACCGGGCCCCTCGTCATCTGCGACGCGACGGCCTCACCCGCCGGCGAACCACCGCGCACACCGACCGAGGCGCGCCTGGCCGCCGCCCGGGCCACCGCGCTCGGCACCCCTCAGCACCGGATCGGCCGGCGAGACCACTCCTTCGACGACGCCGGCGGCACCTCACACACGGCGCTCCCCTGGCTCGCCTGCCCGACGCCCGCCTGGAGGTGATCACCTCATGACCACCACCTACTCCCCCGCCACCCGGCTCACACCGTCCGGGACGCAGCGAGTGCCGCCGTTCGCCGTCATCTCCGGCGCACAGGTGCAGCGTGCGCTGCAGGGACGGGAACGGCACATCGTGGAGCTGGTCGAAACCACATATCGGCTGCACGCTGCGGGGCGCTCGGTGAACCCGGCCTCGTGTTTCCTGCGTTTCGACGATCGTCCGTCCTCCCGGATCATCGCGCTGCCCGCCTCGCTCGGCGGAGAGACACGGGTGGACGGCCTCAAGTGGATTTCCAGCTTCCCGCAGAACGTGACGTTCGGCATCCCTCGGGCATCGGCGGTGCTCATCCTCAACGACCATGACACCGGCTATCCGTTCGCATGCCTGGAGAGCTCGATCATCAGCGCTTCCCGGACCGCCGCGTCGGCCGCGCTGGCCGCCGACCGGCTCAGCCGGCACCGGCCGCGCCCGACGCACCTCGGATTTGTGGGGACGGGGCTGATCGCCCGTTACATCCACTCGTTCCTCATCGGAACCGGCTGGGCGTTCGAAAACATCGGTGTGTTCGACCTGTCGCCCGACAACGCGGCAGCCTTCCGCTGCTGCCTGGAGCAGTCCGGGGCCGTGGGGCCCGTCACCGTGCACGACAGCGCGGAACAGGTGATCCGCCTCAGCGACCTGGTGGTCTTCGCCACCGTCGCCGCCCGTCCGCACGTCCACGACCCGGCATGGTTCGCGCACAGCCCGCTCGTGCTCCACATATCGCTGCGTGACCTGGCACCCGCGGTTCTGCTCGCGTCGGCCAACATCGTCGACGACATAGAACACTGCCTGCGAGCCGACACATCACCGCATCTGACCGAACAGCTCACCGGCAACCGGCAGTTCCTCGACGGCACGCTCGAGGACGTCATGGCCGGACGCGTCATACCGCCACCGGACCGTCCCGTGGTCTTCTCACCCTTCGGTCTGGGCGTACTCGATCTGGCGGTCGGCAAGTACGTCTACGACCGGATCGCCGAGTCCGGAGAACTGTATGTAGTCGACGACTTCTTCCATCAGCCGAACCGCTACGGATGAGCGGCCGGCGGCGCTACCCGGCCGAGCCGCTCTCGACCCACGGAGGACATCGTGCCAGTCATATCCGACCCCTACAGCTTCAACGAGGAGGACCTCTACGTAGACCTGCAGTCGGTCTTCGGGCAGCCGCTGTTCCTGAAATGCGAGGGCTTCAACTTCGCCGGATCGATCAAACTGAAGCCGGCCACGGAGATGGTCGAGGCCGCGGAACGGGCAGGCGTGATGACGCCCGCGTCGGTCCTGGTGGAGTCCTCGTCGGGCAACATGGG
This sequence comes from Streptomyces glomeratus, assembly GCF_021462825.1. Lineage (GTDB taxonomy): Bacteria > Actinomycetota > Actinomycetes > Streptomycetales > Streptomycetaceae > Streptomyces > Streptomyces glomeratus. The sequence continues at coordinate 92,420 of NZ_JAKEEB010000015.1, read as the reverse complement.
CGTGGCCCTGAGCGTGATAGCGGCCAGCAAGGGCTACCGGTTCCTGTGTGTCACGGACTCGCGCTGCAACCTGTCCACCCGCTTGCTGATGGAGGCGCTCGGCGCCCGGGTCCACGTCGTCACCGAGCCCAGCCCGCACGGTGGCTTCCTGGGCGCGCGCCTCGACTACGTCCGTAGGGAGTGCGCCCGCGACGAGCGGTATGTGTGGCTGAGCCAGTACACCAACGCCCACAACTGGATCGCTCACTACCGCAGGACGGCGCCGGCGATCGCGCGCCGGTTCCCGCACCTCGACGTCCTGTTCGTCGGAACGGGCACCGCCGGAACGCTCATGGGATGCGCCCGCTGGTTCAGGCTCTGGCACCGCCCCGTTCGGATCGTCGCCGTCGACACCGTCGGCTCGGTGACCTTCGGCGGAGCACCTGGACGACGGATGCTGCCCGGCCTGGGCATGAGCATACGACCGCCGCTGCTCGACGCGTCGTACGTGGACGAGGCGATAGAAGTCGAAGAGGCCGACACCGTGCGGGCCTGCCACTGCCTGGCCAGGCACGGTTTCCTGTTCGGCGGCTCCACGGGCACCGTGGTCAGCGGGGCGATCGACTGGCTGACCCGGTGTGACACTCCGTCCCTCACCGCGGTGGCCATCGCTCCGGACCTCGGCGAGCGCTATCTCGACACCGTCTACCAAACCAACTGGATCCGGGATCTCTACGGCGACGATGTCCTGGCGGAGGACACGCTGCCCCATGCCGATTACCGGGAGATCCGCTCAGCACCCTCGGCGCGGTCGCCGGGCGGGCGGCCGTAGAGCTGCTGCTCCCACCGGCGATCACCAGGCTCCTGACGCTTCCCGGCCGCCGTCTCACTTGATGTGCCGAGCGGGCCGGGTCGCGATGTGGAGCAGGTACTCCAGGGGGCCACGCCGGAACAGACGAGTCCACACGGCGGCCAGGAGTGTCGCGGCCGCGATGAAGCCGAGCAGCACGGGCAAGGCGGCCATGCTTCCGTCCTCGACCAGGGCGACGTGCCAGACGTGGGTGAAGAACCAGAGGGCGACGATGTGCAGGACGTAGACGGTCAGCGCTGTCATGCCGACCGCCGCAACGGGTGTGGCCAGGCGTGTGAGGCGCGGCGTTCGGGCGGCTACGCTCAGGCATCCGGCGATCACCGCAATCGCGACACCCGTGTTGCCGACTATGGAGAAGGTCGTCTGGCTGTGCGGTGCGGCCACCAGCAGCCAGGCGAGCGGGGTGCCGTTCTCCGGTTCACCGACGGTGTCGGACCACCACGCGGATGACGCCGAATCGCCCGTGGCCGCCGCGACCGCCGAGAGGGCGTGCGGGACCAGGCGCATGGCCAGCCAGGAGCCTCCGTAGCCGAGGAGGGCCAGTGCCCCGCCGGTGGCGGCCAGCCGGGATCGGATACGGGAGCGAGTGAGGTCGAGTCGGGCCACCGCCATACCGGCGATCAGGAACGGCAGCCAGGTGAGCACCGGATACTCCCCGGTGAACAGCAGCTCGACGATGCCGTCCGTCCCGGTGACACGGGCCAGCGGGTCCCCGGCGGCGATGGCGTCGGCCCAGCTCCCTGCCTCGATCGACTTCCGTATGACGTAGAGGACCTGGGGCAGGATCAGCGCACCCGCGGCGGCCAGGAGCGCGAGCGTCCTCGCCCGCAACCGGTACAGCGGGAGGGCGGTCAGGAAGAGCAGCCCGTAGAAGCTGAGGATCACGTCGACCGAGGTGCCCAGGGCGGTGAGGGCGTAGCCGAGGGCCCCCAGGAGGACTGAGCGGATCATGATCCTGACCACCGCCTGGCGGCCGGCGCGGCCTGTCCGTGGCTGCGGGCGGCCCGTGATGATGATCAGCGAGAAGCCCGCGAGCACCGCGAAGAGGGCGGAGGAGCGGCCTCGCGCCATCTCCAGCAGGAACCCTGTCGGCCCGCCCACGGTCACGTCGGGGCCGACGTGGGCCGAGTACATACCGAAGACCGCGAGTCCACGTGCAAGATCGATCCCGATGAGCCGGCCGGTGGACGGCGTACCGGCCGGGGCGCCCGAGCGATCCGCCTTCGGCTCACGCGACACCTGTGCCGGCACAGCCAGCGTTGCGTTCAACGTCATGCCTACAGGCTTCAGGGACCTGCCGTGCCAGCCATCCCGGCGGCCGGCCGAAGACACCCCGCCCACCGGCCGACACCAGCCCGCTCACCGGCCGGCGCCTCCCGGCCGACCGGCTGGAACCGCCTGGCCGACTGGCGGGAAAGTGACATGCGGCACACAGTGGCCTGGTCAGACCCGCCCCGGCGAAACGAATCTCGAGACACGACCGCGCCAGTTTTCGCGAATGCGGGGTAGTCGGGCCCCTACGACCCGGCGATCCCCCGGTGTCGCAGCGGACGAGCAGAAAGGCGGCATGACGTGCGGACCGTCGGAGTGGAGGAGGAGCTCCTCCTGGTCGACCCGGAGACCGGTGAGCCGAAGGCATTGTCCGCCGCGGTTCTTGCGCGCGCGGCGCAGGACGAGGCGGCGGGGGATGTCTTCGAGAAGGAGCTGTACGGGCAGATGCTGGAGTTCGCCACGCATCCGCAATCGGACATGGCGAAACTCGGCGGTGAACTCGTCCGCTGTCGCAAGGAGGCGGCCCGGCATGCGGAGGAGATCGGCTGCGCGGTGGCCGCGCTCGCCACGTCACCGCTGCCCGTGAGCCCCTCCATCAGCATGAACAGGCGCTATCAGTGGATGGCCGAGCAGTACGGCATCGCCACCCGGGAGCAGCTCGTCTGCGGCTGCCATGTGCACGTGTCCGTCGAGTCGGACGAGGAGGCCGTGGCGGTCGTGGACCGTGTCCGCCCCTGGCTGCCCGTGCTCGCGGCACTCAGCGCGAACTCGCCGTTCTGGCAAGGCCAGGACTCCGGCTACCACAGCTACCGCAGCCGGGTGTGGGGGCGCTGGCCATCGGCCGGTCCCACGGAGTTGTTCGGGTCGCCGGAGCGGTATCACCGGCGGGTGGCCGACATGGTCGACACCGGCGTCATCCTCGACGAGGGGATGGTCTACTTCGACGCGCGCCTGTCCGCGCGGTACCCGACCGTGGAGATCCGGGTTTCCGACGTCTGCCTGCACGCAGAGAACGCCCAGCTGATCGCCGCCCTCGCCCGGGGTCTGGTGGAGACGGCGGCGCGCGCATGGCGGGTGGGCCGGGAGCCGGTCGACCACAGTGTGAGCCTTCTGCGACTGGCCGCCTGGCAGGCCGCCCGGACCGGACTGGCAGGGGAACTGCTCCACCCGGTGACCATGCGGCGCACGCCTGCGGAGGCGGTGATGCAAGCCTTGCTCGACCATGTAGGCGACGCGCTCGCCGACGCGGGTGACCTCGACTGGGCGCGCGAGGCGATGCGCCGCCTGCTGCGGCACGGAAACGGCGCCCGCGTTCAACGGGACCTGATGGATCGGACCGGAAGCCTGCGGGACGTCGTCGCCGAGTGCGTACGCCTGACGCAGACCTGAGCGCCGTCGCGCACGCGGCAGCCCTCGTCTCCGGCCTTCACCCGGAACCCGCTCCGTGTACATCGGGTACCGGCCCTCCGATGAGGACCTGGATGTCGCGGAGGGCCTCACGGTAGCCCTCACCGAAGTCGGTCTGCGCGGTGACGGGTTCGCTCGCGATCCAGGCGCGGATCCTGTCGACGGCCCCTGCGGTCTTCTGGCGTTCTGCGGGGCGGAGGGTGTTGAGGGTGGCCTCCGGGTCCTCGTTCATTCCGGGTTCCCGTGCCGCGTTCACCCCGTGGAATGCGGGGAGGCGTTCGTCGAACGCGGCGTGCACAACGCCCTCGCGGTTGAGAAGCTCACGCCGCATGTAGGCGGCTATCCGCCTCCACTGCTCGCGGTCCTCGGCGCCGAGGGTGTCGCCGGCGGCGGCGCGTTCCGCCCGGTCGACGCTCTTCCGCACCTTGGCGCGGGCCCAGGCGATCGCATCGGGGTCGTGGTCGTAGCGGTCGAGGCTCGTCATGCGGACTCCTGCGGGTGGTCGATGAGTTCTGCTGTGCCCGCGATGCTGCCGCCCCTAACGCCGCGACGGCCCGTACGGCTCCCCATCCGCGCCGAGTGTCCGGCTCCGTTGCACCCGTGGGGCGTACGGTCACAGGCCGGGGTCGAGGTCGGTGACCCTGGCCTTGGCGCGGGCGAGTTGTTCCTCGGGCAGAGGGCACGAACGCCGGGTCGTGGTGTCGAGGTGGACGCCGGTCAGCACGGTGAGGGCGGCCACTTCTCCCGTTGCCGCGTTCTCCATCCGATGACAGAAACGGATCACCTTGCTCCGTACCTCGAGGAGCGCGGAACGGACCACCAGTACGTCCCCCGCCAGAACCTCCCGGCGGTAGGAGATCCGCTGGTCGACGGCGACCATGCCATGCCCTGTGTCACGCAGGTAGTCGGGCGTGATGCCGATGCCGGAGAAGAGTTGCCAGGTCGCCTCGTCGAACTTGCCGACGTACCACATCACGTTCATGTGCCCCATGTGGTCGCAGTGCCATGGGTAGACGGTGCCGCGGTACGTCACTTCCGTCTGGGTCTCCACCGCTTCCCTCCTCTCGCTCCGTTTCCGGCGTTACGTTAATCATCGTTAACTGTCCTGGCTATGTGACCCGAGACTCGTGAACCAGCGAGTAACCTGTCGGCCTATCAGCCGGAAGGAGCGGGGAACGGTGGCCGTGCCAGTCAGCGATGCCGAGGCGTTCTTCCAACAGGTGGGGGACCTGCGTTTCGTCCCCACCGCCCACACCCGCGGCCCCTGGGACGAGCACAGCCAGCACGCCGGGCCGCCGGCGGCGCTGCTCGGCCGGGCCGTCCAGCTGCGCCCGGGCGCCCGAGAGGACATGCGCCTGGCCCGCATCACCTTCGAGATCCTCCGCCCGGTGCCGCTCCGCCCGCTTTCGGTGACCACCCGCATCCTGAGAGAAGGACGCAGCGTGGAGCTGGTCGAAGCGTCGCTGACCCCTGACGGAGGGGACGAGGTCATGCGGGCCACGGCACTTCGCATCCGGACCGCGCCCGGTTCGGTGTCGCCGACAAGTGAATCTCTCACCGTCCCGGCCCCCGAGCGGTCCCGTTCCGAGCCGTTCTTCCCGGTGCCGTGGGAGGTGGGCTACCACACGGCCATGGACACCCGCTTCGCGGCGGGCTCCTTCCTCGGCCAAGGGCCGGCGACCTGCTGGATGCGGATGCGCGTGCCCTTGGTGGAAGGCGAGAAGATCATGCCGCTGGACCGGGTCCTGGTGGCGGCCGACTCCGGCAATGGGCTCAGCCACGTGCTCGACTTCGCCTCACATGTGTTCATCAATCCCGACCTCACGGTGCACCTGCACCGGCACCCGCTGGGTGAGTGGGTCTGCCTCGACGCCCGGACCAGCATCGACGCCGACGGGATGGGGATGGCCGAAGCGGCCCTTCACGACGAGCAGGGCTCGATCGGTCGTAGCGTGCAGAGTCTGTTCGTCGGCACCCGGGGCTGACGACCGGGCTCGGAACTTCCGAGGACCGCTTCGCCAGGCTTCACGACACGAACGGCGGCCTCCTGCCTCCGGTTCGGGCGGTCCGGCACGGGCCCCGGTCAGCCCAGGTATGCGCTGGTGATCGCAAGGACAGCGGAGCCGTCGTTGTCGGCGAGCTTCGTGCCGGTGAAGGCGCGCGCCCAGTCGGAGGTCTGGAGCCGGAACGCGGGCCGCTCTGCGGTGAGTGCTTCCATGACGGTGTCCGCCACCTGCTCGGGCGTCTGCGCGGAATGCGCGAACTGGCCCTGCGTACGGGTCACATACCCCCGCAGCGGCTCCGCGTAGTCGCCGGCGGCGGCGATCACCTGAGCCGGATCCAGGTCGATGTTGTTGACGAACTCGGTGGCGACGGCGCCGGGTTCGACGACGGAGACGGCCACTCCGAGCCTGCCGACCACCGGGGCAAGGCTCTCCATGAAGCCTTCGACCGCGAACTTGGCCGCACAGTAGGCCTCATTGAAGGGCTGGCCGACGACTCCGCCGACCGAGGTGACGGTGATCAGCCGGCCGCCGGAGGCGCGCAGGTGCGGAAGCGCGGCCTTGGTGGTCTGCACGACGCCGAAGAAATTGACCTCCATCACCCGGCGTACGTCCTCGACCGTCTCGTTCTCGATGGTGCCGACATGGCCCGCACCGGCATTGTTGATCAGCGCGTCGAGCCGGCCGTAGTCGGCGATGACGCCGTCCAATGCGGCGGTCACCGAGTCCGGGTCCGTGACGTCGAGCTGCCGGACATCGATCGACACCCCCGCCCGGTCGGCGGCCTCGCGCAGTGCGCCGGCCCGCTCCGGGTCGCGGAGGGTGGCGACGGTGGCCCACCCCGCGCGGGCGGCGGCGACGGCGGATGCGAGACCGATGCCGGAGGAGGTGCCGGTGACGAGGACGACTTTGGAGGACATGACGGCCTTTCCCTGGGTGTGCTGGGTTTCTGCTGCAGGAGGGACGCTGCCGGAACCTGTGGCCCGTGCCGCCGCGAGTCGGCGGTAGTCGTCCGCACGTCCACAATAGTTATTGAGTACCACCATCATTGTCAACCATGGTGGTGCCCTTCCAGTCGGTCTAGACTGCGTTCATGAACGCCCCGGACCAGCTCACCGCAGATGTGGTCGCCCTCTTCGCGAAGATCACCGATCTCTACAGCCGCGAGTACGAGACCGCCTCGGCGCACCACGGCCTCACGCCGCAACAGGTCAAGGTGCTGCTCACGCTGGACGAAGCGCTGCCCATGCGACGGATTGCCGAGCGCCTGGGCACCGATCCCTCCAACCTCACCGCATTGGTGGACCGACTCCAGAGCCGCGGCCTGGTCGAACGCGTTCCGGACCCCACCGACCGACGGATCAAGCGCATCGCCGCCACGGAGGCCGGCCGAGCGGCCGCCCACGACCTGCGTGAACGCCTGAGCTTCGCGACCGATCCGCTGGCCGCCCTCGACCAGGCCCAGCGACGTGACCTCCGGGACCTTCTCCAGCTGATGGTCGACTCCCAACGGCCTCTCGGCTGACCGGCGACGAAGGGATGGCGTCCGCGAGCTCCCATGCGGAGGCGGGCGCGGGGAACGGGAGAGATTCAACGGCCCTCCGTGTAGATACCGCGGCGGCCGGTGGGGCACAGGCGGCGGGACAGCAGACCGCGGCCCTCAGGCGGGTCACCAGGCGCGTGGTGGCGCTCTGACTCAGCACGACGGCGGGCACTCAGGGTGTGCCCGGCCTGCAGGGCCCGTTCCAAGCGGCCTCGATCCGGTCGTGCAGCAGGAACAGGGCGCACCAGCCGTTGGCCAGGGCCGTCAGGGCGGGGTCGGTGGCGGTCGTCAAGACCTCCTTCATCGGCGGGGCACATCCAAATAGTTGCATACGCCTGTAACCACGAACCACCACTTACGACGTTTGCGTCTATCACGCGTCTGCAACTATTGTCTCCGCTTGCAAACGCCTCCCGCAACAACTGGAAGGGCTTCCCATGCCTCTCGCGCTCCTGGCACTGGCCATCGGGGCCTTCGGGATCGGCACCACCGAATTCGTGATCATGGGCGTGCTGCCCCAGGTCGCAGACGACTTCGGCGTCTCCATCCCCACCGCAGGCTGGCTGGTGACCGGCTACGCGCTCGGTGTCGTTCTGGGCGCCCCACTGCTGACCGTGCTGGGCACCAAGGTCTCCCGCAAGAAGATGCTCATGTTCCTCATGACGCTCTTCGTCATCGGCAACGCCCTGTCCGCCGCGGCCCCCGTCTTCGGCGTCATGCTCATCGGCCGCGTAGTGGCCTCTCTCGCGCACGGCGCGTTCTTCGGCATCGGCTCCGTCGTCGCCGCCGACCTCGTCGTCCCGGAGAAGAAGGCCTCGGCCATCTCCCTGATGTTCATGGGGCTGACGATCGCGAACATCGTCGGTGTCCCCGCCGGCACCTTTGTCGGGCAAGCCGTCGGCTGGCGCGTCACCTTCGCGGTCGTCGCCTCGCTGGGCATCGTCGGCTTCCTCGGCGTGGCCCGGCTCGTGCCCGACACGGGCAGGCCCGAGACGGACAACATACGCAACGAGTTCGCCGCTTTCCGCAATGTGCAGGTCTGGCTCGCCACGGCGATGACCGTGCTCGGTTACGGCGGTGTCTTCGCCGCGATCACCTACATCACACCGATGATGACCGAGGTCGCCGGTTACACCGAGGGCGCGGTCACCTGGCTGCTGGTGCTGTTCGGCGTCGGCATGTTCTGCGGCAACCTCATCGGTGGCCGCTTCGCCGACCGCGCCCTGATGCCGATGCTGTTCACGTCACTGGGTGCCCTGGCGCTGGCCCTGCTGCTGTTCACCGCGACCGCCCACAACAAGGTCCTGGCCGCGATCACCCTGACGCTGATCGGTGCCCTGGGCTTCGCCACCGTGCCGCCGCTGCAGAAGTGGGTGCTCGACCAGGCCTCCGCCGCCCCCACCCTGGCCTCTGCCGCCAACATCGGCGCCTTCAACCTCGGCAACGCCCTCGCGGCCTGGCTCGGCGGCATGGTCATCGCCGCCGGACTCGGCTACACCTCCCCGAACTGGGTCGGCGCCCTGCTCTCCGGCACCGCCCTGCTGCTGTCCTTCCTGGCCGCCTTCCTCGACCGCCGCACCCGCACCCGGGTCCCCGGCAGCGCGGTCACCGCTTCCGAGCGGGCCAGGCAGGCACCCGCCGGACTCGGCCGCTGAGCTTTTCCCCCCGCCACACGTACCAAGGGAGTCACCCACGATGAGCACGACCCGTGCGCGCACTGCAGTCATCCCGCTGACCACCGCCGAGGCCGAGATCCTCGTCTCGGCAGCCCGCCGCGCCGCCGAGGCCGCCGGTGTCGCGGCCAGCGTCACCGTCCTGGACGCCGGCGGCCACCCGCTCGCCTTCCGCCGTGACGACCAGGCCCTCCTGATCTCCGGCGAGACCAGCACTCGTAAGGCCTACACCGCCCTCCAGCTCGACACCGCCACTGCCGACCTCGTCGACGCGGTCAAGCCCGACGGGCTCTTCCACAGCCTGCCCACCGCTCTGGACCGGCCGCTGCTGTTCATCGCCGGCGGCCTCCCCATCCACCGCGACGGCCGCCTCATCGGCGCCATCGGGGTGGGAGGCGGGGCTCCCGAGCAGGACCACGCCTTCGCCACCGCGGCACTCGCCCACCTCGGCTGACCTCCAGCAGCCGCTGGGCATCGTCACCGAGCCATGGAGCCCGCCGGCGCAGGGCGCCGTCCTCGGCGAGGAGGCGATCACGGCCCTCGCGCAGCGGCACGGGAAGTCGCCGGCCCAGGTCGTGTTGCGCCGGCACCTTCAGCTGGGCAACGTCGTGATCCCCAGGTCCGTCGCCGCCGCCCGTATCCGCGAGAACATCGACGTCTTCGGTTTCACGCTGTCCGACGACGAGATGACCGCCATCGCCGCACTCGACCGCGGCCTGCACACCGGCCCGGACCCCGACACCCTCGATTGACCGAGCGGTTGCGCCCTGCACATCCGGCACCCGGCGTGGCGGGGGTGCAGGGCGGCCCGCCCCATGTCGGCAACTGCCGCCGGGCACCCGTCTGTTCCGTATGGTGGGTGGCCGAGCGCGACCGGCTGCGCTCCGACCGCAGCACGGGCCCGCCCTTCGGCGTGCCGGGACTCGGTGCTCCGGTCGTGCAGCGCTACCTTCCCGACCCCCAGCGCGGCGAAGCCGGGTTCGTCGGCCGGCGCGTCCATCCGCGACGGCGTCGGCCTCCTCCGCTCGGCCTGGCGGACCCGGCCATCCGCGGCCTCTCGCCTTGGCACCGTGCCCGGCTCCGGGTCAGTGCGGGAAAGCCCTCGGCGGGCGCTGCCTGGGCAACTCGTCGCGGAACGTCTCGATGGCGGTGCTGATCTGCCGCATCAGCGCGGTGTTCTCCAGCCGGTCGAGATAGAGGTTGCGGCGGGCCAGTCCGGGAACGTCCGCGCAGAAGTACAGGGTGGATAGTTGGGGTCCGACGACACCCAGCCCGCCGGATACTGCAAGGCGGCGTTCCCGTTGCCGTCGGTGACCGGTTCGCCGCCCGCACCGGCTTCGACCCGCGGGACGCAGGCGACGCCGTACCGCTGGTTCCGCATCTTCCCGCGCCGTATCCAGGCTTGGCGCGAGGTGAACGAGATGTCCGGCCGCGAGCTGATGCGCGACGGCCGCTGGCTGGTCTGACGCCTCGGCCGGGTGCCCAGCGTCACCCGGCCCGGCACCGCCGATCAGGCGGACGGCGTACGGTTACCGCGACCGCACCGACCAAGCAGAACCGGGCATTCCGCTCAAAAGAGGTCAGATCGAGTCGGGGGACGCCGACGGAGACCGCCAAGGCGGCCCCGCCCAACGGAGGGAGACGATGAGCATGGCCACGAGGACGGACACGCAGTCGCCTGCGCTGCACGCCGCCGACAGCCACGATCTGATCCGCGTGCACGGCGCGCGCGAGAACAATCTCAAGGACGTCAGCGTCGAGATTCCCAAGCGCCGGCTGACCGTGTTCACCGGCGTCTCCGGCTCCGGCAAGAGTTCGCTGGTGTTCGACACCATCGCCGCCGAGTCGCAGCGGCTGATCAACGAGACCTACAGCGCCTTCGTCCAAGGCTTCATGCCGACCCTGGCGCGGCCCGAGGTGGACGTCCTCGACGGGCTGACGACCGTGATCACCGTCGACCAGCAGCGGATGGGTGGTGACCCCCGCTCCACGGTCGGCACCGCCACCGACGCCAACGCGATGCTGCGCATCCTCTTCAGCCGGCTCGGCAAGCCGCACATCGGTCCGCCCAGCGCCTACGCCTTCAACGTCGCCTCGGTACGGGCCAGCGGTGCGATCACCGTCGAGCGCGGTACCCAGAAGGCGGTGAAGGCGACCTACTCCCGCACCGGCGGCATGTGTCCCCGCTGCGAAGGCCGAGGCACGGTCTCCGACATCGACCTCACCCAGCTCTTCGACGACTCCAAGTCGCTCACCGAGGGCGCACTCACCATCCCCGGCTACACGCCCGGCGGCTGGAACTACCGGCTCTACAGCGAGTCCGGCCTGGTCGATCCCGCCAAGCCGATCCGCGACTACACCGAGACCGAGCTGCACGACTTCCTCCACCGCGAGCCGACCAGGATGAAGATCGCGGGCATCAACATGACCTACGAGGGGCTGATCCCCCGGGTCCAGAAGTCGTACCTGTCCAAGGACCCGGAGGCGATGCAGCCGCACATCCGGGCGTTCGTGGACCGGGCGGTCACCTTCACCGCCTGCCCCGAGTGCGACGGTACCCGGCTCAGCGAGGCGGCCCGGTCGTCGCGGATCGGACGGATCAACATCGCCGATGCGTGCGCGATGCAGGTCAGCGACCTGGCCGACTGGATCCGAGGCCTCGAGGAGCCGTCGGTGGCGCCGCTGCTCGCGAAGCTGCAGCAGACTCTCGACTCGTTCACGGAGATCGGGCTCGGCTACCTCTCGCTCGACCGGCCGTCGGCCACGCTGTCGGGCGGCGAGGCACAGCGCGTCAAGATGATCCGCCACCTCGGCTCCTCGCTCACCGACGTCACCTACGTCTTCGACGAGCCCACCACGGGCCTGCACCCCCATGACATCCGGCGGATGAACGACCTGCTGCTGCGGCTGCGGGACAAGGGCAACACGGTGCTCGTCGTGGAACACAAGCCGGAGGTGATCGCGATCGCCGACCACGTCGTCGACCTCGGCCCCGGCGCCGGTACGGCGGGCGGCACGGTCTGCTTCGAGGGCACCGTGGAGGGGCTGCGGGCCGGCGGCACCATCACCGGCCGGCATCTCGACGACCGGGCCACGGTCAAGGAGAAGGTGCGGACGCCCACAGGCACACTGGCGATCCGCGGCGCGACGGCGAACAACCTGCGTGACATCGACGTCGACATCCCGCTCGGGGTGCTGGCCGTCGTCACCGGTGTCGCCGGCTCCGGCAAGAGCTCGCTCGTGCACGGATCGGTCCCCGCCGGCGCGGGTGTCGTGTCGGTCGACCAGGGTGCGATCCGCGGCTCACGACGGAGCAACCCGGCGACGTACACCGGACTGCTCGACCCGATCCGCAAGGCGTTCGCGAAGGCCAACGGCGTGAAGCCGGCGCTGTTCAGCGCGAACTCCGAGGGAGCCTGCCCCAACTGCAACGGCGCAGGCGTCGTCTACACCGACCTGGCGATGATGGCCGGCGTCGCCACCACCTGCGAGGAGTGCGAGGGGAAGCGGTTCCAGGCGTCGGTGCTCGAGTACCACCTCGGCGGCCGGGACATCAGTGAGGTGCTGGCGATGTCGGTGACCGAGGCCGAGGAGTTCTTCGGCGCAGGCAAGGCGCGTACGCCGGCCGCGCACCGCATCCTCGAGCGGCTCGCCGACGTCGGGCTCGGCTACCTCAGCCTCGGCCAGCCGCTGACCACGCTGTCCGGCGGAGAGCGGCAGCGGCTCAAGCTGGCCACGCACATGGCCGACAAGGGGGGTGTCTTCGTCCTCGACGAGCCGACCACCGGCCTGCACCTCGCCGACGTCGAGCAGCTGCTCGGACTGCTCGACCGGCTCGTCGACTCCGGCAAGTCGGTCATCGTCGTAGAGCACCACCAGGCGGTCATGGCGCACGCCGACTGGATCATCGACCTCGGACCCGGCGCCGGCCACGACGGCGGCCGGATCGTCTTCGAGGGCACACCCGCCGATCTCGTCGCCGCCCGGTCCACCCTCACCGGCGAACACCTGGCGGAGTACGTCGGCGGCTGACCCGGCCCTGGCGGACAGGTCGGGCACCGGCGGCTCAGGAGAGTCGCCGGTGCCCGCCTTCGCCGAGTGGTGGCCGTGCAACCATTCAAGCGCCCTAGGTGTCATGTCTGTACACACGGTGGGAGAACCACGACACCAAGGGGGAAATCATGCACAAGGGGCGTTGGACGGCCACTGCGGTGGCCGTGCTGATCGCATCGGGATCCCTGGGGATGGCGCTCCCGGCGTCCGCCGCCGGCACGGGGGCCGCCCGGACCGCCGCGACCGCCTGCGCGACCGGCTGGGGCAGCCTGCCGAAGACCGGGTCGGACGCCCAGGACGCGCCGCGATCCCTGACGAACATCCGGACCGGGCGGCACGAGTGCTACGACCGCATCGTGTTCGACGTTCCGGGGTCGGGCACCGGTCCGCTCGCCTATGACGTCCGCTACGTCCGCGCTTTCATCCAGGACCCGTCCGGCAGGAAGATCCCGGTTTCCGGAGGGGCGATCCTGGAGGTCCGGGTCCACGCGTCTGCGTACAACCCGGAGACCGGCGACCCCACCTACCCCGGACGGGCCGGCAAGGCCCTGCCCGGTGTCGACCTGAAGGGCTACCGAACCTTCCGGGACGCCAAGTTCGGCTCCAGCTTCGAGGGCATCACCCAGGTCGGGCTCGGGGTACGGGCGCGACTGCCGTTCCGGGTGCTGAGGCTGCCGGACCACTTGGTCGTGGACGTGGCGCACACCTGGTGAGTTCACCGGCACCGGCCGCCCCGGCGAGCACCACCCCCGTGCGGGGCGGCCGGTCAACTCTCCTCGTATCCCGCCTTATTGCGTCGACAAGAGTCATGTGATCGCGGTCTGATGTCGCATCGCGGATCACGGGACTTGGAGACGGCAATGGCGAACGTCGTGCTGGTGCACGGAGCCTGGAGTGACGGGTCGGTCTGGCAGGCGGTCATCGCCGCCCTCCATGACGACGGACATCGTGTGCTGGCCGTCCAGCTGCCGCTGACCTCACTGGACGAGGACATCGCCTGGACACGACGACAGATCGCGACGTTCGACGAGCCGGTGACGCTGGTGGGGCACTCCTACGGCGGCATGGTGATATCCGGGGCCGCCCGCGACAACTCTCAGGTCACCGCACTGGTATTCGTCGCGGCCTATGCACCCGACGAGTCGGAGTCGCTCCGGACGCTGACCGGTCGCGGCGCGGCGGCCGAGGGCCGCTCGGCGATCCGGTTCGGCGCGGACGGCTGGTCGACTCTGGACCCCGATCTGTTCAGGGATGCGCTCGCGGCCGATGTTCCGGCGACGACGACCCGGGTCCTGGCGGCAGTCCAGAGGCCCACGCACCCCGCTTGCTTCTCGAGTCCGTCGGGACGCGGCGCATGGCGTGACCTGCCGTGCGCCTACGTCGTCTCCGTGGACGACCGGATTCTCGATCCCGGGCTTCAGCGGTGGTTCGCCCAACGGGCGAACGCCACGGTGACCGAGCTCCCCTCCAGTCATCTCTCGCCGGTCTCGCATCCCGCAGACGTGGCCGCCGCCATCGGCGGAATGCTGAACGCCGGGACCTCGCCCGGGTCGAGCTGACGCCGTCCGGACTGGCGGTGGCCGGCAACAGGCCGGCGCTGACCTGCGGTGGCTCGATCCCCTTGCGCTGCACCGAGGTTGTCATGGGCGGAGGTTCGCCGCGGGTGACGCCGGGAGGCGCCCCCGCGGCGAACCGGCGCCGGCGTCAGCCGTCGATGCGGTGCTGCGTCCAGAACGAGGTCAGGTCCGTGGTCGTGGCAGCCTGGGCGGCCGCCTTGAACTCGGACGTGGCCGAGATGCCGTACCAGTGCGAAGTGGCGTAGTCCTTCAGGAGTTTGGCCATGGCGGTGTCGCCGAGGACGCGCCGCAGGTCGTGCAGGGCGCACTTGCCGTACCCGTACACGACGGTGGAGTACCGGGAGGAGTGGGCGTCCCAGTAGGCCATCGAGTTGGTGATCTTCTCGGCGGTCGAGGACCACGAGACGCCGTTCCAGCAGTTGGTGCCGGTCTTGTTCAGTGCCAGGTCGGTGGCGTAGTCCGCGAACGCCTCGTCGAGCCACGGACCGTTGTACTCGTCGTCGCCGACGATGCCGTACCACCACTGGTGACCGATCTCATGGGTGAGCGCCGTCGTGCTGACCAGGTCGAGGACGAACCCGGGGTATTCCATGCCGCCGAACCAGAAGTTGTTGTCGATCACCGCGTCCAGTTCACCGTACGGGTAGGCGCCGAACCGCGACGCGTGGGCGTCCACGGCGGTCTTGGCGGTGCTGAGCATCGACTGCGCATCGGCCGAGCTGATGTCCGAGACGGAGTAGACGTTGACCGCGGTGCCGGCGGCGGAGGTGCCGGAGATCTTGGTGAAGGGGCCGGCTGCCCAGGCGAAGTCACGGACCTTGGAGGCGGTGGCGGTCGTGATCGTACGTCCGCTGGAGCCGGGCGTGTCGGCTGATGTGCCGGTCGCCGGCACCAGCAGGGTGCTCGGGTGGTCGAGGGTCACCTTGAAGTCCGCGGCCAGTGAGTAGAACGACTCGCCGTTGTTGGTGTACGGGTCCAGGTGCCAGCCCGCCCCGTCCTTGACCGCGAGAACGGGCAGGGCGTTGCCGATGAAGCTGAAGGCCCCGTCGTGACCGAACCGGTCGGCGCCGCTGGGCACGGTGATGCCCAGGTCGAAGCCGATCGTGGCGGACTGGCCTTGCGCAAGTGGCGTCGGCAGGTCGATCCGGAGGGCCGTGCAGCCGACCGAGAGGGTGCCCGCGGTGCCACCGGTGACGTTGCCGACCGTGATCGGCATGGCGGAGCAGGTGCCGTGGTAGTTGTCCCACAGCCGCAGGTACACCTCGCCGAGCGCGGTCGAGGATGCGTTGGTGAACGTCGCACTCTCGTGGCCGGTCCACACGGTGCCGGCGGTGTTGCTGCTGAGACTCACGGTGTACGAGGGCGCGGCCGGGGTGCGCGTGGAGTCCGCGGGCGGAGTGGTGCCGCCTGAGGTGTCGAGGGCGACGTCGTCGATGACGAAGCTCGTCTGGAGGCTGTAGTCCTCGGTGCCGCTGAAGGTGAGGTTCACGGTCTGGCCGGCGAACGCCGACACGTCGAACGATTTCCGCACGTAGCCGGTGTTCTTGTCCACGTTCGAGTACGTCGCCAGTGTCGTCGTGCCGATCTTCGCCGTCAGCTTGTCGTACGCGGTGGACGAGGTGGTCTCGGCGGTGTCGATGTGCAGCCAGAAGGTGAGGGTGGCGGTGCTGCATCCGGACGGGATGGTCACGCTCTGGGCGAGGGTGTCGGTGTGCGTACTGCCGACTCCGTTCAGCCAGGCGAAGGAGGTGCCGCCGTGGGCGGTCTGGCCTGCGCGGTTGGTGATCACCCCGGACGACGACTGGCTCCAGGGCGAAGTGCCGCTTTCGAAGCCGCCGTTGGTGATCACCTGGGCCGGGGTGCAGGCGGCGGCCGGCGGGGCCGTGGACGGCGCGGCTGCCGCCGGGGTGACGGGAAGCAGGACGGCGGCCGTCACGGCGACGGCGAGTGCGCTCGCCGTGAGGGCCTTGTGGGGGGTGGGTCTCACACGAAACTCCTTTGTTGCGGCCGGGATTCCGGCATGCTCGGGCGCTGCCCGGCCGGACTGGGTGCGCCGGTGGGCAGCCGGGGGTTGCGCGCGTCGCTTGCGCGATCGCCGGTGCGAGTCCTGCCGTGTCCCTGTGGGGTCAGGGACACGGTTACCGGAAGACTGGCAGATTTGACCGGAACATGCCATCACCGGTCGAGGGAGTTCGTGTCCGGACGTGGAGGCGGCGCTGCGTTCGCGAGCGTCACGCCGAGCCGCGCGCCGGCGGGGTCGCTGCTCGGGAGGCTCGCGCCACGGCGAAGAGGAACAGTCCGCAGGCCGTCACGAGCAGCCATCCGGGACGAGACGCATGGGCGAGGCCGGTGGGGCCCACTCCCGCTGCCAGACCCCCGGCGATGGCGATACCGACCGCCGAACCGACCTGGCGTGCGGTGGAGGTGATCGCCCCGGCCACACCGGCGCGGGAGGGCGGCAGACCGCTGACTGCGGTGTTGGTGATGGGTGCGTTGGCGAAACCGAACCCGATACCGATGAGCAGATAGGCGAGCAGGAGCAGCAGAACGCTCGTGTCCGGGCCGAGATTCACCATGCACAGTCCCCCGGCGGCGGTGAACCCGCCCGCAAGGAGGAGCGGACGTCGTGGTCCCGTGCGCCCCACCAGATTGCCGGACCACGGCGCACACACGGTGGCTCCCAGCGCCATGGGCAGCGTCGCCACGCCTGCCGCGAGCGGCGTCCATCCGCGGGCGTGCTGGAGATAGAGCGTGTTGAGCAGCAGAGTCACATTGAGCGCGACGAACACCGTCACGGCGCCCAGCACCGCCGTGGTGAACAGCGGTCGCCGGAAGAGCACGAGGTCCATCAGGGGTTCGCGCCGACGAGACTCGACCCGGATGAAACCGCCTGTCGCGGCCACGATCAAGGTGTAGCCGACCGTTGCGAGAGGCGACGCCCACCCGATGCGGGGGCCTTCGATGAGGACACCGACCACGACGCACAAGGCCGACGCGAGGAGTATCTGGCCGGGCAGGTCGAGGCGCCGGGTCCGCTGTCCTCGCGACTCCGGTACGAAGACCGCCACGAGGACGAGGGCGGCAACGATGACCGGTGCGTTGATCCAGAACACCGATCGCCAGCCGAACGCCGCGATGAGTCCCCCGCCGGTGACCGGTCCTGCCGCCATGCTGAGCCCGAAGACCGACGCCCATACGCCGATGGCCCGGGCCCGCTCCCGTGGGTCGGGCATGGCGTTCACCACGATCGCCAGGGCCACGGGGCTCAGCATCGAGGCCCCGACGCCCTGGACGACGCGTGCGGCGACCAGAAGGCCGAGCGATGGAGCGACCGCACACGCAAGTGATGCGACGCCGAAGACGATCAGCCCGCACCGGAACACACGACGGCGTCCGAAGCGGTCCGCGAGGGCGCCGGAGGCGATGAGGAGGCTGGCCAGGACCACCGTATAGGCGTCCACGACCCATTCCAGACTGCGGGTGCCCACGCCCAGGCCCCGCCCGATCACGGGCAGACCCACGTTGACGATGGTGGTGTCCAGGCCGACAAGGAACATGCTCAGCGCGCAGACGGCCAGCACCGTCCAGCGCCGGCGCGCACTCAACGCGGGTCGAGCAGCCGAAATGGTCGTGGTCACGGGGCCCACCTTCCGTCAGGGATCGTCAGTGGGCCCATGCTCGGATCAGGTGACGGGGCCGGCCCAGGAAATTTGCGGAGTCTGCAAAATGGATCCCATGGACCTCATGGACGCCGAACTCATGGAGATACTCGAGGGCATCGGGCCGCGGCTGCGAGCACTGCGACACGACCGCGGACTCACGCTGGAGACGCTCGCGGCGGACACCGGGATATCCGTGAGCACATTGTCACGCCTGGAGTCGGGCAAACGCCGCCCTACGCTGGATCTGCTCATCCCGCTCGCGCGGGCGCACCGCGTCGCTCTGGACCAACTGGTGGCGGCTCCCGTCACCGGTGACCCTCGCGTCCACCTGAAACCCCGTCGCCGCGAGCGTGGCAGCGTCCTTGTGCCCTTGACGCAGTACCCGGGCCGGGTCCAGGTCTTCAAGCAGGTCCTCGCGTACCGGGAACCGAAGCTCGTGACCCACACCGGCTACGAGTGGCTCTACGTGCTTGCCGGTGAACTCCGCCTCATCCTCGGAGAACGTGAATTCACCCTTCGTCCGGGCGAGGTGGCCGAGTTCGACACCGGCGAACCGCACTGGTTCGGCCCCGCCGGCACGCACGCGGTCGAGATCCTGCACATGTTCGGCCCCCACGGCGACCAGGCCGTCGTACGAACCGGTCCGCCGAAAGAGGCGTAATCCACGGCAACCGGCTCTCCGCACAAGGGAGTCACGGTTCCACGGGGCGCCGATGCTCTCGCGTCAGGGCACTCCCGCCGACGTCATGCCTTCCCGCTCCCCAGGGCGGCAACGAGATCCTCCGTGGTGAGGATGGCGTGGGCGAAGGTCGGGCCGTTGAGCTCGTGGGCGGCGTGCATCATCTCGGGCCGAAAGGCGGCCGTGGCGTCGCGGACCAGTGTCACGTGATAGCCGAGCTCCATGGCGAAGCGGGCGGTGGACTCGATGCAGGTGTTCGCCAGGAGGCCCACCACGACGACGTGGGTGATGCCGTGCTGCTTGAGCTGGACGTCCAGGTCCGTGTTGGCGAACCCGCTCTGGCCCCAGTGCTCGTGGGCGACCACCTCGCCCGGCCGCGGCTGGAAGTCGGGGTGGAACTCCCCGCCCCACGTTCCCCGGGCAAAGCTGTGCCGCTCCATGATGCTGCGCTGGCTCGGATTGGGATGGTCCCACGCCTCGTAGTCGCCCGGCTCCCAGCGGCGGTGCGGGACGAACACCACATGGGCGCCGACCTCGCGGGCGGAGCCGACCACGGAGCGCAGATTGCCCAGCAGACCCACCTCCTTGGCCACGGGCTCCACTCGCGGCCAGATCAGGCCGCCCTCGGAGAGGAAGTCGTTGTAGGGATCGACCAGCAGGATCGCCGTGCGGCGGGGGTCGTAGGTGTCGGACACGGCCGGTTCTCCTCGAATGTGGATGACGTACAACATCCAGATATGAGGATTACCTCTGTCATCGTGAAAGTCAAAGGTGGCCCGATGCTCGTGTCCCGGGCCCGGGCCGACACCCGACCCCTTGGACGACTGCTCCCGCGGCCCCAGGGATCAGCAGATGAGGACCATACGGAAGCGGGCGGCACCCGACAGCATCTTGCGATACGCCCGATCGGCCTGCTCCAGAGGCATGGGCTCGATCATCGGCAGAATCCCGTGCAGGGAGCTGAACGCCATGGCATCCTCCACGTCCTGTGCGGTCCCGGACGGGTGGCCACGGACGGTCCTGCCTGCCGAGATGAGCTGCCGGGGACTGATCCCCAGCGCCTCGGGCGTCACTCCGATCACCACCAGCTCACCACGGCGCGAGAGTCCGTCGACGGTCGCCGTGATGGCGTCGGAACTGCCGGCGGTGGCCAGCACGACCTTCGCGCCGCCGAGCGACTGCAGCGCCTCTGCCACGGCGATGTCCGCCGTGCTGTCGATGTAGTGGTGGGCCCCGAGTTGCTTGGCGAGATCGGCCTTGTCGGCTCCGCGGGCGATGGCCACGGTCTCGAAGCCCATCGCGGCCGCGTACTGGACTCCCAGGTGGCCCAGCCCGCCGATGCCCAGGACGGCGACCAGGTCACCCGGCCGGGCGGAACTGCGCCGCAGCCCGTTGTACGTCGTCACCCCGGCGCAGGCCATGGGCCCCGCCTCGCTCGACGCCAGCGCGTCGGGAATCCGGGCCAGGGCGTCGACCGGCGCGATCACCATCTCCGCGAAACCACCGTCGTAGGCCCATCCCGGAACCTTCAGGTTCGGGCAGACGATGAAGTCGCCCTGTCTGCAAGGGGGACAGTGGCCACAGCTGCCTCCGAACCAGCCCACCGCCACCCGGTCACCCGTCTGCCAGCCCCGGTCCCCCGCTCCCTCACCGAGTGCGTCGATGCGCCCGGCGATCTCATGACCGGGGACCACGGGAAACTCGATACCCGGTACGGCGGCGTTCACGAAGAGGGCGTCGCTGCGGCAGATCCCGCACGCCTCGACGGCGATCCGCACGTGGCCGGGGCCCGGCTTCGGCACCCCGCGCTCGGCGATCTCCAAGGGCCCATCCGCGGCGGCCGTCTGCGCGACTCGATAGGTACTCATCTGACTCTCCGGAACGGGTGGAGCGGCCCCTGCCACCAGCACACCAGCTGAGGACCGATCGCGCGCGCCGAACGAGTGCCGCCCGGGCGAGGCGTGCCGGGGCCACGGAAACCGCACGCCCCGGCACGGACTGCGACCACCGGTGCCTGCGGGCGGTCACCGGTGGGAGACGGTCAGCCCGTAGAAGGCGACCCGGGCTCCCTTCGTGGTGCTGTCGGACGAGGACTGGTTGTAGGAGCCGGCCTTGAAGTACTGCTTGTACGGCTTGAACGACGAGGGGATGGAGTAGTGGGTGGTGCTGCCGTTGACGGTCAGGTCGATGGTGTTGCCGCCGGAGACACCGATGGTGTAGCTCCAGGTCTTGCCGATCGGGACACGCCCCACCGTGTGCAGGGTCTGGCCGCCGGACGGTGAGTTCTCGGTGCCCAGGACGATGTCGCCGTCGGAGTGGTAGTACAGCTCCAGAAGCGGCTTGGTGGAGGGCCCCCCGGTGCCGAGGTGGATCTGCCCTACGCACACGTTTGACGTCACGGACACCACGCGCAGGGTCGCGCTCAGCCGGTGGGTGCCGCTGAGCGACCAGTTCGCGGCGCTGCCGTCACGGTTCATCTCCCGGAGTTCCGACCGGGCGTAGTGGGAATTCGGTGTGGTGACGCCCTTCTCGGGCGCCCAGAAGGTCATGGCACCGTCCCGGGTGTCGGTGTAGAAGTAGGAGTCCTGGTAGCCGTTGGGGCCCTGGAGCCGGGACGAGGGGATCGTCGTCGGGGACCCCGGGGAGCCGACCGGCTCCTGGAGCTGCCATATCGACAGGTCGAAGTTGCCGCCGGGTGCGACGTTCGGGTCCGCGGCGTGTGCGCTGCCGCTGCCGATGGCGGCCAGTGCGCCGACGAGAGCCGTGACGGTCGTAGTCGCGAGGAGCCTGGAGCGTGTCATGGGGGCCTCCCGGGGAGTGGAGAGCGGAGCGGGACTTACCGGGCGATGAGCTGGAAGCTCTGCGTACTGGAGCCGTCGCAGCCTCGTTGGGTCAGCCGGATGCTGTTGTCCGGGGTGCCGGAGGCGCTGAGGCACTTGCCGCTGTGGCGGGCGAGGAAGTGGTATCGGCCGGAGGTCTCCGGGACCGGCTGCCACTGCTGGTTCCGGCCGCCGGCGTACGACCACAGCTGAAGGGGGGCGTTTTCCGCCAGGGAGCCGTCGGTGACGTCGACGACCTGCTGTGGGTTGCCGCGTGCGGCGATACGGACGTATCCGCCGTCGGTGGAGCGGAACTCGAACTGCTGCGCAGTGGTGTTGTTGCAGGCGTACTGCTGGACGACGGTGCCGTTCGCGGTGGCCGCGGCACGCGCGTCGACGCAGGTCCCGTTCCCGGTGTTCCGCATCGTGTACCAGGCCGTCTCGGAGATGGGTCCGGAAGGCGGATTGCCGTCACCGGCTCTGCCGAGCCATTTGAGCCCGTCGAGGACGAACCGGTTCTGAGTCGGGCTGGCGAAGGTGGACGACAGTGTGGTGCTGGTGTCGTAGTTCATCGCGTTGTGGCCGAAGTTGGCGTACAGCATCCTGTACTTCGTGTTCGTCCACAGGATCGGGTAATAGCCGCTGTACCAGCTCTGGTCGGGGTCGGTCCCGAGCGGGAAGCTGCTCGGGTCGACGGAGGCCAGGATCTTGATGTCCGGGTTCCGGCGCAGGTCGTTGGACCAGCTGTACCACTCGCTCACCGACGAGGTGAAGGTCGCCGGCAGGTTTCCGGTGGCCGGGTGGCTGCGGTCCTCGACCCGCAGGACGGCCGCGGTCGGGCCCCAGGTGTTGGTCTTGAAGTTTCCGCTGCCGAGGAACCGGTTGTGGTACCACGGCCAGTTCGACGCGTCGGTGGTGAAGGCCGAGACATGGAAGCCCATCCAGGCCCCGCCGTCACGCATGTACCGCTCGAATCCGGCCCGTTGTGCGGCGGTCTGCGGCAGGTCGTCGAGGAAGAGCACCACCTGGTAGCCGTCGACTCCGCCGTTGGCGAGGAGGCTCCAGTCGTTGCTCGCGGTGTACGTGAAGCCGTTCGCGACCGCCTGCTTCGGGAACCAGTCGTTCGCCTCGTGTACGAAGCTGATGTGAGCGGCGTCCCAGGTGCCGTTGTAGAGGGCCAGAACCTTGAACGGGGGCGCGGCGGGGGCCGTGGCCTGCGCGGAGG
Source organism: Streptomyces glomeratus (assembly GCF_021462825.1). Taxonomy (GTDB): domain Bacteria; phylum Actinomycetota; class Actinomycetes; order Streptomycetales; family Streptomycetaceae; genus Streptomyces; species Streptomyces glomeratus. Next base: position 69,657 of record NZ_JAKEEB010000015.1, on the reverse strand, counting down.
GAACCGTCAGGCCCAGCAGTGCGGCGAGCAGAACGAACAACCGCAGCATCTTGCGGGCTCCGGTGGCCTGTCCGCATCCGTTGGGGGGTGGCTCGGCCATGGGCATTCCAGCCTTTCGCGTGCGCCGACGGTGGGGGAGGCTGCGCAGTCGAGTTCATCAGGCTGAACGTTGAGTTCATTCTTGGATTGCCGGTGATCCGTGAACTTAAAGGTCTGAACCAGACACGTCAAGAGGTGAAGCAAAGGCGCGACTCCGCGAAGGGTAAGGCCCCACCCTGCGGAACCACGCTGAAAGGGCGTCGGCATCCGCGTGCCCGGCCCGGCAGCCGCAGGGCCGCCGGCATACCCGTAGGGTCGTCCGGTCGGACGTCAGTCCGCGCCAACCAGCCGTCCGAGTCCATGCCGGGATGTGAAGATGACGCCGCAGTCCTACCTCACCGATCTCTTCTCGCTGGAGGGCCGGGTCGCACTTGTCACCGGCGGGAGTTCGGGGATCGGTCGGGCCATCGCCGGGGCCCTCGCCCATGCCGGAGCGAAGGTCGTGGTCGTGGCGCGCCGGGAGACGGAGCTGGCCGCCACGGTCGAGGAACTGGTGGGCGACGGCTGCCGGGCGGCCTGGGTGAGCGCCGATCTGGGCTCGCGAGACGGCGTACGGGCGGCGGCCGAGGGGGCCGCGGCGGTGTACGGGGAGCCGGACATCCTGGTCAACTCGGCAGGGATCAACCTCCGTCCGCCGATGGGCGAGCTGACGGACGAGGTGTGGGATGCCACCATGGCGGTGAACCTCGAGGCGCCCCACCTCCTCGGTCAGCGCTTCGGCCCCGGCATGGCCGAGCGGGGTTACGGGCGGATCATCCACATCACCTCACAACAGGCGCACCGGGCCTTCGTCCACAGCGGCGTGTACGGCGTGTCCAAGGGCGGCCTCGAATCGCTGGCCCGCTCACAGGCGGAAGCGTGGTCGCCGCACGGCGTCACCGCCAACACGCTCGTCCCCGGCTTCGTGATGACACCGCTGAACCGCCGGCTGTCCGCCGATCCGGCCAAGGTGACGGAGCTCGCCGCCCGAACCATGGCCGGGCGCAACGGTCTGGCGGAGGACTTCGCGGGCGCGGCGGTCTTCCTGGCGAGCCGGGCATCGGCGTACGTCACCGGCCAGTCGATCTTCGTCGACGGCGGGTTCTCTGTCCACTGACGCTTGCGGCGGTCCACTGACGCTTGCGGCAAAGGCGGCCGGGCGCATGCCGCCCCGACCACGGCTGAATACACCGCTCGACGGTGCTGCCGCGTGGCTCGATCGGCGAGGCTGCCACTCCCTATGAGGGGCCCCGGCCGCGTGCCGGTGAGAACGAGGTACGCCGCCTCGGCGGTGCGAAGGCGTAGAGATCGAGAATGGCGGGCTGGGGGGCGACGCCCGGACCGCCGGCCCGCACCCAGGCGGCGATGTCCTCGGTCGCGTCCGGGTCGTTGACGAGGCCGAACCAGACCGGTCGGGCGCCGGCGGCGCGCCCGGCGGCGGAGGGCTGAACGACCATCACATTGGCCTGATCGCAGACATCCAGGCAGGTGGAGATGCGTACCGGCACCACCGCGCTCAGACGGTCGGTCTGCGACGCGTGATCGACTCCGGCCACCTTCGGGCTGCCGCAGCAACAGTCCCGGCATACGACGACCCTGCACGGTGCAGGGTCGGCCGACCCGTGTTCCGGCGGTCGGGCAGTCGTCCCGTCGATCGAGCTCACGCGCATGACGCTTCACCGTCCTCTTCGGGGAAATCCGCCCCGGTTGTCCTGGAGGAGGCGACCGCGGGAGTCTCCTGGCTCTCGGGTCCAAGCTCGTCCCGGCCTTCCCACCCGCCTACGGGCAGTGGCCTGTTCGGGATCCGCTCACCGATCACAGTGGCGGGACCGCGCCGGATTCACACCGGCTTCCTCGTTCCGCCGTCGCCTTGTCGCCGGCCATCCTCCCATCCGGGACGACTCGGCGTCACCATCGGCCCCCGGCGGCGGGTTCCGGAGCGATGGCCACCGACGCGGGCTCACGCAGGCGTCGCCACAGGTTTGGGGCCGTCTCTCCCGTGCAGCCCACGGCCTTTCCCCACGCCACGGACTCACGGACGCCGAGTCAGAGGACGAAGCGTTCGATCTCCACGGCCCTTGCATCCATCTGAACCGTGATGGATTCCGCGACCTCCTCAACCATCCTGGTGACCTCGGCCGACTCCAACTCCGCTGTCTCCAGGACGCTCTGGAGACGCCGACGCGCCAGATAGTCGACCCCCTGGGCAGCACCGATGACCGTGACCCCCGCTCCGCCCACAGCCGCCGCGGTGGCGAGCAGCGGGCCGAGGCCCTTCATGCTGTAGATGGTGCGGGCCGCCTGGAGCAGGATGGTTCCGAAGTCCTCGACCCCCGCGGCGGCGGACAGGACCTGCTGGGACATGCCCATCGTGCGCCAGGCCGTGCGAATCCGGGCCTTCATCGTGGTGCCGACGATGTCCGGCAGTGTGAAGTCGATCGGGAACTGGTCGTCCCTGACCCCGTAGGAGCGGCAGATCTCCAGGACGACGGGAGTCAGGGACGCCTCGAGGGACACCCGCAGCCGGCGGAACACGTCGTCCAGGCCTGCCGTCTCGTGGATCAGGTCGTCCAACAGGTCGACCGTCTTGGCACTCTCCGTCACCTCTTGTTCGAACCGCTGCCGGAGCGCGCTCGTGACGTGGTCGAAGGCGGTGAGAAGGGCGTCTTTGATGTGCTCGGTGAAGACGGGCTGGTCCTTCAGTGCCCTGATGTCCTGCCGAAAGCGTTCCACCCCGACGCGATGGCGTCCCGCACTGGCGAGACCGCGGGCGACGGTGAAGGCCGGTTTCGGGTCGTTCTCCAGGATCGCCTCCGGGAATGCCTCGGCGCAGGCGGCGCGGACGACCGGCATCCTGGAACCGCCGCCCGTGGTGATGATCAACTGCGGTTGTGTCTCCCCGAGATGCTGCTTCGCCTCGGCGAGGACGGCGCGGAAGTCGTCCGCCCAGCCTCCGGGCGCGGCGACGACGTCTTCGGGGATCTCGACACCGCGCAGCCAGCCGAATCCCTTCTCGATGATGGGGGTGAAGGTCCCGTCGCATCCCGCGTGCATGCGGAGGAAGTTTGTCTCCGCCGCGCTGTCACGCGTGAACTGGGCCTCCTTCGCGCGGCGGCACACCACCCGCAGCATCTCCTTGCCGCCGGGAGCGGCCAGTGCCGCTTTGAACTCGCTGTCGTCTCCGCAGGCCGCCTGGACGCGTCGGGCGAGTTCCTCATCGATCCTGCGGCAGCCCAGGGACATGCCCACGGGGAGGTTGCGCGGTGTGAGGTCGGAGACGAACGTGAAGTCGGTGGTGGACGACCCGACATCGACGATCAGCACGTTCCGCAGGTCGGCGTCCTGTGCGGTGGCCGCCGGGTCGGCGACGCGACGGTCCCGCACATGGACGAGCGCGGACTGGGACTCCGACATCAGATGCACGGGCACCTGCAACGTCCCGAAGTGCTTCCGGTAGACGTCGACGGCTTCCCTCGGCCACCCCGCGGGGTGGCCCACGTACACCGCGCAATGCCGGTGTACGTCGGGATGGGCGGCGAAGAACTCACCCAGCAGTACCTGCGCGAACAGCACCGCCTGTGGTGTGACAGGGTCGTTCGGATCGGTCGCCGTCTTGAAATTGACGTTGAAGTGACTGCAGCCCCTGGACAGGAAGGCTTCCTCGCCGATCACGAACCGGTTGGGTTCGCCCTCGCCTCGGCTTTCGAGTGCCGTGGCGGTGATGACGCTCCGCTCCTGCGAGGCCCGTTCGAAGATGCGTGCCTTGTCACGGAAGTGGCCGGGGCCTGTCGGCACCCAGCACAGGGCGCTCTCGCCGTCGCCGATGTCCAGCCCGACGACGTAGCGGGCCTCGTGCTCCGAGACGATCTCGGTCATGAGTGGTCCTCCGGAGCCGAGGGAAGTCCGCCCGTCACCGTCAGAACCTCGGTGAGCAGTCTCACCTCGTCCGCCGTCGGCGGCAGCGGGAAGTCGAAGCCCTCGCGGTGCGCGGACACCGCCGCAAGGAGTCGCCGCACACCTGGATTCTGTCCGTCGACGATCTCGTCGCGTCCACCGAGCTGCGTTTTCCGGGCTTCCGCCTCGTCGAACCGGTTCCAGATGCCGGGATCCTCCTGAAGGATGAGGAAGAACGACGGATACAGCATCCGCAGTGTCAGCAGGATGCCGGCATGCAGCAGGCGTCGCGTGGACGGTTGGGTGTGCAGGGCGAGTGTGGCGGCGGTGAGATTCAGGCCGTTGACGAATCTGCGGACCCGTCGCGGATTGGCGCCGAAGGCCACCTTGATCAATTCCCAGAGTTCACCGGAACCGGCCAGGGATTCCGGGCGGATCTTCGCCTGCATCTGACGGTAGAGCAGCTCGAACGGCACGCCCGGAAGGTGGTACGGAAAGTGGATCAGCTTTTCCAGGTACTGCCGGCCCCGGACGAGGTCGGGTGTGTCTCCTCCCAGTTTGCGTCCCGCGGCTTCGGTGATGACCTGCTGGTCCATGGCGAGGACGAAGACGCATGACGCCTCGCCCAGAAACAGCTTCAGCGAGTCGAGGACCGTGATGGCCGCGTCCGGTGTGCACCGGTCGAGATCGTCGACGAAGAGGACCAGGCGCCCACCGTCGGTGTACTGGTGGACGACGTCCTTGAAGTCCTCCTCGAAGTGGTTGACGTGGACGTATGCCTCTACGTCCGATGCGGCGAACGCCTCCTGGAAACGGTCGACGTCCTCGGCCGCGAGCACGCCCCCGGTCAGCGGCGCCGCGGTACGGCGGGCGAGCAGCCAGGCGGCGGCCTTGCTCAGCCGGCGCACGGTGACCAGCACCTCGGCCATCCGCTCACGCCACGACTCCTCGCCGGCCGCCCTTCGCTTCTCGAGGTCGTCGGCTATCTCGGTGAGGACGGTCTGGATGAGCGCGTGCCAGATCTCGTCCTTCTCGTCGTATTTCCACGGGTTGAACCAGATCGTGGGCACGTTCCGCGCACGGAGGAGGTCGAGGCAGATGTTCATGAAACTGGACTTGCCCATGCCCCAGGGGCCGAAGATGCCCACCGTGAGCGGTAGATCCTCCGTTCCTTCCAGCGCGTTGCAGAGCACACGTGCGTGCGCGCGGAACCCGAAATCGTCCTCCGATACCTGGCGGATCGCGTTGTCCGTCAGCAGTTGAAGCTCCCCCACCGGCGCTGCTCCCCCATCGAGCCGTCCGAAGCGATGCCCCATCATCCTGGACGTCCCGGACTTGGGGGAAGGTTTGGGAAGAAACAGCGTGCTGGGTCACGGCATGTGCTAAGCGCCGATTCCGTGCTGAGGCGGTCCGCTCTTTCCGGGCCCGCGTCCCACCGCGGCATTGATCAGGGTGGCGGAACAACCTGCCCATTCAATTCCTCAGCACGAAAAGTCGTGGTCAGAAGGCGCGAACAGCCGATCCGGCCGGTTCGCCTGATCACACCGAAGGGAAAGACCGATCATGAACGTGTGCAAGCGGCTCGCACTGGCGGCAGCGGCCGTGACGCTGGGCGCCGGACTGGTGAACACGGCGCCGACGCTGGTCGAGCGGTCGCCCCACACCTCTCCGGCCGCCACACAGCAGAGTGATCTCGCTCGGGGTCACCACGGCGTCGGGGGCATCGAGACAGACCCCGGCAACCGCTGCTGCTGACGATCGACGAAGTCGTCGGCACTGGCCGACGCCCCTGCCGCGTCCCACCGCGCCGCCCAGGGCGCTCCGGGCGGCGGGGGCGAGAGCGGACCACGGCTTCTGCCCACCGCGCCCACCGTGCAGCACCACCATGAAAGGAACCCGGCCCATGCGTGCCCGCACGTGCCCCGACCGGCCTTTGGAGTTCGAGGAATACGTCCGTATGCGCCGTGACGCACTGCTGCGCAGCGCCCGGCGGCTGGTCTCGGACCCGCTCGACGCCCAGGACCTGCTGCAGACCGCGCTCGCACGGACGTATCACCGTTGGGACCGCATAGCCGACAAGCGGCTAGCGGACGCCTACCTGCGCCGCGTCATGATCAACACCCGTACGGAGTGGTGGCGGGCCAGGAGGCTGGAAGAGGTGCTCACCGCCCGGCTGCCCGACGCATCCGTCCCGGACTCCACCGCCCGGCACGCCGAACGTACGCTCCTGATCGACGCCATGAAGGTGCTCGGGCCGAGGCAGCGCAGCGTCGTGGTGTTACGGCACTGGGAGCACATGTCCACGGAGGAGACGGCCGCCGCCCTCGGCATGTCGGCCGGAACCGTCAAGAGCACGCTGCATCGAGCGCTCGCCCGGCTGCGTCAGGAGCTGGAGCGCCGTGATCCGGACCGTGTCTCGGCGTCCTCCGCGGGTCGAGGGCCCCGGCGGCCGGCCGCCGGGACTCATGACGCACAAACCGACGGGAGCGGGCAGCGGCGTCCGGTGACCACGGGAGACTAGCCTCGGCTGCGGATCATCGCCATCAGCTGCCCGTGGGTCTCGGCATCGGCGGCGACGACCAGCCCCCGGCCGTCCCGTCCGAGCGGGGCACCGTCGATTCCGGTGACCACGCAACCGGCGGCCCTGCACACGGCGATGCCCGCGGCGAAGTGCACGCTCCCGGACAGGTCGCGGCCGTCCGTGACATACGCGGCGCGCTTGCCGGCCGCCACCCAGGCCAACGCCAGCGTCGTGGAGCCGACACGCGGCTTGAACCGATCGGCGAACTCTGGGTGGGCCAGCAGGTCGACGGCCCTGAATCCGGGCGCGTTCGGGAAGGGCGGGTCCAGGTTGACGTCCACCAACCGGTCGGCGGGCGTGGGGGCCAGCCGCGTATCGGCCCCGTCCTGCCGCGCCCAGGCGGTCTCACCGTCGGTGAAGAAGACCTCCCCGCTGAAAGGATCGGCCACCGCCGCCGCTCCGTCGCGCAGCGCCACGTTGACGGCCACCAGCATGGTGCCGGCGGCGTAGTTCAGCGTTCCGCACAGGGGATCCACCATCCACAGTCGCTCGGCGCCGGCAGCGCCCTGCCGCCCGCTCTCCTCGCCGAGCAGCGCATCATCGGGCCGAGCGGCACGGATGACCTCGAGGATCGACTTCTCGGCCGCCACATCGGCGGCGGTGGCGAAGTCCCCGTCAGCCTTGTCGATGCGGGAGAGCCGCCGACCGTACATCTCGCGCACCACCTCGGCCCCGGCACGTGCCGCCGCCGTGGCCACACCGACGTCGTCAAGGGACGTGTACGAGTCGATCACGCCTCGCAGACTATCGGTACGGCGTGCTGCCGCGCCGCCGCGCGCCGGGGTGCCGTCCTGGTCCGCAGGCCACGCCATCACGGTGCCGGGACGACCGGCGGGCGGCCCAATTCGCTGATGAGCTGCCGATAGGTCTCGAAGGCCGGCTTGGGGGTGTAGTCGTCGTACAGGAGACCGAAGCGATGGAAGAGCCCGTCCGCGGTGCTGTCGGCGTCCCTCAGGGCGAAGAGCGAGTATCCGTCGATGTTCAGGTCGTCGGCGAGACCGGCCACGGTCCGGATGACCCTCTCGAGGGTTGCGGCCTGCCGCTGTTCGGTGCGGTCCGGTCCGGTGGGCCAGCCGTTCTCGCAGATACGCATGGCGACGCTCTCCGGGATTCCGGCCTTCGGCAGGTCGGTGTGGCGGAAGGCCCCGAGGACCGCGGTGACCGCCTCGGCCAACCGGTCGGCGGCGATGGGCCGGAATACATCCGGGAAGAAGTCCAGGCCGACGTAGTCCAGGCTCTGCCGGAAACGCGCGTCGGCCAGTGAACCCAGCTCGGACCAGAAGGTGTCGGCCGGATCGAAGGTGGGAACGGCGTTGAAGCCGACCGCCACGCTGTGTCCCAGGGCTCGGGCCTCCTGCTTGGCCGCAATGACCCCTTGGACGAGCGCGTTCCGGACGTTGGGGATGCTGCCGTCCACAACGGGAAGCCGGGCGTTGGGTTCTTCGCAGATCTGGATCGACGCCAGCTGCGGTCCGCCGCTCCGGATGGCCTCGCGGACGAACTCCAGCCACCCGTCGAGTTCGCCGGACGGCTCACGGAACTGCAGCACCAGGTCGAGTGTGCGGCCGCGCTGGAGGTAGGACTGCGGGTCGGCGGGCGTGGGGGGCTCCAACGGCGTCTCGGTACCCGAGAACGACCGGTAGGCGCGTACCGACAGCGCGGCCCCGTCGCCTTGGAGCCGGTCGAGTGCCTCGATGATGCGGTCCGGAACGTCCGGGCTGACCGGGTGGACGATGCCGTGGTCGTCTCCCAGGAGTCCGCCGGGATAGATGCCGAAGGTCAAGGTCATACTCGTCCCGCCCCAAGAATCTTGGTGTCACCACAATTTTAGAGTGACACTATCATCGGGCCATGGGTCTTCGAGAGAGCAAGAAGCAGCAAACCCGCACAGCGATCGCCGATGCGGCACTGACGCTGTTTCTCGAGCACGGCTTCGACCAGGTCACGGTCGCCCAAGTGGCACGACAGGCGGGCGTGTCCACCAACACAGTGTTCAACTACTTCCCCACCAAGGAAGACCTCTTCTTCGACCGCCAGGCCGACGTCGAGGGCCATCTCGCCGCCTTGGTGCGCGACCGCGCACCCGGCACCTGCCCGGTGGAGACGGTCCGTGACGACCTGCTGTCCGCCCTCCGACGGAACGACCCCCTGCTCGGCCTTCACCCCGGCGCACCCCGCTTCTGGCAGGTCATCCTCGACAGCCCCGCACTGCGCGCACGGGAACGCGAGATCAGCGAACACGCCGAGACCGCCCTGACGGCCGCCCTGGCCGAGCATCCGCCAAGCAGCGAAGGCACACCGGACGACCCCGGCCATCCGATGCCCGCGCTCCTGGCCGGGGCCCTCGCCGGAACGCACCGGGCAGCCGTCCACGAGCTCCGACGACGCATCATGTCCGGCGAAGCTCCCGAGCACGCCCGCGACACGGTCGCCCCGGCGGCGCTACGGGCATTCGACCTGCTGTGTACCGGGCTCCACACTCAGCCCTGAACCTAAAGCGTTCAGGGAATTGCATAAGCTTCGGTCGACGGGAGGAGAGCGATGGTTCGAGCGGGGCTGTCCACGGAACGTCTGACCCGAGCGGGGGCGGAACTGGCGGACGAGGTCGGCTTCGACCGGGTGACCGTCTCGGCGCTCGCCCGGCGGTTCGACGTCAAGGTCGCGAGTCTGTACTCACATCTGAAGAACTCCCAGGACCTCAAGACCCGTATCGCCCTGTTCGCACTGGAGGAACTCGCCGACCGGGTCGCAGCCGCCCTGGCCGGACGCGCCGGCAAGGACGCCCTGGCCGCCTTCGCAGACACCTACCGCGACTACGCCCGGGAACACCCCGGCCGCTACGCCGCCGCCCAGCTCAGGCTCGACGCCGAGACGGCGGCCGCCAGTGCCGGTGGCAGACACGCGCAGATGACGCGGGCGATCCTGCGCGGCTACGACCTGACAGAGCCGGACCGGACGCACGCGGTCCGGATGCTGGGCAGCGTCTTCCACGGCTATATCGGCCTGGAGATGGGCGGAGGCTTCAGCCACACCGCCGTCGATCCACAGGAATCCTGGTCCTGGATCGTCGACTCTCTGGACTCCCTGCTGCGGAACCGGACCGCACCCTGACGCAGCGCGCCGGCACCGGCGCCGACGCGGTCCGGGCCATCCGCGTCCTTGGATCACGGGCTGAGGCCATGAACACCGAGCACGACTGGATCGCCACACCCGTCACCACGGACCTCCTGCACGGTGCCCCGGGCGTGCAGCGCACGGCCTGCCGCCGCACCGGCTGCCCGCTCGGGCCCACCTGCAGATCCCCGACGAGCAACCGTCCGCCGGGGCCGGCAGACCCCGGTAGACCCTCGTCGAGATCCGGCTTCCGCATCCGGGGACGACCGAGCTGATCGCCCTGCGCGCCGACACCTCCGGCGAGCCGGCCCCTGCCGAAGGGCACAAGGTGTGGCTGCACCACGGCAGTTCCATCAGCCACGGCCCGAACGCCGCCCATCCGACGGGATCCGGCGCCGGCTGACCGGACCGGGGTTCGGGCAACGAAGGTCACCGGTCTCACCGGGCGTCGAGATCGCCGAACCCCCGCCAAGTGGTTTTCGCCGGGGATACAAAGCCTTTGCCCGTGCATGGGAACCGCTTGCACCGCCTTCCGCCTGCACGGGGTCCCCTTTGTCCGCTCGCCGGAACTGCCGGTCACGCCAAGTTCACCGCACCGTGCCTCCTCGACGTTCTACGCGCGTGGTGTCATGCCCGCGCTCACCGCCCCGGTGAGCGCCCCTTTGACTAGGAGTCACGCATGCTGTGGAAGGTCCTCGGGCGTGCAGGTGTCGCCCTGGCGGCCGGCGCCGCCACACTCGCCGGCGCAGCCCCCGCGAACGCCGCCGAATACTCGGCGTTCGCCTTCTCCCAGAGCGGCAGCCAGCCCACCGTCTACGACTTCATCAACTCCGCCACCACCTCACTCGACATGACCATCTACGAGCTGGAGGACAGCACGGCCGTCAGCGACCTCATAGCCCTGAAGAACAAGGGTGTCACCGTGCGGGTCGTGCTGGACCGCCAGCACCGGAGCGCCAACGGCTCGGCGTACAACGCCCTGAAGAGCGCGGGCGTGGGAGTGGTGTGGTCGCCGTCCACGTTCGTCTACACCCACCAGAAGACGATCACGGTGGACGCCGTCAAGTCGCTGATCATGACGGGCAACCTCACCTCCCAGTACTACACGACGAGCCGTGACTACGGTGTGTTCGACGACGACAGCCGCGACGTCGCCTCGATCGAGAAGGTCTTCAACGCGGACTACACCGGCACCTCCGTCACCCCGACCGACGGCGACCATCTGCTCTGGTCCCCCACCGACTCCCGCAACCGCCTGCTGTCCCTGATCGACGGTGCCACCGCGAAGCTCGACGTGGAGGAGCTGGAGCTCGGCGACAGCACCGTCGTCGACGCCATCGTGGCGCGGGCGAGAGCGGGCGTGGCCGTACGGGTGGTCCTCGAGAACCCCTCCAGCTACGCGAGCCAGGTGTCCGCGATCAAGGCGGCGGGTGGAACCGTCGCCGGATACTCCGACCCCGCCGGCTTCTTCATCCACGCCAAGGCCATGGTCGCCGATTACGGCCTGTCCACCCAGAAGGCGGAGGCGGGCTCCATGAACATCAGCAGCAACTCGCTGGACAACAACCGGGAGCTGGGCCTCATCCTCACGGGTACCGGGGTCGCCCAGCCCGTGGCCACCACCATAGAGACCACCTTCAACAGCGACTACGCGGGCGGCACTCCCGCGTGACCCGGACCGCCGGTCCCGCCCCGATGCCGGCAGCACTCGACCGCTGCCGGCATCGGGAGCCGGCGCCCGTCGGCGTCGATTCCGCCGCCTTCGCGGTCTCCTTCGCGGCCGGCGGGTCGCGTGGTTCCGCCAACTACTCGGCAGGCACGGCCTCCCGTATCGTCTTCGCGGTGACGGTCGGGTCATAGCCGTCCGGAACCCCTTCGACCAGGATGATGTCGCCCTTGATGTGCCGTGAGCGCAGCGGTGCGATCTCCTGGTACGCCGGGGACTCCCACCAGGCTCGCGCCTCGGCGATCCCCGGGAAGCTGATCACCACAACGTGCCCGGGCCAGCTGCCCTCCTTCACCTCGTGCTGCGAGGCGTGCACGAGGAAGCGGCCGCCGTACGGCGCGAAGGTGCCCGTGACGCGCTCGATGTACTCGGCGATGTCCGGGTGCGGGGCGGACTCCTGAAGGTGGGCTACGGCATAGGCGGGCATGGTGTCCTTCCGGTCGGTCGGGGTCCGTACGCCGACGATCGTGGCATGCGGCCGTACCGGGGTCGATGACCTGTCAGGTAAGGGAGAGGACGCGATGCCCTGACGAGTCCTTGCAGAGGTGGTGCGGGCGCCGGGAACTCGACCAGATTCGGTCTAGGCCAAACCACTGCATTCCGGAAAGATCATTGCGGATGCACCGGGGGGAATCATGGTCTACCGCATTCACTTCACGACTCAGGACCTCGCGCGGACCCGCGTTGCCGAAGCTCCCATGCCCCTGTCCGAGCTGGAACTGGCAGCCCGGGTGCTGCAGGACCGCAGTCAGCCCGTGCGGCTCGACGCCTGGCGGAGACGGTGCCTCGAGGGGCTGACCACTCCTGCCCGTATGGTCCTGTCGCTCATTCCGCCGGTCGGCTGGTCCCCGACCTTCCTCGCGCCGAGCGTGGCCGGCACCGCGGAGGAGGTCCTGGAACATGTGCAGGCCGTGCCCCGCAGCCGCATCCGGGCGGAACTCGCGGCGATCGCCGAGCACCAGCCCGTCCCCTCATGGGCTCGGCACCTCGCGGACGACACGGAGCTGCGCCGGCAGATACACCGCGGCTTGACGAGCCTGTACGCCACCCTGCTCGAGCCCTACTGGACGAATCTCACGGGTCACTTCACGGCCGACCGGACCGTGCGCATGCGCCAGTTCCTCAATGGAGGCGTGGAGTATCTGCTCGCTCAGGCGAATCCGCGATGGATGCGGTGGAACCCGCCCGTGCTGGACATCCGGATGGCGAACGGCGTCGAGTACGACCTGCGCCTCGAGGGACAGGGGATCCTGCTGGTGCCGTCTCTCTGGGGTACGCGCACCATCGTCGACAACGATGCCGTGCCCCAGCCGACCGTCACCTGCCCCGTCTTGCCGGACCAGCCCCTACGCCACCTCACCGCGCTCGTGCGGGAACCCTGCCCGGCGAAACCCGCCGACGCCGTCGCGGCCCTGCTGGGCGGCACCCGGGCCGCGGTGCTCAACGCCATCGCCACGCACCCGGGCTGCACGACGAAGGAGCTGGCCGCACTGATCGGCGTAGCGTCCGCCAGCGCCAGCGAGCACGCGACCACTCTGCGCGCGGCCGGCCTCGTTCAGACCCTGCGGCACCGCAACTCGGCGCTCCACAGTCCCACCCCGCTGGGGGTCGCCCTGCTGAACGAGGGGACGCGCGCACGGACGTAGGGGCTGACCGTTCAGAGTGCTCTGATCAAGCCCCTTGGATGTCACCTCATGTGACGAGTGGCGCGTCGGCGGTTCCGGCAAGGGCGAATCACCCGTCGGCGCTGAGCCCTGGCCGGGCGGGGACGGAAGCGGACGGTTTGCCAGTCGTGCGGCACCGGGCCGGTGGAGGCGCGAACGACCAGCGCACAGCCGAGCAGCAGTGACCGGGGCGGCGGTCCCGGCTGGTCGATGCACTTCAGCAGCATGCGTGCGGCCTCGGCGGCGCCGGTTCGATCACCGGGCGGTGAGACTAACGCCGAAGCCCTCGTCCTCGCAGTCGACCGGCGCCACGCGAACCACGGAGACAGTGGACGACTGAGCCGATGCGGGGCGAGTTGCTACGCCCGCCGGTACACCACCGCCGTGCTCAATCGGCCGCGCCACGGCCCCGGGGCCCGGGGGCGGTGCCTCACGCTTCGTGCAGCTGGTCCTGCATCCGTTCGACGGTCCGGCAGGTCCGCAGGGCGGCCCCCGCGGCGGCGGTGTGGCCCTGCCGGTCGAGCAGGCGGCCCAGGAGGTGCCAGCCGGCGGCCTGTTCGGGCGCCAGTACCAGTGCGGGCACCAGTGCGGACAGCGCGGACTCGACGTCACCTTCGGCCGCGTAGGTCTCCGCGCGCAGCCCGTGCGCGAAGTCCAGCCATGGATAGCGGTCGAGCGTCTCGGTCAGGGCCCGCAGATCCGGTCTGCGGGGACCGCGCGCGAGGTGGGCCCACACCTCCTTCTCGCTGGTCGGAGTCGTCCGGTAGGCGGCCGGGTCGTCCACCCGGCGCAGCATGGGCCAGGGGTCGACCAGCGCGGTGACCGTGCGCCAGCTCGGGCGCAGCCACTCCTGCGGCACCTGTGGGGCGTTCGTCAACGACTGTGGGAGCAAAGCCCGTTCACGGGCGAACCGGCTCCCGTCGGTGTCTCCGCGTCGACGGAACCCCTCCGCCAGCCGACGCGTGTAGTCCACTGCCTCGGCCATGCCGGCGAGTTCCAGTGCGGTCCACAGCGTCGGGAAGTCCGCGTGCAACTCCTCGAACTGCGCGCGCACGGTCCTCAATCCGAGCGGCAGCCGGTCCACCGCGTGCCGCAGTCCGCTCAGGCAGGCGATGCCGGCGCAGGTGACCCCGGCCAGCGCCGTGGCCCAGGAGTCGAAGTCGTGGGCGGCTCGGACCTGGTCGAGCCGTGTGTGCAGGTAGGTCAACAGCCAGTTCAGCGCCCGCTGCGCGGGCCTGCTGAGGACGTGCACCGGTTCTTCCGGCCAGTCGAGGGGACCACTCACCCACTGCTCGGGCGAAGCGGGCAGCGCCTCACCGGTGAACACGCGTGCCAGGGCACCGGCGGAGACCGTGTCCTCCCCTGCCGCACGCAGCAGCAGCGCCACGGCATCGCCGGCCGCGGACACGTCCGCCACCTGTCCGGTGGCGGCCAGCTCGACGATGAGGCGTACCGCGGCCGGTACGGCGTCCTGCGCGTCGGTGCTGACGCAGTGCCACAACGCCGCGCGCAGGAGCCGGTCGATGAGCGCCACCCGCCGCCCCTCGGCCTGCTCCCGGTCCTCCTCCCCCTCCTCGCCGGGGCCGGAGATCTGCCAGCGGACGAACAGCTCACTGACCCACCGGCTCGGCGTGTGCTGCGGCCACCGTGTGGTGTACCCGGCGAACGGGGCACCGGCGTGCGCGGCGGGTCCGGAGACGACGAAGGGGAGGTCCGCCGCGAAACGCAGCCCGATCTCTTCCTCGGCCGGGACGGTCAGCGTCAGCAGGACGCGGTTTCGGCGGCGCTGATATGCCACGGACGGCGGGGACATCCGACGGAACTGCATGGCCGCTGCCTGCTGCCCGGCGAGCATCGCCTCGGTGAGGAGTGTGTCGATGATCTCCAGCAGCGGTCCGGCGCCCGGCGCGGGGGACGTGACCAGCGTGGGCCCGCTCAAGAGGTCAGTCCCGTCAGGCCGATGGTGGTGACGATGTCACCGAGGTTGGCGCGCGTGGTGTCGAACGCCCGCAGTAACCACTCCCGCGCCGAGATCCGATCCGTCCGTATGTGCTCGACCCCCTGCCGGTACAGCTCCAGACCCAGGTCATCGAGGTACTTGCCCGGTTTGGCCGTGCCGCTGACATGGTCGATCAGCGCCAGCACCCGGCGCAGGCGCTGCCGTACCGCGCGTTCGCTGTCCAGATCACCGAGGGGCAGGTACAGCGCCTCGCACTCCTCGGCCAGATCGTCCAGGACGACCAGCCCCGGCAGCGGTGGCGTCGGCCGCCCGTCGAACAGGGCCCGGACCATCCGGTACGAGGGATGAACGCCGACGTCCAGATCCACCCAGGAGCGCAGTGAGCCGGCCCCCAAGGGCACCGCGACGGGGGCGGGTTCGTCCAGCGCGAACAGCACCAGCACCTCGGGACCGCTGTCGTCGGCCAGCGTGCCCGCGCGCACGTAGTCGGCGACCTCGGTGTCGCGACTGTGGAAGGCCAGGAAGCAGTACGCCCGTGCGAACTCCCTCAGCCGCAGCAGGTTCTCCGGCTGCAGCAGCTCGTCAAGGGCCCGGATGTTCCCGGTCTGGTTGCGGACGTCCGCCGCGGCCTCTTCGAGCAGCGCCGCCATGGACAGTACGTACATTCGCCCCCCGTAGCGTCGAGCACCAGGAACCTCAGCGGGCTCTCGCCACGCCCCCGTTGAGCACGATAGCCCTCTTCACCCGGAGCCGCCCGGGAACTCGCGCGCCACGTTCGGTCATGTCCAGGCCATGCTGAGCCCCTTATGGCAGCGCGTCCGAGAGGCGGACGAAGGTGTGGCCGCCGGCCAGCAGGCGGGGAACGGCGGCGGCGATTCCGCGGGCGGTGCCGCCGCGGGGGTGGTTCATGTGGCACAGGACGATGGATCCGTCGCGGGCGGAGGCCACGGCGGTTCGGACCTGTTCCGGGGTGAAGGTCGCGCCCCCGTCGCCGTTGACGGAGAAGCTGACGAATCGCTCCTCGAGGTCGGTCACGATCCGTGCCGCGATGTCGTCGCAGTACGCGGTACCGGAGCGGAAGAAGCGTGGCGGGGCGCCCAGCAGCCCGGTGAGCTTGGCCCGGTTGCCGGCGATCTCGTCGTACACCTCGGCGGCGCTGCGGGTGCCGGGAATGCCGTAGGCGGAGCGCCCGGTCACCGACAGCGGTCGGTGCCGGGTGCCGTGGTTCGCGATCTCGAACAGCGGGTCGGCGGCCAGCCGGTGGAAGGCGGACGGGTTGGCGTCGATCCAGCGGGAGTTGAGGAAGAGGGTCGCCGGTATCCTCCGCTCGCGGAGGAAGTCGATCAGCGCCCGGTCGTAGCCACTGCCGCCGGGGCCTCCGCAGGCGTCGAAGGTCAATGCGATCACGCGTTTGCCGCCCGGAAGCGCGTGCACCACTCCCGGCGCATCGAAGCCCCAGGTACGGGGTATGGCGTGGCCGTAGCGGGCGACGATCTCCGCGCGGGTGACCGAAGACGCCGTCGGTGACGGACGGGAGGTGGGGGCGCCCGCCGCGGTCGCCTTGGGGTCGGTGGGTGAGCCGGACCCGGAGACGGTGTCGCCGGACGTGCTCTTTCTCGGGCCCGAGCAGCCGGCGAGCACGCTTGTCGCCATGGCAGCCAGCAACGTCCGGCGCCTGGGTGTCATCCACTCCCCCACCTGGTAAGAAGGGCCGATCGGCGGGGATCGTCACCCGCCTGGGCAACCGTACGGCGGGGATGGGCCGCGACCGGCAAGGGGCGGGCAAGAGATCGCCAATGATCCCTTGTGGATCATTTGCTCTGCCGGTGCACCGCCCTCGCGAACTGCTTGCCCTGCTGCTCGTGCTGCTCGAAGTCGGGCGACCTGCCGCTCGATGCCAGGCGATGTGTCCTGTGATCCCGGCCGGCAGCCGACAAAGTGTCGGCGGATGGGCCGCTGAGGGTCCCGCTAGGGTCACGCCATGACCCACAGCTTCGTAGTCCGCATCCCCGACGCAGAGCTCGAACCGGAGCCGCTCGACCCGGCGCAGATCGTGTCCGGCACGCCCGAGGTGACCGGCAAGGTGGTCTGGGAATCGGAGGACGGACGACAGGTGCGGGGCATCTGGCAGATCACACCCGGCGTCGTGACCGACACCGAAGCCGACGAGCTGTTCGTGGTGATCAGCGGCTCCGCGACGATAGAGGTCGAGGGAGGTCCCACGCTGCACGTCGGGCCGGGCGACATGGCGGTGCTGCGCGAGGGCGACCGTACGACGTGGACCGTGCGCCAGACGCTGCGCAAGGCGTACGCAATCAGCCTCTGAGCAGCGGGACTTCACCACGCCCCACCGACGCGCTCGGCCCGTCGTCCTGTGGCCCTTCGGAACCCCTCTGTCGCCGGATCCCCGCGGAATTGTCCGTGATCGGTAACGGACGCATCCTCCGGCCGTCTTCCTCCGTCCTGACGGGTGCACGTAACCCACGGAGATGGCAAGGAGCGGGGCTGACATGGTGGTGCGCGGAGGACGGGGATGGCACGGCCGGGTGCTCGCGGCGGCGGTCGGGGTGACGGCGGTGGCCGCCGCCACGTCGGTGTGGACCGCGCAGGCCGGTCCTGTCGAGGAGCGGCACGCCCGAGCGGACGCCTCGGCGCACTCCCCGGCGCCGGGCGCGCATTCCCAGGCCCGAGGCGGGGTGCCGGTCGCGGCGGACATCGCCCACGCCTCGGACCGGGGGGCCCGGGGGGTCAACATCACCATCGACGACGGACCCGACCCCGTCTGGACGCCCCAGGTGCTGCGGGTGCTGCGGGAGAACGGCGTGAAGGCCACGTTCTGCATGGTGGGAACGCAGGCCCGCAGCCACCCGGACCTGGTCAAGGCGGTGGTGGCGGCCGGGCATCGGCTGTGCGATCACACGGTGTCGCACGACACCACCATGGCCGCCAAGTCCCAGGCCTACCAGTCACAGGAGATCCTGGACGCCGAACGCATGATCACCGAGGCGTCCGGGGGTGTCCGGCCGCTGTACTACCGGGCCCCGGGTGGTGCTTTCACCCCGTACAGCCGTCGGCTCGCCGCCTCCCAGGGGATGCGGCCGCTGGGCTGGAACGTCGACTCCAAGGACTTCGAGCGCCCCGGCACGGCCGCCGTGATCGCCACCGTCAAGAGGGAGATATCCAACGGCCCGACCGTCCTCTTCCACGACGCGGGCGGGGACCGCTCCCAGACCGTCGCCGCCCTCCGCGAGGTCCTGCCGTGGCTGAAGCAGCAGGGGTACTCCTTCGGCTTCCCGGTGCGCTGAACCTGTCGCTACCGGCAGGGAATGGGCCTGTGCACGCACGTCGAAGGGCGCCACGTGAACTTCAAGGGCCGCAAAACGGGCACCCGTGCACATGTGTACGCCGCCGAGGCGAGGAGGTACCCGATGACCGAGTACGAGCGCTCACGCACCATGCCGGCCCTGCCCGAGCACGTCTTCGACCAGGCCGCCAACGTCGACCAGCTGAGCGGCTGGCTACCTGACGCGCTGCACGTACGTGCCGAGGACCCGCCTGCCGTGACCGTGCACGACGATCACGCCGAGCAGGACATGGCCGCGCTGCTCAGCGCCCGGCCGGAGCAGCTACGGATCGAGTGGGGCACCCGTGACGAGGGCTCCTACGCCGGCTGGCTCCAGGTCGCCGGCATCGGCAGCGGGGCCAGCGAGGTGACCGTGCACCTGTCGTTCTTCGACACTCGCCATGACCCCGGCGAGCGTCCCGTGACGGAAGCCCTCGACCACAGCCTCCGGCGCCTGGAGGAGCTGGTGAGGCTGCGCACCGAGAACGCGGCCGGCTGAGACATCGCGGTCACGCCGTCACCCCTGCTGCGACCGGCTTCCGGGCTCCATTTACAGGAGGTCGGTTGACAGACCAAGGTGTGAGTGGTTAATTACTCATGGAGCCGGGATGCCGGCGGCAGTCACTCACGGAGGCCCGTGAGGGCGATCACGTGCAGCATTCCTCTACCTGCTGAGTGAGTGACCAACCACTCTCTAGTCGCAAGGAGCAACCATGCAGGCCACCGAGATGGTCCTTCCCTCCGTCGGCGAGCCCGAGTCCCTTCAGGTCCGCGTGCGACAGCTGCCCGAGCCGGGGCCCGGCCAGGCCCTCGTCCGTGTGGAAGCCAGCGGGGTCACCTTCGCCGAACAGCAGATGCGGCGCGGCAAGTACTACGACATGCCCGCCTTCCCCTTCGTCCCCGGCTACGACCTCGTCGGCACCGTCGAAGCAGTGGGAGCGCCGGTGGGGGGCGAAACCCGGCCGGTGGCCGGACAGCGGGTCGCTGCCCTGACCAAGACCGGTGGCTGGGCCGATCACGTCCTGCTCGACACCGCCGATCTCGTGCCCGTCCCCGACGGTGTGACCGCAGCCGATGCCGAGACCCTGGTCACCAACGGTGCCACTGCCTGGCGCATGCTGCACCACACGGCGAAGGTGAAGCCCGGCGACACCATCGTCGTCCACGGCGCCAACGGAGGTGTGGGCAGCGTGCTGGTGCAACTGGCCCGCGCGAGCGGTATCCACGTGATCGGCACCGCCTCCGCCCGAAACCAGGAAGCGGTCCGCGCTCTGGGCGCCGTCCCGGTCGACTACCGCGGCGACGTCCCCGCCCGCGTCCGCGAGCTCGCCCCGCACGGCGTGGCAGCCGTCTTCGACCACGTCGGCGGCAAGGGCATCAGGGATTCCTGGCGCATGCTCGCCCCCGGCGGCACGCTCGTGTCCTACGGCAGTGCCTCGACCCGCGACCAGGCCGGCAACGGCACCCTCACCGTCCTCAAGCTCGTCGCACGGCTTGCCCTGTGGAACCTTCTGCCCAACCGCCGATGCGCCCACTTCTTCAACCTGTGGGCCGGCAAGGCCCGCCGCCCCGAGCAGTACCGCGCCCGGCTGCGCGACGACCTCACCCAGGTCTTCGCACTCCTCCGTGCGGGAACCATCACCGCGCGGATCGACCGGGTCTACCCGCTCGAGCAGGCCGCCGCCGCACTTCGGCATGCCGAATCCGGCCAGGTCGTCGGCAAGGTCGTCATCGTCCCGGGTACGGGAGCGGCTCAGGGCCCCGCAGGCACCGGGCGCTGAGGAGACCGACCGTACCCAGAGGACCGGCGACGAGGCCGGAGGAAGCTGATGTCCCGTCATCGTGCCGGGAACTTCGGCGGATCGATGCCGGCAGACGTTCTGCCGGTGCCGGCATCGGGCGGGCGGAGGTTGATCGGCGTGCTGATCGGGGCGGGGCCGACCGGGTTACTTTTCAGTCTGGAGACACCCGGAGGGAGTACGGTCTGGCGCCCTTGCCGTGTCGTGCAGTGGTGTCGGGCGGGGGTCGGGTTGAGGGTGATCACGTTGCCGCTGCGGTCCCGCTGTGCCGGCGTGGTGCCGGCCTTCGCGGCGGCGGCGAAAGGACTATCTCTGATGCGAGTGACCCGGACCATGTTCGCCTCCGCGGCCGTTGCCGCGGCCGTCGCGCTTTCCGCTCCCGCCGCGCACGCCCTGTCGCTGGCCGGGGCTCGGGTTGCGGACCGCGGCACTTCCTACGGCATTGACAAACAGGACCCCCGAGGCGACAGCCGCTTCGATAACCAGCAGCAGGGCCGTTTCGGTCAGACGCCCAGCGGCGGCGTGCAGGCCGGTGGCGGCGCCCTCGTTCTGACCGAGGACCACCACGGCGGCCAGTCGCACGGCGAGCAGGGCGGCGGCGCCCAGGGCGGAGCACACGGCCAGTGGTCGCAGGGCGGCGGCGCCCAGGGCGGCGCACACGGCCAGTGGTCGCACGGCGGGGGTGCCCAGGGCGAGGATGCCCAGGGCGAGGAGGCGCAGGGCGGTGAGGCCCAGGGCGGCGCCGGCGCCTGGGGCGGCCACTCCGGCAGCGCCCAGGGCGGGGGCGCCGGTCAGACGCCCACCGGCGGCGTGCAGGCCGGCGGCGGCGCTCTGGCGCTGGCCAGGGGCCACCACCAGGGCGGCCAGTCGCACGTCGAGCAGGGCGGCGACGAGCAGGGCGGCGAGGCCCAGGGCGGCGACGAGCAGGGCGGCGAGGCCCAGGGCGGCGACGAGCAGGGTGGCGGCGCCCAGGGCGGCGACGCGCAGGGTGGCGACGAGCAAGGTGGCGGCGCCCAGGGTGGCGCGGCCCAGGGCGGCGACGCGCAGGGTGGCGACGAGCAGGGCGGCGGCGCCCAGGGCCACCAGGGCCACCAGGGCCAGGGTGCCGCCGGCGCCCAGGGCGGCGAGGGCCAGGCCCACCAGGGCCAGGGCGGCGCCGGCGCCTGGGGCGGCAACTCCGCCAACGCCCGCGGCGAGCAGGGAGCAGCCGCCCAGGGACCCAGCGGCGGCATCCACGCCGGCGGCGGTGGCCTGGCCGGCACCACCAGCACCAGTGGCCTGGCCGCAGGATCGATCCTGCTGCTCGGCGGCCTGGGAGCGGGCGTCTACATGCTGCGCCGCCGCAACGCCTCCGGTATCGCGGGAGCCTGACCGGCTTTCCCCCACCTGCCGGTGCACGGCCGCGGCCGCCGCCGCCCCACAGCGGGCGACAGTGGCCGCGGCCGCCGCCATGTCGGCCGCCTTGCGCAGACGGCTACGGTGCCTTGCTCAGGGTGTCGTGGCCCAATTCGGAGGCATTGACACGCGCGCGCCCCAGCACGGCTAGAGCGGCGACCCGGAGGACGCTCCCGCCGTATCGCAGAGCTCCCGACGGCGGTGGAGTTCGTCGATGTCCGCGTCGGGGAGCGTGAGTGCATGGTCGAAGTCCGCCCGTGCCAGGTCGGTTCGGCCGTCGGCGAGATGGGCGATGCCTCGGTTGAGAAGGACGTCGGGGTCGTTGCCGACGACCTCGAGTGCGGCGGTCAGGTCCGCGACGGCCCTGCCGTGCCGGGTCTGGTGGTAGTGCACAACGGCCCGGTTTATCAGCGCGGCAGGGTAGCGCGGGTCTCGCTCCAGGGCGGCGTCGAAGGCCTCAAGGGCCTCGTCGAAGTCCTCGCGCTGCAGGAGCACGATGCCCTTGAGGCACAGCAGTTGCACCTCCCCCGGGTGGAGGGCCAGCCCCGTGTCCGCGTCGGTTTCGGCGCCTTCGAGGTCACCCGTCTCCAGCAGCAGCTCCGCCCTGGCGACACGGGTGTCCAGGTCCGAGGGCTCCATCTCCAGCACATAGGAGAAGTCGTCCAGCGCGCCGCGGAGATCGCCGGTC
Source organism: Streptomyces glomeratus (assembly GCF_021462825.1). Lineage (GTDB taxonomy): Bacteria > Actinomycetota > Actinomycetes > Streptomycetales > Streptomycetaceae > Streptomyces > Streptomyces glomeratus. The sequence goes on along the minus strand of NZ_JAKEEB010000015.1, from coordinate 47,415 downwards.
TGAGCCCGGGCGGTACCGCGGTTGTAGTACAACTCGGGGAACGGTGGCGCCAGTTGCGCGGCGCGGTCGTAGTCGGCCAGGGCCGCGTCGAAGTCACCGCGGTCGCGGGAGATCCTGGCGCGCTCCGAGAGATAGTCGGTGTAGTAGGGATCGAGGTCGACAAGCCGGGTGTAGTCGGCATACGCCTCTTCCGCGCGCCCCCAGCGCGACCAGCAGGCGGGCCCGGTTGTACAGCAACTGGGAGCGATGCAGGATCCACTGGCCGTCGTCCATCGCCTCGTCGAGCCGGGCGATGCACGATTCCACGAGCTCGAGGGCGCGGGTCCGGTTGCCACGGTGCATCTCGACGAGGGCCAGCCCGTTGTCGTGGAAGACACTGAAGGTCAGGCGTTCGGCCGGGTCCGGAAGGATGCCCGCGATGGCGACCGCGTTGTGCTGCCACTGCAGGGCGAGTTCGTGGTCGCGTGGCTGCAGGAAGCGGGTGTGCAGCATGGCGATCGCATAGCTGGTCATCATGTGGATCTTGGGATTGGTGAAGCGGCGCAGCAGGTCCCGGTACAGCTCCATGGACTCGTCCAGCCGCCCGATCGGGATGCACGCCGCGGCCGCCTCCCGGGTGAACTCCCAGTAGTCGTGCTCGTGGATGCCAGGATCGCTCACGCCTCGCCCGCGCAGCCCCAGGTCCACCACGGCGGCGGAGAAGCCGGTGGCGACCGCGTGGCGCTGGGCCGCGAGCAGAGCGGTCCGTCCCGCCCCCGCCGGGTCGCTGCCGCGTTCGCGGTGGTAGGCGATCGCTCCCATCCGCACGCCCCAACTCGCCGTGCCCTCCAGGCTGTCGGCACGCCTATCGTGCAGGCGGGCGACTGCCTCCCGATCCGCCTCCTGGTAGCCGCGCACCACCTGGGGGTCGTCGTCGGTGCAGTCACCGTCGACGTACGCGGCCGCCCACTCGAGCGGACCGCGGTGCGCTTCCGGCTCGCGGTCGGCCGCGGGCGCATGGAGGGTGGTCGTCGTGTTGGCGAGCGCGGCCTCCAGTTCGCCGGTCAAAGCTTCGGCGGTCGTGGAGACCAGCACCCGCAGCAGGCGTGGATCCGCCCGGCGCACCAGCAGGGCCAGCAGTTCCTGGGTGGTGGATTCCGCGGCGTGGACCTCCTCGAAGGCCAGCTCGAGGGGGGAGTCGGAGCCGGCCTGGGTCCGGCGCGCATAGTCGAGGAGGAAGGTGACGATGCCCTGGCTCATACAGCGGATCATTCCGGAGCCGAAGAAGCGGGTGCGCTCCTTGAACGGGGCCTCGCCGGCCAGCGTACGCGGGGCCGGGCCGATGAGCTGCGCCAACTCCGGCATGCCGTAGAGCAGTTCCACCCGGTGGGCGTCGACGAGTGCGGGCCAGCGCCGGTGGGCCTCGGGAAGCACGGCCCGCAGCACGGTGTCGATGCCGGTGTAGGGGCCCCGCAGACGCTGGTGACAGCGGACCACCAGTGCCCTGCCGGCGTGGGTTCGGACGAGGCGGAGGCGGTCTGGGCGCCTGTCGCCCACGATCCGGAGATGGCCCATCATGCGAGTTCAACCTCCGTCGAAGGGGACGTGTGGGATGGGGAGAGCTTTTTCTCCCGGCGCTTCCGCCTCGACAGCACGACGAGGGCAGCCACCTGGGCGATGTTCATACACAGGGACAGCACGGCGTCCCAGAAAGCCGCATTGACATGACCGGAGGTGACGGCCTGCCGAGCAATAGTAAAATATTGAATCGTCACCGGAATGCTGACGAAAGCGGTGATGCCGGCCAGCGTGCCGTATCCGAGAACGATGAAAGGGCCGTAGAACTTTCCCACCCGCCGGTCTCGTGGGGTCCACTTCTCCTCGTCCACCACACGGTCGGAGCGGCCCAGTAGACGCCACATCCGGTTCTTCAGAAGCGTCATGCCGGCGTCGTGGAGGTCATAACAGTTCCATGCGGTGGCCGCCACGTAGTAGAGGTCGGTACGCAAATAAAGCTGGAACTGCCAGAGAACGCGGACCCCTACGGTGAACGCCAGGGCAAGGCAGACCCGCGCGGTGAGGGAGAAGGTTCCGTCCGCGTTCCGTGTCGCGTCGGCCACGAGTCCGAGCGCCCCCATGACCACACCGTCGCACACGATACCCGCGAGAAACGGAAGATAGCGTTTCCGGCGGGGCACACTCAGCAGACCGTTGATCTGCGTCTCGGCCACGATGTAGGTGAGGCGGTTGCTCAGCCGCAGCCGGGTGGGCAGACCCAGACGGCGTCCGGCGAGGATGTGGAACCCCTCGTGGAGCAGCAGCAGGGGCACCTGACCGAAGGTGATCACCAACTGGACCACGAGAAGGGAGTGCACGAAGAAGATCTGGGACGGGTGCGGTGCCAGGTCCGTGTGGCCGGCCACGGCCCACGCCCAGCCGCCGGCCACGGCCAGGTAGCACCCCCACGCGGGCAGGGAGAACACGGCGCGGCCCAGTCGGCGCAGGCGCACGGGCGCAGGTGGAGCGGCGTCCGGCGGCGGCTCCCCGTCCTCGCGGACGAAGCCGAGCTCCTCCAGCGTGGCCACGAAGTCGTCCAGATCGACCGGCTCGTCGAAGACCGACTCGTACCAGTCGGCCGCGGCGCCGAGGGGCATGCCCTGCGCAAGCCGCTTCAGCAACTCCGCCCCGTCGGCCGGGAACACCGCGTAGGAACCGGTGTCGAGCCGACCGACCACCACGTCGTCGCCTTCGGGAACGAAACTCAACTCATGCAAGAACAGGCCGCCATCGGCCACAGCCCCTCCCCTACGGCCGGCGCAGGCAACCCGGGTGCGCCGGCAGCCGGCGCACCCGAGCGCAATTCAGGAGCGTGTGAAGCGTTACGCGTTGGCGCTGTACGGGCACTGACAGGCGGCCGACGTCAGACGCACGTCGCCGGCACGACGCACGGCAATCTTCTTGACACCGGACTTCTTGCGCATTGCGAGAGTCGACTTCATCACGGATCCCCTCTCATCGGATGTTCGCCGACCGGTGGCCGACGGCAATCAAAAGTGTTGCCACCGGCCCGCGAACACAAGGTCGAGTTCGAGCCATTCGGTACGTGCGCCCCGTTCCCCGCAGAAGACAACGATGCCGGGAAACGATTCAACGCAGGCGCGGGCAAAGGAATCCCGCGGCGGCAACGGATTCCGCCGCCTCCCGGCCGCAGACATCGTTGCCAGAACACGGGGACAACCCTCTTCCCACATCAGAGGACCACTCGGCCGGTACGGAACCAGAGAATCCGCTCACCGCTCCGCCATGGAACGCATCGTGACCGGATTCCGTTTGCGGGCGGATACGGCTCACGAAACGGCTGACAAAGTGCTCGGTCGCTCGAAGCGACCGAAGTCCAAGTGCCTGCAAAGGTATTCGACTGCTGTAATGAGAATGCGGCGTCCGGGTTTCGGACGCCGTTTCTTCTCGTTCGTGTGACTCGCTGCCCGGGCCCGCGAAGCTCCGGGACCCCCGGACCGGCCGCATACGGTTGCTCCTGGCCGACGGCACCCGCATGGACCGCTCGAGGACGCCGTGGTCATGGGAGGTGCCTCGGGGGGTACCGGCTGCGTATGACTTCCGAAACGGCTCCTCCGGCACCGCGCGGCGCGTATGCGGAGCGACTGCGCCGACTGCACGACGTCTACGCGGTGGGTACGGCGGCCTGGACGCTCTGTCTGTTCATGTCTCTGCTGGGCCACGACGCCGACGTCCGGCAAGTGGTCGTCCTGCTCGGCCTGATGACGGCCTTCGCAGTGTCGTGGCTGTGGTGCACCTGGCGGCTTTCGACCGGCGGGGACACCGACGAGCAGCTCGATGAGGGCTGAGATCTCCGTGGTCGCAACCCGTGCGTTGCGGTCGCTGTCGGCCGGTCACGGCCGGGGTAGCGTTGCGGTCGCTGACGACCCATCGCCACGCTTCCCGGTGGAGAGAGGAGTTCCCGGTGGCCAAGGAGCCGATCCTGGTGCTTGCGGCAACCGGCGGGCAGGGCAGGGCCGTGACCGACGCCCTGCTGGGGCGTGGGGCCCCCGTCCGGGCGCTGGTGCGGGATCCCGGGCGGCCGGCCGCGCGTGCGCTGGCCGACCGGGGCGTCGAGGTCGTGGCGGGGTCCCTGAGCGATCCCGGGTCGCTGGCCCCGGCGATGACCGGCGTGGCGGGAGTGTTCGCGTTCACCACTCCCTTCGAATCCGGCGTGGAGGCCGAGGTGGCCCAGGGCCGGGCGATCCTGAATGCCGCGCACCGGGAGCGCGTACCGCATCTCGTGTTCAGCTCGGTGGCGGGTGCCGACCAGGACAGCGGGGTACCGCATTTCGACAGCAAGGCGCGGGTCGAGGCCGAGCTGACCTCGGGCGATGTGCCGTACACGATCCTGGGGCCGACATACTTCTTCGACAACGCCCTGGGCGAAGCGGAGCGCATCCTCGGCGGGGTGCTCGAGCTGCCGCTGCCGTCTGATCGGCCCTTGCAGCAACTTGCCCGCCCCGACCTCGGCGCCTTCGCGGCCGAGGTGCTGCTCCATCCTGCCGCGTACGCCGGGCAGCGCCTCGAACTGGCCGGTGACGCACCCACACCCGCCCGGATGGCCGCGACGCTGAGCGAGATCCTGGGACGTGAAGTCCGCCATGAGCAGGTACCGCTGACGGCGATCGGCAATCCGGACATGCATGCGATGTGGACGTTTCTGAACGGCCCCGGCTACCACGTCGACATCCCCGCTCTGCACGGCGCCCATCCGGAGATCCACTGGACGACCTTCGCCGACTGGGCGCGGCGCGCGTTCGCGGGTGCCCGCTGACCCGGCCGGGACGGCGGCCACCGAGTCGGAAGTGGGCCTCAGCCGGGCCGCCCGGCGGCGTTTCCCTGCTGCGGATCGCCATGGCTTCGGCGGTATTCACCCGGGGGCATTCCGTAGTGTGCCTTGAAGGCCCGGCTGAAGGCGGCGGCATCGGAGAATCCAGCGCGGATCGCGATCGCGGCGACGCTACGGCCGGCCATACGGGGGTCGGTGAGGTCGGCCCGGCAGCGCTCCAGGCGTTGCTCGCGGATGAACTGCCCGACCGTCCTGCCGTCCTCCCGGAACAGGTACTGCAAGGCGCGCAGCGAGATGTGGTGGGCGGCGGCGACATCCGTGGGAGTGAGCCCCGGCTCACCGAGCCGGGCCCGGATGAAGGACTTGATCCTGTGCAGTTGTGCCGCCTTCCGCGCCGCACCGGTCTGCGGTCCGTCGGCCCCGCACAGGCTCGCCAGGAACGCGGTGGTCAGGTCGACCACGGCGGAGGCCAGCCGGGGTGTCTGAGCGGCCTCGAGCTTCGGTCCCTGCCGGACGAGCCCACCGAGCAGCTCGCTCAGCAGAACACCGACACCGGTCCGGGACGGCAGCGCGGTGGCCACCAGCCGGCGCAGCGCCTGCTCCGGGACGGGCAGCGTGTGCCGCGGCAGATGCAGCACGATGGACTGCGCCACGTCGTCGGTGGCGATCGATGCCCAGTACGGCTGTGAGGTGTCGTAGAGCACCAGGTCACCCGGGCACGGGTCGACACGGTTACCGCCCTGCTCCCGCTGCATGCGCCCTTTGACGACCAGGGCCAGCACCCACAGTTCGGGGTCGGAACGCCGGATGAGGCGCCGTGTACGTATCGACTGCATGGTGGGGAACGCGACGCTGGAGACACCGACGCGGTCGCCCAGCGACAACAGCGTCGCCGAGGCGGGAAAGTCCGAGACGTGCTCGGTGATGATGTCGTGCGGCGCCATGTCGCGGGCCACCAGCTCGCAGAACCAGCCGAACCGGTCCCCTGCCGGCAGATCCCGGCTGGAGAGAGTGATCACCTTTCGGCCCCTCCCGTCTCGGCAGCCGGCGCGGCGCCGCTTCACCCGTCTGTGCATCGTCGCCCACCGTGGACCGCCGGGGAAGTGGTTTATGCGTCAAGGACAGCAGGGGCAGATACGGCGGCCGAAGGTGGAACGCACCCCTCCGGTGCGCGGAACGTCAACCATCACTGCGCTGTACGTCAATGACCCGCAGAGACGGGGCAGCAAGGATGAGGCCCAGTGGCCATACCAGTCGGATCGCGGGGGCGACCGCGGTCCGACTGTGCCGGCCAGGCGCAGCCCGAGGAGTCCGGGGGAGATCCGCGGGCTGCGCCTGACTTTGCCACCCCGGGCCTTACGGGACGCCGAGTTCGAAGAGGACGTATCCCGCGTACGAACCCGATGCCACCGCGGCGAGGGCGAGCACCGTGAATCGCGAACGCGCTCCGAGGCCGCGCATGGCGAGCGCGAGCGGGATGAAGAGCGGGAAGGCGGGGAGCAGATAGCGGGAGACGTTGGCGAATATCTGCTGGCCGCCGAGGACCAGGGCGAGGGTGAGGACGGTGTGGACGACCAGTACGGCCGGAGGGCGCAGCCGGATCAGCGGTGGGATCAGCAGCAGCGCCAGCAGGACGGTGCCCACACTGACGATGTCGGCGTACGGGGACGCGAAGAGGTACCCGAAGTGGCCCACGGGCACGGACTCGAACACCTTGAGTGTGTACGCGCCGTAGTCGAACTTATGGGCCCAGGCGCCCTCCTGGAGCTTGAAGTAGCCGCCGGGATCGCCCATACGGTGGCCCACCCAGAGCAGATAGCCGAGCAGGCCGAGCGGGGCGATCACGATGGCCGCCGACGGACGCAGGACGGCGTCCCACTGCCGGGGGCGGGCGCGCAGCGGGGGTTCGGCTCGCTGCCGGACAAGGGTGAGCAGCGCGGCGACGGTGACAGCCGCGACGAGCGCAGCGGCGGTGGGGCGGGTGAGGCCTGCCGCGCAGGTGAGGATTCCCGCGGCCAGCCATCGGCGGCTCATGACGGCGTGGCAGGCCCAGACGGCGAGGGCGACGTAGAGGGATTCCGAGTAGACGGACCACTCCATGCCGGAACCCGGCCATACGGCCCACAGTCCGGCTGCGGCCAGCCCGGCCCGCCTTCCGCCGAGCCGGGCGGTGACGGCGTGGATCCCCAGGGCGGCCACGAACGAGGCGACGACCGAGACCAGGAGGCCGGCGCCGTACAGGCCGAGGCCGGTGCACTCGGAGACCAGCCGCATCACGGCCGGATAGAGGGGGAAGAACGCTGCCGAGTTGCCCTCGAGGGTGATCAGGCCGGTGGCTCCGGGAACGGGGACGAGGGCAGGGTGGTATCCGTGCGCGGCGACCTGCTGGTACCACCAGCCGTCCCAAGTGGCGAGCACGTCCCAGGGGTGGGCACCGCCGCCGAAGCGAGGATGCTTCCGCCGGTAGTCCCCGGCGGAGTGCAGCAGGAGCAGGAAGACGGTGAAACCGATCGACTTGAGCGTGCCGTACAGCAGAAGCACGGGGACGTGGTGCCGCACCGCTCGGCGCAGCCGTCCCCACCGGTCGCGCGCGGTCACCGGCGCGAAGGCGGCCGGGAAGGCCGGGGCGTCGGCTTCCGTGCGCACGGGTGCGGGGAATCCCGCGGGAGCGGTGCCGTGGCTGTCCGCGGGGGCCTGGTTGGTCATGAGGTCGTGTCTCCCGCCTGATCGGCGCGGGAGCGGGCGGGGAACACCCAGGACCGGAAGAGCAGGAAACGCAGCAGCGTGGCGGCCAGGTTGGCGGCGACGAGCACCACGAGCTCGAAGGGGCGCGTGACATGGGGCGCCGCGCGGTGCAGCACGGCGAGTGAGCCGCTGGTGAGTGCCAGGCCGACGGCGAAGACGACCAGCCCCTTGGCCTGGTGGCGTAGCGCGCCCCGGCCGCGCATGCCGAAGGTGAGCCGCCGGTTCGCGGCCGTGTTGGCGAGAGCGCAGACCAGCAGCGCCAGGGCGTTGGCGGCCTGGGGTGCGCCCACCGGACGCAGGGCCGTGTAGAGGAGCAGATACCCCACAGTGCTCAGTGCTCCCACGGCGGCGAAACGCGCCATCTGGGCGGCCAGGCCGTCTGGTGGCGCGCCGGTTCCGCTCCGGCGCAGCCCGGCCATCGGAAGCGTGCCACGGGCCAGCGCCCGGCCGATCCTGGCGATGCCGCGCAGGTCGGCCAGGGCCGTGGACAGGATGTCGACCCTGCTGTCGGGGTCGTCCACCCAGTCGACGGGCACCTCGTGGATGCGCAGCCCGGCCCGTTCGGCGATCACCAGCAGCTCGGTGTCGAAGAACCATCCCGTGTCCTTCACCAAGGGCAGCAGCCGCTCGGCGACATCGCGCCGTACCGCCTTGAAACCGCACTGCGCGTCGGAGAAGCCCACGGCCAGGGTGGAGCGCAGGAGAACGTTGTAGCAGCGGGAGATGATCTCCCGCTTGGGACCGCGCACGACGGTGGAGCCCCGGGCCAGCCGCGTCCCGATGGCGATGTCGGAGTGTCCGGAGATCAGTGGTGCAACCAGCGGGAGCAGCGCCGTCAGTTCGGTGGACAGGTCGACGTCCAGATACGCGAGCACCGGGGCCGGAGAAGACGACCACGCGGCGTGAAGCGCCCGGCCGCGCCCCTTCTCGGCCAGCCGTATCCACTCCGTCTCCGGCAGTTCGGCGGCCAGCCGGGCGGCGATGCGCGGGGTGTCGTCGGTACTCGCGTTGTCGGCGACCGTGATGCGGAACGGATAGGGGAACGTCGCCCGCAGATGCGCGTGGAGGCGCCGCACGCTCGGCTCCAGATCGGTCTCCTCGTTGAACACGGGGACGACTACGTCCAGGACGGGATCCAGGTGGTGCGCGGGCAGCGGTGTCCGCAGGGGCAACCGATCGGTCCGGGCGGCAGGTATGGCATGTGTCATTGTCTGTCCGGTTATGTTCTCTGGCGCAGGGCATGCCGAAGGCATTCATGGCAGCCGTGCGATCACGGGTTGCTGATGAAGGTGGGGGTGTGGTGGGGCTGAGGCAGGAGCCGGGGTCGGCGATACGGGCCGGCCCCGGCTATCCGGAGCTGTGCGAGCCGGCCGGTGGTGAGGACACCGGAGGCCTCGCCGTCCGTGTGCCCTGAGCGACGGTGGAGGTCGCCGGTGCGGTGGCCGTGGTCGCGGGCGGATTCGGGGGGAAAGTCGTCGGATCCACCGAGCCGGAGGGGAACGTGGACGGGGGCGAGGAGCCGCCGGTGGTCCCGGTGCCGGTCGGGGTGCCCGGGGCGTGGGACTGGGTCGGGGACACCGCCGGTGACGAGGTGCTCGGCGCGGGTGAGGACGACGAGCTCGTCCCGGGCCGCGTCAGGGGACCCTGGGGCCGGTCCACGGCAGGCCCCTTCGGCAGCAGGAACAAGCCGGCCGTCAGCCCGGCGACCAGGAGAACGGAGCCGCCGGCGACCGTCGCCGCCCGAAGCCGCCGACGGGCCCGTACGCCCTCCCGGAGGCGCTCCCGCTGCTCCGATGCGAAGGGGATGTACTCCTGGGAGTCGCGCATCATCCGCGCCAACTCCTGTTCGAAGTGGTCCATGGATTCCCTCATCCCACCGGATCGATGACATCGGCCAGGATCTGACGCAGGCGCGCCACGCCCCGTGAGGCGTGGGACCGAGCCGTACCCACCGGGACACCCAGCACCGCGGCGACCTGCTTCTCGGACAGGTCCTGGTAGTACCGCAGCACCACCGCGGCCCGCTGACGCGGCGTCAACTGGGCCAGTGCAGTCTCCAATCGCGAGCGTTCCGCCACGGCGGCGGACATGTCCCCCGTCTGGGCCAGCTCGGGCAGCCGGTCCACCGGGCGCTCACCCCACCACCGGCGGCGGGCGGAGCGTGCGGCCGCCCGCCCCATGATCTTCCGTACGTAGGCCTCCGGCGCCTCGTCGGCCACCTTCGGCCAGGCGAACCAGAGTTTGACCAGGGCTTCCTGCAGCAGATCCTCGGCCCGATGCCGATCGCCTCCGCAGAGCAGGCGCGCCAGATGGAACAACGCCGACCAACGAGCCGTCACGAACCCGTCGAACCCATCGGCCCCCGTCTTCTCCATCCGCACCGTCCCGCCCTCACCAGTTCCTTGCACTCATAAGGAAGGCATTGGGACCGGCCTCGCTATGCACTCATCGCGCGTGATCCACATCACGCCGATGCCACATCTGCCGCAGACGCGCCTGGTTTCCCGTCAAGTCGTCGAGGGGGTCGGGCCATGGAGAGCGCGCGGGGGGTGAACGCACGCCCTGTGCGGCGCGCCGCCGCTTCGCGAGGGGCTGTCCACCCACAACGGACAGAGACTGCAAAAAGCCACAGCCGACGGCAAAAGCCACAACCGACCGCAAAAAGAAAGGGAAAGGAGGCTACCGGCTCCTTTCCACTCTCAACGTATAGCGCACCGGGGGGCTTGCGGCAAGGCCCCCGTCGTGCCGCAGAATCGGCGGCCGAAGCCGGAGCCTGGGTAAACGGGGGAGTCGCGAAGTGCGTGTGCTTTTGTCTACATATGGGTCGCGTGGAGATGTCGAACCGCTGGTGGGACTCGCGGTGCGGCTGCGGGCACTCGGCGCGGAGGTGCGGGTGTGCGCACCTCCGGACGAGGACTTCGCGCAGCGGTTGGCCGGCGTCGGCGTTCCGCTGGTGCCGGCCGGCCCGTCGGCGCGCGAGCTGACGACCGCGGCGCCGCCGCCGTCCTCCCTGCGCCAGCGGGCGGCCGCGTTGACAGCCGACCAGTTCGACGCGGTCACCGCCGCGGCCGAAGGATGCGATGCACTGGTGGCGACCGGTGTGATGCCTGCCGTGGCCGCCGCACGGTCGGTGGCCGAGAAACTGGGCATCCCCTCCGTGTCCGTGAGCTTCCAGCAGCTCACCCTGCCGTCGCCGCACCGCCCGCCGCTGGCGTATCCGGGCCGGCCGTTCCCGCCGGAGGTGACCGACAACCGGGTGCTGTGGGACCTGGACGCCCAGAGCATCAACACGCTGTTCGGCGAGGCGCTCAACACGAACCGGGTGGCGCACGGCCTGCCGCCGGTGGACGACGTCCGCGCCTACGTCATCGGCGACCGGCCGTGGCTGGCGACGGACCCGGTCCTGGACCCGTGGCAGCAGACGCCGGGCCTCGACGCCGTCCAGACCGGCGCATGGATCCTGCCCGACGTGCACCCGCTCCCGGCCGAGCTGGTGGCGTTCCTGGACGCCGGCACACCGCCGGTGTACGTGGGCTTCGGCAGCATGCCCATGCGCACATCGACGGACATCGCCCAGGTGGCCATCGAGGCGGTCCGGGCGCAGGGCCGCAGGGTGGTCGTCGCCCGCGGCTGGGCCGACCTGGCCCTGATCGACGACCGGGACGACTGCTTCATCGTCGGCGAGGTCAACCAGCAGGCGCTGTTCGGCCGGGTGGCCGCCGTCGTGCACCACGGCGGCGCGGGCACCACGACGACGGCCACCCGGGCCGGGGCGTCTCAGGTGGTCGTACCCCAGGCGGCGGACCAGCCGTACTGGGCCGGCCGGGTGGCCGGCCTGGGCATCGGCGCGGCACATGACGGTCCGACTCCGACCTTCGAGTCCCTGTCGGCCGCGCTGGGGACGGCCCTCACCCCCGAGACCCGCGCACGGGCGAGCGCCGTGGCCGGCATGATCCGCACCGACGGAGCGGAGGTGGCCGCGAGGCTGCTGCTCGACTCGATCAGCGGGGAAAGGCCGCGACTGCCCGCGTGGTCGCGAGCGGCCACAGAGGGGAGCCGATGAGGTGACCTCCCTGACCACCAGCGCTTTCGATCTTCCCGACCGCCTCTCCTTCAAGGCCGACCCGAGGTTGGTCGCCGACGACGAGCAGCACTTCGCGGCCATCGCGGAGTGCCTCGAGCAGTCGATCGCCGATCTGTCCGACCACCTGGCCGCCGAGCGCAGGGCGCCCGGCGGTGTGGGCCGGCAGGCGATGGACCGGGACCTCGAGATCCACCGGCTGACCGCCCGCCTGCGCGCGCTGCGTCGCTTCGGTCTGGACCTCTGCCTCGGACGCATGGTCGGCGCGGACGATCCCGAGCCCGTGTACATCGGACGGCTCGGCCTCAAGGACAGCGCCGGTCGCCGGCTGCTGCTCGACTGGCGCTCCCCCGCGGCCGAGCCGTTCTTCGGAGCCACCCATGCCGACCCGATGGGTCTGGCAAGCCGCCGCAGGTATCGCTGGAGCGGCGGCCGGATCAGCGACTACTGGGACGAGGTGTTCGCCTCCGACGGCTTTGCGGGGCACGCCGCACTCGACGACCAGTCCGCCTTCATCGCCGGCCTGGGCAGCAACCGGTCCCCACGGATGCGAGACGTGCTCGGCACCATCCAGGCCGACCAGGACGCCATCATCCGCGCCGGATCCCGCGGTGCTCTCGTCGTCGACGGCGGTCCGGGTACGGGGAAGACCGTCGTCGCTCTGCACCGCGCCGCCTATCTCCTCCACTCCGACCCTCGCCTCGGTCACCGCCGTGGCGGGGTGCTGTTCGTCGGTCCCCACCAGCCCTATCTGAGCTACGTCGCCGACGTCCTGCCCAGCCTCGGCGAGGAGGGCGTGCAGACCTGCACCCTGCGGGACCTCGTCGCCGAGGGAGCGGCGGCGGGGATCGAGGCCGACCCGGCGGTGGCCCTCCTGAAGTCGTCCGCGAACCTGGTGAAGGCCGTCGAGACGGCCGTCGGGTTCTACGAGGAGCCGCCCACCGAGGGGATGTCGGTCACCACCCACTGGTCCGACAGCCGGCTGAGCGCCGACGACTGGGCCGTGGCGTTCGAAGCAGCGGAGCCCGGTACTCCGCACAACGAGGCGCGCGACCTGATCTGGGAGGAGCTGCTCACGATCCTGGTGGACAGACACGACGGCGACGCCTCGGCCGACCTGCTCCGCGCGTCGCTGACGCGGAACCGGGAGCTGCTCACGGCCTTCAACCGCGCCTGGCCGCTGCTCGAAGCGGCCGACGTCGTCGGAGACCTGTGGTCGGTACCCGCCTACCTGCGCATGTGCGCTCCCTGGCTCGGCCCCGACGACGTTCAAAGGCTTCAGCGCGCGGACGCCCAGGCCTGGACGGTGTCCGACCTGCCGCTCCTGGATGCGGCACGGCAGCGGCTCGGCGACCCGGAGGCGTCGCGGCGCAAACGCCGTCACGAAGCCTCCCTCGCCGCCGAACGCGAGCGCATGGCCGTCGTCATCGACGACGTGCTCGCTGCCGATGACGACGGTGAAGGTGCGGTGACGATGCTGCGCGGACGGGACCTGCGGGACAGCCTGGTCGACGAGACCGCGCTGCCCGGCACCGAACCGGATCTGCTCGCCGGCCCGTTCGCACACGTCATCGTGGACGAGGCTCAGGAACTGACCGACGCGGAGTGGCAGATGTTGCTGCTCCGGTGCCCGTCCCGGAGCTTCACCATCGTCGGGGACCGTGCCCAGGCCAGGCGCGGATTCACGGAGTCGTGGCAGGAACGGCTCGGGCGGATCGGGCTGGACCGGATCGACCTGGCCTCCCTGAGCATCAACTACAGGACGCCAGAGGAGATCATGACGGAAGCAGAGCCGGTCATCCGGGCCGTGCTCCCGGACGCCAACGTGCCGACCTCCATCCGCAGCAACGGCGTCCCCGTCGTCCACGGGTCCGTGCCGGACCTGGACTCGATCCTCGGCACCTGGCTCGCCGCACATGCGGAGGGGGTCGCCTGTGTCATCGGCGACCCCACGTTCCGGGCGACGTCCCGCGTCCGGTCGCTTACCCCGGAGTTGTCGAAGGGCCTGGAGTTCGACCTGGTCGTCCTGATCGACCCGGCGGAGTTCGGGGAGGGCATCGAAGGAGCCGTCGACCGCTATGTCGCGATGACCCGGGCGACCCGGCAACTCGTCGTCCTCACGAGCTCGTAGAGGACCTCGCGCGGAAGCCGGGTTCCCCGAGGGGCCCGGCGGGGCCGAGGAGGGCGGTCACTGCCTCAGGCCTCTGCCTCAGGCCGCGGTGTCGTCGTCCGCGGCGGTCGGCAGCTCGTTGTGCCCCTCGCTCCAGTGGTTGACCCACCCGCACACTCCGCAGGCGTAACGGCCGTTCACCCCGGAAACCTCGCTGCCGCACTTGCGGCACTGCGTCTGGGTGATCTCCTGAGAGGCCAGGAACTCCACCGCCGGCACCGGCATCTCCGGCGCGGTCTGCTTCCTTCTCATGAGGCGGACCCTACCCGCGCGACGGCACAAGTCACGGCGAGGGCCCGCACCGGACCCGGCCATGGCCGTCCGGGTGGAAGTGCGCGCGTCGCTACGCCCATCGGGCAGGAGCGGAACCACAGCGGGTATGGACCGCACCGCACGGGGGACAGCCAAGGACATGGATGCCCACCACGACGGCCCGGATCCGGCCCATCGGCGCCCGCCGGGCGTCAGCGACGCTACCGTGGAGGCCCTAGGCTCGCTCTCGAAGGCGCTGGAGACCACCGAACGGGCCAGAGGTCACCTCTACAGCTTCCATCAGCTGACCGGCAGCGCGGACCTGGAGCTGGACCGCGCGGTGGAGCTGTTGCGCAGGGCCGGCCACGTGGCCTGGGCCGAGGAGGTGCGGACGGAGATCCTGGGCCGCAACGTCATCCCGGGGCACTGGACCTTTCAGATCGTCGAGGCCTACGACCACACGTACTACCAGCCGTTCAAGGACCTCGAGCGACGCGCTGTGGAGGAGCTGGCGGAGGGCCGGGATCACCTCTACGAGGCGGAGATGAAGGAAGCCCGCCGGACGCACGGCCACCCGGACCACACCGCGGGGCCGCCCAGGCCTCCCCGTTGACGCACGGCGCACAGCGCCGTGGTGACCGGCCGCCCGGCCGCGCTCTTCCCGTCAGGCCACGTCGGCGTGCCGCTCGCGCGGCTCGGCGGCGCGACGGCCGGCGGCGGAGCGCCCGGGCTCGGGACGACCGGTGCCGGAGCGCTCGCCGGCACGCCGGACCTCGACCGAGGTCCCACCGATCAGACGCAGGTGTCGGCCGCGGGCATGGCGGGCGGCCGGCGGCCTGCCGAACAGCCGGTCCTCGAAGCGGTCCATCGCGAACAACACAAGCCCCAGCACGGGCAGCAGCAGAACAGCAACCGCGATCACAAGGCACGCACCTCCCGGGCGATGACACTTCGCCGGGTGCCCGCCACCGCCTCGGTCATCGGCCCGACGGTGTGAAGGTCCTGTGAGCGCGGCCGGCGGGAGCTCACCGGGACGGCGGCATCCCGGTCGCCGTCGCCTGATGCCCCGCGCATGCTGGAAGCAGGTGGAGCGCCCCGCCCCGTCACCGGTGAGCAGGGACCCGCACGGCGGCCGACTCACCGGGTCCCGGGAGCCGGCCGCCGTGCGTCGTGCCGGCCCGGAGCATGCTCGCGAAGGCTGCCGAGGGGCCTCATCCGGAGCCGAGGGCCCCACCACCGCCCGCTCCTTCGGCATCACCTCGTCCCGTGCATCCCTCACACGGAATCGGGTCGCCCGCCCTGAACCGCGGTCTTCGGGGTACCAGCGCTCTCACGAGCGCCGACGACATGGGCGGTCGGCAGGAACGAGACAGACGGGAGGTGATCGCCGTGTCGAGCCCACAGCCGCACCATGCCGGGTCCGCCGGGGATACGCACGGCTCCGGGGCGGAGCCGGTGGGCAGGCTGGTGCAGCAGGCGTCGCAGCAGCTGACGGAGCTGGTGCGCGGCGAACTGAGGCTGGCGCAGGCGGAGATGACGGAGAAGGGCAAGCGCTACGGCAAGGGGGGCGGGCTGTTCGGCGGCGCCGGGGTCGCCGGCTTTCTGGCCCTCGAAGCCCTGGTAGCGACCGCCGTCGCCGCTCTGGCGGTGCCGCTGCCGGTATGGGCCGCGGCGCTGATCGTCACCGCGGTGCTGGGCGTGGTCGCCGCGGTGCTGGCCATGAACGGAAAGAGGCAGGTCGGCCGGGCCGCACCACCGGCGCCCGAGCAGACGATCGAGAACGTCAAGGCCGATCTGGCCGAGATCAAGGAGAGTGCACACCGATGACGCAGCCGCCCCACGACGAACCGACCGCCTCCAGCCCGCAGGAACTGCGCGAACAGGTCGAGCAGACGCGTCACGAACTCGGGCAGACGGTCCAGGCCCTGGCGGCCAAGACCGCCGTGAAGGCCCGCGCCCAGGAGAAGGCGGCCGAGGTGAAGGAGCAGGCGATGGCCAACGCCGTGAAGGTGAGGGCCAAGGTCGCCGCCGTCGCGCACCAGGTGCAGGACAGGCTGCCCGAGCCGGTCAAGGACGGTGCCGCCCAGGCTGCCGGGCAGGCACGGGCGACGGCCGCGGAGGCCGGCAGGCTGTGGCAGGAGAAGGCGCCCGAGCCGGTACGGCAGAAGGCCGCAGAGGGAGTGCGGGCGGCGCGTGGCAACGGGGCCCTGCTGCTGCTCGTGGCCGCGGGCGGCACCGCCCTGTGGCTGGCGAGCCGCCGCGGGAAGGGCTGAGCCGCACGGCGGGGGCGTGCCGGTGACACGGGCACGGGTGGGCCAAGGCTTGCGTGGGCGGCGCGTTCCGAAAAGCGGTTGACGCCCACCCCCGTCCGGCGATCGGATGGCGCCCCATGAGCACAGGGCAGTGGCATCCCGGCCCGCTCCACGTCGACGACGACCTCGTACGGCGGCTGGTCGCCGGGCAGTTCCCGCAGTGGGCCGGGCTTCCGGTGGAGCGGTTTCCGTCGGGCGGCACCGTCAACGCCGTGTACCGGCTTGGCGACGCCATGTCCGTACGGCTGCCGCTGATCGAGGGCGGCGCCGAGGACGTGGCGACGGAGCGGGAATGGCTGCCCCGCCTCGCACCCCTGCTGCCCACCCCCATCCCCGAGGTGCTGGGCGCCGGGGAGCCCGCCGAAGGGTATCCGTGGCCGTGGTCGGTGCACCGGTGGCTGGCCGGGGAGAACCCCGAGCCGGAGGAGCTGAGCGAACCCCTGCTGCTCGCCAAGGATCTGGCAGAGTTCGTGGCGGCGATGCGAAGTATCACCTTCCACGGGGCACCGGCCGCCTACCGGGGAGGGCCGGTCGTCTCGCTCGACGCGGCGACCCGGGCGGCGATCGAGGAGCTGCGTGGGATCCCGCAGGAGGGAGTCGACTGCGATGTCGCGGCCGCCGCATGGGAGGAGGCCCTGCGGGCACCGGACTGGGACGGGCCGCCGGTGTGGCTGCATGGCGATCTGATGCCGGGCAATCTGCTGGTGGAGGGAGGCAGGCTGACCTCGGTCGTCGACTTCGGGTGTATGGGGGTGGGCGATCCGGCCTGTGATCTGTTCCCGGCATGGAATCTGCTGCCTGCCGATGCGCGGGAGGTGTTCCGCGAGGCGCTCGACGTGGACGACGCGGCCTGGATCCGCGGCCGGGGGCGGACCCTCTCGCAGGCGCTGATCGCGCTGCCGTATTACCGCACGACGAACCGGGCGATGGCGCGCAACGCCCGTCATGTGATCCGGGCGGTGCTGGGCGAGGAATGACGGGTTCCGGTACGTCGGCTCGGGGCCGATCTCCTGTGTCGGGCGCACGGCCGGCGGTACGGTGAGGTCACCTGGGCCTGCGATCGGGGGGACTGATGTCGCGCAGAGCAATCGTCGTCGGTGCGAGCGTGGCCGGGCTGCTGGCCGCCGCGGCCTTGTCCGACCTCGTCGATGAGGTGACCGTGCTCGAGCGCGATGTGCTGCCGGACGGGCCTGCTCCGCGCAAGGGCTTACCACAGGGTCGGCACGCCCACATCCTGCTGACCAGCGGGCTGAACGCGATCGAGGCCCTGCTGCCCGGACTGGGACTGCGGCAGCGGGTGCTCGCCGCGGGCGGCCGCGAGATATCGCTGACGTCCGGTGCGGTGATGCTGGGTCCGCAGGGATGGTTCCGGCGCTGGCGTCACCACAGCCACCCCCTGCTCACATGCAGCAGGGACTTACTGGACGCGACCCTGCGCGAGGCGGTCCTCGGCCGTCCCCGCACCGGACTGCGCCATGCGCGGGCCATCGCACTGCTGGGATCGGCGGATCGTGTCACGGGCGTCCGCATCGCCGACGCGCAGGGTGCCGAGGAGGACCTGCGCGCAGATCTGGTCGTCGACGCCGGCGGGCGAGGGTCGCGTGCCGTGCAGTGGCTCGCCGCGCTCGGCATCACGGGGATCCGTGAGGCGGTCGTCGACTCGGGGGTCGTCTACGCGAGCCGCGTCTACCGGATGCCTGAGGGCGCGGAGGGCTTTCCCCTGGTCCTGGTGCAGCCGGACCCCATGGACGCAATGCCCGGCCGGGCCGCGGCCCTTGTCCCCATCGAGGGCGGGCGTTGGCTGGCCAGTCTGAGCGGAACCCGCGGCGGCGAGCCGACCGGGGACCCCGCCGCCTTCCTCCGCTTCGCCCTGGGCCTCCGTCACCCTCTGGTGGGCCGGCTCATCTCCGGTGCCGAGCCGCTGTCCGACGTGGCGCTCAGCCGCAGCACCCGCAATGTCCGCCGCTACTTCGAGAGTGCCGTCACCTGGCCCGAGGGCTTCGTGGTGCTGGGCGACGCCACCGCTGCGTTCAACCCGGTCTACGGGCAGGGCATGTCGGTGGCGGCGCTGGGCGCCCAGGCTCTGCGCCGGGAACTCGGCGGATCCGATACGGCCGCGCCGGGCCTGGCCCGCCGGGTCCAGCGAGCCGCCGCCGAGGCGGTCGAGGCGGCATGGTCGCTGAGCAGTTCGCAGGACCGGTGGTTCCCCGGGGTACTCGCCGACAGGCCCACGCTCGCCGACCACGTCCTCACTCGCTACGTCCGGCGCATGACAAGAGTGGCCGCCGGCTCCTACCGGGTGTCCACCGCCATGTGCGACGTCACCACGTTGCAGAAGGACGGAAGCCGTCTGCTGCGTCCCTCGCTGTTGCTCGCCACTCTGGGCGGTCCTGTCCTGCCTCCGCTGGCCGGACCGCCCCTGACGGAGGCCGAGCGGGCCATCCTGCACGGCCTCGACCGCGTCGGGTCTCCGTCACGGCCATGACGGCGATGTGGAGCGTGCGATGCGGAAGCCCACCTCGTCGATGCGGGGGCGGGCGCCGGCCCCTCGCGGCCGGACAAGGCGTTGCAGAACGCGTGTTGCCCCTGCGTGACCGGGAACGCCGGCAGCCTCGACCGGCGGGTCGCGCTGCGTCCGCCGTCCGACAGCGTCACCGGCCGCCACCCTACCGGCGTCCTGCGGCCACCTCCGCGATGCCCGGTGCCGGGCGATCTCGCTGACAAAGGCCCTGCTGGGGGATCCGGAGGCGGAACCCTCCGGTCACCTGGGGGGCTGGTGGCGGAGCGTCGGCGGGCTGTGGGGGGTGCGCCGGCGCTCGTTTCGGGTGCGGATGCGAACGTCCTTGACGATACGGGAGCGCAGAGCCCGGGCGATGTCGACCAGGTCACTGCTGGAGACCGTACGGTCCTCTCCGTTCGCCGCGCGCCGGGCTGTCAGGCCCTGGCCGTCGCCGGCGGAGTGGCACTCGACGGCCACGACGATCAACGCGGCCTCGGCTATGGCCGCCGCTTCCTCGCCGGTGGCGTTGCCGGACAGTGCGAGCCTGTGCGCCTCGTCCCGGATCCGCGGGTCGAGGTGGTCACGGCAGGCCAGGATGCGGTCGGAGATATACGTCTGCCGTCGGGTCAGGCGCAGATGGACGCTGGGCTTCCACCAGGGCAGAGGCGGGGGCTTGGGCCCTGGTACGCCTCGCACGGGGCGCACCGTGCGGGCCAGCGGTGCCAGCTGCCAGTAGCGGACGGCGGTGCTCCGGCCGACCAGGGGGAGGACGAAACCGGCCGCACCCAGGATCGCACTGGGCGCGATCACCGTGCGGGCGATCGTGATGAGGACGTCCCATGTGTGGCCCGTCCAGCGGCCGACGACCGCCGCGGCCGTCATGGTGTCGTAGCCGACGAAGTGCATCAGGTAGGCGGTCGCCAGCACGCGCAGGCCGGTGCGCAGTGTGCCGTGCACCTCGCGTGACCACCGTCGGCACAGATGGCCGACGGTCAGGGAGGCGACGGCGTGCGCGGTGAGATAGAGAAGGATCATCTCCCTGATGAAGGGTGTGGTGGCGTAGTAGAGATCGAACCGGGTCCGTTGCTCGACCGGCGCGTCGCCCAGTGCGAAGAGGACCGCGATCAGGACGACCACCGTGCCGTAGGCGGCGATGGTGATGCGGGAGAGGTGCCGGGGCTGGGCCGTGTCGGTGCCACCGCGCCAGTTGAGGACGAGCACGATCGAGGCGCCCGAGAAGGCGACCAGCAGCATGTAGACGACAGGAGCGGCGATGTTGGGCACTCCGGTGCCACGGTTGACGAGGACGATCGTGCTCTGGGCGGTGGTGAACAGGACCCCCGCGCCGAGGAAGAGCAGGGCGCAGATGGAGGAGAGAAGCCAGTCCCGGCCCCGGGCGCGGATGAGGACGGGCAACTTCAGCAGACAGGCCAGGAGTACCAGTCCGCCGGAGACGTAGAAGGGCAAGTCGCCGTCCATAGAGGACAAGTCGCCGTTCATGGGATGGGCACGGCCTCCGGGGTACTTGCTGAGCGCAGTCGCTGCGGCAGGCTATCGCGGCCGGGCGTGCCGATGCGCCCATGGCGCAAAGCCTCCACAACTGGGCGAGGCGCCGGAGTCAGCTTCCCTGATCGCGCTCTTCGCGGACCTGACGCACCAGGGTGTTGATGAAACGCTCGACCAGTTCCCACTCGTCGTCCGGCAAGGTCGCGGCCGTTCGGAGCGCCGGGGCGCGGCTGCCGCTGTAGGAGTCCGGACCGGCCGCCGTGCGCAGCCCGGCCAGGACGGGCTGGAGCGCCTCGTTGAGTGCGGACTCCGGCTCGGCACTGAGCCATCCGTTGGGCTCGCCGAAGAAGAAGCGCTCGACGCCCGCCTGGGTGGAGGCCAAGGGGCCACCCGAGCGGGTCTGACGCTGACCCGTCTCCCCCGTCGGATGGGGGTTGCTCCGCGGCCTCCTGCGGCCGTTGACGAGGTTGGACAGGGATGCCCGGGTGGCTCCGAACGAGGAGGCGATCTCGTCGTAGGAGTGCCGTGACCCGTCGGGCCGCCGTCGTGTCTCCCGCAGATGAGTGATGCGGCGGATGATCCGGGCGGTGATGTCCTCGGCGGGGGCCTGCCGGCCGTTCAGAAGCATCTCCACGACGTCCTGCGGGACACCGCTGGTGACGGACAGCTCCTGCACGTCGAGGACGTCGTCACGGCTCTGTCCGTCGCCCAGAAGGAAGTCGATGTGACGGAGGGTCTCGGCGAGCGATTGGCGCGGATCTCTCACCGACGCATCTCCTCACGTCCGGTGGGGCGCGGACTGGGCATTGATGACGAGACGATAACCGCTCCCCCGCCAAGCAACCAGGTCAAGCGATACTCCAATAGCCGGGGATGGATACAATAGTTGACATCACATGCTCGGGGATTGCAGCATCACCAAGTGACCTGACTACAAGTCAACAGCCGACGGACACGACCACGTTCGTTCCGTGGACGCGGACTCCGGTCGCGCCTGCATTCAGGTCGGCGTGTGCAGGTACGCGCTGTTTCCGCGCTCGGTGCCGGGGGCAGAGGCGTGCCTCGGACCCCCTGCCCGGTCTCGGCCGGACGTACAAGAAGCGCCGACGGCACAAGACCCCGCCTCTTGCCGGAGGATCACGTGACGGCCGTCCCTACCCTCCCTCCCCGGCGCGCGACCCGCGCGGCCCACCGTTCCGCGCCCCTGAGCACCACTGCGCCGTGTCGCGTTCCGAGGTTGTCGTGACCGCTCCCCAGCCAGAACCCGTGTTTCCGCACGGCGCTCAACCGGGTGGCGCGTCCGGAGCCGTGGACGACCGATGGGCCCATGCGCGGGACCAGCGGTTCGCCCGGTTCTTCGGGCGGCGGCTCGCCGATGCGGAACTGTGCGGCAGCGCGGCCGAACGCAGGACGGCGGCCGACGTCACCAACCTGTTCGAGGAGTGGCTGGCCCTGCGCGAGGCAGCGGGGTGCGGGGGCGAAGCCGACGGCGACGGGGACGGACTCTGCGACCGCGAGCAGAACGCCACCGCGAACGCACTGGGCTGGTTGTTACGCTGGGTCGCCTTCATGGAGTGGGCAGGCCACCCCCAATGGGAGCTGGGTTTCCATCCCGCCGCGTACCGAGCGCCACTCGACCATTGCTTCGACGCAGCCGACACCGGTTGCTGATCACGGATTGCCGGTGCCGGTTGCCCATCCGTGTGCCGACGCGCTCCCGGGCACGGAGCGGCACCGGGCGGTCAGGGCGCCGTGAAGAGAGTCGGAAAGCGGGGTGCCAGCCACGGCTTGCGCCCCCAGGCGAGCACCCGGCCCCGGCTGATGGCCCGCCACGGGTCGCAGCGACCCAGCGCGATGAGCAGGAAGGTGACCGGCTCGGTGAGGATCGCGCAGTCCGGCCGGTCCGGCGGGCCCGATGTGACGCTCACCACGCCGTCGGTGAAGGTGACCCCGAAGGTCGGCCCGCCCCGCAGACGAAGCGCGTAGCGGGCCGTGAGCCCGGCACTGGCAGCGGCGTCGACGACACGCTCCATGGCCACCAGCAGGAAGGGCAGACACAGATCGACCCGAGCACGGTCGATCATGTGCGGCCTGCCCAGCGCGCGGGCGAGGTCGTAGCCGTGGCCCAGCATATGGGTGAGCAGATATGAGGCGAGAGTGGACCGGTCCATGGGTCCCAGCGGCGTGCCGAGCGTCCGGTCCGCGGCCTGGTCCGGGGTGGCCCCGGCGATCGCGTCGAGGAAGCCGTCCGCCTGCGCCACGATCATCGCCGCCAGCGGCTCTGCCTCGCGCTCCCCGAACGCGGCCAGCGAGCGCTCGTTGGCCGCGGCAAGGCTCTGGGGTGTGCCGTCCCCGTACGGGCGTTCACGGCCCGCCGCGAGGTCGGCCATCAACTCGTTGGCCAGCGCCAGATGCGCCGCCGCCTCACCCACGGTCCACTCCGACTCGGGTACGGGAAGCGTCGTATCGGCCACCGTGCGCAGCAGTGCCGCGATATCCGCGGCGGTCCCGCGTATGGCCTGCCCGAGTCCCTCGGGCAGGGTCGTCCCCGCGTCCGCCGGCCGCGTCCCTGCGTCCATGTCACCCACTCCCTCGCCGGGCCTCCACGCCCGTCATGTACTGGCGGGACACCCAACCAGGCGGGAGAGGAGATTGACAACGGTTCGGACGCGGCCCGTTCCGGCACCGCGGTTCCCTGACCCGCCCCGCTCGGCCTGGAAGGTCAGGCCGCGACCAGGACGGCCCCGTCGAGCGCCTTCTCGTGCTGCATGCGGGTCAGCCGCAGTACGACGAGGATCGCGAGCGCCGCGGCCGCGATGTCGATGGCGTCGGAGATGAGCATGTGCCGGGCCGCGCTGTGAAGCTCCGGGGCTGTGTCGGCTCCGCGGTAGGCCGAGAAGGCGGACCGGTCGGCCACGAGCGAGATGATCCACAGCGTCCACCAGGCGTTGACGAGGCCGTGCGGCCGGGGCGCGCCCCAGGGGCTGCTGGCGTCCCAGATGTCCAGAGTGATCCGGCGCGGGAACCACAGGTTCACGATCGGCGTGAACCAGCCTCCGATCGCCCAGCCACGCCCCTTGGTGTGCCCGGACGGGCTCAACACCTCGGCGTTGACCCGGACCCGGTAGAACCAGCACAGGAACACGACGATGCAGGCGAGCAGCGCGACGGTCTGGACGACGCCGGCTGCGGCGTAGAGCGCGTCCGCGCGGTCGGCCCGGCGGCTCACGGCGTCCCCCGAGGCACCGTCTGCCAGGTCGCCGGACACGTTGTACATGACGACGTCCGCGCCGATCGCGAACAGGTCCGCGGCGGCGACCAGTGCGAGCAGTACGGCGGTCGCCCGGCCGAGGCCGACGGGTGAGCGCAGCCGGGCCATGGGCGCCGCCGCGAACGGCTGGGCGGTCGCTTCCGGGGTGGTGACGCACCGGGCGCACAGGGTGCCGCCGGGTGCCGCGGCGAATTGATGGCAGCGTGAACAGATCAAGGTGGAGCATCCCCCGAGGTGTGGTCGAAACACCGGACGCCGTTCCTTTCGGAACCTCACGCGCGGCATCCGAAAGATACGAGTTGTTCGAACTCGTAGTCCATTCGGGGTGGATCTTGTCGCGGGTCCGCCCGCTCCGGGTGAGGCCGGCGGCCTCGGCGAGCGGCAGGGCGTGACCGATGGCGGCCGGTGGCCCGCCGCCTTTGCTCATCTCGTCGTATGCCGTTGTGCATAAGCGCCGGGCTTGGGGGCAGTCGGTGTTGCGTCAGCCCGCAACGGGCGAACAGGCAGGTAGTCGATCTGGGAGGGAACATGACGGCGGCGATGACGACAGCGGTCGCGGACGCGGGCACGGCTGCACTGCCTGAGGTCGCCGACCCGTCGCGGGTTGCTCCGAAGGACGCCCGCGCATTGTCGAGGCTCTTCTTCGACCAACTGGCGACGCTGGAGGAGGGCACGCCCGAGTACCAGTACGCACGTAACACGTTGATCGAGATGAACATGTCCCTGGTCCGTTTCGCGGCCGGCCGGTTCCGCAGCCGGGGGCCGGAGGAGATGGAGGACATCGTCCAGGTCGGCATGATCGGGCTGATCAAGGCCATCGACCGGTTCGAGCTCTCACGCGAGGTGGAGTTCACCTCGTTCGCCGTGCCGTACATTGTCGGCGAGATCAAGCGGTTCTTCCGTGACACCTCCTGGGCGGTGCATGTGCCGCGCAGGCTCCAGGAGGCGCGGGTGCAGCTGGCGAAGGCGACGGAGGAACTGCGCAGCCGGCTGGGCCGCACCCCGACCACGAAGGAGCTGGCCGAGCTGATGTGCCTCTCGGAGGAAGAGGTCGTCGAGGCGAGGCTGGCCTCCAACGGCTACAACTCCTCTTCCCTCGATGCCGCCATCAGCACCGGCGAGGACGGCGAGACCGCTCTGGCGGACTTCATCGGCACCGAGGACGGGGCGCTGGAGCTGGTGGAGGACTTCCATGCGCTGGGCCCGATGATCGCCGGACTGGACGAGCGTGACCGGCAGATCATCCATATGCGGTTCGTCGAGGAACTGACCCAGGCCCAGATCGGCGAACGCCTCGGTGTCTCCCAGATGCACGTCTCGCGGCTGCTGTCGCGGATGCTGGCCCGGCTCCGCGAAGGCCTGCTCACCACGCACTGACTCACCTGCCGACGGTGTGAGAGCGCCCCGGGCGCGGCCCTTGAGGCCGGGCCCGGGGCGCTGCGTCGCGCAGGGTCAGGACAGCGTGCGGCACAGCAGGGCGGCAGGACCCGCCGTGCTCCCCAGACGTGTGGTGAAGGCGATCCCGGCCGCGTACTCGTCGTCCGCGCACTGGCCCTTGTAGTCGCCGTAGGCGAAGTCGCCGCCGTCGGCGCCGGCGGGGCGGTCGTCGGCCCGGTCGAACCACACGGTCCGCCCGGTGACACCCAGGGAGCCCCGGGCGGGGACACAGAGCGCCGCCGACACACGGCCGCCGCGGTGGCTGTAGCCGATCAGGAACTCGCCGGCGGGACACTGGAGTTTGGTGTAACCCGAGGCCCAGTCGCCGCCCTGCGGGACATGGCGTTCGTCGGTGACGACGGTCTGGACGCCGGCTGCGGCGCGCAGATCACCGGCGGTGACGTCGGTGCACAGCCCGCGGTCGCCCGTGTGGCCAAGGCCGGTCAGCCGCAGGCCGTCGGGGCACACGGCCTTGGAGGCGCCCGGGTCCCAGTCGCCTGCGGACCGCACCCGCAGCGACTCGACCTGGTCCCCGTGGTCGGTGGCGAGCATGTGCCAGGAAGGCACCTCCGCCACCGGCCCGGTGCGTGTCGGCGCGGTCATGAGGTGATGCCATGCGGTGCTGCGCCAGTCGGACCCGTCGAGGATGCCGTATCGGTGACCCGCGGTGTCGTAGCGCAGCAGCGACCAGTCGTCGTGCCCTTCCCAACCGACCAGCGGCCAGTAGGCGAAGTCGCTGTCGTGATCGGCGAAGTAGTCGGTGACGTTGCCGAACCAGGTACGGCCGGCGGTGCCCGTCTCACCGGCCCCGATGCCGAACTCGCTGATCCACACCGGCGCGGTGAAGTGCCGACCGCCCTCCTCGGACACGTAGAAGGCCTCGTCGGTCAGGGCTCGGTACAGCTGGTCCCGGCTGAGGTCCTGATAGCGGGGGTCGTGCGTCTCCCCCATGCCGGTGGCACCGCTGTGGCGGGGGCCGGTGTACCCGTAGAAGTGGGCGGAGTAGACCAGCTGGTGGGTGGCCACGAGGGTGTGCGAGAGCGTACGTGCGGGGGTGAGGGCGGGACGGCCGTGCGGCAGCCCGTCGACGGGCACGCCGGTCCAGTTGATGCCCTCGATGACGATGAGGAGATGGGGGTCGGCCTCGGTGAGGATGCGGTCCGCGGCGAGTTGGGCGGCGGCGTACCAGTCGTGGTCGTCGCCCAGGCCCCAGTTGGGGTCGTCCATGATGTCCCGGCGCACCTCGTTGTAGAGGTCGGCTCCGACCACACGGGGCTCGGAAGCGTAGCGGCGCGCCATGAAGACCCAGTCGTCAGCCCATTGCCGGGTGGACTGCCGGGTGTTCCACCGCTCGTTGCCGTCGATGCCGCAGCACCAACGGGAGGTGTTGGTGTGGTTGTTGAGGATGACCGCGAAGCCGTCGCCGGTGAGCGCGGCCACCACGGCGTCGTAGATCTGCAGCGGCGTCTTGCCACGCAGCTGTGGGTTGGCGGTGACGGCGGTGTCCGGCACGGGAGACGTCGCGTGGATCATCTCGTTGGAGAACGGCAGCCTGATGCTGTTGATGCCGAGCTCGTGGAAGTCGGCGAGCAGCTTGGGCAGGGCGACCCGGTCCAGACCGAGGGGAATGCCGTGGGAGTCCTGGCCGGCATGGTGGTTGGCGGGATCGGTGATGCTGCCGCTGCCGTTCCAGGACCCTTGCGCGCCGTCCCAGTTGGCAGACCTCAGCCGGAAGCGTCTGCCCGTGGCGTCGACGATGTACCGGCCGTGGGTGGACAACGGCGGTTGCCAGGTGTCGGTCACCGGGGCGGTGGCAGTGGTGGCCCGGGGTGAGGACTGCGGGGCGGCGGCGAGCGCTCCGGGCGCCGAGGTCAGCAGGAGGAGGGCCGCGGCCGCTCCTGTCAGGTGCTGGACAAGTCTGATGGTCGGCATACGGCTCTCTGGTGAGTGAGCGGTGGTGCGCGGACGGGGGGTGGCGTGGCCGACAGGCGCCGCAGTGCGTGGTGCCCGTCGGCGGGATGCCCCGCGGCAGCGGCCGGACTCGGCCGTCGGCGGGCGACGGCCGCCAGTGTACGGAGCAACCGCCGCGGAGGCACTGCACCGGTGACGAACCCGTCGGCGGCGGGCGGTACGGCCCGCCGCCCCGGGCGCCGGCGTGCCGCCAGGAGCACGCTGCACGGCCTCGACCGGTCAGACGGGATGACGCGGCGCGGCGCCCACGGCGGTCGTGATCGGGCCCGGGTACGGCGGCACCGCAGCGCCCTGGACCAGCACCGTCGGTGTGCCCCGCACGCCGTGCTCGTCCGCCCGCGCGGTGACGTACGGCGGCCGGCCAAGCTGGACGCCCCCGCGCACGCACGCCGCGAAGGAGTGACTAAGTCCCACCCGCGTGCCCAGGGCGATCAGGTCCTCCCGAGGGAGTCCGGGACCGCCCTCGGGGGCTGACTGGCGAGGAGCGCATCGTGGTACGCCGCGAACCTGCCGCCGTCGGCGGCGCCGGAGGCCGCCGCGGCCCGCGTTGTGTAGCCATCGGTGGACATCTGGTCGAGCATGGCCACGGGATGGCAGATGACACGGATCAGGCCGTCGGCCACCAGCCCGTCCAGCACCGGGCCCGAGGACTCGGTGAACATCCGGCAGTACGGACACTGGAAGTCGATGTACGCGTCGAGTGCCACAGGGCCGTCACCGACGACGACGCCGTCACCGTCCTCATTGGTGTCCTCCGGCAGTCGGACCGGCCGGAGGGGTGCACGCGCATTCATGCGGTTTCTCCGCACGCGGAGCCGCCCACGGCGGGATCGGTCCGGCCGGGTCAGCCGCCGCTGCTCCTCGGCCAGACCTCCGGACCGCCGCCGTGCCACTCGATCAGCGGGGACTCGGCCACGTCCACCTCGTCCCACCCCTCCAGACCGGCCCGCTGGAGCAGCACGGCAAGATCGTGCAGGTTGTACGCCATCCCGAGGATCTCGCCGTCGGACCGGACTCGTCGGCCACCGGTCTCGGATGGCGCGGACACGATCACGCGCGGCTCGCTCATACCTTCACCCTCGCCCGCGGATCGCTCCCGCGCATGTCGAGCCGCGGGCGTCGTTCCGCACCCCGCCGCGGGGCCCGACCCGGGGCGCCCACACGGCCGCGCGAAGGACGAGCCGCTCGCCCCGGGCCGGTCGCCGTGCGGCAGGATGGGGCCATGAGCGTAGTCAAGATCAACGTACTGACCGTACCCGCCGAGCAGCGCGAGACGCTGGAGAAGCGCTTCGCCTCCCGTGCCCATGCCGTGGAGAGCTCCGACGGGTTCGAGTGGTTCGAACTCCTCAGGCCCGTCGAGGGGACCGACACCTACCTCGTCTATATGCGATGGCGTGACGAGGAGTCCTTCCAGGCGTGGATGGAGGGCCCCATGAAGGCGGCTCACCAGGGCGGTGGCGCGGAGAGCGGAGAGCGTCCCAAGCCGGCCGCGAGCGGTTCCACGCTGTGGTCCTTCGAGGTCGTGCAGCAGGCCGCGCCGAAGACCACGTGAGCAGGGCCCGAACAGGACGGTGTCCCGTCCGCCGCGGCCGGGCGGCCGTGGCGGACGGGACACCTAGGGGTCCGATCGGGGTCCGGGTCAGTGGGCGGGTGCGTCCGTGACCACGACCTCCTCGATGCTCCGCTCGATCTCCTGGGGACGGGACGCGGTCGCCTTCGCCCAGTAGTAGATGCCGAGGGAGAAGGCCGCGACGACCGCCATGTCCCACCACAGACCGATGTGGGCCTGGCCGCCGAAGCCGCCCTGCCAGGAGATCAGGCCCAGGCCCACCAGGTAGGCGGGCAGCCACTGGGCCGACTTCCAGTCCAGGCGGGGAGCATCCGGCAGGCCCTTGCTGGTGGCGTACCAGGCGTAGCCGCCGAGGAGCGCATAGCCGAGGACGATCGCGACGCCCAGGCGCCACAGCGTGTCCCAGCCGGCCCAGTAGATGATGAGGTTGGCGACCACGAAGGACAGCGGCGCGATCACCTTGCCGGCCGGCAGGCGGTAGGGGCGCTCGAGGTGCGGGAGCCGGTCCGCGAAGACGCCGTAGGCCAGCGGGGCGCCGGCGTACATCAGGACGCTCGCGGAGGTGATGAACCCGACCAGTTCCTGCCAGCTCGGGAAAGGCAGGAAGCAGATCACGCCGGTGAAGAACGAGATCGCGAGGCCGAACCACGGTACGCCACGGGCGTCGGTCTTCTCGAAGAGCTTGGGCGCGTAGCCGTTCTTGGCCAGGCCGTAGGAGACGCGCGAGGTCGCGGTGGTGTAGATCAGGCCGGTGCCACCGGGGGAGATCACGGCGTCGATGTACAGCACCACGCCCAGCCAGCCGAGGCCGACCAGCGTCGCGAGGCCGGCCCAGGGGCCGCTGATCCCCGGGAAGTCGAGCTTGTCCCAGCCGTGGGCGAAGGAGCT
This sequence comes from Streptomyces glomeratus, assembly GCF_021462825.1. Taxonomy (GTDB): domain Bacteria; phylum Actinomycetota; class Actinomycetes; order Streptomycetales; family Streptomycetaceae; genus Streptomyces; species Streptomyces glomeratus. The sequence goes on along the minus strand of NZ_JAKEEB010000015.1, from coordinate 17,884 downwards.
GAGCGGCAGCGCGCCGATGAAGACGACCTGGAGGAGCACGTAGATCGCGGCGCCGATGGCCACCGAGCCGAGCGTTGCGCGCGGCAGGTCGCGCTTGGGGTTACGGCTCTCGCCCGCCAGCTGGATCGCCTGCTCGAAGCCGAGCAGGGCGAAGATGATGCCGCTGGAGCTGATGGCGCCCAGCACGCCCTTGGCGCCGAACGGGGCGAAGCCGTGGGCGGTGAAGTTGTGCGAGTGGAAGTTGCCCGCCGCGATGATGAAGATGGTGGCCAGCGGAACGGCGATCTTCCACCAGGTGGCGGCGCTGTTGGTGTGGGCCAGGACGCGCACACCCAGGAAGTTCACCGCGACGAAGACGGCCATCAGGACCACGGCGACGGTGAAGCCGCTGGGTGTCAGCGTGCCGTCGGCGTGCTGGAAGCCCTTGGCGAAGTCCCAGTGAGCGGCGTAGCCGATCATGGCCTCGACCTCGATGGGGGCCACGGTGGCCGCCTGCAGCCATGCGAACCAGCCGAAGGACATGCCGGCCAGGCCGCCGAAGGCGTAGTGCGGGTAGCGGGCCGTGCCGCCCGCCACGGGGAACATGCCGCCGAGTTCGGCGTGCACGAGGGCCAGTAGGACGATCGCCACCGTACCGACCAGCCAGGAGATGATGGCTGCGGGACCGGCCATCACGACGGCCTTCTGCGCGCCGTAGAGCCAGCCGGACCCGATGATGGAACCGACCGAGGCCCACATCAGTCCGATCAAACCGACGTCCCGCCTCAGACCGGTCTGGTCCCGCGAAACGTCGGGGGCTACATGGTCGAGTTTCACCACGTCAAGGGGCCTCTCACTATCTGAACACCGAATTAACGCTCAATGGCGGCTCACAGTAGGAATGGAGGTGGGCTCAGCAGAAGGGCATGGCTCGAGATTTGACCGTTTCACAGGTACTTCCTTTGCGTGCTCTTTGCACAGGTCAGGCGGGGTGACGGAATGTCTCTATTCAGTTGCGAAATGTGAGAAGAGAGTACGACAAGCCGTCTTGGCGCGACACGGGCGCCTCATGCACCGAAATCGAACCGCTAGAGATCGCTGGAGAGGACGATGTCCCGACCTGATGCCCGCCGGCCGATCGTGGTCGGCGTCGACCCCGACCCCACGCAGCGGATGGCGCTGGGCTGGGCGGCCGACGAGGCCGCGCTACGCCGAGTGCCGCTGCGTCTGGTCCATGCCGAGAGTGTGCCGACCGCCGAGTTCCGTCGATGGGAGATGCCGGCCTCGTGGCAGGAGGTGGAGCGCACCCTGCACGCGGCCGGGGAGCGGGTGCTCGAGAAGGCGGCGGCCTTCGTGGCGGCCCGGCGGCCGCAGGTGGAGGTGTCCGCCCGGCCGGCAGAGGGGCACCCCGCGCGGGTCCTGGAGGAGGAGAGCCGCGGTGCCACGGCCGTGGTCCTGGGATCCCGGCATCTGAACCGGGTGAGGGGGTGGTTCAGCTCCGAGTCGGTCGCCCTGCCCGTCCTGGCGCATGCCCGCTGCCCCGTGGTGGTGGTGTCCCACCCGGAAGACGTCACCGAGCAGCCCGGGTACTTCGTCCTCGGCGTGGACGGCAGCGCGCGCGGCGCCTCCGCTGTCGACTTCGCCTTCGAGGAGGCCTTCCTGCATGGGGCGGCGCTGCGGGCGCTGTACGTCTGGCGGCCGGGACTGCTCGGCGTGCTCGACGAGCACACGGCGCGACAGGAGTGCCGGCGCCTGCTCTACGAGACCGTCTCCGGCCGCGGTGCCGACTACCCCGACGTCGAGCTGCACCACGAACTCGTCAGCGGGCATCCGGCGGAGGCGCTGACCGAGGCATCCGCCCACGCGCGCGGACTGGTGGTGGGAACCCGGGGCCACGGCGGCCTCACCGGCACCCTGCTGGGCTCGGTGAGCCAGGGTGTACTGCGCCACGCCCGCTGCCCCGTCATCGCCGTACCGCACGCCCCGGCGTGAGCTGCCGAGGCGAGGGGATGCGGCACGCATGGCCGCGGGCACGCACTCCCCACGGATCACCCCGTCAGTCCGAACCGTTCGGTGACCCGCCGCCCCCGGACGCCACGCCGTCCACGACCGGTCCCACCGAGCGGTCCGCCTCACGGAGACCCGCCGCCCCCGGACGCCACGCCGTCCACCGCCAGTCCCGCGGGTGACCCGCCACCCCCGGGCGCCACGCCATCCGCGGCCGGTCCCACCGAGCGGTCCGCCTCACGGAGACCCGCCGCCCCCGGACGCCACGCCGTCCACCGCCGGTCCCGCGGGTGACCCGCCACCCCCGGACGCCACGCCGTCCACGACCGGTCCCACCGAGCGGTCCGCCTCACGGGGACCCGCCGCCCCCGGACGCCACGCCACACGCGGCCGGTCCCACCGAGCGGTCCGCCTCACGGAGACCCGCCGCCCCCGGACGCCTCGCCATCCGCGGCCGGTCCCGCCGAGCGGTCCGCCTCACCGGGGACGCGGGCTCGTGGCGGCACGGGGCGCAGGTCGCCGGGTGCCCGGTCCGCGGGACCGCCGTTCGCTTCGCGCCGGTCCCGCTCCTCCTGCCGCAGCACATCGAGCACGGCGGAGCCGTCGACGGTCTCCCGTACGACGAGCAGGTCGCTGAGCCGGTCCAGGGCCCGGCGGTGGTCCCGGAGCAGCCCCGTCGCCCGCTCCTCGGCCTCGCGGAGCAGACGCGCGGCTTCCTCGTCGATGATCCGCTGGGTCTGCTGCGAGTACGGCTGGGGGGCGAGCTCCTCTGCGGCCTCCCCCAGCTGGCTCGGATGCGCGGTCGCGTAGCCGACGGGACCCAGGGCCGGCGACAGGCCGAAGTCACGGACCATCCGCGTGGCGATCTGGGTGGCACCCGCCAGGTCGTTCGCGGCGCCACTGGAGCCTTCCCCGAAGACGACCAGTTCGGCGGCCCGGCCGCCGAGCCTGACCGCGAGCAGGTCGGTCAGATAGTCCTCGCTGTACAGACGGCGTTCGGCCTCGGGCAGTTGCTCGGTCACCCCGAGCGTCATGCCCGACGGGAGGACGGTGACCTTGGCGACGGGGTCGGCGTGCTCGCACAGTGCGGCGACCAGGGCGTGGCCCGATTCGTGTACGGCGACGGCGTGGCGTTCCTCGGGCAGCAGGGCGTTGGACGCCTCGCGGCGGCCGAGCAGGACGCGGTCGCGGGCGGAGTCGAGGTCGTTCGGCTCGATCAGGACGCGGTCGGCCCGGACGGCGTTGATGGCGGCCTCGTTGACCAGGTTGGCGAGGTCCGCGCCGGAGAATCCCGGCGTGGCGCGGGCGACGATGCCGAGGTCCACATCGGGGGCCAGGGTCTTGCCGCGGGCGTGGACCCGGAGGATGGCGGCGCGTTCGGCCTGGTTGGGCAGCGGGACGGTGACCTGCCGGTCGAAGCGCCCGGGGCGCAGCAGCGCGGGATCGAGGGCTTCGGGCCGGTTGGTGGCGGCCAGGACGACGATGCCCGTGGACTGGTCGAAGCCGTCCATCTCGGCCAGCATCTGGTTGAGGGTCTGCTCGCGTTCGTCGTTGCCCCCGATCCGCCCGCTGCCCGCGCGCCGGGCACCGACGGCGTCGATCTCGTCGATGAAGACGATGGACGGTGCGCGTTTGCGGGCCTCGTCGAACAGGTCGCGTACGCGGGACGCGCCGACCCCGACGAACATCTCGACGAAGGCCGAGCCGGTCACCGACAGAAACGGCACATCGGCCTCTCCGGCGACGGCCCGGGCGAACAGCGTCTTGCCGGTGCCGGGCGGTCCCACCATGATCACTCCGCGTGGCCCCTTGGCGCCGGCGGCGGCATAGCGGGACGGGTTGCGCAGGAAGTCGACGACCTCGCTGATCTCCTGCTTCACACCGTCGTATCCCGCCACGTCGTCGAACCTGGTGGTCGGGCGTTCCGCCTCGATGATCTTCGCTCGGGAGCGGCCGATGGCACTCAGCCCGCCCGTCATGGACCGCGCGGCGCGGCGGCCGATCCACCAGAAGACCCCGATGAGGAGCATGACCGGCAGGAGGGCGGACAGCACCGATGTGAACGGGCTGCCGCCGCTCTTGCTCTGGGACGCGGTGATCTGTACATGGTGGGACTGGAGTTGCTGCTGGAGCGGTCCGGTGCCCAGGGCCGTCGGGAGCTGGGTGGTGAACTTGGTGCCGTTCTTCAGTGTGCCGCTGACCGCCCCCTTGTCGTTGATGTCGACGGTCTTCACCTGGCCCACGCCGACCTTGGCGGTGAAGTCGCTGTAGGTCAGGTGAGTGGGTGGGGTGCCCGACGGGGCGCGGACGAGCATGAGGACGACCAGAAAGACCACCCAGACCAACGGCATGATCCACCACTGCCAACCCGCCCGGGGCTGCTGGGTGGGTGGCCGCGGCGGTTCCCGTGGCGGTCCGGACTTGGCCGGCGGTGTGAGATGCCGGTGCGGCATCCGCACTCGCGTGATCACCGTGCACCGCCTCCTTCGAGAGGCGGGCGGGACGGCGCCGTCGGCGGACCATGGCACACGCGCCACCGGCCTCCACTTCCCATGGTCCCTCCGACGCGCCCGTCCGGCGTGTCGCGCCCCGGTCAGTCCTTCAGGGTCGACTCCACGAGGTCCCGCGCCAGGTCGAGGGTGTCCTGGAGCGGCAGGCCGTAGTCGCTGAACCAGTCGTCCGTGGCCTCGGGATGCGGTCCGGTGACGCCGACGCGGCCCGCACCGAACCGGGACACCACCGCGGCGGGCGTGCCGTTGTCGTAGGTGGCCAGAACCGTCGTGTCCGCACCCCTGTCCTCGTCGAGCACGAAGTACGGCCCGTCCTGGAAGAACACGGTGCGGGGCCGGCCCCGCCAGACCACCCCGACCAGCGTGTTGCTCTCGTCGTGGACCGAGCACCCCGGCGAGGAGATGTACTGGTCCGTGTCGCCGGGCAGCAGGCCGAACCCGGGGGTGGTCCCGGCCAGATAGCCGCCCAGGCAGAAGCCCAGATAGCGGCCGCCTCCCTGGACGAAGTCACGGATCGCCCCACGCCGCCGCCGCAGCCTCCAGTAGGCCCGGCGGAGCGTGCCGCCGCCCGGCTGGGCGTACACCTGGGCCCGGGCGAGCGACTCGGCCGACAGCGGCAGCTCCTCGTGCGGGCCGGTGAAGCGTACGTCCAGGCCCCAGGGTCCGTCGGCGAGGAGTCCGGCGACCGCCTCGGGGCAGCCGGGCAGCGAGGCCGGGCCGCGGTAGACGAGTGCCAGGGGGCGGCGCCCGCTCCCGGCACGGTCCATCTGTGTCATGTCCTCTTCACCAACCCCCGGTTCACACTCCTTGGTCGTGCTCCGCGCGCCCGGTGTGGACGGGCGGGCGTTCCCGCGGCCCGGAGGCGGAGCGCTCGACCAGGCCCTCGGCGGGGAGTCCGAGCCAGCTCGTCCCCGGCGTGAGCCGTTCGCCCTTCATGACCAGGGACAGCGCCCCGAGCCGAACGCCGTCGCCCACCACGGCGTCGTACAGCACGATCGATCGGGTGCCGATGCCGGCACCGGAGCGGACGATCACCTTGGACATCTTCATGACGCGGTCTTCGAACAAATGTGTTTGCAAGGAGACATTCGGATCGATCGTGGCGTCGTCACCCACCTCCACCAGGTCGAACTCCGTGAGGAAGGTCGTGCCGATCCAGGTGCGCCGGCCGATGCGGGCGCCGAGGAGACGGAGCACCGGCGGCAGGAACGGTGTGCCCACCAGCGTACCCACTCCTGCCGGGACCGCGGCGGCCTCGTAGAGGCCCGTGACGAACTCCGTGCGCCGGACGAACAGGCTCCACAAAGGCTCGACGCGCGGCCGGTATCTGCCCACGACCACCCGCTTGACCACCACGCAGAACGCGATGACGGCCAGTGACCCGCCCATGGCCAGGAAGGGCGACACCGGCACCGCCGCCGGCCCCGCGGCCCGGGCGAGGACGGACAGCACCGCCAGATACAGGTAGGCGCCTCCGGCCAGCACCGCGGGCGGCACGGTGGCCCGGAAGAACTCGATGCCCAGGCGGACGAGTACGGCTTTGCGGGTCGGCCAGTAGGTGAGTTCCTCAGGGTACAAGCCGCTGCTCTGGCGCACCGGCAGCCGCAGCGCGGGTGAACCCAGCCAGTTGGTTCCGGGCGCTACCCGGTCCGGCGGCGGGACGGTCGCCACGCCGACCAGCGAGTCGGCCCCCAGTTCCGTTCCCGCCGGTACGAGCGCCGCGTTGCCGACGAAGGCGCGGCTGCCCACCTCGGTGGGCCCGAACGCCACCCGGTCGGCTGCGAAGGCGGCGGATCCGACGCTCGCCATGTCCGCCACGAAGCTGCACTCCCCCAGGGTGAGCAGGTCCGGGTCGAGGTACGCGGCGGTGGACACCTCGGCGCCCCGGCCGACACGCGCGCCGAGCAGTCGCAGCCACGGCACGGTGTAGAGGGTCGCGTAGAGCGAATTGGTGAAGGCGAGGCTGCACGCCAGCAGCCTGTCCGCGACCCACTTGCGGACACCGAGCGAGGAGCGGGCCGGGTGGATGCCGAGGGGCACCGCGGGCAGGACGACTCGTTTGCCGACGGCGACCGAGCAGCACACCGTGCCCACCCACAGCGGGCCGACCAGCGCGGTGGCGCCGACGGCCGCCCCTGTGCCCCAGCGCGTCCATGCGAACCAGAACAGTGCCAGGCACGGCAGGCCCATGGCGGGTACGGCCAGTTCCAGGAAGACGAGGCCGAGCAGCGCGGCGGCCAGCTGACGGGGCCGCCACCGGTCCGTGCCGCCGCACCTGCCCAGCATGGTCTCGACGGCCGGGGCGAGCGCCTCGACCGGGCGGGAGGGGGATCCGGCACGGCGTGCCCCGGCGGGGACCACCTCGTCGGGGCCGAGCACGGACTGCTCACCGAGCCCGGAGCGGGCATCCATGCGGGAGCCGGGTTCGAGCACCGCGTTGGCGCCGACGAACGCCCCCTCGCCGATGGTGACCGGAGCGACCGTCACCCACCCGTCGGCGACCTGCCAGGTGCGCAGCGTGGCACCGTAGCCGATCGCGACGTCGCTGCCGATGGTCAGCAGGGTCGGGAGGGGGATCATACCGGTGGCGATGGTGGTGCGGGCTCCGATACGCGCACCGAGCAGCCGCAGACAGGGGGCCATCATCGGGGAACCGCTCAGCGTCCCCAGCGGGCTGAGGCCCAGTAGCAGGCTCAGGCTCCACAGGCGCAGATAGGTCGCTCCCCAGAGCGGATAGCGGCCCGGGCGGATGCCCGCCGCCAGCGGGCGCGCCAGCAGGAAGGGCACGATCCAGCGCACGGCGGTGTAACCGGCCAGCACGAGGCCGGCCAGTTCGACGATCGACCAGTCCGAGATCCCTCTGTGCTGTGCGGCGTACACGGCGACCGGCAATGTGAACAGGAGCAACGTCACGTACAGCACTCCGGCCTGGACCACCCCGGCGCGCGCGATGCGGCCGCTTCGGTGGCGGAGCGGTTGCGGGCGGGGCCGCGCGACGGAGGGGACGGTGGCGGCCGAGGTGCGCAGTCGCGCCGCGAGCGTCCGCACGGTCGGGTTTCCGTAGAGGTCACGCAGCGTGGGGCCGGTTTCGCCGTCCCGGCCGCGCAGCAGCGACACGGCCCGGGCGGCGAGCAGGGAGTGGCCGCCGAGGTCGGTGAAGAAGTCCGCCTCCGCCGACAGCTGGTCAGGGGCGATGCCGAGCACCTGGGCCCAGACGTCCCGCACCCGCGTCTCCCACTCGCCGCGGGCGGGTACCACCGGGCCGTTCCACCTGAACAGGCGGCCGGTCGGCGCCGGCAGCCGCCTGCGGTCGACCTTGCCGCTGGGCATGGCCGGCAGCCGGTCGAGGACGTCCACGTACGACGGCACCATGTAGGCGGGGAGGGTGCGCCGCAGGCGCTCGTGCAGCCGGGCGACGAGGACGTCGTCGCCCGAGGCGCCTCCCTCCGGGTCCTTGGGGGTGCGTACGACGTAGGCGGCCAGGGTCTTGCCGTACTCACCGTCGTCCTGCCCGTTTCCGTCCGTGCCGGGCGCGGGGACGAGCGCGGTGACCGCCTCGGCCACGCCCGGATCCTCGAGCAGCAGGTTGTCGATCTCGTCGAGCGCGACCCGGTAACCGCGGATCTTGACCTCGGCGTCGGCCCGGCCCAGGTATTCGATCTCCCCGTCGTCGGTCATCCGGCCCAGGTCCCCGGTGCGGTACAGCCGGCCGCCGGAGGGAGTCGTGGGGTACTCGATGAAACGGTCGGCGGTGAGGTCCGGCCGCCCCACGTAGCCGAGGGCGAGACCGGGTCCGCCGAGGCAGATCTCACCGACCGCGCCGGGCGGCACGGGCCGACGCCGTTCGTCGAGCAGGACCGCCGAGTACGTCGGGAGAGGCCGCCCGATGGTCACGGGACGTCCCGGAAGCAGTTCCTTCCAGGTGGCGGTGACGGTGGCCTCGGTCGGCCCGTAGGTGTTGAGGATGCGGCGTCCCGGCCTGCCCCAGCGCTCGACGAGCTGCCCCGGGCATGCCTCGCCGCCCACGGCGATCGTCCGGATCCTCGGCAGTTCCCGTGGGATCGTCGCCAGCAGCGTCGGGACGCAGTACAGCACCGTGACGCCATGCTCCTCCAGGAAGTCGGCGAGGTCGGCGCCGAGCCGCCCGGGACCCGCGGGTCCTGCGACGAGCGTGGCGCCCGCCGTCCACGTCGGCCAGATCTCCTCGATGGAGAAGTCGAACGAGATGGTCATTCCCTGGTACACCCGGTCGTGGGGGCGTACGCCGTAGACGGGGGTGACGACGCGGAGGAAGTTGCAGATGCTCGACTGGGCGATCTGCACGCCCTTGGGCCTGCCGCTGGAGCCCGAGGTGTACATGATGTACGCGAGCGGGTCGTCGTCGCCCGCGTCCGCGGGGTCCGGGCGAGTGGTGGGCAGAGTGTCGAGTGCACCGGCGCACTCTTCGAGGTCGATCACCCTGCACCCCGCCGGTATGCGCTTCTGCGACGCCCGGGGGGCGAGTGCGGACACGGTCAGCAGTGCGGCCGCGTCGGCGTCGCCGAGGACGAAGGCGACCCGGTCGGCTGGGGACGCGGGGTCGATCGGGATGAACGCCGCGCCGGCCTTGCCGACCGCCAGCAGGGAGGCGTACATGTCCACCGAGCGCGGCAGCAGCAGCGCCACGCGCGCGCCCGGGCCGATGCCGGCGCGGCGCAGGTAGTGGGCTATCCGGTTGGCACGGGCGTCGAGGTCGGCGTAGGTCAGCCGCCGCTCGTCGCATTCGAGCGCCACGGACGACGGCGCCTTGTCGCAGGCCGATTCGTAGAAGCCGTGCAGTCTGCGGGCCGAGCCCGTCTTCCTCGGGCCGGCGTGACCTCCAGCCGGGAAGACGGGCGGGGCGGAGGTGCTGGAGGCCATGGGGGCTCACTCTCTCCCGAGCGTGGGGTGTCCGCTCGCCTGTCGGTCACCCGTCCAGCCTGTCCGATGGCCGCTGAGAGAGAGCTGAGAGGACAGGAGCCGTGGCTCTCGGTGCGCCGGTGGTCCCCGGCCTTTTCCCTCGTACGTCCTCCTGGTGTTTCCCCGTACGTCACTGCTCGCCTCTCCGAAGCCGGGGCATTCCCGGGGCACGGACGCGCCAGGGGCCCGGGCGGGCGCCGGCCGAACGCCGTGGCCGCGCCGACTGGCAGCTCGGATGGCCGCCGGTCACAGCGGAGTTGAGCGAAGACCAGTCGAGGGTGCGGGCGCGGCCTTCCCGTTCAGTGCGCGATGCTGTCGATCAGGTCGCGTGCGCCCTGCCGGAGGAGGGCGACGGCGACGGAGGTGCCGAGGGTGGCAGGGTCGAGGCGGCCCGCCCACTCGTGGGCGTTGAGCACGGTCTTGCCGTCCGGGGTGAACACGCAGGCCCGGAGCGAGAGTTCCCCGCCGCGCCCGGCACGGGCGAACCCGGCGATCGGGCTGTTGCAGTGGCCTTGCAGGACGTGCAGGAACATGCGCTCGGCGAGGGTTTCGCGGTGTGTGTCCGGGTCACCGAGGTCACTGACGGTCTCGATGGTGTCGGTGTCGTCCTCACGGCACTGCAGGGCGAGAACACCCGCGCCGATCGGCGGCATCATCGTCTCCACCGGCAGGATCTCGCTGACCACGTCGGTGCGGCCGATCCGCTGAAGGCCGGAGACGGCGAGGAGCAGGGCGTCGGCTTCCCCGGCGGCGAGTTTGTCGAGGCGGCGGTTGGCGTTGCCGCGCATCGGGACGCACTGGAGGTGCGGATGGGACGCGGCGAGCTGCGCGGACCGGCGCACGGAGGAGGTGCCGATGCGTGTTCCGGCGGGGAGTTCGTCGAGGGTGCGCCCCGCGGTGTCGACGAGCGCGTCCCGGATGTCGTCGCGCTTGAGGAAGGCGGCGAACATCGTACCGGCCGGCAGGGGACGGTCGGCGGGAATGTCCTTGACGCAGTGGACCGCCAGATCCGCCTCACCCGCCAGCAGTGCGGCGTCGACCTCCTTGGTGAAGGCGCCCTTCCCCTCCACGCGGGAGAGGTCGCCCATCCACTTGTCACCGGTCGTCTTCACCGGGATCACCTCGGTGCGCACCGCCGGGTGGAGCGCGGCCAGTTCGGCCCGGACTCTCTCCACCTGGGCGAGCGCCATGGGAGAGTCACGGGAGACGATGCGGATGAGGTCGACGGGCATGAGGGCACGATAGCCCCTCGGCCGGGCCCAGGCGTACGATCTCCGGTTTGTCTCGTGCGTCCCCGGGTACTGCGATGCGTCATCCGAGCGCATGCACCCAACGGGAGGTCCGTCATGTCCGCCCCCACCCCTTCCGCGTCCAAGGTGGCCCTGATCACCGGCTCCGACTCCGGCATCGGCCGCGCCACCGCCGTCCGGCTGGCCGAGGCGGGGATGGACATCGGCATCACCTGGCACAGCGACCACAAGGGCGCCGAGGAGACCGCCGAGGAAGTGCGCGGCCAGGGGCGCCGGGCCGTCGTGGCGCATCTGGACCTCACCCGGCTGCCCGCCGCCGCGGACACGATCGACGAGCTGAGTGAGGAACTCGGCCGCCTCGACGTCCTGGTCAACAACGCCGGTACGGGGACGGCCACCCCCTTCCTGGATCTGGAGCCGGACGACGTGCGCCGGGTCCTGGACGTCGATCTGCTCGGCCCGTTCCTGTGCGGGCAGCGGGCGGCACGGCGGATGATCCGGCAGGGCGACGGCGGACGGATCGTCAATGTGACCTCGGTGCACGAACACCAGCCACGGGTGGGTGCCGCCCCGTACTGCGCGGCCAAGGGCGGTCTGGGTCTGCTCACCCAGGTCATGGCCCTGGAGCTGGCCGAGCACGGCATCACCGTCAACTCGGTGGCACCGGGCGAGATCGCCACGCCCATGACGGGCCAGGAGGACGCGGACGTGCACAGCCGGCGCCGCACGGGCATTCCGCTCGGGCGCCCGGGAGACGCCCGCGAGGTCGCGGCCGTGATCGCCTTCCTCGCCGGTCCCGATGCCTCGTACGTCACCGGCGCGTCCTGGAGTGTGGACGGCGGCATGCTGCGGATGGGCCCGATGGCCGGCTCTCATCTGACCAGCGACGACTGGCGGCGTCCCTGAGCGCGTTGTCCCGGCACGCCCGGGCAGAGGACGTGTGGACGTCGTGGCCGCAGGCGCCCCGGCGAACGCAACACGAGCCCCCACCACATGCCGGGAGGGGGCTCGTCGCGGAGCGCCGGGCAGGCCTTGCACCTGCATCTCCCCGCAGGAAGCGGGGCGTCTTTCCTTGGACCACCAACGCGCAGACAGCCACCGGGAGTTCCGGCGACCGGCTTGTGATCGATCTTACCGCATACGGCACCGGGCCCGTCGGGCCGGAGGAGACGCCCGCCGCGCGGTCTCGGGCACTCAGCCGCCGACGATCTCGTTGAACCGCTCGGCGCTGATGTTGCCGCCGGAGACGATGACGCCGATCCTGCGCGGCACGGGGGTGATCCGGTGGGCCAGCAGTGCGGCCAGGGCGCTCGCGCCGCTCGGTTCGACGACGAGCTTCATGCGTTCGAAGGCGAAGCGCATGGCGTCCCGTATCCCCTCGTCGCCGACCAGGGCGATCTCGTCCACGAGCCGCCGGTTGATGGAGAAGGTCAGTTCACCCGGGATGTCCGCGGCCTGACCGTCGGCGATGGTGCGCGGCACCGGGACGGACACGCGCCGCCCGGCCTCCAGGGAGCGCTTGGTGTCGTCGCCGGCCTCCGGCTCGACGCCGATCACCCGCACGGCGGGCAGAAGTCCCTTCGCGGCCGTGGCGGTTCCCGCGATCAGCCCGCCGCCGCCGACCGGCACCACGACGGCGTCCAACTCCCCTACCTCCTCCACGAGTTCGAGGGCCGCCGTGCCCTGTCCCGCGATGACGTGCGGGTGTTCGTAAGGAGGGATGAGGGAAAGTCCGCGCTCGGCCGCCAGCGCTTCCCCGATCGCGACCCGGTCCCCGGTGTAGCGGTCGTAGGTGACGATCTCCGCCCCGTATCCGGCGGTCGCCTCGCGCTTGGAGGCCGGGGTGTCCTCCGGCATGACGATCACGGCGCTGCTGCCCAGCTCGCGAGCGGCCAGGGCGACGGCTTGCGCGTGGTTGCCGGAGGAGTACGCGGCGATACCCTTCGCGAGTTGCCCGGGGGACAGCCGTGACGCGGCGTTGTACGCGCCGCGGAACTTGAAGGCGCCGACACGCTGGAAGTTCTCGCACTTGACGAAGACCTCGGCGCCGACCAGCCGGTCCAGGGTGCGCGAGCGCAGCACCGGGGTGCGGTGGGCCACGCCCTTGATCCGCGCGGCGGCGTCCTGCACGTCCGCCAGGGTGACGCGCTGGGTGTCGGTCATGTTCCTGCTCCGTTCCGGGCCGCCGGTGAGCGCCCTGCGGTCGTCGACGCCGTCACTCTGCTACGGGTTGGAATTTCTGTCCAGACTCTATACTTATCGTCCAACCCACGGGAACATCGCTCCGGTACAGGAGAGACGGGCGGACTGCACATGGACGGACAGGCATGAGCGACGCGGACGGCGGGCGGCCCGGCGGGCCCGGTACCGGCTCCAGGGGCGCGGCGAGCCGCGCGCAGTCCGTGACGGCGGCCGCCGAGCAGGACGCCGTCATCGCCGCGCTCACACCCGTGATCGACGGGATCGCCGCCACCCTGGGGTCCTTCTGCGAAGTGGTGATCCATGACTTCCGGCGCCCGGAGCACTCCATCGTCGCCCTCGCCGGGTCGGTCACCGGCCGTGGTCCCGGCGGATCGATGAGCGAGATCGGCATGCACCTCCTGACGCGCGGCGACCAGGCGCGCGACGAACTGAACTACCTCACCCGCACCCGGGACGGGAAGATGGTCAAGTCGTCGACCATGGTGCTCCGCGACTCGAGCGGCACGGTCTTCGGTGCCCTGTGCGTCAACCTCGACATCACCGCCCTCAACCAGGTCCATGCCCTGCTCGGCGAGATCGCCGGTGTCGCCGCCTCCCCCGCGGCCGTACCGACCACGACGTTCGGCGACGACATCGGCGCGGTGCTGGACGCCATCGTCGACGAACGCCGGCTCCGCCATAACAAGCCGTGGGCCCAACTCGGCCGCGGGGAACGGCTCCAGCTGTTCCGCGACCTCGACCGGCGCGGAGTGTTCGCCGTCCGCGGCGCGGTGCAGCAGGTCGCTGCCCGGCTCGGCATCTCCCGGGCCTCCGCCTACAACTACCTCTCGGCGGCCCGCACCGAGGCCGGGGACGACATCGGACCGCCGGACGGCACACCGTGAGAGCCCCCGCTCCGTGAGTCCTCCGTCCCGGCTGCCAGGGGGTGGTGTCGCGCCGGACCGGGTGCGACCGGGCGGCGTCGACACGCGCGGGACGGGTACACGCAAGGTGCACGGTCTCAGCAGGGAGGACACGGTGAGCGGATCATCGGTGAGAGCGGTGGGATGGGCGCGTTCCCTCCCGCTGAACAGCGGGGTGAAGACGGCCCGTGACTGGGCTCGCGAGCACCTGAGGTCACTGGGCTGGACCGAGCGTGCGCCGCAGACGGTGGACGCGGTGCTGCTGACCATCTCGGAACTCGTCACGAATGCCCATGTGCACGCGCACAGCTCCGCGCAGCTGGTGCTGACCTGGGACACGCGGTGTCTGCACGTGGCCGTCCACGACAACTCCAGCCACCTGCCCACGCGTCGTCCACCGAGCGACGAACGGCTCGGCGGACGCGGCATGCTGCTCGTCGACGCGCTGGCCGACGAGTGGCAGGCGCGGCCCTGCCCCGACGGCAAGATCGTCCAGGCGTGCTTCAGGCCCCCCGCCCCGGGCAGCGGGACCGACGGCGCCTGACCGGCGTACCGGCGGCGGAGCGGGCGGCTCGCCTCAGGACCGCCGACTCCCCGCCGGGCCGGGGCGCCGGCGCAGGCGGCGCAGCATCCGGGCGTCCTCGAAGACGACCTCGCGGGCGGCGGCCTCCATGGTGGCGCCGTGGCCCAGGAGGTGTTCGGCGCGCTCCAGCCGCGGGGTCTGCCCGTAGCGCAGGGGGATCAGGCCGTCGGTGACCCGGCCGAAGCGGCGGGTGGCGGGCACTGGCACCCGCGTACGAGGCCAGGGTGTCCAGCGGGAGAGGTTCGGTGAACCGCTCGTCGATCAGGTCCTGGACGCGGTGCACGGCGTCGTCCAGGTGGGCCCGGTGCCGCAGCATGGCGCTCGACTGGGGTTCGTGGCCGTTACGGCGGGTGTGCACGACCATGTCCCGGGCGACCCGGGCGGCGAGCGCGGGCCCGTGCCGCACGGCGACCAGGTGCAGGGCGAGGTCGATGCCGCTGGCGATACCCGCCGAGGTGACCACGCGGTCGTCCATGGTGAACAGAACGTCCCGGGCCACGATCGCCCCGGGGGTGACGGACCGCCAGTTCGTCCTGTAGGTCGTGGTGGGTGGTGCAGCGGCGCCCGTCCGGCAGTCCCGCCCGGCCGAGCGCCTCGGCCCCCGCGCACACGCCGGCCACCGTGCCGCCGGTCGCGTGGTGGGCGCGCAGCCGCAGCAGGACGTCGTCGCCGATGGCGGGCCCGTCCCGCAGGCGGGCGTGCGCCGGCCCGGCACCACCAGGAGGTCGTCGGTGGACAGGACGGGCCACTCGGTGGTCGCGAGGAGCGGCAGCCCCTGGGCACTGACGACCTGCATTTGCTCGGCCACGTACGCCAGTTCGTACGGCAGTCCGAAGTCCGCCGCCTTGCTGAAGACCTGGGCGGGACCGGCCGGGTCCAGCAGGTGGACACCGGGCAGCAGAACGAAGACCACGCGGGTCACGCGCCGGACGCCTCCGCCTCGAGTTCGGCCACGGTGGCGATGCGGGCGAACCGGTCGCGCAGCACCGCCTCGGTGCGCTCGATGATCGCGGCGGGGCTCAGTTCACCGATGGGGTGGGTGGCGGTGGCGTCGGTGACGAACACCATGCGGTAGCCGAGGTCGCTGCCGACTCGGGTGGTGGTCTCGACGCACTGCTCGGTGCGGATACCGCACACCCGCAACTCACGGATACCGGTCTCGGTGAGCAGCTGCTGAAGGTTGGTCGTGGTGAAGGCGTTGTGGGACGTCTTGTGCAGCACCGGCTCACCCGGCCGCGGGCCGTCCAGCTCCGCCAGGGGCCGGATGTGCCCCGACTCCGGATCGAAGACACCCCCGGAGCCCGGCTCAGGGTGCAGCACCCAGACGACGAGATCGCCCGCGGCGCGGGCCAGCGCGACCAGCCGGCCCACCGGCTCGGCGATCTTCGGGTCGGAGATCCGTTCCCACAGAGGGTGAGCGCGGAAGGATTCCTGGACATCGACGACGACCAGTGCGCGATTCATGACACCCATGGTGAGCAGGAAAGATGTCTTGATCGCAGACCCGATCAGGGCTCGTGGCGGAACGATCCGGTCACACGCGGGGCGCTGCGGTCGGCGAATGACCCCCACAGACGGAGCGTGTGACCCGGCCCACATGTCGACCTGTGGCTCTCCCCACACTTCGGGGCAAAAGGCGCCCCCAGTGACGGCCGTCACTTCGAGGATCGGGTGTTTTGTCTACTTTCGACGTTCACTGCCCGTTCCATCCGACCTATTGAGGCCTGCTTGACCATGCTCTTCCGACCGTTCTCCCCCCGACGCCCGGAGACCGCAGGCGGGCGCCGACGCAAGCGCACCACCGTCTGCGCCGGTGTACTCCTGGCGTCGGTGACGGGCCTGCTCTCGGCCGGCGCGCTCCACTCGGCGCCCGCGGACGCGGCCACGTCTCCTGCGAAGACGGCCGCGTCTTCGGCCGGGGCCCACACCCCCGCCGGGTCGCCGGCCCCCGTGCATCCCCAGGGCAGGACGCGGGTGACCGCCGCGGTGCTCGACCTGGACGGCACGGGCCGGGAGCCCACGGTCCACGGGGCCGACACCCGGTACGACACGGCCAGCATCGTCAAGGTCGACATCCTCGCCGCGGTGCTGCTCCAGGCGCAGGACGCGGGACGGCCCCTGACCGCGCCGGAGCGCGCTCACGCGGATGCGATGATCCGGCACAGTGACAACGCGGCGGCGACCGCGCTGTGGCGGCAGATCGGCGGAGCCCGGGGGCTCGAGGCGGCCAACAAGCGATTGGGGCTGACCGCCACGAAGGGCGGCCCCGGCCTCCTGTGGGGGCTGACGCAGACGACCGCCCGGGACCAGATACGGCTGCTGCGGGCGGTCTTCGACACCGTCCCGGCGGGGCACGCGGGCGCCCCGGCGCTTCGCGCGGACTCGCGGCAGTACATCCGGATGCTGATGACCCGTATCGACAAGGACCAGGCGTGGGGCGTCTCCGCGGCCGCGGCGTCGGGGTGGGCCTTGAAGAACGGATGGCTGCAGCGCACCACGACCGGGCTGTGGGACATCAACAGCATCGGGCAGATCACCGTGAACAAACACCGCTACCTGGTCGCGGTTCTCTCGGACGGCAGCACCTCGATGAAGGACGGTATAGCCCTGGTGCAGGGCGCGGCACGGAACGCCGTGCGCTCGGTCTCCGGCCACTGACGACCCGTCGGGGGACCCGGGCATGGGTGTGGGGCCGGCGCGTGCGCCGGCCCCACACCCATGGGATCGGCCGGTGTCACCAGCGGTACCAGCGGCCCTTGCGTCCACCGGTGCCGGCCGGCCGGACGACGAAGCCCAGCAGCCACAGCACCAGCACGACGACCGCGAGCCACCACAGCGCCTTCAGCGCGAATCCGGCACCGAAGAGAATCAGTGCGAGCAGGAGAACCAGAAGCAGGGGAACCATAGTTATCAACCTCCGCCGCTCCGTCTGCCCCTGACTTCCTGGGCGTACGCGCTCGAGCACCATGGTTTCTTCGCCGTCGGTGCGGGCACCCGGTGTCATTTGACGGCCCATCGGGGCGGTTCCGTCGCGGCCTCAGCGCCTGGTCCCCCACCACAGCAGAACCAGGGTCACGGCACCGCTCCCGAGCTGGTACGCCGCGCCCTCCAGAAACCGGTCAGGGACGCAGCGCCCATGGCGTCGCAGCCACGTGTACAGGCGGCGGACGCCACGCCCGATCCACGCACCCCTGCCCGACGGATGCTTCCGTTGCCGATTCGCATGACGCTCCTTCATCACGGATCCCCTCTCGTCTGTAGGCGCGGGCATACGCCCGCACCTGCCCGAGAACGCTCCGTGTAGAAGCCTCACGGCTCCGAACGCAGGATGATGATCACCCTTTCGTCGGTTCTTCCCCCGTTCCCGTCGGCGTGTCTGCGCGCCGAGGACGGGACCGCGGCCCGCACCGGCCGCGGTCCCGTCCTCTCATGCGGTACCGCGGCCCGCACCGGCCGCGGTCCCGTCCTCTCATGCGGTACCGGCTAGGAGGCGTCCAGCACCGTACCGGTGAC
>NZ_JAKEEB010000014.1 GCF_021462825.1 Streptomyces glomeratus | reverse complement strand
ATCGAGCGGCCGGACGGTGTGAAGATCGGTGCCTGCTTCATCGCCGGGATCATCCTCGTATCGCTGCTGTCCCGGCTGGCCCGGGCCTTCGAGCTGCGCGTGACCAGCGTGACCCTGGACGACATGGCGGAACGTTTCGTCCGGGACATCGCCAGCCGCCGTATCCGCTTCATCGCCAATGAACCCGACCGGCGGGACATCGCCGAGTACCGCGAGAAGATCGAGCAGATCCGCGCCGACAACGAGCTGCCCGCGCAGGAGGACTTCGTCTTCGTGGAGGTGACCGTCGGCGACCCGTCGGAGTTCGAGGCGGGCCTGACCGTGCGCGGCGAGGTCCTGCACGGCCGCTACCGCGTGCTCACCCTGGAGTCGTCCTCCATCCCCAACGCCCTCGCCGCCCTCCTGCTGTACGTCCGCGACCAGACCGACTGCACCCCGCACATCTACTTCGAGTGGACCGAGGGCAATCCGTTCGCCAACTTCCTGCGGTTCTTCCTCTTCGGCCAGGGCGAGGTCGCCCCGGTGACCCGGGAGGTGCTGCGCGAGGCGGAGCCGGACCGGAAGCGGCGACCGCGGGTTCACGTCGGCTGAACCGCGTTGACCGCGGGTTCACGTCGGCTGAACCGGACGTGCGCCAACGGGACCGGCGCGTCCCGCTCAGGCGGTGCCGAGTGCCGTGCGCAGGGTGCTGATCGCCTGGCCGATGGCCGCCTCGGCGGCGTGTGTCTCGCGCAGGGCGTTGAGCATCACGAAGTCGTGGATGATGCCCTGGTAGCGGACGGCGGTGACCGGGACACCGGCCTGGCGCAGCTTGTCGGCGTAGGCCTCGCCCTCGTCACGGAGCACATCGGCCTCGGCGGTGATGACCAGGGCCGGGGGCAGCCCGCGCAGTTGCCCGGTGGTGGCGCGCAGCGGGGAGGCGGTGATCCGGGAGCGCTCGTGCTCGTCGGTCGTGTACTGGTCCCAGAACCACTGCATCGCGTCGCGGCGCAGGAAGTAGCCCTCGGCGAACCGGTGGTAGGAGACGGTGTCGAAGGCCGCGTCGGTGACCGGGTAGAAGAGGACCTGCTGCACCAGCGGGACGTCGCCGCGCTCCTTGGCCATGAGGGTGAGTGCGGCGGTCATGTTGCCGCCGACGGAGTCGCCGGCCACCGCTATGCGCGTCGGGTCCAGGTCGTGGCCCGCGCCGTCGGTGACGATCCAGCGGGCGACGGTGTAGTTCTGCTCGATGGCGACGGGGTAACGGGCCTCGGGCGAGAGGTCGTACTCGGGGAAGACGACCGCGGCTCCGACGCCGACGGCCAGCTCACGCACCAGGCGGTCATGGGTGTGGGCGTTGCCGAAGACCCAGCCCGCGCCATGGATGTAGACGATCACCGGCAGGACACCCGTGGATCCGGCCGGGCGAACGATGCGGGCGCGGACGTCGGCGGTGGGACCACCGGGCACGGTGATCCACTCCTCGTCCACGGCGGGCTTGGCGATCTCGCCGGACTGCACCTGGTCGACGGTCCTGCGCCCCTCGGCCGGGCCGAGGTCGAAGAGGTAGGGCGGCTGGGCCGTGGCGTCGGCGAACGCCTGGGCGGCGGGCTCGAGGACGGGGCGGGGACCGGTGGTGCCGGTCATGGCGATCTCCTGGGATCCGGTGCCGCATGCAGACTCCACCGCGGTATTCGCCGGAGCGGCGGCACAACCAGGAGAGTAGCGCCCGATTAAGTCGTGCACAACTAATTTGGACTCGATAGAATCGAGGAAGGACATACAAGCTAGGGTGAAGGTGGTCATGCAGCCCACCACAGGACCGAGGAGCGATGCCGTGAGCGCACCGGCGGCGGAACCGGCCGAGGAGGGTTCCCTGCTCCTGGGCGACCAGCTCTGCTTCGCCCTGTACGCGGCTTCCCGCGCCCTCACCGCACGCTACCGGCCCCTGCTGGACGAACTCGGCCTCACCTACCCTCAGTACCTGGTCATGCTCGTGCTCTGGGAGCAGGACTCCATTTCCGTGCGCGATTTGGGTCAGGCCCTTCAGCTCGAGTCCAGCACCCTCTCGCCCCTGCTCAAGCGTCTGGAGTCGAGTGGCCTGCTCAGGCGCGAGCGGCGCCCGGAGGACGAGCGCTCCGTCGCCATCCGCCTGAGCGATGCCGGGGCCCGTCTGCGGGACCGGGCACGCACGGTCCCGCTCGCCATCGGCGACGCCATGGGCCTGACCCCCGAGCAGGTGACCGAGGCCGGACGGCTTCTGCGCCTCCTCACCGCGAACGTGTCCGACAGCTGAGGCGGCGACGGCCGGGAATCACCCGTCTCCCTGGGCGTTGAAGGCCTTGTGAGCCCCGTGACCGAAACCCGTTTCTCCGTACTCGACCGTTCGCGCACCCGCGAGGGGCACGACGGGACCGAGGCCCTGCGGGACACCGTGCGACTGGCCCAGGAGGTCGAAGGGCTCGGGTACCACCGGTTCTGGGTCTCGGAGCACCACGGTGTGCCCGGAGTCGCCGGATCCGCGCCGACCGTGCTGGCCGCGGCCGTCGCGGCGGCCACCCGGGCCATCCGGGTGGGGACGGGCGGCGTGATGCTGCCCAATCACCGGCCGCTGGTCGTGGCCGAGCAGTTCGGCGTACTGGAGGCCCTCTTCCCCGGCCGGATCGACATGGGTCTCGGCCGTTCCGTCGGCTTCACCGACGGGGTGCGCAAGGCACTGGGCCGCGACAAGGACGACGCCGACGACTTCGCCGGCCAACTCGCCGAACTCCTGGGGTGGTTCCGCGGCACCTCCACCACCGGAGTCCATGCGCGCCCGTCCGAGGGATTGACCGTACCGCCGTTCGTGCTGGCCCTGGGCGAGGGCGCGGCGATCGCCGCACAGGCCGGACTGCCCATGGTCATCGGGGACCTGCGGAACCGCGAGAAGATGCTCCGGGGGATCGAGCGCTACCGCGAGACGTTCCGGCCCTCCCCCTGGGCGAGCGAGCCGTATGTCGTCGTCTCCGGCACGATCGCGGTCGCCGCCACCCCCGAGGACGCCCGCCGCATCCTGCTCCCGGAGGCGTGGTCGATGGCGTATGCGCGAACCCACGGCGCGTTCCCGCCCCTGCCGCCCGCCGAGCATGTGGAGTCCCTCGCGATGAGCACCAAGGAGCGCGGCTTCTACGAGGCCGGGCTCGCCGGCCACATCGCCGGCACCGAGGAGCAGGTCGCCGAGGAACTGGAGAACCTGCTCGAGGAGACCGGGGCGCAGGAGGTGCTCGTCACGACGAGCACCCACGACCGCACGGCACTCGTGGACTCCTACCGCAGACTGGCCCGGGTCGCCGGACTGGGCGCCTGAGCCGTGACGCGGCGGCTCGCCGGACGGCGAACAGCCGGCCGGCGGGCGGTCAGAGGCCCAGGTCGCCGAGGCCCGGGTGGTCGTCGGGCCGTCGCCCGAGCGGCCAGTGGTACAGACGCTCCGACTCCTTGATGGGCAGGTCGTTGATGCACGCGTAACGCGTGCGCATCAGGCCGTTGTCGTCGAACTCCCAGTTCTCGTTGCCGTAGGAGCGGAACCAGTTGTCGGAATCGTCGTGGCATTCGTAGGCGAAGCGCACGGCGATGCGGTTGCCCTCGAAGGCCCACAGCTCCTTGATGAGGCGGTACTCCAGTTCCCGCCGCCATTTGCGGGTGAGGAAGGCGACGATCTCGTCGCGGCCCTCGACGAACTCCGCGCGGTTTCGCCAGCGGGAGTCGACCGTGTAGGCGAGGGCGACCTTCTCGGGGTCGCGGGAGTTCCAGCCGTCCTCCGCCTGCCGCACCTTCTCGGCGGCGGTCTCCCGGGTGAAGGGCGGGAGAGGAGGGCGCGGTGCGTCTGTCATGTCGTCTCCAGCGGATGAGGGGCTCCGGCGACACCTGTCAGAGAACGATCGTTCTCCGCTGACTCCACCGTACGAGAACGATCATTCTCCCGCAAGGATCGGGCCGGGCGCGCCTCCGACGCGGAGTGGCCGAGGAAGCAGCGGTCATGAAGCGGCTCACCCGCCGTGCCAAGCTCCACGCCGCCGCCCCGGCGTCCGTCGCCGGTCTGGCCACGGTCACCCTCACGGCCACCGCCGGTGCCGCTCCCGCGACCGTCCCGGCGCACGGCACCGCGCCCAGGAAGCCGGCCGTGGTCCTCGTCCACGGCGCCTTCGCGGATGCCTCCAGCTGGAACGGCGTCGTCAGGCGCCTGGAGCACGACGGCTACCGGTGATCGCCCCCGCCAATCCGCTGCGCGGCCTGAACAGCGACTCCGCCAAGTTCCACCGGCAGTTCGCCGCCGACGTACCGGGCTCCACGGCGGACCTCACGGCCGCCGCCCAGCGCCCCATCGCCGCCTCCGCCCTCGATGAGAAGGCCACCGAGGAGGCCTGGAGGACGATCCCCTCCTGGGACCTCATCACCACCCAGGACAAGAACATCCCGGTCGCCGCCCAGCCCTTCATGGCAAGGCGTGCCCACTCCCACAGCGTCGAGATCAAGGCCTCCCACGCCGTGTCCGTCTCCCGCCCCGGCGCCGTGACCAAGCTGGTGGAAGAGGCGTCCGCGGCGACCGTGCACTGAGCCCTCGAACCACGCTCGCGTGGGGCGCCGGCGCCGAGCGCAACTGCCGAGTCTCGGCCAGGCGTTGTTCGTCCGGAGCGCCCGGCCGGCGCCACGGCGGGGAACGCAGCCCGGCCGGTCGGCGGGCGGGGTTCTCGAGGGCGGCTGCCCGTAGCAAGACCGAGGATGAACCCGTGCGGGTCCTCGGATCGGTGCACCGTGGCAACCGTGCGGTCGGCGGCAGCAAGGAGGCGGCCGTCACGGGCGGTGCGGGTGTCCGTCCTCCGGGAGCTCCAGGGCCCGCCGGGCGGCCAGCGCGAGGTCGCGTCGGTCGGTCCCGGCGTCCGGTACGAGGACCGGCGCGACCCGGACCTCCGCGACGAGCCGGCGCGCCGACAGGACCCGCCACAGTGACGACAGCAGGGAGTCGCTCCCCACGAACGCGGGCGCGGTGCTGGCCGGGCCGCCGTCATGCCGGTAGTGGAGCCGCACCGGCTGGACGGGGACACCCGCGTCCAGCGCCGCCTGGAAGGCCGCCCGCCGGAAGTGTCCCTGCGCCCGGCCGCACCACGTGCTGCCTTCGGGGAAGACCACGACCGCGGATCCGGCGCGCAGGCCGTCCGCGATTCCGGCGACCGTGTCGGGCAGCGCCCGCAGCCGGTCGCGGTCGATGAACAGGGCGCCGCTGCGCGCGGTCAGCGCACCGGCCACCGGCCACTGCCTGACCTCGATCTTGGCGAGCATCCGGCCGGGGCGGACGGCGGCGAGCAGCGGGATGTCCAGCCAGGAGATGTGGTTGGCGACCATCAGCAGGCCGCCGTGGGACGGCGCGGCACCGCTGATCCGTACCCGGACGCCGGCGGCGCGCACCACGGTCCGGCACCAGGCCCTGATGATCCGGTCGCGGGGCGGGACGGGAAGCCGGCACACCACCGGGGAGAGGACGGTCCCGGTGACGACCAGGGCGAGCAGGGCGGCGAGCCGCAGCACGGCCCGCGGCGCGGCGGCTGCCGGCGCCGTGGCATCCACGCAGGAGCGCGGGGAGCAGGGGGCGCTGGGCAGCCAGGCACTCACCGCCGCGGCGGCCGCGGGCTCGACGTCGTCGCGCCGCGGCCGGGGCGCCGCCACCGGGGCCGGAACAGCCGCCGTGTTCGCCCTGGGACTCGCGGGCGCCTGGGCCCCGCGACGGGGGCGGAGGGTCGGCCCGGGACGGAACACGGTTCGCGCAGCGGTCCTGGGCATGGTCGTCACGCCGGGACGAGCGAGAGGAAGTGCCGCAGATAGCGCGGGTTGACCCGGCGCATCGACAGCAGGACGTAGAGGTCGGCGACGCCGAAGTCCGGGTCGTGCGCGGGCTCCCCGCAGACCCAGGCGCCGAGACGGAGGTAGCCGCGCAGCAGCGGGGGCAGTTCGATGTGCCCGGCCGGCGCCGGGGTGTCCGAACGCCAGAGCAGCAGCGGCCGTACGCGGTACTCCTCGGGGGCCATGTGCTTGGCCTTGACACGCTCCCAGGTGCCCGCGGCGAGCGCGCCGCCGTCGGCGAGCGGCAGGGAGCAGCAGCCGGCCAGCCACTCGTGGCCGCCGTCGATCATGTAGCGGGCTATCCCCGCCCAGATCAGTCCGATGACCCCGCCGTCGCGGTGATCGGGGTGGACGCAGGAGCGGCCGACCTCGACGAGCCCGGAGCGGATCGCGGCCAGCGGGCCGAGGTCGAACTCGCCCTCGGAGTACAGTCGCCCGGCGATCGCGGCCCGCTCGGGCGGCAGCAGCCGGTAGGTGCCCACGGCCTGGCCGGTCACCGTGTCACGGACGAGCAGGTGGTCGCAGTACGCGTCGAAGGCGTCCACGTCGAGGCCCGGCTGCGGGGTGGACAGGAGGGCTCCCATCTCCCCGGCGAAGACGTCGTGGCGCAGCCGCTGGGCGTCCCGGACGTCGGCCTCGTCACGGGCGAGGGTGACGGTGTAGCGGGTGGGCGCCACGGGCGGTGGGGGGCTGGCGAGGGCGGAAACGCCGGTCATGGCTCTCTCCTGGTCACGGGCCGGTTCGGCGGCGCGGAGGCAGACCGACGACTGTGCGGTCTGTGCGCTCCTGTTCTTCCGATGCCGGTTGGCCTGCACGTGACCGCTGCCAGGAGGGCGGATGTGGGAATGCTGAATGCCAGGGGTGGCCGGTGGCGCCGCGCGGCGGCCCGGCCGGGCATACGGGACGCGAGGGCTTGACGGGACCGGGGCTGAGCACCACGTCCGGTCCCGCCCGTCCGCACCTGCCGGCGAACGTGTACGGCCGGCGCCGCCCGTCCCAGGCGGCGCCGGCCCGTCCTTGTGCGGCCCCCGGCGGCGAGATCCCTAGGAGCGGGCCGACTTGCGGGTAGCCCGCAGCCACTCCTTGTTCATGCTCGTGATGGAGACCAACGGGATGCCCTTCGGGCAGGCGGTGGCGCACTCGCCGGTGAGGGTGCAGCCACCGAAGCCCTCCTCGTCCATCTGCGCCACCATGTTCAGCACCCGGCTCTCGCGCTCGGGCGCACCCTGGGGCAGCACGTTCAGGTGGTTGATCTTCGCCGAGGTGAACAGCATCGCCGCGCCGTTCGGGCAGGCCGCCACGCAGGCCCCGCAGCCGATGCACTCGGCGTGCTCGAACGCGGAGTCGGCGTCCGCCTTGGGGACGGGTGTGGCATGGGCCTCGGGCGCCGAGCCCGTCGGAGCCGTGATGTAACCGCCGGCCTGGATGATCCGGTCGAACGCCGAGCGGTCGACCACGAGGTCCTTGATCACCGGGAAGGCCGAGGCCCGCCACGGCTCGATGTCGATCGTGTCGCCGTCCCGGAAGGACCGCATGTGAAGCTGGCAGGTGGTGGTGCGCTCCGGGCCGTGGGCGTCGCCGTCGATGACGAGCGAGCAAGCGCCGCAGATGCCCTCGCGGCAGTCGTGGTCGAAGGCGACCGGGTCCTCGCCCTTGAGGATGAGTTCCTCGTTGAGGGTGTCCAGCATCTCCAGGAAGGACATGTCGGGCGAGATTCCGTCCACCTCGTAGGTGGACATGGCGCCTTCGGCGTCGGCGTTCTTCTGCCGCCAGACGCGCAGGGTGAGCTTCATGCGTAGCTCCGCTGGGTGGGGTGGACGTACTCGAAGACCAGGTCTTCCTTGTGCAGGGTGGGAGCCTCGCCTGTGCCGGTGAACTCCCAGGCGGCCGCGTAGGCGAACTCGTCGTCCCTGCGGGCGGCCTCGCCGTCGGAGGTCTGCGACTCCTCGCGGAAGTGGCCGCCGCAGGACTCGGTGCGGTGCAGCGCGTCGAGGCACATCAGCTCGGCGAGCTCCAGGTAGTCGACGACGCGGTTGGCCTTCTCCAGCGACTGGTTGAACTCCTCGCCGGTGCCCGGGACCTTGATGCGCCGCCAGAACTCCTCGCGGATCTGCGGGATACGCTCCAGCGCCTTGCGCAGTCCGCTGTCGGTGCGGGCCATGCCGCAGAACTCCCACATGAGCTCGCCGACCTCGCGGTGGAAGGAGTCGGGGGTGCGGTCGCCGTCCACGGACAGCAGCAGGTCGAGCCGGTCCTCGGTCTCGGCCAGCACCTCCCGGACGGCGGGGTGGTCGGTGGTCACCGGGTCCTGGTGCGGGTTGCGCGCCAGGTAGTCGTTGATCGTGGCCGGCAGCACGAAGTAGCCGTCGGCCAGGCCCTGCATCAGCGCGGAGGCGCCGAGCCGGTTGGCTCCGTGGTCGGAGAAGTTGGCCTCTCCGACCGCGAACAGGCCGGGGACGGTGGTCTGGAGGTCGTAGTCGACCCACAGTCCGCCCATCGTGTAGTGCACGGCCGGGTAGATCCGCATCGGCACCTCGTACGGGTTCTCCGCGGTGATCCGCTCGTACATCTCGAAGAGGTTGCCGTACTTCTCCTCGACCTTCTTGCGGCCCATGCGCCGGATGGCGTCCGCGAAGTCCAGGTAGACGCCCTGGCCGCCGGGGCCGACGCCGCGGCCCTCGTCGCAGACGTTCTTCGCGGCGCGGGAGGCGATGTCCCGGGGAACCAGGTTGCCGAAGGAGGGGTAGATGCGCTCCAGGTAGTAGTCCCGCTCGTCCTCGGGAATCTCGTTCGGCGGGCGGTTGTCGCCCTTCGCCTTCGGCACCCAGATCCGGCCGTCGTTGCGCAGCGACTCGCTCATCAGGGTGAGCTTGGACTGGTGGTCGCCGGTGCGCGGAATGCACGTCGGGTGGATCTGGGTGAAGCAGGGGTTGGCGAAGTAGGCGCCGCGCCGGTGCGCCCGCCAGATGGCGGTCGCGTTGGAGTTCATGGCGTTGGTCGACAGATAGAAGACGTTGCCGTAGCCGCCGGAGGCGAGGACGACGGCGTCCGCGAAGTACGTGTCGATCTTCCCGGTGACCAGGTCGCGGGCGACGATGCCGCGGGCCCGTCCGTCGACGACGATCAGGTCGAGCATCTCGGTGCGCGGGTGCATCTCCACATTGCCGGCGGCGATCTGCCGGGAGAGCGCCTGGTAGGCACCGAGGAGCAGTTGCTGGCCCGTCTGGCCGCGGGCGTAGAAGGTGCGGGAGACCTGTACGCCGCCGAAGGAGCGGGTGTCGAGCAGGCCGCCGTACTCGCGGGCGAACGGCACGCCCTGTGCCACGCACTGGTCGATGATCTCGACGGAGATCTGGGCGAGGCGGTGGACATTGGACTCGCGGGCCCGGAAGTCGCCGCCCTTGACGGTGTCGTAGAACAGGCGGTGGACCGAGTCGCCGTCGTTGCGGTAGTTCTTCGCGGCGTTGATGCCGCCCTGGGCGGCGATGGAGTGGGCGCGGCGCGGGGAGTCCTGGTAGCAGAACTGGACGACGTGGTAGCCCTGTTCGGCGAGGGTGGCGCCCGCGGAGCCGCCCGCCAGACCGGTGCCGACGACGATGACCGTGTGCTTGCGGCGGTTGGCGGGGTTGACCAGCCTGGCCTCGAAACGGCGGGTGTCCCAGCGCTCGTTGATCGGGCCCTTGGGCGCCTTGGTGTCGGCGACGGGTTCGCCGGTGGTGTAGTCGGTGTATTCGGCGGAAGCAGTCATGTCAGCTCACCACTCCGGTCATGACGCCCACGGGTACGGCGATGAAACCGGCCGTGAGCAGCAGCGCAAGGACATTGGCGATGGTCTTCAGGGCGCGGTCGCGGGTGCGGCTGCCGACCCCGAGGGTCTGGGCGGCGCTCCAGAAGCCGTGCCGGATGTGCAGGCCGAGGGCGAGCATCGCGACGATGTAGATGACGTTGCCGTACCAGGTGGAGAAGGTGTCCACGACGTTCTGGTACGGGTGGCCCTCCTGGAAGCCGCCGGAGTGGACGGTGCCGGTGGTCAGGTCGAGGAGGTGCCAGACGATGAACAGGCCCAGGATGATGCCGCCCCAGCGCATGGTGCGGGTCGCGTAGCTCGCCCGCGGCCTGCCGTGCACGTACTTCTGCGGGCGCGCCTTGATGTCACGGCGGCTGAGCTGGTAAGCGGAGACGGCGTGGGCGACCACGGCGACGACCAGCACGACGCGGATCAGCCACAGCGTCCACTCGTAGTGCATGAAGGGTTCGCCGACGGTGCGCAGCCAGTGGGCGTAGTGGTTGAACTCGCCTGCCCCGAAGTAGATCTTCAGGTTTCCGATCACGTGGGCGACCAGATACAGCAGCATGATCAGGCCGCTGACCGCCATGACTGTCTTCTTGCCGACGGTCGAGTCCCACACAGTGCGGGCCATGGACGGCCGTCGGTCCGTCCGCGTTGCCAGAGCCATGGCTCAGAACGCTAGGGCCGAAGGTCCCCATCGGTCCAAGACATGGTGCGGCTCGTTTCGATAGGCCAGGCCTATCCTGGCTGAATGCAGTTCCAGCAGCTCCAGTACTTCGTGGCGGTCGCCGAGGCCCGGCACTTCACCCGGGCCGCCGATCGGGTCCATGTCGCGCAGCCGTCGCTGTCGCAGCAGATCAAGGCGCTGGAGCGGGAGCTGGGGGCGGACCTGTTCCTGCGGGCGCGGGGGAACATCACGCTCACCGACGCTGGCGAGGCGCTGCTGCCGCTGGCCCGGCGGATCCTCGCCGACGCGGACACGGCCCGGCACGAGGTGCAGGAGCTGGTGCAGCTGCGCCGTGGCCGGGTGCGCCTGGGAGCGACACCGAGCCTGCTCACGGGTCTGCTGCCGGACGTGCTGCGCGCCTTCCACGACCGCTATCCCGGCATCCGGCTGCTGATCGAGGAGGGCGGCTCGCACGACCTCGTACGGGAGCTGGCGCGGGGCGCGCTCGACCTGGCCCTGGTCGTGCTCCCGCTGCCCACCCCCTCCCCCGCGCTGACCACCGTGGAGCTGCTGCGGGAGGACCTGGTGGTGGTGTCCTCACCCGATGCCCCGAGGCCCGGCGGCGGCCGCCGCACGGTCCGTGTCCCGGACCTCGAGGGCGAGCGCCTGGTCATGTTCCGCCACGGCTACGACCTGCGGGAACTGACCGTGGCCGCCTGCCGCGCCGCGGGCTTCGAGCCGGACTTCGCGGTGGAGGGCGGGGAGATGGACGCGGTGCTGGGCTTCGTACGGGCCGGGCTCGGGGTGGCGGTCGTACCGCGCATGATCGCCACGCGGTCCGGGCGCGGGCTGCGGGTCACCCCGCTGGCCCGGCCCGGACTCCACCGTACGATCGCGCTGGCCCACCGCAGCGATGTGGCACCGCCGCGGGCGGCGAGGGAGCTTCAGCGGATGCTGCTGGAGCGGTGAGGGGACCGCCCGCCAATGGTGCGCTCATGACACGGCCTCGGCGGTACGCGCCGTTCGACGGCGACCGCGACGCTCGTCCGCACGGCCGCCCGCGTGGCCGAGGCCGTACGAGACCGGACCGAGCCCGTACGGCTCGCACCGCCCGCACACAGTCCCCGCGATCACGAGGGCTCAGCCCCTCGCGTCCACCAGGGCCAGTTCGTGCAGCCGCTCCGGCGG
Organism: Streptomyces glomeratus; assembly: GCF_021462825.1. Taxonomy (GTDB): domain Bacteria; phylum Actinomycetota; class Actinomycetes; order Streptomycetales; family Streptomycetaceae; genus Streptomyces; species Streptomyces glomeratus. The sequence goes on along the minus strand of NZ_JAKEEB010000014.1, from coordinate 156,745 downwards.
ACCCGGGCGGGCGTAGTACCAGCCCTGGGCCGTGTCGCAGCCCAGGATCCGCAGCTGCTCGGCCTGGGCGCCGGTTTCCACGCCCTCGACCGTGACCGCGAGGTCCAGGCTGTGGGCGAGGGAGACGATCCCCTCGACGATCTTGAGGTCGACGGGGTCCGCGGGGCACTGCTGCATGCTCTGGGTGAAGGAACGGTCCAGCTTCAGGATCCGCACCGGAAGCCGGCGCAGGTTGGCGAGGTTCGAGTAGCCCGTGCCGAAGTCGTCGAGGGCGATGTCCACCCCCATCTCGGCCAGGCACCGCAGGGGTTTGAGCAGGTCGTCGTCGGCTCCGATGAGCGCCGACTCCGTGACCTCCAGGCAGAGCGCGTCCGGCTCCAGACCTGCCTGCTCCAGGATGTCCACGGTGTCGGAGACCAGCCCGGGGTGGGTGAGCTGGCACGGCGACAGATTGACGTTGATCCGCAGCGGGCCCTTCTGGTCGTGCCTCTGCTGCCATGCGCGGGCCTGCCGTACCGCCTCCTGGAGGACCCACCGGCCCAGGGGCACGATCAGTCCGGTCCGCTCGGCGAGCGGGATGAACCGGTCGGGGCCGAGCACGCCGTGCTGCGGATGCAGCCAGCGCACCAGTGCCTCGGCGCCGTGCACGGTCCCGTCGCCGAGATGCACGAGCGGCTGGTACTCGATGAAGAATTCGCCCCGGTCCAAGGCCGTGGGCAGCGCCGTGGTCAGCCCGTGCCGGGTGATGGCGCGGGCGTCGGCCTCGGGGTCGGCGAGCTCGAAGCGGTTGCCGCCCGCCGACTTGGCCCGGTACATGGTGATGTCCGCGCTGCGCAGCACCTCCGCCGGGCCGCGCTCCCCCACCGGTCCCTCGACGACGCCGATGCTGCCGCGCACGGTCAGGTCCCGGCCGTCGACGCTGATCGGGGTGACGAGCGCGTTCATGATCCGTCCGACGAGTTCGTCGACGCCGCGCTGGGTGTCCGGCCCGGTGGTGAGCGCCACGAACTCGTCGCCCCCCAGCCGCGCCACCATCTCACCGGGCGCGGTCGCGCACGCCTGCAACCGGTCGGCGACCTCGACGAGCAGCCGGTCGCCCGCCGCGTGCCCGAGACTGTCGTTGATGGTCTTGAAGCCGTCGAGGTCGAGGTAGCACAGGCCGAACCGCTGTCCCTCGCCCGCGGCCAGCGCCTTTTCCAGGCGCTCGAAGAACAGGGTCCGGTTGGGCAGCCCGGTGAGCGCGTCGTGCGTGGCCTCGTAGCGCAGCCGGAGGTTCAGCAGGCGCCGCTCGGTGGTGTCCTCCATGAGCGCGAGCTGGTACTGCGGGTTGCCGTCCGCGTCCCGCAGCAGGGACACCGTCAGGTTGGTCCACAGGACCGTGCCGTCGGGCCGGTAGAAGGCCTTTTCGACGTGGTAGTGGTCGCGCTCGCCCCGGACCAGTTCGTCGTACAGGCGCCAGACCTGCGGTGCGTCGTCGGGATGGGTCCACTCCGAGACGTTGCGGCCGCGCACCAGATGCTCGGAACCGCCGAACATGCGCAGCAGCGCGCCGTTGACCTCCAGGACGTTGCCGTCCAGGTCGGCGATGCCGATGCCTATGGCGGCGCCCTCGAACACCGCGCGGAAGCGTGCCTCACTGGAGTGCAGGGCCTGCGCCACCACGCCCTGGGCGGTGAGGGCGGCCCGCGCGATGGCCTCCTGCTCGGCGAGCGTGCGTTCCCTCAGGGCCGCCGCGAACCCGGCGGCGATCGCGTGCTGCAACCGTGAGCAGCGGGTCCGAAGGGCCTCCTGTGTCTTCGGGGAGGCGTCCGGGTCGCCGCAGTAGAGCACCAGGTAGGCGTCGACGCAGTCGAGCGTGCGGCTGAGCGCCTCCGGGTCCGTGCAGTGCGACTCCATGAGCGCCGCGCCGATCGCCCTGGCCTCGGTCGCGTCGAACACCCTGGCCCGCAGCGCGTCGTACAGCCGCCGGGCCAGCGGCAGCAGTTGGTCCTCGAACTCGGGCCGGGTCAGCGACGTGGCGGTCACCGGGAAGACGGCCCGGCTCCAGATGGTCGCGAACCTGCGAAGTCTGTCCTCCGGCCCGCCCGGTTCCCCGCTCACGCCGCGCGCCCCACGCCGACGAAACCGGAGAAGGCATAAGGATCCTCGTCCTCGGGTGCCGTGTCGGGCCGCCACATCGGCATCGGCACCAGCCCGGGTTCCACCATGTCGTACCCCTCGAAGAACCGCGCGATCTCGTCGCGCGAGCGCATGATCAGCGGATTGCGGATGTTCCTGTACACGTCGACCGCGCCCTCGGCGCGCCCTTGCGGCAGGGGAATTCCCTCGTACGAGGCATGCGTGAGGACGAGCAGGCTGCCCGGCGCGAGGGCGTCGCGCAGCTCGGCCACCGCTCCGTACGGGTCGTCCGCGTCCTCCACGAAGTGCAGTATGGCAACGAGAAGGAGGGTGACCGGCCGGTTCAGGTCGAGAAGTCGCTCGACCTGGGGACTCGACAGGATCTCGGCCGGCTTGCGGAGATCGGCCGCGGCGACGTCCGCGTCGTCGTTCCCCTCGAGGACCGCCTGGCTGTGCGCGACCGCCACCGGGTCGTGGTCGACGTACACCACACGGGCGCCCGGATGCGCCCCCTGTGCCACTTCGTGGACGTTGCCGAAGGTCGGGATGCCGGAGCCGATGTCGAGGAACTGGGTGATGCCCTCCTCGACGGCGAAGCGCACCGCTCGGCGCATGAACGCCCGGTTCGCCTGCATGATCTTGGGGAGTCCCGGCATGAACTCCAGTGCCCTGCGCGCCGCCTGGCGGTCGACCTCGAAGTTGTGCGACCCGCCCAGGTAGAAGTCGTACATGCGGGACACGCTCGGCACGGAGATGTCGATGCTCCGTGGCGCCCAGGCAGGACGCTCCATGTAGTTCTCCAAGGCGTAGGGGACAGGGGAGGCGATCCGGTGTTCGAGCAGAGGCTACTGATCGTCCGCCAACCGAGCGAGTAAAAACGGAAATTGACCATCCGTTCCCGGTCACTGCCGGTGGCACGTGCCGATCCTGGTCCGCGCGACGCCGGCACACGCAAAAGCGGTCCGCCCCCTCCGTGCGGTGGAGAGGGGGCGGACCTGGTCGTGCGCGCCTGTGTCCCGTTCGTCCGGCTTCTGCGTCTCACTCCCTTCCGGGTGCGTGGCTGACTGGGGCGAGGCGATCGATCGACCCTGGGGAGGTGATCTCTACTTGGACGCGCCGACCGGCTTCCCGTCGGGCGAGACGGCGTACCACGTGCCGCCCACGCCCTGACCGTTGGTCTCTCCGGGCGCCTTGTCACCGGAGAAGGTGTAGATGGGCCAGCAGTTGACGGTCATCTGCTTGGCGCCGTCGGGGCGGGTGAAGCCCATGAGGCCCTTCTTCTTGACGCCCTTGGTGTCGTTCGCCGAGACCGGCTCGACGGCGGGCCACTTCTCCAGGCACGCGCCGGTGCAGTTGGACACGGGCTCGGGCCACGCCTTGTCCTTCATGAAGCGGTAGACCGTCATGCCGTTCTTGTCGACGACGATCGGGCCGAGCTTGGGGTCGTTGCGGACCGACAGGCCCGGCAGGTCGGAGACGGCGGCCTTCTTGCCGGTGGGCGCGGTCGCGAACCAGGCGCCCTTCAGGCCCTCACCGTTGGTCTCACCGGCCTTGGTGTCCTTGGCGTACCGGTACATCGGCCAGCCCGCGATGGTCAGCTGCTTGGTGCCGTCGGAGCGGGTGACCTCGCCGAGCAGGGACTCGTCGATGCCGGAGGCGACGGAGGCGCCGTCGGCGGGAACCGGCGGCCAGGTCTTGGCGCAGTCGCCGTCACAGGAGGACTTCGGCGGTTCGGCCGTGTCCTGGTCGAAGCGGTAGAGGGTGAAGCCAGCGCTGTCGGTGACGATCTTGCCGAGCTTCGCATTGTCGGTAACGGCCAACTGACCTGCGGTTTTCCCGCCGGCCGAGGCGCTGGGGGCGGCCGTGGAGTCGGCGCCGTAACCGTTTCCGGGGACGGTTGAGGGGGAACCGAGACCGCCCGCGGCGGCGGTGGCCCCGACGTTCTGGCTGCCCGTCGACTGGGTGCCGCTCTCCTGACCGCACGCCGTCGTGAGCGCCAGCACGGCCGCAGCTGTCGCCACGAGGGAGGCGCTCCGCCAGGATGTCTTCATTCTCAACTCCAGCATTCCGCTTGGCTGTTGCAGCGTCCTCTGAACGCCGCGTATGGCCCTAGGTACGAGCGGCGGCACCGGATGTGTTCAATCGGGCCGCGAAATTCTTTGCGGAGCCTGTGACGTTTGAGGCCGTCCGCCCGCCCGCTCGGTGCACCTTCGCACAAAGGTGCTGAACTCATCTCACTACGGGCGTCGTTGAGAAAAACCCCCGAAGACGGAAGTCCTCCCTTCGGGCCAATTCGTCGCCGCCCGTGCGTGCGCGGGGGCGGACCTGCTCATGATCTCGGTCGTGCATCGACCCGAACCGACCCGGTCCGCCCTCGTCAGGGGAGCATTGGCCGTGGTGACGGTGGCGTGGAGCCTCCTGGGCGCCGTCGCCCACCCCGCGTCGGCCGACGCGTGCGCCTACGCCTCCACGGGCCCGGACGGCACGGCGGCGGTGGCGGTCGCGGGCGGCGACCTGCCCCCGCCTCCGTGCCTGCCCCCGAGCCCCACCCCCACGCCCGAGCCCACACCGCCTCCCCAGCCCCCGCCCAGGGTCACCCCGCCACCACGGCCGGGCCCCGTGCCCAAGCCGGTGCCCCCGCCGCACACGGCGGCGCCGCGCCCCCGCCCGGCACCGGTCCTCGCTCCCCCGCCCACCCCCGAACCGGTCCCGGCGCCCTCTCACCGGCCGAGCCCGAGCCCCTCGGCGACCCCGCTGCACTACCCGGCGTACCACGCGGTGACCCACCCGCGGCAGCCGCACGACAGCCCGTCCCCGCTCATGTTCACCCTGCTCATCGCCGCGCCCGCGGTGTTCGCCGTCGCCGCGCTGCGTCCGCGCTGACCCCTGGAGGGACCCCTTGTCGGAATGGCTTGTTCTCACCCTCGCGATGGCGGCCGCTTGTGCCGTCGTGATCATGGTGACCCTGGTACGGCAGCGCACGGCCGCCGTGGACGAGGACCCGTCCGAAACCCCCGATGTGATCGAATACATGACGATGTGGATCGGCGTGGTGTACGCCATCGTGCTGGGTCTGGCCATCGCGGGCGTCTGGGAGGCCCGTAGCGCCGCCCAGGACCATGTGCAGGCCGAGGCCCAGTCGCTGCACGAGATCTCGGAGCGCGTCCGCGTCTACCCGCCCCAGGTACGCGACCGCATCCGTGCGGACGTCAACGCGTATGTCGGCCAGGTCGTCGGCGCCGAGTGGAAGGCCATGGCCGACCACGGCAAGGTGACCGCGCGCGGCGCCGAACTCCTCCAGCGGATCCGTCAGGACGTCACCGACTACGCCCCGCGCACGGACTTCGAGGCGCAGGCGTACCAGCCGCTCCTCGACCAGGTGACCGCGGCCGACACGGCGCGGGCCGCCCGTGCCGGCTCCACCGGCTCCACCATGCCGCCGGTGGTGTGGTTCGGGCTGATCGCCGGTGCGGTGGTCACCATCGGGATGGTGTTCGCGCTCCAGATCCGGCGGACGCCCCGCGAGCTGGTCCTCGCCGGGCTCTTCTCAGCGCTGATCGCCTTCCTGCTCTTTCTGATCTGGGACTTCGACGCACCCTACAGCCGGGGCGTCACCGCCTCCTCCGAACCGTTCCTGGCCCTGTTCCCGCACATGCACGGGTGAGGAGCCCGGGACGTGCCGGCCGGCGGGGACGGGACCGCGCGCACCCGTCCTCGCCGGCCCGGCCCTCGTCTCCCTTGCGCGGAGCCGTCATTGCCCCTTTCGTGGCGCCCGCCTGTGCGCCATTCGCACGACTCCAATCGCGCCCCGGCACCACCTTTCCTAGCGTTTCGATCACCGGGGTGCATGTCTGGCGCAAGCGGAAAAGGTCCGCGGCACGGCTCCTCGGGGACCTGGAGGGTCACCATGCGCGCGATACGCGTCGCTTCGGTCGCACTGCTGGGCGTCACCGCCCTCGGCTGCGCCGGGCCGGGAACCGTCGGCCAAGGCCAAGGGAACTTGAATTCGTTCGGCTACGACCTGCAGCCGGCCAGGATAGGCCCCGGCGAACGGGTCAACCTGCCCGTGAAGGGGTGTGACGACAACGCCACCGTCCACTCCGACGCCTTCGACACGGTCACCATCCCCAAGGGACGGACCTATGCCACCGCCGTCGTCAACCGCAACGCCCGGCCCGGCACCGACTACGACGTCACCTTCCAGTGCGGCCGCCAGTCCGGTCACAAGCGGCTCGCCATCGCGGCCGTGAACGCGAACGCCCGCAGCGAGGGCGGCGGTGGAGGGGGCGGAGGCGGTGGCTACGGCGGGGTCGGGGGCGGCGGCTACGGAGGGGTCGGGGGCGGCGGCTACGGAGGGGGTGGCTACGGAGGGATCGGCGGAGGCGGCTACGGCGGAGGCGGCTACGGCGGAGGCGGCTACGGCGGGGGCGGAGGTGGCGGCGGCTACGGCGGGGGTGGCGGCGGCTGGGGCGGAGGTGGCGGTGAACAGGGGGGCTCCTACGGCCAGCACGGGGTGCGGGCGGGGGTCGGCGGCAGCATCGGCGCCGTCGATCTCAAAGAGGTCGGGATCGGCGCGGCGCTCATCACGGGCTCGCTCGGCGCCACCTGGTACCTGTTCCGCCGCCGTACCGCCCAGGGCCGGTCCTGACCCGCCGCGAGGGCCTCCTCGCACCGGAACCCGAGAGGTGAGGGACCATGCCCGGGTCAGAGCCGGCCCAGGAGCGGCGCACGAAGCGCGCCCCGTGGAGAGTGATCGCGCTCGTCCTGCTGACAGGCCTCGCCTGCGTCCGGCACGGTTCGGGAGAGTTCGCGGCGGGCCCGCCCCAGCCGGCCTCGGCCGTGGCCCCCGACTCCCCCGGCGCACTGAGCCCCGACTACACCGGACCGGAGGCCCTTCCCTACTCCGGGGCCGTCCGCGTCGGTATCCCGGCGCTTCAGATCGACGCCCGCGTCATCCCGGTCGCGCTGGACACGTCCGGCTGGGTGGACGCGCCGCCGCCCGACGACCCGAACCTCGCGGGCTGGTTCACCGGCGCCCCCTCGCCCGGCGAGAAGGGCACGGCCGTGGTGGTGGGCCATGTCGACAACAGTCAGGGCCCCGCCGTCTTCTACGGACTCGGCAGGCTGAAGAAGGGCGACCAGGTGGAGGTCCGGCGCGAGGACGGCAGGACGGCTGTGTTCAAGGTGTACGGCGTGGAGGTCTTCAGCAAGGCGAACTTCCCCGGAGGCCGCGTCTACGGCAGCAAGGGGGTCCCGGAGCTGCGCGTCATCACCTGCGGCGGGGCTTTCTCCGAGCAGAACGGCTACGCGGGGAACGTGGTGGTGTTCGCCCGGCTGGCCGCGGTGCGCTGAGGGCCGCACCGCGGGCGGGCGCTCAGGTGGACCGGCGCCTGGGCACCGTGAAGTGGTAGCCGGAGTCCCGCAGGTACGGCAGGTACTCACGCAGCGCCTCCACGCTCTGCGAGCGGTCTCCGCCGGCGTCGTGCGAGAGCACGATGACGCCCGGGGCGGCATTGCCCTCCACCCGCCGGACGATGGTGGGGGTGCCGGGGGTCGCCCAGTCGAAGGAGTCCACCGTCCAGGCGAACGGCTCCATGCCGAGTTCGGCGCCGAGCTGGAAGACCGCCCGGTTCCAGGCCCCGTACGGCGCGCGGAACCACAGCGGGGCCTCGCCGTAGGCGTCCGCGATGACCTCACAGGTGCGTTCCATCTCGGAGCGGATCCTCGACCGGGGCAGCCGGGTGAGCAGAGGGTGCGTCCAGGTGTGGTTGCCGACGACGTGACCGCCGTCCGCCATCTCGCGCAGCAGATCCTTGTGCTCGACGGCCATCTCCCCGCAGACGAAGAACACAGCGCGCACGTCGTACTCCCGCAGCGTGCGCAGGATGGAGGGCGTGTAGCGGGGATCGGGACCGTCGTCGAAGGTCAGCACCATGCTGGTGCCGCGTCCCGACAGACGCATGATCGGCTTGCCGCGGACCGCGGTCCGCGGCGGCCCGCCCTGCGGCGGGCCGCCGCCGGTCATGGACCGCGGAGGGGAGGCGGACGGCTTCAGGGGAGTGACGGTCTGTGGGCCCGCGGCCGCGGCGGCACCCCGCACCGGGCGCGCCGGGGCCTGCGTGGTGAGCAGCCGGGCCGTACCGGCCGCATGGGCCGCACCCAGGACGGTGGCGCCGGCTAGCAGTGCCCGGCGCCGGGTGAGCAGCTGATCTTTGTGCATGACTCATGAGTCACGTGACGGGATGGTGCCGGGACCGCGCAACACCGGGGGCGATACGAGAAGCACTCGATGGGATCAGCATATTTACCCATGTCCGGGATTCCGGGTCGCTCCCCCGGCCGGTCGCCGCCGGTGTGCATTCCTCCGCTGCCCACCCGGTTCCGGACCTGCTGATTCCGATAGCCTCGGCATCGTGACGGAACAGCACTCGCATCAGTTCGAGCGGGGCACGGACGGGCCCAAGGTCATCGTCGTCGGCGTGGACGGCTCCGATTCCTCACTCCGTGCGGCGGCGTACGCCGGGGGGCTGGCGCGGCGGCAGCACGCGCTGCTCGCGGTCGTGTACGTGCAGCCCGTGATGGCTGCGGGGGCGGCGTTCGGGGCGCCGGTGGCCGAGACGACGGACGAGATCGCGGAGGACCTGGTCACCTACATCCGCGAGGCCACCGAGCGGGTCAAGGGCATATTCGAGGTGCGCTGGGAGTTCCACACCTTCCGCGGCGACCCCTACAACGGCCTGGTGAAGGCGGCCGACGAACTCAAGGCCGACGCGGTCGTGGTCGGCGCTTCCGAGCAGGCCGGCCACCGGATCATCGGCTCGGTGGCGATCCGGCTGGTGAAGGCGGGGCGCTGGCCGGTGACCGTCGTACCGTAGGAGAACCGCCCCCGGTCCCGCACCCACCGCCGCCCCGGCCGACGCGCGATGCGGGGCCCCCGGCCCGTGCGGCGCCGTGCGCGCGGTCTTCCGTCCCCGCCGTCCCTGCGCCATCATGATCCGCCGTCAGCCGGTTGCCGCCCGCGAAGAGGTGAGGCTCATGGCCAGGCTCAGCATGGGTGAGGGGATTCTCCGCCGCAAACCCATCGAGCAGATCGCAGAGACGGAAGTCGGCGAGGGAACGCGGCTGGAGCGTTCGCTCGGCCTGTGGCAGCTCACCGCGATCGGCGTCGGCGGGATCATCGGCGCCGGCATCTTCACCCTCGCCGGCACCGTCGCCAACGGCACGGCCGGACCCGCGGTCCTCGTGTCGTTCCTGATCGCGGGCGTGGCGAGCGCGGCCGCCGCGCTGTCGTACGCCGAGTTCGCGGGGCTCATCCCGAAGGCCGGCTCGGCCTACACCTACGGCTACGCCGTGCTCGGCGAGTACGCCGGCTGGTTCATCGGCTGGGACCTGCTGCTGGAGTACACGGCGATCGTGGCCGTGGTCGCCATCGGCATCTCCGGCTACTTCGGCTTCCTGGTCGGCGAGACGGGAGCCCATCTGCCGGCGTGGATGCTGGGCGCCCCCGGCACGGGAGCCGGCCATCGGGTCGACCTGTTCGCGGTCGTCCTGTGCCTGCTGATCGCCTACCTGCTGAACCTCGGCATCCGCAACGCGGCCCGCTTCGAGACGCTCGTGGTGGCCCTGAAGATCCTCGTCGTCCTGCTGGTGATCGGAGTCGGCGTGTTCCACATCGACACCGGCCACTACAGTCCCTTCTTCCCGTACGGCGTCGGCGGCGCGTTCACCGGCGCGGCCACCGTCTTCTTCGCGGTGTTCGGCTACGACGCCATGTCGACCGCGGCGGAGGAGTCGAAGGACGCGCAGCGCCACATGCCGAGGGCGATCCTCTACTCACTGGCGATCTCCATGGTCCTGTACGTGGCGGCCTGCCTGGTTCTCACGGGCATGCAGAACTACAAGGACATCGACAAGGAAAGCGGCTTCTCCAGCGCGTTCAAGGCGGTCGGCCTGAGCGGGCTCGCCGACGTGATCGCGGTCGGCGCCATCATCGGCATCCTCACCGTGATGTTCACGTTCATGCTCGGGGTCACCCGGGTGTGGTTCGCGATGTCCCGGGACGGGCTGCTGCCGCAGTGGTTCGCGAGGACGCACCCCACCCGCCATGTCCCGACCCGCGTCACCTGGATCGTCGGGGCGGCGTCGGCCGCCATCGCCGGCTTCCTTCCGATCGGGGAGGCGGCCGAACTCACCAACATCGGGATCCTGTTGGCGTTCGTGGTCGTGTGCACGGCGGTGATCGTGCTCCGGTACCGGCGGCCGGACCTGCCGCGCTCCTTCCGCACGCCGTGGATGCCGTTCGTACCGGCCCTAGGGGTGGTCTTCTCGGTCTGGCTGATCACCTTCCTGCAGTGGCAGACCTGGGTCCGGTTCGCGGTGTGGTTCGCGATCGGCCAGATCGTCTACTTCGGCTACTCGTACAAGCGCTCGGCGCTGGCCCGGGCGGGCGAGTCCTCCTGACCGCTCGCCGTGCCGTTCACCGACGAACAGCGACCGTCCACCGCACGGTCCGGCGCGCGCCCTGTCCCGGTGGTACGGACCGCGCTGCCATACGCCCATGACGGCCGGAACCACCACCCCTCCCGGGACGAGCGCCGAGCACGAGCTGGCCGCGCTGCAGCGCGAGCACGGCCCGTCTCTCTTCGCGCTGCTGCTCAGACTGTGCGACGGCGACCGGCAGCGCGCCGAGGACCTGCTCCAGGAGACGCTCGTACGCGCCTGGCAACACCCCGAAGCGCTCCGCGCGCAGGAATTCGACTCCGTGCGCCCCTGGCTGCTCACCGTCGGCAGACGGCTCGCCATCGACGCGCGGCGGGCCCGCCAGGCGCGTCCCGCCGAGGTCGGGGACGGCGTCCCGGAGAGCGCACGCGTGGTCGCCGACCATGCCGAGCGGTCCGCCGCGATGCTGGATGTGCGGGAGGCTGTGAAGACACTCACTCCCGAGCACAGGGAAGTCCTGGTGCAGGTGTACTTCCGCGGGGCGACTGTGGCGGAGGCCGCCCAGGCCCTGGGAATTCCGCCCGGTACGGTGAAGTCCCGCGCGTACTACGCGCTGCGCGCCCTGCGCCGGGTTCTTCCCGGATACGCGGCCGACCTGCGGTGAAACCGAAGGCCAGGTCAAACCTCCGTAAAGCGCCTTGCTGCGGACCATGGTTGAGCAATCAGCTTGCCTCATCCGTGTTCCGCAGCGGGGCCCGCAACCGGGCGACGCGCACGTACCGGAGGAAGGCAGGAAGGGATGCTGCACAGAGGCCAAGAGAGCACGGACGGCACCGGCGACGGTGATCTGGCCGTCCCCATGGCGTGGCTGTACGCCGAGTACATCGCGGACGAACTGCTGCGGACCGGCGACCTCATGCCGCCCACGTCCTTCGAGTTCCGTGCCGGGCGCGACGCCCTGGCACTGACCATTTTCCTGTCCGACACCGGCGGCGAACTGCCCGGCATCCGTGTCGTCACCCAGCTGGAGACCTGGCTTTCGCTGACGGCGTACGACCAGCCGTGGGAGGACTGGGTGCGCGAACGGATGGGCCAGGTGACCGCCGCGGCGGCCCACTCGGGCGGCCCGGCACCGGACCTGGAGCTGGCCTCGGCGGCCTGGCGCTGGCTGGAGGAGACCGAACTGCTCGCCCCGGACCTGGACGCGGTGCCCGGCGGCTCGGTGAACGGGGAGGACGACGGCCCCCACGTCTGGACGCCCGCCTGGCAGCTCGGACTCCCCCTGGGACATCTCGCCATCCATCTTTTTTGAGGACGGACCAATCCGCCGGGCCGACGGCTCCGAATGTCTTGGCCGCGATTCGGTAACGGCCTTGAGTGATTCGGCCGCCCGGTCCGTACCCGTGGGCAACAGCAGCATCACACCCCGCTCACGGCATGAGGATTTGGTATGAGGTCCCTGGAACGCCATCGCGACGTCGGCGCCTACGCGCTCGGCGTGCTGGACGAGGCGGAAGCCTTCCGCTTCGAGGACCACCTCATGGGGTGTCCGAGCTGTAAGGCCCATGTGACCGAATTCGGGCCTGCCGCACGGCAGTTGATGCTGTACCGGAGGGCGACCCCGCGGTCGGTGCACCCCTTCGCCTCCCCCGGGCCGCGCCTGCTGGAGCGGCTGCTCGACGAGGTGACGACCAAGCACCGCGGCAAGCGCAGGCGCTGGCTGTACGCGGTCGCGGCGGCCGTGGCGTTCGCGGTCGGCGGATCGACGGTGGCGGTCGTCTCGGGACACGAGTCCTCGGCCGTCGTCAACGCGATGGACGGGACCGACCCGGAGACCGGCGTCTGGGCACGGGTCACCGCGCAGGACCGGGTCTGGGGCAGCCAGATCGACGTGACGGTCAAGGACAAGTCCGGTCCCCACTCCTGTCGGCTGGTCGTGGTCGGCAAGGACGGTTCGGAGCAGACCGTGACGAGCTGGATGGTGCCCGCGGACGACGGCGAGGCGACCTCGGTACAGGGCGGGGCAGCCCTCACCTCGCAGCAGATCGACCACTACGAGGTACGCACCGAGGACGGCCACCATCTGGTCACGCTGAAGTCCCACTGACCGGCCGGCGGCTACTTCAGCAGCCGTGACATCCTGCGGTCGGCGAGCGGCTTGCCGCCGGTCTGGCACGTCGGGCAGTACTGCAGCGAGGAGTCGCTGAAGGACACCTCACGGATGGTGTCGCCGCACACCGGGCAGGGTTCTCCCGTGCGGCCGTGGACCCTCAGGCCGCTCTTCTTCTCCGCCTTGAGGCGCCCGGCGGCCAGACCGCGTGAGCGCTCGACCGCCTCCACGAGCGTCGTGCGCAGCGCCTCGTACAGGCCCCGGACCTCCTCCGGCGACAGCGACGAAGCCAGTTTGAACGGGGACATCCTCGCCGCGTGCAGGATCTCGTCGCTGTAGGCGTTGCCGACACCCGCGATCAGACTCTGATCGCGCAACACGCCCTTGATCTGCCGGCGCTCACCCGCCAGGAGCTTCACAAGACGCTGCTCCCCGAAGTCGTCGGCCAGCGGATCCGGACCCAGCCGGGCCACTCCGGGGACCTCCTGCGGATCCCGCACGACGTACACCGCGAGCCGCTTCTGGGTGCCGGCCTCCGTCAGGTCGAAGCCCTCCCCCGTCTCCAGGGCCACCCTCAGGGCGAGCGGGCCCTTGCCGGGGCGGGGCGGGCCGTCGGGCAGGCGGTCCCGCCACTGGAGCCAGCCGGCGCGCGCCAGGTGGGTGACGAGGTGCAGCCCGTCGGCCTGGAGGTCCAGGAACTTGCCGTACCGGCGTACGGCCGTGATCGCGCGGCCCTCCAGGGCGGCGACCGGCGGGTCGTAGGTCTTCAGAACACTGATCGCGACGGGCAGCACACGGACGACCTCGTGGCCGACGACATGGTCGGTGAGGAAGTCCTTGAGTGCTTCGACCTCGGGCAGTTCCGGCATGTGTCCAGGGTGCCACCGGCCACCGCGCTCGCGACCCGTCGTGCGGCTCAGCGGCGGGGCACGACCCTGAACTCGGCCCAGACGACCTTGCCGACGCCGCGTGACTCCACACCCCAGTCGTCCGCGAGCCGGTCGACGAGCAGCAGGCCCCGGCCCGAGACCCCGAGGACGCCCGCGTCACGGCGGCGGGGCAGGGCGCTGGAGGAGTCCTCGACCTCCACCCGGAACCTGCGGTCGTGTCCGGTGATGACCCGCAGGGTGACGGTCGCCGGGCCCTCGGTGTGCATGAGGACGTTGCTGATCAGTTCGTCGGCGACCAGTTCGATCTCGTCGGACCGCTCACCGGCGCCCCAGGAGCGGACGGCGGACCGGATCATACGGCGGGCCTCGACGAGGGCCTCCGGATCACCCAGTGCGACATGCTGCTGAAGCCGGCCTCCGGAGCGCTGGGCCAGGCCCCCGCGCCGCAGCAGCAACAGGGCCACGTCGTCGTCTCCGCCCCGTTGCGCGGCGACCCTGATGAGCCGGTCGGCCAGGTCCTGGACATCGTCGGGAGCGGAACAGACCAGCTTCTGCAGCGTCTGCACGCCCTCGGAGAGGTCGGCCCCCGGCCGTTCGACCAGGCCGTCGGTGCACATCAGCAGGGTCTGGCCCGGTTCCAGCTCGACGGTGGTGACCGGGTAGGTGAGCCCGCCGAACTCGGCGGACAGACCGAGGGGCAGTCCGCCCTCGACCGGCAGCGGCCGGCAGGAGCCCCCACCGGCAGACCTCAGCATCGGGTCGATATGGCCTGCCCGGACCAGCTGCACCACCCCCGTGGACAGGTCGGCCTCGGCGTAGAGGCAGGTCGCGAAGCGATCGGGGTCGAGTTCCTTGAGGAACACCGAGGCACGCGCCATCACGGTGGCGGGGTTGTGGCCTTCGGCGGCGTACGCCCGCAGCGCCACCCGCAGCTGGCCCATGACGGCGGCCGCATGGGTGTCGTGGCCCTGGACGTCGCCGATGACCGCGCCGACCCGGCCGCCGGGCAGCGGGATCAGGTCGTACCAGTCGCCGCCGATGTCCCGGCCGAGCGACGGCGAGCGGTAACGGACGGCGATGTCGGCGCCGGGCACGCTCGGGATGGAGCGCGGCAGCATCGCCTGCTGAAGTCCCTGGGCGAGGTCCATCTCCTGGTCGTAGAACATGGCGCGCTGGAGGCTCTGCGCGATGCTGCTGCCCAGCGCGAGGAGGACGTTGCGTTCCTCCGGGGTGAAGCCGCGGTGGTCGTCGTAGAGCAGGCCCATCGCGCCGATGGGGCGGGCCTGCACGATCAGCGGCAGATAGGCGGCCGAGGTGATGTGCAGGTCCGTGAGGTGCGGCCACAGGATCGGGTAGTGCTCGGCGAACTCCTCCGGGGACTCGATGAACCGGGGGCTGAGGGTGCGGACCACCTCACCCATCGGATACGGCTCGTCGATACGGGTGATCTCGGTGCCCGGTACGGACGCGCTCGCGGGTCCCTCGGCGACCAGCCGGATGCGCCCGGCCTCCACCAGGCCGACCACCAGGCTGGCGGCGCCCAGGTGGGTGAGTCCGTGGCTGTCCTTGAGGACGTCGATGACGTCCTGCACGGTGCGGGCGTGTGCCAGCGCCGCGGTGGTGGTCTGGACCACGCTCGTCTGCTGGCGCACGGCCTCGTCCTGCAAGGCCTGGTCGGCGCGTGCCCGGCTGTCGCGGAGCTCCTGGGTGGCGTCGCGGACGATGCCGATGATGCGGCGCGGCCGCCCCGTCCCGTCTCGCCTGATATAGCCCTGGGTGTGGGTCCAGCGCAGGGTGCCGTCGTGGCAACGGACGCGGAAGTAGGCGCCGTAGTTCTCACTGCCGTCCTTGATGGCCCGGGCGATCAGGGCGTCGAGACGCCGGCCCTCGTGCGGCGGGACGCGGCCGGTCAGGGTTTCGACACGGCCGTCGAACTCCCCGGAGCGTATGTCGAAGATCTCGTGGGCCTGGGCGTCCATGTGGATGAGTCCGGAGTCGAGGTCCCAGTCGAAGCTGCCCATGCGATTGAGCGCCAGGACCGGATCCGGGTGGGCCGGCCAGTTCTCCGGGAGCGCCAGGGCGCTCGCTCCCCGCTCAGCCATGGGGCCACCATGCCAGGGTTTCCGCGAATCTTCGAGTCCTGCCGGGGGCAGGTGACGCATGTGGCGAGCCGCCTGCGCACCGCGACGGCCGGACCGGCCGGCGAGGGGTACCGGGGCCACACTGGAGGGAGAGGAGCGGTCACCGTGAACTGGTTCGTCGCACCGGAGTACTGGCTGAGCCGGCTGGTCTTCCAGCGGGCCCTGGCGGTGGTGTACCTCTTCGCCTTCCTGACCGCGGCCCTGCAGTTCCGTGCGCTGATCGGGGAGCGCGGAATGCTGCCGGTGCCGCGTTTCGTCGCCCGGGTCCCGTTCCGGCAGGCGCCGAGCGTCTTCCATCTCCGCTACTCGGACCGCTTCTTCGCCGCCTGGTCCTGGGCGGGGTGCGCGGTGTCGGCGGCGCTGATCGCCGGGCTCGACTCCCAGGTGCCGCTCTGGGCCGCGATGGTGCTCTGGCTGATCCCCTGGGCGCTGTACCTGTCGATCGTCAACGTCGGCCAGACCTGGTACTCGTTCGGCTGGGAGTCGCTGCTGCTGGAGGTCGGCTTCCTTGCGGTCTTCCTGGGCAACGACGAGGTCGCCCCGCCGGTCGTGGTGCTGTTCCTGCTGCGCTGGATCCTGTTCCGCGTGGAGTTCGGCGCCGGGCTCATCAAGATCCGCGGGGACGCGTGCTGGCGGCAGCTGACCTGTCTGGACTACCACCACGAGACCCAGCCCATGCCGGGCCCGCTGAGCTGGTTCTTCCACCATCTGCCGAAGCCGCTGCACCGCGTCGAGGTGGCGGCCAACCATGTCACCCAGCTTGTCGTCCCGGTGCTGCTGTTCACCCCTCAGCCGATCGCCACGGCCGCCGCGTCACTGATGATCCTGACCCAGCTGTGGCTGGTGCTGTCCGGCAACTTCTCCTGGCTCAACTGGATCACGATCGTCCTGGCCCTGTCGGCGGTCCGGTTCGCCACCACCGCCCCGGCGGTGTCCGGGCCGCCGCTGTGGTACGCGGTCCTCGTGCTGGTGGTCTGTGCGGGCCTGGTCTGCCTCAGCTACCACCCCGTGCGCAACATGGTCTCCAGCGGCCAGGTCATGAACCGCTCCTTCGACCCGCTGCACCTCGTCAACACCTACGGCGCGTTCGGCAGCGTGAGCCGGACGCGCTACGAGGTGGTGGTCGAGGGCACGGCGGACGACGTGCCGCGCGAGGACTCGGACTGGCGGGAGTACGAGTTCAAGGGCAAGCCGGGCGATCCACGGCGCTGGCCGCACCAGTACGCCCCGTACCATCTGCGACTCGACTGGCTGATGTGGTTCGCGGCGCTTTCCCCGGCGTACGCGGGGTCGTGGTTCGGCGGTCTGGTCGAACGTCTGCTCGAAAACGACCGGGACACGCTGCGGCTGCTGCGCCGCTCCCCGTTCCCGCCGGACGCACCACCGCGATTCATACGGGCCAGCCTGTACCACTACCGGTTCACCACCTGGCGCGAACTGCGGGAGACGGGGGCGTGCTGGCACCGGAGCTACGTCCGGGAGTTCATGCCCCCGACACGGCTGGCCGCCCCGATGGCGCAGAGGCGGTAGACGCGCCGGCAGGTGCCCTCGAAGATCCGCGTCCGCCGCGTCGCGGGTGCACCACGGGCCGGGCCCGCGGTGCACGCGCAGCCGCTCAGACCCGCTTCAGCCGCAGCGTCACCAGCTCGAACGGGCGCAGCCGCAGCGTGATCCGGTCGCCGTCGCGGTGCGGTGCGGGCCGGTCGCCGAGCGGGCGCTCCAGAAGGTCCGTCGTGGTGACCGCCGCGACGTCGAAGTCCGCCGTGAGTATGGCGCGCGTACGGCCGCCCCGGGACTCGTGGAAGCGTACGACGACGTCCCCGCTGCCGTCGTCAGCCAGTTTGACCGCCGTCAGCACGACCGCGTCCTCCGCCACGGTCACCAGCGGTGGCACCGCGCGCTTACCGCTCAGCCGCCGTTCGGGCAGGTTGATCCGCCAGCCTTCGCGAACCGCGTCGCCGATCGTGGCCCCCGGCACCAGGGCGTGCCGGAAGCGATGGAGTCCCTGGTCCGTCTCCGGGTCGGGGAACCGCGGGGCGCGCAGGAGGGACGCCCGGACGGTGGTGGTCGTACCGGAGTCCGTCTCCCGTACCGTGCGCGTCACGTCGTGGCCGTAGGTCGAGTCGTTCACCACGGCCACCCCCCAGCCGGGCTCCTCCAGATGCACGAAGCGGTGGTTGCACGCCTCGAACTTCGCCGCCTCCCACGAGGTGTTGGTGTGCGTCGGCCGGTAGAAGTGCCCGAACTGGGTCTCGGACGCATAGCGTTCGGCATGCAGGTCCAGCGGGAAGGCCAGCTTCAGGAACTTCTCCGTCTCGTGCCAGTCCACCTCCGTGTCGATCTCCAGCCGCCGTTCCCCCGGCGCCAGCGAGAGCACCTGGGTGACGCGGGACGCGCCGAAGGACCGCAGGACCCGGACCGAGGCGCCGTCCTCGCCGGGGACGACCTCCTCTGCGTCCAGGAGGTCGGTGACCGTGTTCCGGTAGAACGCGTCCACGTCCCAGGCGTCCCACATGTTGGGGAAGTCGGGGTGGAGCTGGAGGAGGTTCGCGGCGCGTCCCGGTGCGACGGTCTCCCGGCCGGCCTCGATGTCGTACGCGGAGACGACCAGTCCCCGCCCGTCGATCTGCACGCGCAGCAGCCCGTTGTCGAGGACGAAGCCGCCGCCCGGCCGGGTCTCCCGGCCGACCCGGCCCGC
Source organism: Streptomyces glomeratus (assembly GCF_021462825.1). Taxonomy (GTDB): domain Bacteria; phylum Actinomycetota; class Actinomycetes; order Streptomycetales; family Streptomycetaceae; genus Streptomyces; species Streptomyces glomeratus. Next base: position 138,349 of record NZ_JAKEEB010000014.1, on the reverse strand, counting down.
TTCGGCGGGAGTGCCCGCGCCGCCCGCGGGGATCCCGGCACGGGCGTGCGGCGCCGCGTTGAACGTCAGCGGCAGGGTCCCCTCGCCGGCCAGCGCCCGCTGCGCGGCCTTGATGATCTCGTTCAGCTCGGCGGCGATCCGCTCGTACGTCGCCCGTGCCTCGCGATGCACCCAGGCGATCGACGAGCCGGGCAGGATGTCGTGGAACTGGTGCAGCAGGACCGTCTTCCAGACGCGGTCCAGTTCCTCGTACGGGTAGCGGAACCCGGTGCGGACGGCGGCCGTGGCCGCCCACAGCTCGGCCTCCCGCAGCAGATGCTCGCTGCGCCGATTGCCCTGCTTGGTCTTCGCCTGGCTGGTCAGCGTGGCACGGTGCAGCTCCAGATACAGTTCGCCCACCCAGACCGGCGGGTGGGGATACTCCGCCTCCGCCTTGGTGAAGAACTCCCGCGGCGTCTCCCACACCACCCTCGCCGAGCCCTCGAGGTCGCGCAGCCGCGCCGCCTTCGCCACCATCTCGCGCGTCGTGCCGCCGCCTCCGTCGCCCCAGCCGGTCGGCGCGAGCGAGTTCCGGGCCAATCCCTTGTCCTTGAAGTTCCGTACCGCGTGGGCGATTTCGCTGCCCTTCATGGAGCAGTTGTAGGTGTCGACGGGCGGGAAGTGGGTGAAGATCCGTGTCCCGTCGATGCCCTCCCACAGAAAGCTGTGATGCGGGAACTTGTTCGTCCGGCTCCAGGAGATCTTCTGGGTGAGCAGCCACCTGGAGCCCGCCGCCTTGATGATCTGCGGCAGCCCGGCCGCGAAGCCGAACGTGTCGGGCAGCCACGCCTCGTCGTTCTCGATCCCGAACTCGTCGAGGAAGAACCGCTTGCCGTGCACGAACTGACGGGCCATCGCCTCCGAACCCGGCATGTTGGTGTCCGACTCCACCCACATACCGCCCGCGGGCACGAACCGGCCCTCCGCGACCGCCTTCTTCACCCGGGCCCACACCTCGGGCCGGTGCTCCTTCACCCACGCCCACTGCTGCGCCTGCGACATGGCGAAGACGAACTCGGGTTCGTCCTCGATCAGCGCGGTCATGTTGGACGCCGTCCGGGCGACCTTGCGCACGGTCTCCCTCAGCGGCCACAGCCACGCCGAGTCGATGTGCGCGTGCCCCACGGCGCTGATCCGGTGCGCGGAGGGCGCTGCGGGCGCCGCCAGGACATCGGCCAGCCGAGTCCGGGCGCCCTCGGCCGACCCGCCCACGTCCTGGAGGTCGACCGCGTCCAACGCCCGCTCCACGGCGCGCAGGATCTCCCAGCGCCGTCCGGACTCCACCGGCAGCTCCCCCATCAGCTCGCCGAGCACCTCCAGGTCCATCACGAGCTGCCACACGGTCTCGTCGAAGACGGCGAGGTCCATGCGCGTGAGCCGGTACTGGGGCTCTCTGCCCGCGGTCTCCTTGTCGCCGAGCCGCGTGGGCTGGAAGGGGTGGTAGCCCATGACGACCGGGTTGGACGCCGCCTCGATGCGCAGGTCGACCTCCTCACCGCCCTCGACGGGGGAGCCGATCCGTACCCACTGGTTGCGCGGGTTGAGACCCTTCACCGGGGTGCCGTCGGGCCGGTACACAAGCCCCTCGCACTGGAAGCCCGGCATGTTCTCGTCGAAGCCGAGGTCCAGCAGCGCCTCGACGGTCCTCCCGGCCCAGGCGTCCGGGACGGTCCCGGTCACCCGGAACCAGCTGGTGCCCCACGGGGCACCCCAGCGTGCGCCCACCGCGATCGGCTCGGCCGGGGCGGCCAGGCCCTCGGCGACCGGGACGGGCTCGCCGGGCGCATGCCACACCGCCACGTGCAGCGGTACGGACTCGGGGTACACGGCGGGGCGGATGCGCTCGTCGAGGACTCGCCTCAGTCGGGCCTCGACCAGGGTGCGGTCGTCATGCATGGCGTGCTCCGTGGGGTGAGGACGGGAGGTGCCGGGGTTACCAGCGAGGGGTGGTCGTGGCGGGCATGGAGACGTTGTAGAGCTCCCCGACCGTGCGCAGTTCGAACCGTGCGACGCTCTCGTCCTGCTCGGGGGCGAGTTCGCCGGCGCAGTACGCGCGCCGGCAGGTGCCGCCCGGGAAGCGGCGCGTGCCGTCGGGCAGGACGCTGTGCTTCGCAGTGGCGCGGGGCGGAGGCGGCTGCCCGTGGGCCGTGCCGGGGGCCGGCTGCCGGGCGAAGCGCGGACTGCCGCCGTCGGCGTCGGTGATGCGCAGGGCGACGGGGGCGGCCGGGCTGGTGGGCGTCTCCCGGACCGCGAGTCCGCCGAGCCGCCGGCGCACCTGGCCGCCGCCCGTGAGCCGTACGGCCGGCCTGCGCAGGGTGCCGGACAGGCCGGTCAGCGGTACGGCCGTGGTCTGCCGGCCGGCGCCGCCGGCGGCGACCGGAAAGAGGGGGTACGTGGGTGCCTGGCCGGGGCCGCCGGGCTCGGCGGTGGCGACCGCCGGTTCCGGCTGTACGTGGCCCGCGTCCACCCGGTGGGTCAGCTCGACGACCGTGTCGGGGCCGATCGGCAGCAGGGGCGCGTACAGGTCCAGCGTGGCCGGTTCCGCGGGCGGTTCCGTGGAATGTTCCCGCCGAACTCTCCGCAAGCGCCGGGGAGTCGGCGGCATGAGCGACGCGTCGTCGGTGACAGGCGGGGCGTTCGTGACGCTGGTGACAAGACACCGCCAGGCACTCGACGCGGGAGCCCGGACCGTGCACAGTGCTCCTCGTACTCGCCAGTACGTCCACGCCTCAACCACGCCGAGCACCGACAGGGAGCGCCCGTGAGCAGCTGGGTCGGCCGTACCGCCGCCGAGATCGCCGCCGCCGTACGCGAGAAGCGGGCCAGCCCGCACGAGGTCGTAGCGGAGCACCTCGCCCGGATCGCACGGCTCGACGGCCGTGTCGGCGCCTTCCGCCACGTACGCGCGCAGGCGGCGCTCGCCGAGGCGGAGGAGGTCGCGGACCGTCCCGACCTGGCCCGGCTCCCCCTGGCCGGTGTGCCGGTGGCGGTCAAGGACAACCTGGCCGTGCGCGGCGAGTCCACCCGCAACGGATCGGCGGCGACCCCGGACACCCCCGCTGAGCACGACCATGTCACCGTGGCCCGGCTCCGCGCGGCGGGAGCGGTCGTCGTGGGTCTGACGAACGTGCCGGAGCTGTGTGTCTTCGGCACCACGGAGGGGGTGCACGGAACGGCCCGCAACCCGTGGGACACCTCCCGCACGGCGGGCGGCTCCTCGGGCGGCAGCGCGGCGGCGGTGGCCGCCGCCATGGTGCCGATCGCGCTCGGCAACGACGGGATGGGCTCGCTGCGCATCCCCGCGGCCAACTGCGGGCTCGTCGCCCTCAAGCCGGGCCATGGCACGGTGCCGGCCGGGATCGGCAACGGCGACTGGTTCGGCATGTCGGAGAACGGCCCCCTCGCGACGACGGTGGAGGACGCCCGGCTGATGTTCGACGTCCTCGCGGACCGGCGGGATACCCGTGAGGCGCCGGAGACGGCCGCACGCACCATCGCCCTCTCGCTCCGCAGCCCCCTGCCCGGAGTGACCGTGAGCCGGCCGTACGCCGAGGCGGCACGCGCGGCGGCCGGGCTGCTCGCGAGGGCGGGCCACGACGTGCGTCCGGCCGAACCGCCGTATCCCTGGTGGCTGGGCACGACGTCGCTCGCCCACTGGACGGCGGGCACGGCGGTCGACGCCGAGGGCCTCGACCCGCGCCGGCTGTCCCGGCGGACCCGGGTCCACGCGGCGGTGGGCCACCGTTTTGTGAAGGGCGTACGCTCCGGCGGCCGCCGCGAGCAGTTGCGGCGGCACCTGGAGCCGTTCTTCGCCGGGCACGACGTCCTGCTCACTCCCGCGCTCGCGCGCCGGGCCCCGGCCGCCGCGGCGTGGCACGAACGCGGCTGGCTGCGCAATCTGCTGGCCAACACCAACTACTCCCCCATGACCCCGCCCTGGAATCTCACGGGATGGCCGGCGATGTCGGTCCCGTTCGGCACGCTCCCCGGCGGCGCGCCCTGCGCGGTCCAACTGGTCGGACGGCCGGGCTCGGAGGCGGCGCTGCTGGAGGTGGCGGCGCAACTGGAGGCGCTGCGGCCGTGGCAGCGGACGGCGCCTCTGGACTGAGCGGGCCGATCCGACGGGCCCCGGCCGAGCGAGGGCCCACCGAGTGCACGCCGGGGAAGCCGGGCATGGGACCGCGGGGGGGCTCTGCCTCCGCGGCAACGGCCGTCGGCCCGGCTCCCCCTCTTTTTTTTCTGGTTCCGGTCCCACTTTCCGGCGTGGGGCCGGTGCGGTGGGCTAGGCGTTCGGCCGTGCGGCGCTGATGTCGCCGAGCGCCGACCCCGGGTCCCGTTCGATGGCCAGGTCGCCGAGCGAGATGATCCCCACCGGGTGCCCGCCTTCCACGACCGGGATCCGGCGGACATGGTGCTCGCGCATCAGGTGCACCGCCTGGTCGATGTCCTCGTCGGGTGTGATGGTGACGAGATCGGCACTGCAGGCACGGGCCACCGTGGTCTCCTCCGGGTCCACACCCTCCGCGAGCGCGCGCACCACGAGATCGCGGTCGCTGACCAGACCGCGCAGCTCATCGCCCTCCGTCACGAGCACGGCGCCGATGTTCTGGTCGCGCATCATCTGGGCCACCCTGGTGACCGCGGTCTGCGGCTCCACCGTGACGGGTTCCGCGGTCATGATGTCGCGTACGTGCTGGGCCATCTCGGATCCCTTCTCCCGGGCAGCGGTGCCTTTCACCGCCGCTTCAGGCGCCGGGTACCCGACGAACGGGGCGCTGCACGTCACGAGCCCGTGCAATCCGGGCGCCGCGCGCGACGCGGCCGTGTCTCCCGCCCCGCCGGGTGTCGAACGCGGGCCCGAGGGGACTCGGGAGGCCTTGGACCGAAGCTTCAGACCGCTGGAGAGCGCACATGCGAGCACTGACCTGGCAGGGTCGTCGGGACGTCCGCGTCGAGACCGTCCCCGACCCCCGGATGGAGAAGCCCGATGACGTCATCATCCGGATCACATCCACCGGGATCTGTGGTTCGGACCTCCATCTGTACGAAGTGCTCGGCCCCTACCTCGAGCCCGGCGACGTCCTCGGTCATGAGCCCATGGGCGTCGTCGAGGAGGTCGGACCCCAGGTTCACGCGCTCCGGCCGGGCGACCGGGTGGTCATTCCGTTCAACGTGTGCTGCCGTGACTGTTTCATGTGCAACCAGGGCCTGCATTCCCAGTGCGAGACGACCCACGGCAGGGAGCAGGGCACGGGCGCCGCGCTGTTCGGGTACACCAGGCTGTACGGGCAGGTGCCGGGCGGGCAGGCCGAGTTCCTGCGGGTGCCGTTCGGCAACAAGCTGCCCGTGAAGGTGCCCGCCGGGCCGCCGGACGACCGTTACGTCTACCTCTCCGACGTCCTGCCCACCGCCTGGCAGGCGGTGGAGTACGCCGCGATACCCGAGGGCGGAAGCGTGACCGTCCTCGGCCTCGGCCCCATCGGCGACATGGCGGCCCGGATCGCCCTGCACCGCGGCGCCGGTCTGGTGATCGGCGTGGACCTGGTGGACGAGCGTCTGGAGCGCGCCGCGGCACGCGGGGTCACCTGTCTGGATCTTCGTCTCCACGACAAGGATCTGGTCGAGGCCGTGCGCGAGCTCACCGAGGGGCGCGGCACGGACTCCGTGATCGACGCCGTCGGCATGGAGGCGCACGGCGCACCGTTCGCCAAGGCGGCGCAGTGGATCACCGGTCTGCTGCCGGACGCCGTGGCGCAGTCCCTGATGGAGCACGCAGGAGTGGACCGGCTCGGCGCCCTGTACGCGGCGGTCGACCTGGTGCGCCGGGGCGGCACCGTCTCGGTGTCCGGGGTGTACGGCGGGGCCGCCAGCCCGATGCCGTTGCTGACGATGTTCGACAAGCAGATCCAGGTACGCATGGGTCAGGCGAATGTGTGGAACTGGGTGGAGCGGATCCTCCCGCTGCTGACGGACGAGGACCCGCTCGGTGTGGACACCTTCAAGACCCACGCCATGCCGCTCGAGGACGCCCCCAAGGCCTACGCGATGTTCCAGGCCAAGGAGGACGGGATGGTCAAGACTCTCCTGAAGCCCTGAGCGTGTCACTGTCCCGACGGAGGTGGAGCAGCTATGCCCACGAAGTTGTCGGCCGACGACCTGCGGGAGATCACCGACCGGCTCACCGCGGAGGCGGACGCCCTGCGCGAGGAGCTCTCGGCGGCCGAATCGAAGATGCCCACCCTCTACGCCGACTGCGACCTCGACGCGGCCGACGTGGGCGCGAAGGTGATTGCGCTGGAGGCCCTGCGCGCGGACGCGGAGCGTGCCCGGACCCTGTTGAACCGGGTCCTCGCCACCCTGCCGAAGGTGGGGACTCCCGGCTACGGGCGGTGCGCGGTGTGCGGTGACGTCATCGGCCGTGACCGTCTGCTGGCCGTGCCGCACACGGAGGTGTGCATCGACTGCGCCCGGGCGGGGGCCGGCGCCTGAGAGGCGCTACAGCTCCCGCCTGTCCAGCGGCCGGGTGGCCGGGCCCTGGAGAACGCTCCCGTCCAGGCCGAAGCGTGAGCCGTGGCAGGGGCACTCCCAGGCCTGCTCGGCACCGTTGAAGGCGACCAGGCAGCCCATATGCGTACACCGGGCCGACAGGGCCCGTACCTGTCCCTCCTCGTCGCGGGCCACGGCGCACACACGGGTGCCGACGCGGATCACCGCGCCCTCGCCGCGGGCGAGGTCGTCGACCGAGCCCCCGGCCAGCGGTGGCAGCCGGTCCCAGACGAAGTGCTGGGCGACCTGGGCCTGGTGCTTGACGAAGGCGGGCGCCTCGCGCACCACGGCGGCCACCCGGCGCGGGTCGTACAGATGGGCCCACGGCGGTTCCCGGCCGTCGATCAGGGCGGAGAGCAGAAGCCCCGCCATGATGCCGCCGCTGAGGCCCCATCCGCCGAAGCCGGAGGCGACATAGGTGTGGCGGCTCGCGGCGTGCAGGGGGCCTACGAGCGGCACCGTGTCGGTGGAGTCGTTGTCCTGGGTGGCCCAGCGGTACGTGAAGTCGAGCGGGCCGAAGTGCCCGGTGGCCCAGTCGGCCAGGCGCGTGAAGCGTTCCTCGACGTCCGCCGTGCCGGGGGTGAAGTGCTCCCCGGTGACGATCAGCAGCCGGGTGCCGTCCCCGTGGGGAGCGGTCCGGAGCGAACGGGTGTTCTCTTCGGGTGTGATGTACATGCCGTTGGGTGCGCGGCTCGCGTCGATCGGGGCCGTGAGGACCAGTTCGCGCCGCGGGGAGAGCCGGGCGAACAGCATCGCGCGGTCGAAGATCGGGTAGTGGGTGGCCACCACGACGTCCCGGGCCGTGACCGTGTGCCCCGCTTCGGTGCGCAGACGGCAGGGGTCGCCCTCGTGCAGCCCGACGACGCGGGTGTGCTCGTGGAGCAGGGCACCCCGCTCCTCGAGCGCGGCGGCCAGCGCGAGGAGGTACTTGCGCGGATGGAACTGCGCCTGGTCGGTGACCCTGACCGCCCCCGCCACGGGATAGGGCAGCTCCGTCTCGGTGACGAACTCGGCCGGCAGCCCCGCATCCCGGGCGGCCTCCGCCTCGGCACGCAGCTCCGGAATCCGCTCGCGGTCCGACGTGTAGGTGAACGCGGGAGCGGCCTCCCAGTCGCAGTCGATGCCGAGCTGCGCGACCAGCTCGGCGGCCCTGCGGAGGGCCTCCGTCTGGGAGCGGCCGTACAGCCTCGCGCCCTCGGCGCCGCGGGTGTGGCGCAGACGCTGGTAGACGAGCGTGTGGAGGGCGGTGAGCTTGGCCGTCGTATGCCCGGTGACACCCCCGGCGAGGCGGCCGGCCTCCAGTACGGCGACGCTGCGGCCGCTCTGCGCCACCTCCCAGGCGGTGCTGAGCCCGGCCATCCCGGCGCCGATCACGGCCACGTCGACGGTGAGATCCTCGGTCAGGGCCGGACGCGGAAGCCCCGGCGCGGTCTCGATCCAGTACGACGCCTGTGCGCCGGTGTGCTCGCTCATGCGGTCCCGTGTTCCCAGAACCCGATCTCCGAAGCGTGCTCGGGAGCCGCGGCGGCGCCACGCCCGCACGGCGCCCGGCGCCCGGGCTGTCAGGGCAGTGGCGTACCGCCCGTGGCGTTGAGGATCTCGGCGGTGATGTAGCTCGCCTGCTGGGAGGCGAGGAACACATACGCGGGGGCCATTTCGGCCGGCTGGGCGGGCCTGCCCAGGGGAGCCTTCTTGCCGAACTCGGTGGTGTCCGGCATGGTCGCGGGGATGAGCGGCGTCCAGACCGGACCGGGGGCCACGGCGTTCACGCGGATGCCGTCGGAGGCGACCATCTGGGCCAGGCCCTGGGTGAACGTCACGATGGCGCCCTTGCTGGTCGCGTAGTCGAGCAGGTGCGGACTGGGCTTGTACGCCTGCACGGAGGTGCTGTTGATGATCGACCCCCCGGGAGGCATGTGGGGCAGCGCCTTCTTGCACAGCCAGAACATGCCGTACAGGTTGGTGCGCATCACGCGGTCGAACTGCTCGGTGCTCACGGCCTGGATGCCGTCGGGCTGGGACATCTGGTACGCGGCGTTGTTGACCAGGACGTCGATGCGCCCGAACTCGGCGAGGGCCCGCTCGACCAGCCGGTCGCACTGCTCCTCCTCGCGGATGTCGCAGACCATGGGGACCGCCTTGCGGCCCGCCTCCTCGACCAGGCGCGCCGTTTCACGCGCCTCCTCACCCTCCTCCGCCAAATGGGTGAACAGGACGTCCGCGCCCTCGCGGGCGAAGGCCAGCGACACGGCCCGCCCGATCCCGGAGTCACCACCTGTCACGACGGTCTTGCGATCCGTGAGCAGCCCGTGTCCGCGGTAGGAGTCCTCGCCATGGTCGGGCGGCGGGTCCATCGGGCCGGTCCAGCCGGGATGCGGCTGGTCCTGCTGGGGGAACTCCGGCCGTGGGTGCCGCTCTCCGGGGTGCTGCGGTGCGTTGTCCTTCACGTTCCCTGCCTTCCTGCCGGTGCGGGCGGTCCGGGCGGAGGGAGCCGGCCTCCCCGTGCCCGGTCGCAGCAGAGGGGCGTGAACCGCTCGGGGCTCTCACCCGCACGGCTACGCCCGCACCCCCACCGAGTCCCCCGCCGCACGTGATCGACACGTGCGTCTTCCCGCAGGCAGGACTGGTGGCACCGCACCGGCGGCCGTCGGGGACGGATCCTCACAATGGCCGATACATGACATGGAGCCCGACCATGCCGAAGCGCGGGTGCTGGTAGGCGTCCGGGACGGTGCCCAGAATGGTGAAGCCGAGGGACAGCCACAGCTTGACCGCCGGGTTGGTCTCCACGACCGCGTTGAAGACCATGGCGCGATAGCCCTGGGCCCTCGCCGCATCCAGGATGTGTTCGGCGAGGGCGCGGCCGATGCCCCGTCCCGCGTGGTCGGGATCCACCATGAAGGCCGCGTTCGCGACGTGCGCGGCGGGGCCGCCGTAGTTCGGGGTGACATACGCCGAGCCGACGACCGCACCGGTGTCGTCCTCGGCGACGTGCACGCGCTTGCCCGGCCCCATCCACAGGCCGCGCGCCGCGTCCTTCGGGGTGTCCGGGTCCCAGGTGTAGGTCTCGGCGGCGGTGACGATCCGGTGCCAGAAAGGCCATATGCGCGGCCAGTCCTCGGCCGCGGCTTCCCTGATCAGCATGGGCGCCAGTCCGGCACGCCCATGCCATCAGCGATCATGACGGTTCCGTGAGGTCAGTCGACGCTCGGCAGGATGTGTGGCTCGGCGAGGTCGTCCTCGTAGCCCGCCAGCCGGATGGGGGCGGACCGGGCCCACACGTCCAGACTGCCGAGCTTCTGCTCCGTCCGTCGGCCCCCGCGCTCCCCGCGTTCCTTGGGACGCTGATCGCGATTCGTTTTCTCCGGTGTCACCGCGCACTCCTTATGTGTCGGGTAACCCTCGGGACGTTCCGGTCCAGTCTGCCGCTGCGCCCTCGACGTCCGCTCGGGTCTGAGTCGAAAACAGGTCGGACGCGGTGGCGCCGGCAACTCGTACGAGAGAAGGCCGTGGTGACCGGCTTGTCCCGGGACGGACCGTGGGTCGGGTGGAACCCAAAGGCTGTCCGCACAGTCCAGGTTAACCAAATGAGCGGGTGCCCGCTCGATGGGGCTGAAACAACCAGGTAACTGTCGTGAGTCATCTGGCGCTCATCCGGTCCGATTATTAACCGTTTTGACACGAGAATCCTTGTTTACGGCCACTCGTTCAGCGCCGTCGTCGAACCGGCACCGGTACCGCGGGTGCCCGGTTCGGAGCGTACGGTGCTCAGTTCAGGTCCTGTTGGCTGAGTCGCAAGCTCCACATGATCTGCTGACCGCCGGCAACGGCTTTTCTCGCGGGAGGACTGACGCATGGAGCTGCGCAGCGTCGAGGAGCTGATGGATCTGCTGCACGCCTGCCGGGGCGCGCGGCGCACGCCGGACCGCGGCGACGAGCGGGTCGATGTGCACGAACACGCCCTGCAGACCGCCGCCCTGCTGCGCCGAAGTCACCCCGCGGACAAGGAACTCCAGGTGGCCGGCCTGGTGCACGACATCGGGCTGCTGCTACAGCCGGACGACGAGGGCGGGCATGCGGAGAGGGGTGCCGACGCGGTACGGCCCCTGCTGGGTGAACGGGTCTCCCGTCTCGTACGCCTGCACTCCGTCGCGGGGCGCCATCCGGCGATGACACAGCAGGAGGCGGCCGCGTTCGCCCGCGACCCGCTGGCCGAGGACGCACTCACCTTGCGTCATGCGGACGAGGCGGCCCATGTGAGGGGCCTGGACGCCGGCGTGCTGGAGGACTGGCGGACGGTGCTCGAACTGGTGGCGGCCCGTCATGCCCGGCTGGGGGCCGTGGACTGAGGCGTGCGACGTGCTGCCGGTCGGAGCAATGGCTTCGACGGCCGACGGTCCGTGCCACACTCTGCGGGGTGCGCCGCCGACACCCCACCACTCCGGGCAGGGGCCGGGTCATCCGCACATGGATGACCCGGCATGCCGGGTGGTGTCTGGGCGCCTCCCTGACCCTGCATCTGCTGGCCGTCCTCGCCTTCCCTCCCGCCCCCCTGGATCTGCGGGTCTACCGCGAGGCGTCCCCGCTGGTGCTCACCGGTGGCCTCTACGGCTACGGGCTGCACACGAATCCGCCGATCCCCGTGCTGCCGTTCACCTACCCGCCCTTCGCCGCACTGGTGTTCCTGCCACTCGCACAACCGCCCTGGACGGCCCTGGTCGTCCTGTGGCAGGCGGCCTCCGTGGCGGCCGTCGCGGTGGTGATCGGCTGTGCCGACCGGCTGCTGTCCACCGGCAGCGAGCGGCCCGCACGGTCCCGCGTCCTGCTCTGGACCGCAGCCGGCCTGTGGCTGGAACCGGTGCGCCACACCCTGGACCAGGGCCAGGTCAATCTGCTGCTGTGCGCCTTGGTGCTCGCGGCGCTCGCGGTGCCGCGCACGCCGGCGGCACGGGGAACGGGCCTCGGCCTGGCGGCCGCGGTGAAACTGACTCCGGCCTTCGGCGGACTGTATCTGCTGGCCACGCGGCAGTGGCGGGCCGCGGCGTGGGCCGTCGCCGCCGCCGCCGGGGCGACGGCCCTGGCCTGGGTGATCGCCCCGCGGGAGTCGGCACGCTACTGGTTCGGCCTGCTGACGGACACTCAGCGCATCGGCCCGGCCTGGTCGGTGCGCAACCAGTCGCTGCGCGGAGCGCTCGAACGGCTCCTCGGCCCCGACACCCTCGCCCACCTGGCCTGGTGGGCAGGACTCGCTGTGGTCACCGCTCTGGCGGCCGGTGCCGTACGGCGTGCCGTACGGCACCATGACCTGCTCGGTGTCCTGGTCTGCGCCGAACTGTACGGATTACTGGTCTCCCCCATCGCCTGGAGCCATCACTGGGTCTGGTGCCTGCCGACCATGATGTGGCTGGCACACGGGCCGGGCCGGCGGCGGCTGCTCCACCGGGTCACACTGGCGGCCTGGGCCCTGGCCACCGTCGGCCGCCTGGTCCCGCTGCTGATCCGCGCGGAGGACCGGCTGCCGCACCCGAGGCCGTACCCGGCCCTGCTGGCCTGGCCCGGGACGGCCTACACCGTCTGCGCCGTCCTGTCCCTGCTCGCCATCGCAGGCAGCCCCGACCGGACTCCCGCCCGGGAGCCCGGTGACCTCTCCGCCATCCGGGCCTAGAGCGCCCGGCCGCCGCTCCCGTGGAGCGACGGACACCGCCCGGCGCCCGGGCGCCTGTGCGCCGCCCCGCCGCAGGATGTACGGCGTCCGACCGGCCGGCGCCTCAACGCCGTTGCCCGGGGACGTCCAGGGGACGGCCGGATGCGACTGCGGCCCCCGGGGCGTAGAAGCGGGCACGCACGCGGCGCAGCCATGCCTCGGCCGGTGCCTCGTCGGGCCGTTCCGGCAGCACGCTGGGCCTCTCGTCGAAGGCGCTCTCGTAGAACCGGAGCAGCGGCAGCGCCACGGAGGCGTCCGCGGCCACCCGCTCGCCGAAGTCGTGGTACTCGTCCGGGTCGTCGACGCGGATCGTCAGCCGTCCCGTGGTGTACAGCTCCAGGCCCTGGTGGCACAGCCGCTTGAGGTGGCGGGCGTGTTTGGCGGTGCGTTTGCGGGTGTCCGCCGAGAAGGAGCCGTCGCCACGGGCTTCGAGGCGCCGGAACTGCTGGGTGGCATATCCGAGATAGGCGTCGCGGACGCGCCTCGCGCACAGGAACGACGTACGGATGCCGATCAGCTCCTCGCCGAGCGGCGTGCGCACCTCGTACAACTCCTCGGGCAGCCAGACGAGTTCCATGGCGGTCGGGTTGCCGCCGAGGGCGAGCCGGCACCACTTGGCGGCCTCGTGCAGGGTGCTGTCCGGGGCCGTGGTGACATGGGACTCCTTCGGCCGGTGCAGACCGTGCAGTTGCTCGGTGGGCGCCGCGAACAGGCCCATCCGGTCCACATCCGAGCCCTGGTGGGCGAGCCCGTACGCGGTCGAGCCGACGATGCCGGAGAGAAGGACATGGGGAACGGTCATGGCCGGCCGCCCTCCTTGAGCGCTGTGGTACCGGGGGACGCGGAGTCCCGCCGGCCGGCGTCCCGGAGGGCCACCCGGACGGGGTGGACGAAGTCAGCGGGAAGCCAGGTCATGCCGGGACGCTAGCCAGCCGTCCCCCTTCCCGGCCAACCGTTTTCCGCACGGATGCGCGCACAGCGGCGCACGCCCCGGAGTCCTCCGCCTCCGGGGCGTGGGCCGTCACACGTGTGACGTCCGATCGCTCACGGGAACAGCGCGATCCCGGCGGCGATCAGCAGGAAGATGCAGACGATCAGCAGCACCGTGCTCCACGCGCCGCGGTGCTTCATCGGGGCAGGGGCCGCGCCGCCGCGTGGCCGGTCCTCCGGCAGGACAGGATGCAGCGGACGGTCGGACCGGTAGAACTGTTCGTCGCTCATATAGCGGTTGCGCGGATCGCCGGCGGCGCGCCGGTCGATCTCGTGGGGGATGGACATGGGAACTCCTTGCGGTGCTCATCAGAGCGAGTTCCCATCCGACGCCGGTCCACGCGCCGGGGGCGGCTCGTCACCGCCGCCGGGCCGCCGCCCGGCTCACCACTTGCCGGGCGCGTAGTCCTTCAGGAAGACGCCGTACAGGTCCTCACCCTGCTCGCCGCGCACAATCGGATCGTATACCCGGGCAGCGCCGTCCACGAGGTCGAGCGGGGCGTGGAAGCCGGCGTCCGCCATGCGCACCTTGTCGGGATGCGGGCGCTCGTCGGTGATCCAGCCGGTGTCGACCGCCGTCATCAGGATGCGGTCCTTCTCGAACATCTCCTGGGCGCTGGTGCGGGTGAGCATGTTCAGGGCTGCCTTGGCCATGTTGGTGTGCGGGTGCCCCGCGCCCTTGTATCCGCGGCCGAAGACGCCCTCCATCGCCGAGACGTTCACGATGTACGTGCGCCGGGCCGACGCGGCCGCCATCGCCGGGCGCAGGCGGCTGATCAGTATGAAGGGGGCCGTGGAGTTGCAGAGCTGCACCTCCAGCAGCTCGACCGGCGTGACCTCCTCGACGGTCTGCACCCAGCTGTTGGTGTCGTGGAGATCGGGTACGAGTCCGCCCGCGTCGATGGCCGTGCCGGCCGCGATCCGTTCCAGCGAGGCCGAGCCGGAGACCAGCGCCAGGCCGGTGACGTCCTGCGCGGTCAGCGCGCCGCCGCCGGCCACGGGCAGCGCGGCCACGGCCCCGGAGCCGAAGGAGCCGATGACCTCCGCGGAGGGCAGTTCGCCCGCGGGCAGCGGCGCCGACTCGGCGGCCACCAGCTCGCTGTATGCCTGCGGGGAGCGGCGCACGGTCTGCGCGGCATTGTTGATCAGGATGTCGAGGGGGCCCTCGGCGGCCACCGAGTCGGCGAGCGCCACCACCTGGGCCGGGTCGCGCAGGTCGATCCCGACGATCTTCAGACGGTGGATCCACTCGTCGCTGTCGGGCTGGGCCTTGAAGCGGCGGATCGCGTCGTTGGGGAAACGCGTGGTGATGGTGGTGTGGGCGCCGTCCCGCAGCAGCCGCAGCGCGATGTACATGCCGATCTTGGCGCGGCCGCCGGTGAGCAGGGCCCGCTTGCCCGTGAGGTCGGTGCGCGCGTCCCGGCGAGCCCTGTTCTCGTCGGCGCAGTCCGGGCAGAGCTGGTGATAGAAGTAGTCGACCTCGACATAGCGGGACTTGCAGACGTAGCAGGATCGGGGGCGCTGGAGTATCCCCGCGATCTGACCGGCCTCGGTGACCGACGACGGCAGGATGCCCTCGGTCTCGTCGTCGATGCGCTGCGCGGAGCCGGTCGCCGTCGACTCGGTGACCGCCTTGTCATGGGCGGTCTTGGCGGCCCGGCGCTCCTGACGGCGGCGCTGCTTGACCACGCGGTAGATGTGCGAGGTGGCCCTGCGCACCTTGATCGCGTCGGGGTGGTCGACATCCAGCCGGTCGAGTTCCTCCAGCACGCTCAGGCAGACGGCCAGGCGCTCCGGGTCGATGCCGGGCGCATACGGCACCTCTTCCGCGGCCGCCGAGCCGCCGCCCGCCAGGCCGTCCTCTGTCACCGTCATCGCGCTGCCGTTCCTCGCTCACCCGCGCAGCGCTCCGACCGCGCTCGCCTTCGAACGCGGAATTTTACGGAGCACCGGGCCGGTCACCAAACCCGCGCCGGCGGCGACGGCGGGCGGTGACCGGCCGACGGAACCGGACGTGCCCGGAATGCGGGCGGCGAGCCGTGGCGTGTCCGTGCGTCCGCCGGGGTCCCGCGCGGGGCTCACCCGCGGCGCACGGGCGAGCCCCGCCGAGCCCGAGGGGGGCGGCCCGACGGCGTGGATCAGGTGCCGCAGGCCTCCAGCAGCGCCTCCACCTCCTCCGTCACCGCACGTGCCAGCAGTTCCAGGTCCGGGACCGCCCGGCCGTCGGCGACGAGGCCGTAGTGGACCCGGCCGCGGTACGTCGAGACCGCCACCGCCAGGGACTGGCCGCTGGCCAGCGGGGCGAGCGGGTAGATCTCGGTGAGCGGGTTGCCGCCGAGCTTCAGGCCGAGGCTGGGCAGCGGGACGCTGGTGACCAGGATGTCGAACCAGAGCCGTGCGGCCTGGCTGACCAGCGGTCCGCCCAGCCGGTGGCCCAGCGCGGGCACATGGTCCGCCAGCAGCGCGACCGCGCCCGCGCCGCGGTTGGGCCCGGCGTCCTTGTTGCGGTCCATGGCCGTGCGCACCGCCCGCAGCCGCTCCAGCGGGTCCGGATCACCGACCGGGAGCCGTATCAGGTAGCCGGAGAGCCGGTTGCCCTGGGGCTGGGCGGTGCGGGGGCGGCGGTTGGAGACGGGGATCAGGGCGCGCGGCGCGACGCCCTCGCTGCCGTCGCCGCGTTCGTCGAGCCAGCGGCGCAGGGCGCCCGCGACGACCGCGATCAGTACGTCGTTGACCGTGCCGCCCGCCGACTTGCGCACCCGGTGCACGTCGTCGAGGTCGAGGACGACTCCGGCGGTGCGGCGGGTGCCGCTGGGCTCCGAGACCAGCGCGGAGGAGGTCCGCATGCCGAGGGTGGACCGTGCGACGGAGGCCCCGATGTCCAGGGCACGGCCCACATCGGCGAGGGTGCCGCGCAGCAGACCGGGGAGTTTGCGCACGTCGGGCAGGAGTCCACGGGCGGGCTCCGGGGGGCGCGGGCGGGGCTCCGGCATGTCCATCGGGTCCATGACGGCGGCCGCGAGCGTCAGGGCGCGCAGTCCGTCGGCGAGCGCGTGGTGGAACTTGAAGAGGACGGCGAAGCTGGTGCCGGACTCCCCCGGCAGCACATGCGCCTCCCACGGCGGTCGGCCCCGCTCCAGCGGGCGCTCCATGAGCCGGCCCGCGGCGGCGTGGAAGTCGCTGGTCGGCGCATGCAGCCGCACATGATCCAGCGGGTCGAAGTCGGGGGCGGGTTCACGGGCGGCTCCGCCGAGGGCGAGCGGAAGCCGCACGCCGGTGAGGTCGCGGGGCAGACGCACGGCCGGCAGCCAGACGTCGCGGATTCTCATGCGCAGCCCGGACACCGCGGCGGCGCGCGCCGCCAGGAGATCGGCTGCGTGAGCGCCCGCGGTGGGCGAGTGGCACGAGAAGACGCCGAGGGCCCCGAGGTGCATCGGGTGCCGGGCGGACTCGATGTTCCAGAACGCCAGGTCGAGTGGTGCGAGCAGGTCAGAAGTCAATGGCTTGCCTCGCGTCGACGATGGATGAAGCAAGAAGTCAACCTCCGACAGATGATTACGGTCAAGTACGATCAGGTTACGTACAGTTAATGGCGGATTAAGTCCCTCCTCTTGGGTGAGTGGGGGACTCATGGGACTCGTGAGGTGACCAGGCGGTCACTTCAGCGAAGGCGGCGCGGCGTCCGGCGCCGTACCCCACTCGGATGGGCGCCCGCCGACCGTGAACTCCAGCGTGCCCAGACGACGCAGTGTGTCGGTCGTGATGTACGTCCGGTCGTACTTCACCCCGTCGATGCGGACCTCCTGGACGTACCGGTCGCGGTCCGAGGTGCCCGGCGCGGTGACGGTCAGTCCGCCGCGCGGGTAGTAGGCCGGGTCCAGGACCAGGTCGACCCGGTCGAAGACGGGCGTGCTCAGGCCCCAGGTGCCGAAGCCGGGCTGCACCGGGAAGACGCCGATCGACGAGAGGACGTTCCAGGCGGACATCGTGCCCAGGTCGTCGTTGCCGGTCATGCCGGTCGGCCCGTCGGTGAAGAGGGTCAGCGCGGCGTGCACCACATCCGTGGTCTGCCACGGCCGGCCGGTCGACAGATAGGTGTACGGGGCGATGAGGTCGGGTTCGTTCTGCGGGTTGTACTTGTCCGCGTTGTAGTACGCGTACGGGCCGTTCACCCAGACCTTGCGCGCCGTCCCCGCCGGGTCCTTCAGCAGGCGGTCGTAGGCGAAGAAGGCGTCGAGGCGTTCGTTGGCCGCCTTCTCGCCGCCGAGGAGGCCGACCATGCCGCGGAGGTCCTGCGGCACGAGCCACTGGTACTGCCAGGCGGTGCCCTCGTGGAAGCCCTCGCTCCTGGCCGGGTCGACCTGCCCGGTGAAGGCACCGGAGGCGTCCCGGGCACGGAAGAAGCCGGTCGACGGGTCGAAGATGGTGCGGTAGCTGCGCGACCGGGCCGCATAGCGCTCCGCGTCCGCGCGGTGTCCCAGGTCGCGCGCCATCTGGGCGAGCATCGCGTCGGACAGCGCGTACTCCAGGGTCACGGAGGCGCCGTGGTGATAGTCGGAGTCGCCCGGCTTGGCGTACGGGCGGGCCTTGACGTACGGCGCGAAGCCGTGAGCGATGTATTCGCGGTTGACCTCCCGGCCCACGTACATGGTGTCGGGGGGCGGGACGCCGTCGGCGTTCTTCTTGAGCGCGCGATAGGCCCGGCTCTCGTAGCCCTTGAGCAGACCCTGCTGGTAGGCGTGGGTGAGGAAAGGGGTCACCGGGTCGCCGCTCATGATGTTCGTCTCGACGGTGCCGTAGCCCCACTTGGGCAGCCAGCCGCCCTCCTCGTCGACCTTGAGCACGGAGATCGCCATGTCGCGCGCCTCGCGCGGCGCGAGCAGGCTGAGCAGTTGGGACTGGGTGCGATAGGTGTCCCACAGGGACCAGTTCTGGTAGTACGTGAACCCCGTCGCCCGGTGGATCCGGTGGTCCCAGCCGGTGTACCGGCCGTCGGCGTCGCTGCCGACGTTCGGCGCCAGGAAGGACCGGTACAGGGACGAGTAGAAGGTGGTGCGCAGGGTGGGGTCGCCGCCCTGGACCCGGACGTCGCCGAGGCGGTCCTCCCACGCCCGGCGGGCGTCCTCCCTGAGCCGTTCGAACGAACGTCCTTGCGTGGTACCGAGATTGACAGCGGCGCCCCGGGCGTCGACGTACGAGAGAGCGGTGGTCGCCTCGACCGTGCGGTTCCCGGTCGTGTCGAAGGTGACGTACGCGCCGTTGCGCCCCGGGCCCGACGACTTCGTCGCCCCGGGGGTGATCGAGTCCTGGTACCAGGTTCCGTGCGCGGTGAACGGCCGGTTGAAGCGGGTGACCGTGTAGAGCCGGTACGGCCGGGTGGAGCGGCAGAAGCCGCTGCCCGTGATCTCGGTGCGCACCGTGCGGTCGTCGAGGATCTGGACGGTGGACGAAACGTTCTTGTGCAGCGCCTGGCCCGCGTTGAGCAGGACGTTCGCCTTCTCGGTGGGCGGGAAGGTGTAGCGCTGCACTCCGGTGCGCTCGGTCGCCGTCAACTCGGCCTCGACGCCGTCCTCCAGCCGGACCCGGTAGTACCCGGGGCTCGCCTGCTCGTCGGCGTGGCGGAAGGGGGCCGCGTACGTGGCGTAGTCCGTCTCGGTCACGTCGCCCGTCGTCGGCAGGACGGGCAGGTCCCCTCCGATGGCGCACCCGACACCGGAGAGGTGGACCAGGGAGAACCCGCGGATCCGGTGCTGGGTGTAGTCGTAGCCGGTGCTGTGGCCGGTGTCCGGCGAGAGCTGCACCATGCCGAAGGGGACGGCGGCACCCGGGAAGGTGTTGCCCTCGTTCTGTGTGCCGATGAAGGGGTTGACCAAGTCGGTGAGCCTGCCGTCGTTCGGCTCGGCGGCATCGCCGGCCTGCGGCGACACCAGCGCGGAGACCGCCAACACGCCCACGGCGCACACCCGCAGGCGCCGGGTCCATCTCATCTGGGAAGACCTCCGGAAGATCGACATTGTTGGTGCACATGGTGGTGGCGCAATGTCGGATTCCGGAGCAATGAGCGGCTTTGGCATGTGGCGCGTCGCGGTCCGGCTGCTCCCCGCGCGCCCCCCTGGGATGCCCCGGGTGCCGGGAAGGGCCGTCGGGTCGGTTCATGCGGCGGGGCACGTGTGGGGTGGGTCGGGGCGGTTCACGACACGCGTTGCCCCTTGCCCAGGGCGATCACCCCGCCCTTCGAGACCGTGTAGAGCTCCGCGTCCCGGTCGGGGTTGACGCCGATCGTCGCGCCCGGCGGTACCTCGACGTTCTTGTCCAGGATCGCTCCGCGCACGATCGCACCCCGCCCGACGTGCACATTGTCGTGCAGGACCGATCCCTGGACGACGGCACCCGGGTCCACCACGACCCCCGGCGAGAGGATCGAGCGCGTCACCTGGCCCCGGATCAGACAGCCGGCGCTGATGATGGACTCGCTCGCGATGCCGCCCGCGTTGAAGCGGGCCGGTGACAGCTGGCCGGAGTGGGTGTAGACCGGCCAGCTGCGGTTGTACAGGTTGAAGGCGGGACGCTCGGCGATCAGGTCCATGTGCGCCTCGTAGTAGGCGTCCAGAGTGCCGACGTCCCGCCAGTAGCCCTGGTCGCGGCTGGTCTCACCGGGCACATGGTTGGCGCTGAAGTCGTACAGCCGGGCCTCGCCGCTGTCGGTGAGCGCGGGCAGGATCGAACCGCCCATGTCGTGCACCGAGTCGGGGTCCTCGGCGTCCCGCTGGAGCGCCTCGATCAGCACCTTGGTGGTGAAGAGGTAGTTCCCCATCGAGGCGAAGACGCACTCGGGGTCGTCCGGCAGACCGGGCGGATCGGCGGGCTTCTCCAGGAAGCGCTCCACTGACTGGCCGTCGGAGCCGGGGCTGATCACTCCGAAGGACGACGACTCGGAGCGCGGGACACGTATTCCCGCCACGGTCACCCCCGCGCCGCTGTCGATGTGCTGGGACAGCATCTGCCGCGGGTCCATGCGGTAGACGTGATCGGCGCCGAAGACCGCCACATACTCGGGCCGTTCGTCGTAGATCAGGTTGAGGGACTGCAGGATGGCGTCGGCGCTGCCCAGGTACCAGCGCGGCCCGAGCCGCTGCTGGGCCGGGACGGGCGTGACATAGTTGCCGAGCAGGCTGGACATCCGCCACGTGGTGGTGATGTGCCGGTCCAGCGAGTGCGACTTGTACTGCGTGAGCACACAGATGCGCAGGATGTCGGCGTTGACGAGGTTGGAGAGCACGAAGTCGACCAGGCGGTAGGTACCGCCGAAGGTCACGGCCGGTTTGGCGCGGTCCGCGGTCAGCGGCATCAGCCGCTTCCCCTCACCACCGGCCAAGACGATTCCCAGCACCGAAGGTCCACCGCGCATACCGCCGCCCCTCTACGCCCGGTTGTGCCGCTCCGTTGTCAATGACTACCCCTGTGCGAGGACTTTCTCGTACAGCCGCACCGTGCGGCGGGCCACCGTGTCCCAGCCGAACTCCCGCACCGCGCGCTCCCGTCCGGCCTCACCCATGCGCTCCGCGGCCACCGGGTCGGCGAGGACGGCGTCCAGGGCGCGTGCGAGGTGCTCCTCGAAGTCGTCGTCCACATCCACCAGAAGGCCGGTGCGGCCGTCGTCCACGACCTCCGGGATGCCGCCCGTGCGCGAGGCCACCACGGCGGTGCCGCACGCCATGGCCTCCAGGTTGACGATGCCGAGCGGCTCGTACACCGACGGGCAGACGAACACGGCGGCGTGCGTGAGGAGCTGGATCACCTCCGGGCGCGGCAGCATCTTCGGAATCCAGTGGACGCCCTGGCGGATCCCGCTCAACTCGGCGTACAGACCGCGGAACTCCCGGTCTATCCCGGGTGTGTCGGGGGCGCCCGCGCACAGCACCAGCTGGGCCTCGGGGTCGATGTGCCGTACCGCGCGCAGCAGATGCGGCACGCCCTTCTGGCGGGTGATGCGGCCGACGAACAGGACGTAGGGACGGTTCGGGTCCAGGCCGAGGCGGGCGAGGACGTCCGTGCCGGGGTCCGGCCGGTACAGCGAGGTGTCGATGCCGTTGTGCACCACGTGGACCCGCGCCGGGTCGAGGGCCGGGTAGCAGCGCAGGATGTCCTCGCGCATGGCGCCGGAGACGGCGATCACCGCGTCCGCGGCCTCCGTCGCGGTGCGCTCGGCCCAGCTGGAGAGGGTGTATCCGCCGCCGAGTTGCTCGGCCTTCCATGGGCGCAGCGGCTCCAGCGAGTGCGCGGTCAGCACATGCGGGATGCCGTACAGCAGCTTGCCGAGGTGGCCGGCGAGATTGGCGTACCAGGTGTGCGAGTGGACCAGTTCCCGGTCCTGGAGAGCGGCGGCGATGGACAGGTCCACGGAGAAGGTACGCAGGGCGTCGTTGGCGGTGTCGAGGGCGGACCAGGGCCGGTGGCGTACGACGCCGCCCGCGGCGCCCTCGCCCCAGCAGTGCACGTCCAGGTCCGTCAGGGAGCGCAACTCCCGGGCGAGGAACTCGACATGGACGCCCGCACCGCCGTACACGTCCGGCGGGTACTCCCGGGTCAGCAGTCCCACACGCACCCGGAACCCCCTGTCTCAGCGGCTGGTTCCCACATGGTCACCCAGATACGGCGGTTGTGGAAGACCACGCGTGATTCACCGGCGGCCCGGCGGCCGGTCGAAGCAGCAGTCGCCGCACAGGCCCCCGCCGGGCACCCGGTAGTACAGGCAGCAGGTGCGGCGGCGGCCGGTGGCGGGGTCGACGGTGCCGGCCAGGTCGGGGTGCGCGAACAGTCCGGCGGCCAGGGTGCGGGCCCGGTCCGCCACGTCCCGTCGGCCGCCGGTACGCGCCCAGCGGTCGATCATCCGGACGCTGCTCGCGAGCGCGGCGCCCGCGTTGCCCCAGAGCAGTCGCGCGGAGACCCGGTGACGAGCGCTCAGCGCGGCCGTGAGCGGGACGAGGTGTCCCTCGCGTACGACCGCGTCGAGCCCGTCGACCGGCAGCGCGCGGACCTCACCGAGCCACAGGTCGTCCGGCGCGCTGCCGTCCGGGTCCCAGCGCAGCAGCCGCGGATCGAGGTCCGGCACCCGCCCGTACAGGGCGGCGCAGCCGAGGGCCACGGACCACAGCCGCGCCGCGAGACCCTGGTGGGCGAGGGAGGCGGCGACCCGGGCCTCGGGTGTGCCGAGGCTCCGGGCGACCTTGCGGACGCGGAAATCCATCGGATCCGCGTACCCCTTCGCGGGGACGGCGGGCGCCGCGGGCGCGTAGGCCCGCGCGAGGGTCGGCAGCCCGGCGAGGGGCGGCGCTCCGGTGTGCAGGACGAAGAAGCCGCCGAGGGGGCGCAGCGCGGCGAGTCCGGGGTCGAGATCCACGAAAGTCAGTAGTACCAAGGCTTCCCGGGGAGCTCCTGCCCGGGGCGACACGTGCGCCGGCACCCCTCCTGGGGCGGACGAAAACGCAGTCGTACTCCATCGGCAGTACGACCTAATGCGTGCTCAGGTACGACGACGAATGGAGCTGCGGGCGGCATCGTGTCGACCATGCAAGACGACCGCTCGCCGCGCCGGGCTCGCCGTCCCGGTCCCACGCGAAGGAACTGCCGATGAGCGCCCTCGCGTTGTCCGTGCTTCTGTCGCTCGCCTCCGCCGTCGCCTACGCGGGCGGGGCGATCGTGCAGGAGCAGGTCGCCGTGTCCACCCCCGGCATGCCGTACGCGCCGCTGCGCCGGCCCGCCTGGTGGGCCGCCGTCGTGCTGAACGGTCTCGGCGGGGTGCTGCACGTGGTGGCGCTGGCCTGCGGTCCGCTGAGCCTGGTCCAGCCGCTGGGCGCGCTGACCATCGTGTTCGCCCTGCCGATGGCCGCCCTGTTCGTGGGCCGCAGGGCTGGGGCGACCGCCTGGCGGGGCGCCGTCACGGCGACCGTGGGACTCGCGGGTCTGCTGGCCCTGATCGGCGCTTCCGACGCCCGGTCGCCGAGCGGCGCCCAGCGCGTGGCGGCCGCCCTGGTGACCGCCGGCGGTGTCGTGGCGCTGATGCTCGCCGCCCGCGCGACGCACCGGCATCCGGCGGTCCGAAGTGTGCTGCTGGCGGTGGCGTCCGGGGCCGCGTTCGGCATGTCCTCCGTGTTCACGAAGACGGTCGCGGTGGACTGGAGCGGCGGGGTCGTGCTCGCGGACCTGCCGAGCCTCACGGTGATAGGTGTCCTCGCCACCGCCGGCATGCTGCTGTCACAGGCCTCCTACCGGGGCGCGGGCCTCGCGGCGCCGCTGTCCACGCTGACGGTCGTGAATCCGGTGGTGGCGGCCGGGGCGGGCATCACCATGTTCGGGGAGACCTTCCGCCACGGTACGGCGGGCACCGCGCTGGCCGTCGGCTGCGCGGTCGTCGCCGCGGGCGGTCTGGTCCTGCTGACCTCCGAGCGGATCGACGCGGAGGAGACGGCCCGGGTGCCGGTGCCGGCCCGGCAGGCGCCGGCCGGGGGCCGGGAGCCGGCGCGCCACGGCGAACCGGCGCGCCCGTACGACCCCTTCCCCCGCGGGCCGCTCGTCCCCGTCGCGGCCCCGGAACTCCACCGGGACCCGGTCAGATCCTGATGCCGCCCGCGCGGAGATAGGCGATCGGGTCGATGTCACTGCCGAACTCGGGCCCCGTCCGCACCTCGAAGTGCAGATGCGGGCCCGTGCTGTTCCCGGTGGAGCCGGAGCGGCCGATCCGCTGGCCGGCCACCACGCTCTGCCCGTCCTTCACGGAGATCGCCGACAGATGGGCGTACTGCGTGTAGCGGCCGTCGGCGTGCCGGATGACCACCTGATAGCCGAAGGAGCCGCCCCAGCCGGCGGTGACGACCTGGCCGGCCGCCACCGCCTTCACGGAGGATCCGGTGGGCACGGGGAAGTCGACGCCGGTGTGGTAGCCCTTCGACCAGGCGGACCCCGCGGCGTGGTACGGAGTGCCCGTCGCGGCGTTCACCGGGGCGACCAGTGCGTGGTGGGTGGCCGCCCGGCCGGAAGTGGCCTTCTCCGCGGACGACTTGTGCGACGACTTGTGCGACGGCGTGGCCGACGTGCGGGCCGGGTCGTGGGCGGGCTGGTGGGCCGGGGGGCCGGACGGCCTGTGGGGCGTCTCGTGGGTGCGGGTGGAGGGCGCCTGAGGGTGCGTGGGCGCCTTGGCACGCAGGTTCAGCCGCTGACCGGGCAGGATCAGGTCCGGGTCCGCGCCGACCGTCGTGCGGTTGGCCGCGTACAGCCGCTGCCAACCGCCCTGGACCCGGTGGGAGTCGGCGATGCCGGAGAGGGTGTCGCCGTGCACCACCGTGTACATCTCGGTGGCGCCCGCCCGCGACTGCGGCGTGGTCTGCGGCTGCACGTCGCGGACGGAGCGCTTGGCGGTCTGCGTGGCGACGTGCGAGGTGTCCGGGCCGGGGGCGGAGTCTCCGCGGGCGAGTCCGGCGCGCCCGGAGCAGACCGGCCAGGCTCCGGGACCCTGACCGGCCAGGACCTTCTCGGCCACGGCGATCTGCTGGTCCCGGGTGGCGAGATCGGCACGCCGGGCGTAGGCCGTCCCCCCGTACGCCTCCCAGGTGGACTGGGTGAACTGCAGTCCGCCGTAGTAGCCGTTGCCGGTGTTGATGCTCCAGTTGCCGCTCGACTCGCAGGCGGCCACCTTGTTCCAGGTGTCCACGTCGGCGGCGTGCGCCACGCCGGCACCGATGAGCGGTATCGCCATACCGGCGCCGCCCGCCGTGACGGTGAGCGAGGCGCGGTTGATCCGAGTCGGCTGATACCGGCGATGGCGACCGCGTACGGCCATGGTGAGCCCCCTCGACATGCCTCAGGAGGGGCAAAAGTATGCGCCGGGAACGCGCCATGACAAGGCGGCAATCGGCCGCTCCCACACGCCAACTGACCGGGAATCGCTCATGGTTGGGAGAGCGGACGGAAACGGCCGGGACGGCGGGAGCGGACGGGAGAGGCACAAGGCGCCCCGCCGACACGTCCGGATGTGCGGCGGGCGTACCGGCACGTCAGGATGGTCATCGGGCAATACTGACGTGCACGACCGGCACCACCCATCGAGGACGTCCTCAGGACCGAACCGGTACCGACGATGCCAGGACCTCTAGGAGCCAACCGTTATGAACGCTTCCGCCCAGATCGGCGTCACGGGTCTCGCGGTCATGGGCCGCAACCTCGCCCGGAACTTCGCGCGCAACGGCTATACGGTCGCCCTGCACAACCGGACCGCCTCCCGGACCCATGACCTGGTGAAGGAGTTCGGACACGAGGGCGACTTCGTGTCCACCGAGACCGCTGAGGACTTCGTCGCGGCGCTGGAGCGGCCGCGGCGCCTGATGATCATGGTGAAGGCGGGTGAGCCGACCGATGCGGTGATCGAGGAGTTCGCCCCGCTCCTGGAGCCCGGCGACATGATCATCGACGGTGGCAACGCGCACTTCGCGGACACCCGCCGCCGGGAGAGGAGGCTGCGCGAGCAGGGCATCCACTTCGTCGGCACCGGCGTCTCCGGCGGCGAGGAGGGCGCGCTGCACGGACCGAGCATCATGCCCGGCGGCTCCAAGGAGTCCTACGGCTCCCTCGGCCCGATGCTGGAGAAGATCTCGGCCAAGGCGAAGGACGGCGCGCCGTGCGTGACGCACGTCGGACCGGACGGGGCCGGCCACTTCGTGAAGATGGTCCACAACGGCATCGAGTACGCCGATATGCAGCTGATCGGTGAGGCGTACCAGCTGCTGCGCGATGTCGCGGGCTACTCCCCCGCCGAGATCGCGGAGATCTTCCGCACCTGGAACACCGGCCGCCTGGACTCGTATCTGATCGAGATCACCGCCGAGGTCCTCTCCCATGTGGACGCGGCGACGGGCAAGCCGTTCGTGGACGTGGTCCAGGACCAGGCGGAGCAGAAGGGCACCGGGCGCTGGACGGTCCAGATCGCGCTGGACCTGGGGGTGCCGGTCTCGGGCATCGCCGAGGCGGTGTTCGCCCGCTCGCTGTCCGGGCACACGGCCCTGCGGGAGGCGTCACGCCATCTGGCCGGCCCCAAGGCCACGCCGCTGGGCAAGGCGGAGGCGGGGGCCTTCGCGGACCGTGTGGAGCAGGCGCTGTACGCGTCGAAGATCGTGTCGTACACGCAGGGCTTCCACGAGATCGCGACGGGCAGCGAGGAGTACGACTGGACCATCGACCTCGGCAAGGTGGCCTCCATCTGGCGCGCGGGCTGCATCATCCGCGCCGCCTTCCTGGACCGCATCCGCGCCGCCTACGACGCCCGTCCGGACCTGCCCAGCCTGCTGTCGGACGAGACCTTCGCCCAGGAGATCGCCGCGGCGCAGGACGACTGGCGCGAGGTCCTGGCCGCGGCGACCCGCCAGGGTGTCCCGACGCCCGGCTTCTCGGCGGCCCTCGCCTACTACGACGCGCTGCGCGCCGAGCGGTTGCCCGCCGCGCTCACCCAGGCACAACGGGACTTCTTCGGGGCGCACACCTACCGCCGGACGGACCGCCCGGGCTCGTTCCACACGCTGTGGGGCGGGGACCGCTCGGAGGTCGAGGCGTAACGCTACTTGAGAGGCGGTCCCGGTTCGGGCCGCGGGACGGGGTCGGGGCCCGGGGGTTCGGGGATCGGGGAAGGCGGCGGCTCCGGTCCGGGAACCGGCTCGGGGCCGGGCTGCGGACGGTCGGGGCCGGGCCCGGGGGGCGTGGGCTCGGGACCCGGTGGCGTCGGTCCGGGCGCCGGGGGCGTGGGCCTGGGACCCGGCGCCGGGGGCGTGGGCTCCGGACCTGGCGCCGGGGGCGTGGGGGACGGTCCCGGCGGCACCGGCTCGGGGGTCGGCTCCGGTCCCGGGGTCGGTCCCGGTCCGGGGGGCGGTCCCGGCTGTGCGGGATCGGGGAGCGGATGCGTCATGGTGTCCTCCAGCCAGTCAATGCGTCGGCCCTGGACTTGTCCCCCGGGTACCCGGACGCCCCACCCGCACTCACTCCCCCGGCCGGTGCCGGCCGCGCGGCGACCCCGGGCGTCGCCCCGCCGCCGCCCGGGCGGTCAGGCGGTGACGGCCCCTGGGCTGCGCTCCTGGTCGGAGCCCGGCACCGGCGCCGACGGGTCCGCGCCCAGGGCCACGATCCGGTTGTCGCCGTCCACGTGGACGACCCTCGGCCGCAGGGTCCGCGCCTCGTCGTCGGTGACCTGGGCGTAGCTGATGATGATCACCAGATCGCCCGGGTGCACCAGGTGGGCCGCGGCCCCGTTGATCCCGATGACACCGGAGCCACGCTCGCCCTCGATGACATACGTCTCCAGACGGGCGCCATTGGTGATGTCGACGATGTGGACGAGCTCACCGGGCAGCAGGTCCGCGGCGTCGAGGAGGTCGGCGTCGATGGTCACGGATCCGACGTAGTGCAGGTCGGCCTGGGTGACCGTGGCACGGTGGATCTTGGACTTGAACAGAGTACGCAGCACTTTGGACTCCTGGAAGACGGCTCCCTGCCAGCTTTTTGCAGGTCAAGGGCGTTGTTCACTGTACACCGGCATACCTTCGACTCGAAGACCTTCCCGACGGCACACCCCTCGCCCCGAACCCCCGCTTCCGCTACCACTCACCGAGGACGTCGGACAGAGCGAGCTGCTGGCCGGCTGGGTGCGCCGGCACGTGCCCACGCCCTGGCGTCGTGGCCGTGCCGAGTGTCATCTGCAGAGCGAGGCGGAGAACCTGGTGCGATGCAGATCAGCCGCATCCGCCCGGACCTGCACCAAAGCCTGACCGAGACGGCCTGGACGGGGCGCTAGAAGCGCGGAAGGAGGCCGTGGTCTGCCGCATCCGTATGGTGCTCGACGCCGACCGACAGCGGACACCCTGGAAACCGCCGACGGGCTCCGGGCGCGGACCAGCGTGCCTTCCCGCGCGTCCACCGGCACGCGCGAAGCCGTCGAACTGCGCGACGGCGGCCCCGCGCGCTTCTCTGGTGTTGAGCTGAGCGTGCCCAGGGGCACCGCCACAGCCGGCGTGCATGTGGCCGAGCGGCGCCATCGGTACCGATTCGATGACCGCCGGCAACTCCTCTTGCATGTTCTATGGCATACACCTTAAGTTACTGATGGGTAGACCGTTTGGTGGGCCGTATGGCCATGGGGAGGCTGGTGAGCAGATGAGCCCGCGCAAGAGTGAAAGCCGTGACCGGATGGTCCTCAGTGCTGCAGCTCTGCTGCGTGAATACGGTGCGAGCGCGACCAGCATCGACCGGGTGCTCGCCCACAGCGGAGCTCCCCGGGGCTCGGTGTATCACCACTTCCCCGGCGGGCGGGCGCAGCTCATCGAGGAGGCGCTGGCACTGGCGGCGGACTTCCTCACGGGGCTGATCGACACCGCGATGCAGGTGGATGACCCGGTGGCGGCCGTCGACGCGTTTTTCCGGCTGTGGCGTGACCGGCTCGTGGAGAGCGGCTTCCGGGCCGGCTGCCCGATCGTGGCGGTGGCCGTGGAGACCAACGACGATGCACCCCAGCTTGCCCGCTCGGCCGCCGCAGTCTTCGCCCGCTGGCAGGAGGCCCTCACGGCTTTTCTCGTCCGGCACGGCCTGACCGAGGAACGCAGCCGCCGGCTCGGTGCCTTCATGATCGCCGCCGTCGAAGGCGCGGTGATCATGTGCCGGGCCGAACGGAGCACCGCCCCGATCGAGGCAGCCGCCGCCGAGATCCACGACCTGCTCCTCCACGCCCTGCGCGATCGCCCCGGTGCCGAATCCGGTCCCCGGCCGTAGCCCGCAGTCGCTTGTCCAAGTCAGCTCAGCCCGAAGGAGTCGCCATGCCCTCACTCGACCGTCAGGACAACGTCTTCGTCCTCGACCTGGGAGACGGAGAGAACCGCTTCCACCCCGACTGGCTCACCGCCGTCAGCGCCGCGCTCGACGAGGTGGAGAAGGCGGAAGGCCCTCGCGCCCTGGTCACCGCCGCCACCGGCAAGTTCTACTCCAACGGGCTCGACCTGGACTGGCTGTCCGCCCACTCCGACCACTACCAGGACTACGTGGTCACCGTCCATGAGCTCTTCGCGCGGATGCTGTCGCTGCCGGTCGTCACGGTGGCCGCGCTGCAGGGGCACACCTTCGCCGCCGGCGCGATGTTCTCCCTCGCTCACGACTTCCGCGTCATGCGCGCCGACCGCGGCTACTGGTGCCTGCCCGAAGCGGACATCAACATCCCCTTCACCCCCGGCATGGCCGCCCTCATCCAATCCCGGCTGGCGCCGCAGACCGCGCACGAGGCCATGATCACCGCCCGCCGCTACGGCGGCGCCGACGCCGCGGCGACCGGCATCGTCGACCAGGCCGTCACCGAGGAAGCCGTGCGCTCCACCGCGATCGAGATCGCCCAGGCACAGGTGAACAAGGCCGGCGACACCCTCGGCACCATCAAGGCCCGCATGTACGCACCGGCCCTGGCCACCCTGCGCGACACCACCAACCCGCTCGGCTGACCAGCACCTCACCGACCGCACCAAGCCGTGCCCCGGGCGCCGTCCCCCGGGGCACGGACTGCCCCAACTGCCCACCGCATCAGGGCGTTCACCGCAAACACCATCTTCCGCGACAACACCTGGCGCGAGCGCGACCAGCAGGACGCCCTGCGCGTCAGCCCGCACGACGCCGAACGGCTGGGCCTGTCCGACGGCGCCCTCGCCCAGATCACCGCGTCGCCCGGCACCGCTGAGGCGGTGGTCGAGAGCGACGCCCGCCTGCAGCCGGGGACGCGGCCCTGCCGAACGGCTTCGGCCTCGACCTGCCCACCCAAGACGGCGGCAACGAACGCACCGGCGTCGCCCTGAACGCCCTCACTGACCTCACCTGGCGCGACCCCATCGCCGGAACGCCCCGGCACAAGCACGTTCCCGCCCGTATCCAGCCCCTCCCCGCCTGATGAACACCCCGCACCTCGGGGCGGCACCACCAGCACCTCGCAAGGAGAACGACCCGTGACCACCGACCTCACCGCCATGACCGGCCTGGAACTGATGCGCTGGGTGCAGACCGAACGCCCCACTGACATCCCCTCCATCGGCCGCCTGCTCGGCATGCGCTTCGACGAGGTCGCCCACGGCCGCATCGTCATCTCCCTCGACACCCGCCCCGACTTCGCCAACCCTCTCGGCACCGTCCACGGCGGCATCGCCGCCACCCTCCTCGACTCCGCCATGGGCTGCGCCGTCCACACCACCCTCCCCGCCGGCACCGACTACACCACCCTCGAACTCAAGGTCAACTACATCCGCGCCGCCCGCACCGACGGCCAGACCCTCACCGGCGAGGGCACCGTCATCCACGCTGGCCGTCGTACGGCGACCGCCGAAGGCAAGGTGCTGGACGACCAGGGCAAACTGATCGCCCACGCCACCACCACCTGCATGATCCTTTAGGTCGCTCGCCGAGGTCGGCTTCACCTGCCGTGAAGGTCACGTTCCGCGTGGGCCGTCGGCGGCCGAGGCTGCGGGGGGTGCCCCTAGCTCCTTCGTCAAGCGATCGTGATGATGACGGGCATGACGGATGAGGATCAGGGCTTGGGTCGTGTGAGCCGCCAGGGGTGGACGCAGCTGCACTTCGCAGCGGATGAGCAGGATGCCGCGGCTGTCCGCTCTCTCCTGGCGGCGGGTGCGGAGGTGGATGCACGCGATGAGCAGGGCAATACGCCTTTGTGGCAGGCCGTGTTCACGTATCGAGGCGATGGCGCGGTGTTGTCGCTGCTGGTCGAGGCCGGTGCTGATCCGGATAGGGCCAACTTTCATGGTGTGAGCCCGCGGCGTCTTGCCGACTGGCGTATTGGTTCAGATGTCACGGTGCATCTCCGGGAACGTCCTTCCTCGTAGTGCAATTTCTGCAGGTCAGGCAGCTTTGGCGGGCTGGGGTTCATAGAAGGTCCCGTCGCGGAGCATGGCGAAGAGGACATCGGCCCGTCGTCGGGCGAGGCAGAGCAGGGCCTGGGTGTGGTGCTTGCCCTGGGCGATCTTCTTGTCGTAGTAGGCCCGAGAAGCCGGGTCGCCCAAGGAGGCGAACGCCGAGAGGAAGAGGGCCCCGTTTGAGCTGCTTGTTTCCCCTCCGGGAGGGCTGCTCGCCGCGGATCGAGGAGCCCGAGCTTCTGGTCGCCGGGGCGAGTCCTGCGTCGGCGGCGAGGTGGCCGGCGGTCGGGAAGGTGCTGCCGTCGCCGACCTCGATCCGGATCCTGGCACCGGTCCTGACGCCGACTCCTGGCATCGACGTCAGGACCTTCGAAAGAGGGTGGACGTCCGGCAGTTCCTCGATCCGCCCGGCCAAGAGCTTGCGCTGGTCAAGGACGGCAGTGAGCGAGGCGGCCAGGCTCGGGACGATGAGCGCGGCCGCGTCGGTGCCCGGGACCGTCACGGTCTGCTCGTCCAGCGCGGCGAAGATGTCCTCGACGAGCCGCTCGGCCATCCTCGGCGCTTTCGGCCGCAGCAGCGTGACCAGCCGGCGTCGGCCATCCTTGCGGATCTGTGCCGGTGACCCGAACCGTTCCAGCAGGACTAGGACGGCTGGGTGCTGCAGCCTCGGCCCGAGGACTCGTTCCAGCGACGGGCGGATCTGCGTCAGCAGGCCGTGGAGCCGGTTGGCGACCCGGGTGGCCTCGCCGTCAAGGTCGACATCAACAAAATCCACGGGTCAGTCGGCGGCTTCGAGGTGCAGGCGGTGCCGACCCTGCTCGTCGTTTGGACCAGGCCGAGACGCTCGCCGGCACGGCCGGCGCGGCACCTGCGCACGTCCTGCGTTCGTGGGTCGAGCAAGCGATGGCGGGCCGGCGAACCACCGCAGGAGGGCACCGGCCTTCGGCAGCGGACGAGAATGCCCACCTCGAGGAGCACGGATTCGACGAGTACGCCAGGTGGTACCTGGGCATCGATGACGAGATGGGAGAGGAGACCAAGGGCCGGTACAAGCTCCCCCACGGCGATTTCGAGCGCGTCCACCGCTGCGGTGTGCTCTCCGCCGAGGTGCGCGCCGGACAGCAGAAATACGCGGACATCGAGAACGCCGCCGCGCACCTGCACGGACTGCTGGACGGCAGGCGGGCCGGGAACCGGTGACAGCGCCGGAAAAAGTGCACCCTCACCCGGCCCCCGGCGACGGGGCGTCCAGTTGCGCTAGGCGTCGTCGCCCCGCTCGCCCTCCGCCTGGGATGGCTCGCTCCGGGGGACGTCCGGGTGCTGTTCCGTTGCGGTACGCTCGCCCGTCTCGTCCCGCTCGCCCTCGGCCTGCGAGGGTGTGCGCGAGTACCAGGCGTCGTAATCAGGGGCTCCGGATTTCATGACGGGCCTCCTTCGTCGCTCACATCCATCCTCCCCTCTCAGGCCGTGGTGGAACGTCTGCGGCCTCACCGTGCGAACGGCAGCCCAGCTTGTCCCGGGCCTCCTCGACGCGCCCCTTCTCCGACATCGCCTCGACGTACCCGAAGGCGTAGCCGATCGACTGGTGCTCGAAGGGTGTACCGCTCGGCGCGGCGATGTCCCTCAGCTTGCGGAACACCGTGTCGGCCTCGCTGCGCAGCGCCTTTGAAAGCGCCCGGGTGTGCGTCATTACCCGCACCCGGGCGAGGGCGGAGTGCGGCGTCAGCCGCCGGCCACGGCGCGCACCGCCTCCTCGACCGGGGTGGACCCGCTGATCAGCTCGAGGATGCGCCCGGCGGTCCTGGGCTCGTGGAGCAGGGCGGCGAGCACCGCAGCCACGTCATCGCGCGGCACCTGGCCCCGGTCGGTGTGCTCGGCGAGCGTGACGCGGCCGCTACCGGGGTCGTCGGTCAGCATTCCCCGGGCGCAGAATCGTCCAGTCCAGTCCCGGACGGGAGGCGATGTCGGCGTCCGCCTCGCCCTTGGCCTTCAGGTAGGCGGCGAACACCGGGTCGGTGCCGGGCGGCGGCGGGCTGTCCACGCCCATCGCGGAGATCACCAGGAAGCGGCGCATCCCGGCGCGCTCGGCCGCGTCGGCGAGGAGGATGGCCGCGTTCCGGTCCACCGTCTGCTTGCGGGCAGCGCCGCTGCCCGGTCCGGCGCCCGCGGCGAACAGTGCCGCGTCGGCGCCGCCGAGGCGGCCGACCACCTCGTCCACCGAGGCGTGCTCCAGATCGCACACCACCGGTTCCGCGCCGTCCGCGCGCAGGTCGTCGGCGTGGTCTGGGTTGCGGATCAACCCTGTGACGTCGTCGCCGCGCGCCGAGAGCAGCCGGGTCAGACGGCGCGCGATCTTTCCGTGTCCACCCGCGATCACAATGCGCATGGGGTCATTCTTGCCACACGCGACCGCTCACGCCGGGCTGCGGGACCGCCGCGGCAGGTCGGGTCCCGCGGTTGCCGTGAAGTCGGCGTACTCGCGCACCGCGCTGGTGCGCGAGACCACCCGGCCACCGGGTCGCGCCGCAGGTGCTCGGGGATTCGCGATCGCGATTCTGTCGTCAGGAGCGCGCGAGCCGGGCCGCGAGATAGGGCGCGGTGGCGCTGCGCCGGGCCCTCGCCACCTTGCCCGGCGGACCCGCCGCGACCACCCGCCCGCCCGCGTCGCCGCCGCCCGGACCGAGGTCGATGACCCAGTCGGCGGTGGCGATCGTGGCCAGGTCGTGCTCGACGAGGACGACCGTGTTGCCGGCGTCGACGAGCCGGTGCAACTGTCGCAGCAGCAGCGCGATGTCCGAGGGGTGCAGCCCCGCCGTCGGCTCGTCGAGCAGGTAGAGCGCGTGCCCGCGGCGGGCTCGCTGCAGTTCGGTGGCCAGTTTGATGCGTTGCGCCTCACCGCCGCTGAGTTCCGTCGCGGGCTGGCCCAGCCGCAGGTACCCCAGTCCCACCTCGCGCAACGTCTCCAGACTGCGGGAGGCGGCCGGGACGGCGGACAGGAACTCGGCGGCGGCGTCGACGGACAGCGCCAGTACTTCCGCGATGTTCTTGCCGCGGTAGGTGACTTCCAGCGTTTCGGCGTTGTACCGGGCGCCTTCGCAGGTCGGGCACGGCGCGTAGGTGCCGGGCAGGAACAGCAGTTCCACCGCGACGAATCCTTCGCCCTGGCAGGTCTCGCACCGCCCTTCGGGCACGTTGAAGGAGAACCGCCCGGCCGAGTAGCCGCGCGCCCTGGCTTCGTCCGTCGCCGCGTACAGCTTGCGCACCGCGTCGAACATCCCGGTGTACGTGGCCAGGTTGGACCGGGGAGTTCGGCCGATGGGCCGTTGGTCGACCCGGACCAGCCGGTCGAACGACTCGACCCCCGACGCGTCCTGGACGTCGACCTCCAGCTGCGCCTCGTCGGGCTCCTCGGGCACGAGTCCGAGGTGGCCGCGGACGACCTCGGCGAGCACCTGCGTCACCAGCGTCGACTTTCCGGAACCGGACACGCCCGTCACCGCCGTCAGTACGCAGAGCGGTACGTCGACGGACACGTCGTGCAGATTGTGGCGGGAGACGCCGCGCAGGTGCAGCCAGCCGTGCGGTGCGCGCGGGCGGTGATCGAGCGGCTGGGCGCGCCCGAACAGGTACTGGCTCGTGGCGGACTCCCCGACCCGCTCAAGACCGGCGACCGGGCCGCTGTACAGCACGCGTCCGCCGCCCTCGCCCGCACCGGGGCCGATGTCGACCACCCAGTCCGCCCGCCGTACGACGTCCATGTCGTGCTCCACGACGAACAGCGAGTTGCCCGCCGCCTTGAGGCGGTCCAGCACGTCCAGCAGCGGTTCCGCGTCAGCCGGGTGCAGGCCCGCGGAGGGTTCGTCGAGGACGTAGACGACGCCGAACAGCCCCGAGCGCAGCTGGGTGGCGATCCGCAGGCGCTGCGCCTCGCCGGGCGACAGGGTCGTCGAGCGGCGCCCGAGGCTGAGATATCCGAGGCCCAGGTCGAGCAGTACGCCGATCCGCGCGACCAGATCGCCGCAGAGCCGGACCGCGACCTCGGTCGTCTCCCCGGATCGGGCGGTCGACGTGGTGGCGTCGGCCTCGGACCGCCCCGCGACGGGCCGCAGCAGCGCCACGACCTCGGTGAGCGGCATCGCGTTGATCTCGGCGATGGAACGTCCGGCGAAGGTCACGGCGAGCGCCTCGGGCCGCAGTCCGCTGCCGTGACACGCGGGGCAGGGCACACTCCTGACGAAACGGAGCGCCCGTTCGCGCATCTTCTCGCTCTTGGAGTCGGCGAGGACGTGCATGACGTGCTTGCGGGCGCTCCAGAACTTGCCCTGGTAGCCGTAGTCGACGCGGTCCTCCTCCGGCTCGATGTACACGGAGGGCTGCTCGTCCGTGTACAGCAGCCAGTCCCGGTCCTTCTTCCTGAGCCTGCGCCACGGTCGGTCGATGTCGATCCCCAGGCCGCTCACGACACTGCGCAGGTTGGCTCCCTGCCAGGCGCCCGGCCAGGCGGCGATCGCCCCCTCACGGATGCTCAGCGAGGGGTCCGGGACGAGCAGGTCCTCGGCGACGTCGTGCACGACGCCCAGTCCGTGGCACTCCGGGCAGGCGCCGACCGCGGTGTTGGGGGAGAACGACTCGGCTTCCAGCCGTGCGGCCCGGGGCGGATAGGTGCCGGCGCGGGAGTACAGCATGCGCAGCAGATTGGACAGCGTGGTGAGGGTGCCGACCGTCGAGCGCGAGCTGGGCGACCCGCGTCGCTGCTGCAGGGCCACGGCCGGTGGCAGTCCGGTGATTTCCTGCACGTGCGGTGCGCCGACCTGTTGCAACAGCCTTCGGGCGTACGGTGCTACGGACTCGAAGTAGCGCCGCTGGGCCTCCGCGTAGAGCGTGCCGAACGCGAGCGAGGACTTGCCCGAACCGGAGACGCCGGTGAAGGCGACCATCGCGTCCCGCGGAACGTCGACATCGATGTTCCGCAGGTTGTTCTCACCGGCGCCCCGGACATGCACGAAGGGGTCGGTCGCGTCCTTGTTCACCGTTCCTGATTATCTGATCGCGCCGGGAACCGCGCGACAGGCGCCGTCACCGGGCCCCGCTCACACGAGCGCTGTTCGAGAGTGCTTCACCGTTGATCCGTATGTGGGCGTGAAGGGAGCTGTGTCCCCGGGCCTCACCCTCTGCCCATGAGGAGGCTCGTTCGGCTGAAGCCTTATGGAGCCCCCGCCGCGAGGCGACCGCCCTTCGCGCCCACTCTCGATCGGCCCCGACTGGGGAGTCCCCGAACCGGTCGGGGCCTTCGCCTGCCCCCTGCCGGCGCGCTTCGGCGAACGCGGTGGTTCGCCTCCCGGTGGCGCACTCGCCCGGCGGCTCAGCCCCAGGTCGCGAACATGCGCCCATGGCGGCCATGACCGAGGGGGCAAGGGCGGCCGGCACGGCACCACCGCACCGGAGACCTGGGCTCCAGCAGCGGCAGCGCCTTGATGTTCGAGACCTGCCTGTGTCGACACATGTCGAACCAGCGCGGCCCGCCCGTGCTGGAGACCACCCTTC
Source organism: Streptomyces glomeratus (assembly GCF_021462825.1). GTDB lineage: Bacteria > Actinomycetota > Actinomycetes > Streptomycetales > Streptomycetaceae > Streptomyces > Streptomyces glomeratus. The sequence continues at coordinate 101,596 of NZ_JAKEEB010000014.1, read as the reverse complement.
CCGGGGTCTTCGCCGCCCGGGCGCGCCGTTGACCGACGCGCCGTGGGCGCGGATCGAGCCGCTGCTCCCGGGCCGGACATCGAAGCGGGGTGGCCGGTGGCGCGGCGTGCGGTGCCGACCGGGGTGGCGCGGAGCGGGTGTTCGCGGTGGCGCACGCAACCGTGGCCCCGTGGTGGAGCAGGCCCCGCACGGGGAGGACGAGGAGATCCGACCGTACCGCCTGTACCTGCTGGTGGGGGCCAGCGTGTCACGCGGCGTCGGCGTTACCTCGGGGGCATCCTGTGGCCACGTGCGATCGCGGGGAGCAGTCGACGAGAAGGAGTCATGCGGGTGTCGTCTCAGGACGTTACGGTCGTGGCTCTTCTGGCGGATCCGGATGCACCGACGGAGATCGCGCAGCGCATGGCCCAGACGCTTCCCGATCGGCTCGCCGACAAGTCAGGCCGGGGACGACGGTTCGACGTCGAGGTGGTCAGTGAGCCCTTCACCGCAGGGGCCGAGGACCCGCCCACCTTGATGCACCGGATCATGGACCGCGGAAGTGAGGGGAATTGGGACATCGTCGTGGCCCTCACCGACCTTCCGCTGCACTCACATGGGCGCAAGCTCGTGGTGGACCTGAGTCACGAACACGGCTTGGCGCTGCTGTCTCTTCCCGCGCTGGGAGGCTTCCGGCTGCAGACAAAGGCCCGGCAGGCCGTGGAAGAAGCCGTGCTCAGCTTGGCGGGCCTGCAGGCCACGGGGGCTGAGGGGCCTCCGGGAAGTCAGCCGCTGCGGGGGCCCTTCATCGGTCGTCTCGCGCCTGTCCATCCGGGCCAGGTCGGTGAGGAGGAGATCGCCGATCTGCGGTACGTCGTCAGTGGGCCGCGCGGTTACCTGAGGGTGCTCGGCGGTATGGTCCGCGCCAACCGGCCGTGGCGCTTGGTGCCGGGCTTGTCGAAAGCCCTGGCTGCCGCACTCGCCACGGGAGCAGTCGCCACTGTGAACTCCACCATCTGGAACCTGGCCACGTCCCTGAGCACGCCACGCCTGGTGATCGCCACGGTCGGGTCTGTCGCGGTGATGGTCGGCTGGCTGATCGTGGACGCGAACCTGTGGCATCGAACGGATGAGGTTTCGCCGGAGGCGAGGAAGAGGGCGGTTCTCTACAACGCCTCGACGGTCGTGACCGTGGGTATCGGGGTGATCGTCTGCTACGTGGGTTTGCTGGTCATCAACCTGGTGTGGGCGCTGTTCATCCTCAACGACCGGGTGTTCGCTTCCACGACACGAACCCCGCTGCACGCCACGGAGTACTTGACCTTGTCCTGGTTCGTCGCTTCGGTCGCCACGGTGGGCGGCGCGCTGGGATCGGGCCTGGAGAGCGACGAGGCGGTCCGGGCAGCCGCCTACTCCAAGCGCGAACAGGAGCGTCGCAGCGCACTGCAGGACGACCACGGTGACTAGCGGGTGACCTCAGTCGGAGATGTGCCGTCGGCTGGTGGTCGTCCGGGTCCGGAGATTCCGCTGATCGGTCGGTGCGTATTTGTTTCGCCTCGGGGGCCGACGGGGACCCGCACGGCACGCCGCCGGAGCGCCGAAGCTCCCTCCGGCGGGCCGGCGGCGGAACCACCGTTCCACAGGTGAACGGCCCCAGAGGCGTGCCGGAGCCCTGGACCCCGTCGCAGCACTTCCGAGAGTCAGGCTCTTTGCGCCCTCTCCATCACCGCCGTGCCGCGACATCAAGGGAAGTCATCATGAAAGCAGCGGTATACGAAGGACCGCGAACGGTCACAGTGAAGGACGTACCGGACGCGAAGATCGAACATCCCTGCGACATCATCGTCAAGATCACCACCACCAACATCTGCGGTTCGGACCTGCACATGTACGAGGGCCGCACCTCGTTCGAGTCCGGCCGCACCCTGGGACACGAGAACATGGGCCAGGTGGTGGAGGTCGGCTCGGCCGTCCGCAAGGTCCAGGTCGGCGACTACGTGGTCCTGCCCTTCAACATCGCCTGCGGCTTCTGCAAGCAGTGCGAGCAGGGCCTGACCAATTACTGCCTGACCATGCAGCCGGAACCGGCCCTCGCGGGAGCCGCCTACGGATTCGCCGACATGGGCCCCTACCAGGGTGGCCAGGCGGAGCTGCTGCGCGTGCCTTACGGAGACTTCAACGCGCTGCGTCTGGGCGAGGACGCCGTCGAGCGGCAGACCGACTACGTGATGCTCGCCGACATCTTCCCCACCGGCTATCACGCCACCGAGATGGCCCACGTCAAACCGGGCGACCAGACCATCGTCTTCGGGGCCGGTCCGGTTGGGCTGATGGCGACCTATTCCGCCCTCCTCAAGGGCGCCGGCCGCGTCTGGACGGCCGACCACCAGCCCGACCGGCTGCGCAAGGCGGAGGAGATCGGGGCCATCCCGATCAACACCTCCGAGCAGAACCCGGCGGAGGTCGTCAAGGAGGCCACCCTCGGTCTGGGCGCCGACAACGGCTGCGAATGCGTCGGCTACCAGGCACACGACCCCCAGGACCACCACGAGGACGCCAGCCTCACGCTCAACGGCCTGATCGACTCGGTCAGGTTCACGGGCGACATCGGCGTGGTGGGCGTGTTCCTGCCCGAGGACCCCGGCGGCGCGGAGGCCCAGGGGGAGCTGGAAGCTCAGGGCAAGGTCCCGATCGACTTCGGCATGATGTGGTTCAAGGGCCAGCGCATGGGGACCGGGCAGGCGCCGGTGAAGAAGTACAACCGGGCGCTGCGGGATCTGATCGCCGGCGGGAAGGCGAAGCCGAGTTTCGTCGTCTCCCACGAGCTCAGCCTGGACGAGGCCCCCACCGCCTACGAGCACTTCGACGCCCGTGACGAGGGCTGGACCAAGGTGGTCCTGCATCCGAACGGACACGGGAACGGCCACAAGCGGTAAGGAAAACCCGAAGGCCGCCGTCCGCCTGTTCCCGGGGGCGGATCCGGCCGACGAGTGGCGATCGACCCCGGCTCCACGGGGACTGACGGACGGCGTTTCGCTTGCTCTCCGGTCGGACCTGAACCAGGGGCGATCGCCCGCGTCCGGCCCGGTAGAACCGATGACGGACGCCTCACCCGGGCCGGATTGCCGGGCGCCTGCTCGACAGGCCGGGTCTGAACCCGCTCCTGAAGTCCAAGCCATGGTTGCCGTCTTCGCCGATCCGCGAGGACTTCCGCCAAGGTCTGTGGTGGCGTCCGGCATGTCAGGTTGCGTCCGAGAAGTGGTGTCAGGGTTCGCGTCGAGAGACCGAGGACAGCCACGAGCGGCTTCGCGGCCTTCGCCGACCGAGCCGCAGCATGCTGATCCCACCCGATCTCCCCTACTCCCGGACGACGGAGGCAGCGGGACCGGCATAGGGTTACTTGGTGGCCCAATTATCAGCCTAGCCAGTGCCTTCGGCTTGGCCGCGATCACAGTCCGGAACGGCCCCCGTGCGGAGACGACCCCGAGCCGGACGCCCGGCAGGCAGATCGCGAACGGCCGTGCCCGTGGCGGGCACCAGGGGCGTACGCAACGGCAGGCCAGCCACCAAGGGGACGAACGCCACCCGTCGGTGCGCGCCGCATGCGCCTGCCATTCACGGAGGATCAGTCACCATGTCGCCAGCGTCCGAATCGGTCCGGAGCAAGGACGAGGCGGTACCGACCGTCGCCGACGCCCCGATGAGCGAGGCACTCTTCCGCGCTGCCCGTATGCACCGGATCACGGCGGCCCACCTGCTGCGTGAAACGGGCCTGTACCCCGGGCAGGAACTGCTGATGATGCAGCTCTGGGCACAGGGTGAACAGCGTCAGGCCGATCTGATCAAGACGCTGGCCCTGGATCCCTCCACCGTCACCAAAATGCTGCAGCGCCTCGAGCAGTCCGGATTCGTCACCCGCAGCCCCTCCCCGCACGACCGGCGGGCAGTCGTGGTGAAGCCCACCCGGGCCGGCCGGGCCCTGCGAGACCGGGTCCAGCAGGCTTGGCGGGACCTGGAGGCGATCACCTCCGCGGGGTTCACGCAGGAGGAGTACGAGCAGGCGATGCGCGTCCTGAACCGGATCGAGGCCAACCACAGCCGCACACCGTCCGCAGACGGTGAGCCCCCGGCTTCGCCGTGACCGTGGCGCGTCCGGTCGTACGAGTCACTCAGGCGGGTCACCGCTACGGGGGCGCCGTTTCGGCGGCAGGCCCGGCCGGCCTGCAGGGTCCGGGCCTGCCGGCCCGTCAGTTCGGCGGAAGCACGATCTCACGCTTGAGGATCTTGCCGGTGGCGCCCTTGGGCAGGGCATCGACGATCCGGCCCCGGAGCCGATCCTGATCGTGGAGGTCGCGGAGGCGGTCAGGGCCGGCACGACGGCGGGAGAGGTTCCGGCAACGCCCGGGTTGAGGCGGCGCTCGGCGAACCAACATGCGCTGAGTTGGGGGTACTTATGGATCTTCCGGTCCACCCCGCTGCTGGTGCAGTTGCCGTTCTGGTTCAACATCGGCGCCCTCTACCCGACGCTCGTCCTCGGCGTTCCCTTCGGGCCTCGGTTCGTCACCGTCAAGACGGTCAACCTGCTCGGCCCCACCCTCACCGCCGCCCATCGGGCCGACCCTGCACGAAGCCGCCTACGCCGCCGAGGTGGTACGCGGCGGCATCCTCTCGGTGGACGCCGGCCAGATGGAGGCCGCCCAGTCTCTCGGCATCGGCAGACGGCACGCCCTGCACCGGATCGTCATTCCGCAGGCGATGCGCTCGATCGTGCCGACCGCCGACCACGCTCCGCGCCCGGTCGGCCAGGGTGACCGCATCCGAGGTCCGCCCGGCGGCCGACGGCAACCCGTGACCTCGCCGCGTGTGGCCTTCCCTACATTTCCTATCGATTTACTAGGGAAGCGTTGACGACCACCGCCCGGGGTGCGCAGGATGATGCACATGTCCCACGCACAGCAACGACTCGTTCGTCGTCGGCATGTCGACTTTGGTCACGTCGTCAGCGCCGCCTGCTGTCGCGCGTAAGGCACACGGCTGACACACAGCGCGTGCCGCTCCGCTCCTTCCCTCTCGCCCCGGGCGATCAGGCGAGCCCCATTCCATCGCGCCTGACGTCCCGCCGTACTTCCGAAGGACGACCGCCATGACCACGGCACTTCCGGCCCAGGCCACCACCCCATCGGTTTCACCGCTCCCCGATGTGCGCCGTCTCCGACTCGTCGGGGACCACGCGCCGGACGGCGACGAGGGACACGACTCCGCTGCCCTCGTCGGGTACCTCGTGTTCGTTCCCGAGGGCACCGATCCCACGGAGCTCTTCGCCAAGGACGTGACACGGTCGGAGATCCGGCCGGTCGCCTACACGGACTCACCTCCCGCCCGGCGGACGGGAGGCGACGCCGTCCGTATCGACACCGCGCGCCATGTCGCGGAGGTGGACGGACGCGAACTCGACCTCACCTACCTGGAGTTCGCACTGCTGGCCCACCTCGTTCTGCATCCCCACCAAGTGCACTCGCGCGAGCAGCTGATGGTCCGCATATGGGGCTACGACCACATCGGCGACGGCCGCACCGTGGATGTCCACATCGCGCGCCTGCGCCGCAAGCTGGGCGAGGCTCATCGGCACCGGATCGTCACCGTACGGCGCATGGGCTACAAGTACATGCCCGACCAGCAGCAGAGCATCGGCACCGCACCTTGCCGTCGACCTTGAGGAGACCCCCGCCATGGGCGTTGCCACTGCGCCGTCCGGCCCCACTTCGGAGTCCGACCGGACAGGGCCCGGCCGTGCGCACTGGTTGCGCGTGGCCCGCGAGACCGCGGACGACCTGGCCACCGACGCGGCGGCCCGGGAGCAGGCGGGCAAGGCCCCATTCGACGAGGTGTCCCGCCTGCGCGAGGCGGGGCTGCTGACGCTCCTCATACCGGCCGAGTCGGGGGGCGGCGGCGCGGACTGGCCCACGGCCTACGCCGTGGTCCGGGAGATCGCCGCGGCCGACGGCGCGATCGGCCAACTGCTCGGCTGTCACTACTTCCTGTCCTGGAGCACCCGGTTCCTCGCCGAGCCCTCCCACGCCGCCCGGCTCGAGCGACGCTACGCGGCCGAGCAGTGGTGCTGGGGTGGTGGTCTGGCCCGTCAGGAATCCCCTCTTGCGTTGACCAGGGCCGGCGGCGGCCACGTGCTCAACGGCCGGCAGAGCTACTCCACCGGAGTCCTGGTCGCCGACCGCCTCGCCGTGTGTGCCGTGCGGGCCGACACCGGCGAACCACTCGCCGTCGTCGTCGATCCCGCCGAACAGGGCGTGGGGATCGACGGTGACGCCGACACCTTCGGCCAGCGGCTCGCAGCCGGCGGGAGTGTGGAGTTCGATGCCGTGCCGGTTGCCGCCGACGACGTCCTGGGTTCCCTGTCCGCGGAGGAGGAGACCCTGTCCCCCCTGGCCGCCCTGGTATCACCGGTCGGCCGGCTTCTCTCCGTCCAGCTCCGTGTCGGCATGGCCGAGGGGGTGCTCGCCGAAGTCCGGGAGTACAGCCGGCCGGGTAACTCACCCTGGCACCCCGCCTGGCCGGTCGGCTCTCCCCAGGACCCGCACGCCCTGGCCGTCTACGGGGAACTCACGGTCCTCACCCGCTCGGCGTCCGCCCTCACCGATCAGGCGCTGGAAGCCGTGCACGGCGGGCTGGAGCGCGGCGAAGACCTCACCCATGACGAGTACGCGGACATCTCCGTCCTCGTGGCCATGGCGGAAGCCGCCGCCTCCCGGGCCGCGCAGGAGTCCACCGCCCGCGCCCTCGACATCGTCGGCGCCCGCTCCGCGTCTTCGCGGCAGGGCTTCGACCGCTTCTGGCGCAATGCCCGGACCCATACCTTGTACGAGCCCGTCGCGGGCCGGCTCCGAGACGTCGGGGACTACTTCCTCAACGGCGCGCACCCGCCGTTCGTCCTGCCCGTCTGACGATTACCGGCCTACCCGGAGCGCCGGATCAGCAGTAAATACATCGCTGCAAGAATAAACTGGGCTCGATCTCTCGCCGCCGACCGGGCATGAGTGAATTCACCACGCCTGCCGTCCAGGCGATTGTGAACGCCGTACTTCAGCCACATGTCGAATGTTTGAGAATATGAGACGCACGCGCAGGCGACATTGACTTGGCCGGATTTCGCTGCGACTCTCTTGGCTGTGAGCACGTCCGAGTACCTCGCCGCGCGCCTGCACGTCGACCTGCGACGTCAGGCCAGCGCCATCTGTGCCGTCGGTCGCCGTACCCGCTGACAGGCACAGCCCTCCCGCGCTCCATTTCACCGTCGGCTACTGCGTCACGGCCTTGTCTTCGCAGACGCCGGGTTCCCCGCAGGTATTTCTGGCGAGATCTCACTTCCGCAATTCGGCGTTTGCCGTGCACCCCTTTGAGTCATATCTCGCCAAGCCTTCCCGGCGGCACCGACGAACTCGGGCACCGCAGTACACACTCCAGCCGCTCCATCGATCTCGAAGGACCCCTTCCATGGCCACGACGGCATCGACCCGACGCCAGTTTCTCTCTCTTCTCGGTCTTTCGGCGGTGGCCGTGAGCTGTGGCACCACCGCGACCGAAGCCACGTCCGGCCGGGGCCGGACCAAGACGCTCCGGTACCAGGGCTGGGCGGGCCAGGTCACCCTGCCGGAGCTGGCCGAGGACCTCGGCTATCTGGGAGATGTGAAGCTGAAGTGGATCGGCAACACGATCAGCGGGCCGCAGGACATCCAGTCCGCGGCCACGGGCCAGGTCGACTTCGGGGGCGCGTTCAACGGCGCGGTCGTCAAACTCGCCGCGAACAAGGCCCCCATCAAGGCGGTCATCAGCTACTACGGCTCCGACAAGTACGCCTACAACGGCTTCTACGTCCTCGAGGACAGCCCGATCCGCTCGGCCGGGGACCTGGTCGGCAAGAAGGTCGGCATGAACACCCTCGGCGCCCATTCCGAGGCCATGCTCGACATCTATCTCAAGCGAGGCGGTCTGTCGCGGTCGGAGACCGGCAAGGTGGAACCCATCGTGGTGCCTCCGGTCAACGCCGAACAGACGCTGCGCCAGAAGCAGATAGACGTGGCCGTGCTCGGCGGCATCCTGCGGGACAAGGCCCTGGCAACCGGAGGCATCCGACCGCTGTTCACCGACTACCAGCTGCTCGGCGCGTTCAGCGCCGGCACCTATGTGATGACCGACCGCTTCCTCGAGCAGAACCCCGATACGGCGCGGGTCTTCGTCACGGGCGTAGGAAGAGCCATCGAGTGGGCCCGTTCCACTCCGCACGACGAAGTCGTCGCCCGGATGACGGACATCGTGAAGAAGCGCGGGCGCAACGAGGACCCCGCACCGCTGAAGTACTGGCGGTCCTTCGGAGTCGCCGAGAGGGCGGGGCGGATCACCGGCAAGGAACTGCAGCTGTGGATCGACTGGCTGACCGAGCGCGGCGACATCAAGAAGGGGCAGGTCAAGGCGGCCGACCTCTACACCAATGAGTTCAACGCGGCTTCTTCCTCCTCGGCGAACGGGAGCTGACCCGATGCCGGAAAACACCACACCCAAGATCGCGCTGAAGCAGGTGCGAAAGGACTTCGCCGTCAAGGACCGTGGGGCGCATCAGGCCCGGCAGGGCACCCGGTTCACCGCCCTCGACGGCATCGACCTGGACATAGCGGCCGGCGAGTTCGTCGTCCTGGTCGGTCCCAGCGGCTGCGGAAAGTCCACCCTCCTGGATCTCCTCGGTGGCCTCGCCCACCCCACCGCCGGGCAGGTCCTGCTGGACGGCAAACCCGTCACCGGGCCGGGCCTCGACCGCGGCATCGTGTTCCAGCAGTACGCGCTGCTGCCGTGGCGCACGGCGCAGGGCAACGTCGAGTTCGGCCTGGAGGCCACCGGCGTCCCACGACGTCGACGTGCGGCACGAGCCAGGGAGTTCCTGGAGTTGGTCGGCCTGTCCGGGTTCGAGGACCGCCATCCCCATGAGCTGTCGGGCGGGATGCGGCAGCGGGTGGCGATCGCCCGCAGCCTTGCCTACGACCCCGATGTGCTCCTGATGGACGAGCCGTTCGCCGCGCTGGACGCCCAGACCCGGGAGTCGCTGCAGGACGAACTGCTGCGCATCTGGCAGCGCACCGGCAAGACCGTCGTCTTCATCACCCATGGCATCGACGAGGCCGTCTACCTGGGCCAGCGCGTCGCCGTCATGACATCGAGGCCCGGCCGCATCAAGCGGATCGTGCCGGTCGCCTTCGGCTCCCGTACGGCGACGGACGACCTCCGCTCCAGTCCCGAGTTCGCACGCTACCGGCACGAGATCTGGTCGCTGCTGCACGACGAGGTGGCCAGGGCCCAGCAATTGGAGAAGGAGGAGGCTTCCGTATGAGCCCCGCAACCGGCACGGCCACCGGCACGAACACAACGCCTGGATCCGCGGGCGCCACCGAGCCCGCCCCGGCCGCTTCCCCGGCCGCTTCCCCTGCCACATCCGCCACCTCGTCCGCGCCACCCGGGGTATCGACGTCGCACGTGCGCCGAGTCGCCTCCCCGACGGTCCAGGTCCGCCGTGCGGTGCGCCGGCTGCCGTACCTGCTGGTGAAGGGGGCAACCAAGTCCGCGGCGATCGTGGCTCTGCTGCTCCTGTGGGAGACGGCACCGCGACTCGGCCTGGTCGACCGGACCTTCCTGCCGCCGTTCGGCGAGGTCGCCCGCGCCTGGTGGGGGCTGGCAGCCGACGGGCAGCTCGCCGACAACGCACGCGCCAGCCTGGTCCGCTCCTTCAGCGGATTCGGTCTCGCCGTGGCCGTCGCCGTACCGCTCGGCCTGCTGATCGGCTGGTACCGGCCGGTCGCCGACCTCCTCGGACCGCTGCTGGAGGTCTTCCGCAACACCGCGGCACTGGCCCTGCTGCCGGTCTTCGTTCTGCTCCTGGGCATCGGCGAGACCTCGAAGATCTCCATCGTGGTGTACGCGTGCACCTGGCCGATCCTGCTCAACACCATCAGCGCGGTCCGCAACGTCGACCCGACCCTGCTGAAGCTGGCGAAGTCGATGGACCTGTCCGCGCCCCGGCTGTTCCAGAAGGTCATCCTGCCCTCCTCGATACCGGTGATCTTCACCGGCATCCGGCTGGCCGGAGCGGCGTCCATTCTGGTCCTGGTCGCCGCCGAGATGATCGGCGCCAAGGCGGGCCTCGGCTACCTGATCAACGCGTCGCAGTACAACTTCGCGATCCCGCAGATGTACGCGGGCATCCTCACGATCTCCGCGATCGGTGTGGTCTTCAACCAGTTCCTGGTGGCCGCGGAGCGGCGGCTCAGCTCCTGGCGCGTACCCGCAGGCGGCTGACCCCGCCACCGGCTCACCTCATCGCCTCCCCGTCCCGTCGAGCGGGCCGTCCGGCCCGGGGACCGCGGCAGCCGCGACCACGACGCCCACCGCGCTCCGGCCCCCGCTCGTCTCGTCTCCCCGCTTCCGAGGAACCTCATGACCACGACCAGCCCCCGTCAGCTGCACCTCAACGCCTTCCTGATGAACGCCGGCCACCACGACGCCGCCTGGCGACACCCCCGTACCCAGCCCGAACGCGTCACCGATCTGCGCTACTTCCAGCAGCTGGCGCTCACCGCCGAACGCGGCCTGCTCGACTCGGTCTTCCTCGCCGACGGCCTCGCCCTGTGGGGCAAGGTCCGGCACAACGCGCTCGGCGGCTTCGAGCCGCTGACCCTGCTGTCCGCCCTGGCCGCGGTCACCCGGCACGTCGGCCTGATCGCCACCGTCTCCACCACCTTCAACGAGCCCTTCCACACCGCCCGCAAGTTCGCTTCCCTGGACCACATCAGCGGTGGCCGGGCCGGCTGGAACATCGTCACCTCCGGCACCGTGGACGAGGCCCGGAACTTCGGGCAGGACGAGCACCTGGAGCACCGGCTGCGCTACGACCGGGCGCGGGAGTTCGTGGAGGTCGCCACCAAGCTGTGGGACAGCTGGGAGGACGACGCGATCCTGCTCGACCAGGAGCGCGGCGTCTACGCCGACACCGGCAAGGTGCGGAAGATCAACCACCGTGGCGAGTACTTCGGCGTGCAGGGGCCCCTGAACGTACCGCGCACCCCACAGGGATACCCGCTGCTGGTGCAGGCCGGCTCGTCACAGGACGGCAAGGAGTTCGCCGCCCAGTACGCCGAGGCCGTCTTCACCGCCCAGCAGACCCTCGCCGACGGCCAGGCCTTCTACAAGGACCTCAAGTCCCGGCTGGCCCGCCACGGCCGCACCGAGGACCAGCTGCTGGTCCTCCCCGGCATCGCGCCCGTCATCGGCTCGACCGAGGCCGAGGCCCGCGCACTGGAACGGGAACTGACCGACCTTCAGGTTCCCGAATACGGGCTTGCACAGCTGTCCGGGATGCTCGGCACCGACCTCACCGGGCTCCCACTGGACGGCCCGCTGCCCGACCTGCCCGAGGAACGGGACATCAACGGCAACAAGAGCCGCTTCACGCTCGTCGCCGAACTCGCCCGTCGCGACCGCCTCACCCTGCGCGACCTCATCGCCCGTCTCGGCGCCGGCCGCGGCCACCGCGTCTTCGCCGGCGCCCCCGAGCAGATAGCCGACGAGCTCGAGGAGTGGTTCACCCAGGGCGCCGCCGACGGCTTCAACATCATGCCGCCCCATCTGCCGGGCGGCCTGGAGGACTTCGTCGACCACGTCGTGCCGATCCTGCAGCGCCGTGGCCTGTTCCGCACCGAGTACACCGGCCGCACCCTGCGCGAGCACTACGGCCTGGCCCGCCCCGTCAACCGGCTGGTCGCGGCAGCCGTCGGCGAAGGGCAGCCGGTATGAGCGGGCCGGACCCACCACCGACGTCCTGGTGGTCGGCGGCGGGCCCGAGGCCACCCGGGCCGCGCTCGAAGCCGCGCAGGACGGGGCCGACGTGGTCCTCGCCGGCAAGGGCCACCGCGGCACCAGAGGTGCCACCGCCTCGGCCGGGACCGGTGTCCGGTACCCCGCCGGAGCCCGCTGCGCGCGAGGCGGCCATGGCGAGCAGGGAAGCCTGGCGGGGCACGGACGGCATCCCCGTGCTCACCCGCCGCGACGACTGCCGGACCTGCTTCCGGTGCGAGGCGAACCGGCCGGCCGACGCCCTGACCGGCGCGCCCCAGACCCGCCCATCCAATCGACGACTCCACTGCCCTGGAGGAGGAGTACCTGGACCGTACCGGCCTGCTCGGCGGCTACCGCCGGCACATCGGCTGGTCCAAGCCGCACCCCCGGAGCCCTGCCTGGGGTTCGGGGCCGCACACCCGGCGCCCTGCGAGCCGTCGGTCCTCCCCTCGGACCGCCGGGGTCCAGGAACCTCCCTGCCCATCACCTCCCGATGACTCCCAGCCGATCACCTCACTGATCCCTTCCCGGAAGGACACCCGCACATGACCACCGACACCGGCTTCGACATCCGCAGGATCGGCGGCCGTATCGGCGCCGAGATCCTCGGCGTGGATCTCTCCGCCGACCTCGACCCCGCCGTCGTCACCGAGATCAACTCCGCGCTCCTGGAACACAAGGCACTCGTCTTCCGCGACCAGAACCTCGACGACGCCGGCCAGCTCCGCTTCGCCTCCCTCTTCGGCGAACTCACCACCGCGCACCCCACCGTCCCCTCCGTCGACGGCCGGCCCCACATCCTGCCCGTCGACGGCGACGAGGGCATCCGCGCCAACCACTGGCACACGGACGTCACCTTCGTCCGGACGCCACCGAAGGCGTCCACGCTGCGCAGCATCGTGGTCCCGCCCCACGGCGGCAACACCCTCATCGCCAACTCGGCCGCCGCCTACCGCGACCTGCCCGAACCGCTGCGCGAGCTGGCCGACAAGCTCTGGGCGGTGCACACCAACGACTACGACTACGCCGCCCCGAAGAGCGAGAAGGCCGCTGAGCATCGCAGGCGGTTCGTCTCCCGCAAGTACCGCACCGCGCACCCCGTCGTCCGCGTCCACCCCGAGACCGGGGAGCGCGGCCTGTTCATCGGCGGCTTCGCGCAGAGCATCGTCGGGCTCAGCCCCTCCGACTCCCGCGACCTGCTGCGCATCTTCCAGTCGTACGTCACCCGCCCGGAGAACATCGTGCGTGTGGCCTGGACGCCGGGCGACCTCGTCCTGTTCGACAACCGCATCACCCAGCACTACGCCCCCGACGACTACGGCGACCTCCCGCGCCTGCTGCACCGGGTGACCGTCGCGGGTGACGTCCCCGCCGGTGTCGACGGCACTCTCAGCCACGCCATCGAGGGCGACGACGCCTCCCACTACACACCCGCCGCGGCCTGACCCTCTCCGGCCGCCGGGCGGGGCACCCACCCCCGCCCGGCGGCCTGCCCGCAACGGATGCCGACCGATCCGTACGGGATAATGGACACATGCGGATCTCAGCCAGAGCGGACTATGCGGTACGTGCCGCACTGCAGCTCGCCGCCTCAGGGGATGACGGGCCGATGAAGGCCGAGGCCATCGCCGAGGCTCAGGACATCCCGCACAAGTTCCTCGAAAGCATTCTCAACGACATGCGCCGGGGCGGTCTCGTGCTCAGCCAGCGCGGCGGCAACGGCGGCTACCGGCTGGCCAGGCCCGCCGAGTCCATCAGCGTCGCCGACGTCATCCGCGTCGTGGACGGACCGCTGGTCTCGGTCCGCGGGGTCCGCCCCCCGGAGCTGTCCTACACCGGCCCCGCCGAGTCGCTGCTGCCCTTGTGGATCGCACTGCGGTCCAACGTGCGCGAGATCCTCGACGGCGTGTCGCTCGCCGACGTCGCATCCGCCCGACTGCCTGCCGAAGTGTCCGCGTTGAGTGATGCCCCAGGAGCTTGGGTAAACCCCTGACACGCTGAGCCATTCGGCACATCCCGGATTACGAGACAGGGCTGTCCATCATGCGAACACCCCCTTGGGGCGGCCGCCACCTTCTGCCACGATCCCTAGCGGCCCGGTAGGAAAACTAGGGAAAGTGGGGGTGGGACCATGAGATCGCTCAACCGCGCAGTCCTTTCGCTGCCCCTGCTGACCTCGCGCCGCCACATCGACTTCGGCCGTACTTCCAGTGCCTACTGTCGGTCTGTCTGAGCCGTCCGCAGAACCCACCGGCAACCGCACAGAAACCGAGCCCTGCTCCTCCCGCCGACCCACCTGATTCGGCGGGCGGGTCGCCCTCGGCTGACGGCGCCGCCCCATGCTCGAGGAGCGGCACGACTGTGACGGAGGCGCAACGCCCACTCCCCCACGATCCGCCCCTCGGCCCGAGACGGCATTCCCGCTGCCACGGGTCGGCGAGCGGAGTACAGGTGCGCGCCCATGGGCCTCACACCTCGCCTTTCCGTACCTCCCTGATCATCCACGCCCCTGAGAGGACACCTCCGTGTCTGCCGCAAGACCGCTCACCACCCTGCGCACCATCGCCGTCATAGCGGCGCTCCCCGTCCTGCTGACCGCCTGCGGGTACGGATCCAAGTCCACCGCCGACGGGCAGAAGACCGCGGTGGCGGCGGGTGCCAAGAAGCTGTCCGCCGACGAGGTGAAGATCGGCTACTTCCCCAACCTCACGCACGCCACTGCTCTCGTGGGCGTCCAGGAGGGCCTGTTCCAGAAGGAGCTCGGCGGCACCACGATCAAGACCTCCACCTTCAACGCCGGCCCCTCCGAGATCGAGGCGCTGAACGCCGGGTCCATCGACATCGGCTGGATCGGCCCTTCCCCCGCCATCAACGGCTACACCAAGTCGGGCGGCAAGAACCTGCGGATCATCGGCGGTTCCGCCTCCGGCGGCGTCAAGCTGGTCATCAACCCGAAGAAGATCAAGTCCCTTCAGGACGTCAAGGGCAAGAAGATCGCCACTCCTCAGCTGGGCAACACGCAGGACGTCGCGTTCCTCAACTGGATCGCGGACCAGGGCTGGAAGGTCGACGCGCAGAGCGGCAAGGGCGACGTCTCCGTCGTCCGTACGGACAACAAGATCACCCCGGATGCCTACAAGTCCGGCTCCATCGACGGCGCCTGGGTGCCGGAGCCGACCGCATCCAAGCTGGTCGCGGAGGGCGCGAAAGTACTGCTCGACGAGTCGTCCCTGTGGCCCGACAAGAAGTTCGTGATCACGAACATCATCGTGTCCCAGAAGTTCCTCAAGGAGCACCCCGACGTCGTCGAGGCCGTGCTGCGCGGCTCCGTGAAGACCAATGGGTGGATCAACGCCAACCCGGAGAAGGCGAAGGCCTCCGCCAACGCGGCACTGGACAAGCTGTCGGGCAAGGCGTTGCCCGCCGACGTCATCGACCCGGCCTGGAAGTCGATCACCTTCCTCGACGACCCGCTGGCCTCCACGCTCAACACCGAGGCGGAGCACGCGGTCAAGGCCGGCCTGCTGGAGAAGCCCGACCTGAAGGGCATCTACGACCTCACGCCGCTCAACAAGGTCCTCAAGACCGAGGGCAAGGGCGAGATCGGCGACGCCGGTCTCGGCACCAGGTAGCGACAGCCGGGCCGATGAGTTCCCAGGAGGTGACGACCGTGGCCATCACGGCCTCCGAGGCCGCCGATGACGCCGGGCGAGTTCGTCACCTCCTGGGGGCCTCCGGCTGCGGCAAGTCCTCCGTGCTCAACCTGGTCGCGGCTCACCGCACAGAGGTTCGGCCATGGGATGCCTCCTGGAGGACCGTGCTTCGTGTGACGAGATGAGCGCCCCGGATCGCGGGGAGGCGGAACCGGGGCTCGCCACCGACGCCATGCCCGCCACCCCTGCGTTGCGGCTCCCTCCTGACACGATGCTTACGGCGATCCGGGGGACACCGACGTGTTGGTGAAGTGGGTGACGGGGCGCTCCATGCGTTCGCCGTCGACGGTGATGTCGGCCTCCTCGTTGTAGAAGGCGAGCAGGCCCTTGATGCCGCCCACCGCGGGCAGCGGGTCCGGATAGCTCCAGACGATGTTCGGCGGTACGTCGGACTCGCCCCGCCACGACCAGTACGCGGCGGTGCCCTTGTAGGGGCATCCGGTGCTGTGGTCGGTGGGCTCCAGCAGGTCGAGACGGACGTCCTCGCGGGGGATGTAGTAGCGCGTCGGCAGGCCGGTTTCGAAGAGCAGCACCGGTCGGCGGGTGTCCGCGACGACCGTGCCGCCGATCTCGACCACGACGTGGCGGCTGCTGGGGATGGCGTCCACCCGCTTGTGCGGGTCGCGCGGGTGGACGAAGATCTCTTCCTCTTCCTCGTACCAGTGGTCCAGCCCCCGGCCGACCCGTCGGAACCACTCGAAGGCGATGTGGCCGGCCAACTCGGCGGCGGGGAAGGTCCAGGCCGCGTTCTCCACGGTCTCGCCGCCCGCTTCGAGGTCGTAGAAGACCTGCGAACCGGTGTGCGTGCCCTTCGGCGGGTTCCTCGCCGGACGGAGCAGTTCCTCGCGGACCTCCGCGCGGGGGAAGGCGTACAGCGGGACGGGGACACCGGGCTCCCAGACCAGGACGGGGTGCCGGCTGTCGACGACCGTCACATCGCCCTTACGCCCGCGCACCCAGCGTTCACTCGGCTCCCACAGGAGCCCTTCCGGGGTGGCCCTGACGGTCGGCGCGGTGGGGAACGGGGGCATGACCGGCTCTCCTTCGGTTCGCTCACCGGGCCGCTTCGGCAAGGTGGGCACGGTCCTCGCGCGAGGCCGCGACCCGTTCGGGACGGCCGCACACCCCTGGGTACCCCTCGACGGTGCCGCCGGCACGCTCCCACGCCGAGACCGGCTCGTGGTCGCAGCCGCCGGCGGCTACGAGGGCCGCATCCTAGAGCCGCCAGTCACGGCCGCTGTGCCCGGCGGTGCCGGGGCCCGGGCGGGCGGACTGTTGCTGCCGCTCCTGGTCGATCTCCTCGCGCTGTGCCTGGAGATAGCCCAGGGCTGCGGTCCGCTGCTGCTCCCGTTCCTCCGGGGACTGCTGCTCGTACTCCCGGCGCGCCTCGGCGATGCGCTCGCCGAGCGCTTCGGAGTACGCCCCGACCCGCAACGCCTCACGCAGGCCGATACGGCCGGAGAGAACCTCCCGGGCCATCTCCTGGAGCGCGCTGTTGCCCGACTGACTGTCCGCCAGCCGCTGGAGGGACTTGCGCAGGGCCCTGGCGCGGGCCTCGTCGCGGGCTATGTCCATCAGGTCGGTGTCGCCGATCTGGCGTTCCCGGTCAGCCATGGTGTGTGTTCCCTTTCGCCCGCGCCCTAGGCGACGGCCGGATTGTCATAGGTGGCGCCGACCGCCGGGAAGTTCTGGAGCTGGGCGTAGACGGCCGACCCGAGACCCTCCAGCGCGCCCACTCCTCCGTTGACGATGGCCTGGGCCTTGCCGAACATCTCGGTGGCCTGGCCCCACAGCCTGAGGATCTCGGTGATCTCGAGCGCGGCAAGGCCGTAGCCGACCAGCATGCCCGCGCCGCTCCATGACAGCAGCGTTCCCGCGGCCAGTTCGATGCCCGTGATGATCAGGCCGTCGGCGATACCGCCGAGGATGCCCTTGACGCCCTCCGCGGCCGAGTACGCGGCGTGCGCGAGGTGCTTGTAGGTGTCGGCGAGGGAGTCGAAGGTCTCGCCGCTCTGGTTGAGCTTCTTGGCCAGTTCGTCGAAGTACACATAGGCCGCGTCGGCGGCGTTGCCGTTCCACGTCGCATCCAGCGCCGCGTTGCCGGAGCTGAGGTTCTTCGCGATGTCGTCACAGGCCTTGCCGATGTTCTGCCACACTTCGGCGCACTTGGCGAAGGACTCCCAGTCGCCCGCGAACCACTGGATCACCTCGTCGAGCGGGTTGAATCCGAAGACCGCGTTGTACGCCTCGGTGATCCAGTATGTGGGGCTCACCAGGTCGCTGACGTCGTTGAAGATGTCGAGCAGCGCGCCCTGTGAGAACTCCTCGGGAGTTTTGGGCGGCGTCAGACGGCTCGACGGCTCGGCGGTGTCGGAGAACCCGGACACTCAGCATCCTCCATGCATATGAGCGGTGTTCAGCGCTTGCTGGTGGGGTAGGTGGCATCGAGCCTGGCCGCGTTGCCGTGATCGGCCTGGCGGTAGTACGTGGCACTCTTCGCCAGTTCGGTCTCGGCCGCCCGCAGCACGGACTCGGCCTTGGTGAGCGCCGCGCTCACGCGTTCCACGACACCGCTGTGCGCCCCCGCGATCAGGCCGAAGAGACCGTCGTCGGCCACCGCCACATGGCCGTTCTGCTGGGCGTAGCGGCCGGCGTGCCCGAAGTCCTCTGCGGCTCTTCCGACTTGTGCGGCGTAGCTGTCGAGGTCGTCCGGATGGACTTCGAATCCCATGCGGGCTCCCCCGTGATCGTTCCTTGGCCTGCGGTACGTTACCTCACGTGCTGAATCCACCCAGGGACGATCTACAGAGGGAGCTGGACCGGTCCCCGCTGTCCGCGCCGGACGCCCGGGCATCCCGCGCCGAGATGTGGCACCGGATCAGGTGGAACGTCCTGGCCCTGTCGCTGATGCTGGCGACGATGACCGGACTCGGGTCCCTCGCCCTGCTCTTCGTGGGCAAAGGCGTCTTCGTCGGTGTCGTCGGCCCGCTGCTGATGGCGGTGGCCGCGGTGGGCTCGGTCAGGGGCTACCGGCGCCGTGAGTGGCCCTGGTCGCTCGGCGCCCTCGCCGTCGAGATCGCCTGGTTCGCGGTGCTGAGCGTGCTCCTGAACTGAAGCGGCCGAACCGAGGCGGCCCGAGGGCCACGGCGCGGTCTCGACAGGTCCGGCCGTGGGCCCGGCGTCCGCCGTCGCGGCCGGACGACGCCTTGGCCCGCCGTCCGTTCACAGCCGTACGATGACCAGCGCGATGTCGTCGCGGGCCCCGCCGGCCACTCCGAGTTCCGCGAGCAGCGCGTCGGCCACGCGTTCGGGGCTGAGGGTGCAGTAGCGGCTCAGAGCCTCGGTCAGGCGGTTCAGGCCCACCCCGATGTGCTCGTCGCGCCGCTCGATCAACCCGTCGGTGTAGAGCACGAGGAGATCCCCGCGCGTGTACATCTGGCCGGCCTGGGGGCGGGGCACGTGCTGGGGGCGTGCCCCCAGCGGCGGGTCGGTCGCCTGGTCGAGAAGCTCCCAGTCGCCGTCCGGGTGCACCAGCACGGGGGGCGGGTGTCCCGCATTGCTGTAGATGATCAGCCGGCTGTGGGTGTCCACCATGACCTTGACGGCCGTGGTGTTCAGGGCGCCCTGGACCGACCGGGCGTACAGGCCCACCACCTCCATGGCCTGAGCCGGCCGCTCCAGCGCACGGATGGCCGCGCCCAGCGCGCTGCGCAGCATCCCCATCACGGCGGCGGCCTCCAGGCCGTGGCCGACGACGTCGCCGACCGCCACCGAGAAGCGGCCGTCGGACAGGTCCACGACGTCGTACCAGTCTCCGCACACGTTGAGCGAGCCGGTGGCGGGCAGATAGCGCACCGCCACGTTCTCGTGCCGGTCCAGGTCGGGCGACTGGAGCATGGCTTCCTGCAAGGTGACGGCCACCTGGCGCTCACGGTTGTGGGCCTGCCTCAGCTCCTCGTTCAGCACCTGGAGCTCGCGTGCCCGCGCGTACAGCTCGGCCTCCAGTGCCTCGCGCTCGGTGAGCTGCCTGGACGTGCGGCGGGCGCTGTGCGCATGGGCGTGGACGTACGCGGTGACGTCCTCCACCCGGTGGATGATCCAGGCCACGCTTCCGTCCGGGCCCTGGATCGGCGTGTTGACGGGGGACCACCAGCGCTCCTCGAAGGCGCCGGGCCGCCCGACGATGGGGATGTCGTACTTCTGCAGCGCCATCGTGTCGGGCTCCCGGGACACCAGGACCCGGTGCAGCGAGGCGTTCAGGTTGCGCACGCCGTCGGCCTCGGGATCGGCGGGGTTGTCCGGGAAGGCCTCGAAGATGTGCTGCCCGATCAGGTCGTCCCGGGTCCTGCGGGTCGCGTCCAGATACGCCTGATTGACCTCCGCGATCACCAGGTCGGGGGCCAGGACGAGGTACGGGCTCGGGGTGGCGGCGAACAGCGCCGCGTAGTCCATCTGCGACGGCTGCATCGTCACCGTCTCCCTTCCTGCCCTCCCCCGCGGCAACCCTCCCTTCACGCTACGGTCCGCTCAGCTCGGCCGCCCACCGCGAGCGCGTGCCCCCTGTTCAGGGCAGCCGATCGGCGCCGTCCAGCAGGGTCTGCGGGGCGTGCACCCGGCCAGGCGGGCGAAGCCCAGTGCGTAGTCGTGCAGGTTGTGCCGGACGGTGGTCAGCGCGGCCCGGCAGGCCGTGTTGCCGTGCCAGGCGGATTCGGGGGCGCCCGGGTGCGCTTGTTCGTGGGCGTGCAGCCGGGGGTGCCAGGTCGAGAGGAAGGGGCGCAGCTCATGGTTGAGCATGCTTGAGGGTGTCGCGGGTGTCGCGGGTGTCGCGGGTCGTGGCGAAGAGCCCGTACAGACAGCCGGGCGCCTCGCGCAGCAGGCCCTCGTCATGGCCAAGGGGCCGGGTGGACACCCGGGTGGCCACCCGGGTGACCCCGGGTGGCCGTCTCGACGAACAGATGCCAGGCCATCTGCCGGGCGTCGTTCTTCCCGACGAACGTCAGCTCGCTGACCTGCGGGACCCGGACGGTGACCTCGCTGAGGCGCGCGGCGCGGCCGTGGACCTGGGGAGGATCACCACGGCGAGGGCGCCGGCCAGGCCGCCGGTGATGACGAACAGATTGCGGCCGCTGATCCGGGTGACGCTGAAGACGGCCGGGCCGGTCCCGGCGCCGACCACCACGGCGGCGGGCAGCCGGAGGCCCTGCGGAGCGGCGCCAGTGTTCCTCGGGCGCGTACCCGGCGGCCCGCCACGCATGCTGGGCCGTCTCGTTGCGCAGCAGCACCATCGCGTCCCCGCGGCGCCCCCCGAGCCGTACGAACCGCTCCTCCGCCGCGGCCAGGAGGGCCGAGCCGATACCGTGCCGTCGCCGGTCCGGGTGCGCCGCGAGCCGGTACGGATGGCAGCGCCAGCCGTCGAAGCCGGCGATCACCGTCCCGGCGAGTCCGCCGTCCTGCTCGGCGAGGAGCAGCGCGTCCGGCTCACGGTCGAGGAGCCGCTCCACACCCTCCCGGTCGTCGCTGATGCTCGTGCCTTCGGCGCGCACTCCGTTCCGGAGCGTGGTCCACCATGTCCTCTCCGTCTCGCCCCCTCCTCCCGGGCCGTCAGCCGACGTGTGCCGCCGCCACGGCCAGCACCAGGGCCGCGCTGGAGGCGCAGCCGATCCGGCCGTCGCAGGCGGCCCTGACCGCCTCGGCCAGCGGGAGGTGGCGTACCTCCAGGCCCGTCTCACCGGGCTCCGGTGCGGGCTCGCCCGGCGTCAGGCCCTCGGCGCTCCACAGGTGGACGCGGGCCGGTGTGAGCCCGGGCAGCGGATGCAGGGCGCCCCGCGCAGTCCAGCGGCCTTCGCGGTAGCCGGTCTCCTCGGCGAGTTCGCGACGGGCGGCCGCCCGGCTGTCGTGGTCCTCCGGGCCCAGGTCACCGCCCGGCAGCTGCCACATCGTGCCGGCGAGGTAGTGGTACTGCTCGACGACCAGCAGGCGTCCCTCGACCAGCGCCGCGACCCGCACCTGGTCGGGCACCCGCACCCAGTCGTAGCGGCCCGCGCTCCCGTCGGGCTGTGTGACCTCGTCCTGGTACGCCACGAGGCGGGCGGTCGTGCACAGCGATTCCCGGTGGTGCCGCCTCCAGGGTCCTCGGGTCTCCATGCCGGGAGTTCTGCCCAGGCACCGCGACGCCATGCGCCTCGGCTGCGTGGGCGGGGCATGTGCTGGTGAGCGTAGGGAGGAGGGGCCGGGGCGCCCGGCACACGGCTCTTCCGCACAGCCGGGACCGGCGGCGCCGTGCCGTCGGGCGAGGGGACGCCGGGGCCCTACGTCTGCTGCCGGAAGGTCCCGCGGGGCACGACGGCCTACGTCAGGGCCTCCGTCCCGGGCTGGGCCAGGGTCTCGTCCTCCGTCGCCGGCGACGACACCCGCGCCTTCTCGAACTGGGTCCGGTACAGCTCGGCATACCGTCCGTCCGCGGCCAGCAGCTCCTCGTGGGTGCCCCGCTCCACGATCCGGCCGGACTCCACGACGAGGATGACGTCGGCGGCCCGTACGGTGGACAGACGGTGGGCGATGACGACGGCGGTTCGGCCCTCCAGGGCTTCCGTCAGGGCCTCCTGGACGGCCGCCTCCGAGGTGCTGTCGAGATGGGCGGTGGCCTCGTCGAGGATGACGACGCGCTGACGGGCCAGGAGCAGGCGCGCGATCGTCATCCGCTGGCGTTCGCCGCCGGACAGGCGGTAGCCGCGCTCACCGACGACCGTGTCGAGGCCGTCGGGCAGGGAACGGACGAGGTCGTCGAGACGGGCCCGGCGCAGCACCTCCCACAGGTCCTCCTCGGTAGCGTCCGCGCGGGCGAGCAGCAGATTGGCCCGTACCGTGTCGTGGAAGAGGTGGCCGTCCTGCGTCACCATGCCGAGCGTCTCGCGCAGGGACGCCGCGCTCAGCTCGCGGACGTCGATCCCGCCGACGCGCACGGCGCCTTCGTCGACGTCGTACAGCCGCGGCAGCAGAGCGGCGATGGTGGACTTGCCCGCACCCGAGGAGCCGACGAGCGCGACCGTCCGGCCCGGCTCGGCGCGGAAGGAGATCCCGTTCAGGATCCCGGCTCCGCCGCGGGCGTCCAGGGTCGCCACTTCCTCCAGTGAGGCGAGGGAGACCCGGTCGGCGGCCGGGTAGCCGAAGCGGACGTTGTCGAACTCCACGGACACCGGCCCGTCGGGGACACTCCGCGCGCCCGGCTTCTCCTCGATCAGCGGTCTGAGGTCGAGCACCTCGAAGACGCGCTCGAAGCTCACCAGGGCGCTCATCACCTCGACCCGGGCGCCTGCGAGGGAGGTGAGCGGCGCGTAGAGCCGGGTGAGCAGCAGGGCCAGCGAGACCACGGAGCCGGGCTCCAGGGTGCCGCGCAGGGCGAACCAGCCGCCGAGGCCGTACACCAGGGCGAGCGCCAGGGCGGAGACGAGGGTCAGGGCGGTGAGGAACGCGGACTGTGCCATCGCCGTCCGCACCCCGATGTCCCGCACCCGCCGGGCCCGCGCCGCGAACTCGGCGGACTCCTCCTCCGGACGCCCGAACAGCTTGACGAGGGTGGCGCCGGGCGCGGAGAAGCGCTCGGTCATCCGGGTCCCCATCGCGGCGTTGAGGTCGGCGGCCTCCCGCTGGAGCCGTGCCATACGGCTGCCCATCCGCCGCGCCGGCACCACGAAGACCGGCAGCAGCGCCAGGGCCAGCAAGGTGACCTGCCAGGACAGCGTGATCATCACGGCCAGGGTGAGCAGCAGCGTGACGAGGTTGCCGACCACCCCGGACAGGGTGTTGCTGAAGGCGCGCTGGGCGCCGATGACGTCGTTGTTGAGACGGCTGACGAGCGCTCCCGTACGGGTGCGTGTGAAGAACGCGACGGGCATGCGCTGCACATGATCGAACACAGCCGTCCGCAGATCGAGGATGAGGCCCTCCCCGAGGGTGGCCGACAGCCGGCGGCCGAGGAGCCCGAGCGCCGCCTCCGCGAGCGCGATCACGGCGATCAGCAACGACAGGCCCACGACCCTGCTCCGGTCGCCGTGCGACACGATCGCGTCGACGACGCGGCCGGCGAGTACGGGGGTCGCGACGGCGAGCAGTGCGGTCACCACACTGACCACGACGAACTCCGCGATGCGCCGGCGGTGCGGGCGGGCGAAGGCCCCGATGCGGCGCAGCGTCGCACGGGCGAGGGGCCGGTGTTCCCGCTGTGCCGTCATGACACTGTGCAGCTGGTGCCAGGCGGTGGTCTCCATGCTCATGAAATCGACGGTAGAACGTCGAGCGCCGTCGCGGTCGGCCTGCGCGGCCACTGCTGCGCGGGCGCTGGCGTGCCTTGCCCGGCGTGTCAGCCTCCGTCTGCGCGTACGCAACCTCGTGTTGGTGCGGCGCGGAAAGCCTCTGCCGATGTGACTGCCGTACGTCTCCCTCAGGGACTCCCCAGACGTGTTCCGGTCCGCCAGCTCCTGTGCCTGCTCCCGCTCGTCCTCGTGCTCGTGGTCGCGGCGGAGCACCGGTCCGTGCTGGCGGAGGGCTTCGGCCATCTGCGGTCGGCCGAGTGGCCCTGGCTGGTGGCCGCGGCCGGTGCGACCTGTCTGACCTGGGTCGCGGCCGCCGTGACCCGGCAGGGCGCAGTGGTGCAACGGCTGCCGCTGCGGCGGCTGCTGGCCACGCAGTTCGCGGCGGGCGCGGCCAATCACCTGCTGCCGACCGGGCTCGGCGCGAGCGCGGTCAATCTGCGCTTCATGACGGTGTGCGGGGTGCCGCTCGCACGCTCGTCCGCGGCGCTTGCGCTGTACATGCTCGCAGAGGCGATCACCCGGGTCGCTCTGCTGCTGGTCCTGCTGATCACGTTCCCGGACGCGCTCCACGTCGGCTCTCTCGTCCCCGCCGCGGCGGCGGGCCCGCTCCTGCTCGCGGTGGCCGGGGCGGTGTGCATCGCGGTGGCGGTTGTCCTGGCGGTGCGGCGGCTGCGCACGGCCGTGATCTCGTTCGTGCGCACGGCGCTCGGCGAGGCCCGCTCGGTGCACACCCGCCCCGCCCGCGCGCTCGCCTTGTGGGGTGGCTCGCTGGCGTTCCCCGCGCTTCAGGCGGCCGGGCTGGCCGCGGTGGGCCGGGCGCTGTCGCTTCCGGTGCCGCCCGTGCACATGGCGGTCGCGTATCTGGCGGCGACCCTCGCGGTGGCCGCCGTGCCCACCCCGGGCGGGATCGGCTCGGTGGAGGCGGCGCTGATAGTCGCCCTGGTGGCGGCCGGCGGTCCGGTGGCCGTGGCGACGGCGGTGGTCCTGGCGTACCGGATCATCACGGTGTGGCTGCCGCTGCTGCCGGGTGCACTGACGCTGGGGGCGCTGGTGCGGCTGAAAGTGATCTGACCGGGGCCTGCGACCGCGTCTACGGTTCCCCACCGGACGGCGGCAGCGGCCGTACCGGGGAGTAACCTCGCGGGGTCAGCCCTTCCCCGCCCGTGAAGGAGGCAGCCCGATGCCGGTCCGGATCGAACGTCAGGGGTATGTCACCACCGTCGTCCTCTCCCGCCCCGAGGCCCGTAACGCGGTGGACGGGCCGACCGCCGCCGCGCTCGCCGACGCCTTCCGGGCGTTCGAGGCGGACCCCTCGGCGCGCGTGGCGGTGCTGTGGGGCGAGGGCGGGACGTTCTGCGCGGGCGCCGATCTGAAGGCGGTCGGGACCGAGCGCGGCAACCGGGTGGCCCAGGACGGCGACGGGCCGATGGGGCCGACCCGGCTGCGGCTGTCCAAGCCGGTGATCGCGGCGGTCGCCGGGCATGCGGTGGCCGGGGGTCTGGAGCTGGCGCTCTGGTGCGATCTGCGGGTCGCCGAGGAGGACGCGGTGTTCGGTGTCTTCTGCCGCCGCTGGGGCGTACCGCTCATCGACGGCGGCACGGTACGGCTGCCGCGGCTGATCGGCACCAGCCGTGCGCTGGACATGATCCTCACCGGCCGTCCGGTCCCGGCCGGGGAGGCCCATGGGATGGGGCTCGCCAACCGCGTCGTGCCGACCGGCCGCGCTCGCGCCGAGGCGGAGGAACTGGCCGCCGAGATCGCCCGCTTTCCGCAGGCGTGCCTGCGCGGCGACCGCGCCTCGGTCCTCGACCAGGAGGGGCTGGACGAGCAGGCGGCACTGCGGGGCGAACTCCGGTACGGCATGGATGTCCTGGCGGAGGGTCTGGAAGGTGCGGGCCGCTTCGCGTCCGGGGCCGGGCGGCACGGGTCGTTCACGGACCTGTGACCGCGCGCGGGCCGACGGACGCCGCCCCGCGGTCAACGGCTGGTCCACGACGCCCCTTTCACGGTCTGACGCCGTCATACGGCAGGATGAATCCTCGCTCCGGACGACCGACACCGTTCCGGGCGTGATCGTGCATCCCGTGATACGAGCAGGTGGCAAGTGACGACTCCTCACATCCGGCCCTGGGGCCCTCTCTTCGGCGCGGGAGGTGACCGGTGAACCGCGCGCTCACCCTCGACGACCTGATCCTCGCCGGAATCGCCCTGGCCGCGGGCCTGCTGGCGGCCTTCCTGCTGCGCATGCTGCTGCGCTGGCTGGGCCGGCACGCGAGCCGTACCCGGTGGAGCGGCGACGACGTGATCGTGGACGCGCTGCGCACCGTGGTGCCCTGGTCGGCCATCACCGGCGGCGCGGCCTCCGCGGCGGCGGTGCTGCCGCTCACCCGGACGGTGCAGCACCATGTCAACCAGACCCTGAGTGTGCTGCTCATCTTTGTCGTGACGCTGACGGCCGCCCGGGTCATCGCGGGTCTGGTGCGGACGGTCACCCAGTCCCGGTCCGGGGTCGCCGGGTCGGCCACGATCTTCGTCAACATCACCCGGGTCGTGGTACTGGCCCTCGGTTTCCTGGTGACGCTGCAGACGCTGGGCATCTCCATAGCGCCGCTGCTCACCGCCCTGGGTGTGGGCGGTCTGGCCGTCGCCCTCGCCCTTCAGGACACCCTCGCGAACCTGTTCGCGGGCGTCCACATCCTCGCCTCCAAGACCGTTCAGCCGGGTGACTACATCCGGCTGAGCAGCGGCGAGGAGGGCTATGTCGTCGACATCAACTGGCGGCAGACCACCGTCCGCCAGCTCTCCAACAACCTGGTCGTCATCCCCAACGGGCAGCTCGCCAAGACCAATATGATCAACTACACCCGTCCCGAGCAGCAGTTGACCGTGCTGGTCCAGGTGGGGGTCGGTTACGACAGTGACCTGGAGCATGTGGAGAAGGTGACCACCGAGGTCGTCGCCGAGGTGATGACGGAGATCACGGGAGCCGTCCCGGACCACGAACCGGCGGTCCGCTTCCACACGTTCGGCGACTCCCGGATCGGCTTCACGGTGATCCTGGGCGTCGGCGAGTTCAGCGACCAGTACCGGATCAAGCACGAGTTCATCAAGCGCCTGCACAAGCGGTACCGGGCCGAGGGGATCCGCATCCCGGCACCGACGCGGACGGTGGCGCTGCACCAGGGCTCGGCCGCCATACCGCCGCCTCGCACCGGCGACGACGTGGTGATCGAGCACGGCGGCAGGGACACCGCCTGACCCTCGGGACGCCCCCTGGCCGTCGGGACGCCCCCTAGCCGTCGGGACGCCCCCTGGCCCTCGGGCCGACGAGGGGTCTCGCCGGACCGGCACGGGCCGGTCCGGCGGTCATAAGCTCGAAGGAGCATGAACGCCTCCCCCGAATCCCCGACGCCCGAGCCCCCGGCTCCCGGACCCCCGACGCCCCAGCCCCCGGCTCCCGGACCCCCGACGCCCGACGCTCCAGGCCCGATGGACCGGTCGCTCGACCAGCGGCTGGACCGGATCGCGCGCCATCCCTTCCGCGCCAAGTTCCATCTGCGCGGCCGCGACCGGGCGACCGCCGAGCTGAGCGGCCCCTCCACTCTCCGGTGGCACGCGTACGACCTCATCGCCAAGCGGCTGGCACCGGCGGAGCCGTACAAGGACGGGAAGCAGACCCCCTACCGGGGCCATCCGGTCTTCGTCGCCCAGCACGCGACCGCGACATGCTGCCGTACCTGCCTGCAGCGCTGGCACGAGATCCCGAAGGGGCGGGAGCTGAGCCGTGCGGAGCGCGCCTATGTGGTGGAGGTGATCTGCCGCTGGATCGAGCGGGAGATGGCGGACGCATGGGGCGCCGGCCCCGGCTCGGCGCGGGAGGACCGGACGTGACGCGACCTGCCCGGTCGGGCCTTCCGCCACGCCGGGAGGCGAGGCCGGGCGCCCGGGCGGCCCTTCGGGGCGTCCGTGGCGCGGGCCACTGTCGAGAGGGGTGCGCACACGAGATATCTTGATGTCGAGCAATGTTGCAGACGTGGAGCGGAGCACCCGGTGACTGACT
Organism: Streptomyces glomeratus; assembly: GCF_021462825.1. Classification (GTDB taxonomy): domain Bacteria; phylum Actinomycetota; class Actinomycetes; order Streptomycetales; family Streptomycetaceae; genus Streptomyces; species Streptomyces glomeratus. The sequence goes on along the minus strand of NZ_JAKEEB010000014.1, from coordinate 73,640 downwards.
CGACCATCATTTACACGCACACTGACGAGGCCCCGGCCCTGGCGACGTATTCCTTCCTGCCGGTGGTCCGGGCTTACGCCTCGCAGGCGGGTGTCGCTGTGGAGACCCGTGACATCTCGCTGGCCGGGCGCATCCTCGCGGTCTTCCCCGAGTACCTCGACGAGGACCTGCGGATCAACGACGACCTCGCTGAGCTGGGCGAGCTGGCCAAGACCCCCGCGGCCAACATCATCAAGCTGCCGAACATCTCGGCGTCCGTCCCGCAGCTGAAGGCGGCCGTCGCCGAGCTGCAGGCCAAGGGCTACGCGCTGCCGGACTACCCGGACGAGCCGAAGTCCGACGAGGAGCGGGAGATCCGCGCCCGTTACGACAAGGTCAAGGGCTCCGCCGTGAACCCGGTGCTGCGCGAGGGCAACTCCGACCGCCGTGCCCCGGCCTCGGTGAAGAACTACGCCAAGACCCACCCGCACCGCATGGGCGCCTGGACGCCGGAGTCGAAGACGAACGTCGCGACCATGGGCGTGGACGACTTCCGTTCCACCGAGAAGTCCGCGGTGATCTCCGAGGCCGGTTCGCTCCGTATCGAGCTCAAGGGTGACGACGGCTCCACCACCGTGCTGCGCGAGTCCGTGCCCGTCCTCGAGGGCGAGGTCGTGGACGCCTCGGTGATGCGCGTCGCCGCGCTGCGCGAGTTCCTGACCGCGCAGGTCGCCCGCGCCAAGGAGGAGGGCGTCCTGTTCTCCGTGCACCTGAAGGCCACGATGATGAAGGTCTCCGACCCGATCGTCTTCGGTCACGTGGTACGCGCCTTCTTCCCGAAGACGTTCGCGAAGTACGGTGAGACGTTCGCCGCGGCCGGCCTGACGCCGAACGACGGTCTGGGCGGCATCTTCAAGGGCCTGGAGGCCCTGCCGAACGGCGAGGAGATCAAGGCCTCCTTCGACGCCGAGCTGGCCGAGGGTCCCGCGCTGGCCATGGTCGACTCCGACAAGGGCATCACCAACCTGCACGTCCCGTCCGACGTCATCGTCGACGCCTCCATGCCGGCCATGATCCGCACCTCCGGTCACATGTGGGGCCCGGACGGCCAGGAGCACGACACCCTCGCGGTCCTGCCGGACTCCAGCTACTCCGGCGTCTACCAGGCCGTGATCGACGACTGCCGCGCGAACGGCGCCTACGACCCCGCCACCATGGGCTCCGTGCCGAACGTGGGCCTGATGGCGCAGAAGGCCGAGGAGTACGGCAGCCACGACAAGACCTTCGAGATCCCCACCACGGGTACCGTCCGTCTCGTCGACCAGGCCGGCAACGTCGTGCTGGAGCAGACCGTCTCCGCCGGTGACATCTTCCGTGCCTGCCAGACCAAGGACGCCCCGATCAAGGACTGGGTGAAGCTCGCCGTCACCCGCGCCCGCGCCACCGGCGACCCGGCGGTGTTCTGGCTGGACGAGACCCGCGCCCACGACGCCAACCTGGTCGCCAAGGTCAAGGAGTACCTGCGGGAGCACGACACCGAGGGCCTGGACATCCGCATCCTGCCCCCGGTCGAGGCGACCAAGCTGTCCGTGGAGCGCATCCGCCGCGGCGAGAACACCATTTCCGTCACCGGCAACGTGCTGCGCGACTACCTGACCGACCTGTTCCCGATCCTGGAGCTGGGCACCAGCGCCAAGATGCTGTCGGTCGTCCCGCTGATGGCGGGCGGCGGCCTGTTCGAGACGGGCGCCGGCGGCTCCGCCCCGAAGCACGTCCAGCAGCTGGTCAAGGAGAACTACCTGCGCTGGGACTCCCTCGGCGAGTTCTTCGCGCTCGTGCCGTCCCTGGAGCAGTACGCGAAGACCACCGGCAACCAGCGCGCCCAGGTCCTCGCCGACACCCTCGACCGCGCCACGGCGACCTTCCTCAACGAGGACAAGTCCCCGACCCGTCGCCTCGGCGGCATCGACAACCGCGGCAGCCACTTCTACCTGTCCCTGTACTGGGCGCAGGAGCTGGCCCGGCAGACCGACGACGCGGAGCTGGCCAAGGCGTTCGCCCCGCTCGCCGATCAGCTCGCCGCCAATGAGCAGAAGATCGTCGACGAGCTGATCGCCGTCCAGGGCAAGCCGGCCGACATCGGCGGCTACTACCAGCCCGACCCGGCCAAGGCCTCCGAGGTCATGCGCCCCTCGGCGACCTGGAACCAGCTGCTGACGACGCTCGCGTAAGCGGGGTTTGCGCGGCACCCGCACCGGCGTGACCACGACCGCCCCGGCCGGATCCGATCCGGCCGGGGCGGTCGTGTCCGTGCGGGCCGCACCGGAGTGTCGATCCGGCGCCGCTCCGCGTCAAGAGTGGTCCGGGGGCTGCAGCCCGGAGCACCGGCCGTTCCTTGACGGCCCCAGGTGTGACTGATTGAGTACTCACATGCACAAGGACCGCCCCCGCCAGTTGTCCACCGCCGAAGAGCGCCGCGAGACCGTGCTGCGCACCGCGATCGGGGCGTTCGCCGCGCGCGGCTACTTCGGCACCACCACGGCCGAGGTCGCCAAGGCGGCGGGCATCTCCCAGGCGTACGTCTACCGGCTCTTCCCCAACAAGGAACTGCTGTTCGTCGCCGTGGTCGAACACTGCTTCGTACAGGTGAGGGCGAGTCTCGAGCGTGCGGCCGCCGAGGCCAGGGGCGGCTCCCCCGAGGTGGTGCTGACCGCCATGGGGGACGCCTACGCCAAGCTGATCAGCAACAACGACCTGATGCTGATCCAGTTGCACGCCCAGGCGGCGGCCGTCTCGGAACCCGCGGTGCGCGAGGCCGTCCGGCAGGGTTACGCCCGGCTGGTGGAGTACGTCCGCGGCGCGTCGGGCGGCAGCGAGGAGCAGATCCAGACCTTCTTCGCCGTGGGCATGCTGTGCCATCTGATCGTCTCGATGGGGGCCGACGAGGTGGAGGCCCCCTGGACGCGGACCCTGACGGCAGGGATCACCCACTACTGACCGCGGGGACGAGACCCGGCGGGGCGTCTCCACCCGTCGGCCACTCGATCTGGTGAGTGACTGACCATGCACCTGGCCGGTGTCTGACATCCGTGCCGACTGGAACGTGATGAGGGCACCGTCATCACGGCGGCCCTACCGGCCTGCGGCGGGCGGGCCGCGAGTGGTGCGGACGGTCAGCCGAGTTCCGTGTCCAGCCAGGTGAGGATCTCGGGGGTCACCGGGTCGGTGATGTCGGCGAACCCCTCATGCCTCTCCAGGAACTTCGCCACGTACGGGCAGACCGGAACGATGCGCTTGCCCTGGGCACGCACATCGGTGAGCGCCTCCTGGACCAGCCGGGAGGCCAGGCCCTGTCCGGCAAACTCCTTGTCGACCTCCGTGTGGTAGAAGACGCGCTGGTCGCCGCGGTCGCGGTACGCGGTCAGACCGGCGCGCTCGCCGTCGACCAGGATTTCGTAGCGGTTCCTGGCGTCTGCCCGCTCGACGACCGGAGCGGCGGAAGACTGGCTCATGGGATGCCTTTCGACTGGGTGTCGGTGCGTTCGAGCGTGGGTCAGTGACGTGCTGGGTTCTTGCGCGGCGTGATGACGGCGTTCGGCAGAGCCGGCGCGGGAAGCCGGTTTCCCGGATATCCCTCGACGGCGCCGAAGCGGTCGGAGCGGTTCTCCCAGTCCGCCCGCGCCCTGACGATGTCCTCGTGGCTGCGGCCGATGAAGTTCCACCACATGACGATCTCCTCCTCGAAGGGAGTTCCGCCGAGCAGCACGGTCCGCGCGGGGTCCTCCGCATCGTTCGTCAGGGTCAGCGCGCCGGATCCGGGGTGGACATAGGCCAACTCCGCGGGACGCAGGCTCACATCGGCGATCCGGACGTTCCCGTGGTCGACGAGGAGGCCGTGTTCGAAGCCGGGGTCGACGGCGAGCGTGACCGTCGCGTGGGGCTCCAGGACGATCTCGGCGCCGAGCAGGGGCGTGAAGGTCCGTACCGGGGACGAGGCTCCCGCGAGGGAGCCGAGGAAGACCCTGATCTCGGCGCCGTCGATCCGCAGGGGCTCGGGCACATGGTGCTGAAAGTCCCGGGGCACGTGGCGGTGTTCCGAGGGCAGCGCGACCCAGAGCTGGACGCCGTGCAGAACCGTGGTCCGCGGGGTGGAGACCTCCGAGTGGCTGATGCCGTGCCCGCCCGTCATGAGGTTCAGCTCGCCGGGCCTGACGAAGGCGTGGCTGCCCAGGCTGTCGCGGTGCTCGATCTCCCCGCTGAAGAGCCAGCTCACCGTCTGAAGTCCGGTGTGGGGGTGCGGGGCGACGTCCATGCCGCCGGTCGCGGCGACATCGTCGGGGCCGTAGTGATCGGCGAAGCACCAGGCTCCGATCAGGGTCCGGGCCCGCTGGGGCAGTGTGCGCCGCACGGTCATCGCCCGGGGGCCGCCGAGCGGCACGTCACGCGGGGTGAGCACGTCGACCCGCGGCCCCCGCGTCGGCTGCCCGCCGTCGGCCACCGCCTTGCAGCGCACCTGGACCGGCTCTGTCTCGACGTTGCTCACCGTTACCGCCTTCCGGTGTTCCATAATGGTTTCATATTAAACAACTATCGCTCGATCATAGTAACGATGGCGGTGTCACTTACGCGATCGAGCGACGGGCCGGAAGCGGCCGCCGAAGGAGCCCCGAGTTGACCAGCCCCACGACGCACCCCGCCCATCCGCGGATCTTCATCGACAAGCAGAGCCCCGCGGCCTACCGCGCACTGGTCGGGACATCGGAGGCGGTGCACGCCGTCGCCGCCGACGCAGGACTCGAACGTGCCCTCGTCGAGCTGATCAACCTCCGGGTCTCGCAGATCAACGGGTGCGCGTACTGCCTCGACGTACACACCAGGGCCGCCCAACGCGCGGGCGAGACCGCGCAGCGGCTGGGGGTGCTGGCGGCCTGGCGGGACACCGAGCTGTTCACCCACGAGGAGCGCGCCGCGCTCGCCCTGGCGGAGGCCACCACCGACCCGAGGGACGCCACCGCCCAGGAGACCGCGTACGAGGCGGCCCGCCGGGTGCTCACGGACGACCAGATCTCCGCGGTGGTCTGGGTGGCGATCACCATCAACGCGTTCAACCGGCTCTCGATCATGAGCAGGCACCCGGTCCGGCCGATCGACGGCCACCGCCGCACGGTCATCTCCGGTGGAGATCACTGACATCCCAAGTCATCCCCTGGAACATCCAAAGTCATCACCCGGAACGTGGTGCGCCCGCTCGGCGAACCGCTGGGCTCCCGTTCTCACGAACCAGGGGCGCGGAAGGCGACCTGCCGACGGGCGGCCTCGTCGATCTCGTCGAGGGTGAGGAGAGGGGTGGCCCGGGTGTGGAGGGCGCCGCTGGCCTTGACGGTGAGGCTGACGGCGGCCATGGAGACCGGGTCGGGGAAGTCGATGATGAGCACGATGTCGTCCTCGCCGAAGGCGAAATACATGGCCTCGAGGCTCCCGCCGAGGCCGGTGACGACCTGTTCGACGGCGGCGCGGCGGCCACTCGCGCCTTCCGTCAGCAGACCCTTCGTGCCCTCGGGCGTGTACGTGGCCTGGATGAGGAACTTCGGCATGCGGACACTCCCTGCCCATCGCTTGTCGGGTAGGGACGGCCTTCCCGCTGTCGCATCGGCAGCCCCGCACCACACGGCGGGATTCACTCGTCCGCCGTTGCGGTCGGCCCAACGCCGGCGGAGGTGGCGGTGTCTCGCGCGGGTGAGGAGTGCCCTGCCGCCGACGTGGGCCGAGGCACGTGCGAGATCCGCCAGGATGCCGTCGACCAGCGCGTACGCCCTCGTGATGCGCAGTGCCTTGGTCGGGGCGGAGGCCGCCGGGCGAACGGGCCACGACGGTGCGGACGCAGGCGAGTGACACGCGCACGACGCAAGCGGTTGAACGTACGATCAGGCAATGCCTGACACGACCGAAACCTCGCCCGGCTGGCTGACTCCCGACGAACTCGAGCTGGCACGTGCCCGCATGCCGATCCTGTACGTGGAAGCCGTGCCCGTGCGCGTCGACGACAGCGGCGAAGTCACCAGCGTCGGACTGCTGTTGCGGATCGGGCCCGACGGGACCGTCAGCCGCACCCTGGTCTCCGGGCGGGTGCTGCACCACGAACGGGTGCGGGACGCGCTCCTGCGGCACCTGGAGAAGGACCTCGGACCGGTGGCGCTCCCCCGCGTCCCGTCCTCCCTCCAGCCCTTCACCGTGGCCGAATACTTCCCGACCCTGGGGATCACCCCGTTCCACGACCCCCGCCAGCACGCGGTGGCCCTCGCCTACATCGTCCCGGTGGCCGGAGACTGCCGCCCCCGCCAGGACGCACTCGACCTGGAGTGGTTCAGTCCGCAGGAGGCGGCCTCGGCCGTGGTCCAGAACGACATGCCGGGCGGGCAGGGCGTCCTCCTCAAGCAGGCACTGGCCCACGTCGGCTGTCTGTCCTGAGCGACACGCCCGGCGGGACCTCATGGCGGTCCCCTCCCGTCCGTACCCGCGGGTGCGGACGGGAGGCGCTGGCCTGAGGCGCGCCCCGGGTCAGGGGCGGCAGTCCAGGCCGGTGAGGTCTACCGCGTCGGCCATCGCCTGCATCCCCTTGTCATCGGGGTGCAGATGGTCGCCGCCGTCGAAGAACGGCAGGATCCGTTCGGGGTCGTGGGGACTGCGCAGGATCCGGTCGAAGTCGGTGACCGCGTCGAACTCCCCGCTGTCCCTGACGAACACATTGACCTCCCGGCGTACGGCCTCGGCGGCGGGTCCCACTCCGGCCAGCCCTTGAAGGGGGCGACGGTGGCCCCGACCACGCACGTCCCGGCGGAGTGGGCGCGGGCGAGGAACTGCCGGTCGCCCGCGATCGGGTCCGGTGCCGTGACGCCTGTGTGGGCCTTGATGTCGTTGACGCCCTCGAAGAGGAAGACCGTGCGGACGCCCGGGTGGGAGAGGACGTCGCGCCCCGAACGGTTCAGGGCGCTTCGGCCCGCGCCGTCCGCGAGGACCTTGTTTCCGGGGGTCCCCTCGTCGGCCACCCCCCTTGACCGCCGTACCGGCCTGCCGGAGCCGGCGGGCCGGATAGTCGGGCCAGCGGCGGTTGGTGTCGGACGTGGACGCCCAGCCGTCCGTGAGGGAATCGCCCAGGGCGACCAGTGCGCCGGTGGCGGCGTCGGTCCGTACGGTGACGGCGTCGAGGTAGAAGCAGGAACCCGTGTTCTGCGTCCAGCCGGCCGCGGTCTGATCGGCGGTGTGATCGCCCCCGGCCGTGTACGACGTCTGCATCGCCATCCCGTGCCCGGTGGCCGGACCCGCCGCGTCCGGGGAGTGGAGGCTGACCACCAGGTCGGTCGCGGCGGGCAGCCGGCCCGGCAGAGGGTCGCTGTACGCCGTGGCGCCCGCGGGCAGGGTCACTGAGGACGCGCCGCCGAAGGTCAGCCGCCGGTTGCTGCCACGGATCAGTCCGGCGCCCTGCTGCCGCCGGCCTGCGTAGACGCTGTCGAAGGTGACCGCCCGGTCGCCGAAGCAGGCTTGCCTTGCACACGGGACCATGTGACATAGTACTGATGTGAGCGAGCGACTGACCTGTGATGTCGTCGTCGTCGGCGCCGGCATGGTGGGCGCGGCCTGCGCCCTGTATGCCGCCCGGGCCGGGCTGGACGTCGCGCTCGTGGACCGCGGGCCCGTGGCCGGCGGCACGACCGGTGCGGGCGAGGGGAATCTGCTCGTCTCCGACAAGGAACCCGGACCCGAGCTGCAACTCGCCCTGTTCTCCCTGGGGTTGTGGGCCGAACTGGCCAAGGAGCTCGGGCCGGCCGTCGAGTACGAGGCCAAGGGCGGGGTGGTCGTCGCCGCCGCCCCCGAAGGGCTCACCGCCCTCGGGGACTTCGCCGCCGGGCAGCGGGCTGCCGGGGTGACGACGGTGGAGGTCGCCGCCGACCGGCTCCACGACGTGGAGCCGTACCTTGCCCCGGGACTCGCGGGCGGGGTGCTCTACCCGCAGGACTGCCAGGTGATGCCGGCCCTCGCCGCCGCGCATCTGGTACGGGCCTCAGGCGCCCGCCTCCTTTCCGGCCGGACGGTGACCGAGGTGCTGCGCACCCCCCGGGGGACCGTTCTCGGGGTGCGGACGGACCGGGGGGTGATCCACGCTCCGGCGGTCGTGAACGCGGCGGGGACCTGGGGCGGCGAGCTGGCCGCGACGGCGGGCGTGCGCCTGCCGGTGCTCCCCCGCCGCGGATTCGTCCTCGTCACCGAGCCGCTGCCGCGCCGGGTCCGGCACAAGGTGTACGCGGCCGACTATGTCGCGGACGTGGCGAGCGACTCCGCGGCCCTGCACACCTCGCCCGTCGTCGAGGGCACGGCCGCCGGGCCCGTACTGATCGGCGCGAGCCGCGAACGAGTCGGGTTCGACCGGTCGTTCTCCCTGCCGGCAGTGCGGGCGCTCGCCGCGGGAGCGACCCGGCTCTTCCCCTTCCTGGAGCGGGTGCGGGCGATGCGCTCCTACCTGGGCTTCCGGCCGTATCTGCCCGACCATCTCCCCGCGATCGGCGCGGACCCACGGGTCCCGGGCCTCTTCCACGCCTGCGGCCACGAGGGCGCCGGGATCGGACTCGCCCCCGGCACCGGGCATCTGATCGCGCGGCTGCTGAGCGGCGGGGTGCCGGAACTCGACCTCGCGCCCTTCCGGCCGGAGCGTTTCGAGCGGGAGGCCCGGTGAATTCCCTGAGACTGGCGCGGTCCCGGCCGGGTCCCGCCTTCACGGTCACCTTCGACGGCCGCGAGATCGAGGCACTACCCGGCTGGACGGTCGCCGCCGCGCTGTGGGCGGCGGGCATCACCTCCTGGCGCACCACCCGGCACGAGGGCCGTCCACGCGGGATCCTCTGCGGGATCGGCGTCTGCTTCGACTGCCTGGTGACCGTCAACGACCGTCCGAACCAGCGCGCTTGTCTGGTGCCGGCACGCCCCGGCGATGTGATCCGAACCCAGGAGGGGACCGGCCATGCGGACTGACCTCGCGGTGATCGGCGCGGGCCCGGCAGGGCTGGCCGCGGCCCTCGCGGCGGCGGCGCGCGGCGTACGTGTCACGCTCGTCGACGCCGGGCCCGAGGCGGGCGGGCAGTTCTACCGGCAGCCCGCCGCCGGACTCGGCGCACGGCGCCCAGGGGCCCTGCACCACCAGTGGCGTACCTGGAAGCGCCTGAGGGAGGGACTCGACCGGCACATCGCGGCCGGGCGCATCGTCCATCTGGCGGACCACCATGTGTGGTGTGTGGAGCGGCGGTCCGGGCATGCGCCGGGGGACTTCGCCGTGCACGCGCTGCTCGGGCCGGAGCAGAATGAGCCGGCCGTCGTGCGGGCCACGGCCGTGCTGCTGGCCACGGGCGGCTACGAGAGGGTGCTGCCCTTCCCGGGTTGGACCCTGCCCGGAGTCGTCACCGCGGGGGGCGCCCAGGCCATGCTCAAGGGCGGGCTCGTGGTGCCCGGGCAGCGGGTGGTCGTGGCGGGCACCGGGCCGCTGCTGCTGCCGGTGGCGACCGGGCTCGCCGCGGCGGGGACGACGGTCGCCGCACTGGTGGAGTCCGCCGATCCGAGACTCCTCGCCCGGCAGGCCCGGGGCCTGGCCGCAGAGCCCGGGAAGGCCGTCGAGGCGGCCGGGTACGGGGTGCGGCTTCTGCGCCACCGGGTTCGGGTCCTCGTCCGCCACACCGTGGTCGAGGCCCATGGCACAGGGCGGCTGACGGGGGTGACGGTGGCCTCACTCGACGCCGACGGACGCGTGCGGGCCGGTACCGGCCGCCGGATCCCCTGCGACTCCCTCGCCGTCGGGCACGGCATGCTTCCGCACACCGAACTCGCCGAGACCCTCGGCTGCCGGGTCGACGGCGGGCGCGTGCACGTCGACGAGGAGCAGCGCACCGACGTCCCGGGCGTGTGGGCGGCGGGCGAGGCCACCGGTGTCGGCGGCGCCGGGCTCGCGCTCGCCGAGGGGCACCTCGCCGGACGGTCGATCGCCGCGCGGCTCACCGGCGCCCGGCCCGATGAGCATGGCGGAAAGCGCGCCGCCGCGAGCCGGGCCGCGCTGCGCAGGTTCGCCGACGCGCTGGACCACGCCTACCCGCCCCGCGCCCACTGGGCCGAGCAGGTCACCGACGAGACGGTGGTGTGCCGCTGCGAGGAGGTGCGGGCGGGAGCCGTACGGGAGGCTGTCCGTGACCTGGGGGCCGGCGATCCACGTACCGTCAAGCTGCTCACCCGGGCGGGGATGGGCTGGTGCCAGGGCCGGATGTGCGGGCCCGCGGTGGCCGGGGTCGCCGGATGCCCGGAGACGGTGACACGCAGGCCCTTCGCACGGCCGGTGCCGCTCGGCGTGCTCGCCCGGGAGCCCGGGGAAGGGCAGGTGTGAGGCCCGGCGAGGCCCGGAGACCGGCGAGGTCCGGTGGGATGCCGGCGGACGCCGGTGAGTACCGAGAAATCAGTAATATGTCACACATCACCGACTGGGGGGAATCGCGTCATGACCGACCCGCAGAACCGTCCCTGGCACGGCGTCCTCGTGGCCACCGCGCTGCCGCTCACCGACCGGCTCACCGTCGACCACGGCCGGTTCGCCGAACACTGCGCCTGGCTCGTGGAGAACGGCTGCGACGGCGTCGTACCGAACGGCTCGCTCGGCGAGTACCAGGTCCTCACCCCCGAGGAGCGCGCCAAGGTCGTGGAGACGGCGGTGTCCGCGGTCGGCGGGGCGCGGGTGATGCCCGGGGTCTCGGCCTACGGATCGGCGGAGGCCCGCCGCTGGGCCGAGCAGGCACGCGACGCCGGCTGTGCGTCGGTGATGCTGCTGCCGCCGAACTCCTACCGCGCCGACGACCGGTCCGTGCTCGCGCACTACGCGGAGGTCGCGAAGGCGGGCGTGCCGGTCGTGGCGTACAACAACCCCGTCGACACCAAGGTCGACCTGGTCCCCGAGCTGCTCGCGAAGCTGCACGGGGAGGGTTACGTCCAGGCCGTCAAGGAGTTCTCGGGCGACCCCCGGCGCGCCTGGCACCTCGCTGAACTGGCCCCGGACCTCGACCTGTTGATCGGCGCCGACGACGTCCTGCTGGAGCTTGCGGTCGCGGGCGCCAAGGGCTGGGTGGCCGGCTACCCGAACGCGCTTCCCCGGGCGTCGGTGCTGTTGTACCGGGCGGCGATCGCGGGCGACCTGGAGACCGCGCTGCCGCTGTACCGGCAGCTGCACCCGCTGCTGCGCTGGGACTCCCGGGTGGAGTTCGTCCAGGCCATCAAGCTGTCCATGGACGTCCTCGGACGGCACGGTGGTCCCGTACGCCCTCCGCGGGTCCCGCTGCTGCCCGAGCAGGAGAGCGCCGTCCGCGCCGCCACGGAGAAGGCCGTGGCCGCCGGACTGGCCTGAACCGGCGTACCGAGCGAAGGGGAACGGTCATGCGCAGCAAGCTCGTCCTGCACGCCGTCGACTCCCACACCGAGGGGATGCCGACCCGGGTGGTCACCGGCGGCATCGGCACGATCCCCGGCGCCACCATGAACGAACGGCGTCTGTGGTTCCGTGAACACCGCGACGACATCAAGCGGTTGCTGATGAACGAGCCGCGCGGGCACCCGGCGATGAGCGGCGCGATCCTCCAGCCGCCCACCCGCCCGGACTGCGACTGGGGTGTGGTCTACATCGAGGTCTCGGGCTATCTGCCGATGTGCGGTCACGGCACGATCGGTGTGGCGACCGTGCTCGTGGAGACGGGCATGGTCGAGGTCACCGAACCGGTGACCACCATACGCCTGGACACCCCGGCGGGTCCCGTCGTCGCCGAGGTCGCGGTGGAGGGCGGTGCCGCGAAGGCGGTCACCCTCAGAAACGTGCCGTCCTTCTCCGTCGGCCTCGACCGCAAGGCCACCCTGGCCGACGGGCGCACGGTGACATACGACCTCGCCTACGGCGGCAACTTCTACGCGATCCTGCCGCTGGAGGAGTTCGGGCTGCCCTTCGACCGCTCCCGCAAGGACGACATCCTCGCGGCGGGGCTGTCGCTGATGGACGCGGTCAACGCCCTGGAGGAGCCGGTGCATCCCGAGGACCCCACGATCCGCGGCTGCCACCACGTCCACCTGTACGCGCCGGGCGCCACCGCCCGGCTGTCCCGGCACGCGATGGTCATCCACCCCGGCTGGTTCGACCGCTCCCCCTGCGGTACGGGCACCAGCGCGCGCATGGCACAGTTGCACGCACGCGGCGAACTCCCCCTGCACACCGAGTTCGTGAACGAGTCCTTCATCGGGACGCGTTTCACGGGACGGCTGCTCGGCACGACTCGGGTGGGCGGCCTCCCGGCGGTGCTGCCCAGTTTCACGGGACGGGCGTGGGTGACCGGTACCGCGCAGTACCTCCTGGATCCGGACGACCCGTTTCCGGAGGGGTTCGTCCTCTAGCCGACCGCGGCCGCACCGCCGTCCCCCGCCTGGGATACTCGTGGTGCGTGACATTGCACCGGCACCCGGACGGGACGTTCCGGTGCCGTCCCGCGGCCCCGGAACGTGCCCGTACGAGGAGACACCCCATGGACGCCCCGCGCACCGGCTCGCCGTCCGCCGCTCCCGCCCTGCCCACGCTGGGAGGCAAGAAGAGCAGCTACCGCGAGCGGGTCGCCGACGCGCTGCGCGCCGCCCTCGTGGCGGGCGAGCTGCGCCCCGGCGAGGTGTACTCCGCGCCGACGCTCGCCGCCCGCTTCGGCGTCTCGGCGACCCCGGTGCGCGAGGCCATGCTGGACCTGGTCAAGGAGGGCCTGGTCGACACCGTCCCCAACAAGGGTTTCCGCGTCACCGCCGTCTCCGAGAAGCAGCTCGACGAGTACACCCACATCCGCTCCCTGATCGAGATCCCGACCACGGTCGCGTTGGCCGGGACCGCGGACCGGGTCTCGCTGGAGGCCCTGCGGCCGGCTGCGCGGGAGATCGTCTCCGCCGCGGCCGCCGGGGACCTCATCGCCTATGTCGAGGCCGACACCCGCTTCCATCTCGGCCTGCTCGCCCTTGCCGGCAACGCCCATCTCGTCGAGGTCGTCGGCGACCTGCGCAAGCGATCACGCCTCTACGGGCTGACCGCTCTCGTGGAGACCGGCCGCCTGCTCGCCTCGGCACAGGAGCACCTCGAACTCCTGGACGCCCTGCTGGACGGGGACGAGGAAGCCGTACGAAAGGTGATGACGCGGCATCTGGGCCATGTACGCGGTCTGTGGGCGGCCCACGACTGAGCACCCGGCGGCCCATGGCCCGGGTACAGGCACGACCGCGGCGGTGGCAGTGTGGGCCTCGCCCCATGTGATCGTCCAGCCGCTCAGGCGCGAGATCAGGGGCTTGATCCCGGTGCCGCACTGCCACAGGCGGGCGTCGTCTAAGCAGGCGCCCGGCAGGAGGCACAGGACCGCGGCCCCGCCCTCCTCGTCCACACGACGGAGGCCGTCTTCCCATCGCTGAGAAAACGGCCTCCGACCTGCTGTGAAGCTGGTCGGGACGACAGGATTTGAACCTGCGACCCCTTGACCCCCAGTCAAGTGCGCTACCAAGCTGCGCCACGTCCCGGTTGCGTCTTCCGCGGTGTTCCGCGTGATCACGCAGATAAACCCTACCGCACACTCCCGAGGGACCCGCCGGGGGCGACCGACGGCAGCGGCATCAGCCGATGAATGTGCCGAACGTGCATTCGTACCCATCCCCTCCGGTGCCCTCAGGACGAGGGCGTCTCCGCCTCGTCGGCCGGAGGGCTGACCTCGTCCGTGGAGGTCGGGCGCAGGAAGAGGAATTCCTCGAGGGCGGACATACCGAAAAGAAAGGCCATCATCAGGACCGGCGCGAGCAGGGCAAGCAGGATCACAGGACCTCCCGTGGGTGGTCGGCCTGTGCGGCCTGGTGTGGTGGGCCGTTTCAGGATGCGGCCGAATGGCGGAATCCGCATGTCGTGGATGCCCGCCGTGAGCTGTAACGCCCGCGCACCGGAGCGCGGCCACCGGCGCCGGCACCTCTCGGCGGGCGGGGGCGGGACGGGCCGGGAGCGGCTGCCACAGGCGCTCGGGCCCCGCCAGGCGTGAGCAGCCCGCGCCCGGGCGAGGAGGCGCCCGGCCTCGGCGCCGCCGCCCGGTGCGTCGGCGGCCTGCGCCCGCGCGAGCAGCACGGCAGGCCGCCGCGGTCACGGTCTCGGCTGCGGGCCCCCTTCGTGCGCTGCCACGGGCGCACGGCAGGCGTGACCGCGGAGGCGCTCGACCCGCGGCGGCGAGCGGGGTCGCGGGGCCTCCGCCGCTCGGTCGAGGCGGGTGCCGGCCGTGGTCCGTCTCCGATCTTCGCGCCGTGCCGGGGAAGCCGCCATCGCCGAGCGCCCGGCCGGTGGCCTTCAGATGCTCCCCAGGCTCCTTGGAGGGCCCGTTGTCATTCTTCGACTCGGCCCTGGCGTGCCGCTGTGTGGACGGGGCCCCACCTGGTCGGAGAAGGAGATTGCCATGCCCCCAGCCCCGCGGACAGAACCCGGGAAGGTCGCATTCGCCGACGTGGAGCCGAATCGTCGCCGGGGCGGCGACCTGCGCGTCCTCCTGAGCCCGAAGACCTGCGGCGCCACCGCCGGCTTCATGGGTGCGGGGACCCTGCTGCCCGGGGAGTTCGTCTCCGAGCACTACCACCCGTACTCCGAGGAGTTCTTCTACGTCGTGAGCGGTCAGATGACGCTCCGCCTCGACGGACGGCCGATCAAGCTGTCGGCCGGCGACTCGTTCATGGTGCCGAAGAACGTGCGGCACCGCATGGACAACGACGGCGACGAGGACATGTTCGCGGTCTTCTTCCTCGGCCCGCTCGCCCCGCGTCCCGAACTGGGGCACGTGGACACCGAGGAGCTGCCCGGCGAGGGCGGCCTCCCGCAGGTCGGGGGGCACGCATGAGCGAGCGGCGTGTCGTCGTCACCGGCATCGGCGTGGCCGCCCCCGGCGGCCTCGGCGTTCCCGCGTTCTGGGACACGCTGATGGCCGGTCGCTCGATGACCCGGCGGATCACCCACTTCGATCCGTCCGATTTCCGCTGCCAGGTCGCGGCCGAGATCGACTTCGACCCGGCGGCGAACGGGCTCTCCCCGCAGGAGGCCCGCCGACTGGACCGGGCGGGCCAGCTGGCGCTGGTCGCGTCGCGGGAGGCGCTGGCCGACAGCGGTCTGGGCACGGACGCGCTGGACCCGTCCCGGGTGGGCGTGTCGCTCGGCAACGCCATCGGCTGCACCGAACTGATGGAGCGCGAATACGTCGTCCTCAGCGACGGCGGCCGCAAGTGGCTGGTGGACCCGGAGTACGCGGTGCCCCAGCTGTACGACGTGATGGTGCCGAGTTCGATGGCGGCCGAGGTCGCCTGGACCATCGGCGCCGAGGGCCCGGTGGCGCTGGTGTCCACCGGCTGCACCTCGGGCATCGACGCGCTCGGCCACGGCTTCGAACTGGTCCGGGAGGGCAGCGCCGATGTGGTGCTGGCCGCGGGCACGGACGCGCCGGTCTCACCCGTCACGGTGGCGTGCTTCGACACCCTGCGTGCCCAGTCCACCGCCAACGACGACCCCGAGCACGCGTGCCGGCCCTTCGACCGCGACCGCAAGGGGCTGATCCTCGGCGAGGGTTCGGCCGTGATGGTCTTCGAGGAGCTGGAGCACGCCCGCCGCCGCGGCGCCCGTGTCTACTGCGAGGTGCGCGGCTATGCGAGCCGCGCCAACGGCTACCACATGACCGGACTCAAGCCCGACGGGCGGGAGATGGCCGAGGCGATCCGGGTCGCTCTGGACCAGGCGCGCCTCAACCCGGAGGACATCGACTACATCAACGCGCACGGCTCGGGCACCAAGCAGAACGACCGGCACGAGACGGCGGCGTTCAAGGCCAGTCTCGGCCGGCACGCGTACGAAACGCCCGTCAGCTCGATCAAGTCGATGATCGGGCACTCGCTCGGCGCGATCGGTGCCATCGAGGTCGCCGCCTGCTGCCTGGCGATCGACAACGACGCGATCCCGCCGACCGCGAACCTGTCCACGCCCGACCCCGAGTGCGATCTGGACTATGTGCCGGTCACCGCCCGCGAGCAGCGCACCGACGCCGTGCTGAGCGTCGGCAGCGGATTCGGCGGATTCCAGAGCGCCATCGTGGTGGCCGCACCGGAGAGGACGTACGCATGACGCGCCGAGCGGTGGTGACGGGGCTCGGCGTGCTGGCGCCGACCGGCATCGGGACCAAGGCCTACTGGGCGGCCGCGCTGGACGGCCGCAGCGGGCTCGGCCCGATGACGCGGATGGACCCCTCCGGCTATCCCATCAAGGTCATCGGTGAGGTGCGGGACTTCGTCCCGGGCGATCTGCTGCCGAGCCGGGTGGTGGTGGAGACCGCACTGATGACCCAGTACGGACTCGTCTGCGCGGACGAGGCGTTGCGCGACGGCGAGCTGGACCCCGGGGAGCAGCCCGAGTACGAGATGAGCGTCGTCACCGCCAACGCGACGGGCGGCGCCGAGTTCGGCCAGCGGGAGATGCAGAACCTGTACGCCAAGGGGCCCTCTCAGGTCGGCGCGTACATGGCCATCGCCTGGTTCTACGCGGCCAACTCCGGCCAGATCTCCATCCGGCACGGGATGCGCGGGCCGAGCGGGGTGTTCATCACCGACCAGGCCGGCGGTCTCGACTGCGTGGGGCAGGCACGGCGGGTGATCCGGAACGGCAGTACGTTCGCGCTGTCGGGCGGCACCGACTCGTCGTTCTCCCCCTCCGGTCTGGTCGGGCAGATCCCGCCGGGGCTGGTGAGCCTGAGCACGGACCCGGATCGCGCCTACCTTCCCTTCGACGTGGCGGCCGACGGGTACACGCCCGGCGAGGGCGGGGCGATCCTGCTGGTCGAGGAAGCCGCCTCGGCGCAGGCCCGTGGGGTGCGCCCGTACGGGGAGATCGCCGGCTACGCAACCGCGTTCGACCCGCACCCGCGCACCGGACGCGGCCCGAACCTCCGGCGTGCGATCGAGGGTGCCCTCGCCGACGCCCGGACGGCTCCGGAGGACGTGGACGTGGTGTTCGCCGACGGTTACGGCGTGCCGCGCCTGGACCGGCTGGAATGCGAGGCGCTGGCCGGTGTGTTCGGGCCCCGCGGGGTGGCGGTGACCGTCCCGAAGACGGCCACGGGCCGGATGTACGCGGCCGGGCCGACCGTCGACCTCGTCGCGGCACTCCTGTCCCTGCGGCACGGGGTGATCCCGTCCACGCTCAACGTCACCGCCGTCTCGCCCGACTGCCCGGTCGATCTGGTCCTCGGGGATCCCCGGGAGGCACGGGTGCGTACGGCGCTGGTCATCGCCCGTGGCTACAACGGGTTCAACGCGGCCGTGGTGGTCAAGGCCGTCGCCTGACCGGATCGGGCGGCGGGCGCGAGGCGGGAGCCGGCGACGGCTCCCGCCTCGCGCCCCGGCAAGCGCTCAGCTCCTCAACGACTCGTCATGGAACGGAGACAGACATGGACGAACTGACTCTCGACGGCCTCCGCGAGATCATGCGGCACTGCGTGGGCACGGGTGAATCGGTCAACCTGGACGGCGACATCCGCGACACCGCGTTCACCGACCTCGGGTACGACTCGCTGGCCGTCCTAGAGGTGGTGACCCAGGTGCAGGGCCGGCTGGGCGTGAGCATCCCGGACGAGGCGCTCAACGACATCGAGACCCCGGGCGCGCTGGTCGAGTACGTGGCCTCGCAGAAGGCGGGGGCCTGACCGTGGCGGCCGGGCACACCGAGTCCACGGTGGTGATCGACGCCCCGATGGACCTCGTATGGGGGATGACGAACGACGTCGCGTCCTGGCCGGATCTGTTCACCGAGTACGCGTCGGTGCAGATCCTCGACCGGGACGGCGACACCGTGCGGTTCCGGCTGACGATGCATCCGGACGAGGAGGGCATCCAGCGGTCATGGGTGTCGGAGCGCACCGTCGACGTGCGGACCCGCACGGTACGGGCGCACCGGATCGAGACCGGGCCCTTCGCGTACATGAACATCTTCTGGGAGTACCGGGTGGTCCCGGCCGGCGGGGTCGAGATGCGGTGGGTGCAGGACTTCCACGTGCGGGACGAACTTCCCTTCGGTGACCCGGAGATGGCCGATCACCTGCTCAAGAACACGAAGGTGCAGATGAGCGCCATCAAGGAGCGGATCGAGCGGGTGGCTCGCGCGCAGGCGGCGCCGGCCGGCTGAACACGGTGAGGAACAGCGGGGTGTGCCCGGTCGGGCCCGTCGTGGGGGCGGGTACCGGCCGGGCCGTTCCGGTTGCGCGGTTGCGTTCGGGCGGGCCGGGCCGGTCGCGCCGGGGTGTCGACGGCATGGGTGTGGCCCGGGGAACACGTCGCGGCCGACACCGTCGGACGTGCTCCCCGGGCCACGTGGCCCGTCAGTGCGCGGGGGATGTCACACTGACGGGAGTCGGGGGTTCGAGGCATGGCCGCGGCCGCCGCGGCCCCGTCCGCCGCCCCGGCCGAGGCCTGCGCCGCCGTGGCCGAAGGGTCCGCCGTGGCCCATCGAACCGCCTCCGCCCGGGATATGGCCGCCCGGGCCGCCCCGTACGCGGCCCGGACGGCCGTCGTGGCCGGTGCGGTGGGGGCGGCCGCCCAGCAGCGCCACCGCGATACCGCCCACGAGCAGCAGGCGGCCCGGCCAGGACAACAGCCAGTCCGCTCCGAAGAGGGCACCGCCGGCCGCCCAGGCCGCGAGGGTGAGGGCCAGGGCCCGGCGGCCCCGCCGCGCCTTCAGACGGGCGGTGACAGCGGCCCATCGGCCCCTGCGCTGCCGGCCCGACGACGGGTCGGAGGGCTCCGGCAGGTCCCGCAGCACCTCGTCAAGGGCCGGCGCGGTCTCGGCGGTGAGGGCCACCGCGAGCCGTTCGTCCAGCTGGCCCTTGGTCAGACGGCCGCTTGCGAAGTGCTCGCCCAGTTGCCGTGCGGCGGCCTCCCGCTCCTGGTCGCCGATGCGGTGGTGGGATGCGGCCATGGTGATCGTGCCTCCTCGGCGGTCGTCCCCGACGTCGTACGGGAGTCGGGTGGTGGTCGGCGGCGGGATCGGGGGCGGGTCAGCGGCGGGGGTGCACGGCGGCGGACTCGGATGAGCCGGGCTCCCCGGCCTCCCCGTACCGCGCCGCTCCCGGTGCCGGGATCGTGGGCGGGGCCTCCGCCCGCGCCGCCGCCTGGCGGGCGAGCGCGCTCGGCCACCACAGCCGGGGACCGACGTCCAGGGAGAGCGCGGGGACCAGCAGGGTGCGCACCAGCAGCGTGTCGAACAGGACGCCGACGGCGACGAGCAGTCCCATCTGCAGCATGCTCACCGCGGGCAGCACGCCGAGCACGGAGAACGTGGCGGCCAGCACCAGCCCGGCACTGGTGATGACACCGCCGGTCACCGCGACCGCGCGCACCACACCGGGCGCATGGCCTCGTACGGCGGCCTCCTCCCGGGCCCGGGTCACCATGAAGATGGTGTAGTCGACGCCGAGGGCGACGAGGAACAGAAAGCCCATCAGGATGAGCGACTCGTCCGAACGGGGATGCCCGAGACCGCGGAAGAGCAGCACGGACACGCCGAGGGCGGCGAGGAAGGACAGCGCCACGCTGGCGAGCAGCAGCACCGGCGCGACCAGTGCCCGCAGCAGCGCGACGAGCACCAGGAAGACGACGGCGAGGACGAGCGGGATGACGGTTCGTTCGTCGTGCGTGTAGGCGCGGGCGGTGTCGAGACGGGTCGCGGTGTCGCCGCCCACGAGGGCCGAGGCGCCGGGCACGGCGTGCACCGCGTCCCTGACCCGCTCGACGGTGCGCTCGGCTGCCTTGGTGTCGGGCGGGTCGGCGAGCACGGCCTTGAGGTGCACCCAGTCGCCGGAGCGCTGCGGTTCCAGGACGCGGGCGACGCCCCGGGTGTGCTCCAGGGCCGCGGTGACCTCACTCGTGTGGCCGGCGGCCGCGTAGACGTCGAAGGGGGCGGCCGAGCCGGCCGGGAAGTGACGGGCCACCGTGCTCTGGCCGACGACGGACTCCTGGGTGGTGGTGAACGAGTCCGCCTGGGTCAGTCCGGTGCGCAGGCCGAGGCCACCGAGGGCGCAGGCGGCCAGAGCGACGGCGCCGACGACCCAGACGGTGCGCGGACGGCGGGCGACCCAGCGGGCGATGCGTCCCCAGGTGCCGTGTTCCGCGTCCTGTGTGGTGTCGGCCCCCGCGCGCGGCACGAACGGCCAGAACAGCCAGCGGCCGAGGATCACCAGCAGAGCGGGCAGCAGGGTGGTCATGGCGAGGTAGGCCACGACGATGCCGACGGCCGCCACCGGGCCGAGACCGCGGGTGGAGTTCATGCGCGCGGCGAGCAGGCAGAGCAGCCCGAGCGTGACGGTGGTGGCGGAGGCGAGGACCGCGGGCAGCGACCGGCGCAGGGCGAGGGCCATCGCCTCGTGCCGGTCGGCGTGGCGCCGCAGTTCCTCGCGGTAGCGGGCGATGAGCAGCAGGGCGTAGTCGGTGCCGGCGCCGAAGACCAGGACGGTCAGCACGCTGGCGCTCTGCCCGTTGACGACGAGTCCGGCGTGGGTGGCCAGTAGATAGACGACCGCGTTGGCCAGGGCCGCGCTCAGGCCGACGGCGAGGAGCGGGACGAGCCAGAGGACGGGGCTGCGGTAGGTCAGCAGCAGGACGAGGGCGACGACGGCGACGGTGGCCAGCAGCAGCGGTCCGTCGACGCCGCCGAAGACACCGGCGAGGTCGGCGGCCGATCCGCCGGGTCCGGTGACGCTGACCTCGAGTCCGCCGGGGGCGCCCGCACGGGCCTGGTGGCGGATGTCCTTGACGTGGTCGACGAGTTTGTTGAAGCCGTCGTCGCCGCGCATGGTCAGCGGGACCATGAGCAGCAGCGCCCTGTGGTCCTGGGAGGTGGCGACCGGTGCGAGGGCGCTGTCGCTGTAGCGGGCGAAGAGCGCGCGGTCGGCATCGGCCTTCGCCCGGTCCTGGGGGGTGACGGCACCGTCGCGGGAGTAGACCACCACCGCCGGCAGGGTGTTGCCGACGTCGAAGTGGCGCTTGCCCGCCTCGAAGGCGAGGGTCGACTCGGCGCTCTTGGGCAGCCACGCGGTGGCGTCGTTGCTCTGGGCCGAGGTGAGCTTGGACCCCAGCGGCCCCGCCACGAAGGCGAGTAAGAGCCACAGGAGCAGGACCGCCCACTTGGTGCGGGAGCCCGCGGGCCAGACCGCGAGCCGCTTCCAGACCGGCATGGTGTTTCCTTTCCCGACCCGCCCGGTGAGGCGGGGTTGTGGAGGTACGAAGGTGCGGGGCAGGGACGGGAGATGCGTCCGGGGAGGGTCGTCCCCTCCCCGCCCGGGGGACGGCGGGGAAGGGACGACGGGGGAAGCCCCCGCCGGTCAGCCGGCGGCTTCGGCGGGGGTCTCGGTGTCGGCGCCGCCCCAGCCGCGCTGTTCCAGCACGACGTCCTTGAGGAACAGGGAGGCGACGAAGCCCACGGCGAGGATCATGGCGGCCGTCATGAAGACCGGGCTGAGGGCGTGGGCGTACACCTGGGCCAGTCCGTCACGCAGGCCCTGCGGCTGGTGCTTGAGCCACTCGGGGCCGAAGGAGCCGCCCGCGGGCAGGCGACTCGCCTCGTCCGGCGTGAGGTACGCGGGGATCTCGTGGGCCAGCCGGTGGTTGAGGATGGTGGCGAACACGGAGACGCCGAAGGAGGTGCCGAGCATGCGGCTGAAGGTGACCGTGGAGGTCGCGGCGCCCATGTCGCGGGGCGGTGCGGCGTTCTGCACGGCGACGACGACCACCTGCTGGGACAGGCCGGCGCCCACGCCGAGCAGGAACATGTAGAAGCCGGAGGTGAGCCTGCCGGTGTCGGCGTCCATGGTGGAGAGCAGGTAGGCGGAGATGCCGGACACGGCCATGCTGGCGACCGGGAACCACTTGTAGCGGCCGCTCTTGGCGACGGCGCCGCCGACCCCGAAGGAGGCGATCATCAGGCCGAACATCATCGGGAGCAGCAGCAGGCCCGAGTTGGTGGCCGTGGCGCCCGAGGAGATCTGCAGGTACAGCGGGAGGAAGAAGACGAGTCCGAAGCCGGTCAGGCCCGCGATCAGGGACACGAGGTTGCAGATGTCGAAGGTCGAGTCCCGGAACAGGTGCAGCGGGACGACGGGTTCGGCGGCACGGCGTTCGGCGAAAACCCATGCGGCCAGCAGTACGACGGCGCCGGCGAAGAGCCCGATGACCACCGGGGAGCTCCAGGCGTACTTGGTGCCCGCCCAGTTGGCGGCCAGGACGAGGGCGACGAGTCCGCCGGAGAGCAGCAGCATGCCGAGGTAGTCGATGCGCGGACGCTCCACTCGCGTACGGCCCTTGAGGAAGACGGCGACGAGCGCGAGGGCCACCGCGCCGATGGGCAGGTTGATGTAGAAGACCCAGCGCCAGGTGAGATGGTCGGAGAAGAAGCCGCCCGCGAGGGGGCCGCCGATCGCGGACAGGGCGAAGACGCCCGCCGAGTACCCCTGGTACTTGGCGCGTTCGCGGGGGCTGAACAGATCGCCGGTGAGGGCGAACATCGCGGCCATCACCCCGCCGCCGCCGATGCCCTGCAGCACCCGGAAGACGATGAGCTGGGTCATCGTCTGGGCCGCTCCGCAGGCCGCGGACCCGGCGAGGAAGACGACGGTGGAGACGAGGAATACCGGCTTGCGGCCGAGGAGGTCGCCCAGCTTGCCGGCGAGCGGCATCACCGCGCTGGTGGCGAGGATGTACGCCGCGCCGACCCAGCCGATGCGGTCGAGGCCGCCCAGGTCGCCGACGATCGTCGGCACCGCGGTGGCCACGATGGAGGAGTCGAGGGTGGCCATCAGCATCGCGAACAACAGACCGAAGTAGACGAGCATCACCTGCTGGTGACTCATGGCCGGCGTCGCCTGCGGTGTCACGGCACCGTCGCGCGCCTCGTGGGCGGTGGACACGGTCAGCCCCCTGAAACGAATGAGCGAGGATTATTTGACAATTGCACATCCGTGCCAAAGTCAATTAGATGCCTTCAGCATAGGACTGCCAAAGTCACACGTCAACGGCTACCATGGAGACATGACCAAACCCGTGGATACGACCTCCTCCTCCGACGCCTCCGAGGCCGCACCCACGGCCCCTCTCACCGCCGAAACCGACCCGGACCCGGCGCTGGTCGCCGTCGAGCGCGCCATGGTGCGCATCCGGCGCAACCAGACCAAGCGGACCCTGGGCCGCTTCGTGACGAGCCGCCTCGACCGCTCGATCGACCTGACGCACACGGTCGTGGTCGACGCCGTCGAGGAGGAACCCGAGGAGCCGGGCCAGGAGGTGACGGTGGGTCTGGTCGCCGAGCGGCTCGCCGTCGACCCCTCCCGGGCGAGCCGGCTGGTGGCGGCGAGCGTCGAGGCGGGCTATGTGCGGAGGGTGCCGTCCCAGGCGGACAGCCGGCGCGCCTGTCTGCAGCTGACCGATGCGGGGCGGAACCTGGCCTCCCTGGCGCACCGGGTGCGCCAGGAGTACTTCGGCGAGATCATGCAGGACTGGTCCGCCAAGGACCGCAAGGACTTCGCCCGGCTGCTGAGCAAGTTCGCGGGTGTTCCCGTCCGCAGCCAGTACGCGTACGACCCGAGCGAGGACGCCGGGGGCACGGACACCGGGAACTGATCCGGCCGGACGTACGAACGCGCCGCCGGGATGAAAGATCCCCGGCGGCGCGTCCTACTGCCCGGCGCGCCCCGCCTAGGCGCCCTCCGGGGAGAGGACCGTCTCCGCCAGGACGGCCCTCCGTGCGGCGGCCACTTCCTCGATGTACGAGACGCCCGACGAACCCGCCGCATCGAGGCGCCGCCACTCCTCCCGCAGCCGGATCCGGCCGTCGGGAAGGAACTCGGGTGTGCTGGTGCACTCCCCCGCCACCACCGTGCCGCCGTCCAGTGCCTGGCAATACGCCAGATGGAGCGTGCCGTCCGGGTCACAGGTGCCGACGAGCCGGCCGATGAGCACCTTCCCGCCGCGGAACTCGGCCCACACGATCGGCCCGGCCTGGTGGTAGTGGCCCACCGGCACCTCGTGGTCGGGGCCGGCCGTCTCGGCCGCGCTGGAGACGAAGAACCGGTTGTTGTAGTCCGGGGCTCCCCCGGCCGGCGGAGTCATCGGGCGGGCTCGATGTTGTAGTTGGACCGGAAGAAGTTGTCCGGGTCCAGGCGCCTCTTCAGCGCCGTCAGCCGCCGGTGGCCTTCGACGCCGTACGTCCGCACCGCCCGCTGAGCGGCGTCGGTGCCGGTGCCGCCCGCGCCGCCGTCCGTCACATAGTTGATGTAGCCGTCGCCCGACACCGCCCACGGTTCCGCCGCGGCCGACACCGACTTCGCCCAGGCGATCTGCTCCTCGTCGGCCCAGGCCGGCTCCCAGATCGCCATGCCGGTCACATTGAAGCGCGCGTCGCGGAACGGGACCGCCGAGGGCCGCTCGGGCTCCCGGCGCACGGCACCGTTGAAAGCCTCCAGGTAGACGGTGTCGTTGAAGTCTCCGCGCCACTTGCCCGCCTTGAACCGCTGGACCAGCGTCTCCACCAGCTCGTCCGGCAGCTCGGCGGTGCAGCGCGCGCTCCAGTAGTGCCGCAGCCCGTACCGCAGCCGGCCCAGGATCTGCTGCATCGCGATGTACGGCCGTTCCTGGATCTGCCAGTCGAGGACCTCCGGGCCGCGCAGCTTCTTCTCCAGCGAGGCGATGTACTCGGCGTCCGTGCCGCAGTAGCTGACGCTCATCACCGCGGCCGGGATCTGCGCGTGGCCGTACCGTTCCAGCAGCAGGATGCAGACCAGTTCGTCGGGCGCCTCGGTCATCAGCTCCCGGAACAGCCGCACCGCGGCGGCCATCTCGTGCTGCGGGTAGGCGACGGTACCGCCGTGCACCCGCTCCAGGGGGTGCAGCCGGAAGGTGAACTCGTCCACGACGCCGAAGTTGTGGCCGGCGCCGCGCAGCGCCCAGTCCAGTTCCGGGTCGGACTCGGTGTCCACGGCCAGCCGTCCGCCCTCGGCCGTCGTCAGGGAGTACGACAGCACGTTGTCGCAGGACAACCCGTACTTGCCCATCAGATGGCCGATCCCGCCGCCGAGGGTGAGCCCGCCCACGCCGGTGGTGTCGAAGGTGCCTCCGGTGACCGCGAGGCCGTGCCGGGCCGCCGTGGCGTCGAACTGCGCCCAGGTGGCGCCGCCCTGGACCCTCGCGGTCCGGGTGCCGGGGTCGAGTTCGACCCGGTCCAGCAGCCTCAGGTCGATCACCAGGCCGTCCTCCACCCCGCCGGACCCGGCGATGTTGTGGCCGGCGCCGCGCACCGCCACAGGCAGCCCCGTGTCGCGTGCGGCGCGCACCACGTCCTGGAGCTCGCCGGGGGTGCGGGGCAGCACGATCAGCGCGGGATGGTGGTCGTACATGCCGTTGAAGAGCAGACGGGTGGCGTCGTAGCGGGGATGGTCCGGGGTGATCACCCGGTCCGGGCAGATGCCGGCCAGGGTGCGGCGCGCGGCGCGGGCCATGGCGACTCCTTACAGGGGTTGGCGTCCTGACGGGACGGGCGGTCAGTCGTGGGACGGGCCGCCGAGCAGCAGGCCGGCCGCCCGTCTGCCGGCGGCGAGCGCGGACTTGGCGGCGCCGCCGCTGCCGCCGGTGAAGGTGAACAGCGACGACAGGCCGGTGGGCCGCAGCCGCAGCAGCCCGGAGGCGGAGTAGGCGTCGGCGGCCACGACGGTGCGCCGGTGGGCGACCAGCCCGAGGCCCGGCAGCCGGGTGGCGGCGTGTCCCTCGGCCCGGGCGCGCTGCTCGGGCGAGACCCGCAGCCGTTCCGCCGTCTCTCCCCAGCTGTCGCTCGGCACGCCGAGCAGCATGCCGTCGGTGCCCTCCGGCCGCCCGTACAGGCCGCTCGTCTCGTCCACGAAGCCCGGTGGCCGACGGCCTGAGACGGTGTACAGGTCGTACTGGATGAGCTTGACCCGTGGCGCGTCGGCGGGCAGTCCGCTGCGGCGCAGCAGGGCCCCGGTGCGCCAGCCCGTCGCCAGGACGACCAGGTCGTAGCGGCGTTCGGCGTCGGGGCAGTCGACGGCCACCCCACCGTCGGGGGACGCGAGGACGCGGTGGGCGAGCCCGGTGACGAGGCTGCCGCCCCGGTCGAGCACATCGCGGGTGACCGCCTCCCGCAGCCGGGCGGGCCGGATGTGCCCGGCGGCCCTCTCGACGACCGCGTAGGCGTACCCGGGAACCGTGATCCCGTGGTCCCGGCCGAGCGCCGCGGCGTCGGCGAGGTCCGCGGAGCCCGTCAGATGCTTGTCGATCAGGGCCAGTTGCTCGACGGGCTGAGGGGTCTCCCGTCCGTCGTGCGCGTACACCGAGGCGCCCTCGCGGTACTCCGCCCACCGGGCGAGCCGGGCGTCGGAGCGCAGTTCGGCCAGGCTCTCGCAGGCGAGCCGGCAGGCGGCGGGGTCGGGTTCGTAGCCGCGCACCAGGCCGCCGGAGGCCGCCGTGGCCTCGCCGGGCAGCTCGCCGGGTGCGGCCAGCAGCTCCACCTCGGTCTTGGGGTCGGCTCGCAGCAGGTGCCAGGCCAGCAGGGTGCCGGCGATGCCTGTGCCGACGACGCAGATCCGCATCGGCCCTCCTTCAGCGCCCGGGGCCGCCGGAGCGGCCGGTGAGAAGACCCAGCAGCTCCTGAGCCCGTGCGTGCCCGGTGTCCAGGGCCGCGGGCAGCAGACAGCGGGCGGCCAGGGCCGGATCGAAGGATTCCCAGGACAGGGCGTGTTCGGCCCGGTCCAGTTCGGCGTGCACGAGCGCGAGGTCCTGTCGGGGACCGCCGGTGCCGGCCCCGGTCGTGCTCAGCGGCCAGCGCCGTACGTTCGCCTCGAAGGCTTCGGCGGTGAAGTTGCTGGCATAGGGGGCCGGGCGGTCCCAGGACAGGAAGAGGCGGACGGCACGCGGATCCCGTTCGGCGAGCGTCTCGTGCGCCCACAGGGCGTGGCCCCGGCTGGTGGAGAACTTCCGTCCGTCCAGCCGGTAGAACTCGTTGACCACGAGCCCCGTCAGCGCCTTGTCGCCGGGCACGCCGACGGCCACGGCCAGCGCCGGGAACAGCACGGCGTAGTAGAAGGCGTTGTCGAGGCCCAGGAAGGGCCACAGGGCGCCGGCCCCGGCGAAGGCGCGGGCGTGCTCCGCCAGGGTGCGGGCCTTCGGGTCGAGGTGACGCCCTATCACATACAGGTACGCCAGACCCATTTCGAACCAGACGTCGATCCGCTCGGTGCCGTCGGAGGTCTCGATGCCCCAGTCCGTGGGGTAGGCGACCGGGACGTCCGGCAGCCCCTGCTCGAGGAGGCGTGCCAGCAGGGCGCGCACCCTGGGCGGGATGTGCGCCCGGGACCAGATCTCGGTCAGCGCCTCCCGGTGGCGGCCCAGGGCGAAGACGGGTCCGCGGTACCGCACCCGGCGCGGGGCTCCCCCGCAGCCGGCGCAGCGCAGGCCGGTGAGTCCGGCGGCGGACGTGAAGCCGCCGCAGCCCTCGCAGGTGCCGCCGCCCATCGACGCGCCGCAGGCCGGGCAGCCGCCGGTCGCATAGGCGTGGTGCAGGGTGCGCCGGCAGGTCTCGCACACCGCCATCGTCCACGAGCCGTCCCGGACGAGACCGCCCTCGCGCATCTCCTCGAGGAACCGCAGGACCGCCGAGCGGTACCCGGCGTCCGTGCGCGGCGCGGTGAACACGTCGTGGCCGATGCCGGCCAGGGAGAACGCCTGCTGGATCAGCTCGCGGTATTCGTCGGCCACTTCGTCGGGCTTGCGGCCCAGCTGCTCGGCCTTGGTCACGACGTAGTTCTGGTGGTCGTCGGTCCCGCACACGGCCAGCACCCGCTCACCCCGGGCGCGGGCCGCCCGGGTGGCGATGTCGGCGGCGAGGTAGGGCCCGGAGAGGTGGCCGAGGTGCAGCGGCCCGTTCGGGGTCGGCGGCGGGCTCAGGACGACGACCGGCCCCTGCGTTCCGTCAGCGGCCGCCACGGGTCACCTCGGCATCCCCGGCGGTACCGGCTGGGGCGCTCTCGGGGAGCCAGTAGATGCTCAGCAGCGTCACCGGCTCCGTGTCGGACAGGTTGTGGATGACGTGCCGCTCCTCGGGGTCGAGCAGGACGGCGGTGCCCACCGGTGTGGGCTCCGGGTCCCCGCCCTCGACGGCGAAGGCCGCCTTCCCGCCGACCACGACGGCGAGTTCGACCTCCGGATGGCAGTCCAGGGCGCTGGTGCCGCCGGGCGGGACGACGCACCACATCGCCTCGAAGGGCAGCGCGTCGCTGCCCTGGTACTGGCTCCACCGTCCGATCCGTATCGCGTACTCGTCGGTGAGAACCGCGGATTCGCTGCTCAGCCTGCGCACCTCGCACCATCCCTTTGTCGGTGGACGCGCCGTCCCGTTGTCGGTGGACGCGCTCATCGTGGCCCGGCGTGCTGGTGGGCATCTCGAAGGCCGCTCATGGTCGGCGCGACCGGTCTTGTGACCGTCACCAGCGGTCCCTCAGAAGCGCGGCCTACCCTCCGGGCCATGGCTGTGGGAGAAGTTCCGCTGGTGTACGCGCCCCGCCGCATGGTGGCCTACGCGCCCGATCGCGTACGGGGCTGGACGGTCAAGCGTTACGGGATCTCGGCCACCCGGCCGGCCCCGCCCGAGGAGGTGGTTCAGGCGGCGCGCGCCGCGGTGGAGCGGACGCTGCCCGACGCGTACGGCGAAGCGCTCGCGTACGGCTACAGCGTGCTGCACGAGGATCCGGACGGCTGCTACGCGGTCGTCGGCTGGTGGAGCCGCAACAGGGTCATCCTGCACACCCGGACCTGGCTGTCGACCTGGGAGGACCCGGCCGACTGGCAGCCGGCGCCGAACGGCGCCACCGCGTGCATCTGGGAGATGGTCGCGATGGCGCACGAACGGGACGCCTGGGTGCGGCATGTGGTGCGGCCCGAGGCGCCGGACCTGGCGGGTTATCTGGCCTCGACGGTCAGCGGCGAGTTCTGACGACGGCGACTTCCAGGGAGGTGTGTGCCGTGACACTCGCTCTGCTGCTACTGCTGCTGGGAGTGCTGCGTTATCTGGGTGTGGGCCGGGAGCGGATCGACCGGTGGAGTGCGGCGGTCCGCCGCAGGGTCGGCCGGCGCCGTCCCGACGCCGAGGGCGAGGTTCCCGAGTCCTGACGCCGAGGGGGATGCCCGGAGTCCCGACACGACCGGGGCCGGAGCGTGCGGCGCACGCTCCGGCCCCGGTCGTCGTCGGATGCCGCTACCGCCCCGCCGGGACGATCTTCGCGACCTCGGGCGCCACCTCGGCCCACAGGTCGAGCGCGCCCTCCTCCGCCGGGTTCGGCGGTTCCACGATCGCGTGGTCGACACCCAGCTCCGCGAGCTGGTGGAACCGTTCGATCGCGCCCTTGACAGTGTACGAGCCGTCGGCGCCGTCCTTGGTCAGGGCGCCCGTGCCCAGCGTGGTCTTCTCGATCTCGCCGTAGGGCCGGCCCGCCTCCTCGCACCGTTCGCGCAGCACCGCGAACTGCCCGCGGATCACCTCGGTCGGCTTGATGTGGGCGTTGCGGCGCATCGGGTGCTGCGGCGGCAGCTTGGCCAGCTTGTCCCGGATCATGTCCGGGTCGGGAAGCTCGTAGACGTTGCAGGCGTCGGCGTAGCGTGCCACCAGCCCGAAGGTCTTCTTCGGGCCCTGCCCGCCGATCAGGATCGGTGGGTGGGGGCGCTGCGGGGTGTTCGGCTCGTTGAGCGGCCGCTCCAGGCGGTAGTGCCGGCCCTCGTACGGCTCGGTGCTGCCCGCCCACATGTGCTTGGCGATCCGGACGGCCTCCTCCAGGCGTTCGAAGCGCTCCGCCTTCGGTACGACGGGGATGCCGAGGCCGCGCTGCTCCTCCTCGAACCAGGCGGCCCCGATGCCGAAGTACATCCGGCCGCCGGAGAGTGCGTCGAGCGTGCTGACGGTCTTCACGAGCACCCCGGGGTGCCGGTTGACGACGCCCGTCACCAGGGTGCCGAGGCGGATGCGGGAGGTCTGCCCGGCCACGAAGCCGAGCGTCGCGTACGCCTCGGGACAGGCGCCCTCGGGCCCGCGGTTGAGCGGGGTCTGGAAGAAGTGGTCCATCACCCAGAAGCTGTCGAACCCGACCTCCTCGGCGGTGCGGGCGATCCGCCCGAGCACCGGTCCGAGGTTCTCCGGCGAACCGGGCCAGCTGAAGCGGGTGAGATTGAGTCCTAGGCGCATGCGCCCCTCCGATGGGCGAGTAGGGCGGCTCGGGAGCCGGACGGTCAGACGGCCAGTCGAGTCGGTTCGGGAGCCGGACGGTCAGACGGGCCAGTCGAGTCGGTTCAGGGCCGCGTCCAGGAAGGACCACTCGTAGCGCGCGGCCGTCAGGAAGTTGTGCGTCAGCCGGTCCCGGTCGTCCGCCGAGGCCCGCTCGCCGACCTCGTCGACGACGGTCAGGAACTCCTCCAGCACGTCGCGGTAGTCGTCGCCGGGGTGCAGGGCCTTGACCCAGTCCGCGTAGCGCGCGGTGGGGTCGTACCGCTCCTTGAGGTCGTCGGCGATGCTCAGATAGAACCAGGAGCAGGGCAGCAGAGCCCCGATCGCCTCGGCGAGCGAACCGGCGGCGGCCGACGAGAAGAACGAGGTGTACGCGTGGGTGACCGGGTCGGCCGGCGCGGAACGCCAGGAGTCGTCCCCGTCGCCGAGCTGTGCCGCCATGATGTCGTAGCCCATCGCCATGGCCTGTCGGGCCTCGAGGGTGCCGACCGCCATCCGGGCCAGCACCATCGCGTGCGCGTTGTCGTGGGCGAGCGCGGTGGTACGGGCGAGCGCTCGGCCGTAGGCGGGCAGCAGGAAGTCGGCGTCCTGGCGCGCGAAGTGGAGCAGCGCGGCCCCGTCCAGCGTGCCGTCCCGGAGCCCGGCGAAGAAGGGGTGGTCCTTGATCTTCTCCAGCAGGGGCGCGGCGGCGGACTCGAGTTGGGTGCGCAGCATCAGTCGAACCACTCGCCCTGCTTCATGCCGAAGAACGCGTTGCCGCGCAGCTTCAGCTTGCCGGTGATGAACGCCTTCTGGCCGCTGAGCTTCCCGGTGGCCAGGTGCAGCATGTCGACCAGCTTGATGCCGATGACGACGTCGGCGCCCTCCCGGGTGCCGTGTCCGACGACGCAGGTGTCGTTCTCGACGTGCAGGTAGTACTCCTTGGTGCCCTCGGCGGTGGTCACCTCGTACTGGAAGGTGCCCTTCTCGCCACCCGCCTTGGCCGGGTTGAAGGTGGAGGCCAGCTTCTCGTAGACGGTGTCCAGGACCGCGTCGACGCCGCCGGGGCGCTCGGCGAGCAGCTTCTCCAGGTCCTCCTTGGGGGTGGCGTCGACGAACGCGACGAGTTCCGCGAACCGCGTGGCGAGATCGGACATGGCGAATCTCCTTGTGAGGTGGGTGAAGGGGTGAGAAGGGCGCTGTTCGGCGCGGTGACAACGGGACCTAGCGCTTGACGGCCAGCACCCGGGCGAGCGCGTCGGTGAGCCGGTCGTCCGCGCCCGTGGCGTCCGTGCCGCGCCAGGCGACGAATCCGTCGGGGCGCACCAGTACGGCGCCGTCGTCCTTGACGCCGTGCCGGTCGGCCCAGTGTCCCGAGGGGTCCTGGACGTCCGTGCCCACCCGGTACACGTCGAGACCGGCACCGAGGGCCTCGCGGGCTCGGGACGCGGCGGTCGCCCAGGCCTCGCCGGCCGCTCCGGCGACCAGGGTGAAGCGCCGGCCGTACAGATCGAGGGTGGAGACGCTCTCGCCCCCGCGCTCCAGCGGCAGATGGGGGGCGCGGGTGCCCGGCAGACCGGTGAGCAGGTGCGGCGGGTAGGCGGGGCGGTCGTCGTCGTCCTCGGACAGGACGGCCGCCGAGCGGTACCGGTAGCCGAGGATCACCGACCACCAGTCGTGGACGTACACACCGCCGACGTCGGCCGCCTCGTTGCCGGTGCGCCCCACCATCTGCGCCATGGCCTGCTCCATGGTGAACTCCGAGACGGGGCGGCGCTCGGCGTCGTAGGTGGCGAGGAGGTCCTCACCCGCGTCGCCGCGCAGCACGGCGGCCAGCTTCCAGGCGAGGTTGTGGGCGTCCTGGATGCCGGTGCTGCCACCGAACGCGCCGGTCGGGGGCACGATCCGGGCGGCGTCGCCGGCCAGGAAGACCCGGCCCTCGGCGAAGCGTTCGGCACAGTGCGCGCCGATGACGAAGGGCAGCACCGTGGTTCCGTCGCTGGGCAGTTGGGGGATGAGGCGGCCGGTGAGGTCGGGCACGCCCACGGCCTGGCGGAACAGCTCCAGGCAGCGCTCCTCGGGGTAGTCCTCGACGGCCTCCCCCCGGTCGGGGTGGTAGGGGACGCCGAAGCACCAGCGCTTGGCGCCGTCGTGCGGGAAGATGACCGAGCCCTTCTCGGGCTTGTCGAGGTAGGCGAAGCCGAAGCGGCGGCCGCCCAGGACGGTGTCGATGTCGGCCTCGACGACCATGGACAGGGTGTGGAGCAGAATGCCCGGGCCTTCCACGGGGATACCGAGCGCATGACGCAGCGGGCTGCGCTGTCCGTCCGCGGCGATCGCGTAGGAGGCGCGTACGGTACGGCGTTCGCCGGTGCCGCGGTCGCGCAGTACGGCCGTGACGCCGTCGGCGTCCTGGGTCAGCTCCTCGCACTCGGTGCTGAAGCGGATGTCGGCGCCCAGTTCGAGGGCCCGGCCGCGCAGCGCGATCTCCAGCCGGTCCTGGTCGATGGGGCACCACTCGCAGGGACTCGCGCCCTCCGCCTCACCGGTCGCCAGATCCACGAAGTCGTGGTCGTGGCTGGCGAGGGACTCGGCGACGAGCATCCGGGAGGAGTCCTCGTCGGAGGCGACGATGCCCTCGCCGCGCTGGGCGAAGAGGGCTTCCTCCAGGCCGACTTGCCGGAACAGCTCGACGGAGCGTGCGTTGATGCCGCGGGCCCGGGGGTGGATCAGGGTCTCGGCATGGCGCTCCACGAGCAGCGGCCGCACACCGTGCCAGGCCAGGAACACGGCGGCCGACAGGCCGACCATGCCTCCGCCGACGACGAGGACCTGGGTCCGTTCGTCCTGCATCTGCTGTTCCTCCAAGGTGTCGAGGGTTCGGGAGGTCTTGTGCGCCGGCGTCGGGGCGCGGTCCTCACGCCCAGAGCGTCTGTACCTGCTCGTCGCGGATGGGGAACACCTCGCGCTCCAGCAGGGAGTTGAGGATCGCCGCGCTGCGCACCGACAGCAGGCTGAGGTTCGGGTCGGCCACTCCGTGACTCGGCTGGGCGCGGTTCTGCACGAAGACCTTGTGGCGGTCGGCGTGCTTCCAGCGCAGCGAGTAGTCGGCTTCCACGTACGGTTCCTCGCCCGGCTCCAGGTCGAGGACCTCCGGTGCGAGGGGCAGCGGTGCGGGGCGGCGCCCGGTGGCGAGTACGACATGGCGGGCGGTGTGCCGCTCGTGTCCCCCGGCCGCCCGGCGGCAGCGCAGTACCACCAGGTCGTCCTGGTGCCCGGCCTCGACGACGTCCCGGCCGGGGAGCATCATCACCGGGGCCCGGCCCTCGGACAGCCAGGTCTCGTAGTTGGCCTGGTACAGCTCCTGCAACGTCGACATCGACACGCCGTCGCTGGTCAGGATCTGCTCGGCGACGTACCGCTCACGGACCTGGCCCGGCAGGGTCTGGAAGTGCCGCAGATAGGCCGGGCGGAAGAAGTCGTTGGCGGGCGGCGAGTCGTCCAGCGGCGCGAACCAGGGGCGGCGGCCGATCCAGCGGATCTCCCGCAGTCCGTAGCTGAGCAGCGCGAGGACCGCCTCGGCACCGGTCTGGCCGCCGCCGACGACGACCGCGGGCTCGTACGGGGCGCAGCGGCAGGTCTCGAAGTGCTCGCCGATCTCCTCCGCGAGCAGCACGCCGGGGATGTCGCGGTCCCGGAAGCAGTCGGGGACGTGGGGGCGGGTGCCGGTGCCGATGACCAGGTGGTCACTGGTGGCGACCGGGCCGTCGGCGTCGTGGAGCACGAACCCTTCACCCGGCCCGGCGAACCGGACGTCCCGGATGTCCACGCCGTAGCGGATGCTGGTCAGCTGCTCGGCGGCCCAGGCCAGATAGCGGTCGTACTCCAGGCGCGGGATGGCGTCGAACTGCGCGTTCAGGAAGGCGTAGACGCGGCCCGTGGTGACGAGGTAGTTGAGGAACGACAGCCGGTTGCGGGGGTCGACCAGGCTGGCCAGGTCCTTGATCCATGAGGTCTGGAGACGGACCCCTGGGTGCATCAGGCCGGGGTGCCAGGCATGGGCCGGGCGCCGGTCGAAGAGCACCACGTCCTGGGGCAGGACGTCCTCGGCCAGGGCCGCGAGGCTCAGGTTGGCCGGGCCCGCGCCGATCGCGGCGACCCGGTGGTGCGGGACGCCGTGCGGCGCGGGGCGGTTCGGCGCATGAGCGGAAGTCGACACCATGGACGGACACCTCTCCGTACGGACCGATGTGCCCACAGCGTGGCCGGGGCCGGTGGTGCAGGAATCGAGAACGTCTGAGAGCGGGCGGATCCGCATCGGCGCGGCCCCACACAGGTGCCGCGGCTCGGGCGCGGCCCGTGCGACGGACCGGCTGCGCCGTCTCGTTCAGACGTGCTCGACTCTCCTCCCAGGGGCCGAATCCACACTGTGCGGGTATCGCCCCGCCTCGGGTCGCAGGGCCGGCCGTGTGCCGGGGCCTCCCCGTGCCGGGCATCCCACCAGGCGTTTCGCGACAAGGAGTTCCGTATGAGCGGTATCGCCGGCTGGATCGGCTTCGGCTCCGGACCCGGACACACACGGTCGGTGCTGGATGCGATGGCCGCCACCACGAGCCGGGACGCCCCCGCCGAGGTGTACGCCTGGCGCGGGGCGCGCGTGGCGCTCGCGGCCGCCCCGGGCGGCATCGCCGAGGAGCGGGCGGAGGACGGGCAGGGCGTGGCCGTCGTCTTCGACGGGGTGCTCCATGACACCGCACCGCTGCGCGCCGCGCTCTCCGCCCACGGCCACCGCGCCCGCCACGGCACCGACGCGGAGGCCGCGCTGCACGCCTATCTGGCCTGGGGCGCCGACTGTGCCGAGCACCTCGACGGGGCATTCGCGTTCGCCGTGTTCGACTCCCGGCGGGGCCGCCTGCTGCTGGTCCGTGACCGGCTCGGCGTACGCCCGCTGCACTACGCCCGGCTGAACGACACCGTGTACTTCGCGTCGGAGCCCAAGGCTCTCCTGGCCGGCTCCCTGCTGGAACCGGTCCTCGACGCCGACGGGCTGCGCGAGTTGTTCACCCAGGCCAAGACGCCGGGCGCGAGCGTGTTCCGCGGCATCGCCGAGGTGCGGCCCGGTCATCTGCTCGACGCCGGGGAGGGCGGCGTGGCCGAGCGGCCGTACTGGACGCTCGAGGCCCGTCCCCACACCGACGACCCGGAGACCACCGTCGCCACGGTCCACTCGCTGCTCGCCGACAGCGTCGGCCGGGCCGTCGAGGGCGACGCCGTCCCGTGCTCGCTGCTCTCCGGCGGCCTGGACTCCGGAGCGATCACCGCGCTCGCCGCCCTCGCGCTGAAGGACCGGGGCCGGCTGCGCACCGCGACCGCGACGTTCATCGGCTACGCGGAGAACTTCCGCCCGGACAACGTCCGCACCACCCCGGACGCCCCGTACGCGGCCGAGGTGGCCCGCCATATCGGCTCCGACCACACCGATGTCGTGCTCGGCACGGCGGACCTGCTGGAGCCGCGGCTGCGCAGGGCGGTGCTGCGGGCCCAGGACCGGCCGACCCCGTTCGCGGAGATGGACGTGGCCGGACTGCTCATCTTCCGGGCGGCCCGCGAGCACTCGCCCGTCGCGCTCTCCGGCGAGGGTGCCGACGAGATCTTCGGCGGCTTCACCGGGATGTACGAGCCGGACGCGGCGGGCCCCGAGCAGTTCCCGTGGGTGGCGTACGAGCGCTCCCACGAGGCGTCCCGGCACGGTCTGGGCCTCGGACTGTTCGACCGGGGGCTGCTGGGCAAGCTGGACCTGGCCGCGTACGGGGCCGACCGCTATCGGCAGGCCGTCGCCGAGGTGCCCCGGCTGGACGGTGAGAGCGACCGCGACCGGCGACTGCGTGAGGTGTGCCATCTGCACCTCGTGCACTGGCTGCCACGGCTCCTGGACCGCGACGACCGCCTCAGCCGGGCCGCAGGCCTCCAGGTGCGGATGCCGTTCTGCGACCACCGGCTGGTGGAGTACCTCTTCAATGTGCCGTGGGAGCTGAAGACCCGTGGCGGGCGGGAGAAGAGCCTGCTGCGGTCGGCGGTGGGCGATCTGCTGCCCAGGTCGGTGGTGGAGCGCCGCAAGAGCCCGTTCCCGGTCAACCAGGATCCCGCGTACACCCATGTGCTGCGCCGCGAGCTGATGCGGGTGCTGGACGATCCGGACTCGCCGGTGGCGCCGCTGCTCGACCCGGTGGCGGCCCGCGCGGCGGGCGCCGAGGCGCGGGGTGGGGCGCACTGGCTGACCCGCACGAACATCGAGATGGTCCTGCAGCTGCATCTGTGGCTGACCGAGTACGGCGTCCGCCTCGCTCTGTGACTCCGGCGGCCGGTGGGCCGCGCACGGCCGGCCGCCCGTCGCACGGGTATGTGCGACGGGCGGTCGGGACGCTCGGTCCGCGGGTCCTTATGAGACGTCGGCGGAGAGCATCTGCAGGCGCCGCATGGTTGCGGCGCCGAACCCCGCGGGCCCCGTCGCCTCCCGCCGGTCGGCGAGGTACGGCAGCAGGCCCTCCTCCGTCTGCGCGGCCACGCCGCTTCCGGTCAACTGGCTTACCACAGCGTCGAGTTCGCCGTCGTACTGCACGGCCCACACCAGATAGTCGTCCTTGACGAACGCGGTCGAGGCCAGCAGCGGGCCGGCGGGCCCGTCGAAGAGCGTGCCCTGGGCCTTCTCGAAGACCTCGCCGAGTGCGTCGTCGTGCCCGGGGGTGACGCGGTAGGCCCAGGCGGCCAGCTGTGCCGAGCGCTCGGCGCGGGACTCCTGGAAGACGCACTGCATCAGGGCGTTCTGGAAGTACTCCCGGAAGCCTTCCACGGTCTGTGTGTCGCGCGGCACCTGGAGGTACGGCGAGAGCCGGCGCTCCGCCTCCTTCACGCCCTCCTGGGCGCCCATGTGCGGGCCGATCTGCCGCAGGTCGCCCTCGAACTGCACCACACGGGTCATGAACTCGCCCCGGATGAACAGTCCGGTGGAGACGTTCCGGCCGGCCGCCCGGCCCTGTTCGTCGCGGTACTGGGCGGAGTCGACCCGCTTGAAGTTCCGCTCGGAGAAGATGTCGGCGATCTCCTCCTCGTGGCCCGTCCGGACCCTGTAGCTGATCGCGATGAAAGCCATGACGCTCCCTGTCCGCCGGTGGGCTTGTCTGTGACGGATCGTGCAGTCACCCGGTCCACGCCCGATCGGAAACGGCTGAAGGGCGAAATCGCTTCAGACGCTCTTGAGAACCCTTGGACTTCCCGTTGCCACGATGGCGCCCGACCGCAGCCGGGCCTCGCGCCTTGACCGTACGGCCCGCGCGCCACGGCGCCCCGAGGACCGGTAGCCGCCCTACGCCGCGGGCCTGGAAAGGGAGATCGCCCATGGAACACACCGACCGGACGCTCATCGTCGCTCGTATGGACCCGGCCGACGCCCCGGCGGTGGCGAAGATATTCGCCGAGTCGGACGCGTCGGAGCTGCCGCACCTCATAGGCGCCAAGCGGCGCACCCTGTTCCGGTTCCACGATCTGTACTTCCACCTCGTGGAGTCGGACCAGGACATCCAGCCGGACCTGTACAAGGCCCGCAGTCACCCGCTCTACCAGGACATCCACGAGAAGCTGGCCCAGTACATGCGCCCCTACGACCCGGCCTGGGCGGAGCCCAAGGACGCGATGGCGCAGCCGTTCTACACCTGGCGCCGGGACTGACCGTGGACGTCGTACGCGTGCTGCTCCCCTTCGCGCTGATGGGCAACGGCCTCGCGGCGGGCGGCCTGATGATCGCGGTGCTGGGCGGGGCGCCGCTGCTGCTGTCCCTGCCGACGGAACGGTATGTGCCCACGCACCAGTTCATGGTGACCCGGTTCGATCCGTTCATGCCGGCGTGCATGCTCACCGCGCTGCTGTGCGACGTGGTGCTGACCATCGTCGCGCCGACGGCGCGCGCGAGCGCCCTGTTCACGGTCTCGGCGTTGCTGCTGGTCGGCGCGATCGTCGTCTCGCTGACGAAGAACGTGCCGATCAACCGGTGGATCGCCACGGTCGATCCCGGCCGGCTGCCCGCGAACTGGGAGCAGCTCGACCCGCGGGTGCGGTGGAGCAACTGGAACCGGGTGCGGACCGCGCTGGTGGTGTGCTCCCTCGCGGTCCTCGTCGTCGTCACCGGCACCCTCCTCTGATTCCCTCCCGAAGGACCTCCCGGGGTCCGCCAACGGCCTTTCAGAAAGGGCTGATCCACCATGAGCGTGGCACCCATGACCGGCGGCCCTCCCGACCCGGAGACGCTGCCCGCACCGGTACGGCTCGTCCTGCTGACCAATGGGCGGCGGGTCTCCGAGGTGCTGTACGTGCTGGCGGAACTGCGTATAGCCGACCATCTGGCCGACGGGCCGCTGGAGGTGGAGCGGCTCGCCGAGAAGACCGGCACCCATGCCGACTCCCTGTACCGGGTGCTGCGCTGTGCGTCGGCGTTCGGGGTGGTCTCCGAGGAGCCCGGCCGGCGCTTCGCCGAGACGGACCTCACGGTCGGCCTGCGCAGCGACATCCCGTTCAGCGTGCGGGATCTGGTGCTCTACAACAGCGCCGAGTCGGTGCGCCTGCCGTACGGCGACATCCTGCACACGGTCCGCACCGGGGAACCGTCGTTCGAGCACGTCTTCGGGCAGGGCTTCTTCGAGTACCTCGCCGGGCACCCCGAGGCGGGCGGCCTGTTCGACCGGGCGATGACCCAGATGAGCCGCTCGACCACGCATCTCTTCCTGTCGCAGTACGACTTCACACGCTTCGCCAGCATCGCGGACATCGGCGGCGGCCGGGGCTACTTCCTGGGTGCCGTCCTGCAGAACGTGCCGGGGGCCCGCGGTCTGCTGTTCGACCAGCCCTCCGTCGTCGCCGGGGCGCACGAGCACCTCGCCGAGGCGGGGGTCGCCGACCGGGTCGAGGTGGTGGCCGGCGACTTCTTCGGGCCGCTCCC
This sequence comes from Streptomyces glomeratus, assembly GCF_021462825.1. Taxonomy (GTDB): domain Bacteria; phylum Actinomycetota; class Actinomycetes; order Streptomycetales; family Streptomycetaceae; genus Streptomyces; species Streptomyces glomeratus. The sequence continues at coordinate 34,284 of NZ_JAKEEB010000014.1, read as the reverse complement.
GGCCGGCTGCGACGCGTATCTGCTCAAGCAGGTCCTGCACGACTGGGGTGCCGAGGACGCCGTACGCATCCTGCGGGGCGTCCGTGCCGCGATCGGCGACCGGCCGGAGGCACGGCTGATCGTCCTCGACCATGTGCTGGCGCCGCCGAACCAGTGGGACCAGGGGAAATTCCTCGACCTCGACATGATGCTCCGCTTCGGCGGGCGCGAGCGGACCCTGCCCGAGTGGCGGGAGCTGCTCGCCGCCTCCGGCTTCGACCTGGTCAACGAGCCCGTCCAGGGCCGGTGGACGGTCCTGGAGTGCCGTCCCGTCCCGTGACCGGGCGCCGCACGGCGTCCGACGACCCCGCACCGACCCGCACCGACCATCACGAGAAAGGCATCACCATGGACGTCGATCTGACCGGAAAGAGGGTGCTCGTCACCGGCGGCACCCGCGGGATCGGCCGCGGCATCGTCCTGGCGCTGGCCCGGGCCGGCGCCAAGGTCGTCACCTGCTACCGCAGCGACAGCGAGGCGGTCGAGGGCCTGGTCAAGGAACTCGCGGCCATCGGCGGCGACCACCATGTCCTCAAGGCCGACGTCAGCGACCCGGAGGCCGTGGCGCGGCTCGTCGACGAGACGGAGGCGCGCCTCGGCGCCCTGGACGTGTTGGTCAACAACGCCGGTGTGATCAGCCATGTCCCCTTCGCGGAGCTGCCGCTGGACGAGTGGCGGCGGGTGATCGACACCAACCTGACCGCGCCCTTCCTGGTGATCCAGAAGGCGCTGCCGCTGCTGAGGGAAGGCTCCTCGATCATCACCGTCGGTTCGCGCGCCGCGGTCGTCGGCATCCCGCTGCGCGCCCACTACACGGCGGCCAAGGCGGGTCTGATCGGGCTGACCCGGTCGCTGATGAAGGAGCTGGGCCCGAAGGGCATCCGGGTCAATCTGGTGGCGCCCGGCGTCATCGAGACCGAGGAGTTCGAGAAGGCCTCCCCGGAGGAGCTGGAGCGCGTCCAGACCCGCTACCGGGGCCTGACCGGCATGGGCCGGCTCGGCCGCCCCGACGAGGTCGCCGGTGCCGTGCTGTTCCTGGCGAGCGACCTGTCGGCGTACGTCACCGGCGAGACGCTCCACGTCGACGGGGGGATCTGACCATGGCGTCCGGCAGCTTCCGCGTCCTGCTGCGGGCCGAGATCAAGCCCGGCATGGAGAAGGATTTCGAGCACACCTGGCTGGAGGTGGGGACCGGGGTCACCGGGCACCCCGCCAATCTGGGCCAGTGGCTGATGAGGAGCGACGAGGACGAGCACGTCTACTACATCCTCAGCGAGTGGGTGGACGAGCCGAGCTTCCGCGAGTTCGAGCAGAGCGACCAGCACCTGGAGCACCGCACCAAGCTGCACCCGTACCGTTCGGGCGGTGCCATGTGGACCATGACCGTGGTGCACGCGCTGGACAAGCCGCGGGCGGTGGCCGGGTGAGCGACCGGATCCGCATCCTGCTGTTCTGCCGGGCACCCGCCGAAGGGCCGGAGGTCATCGAGCGGGCGTACCACGAGATCAGCAAGACACTGGCGGACACACCGGGGCTGCTCGGCAACGAGCTGCTGCACTCGCTGATCGAGGACGACGCGTTCGCGGTGATGAGCGAGTGGGAGAGCCTCGAGGCCTTCCACGCCTGGGACGAGGGGCCCGACCACAAGGACCAGACGGCGGGTCTGCGGCCCTATCAGGACCGTACGCGCCGCCCCTGGGACATGTACGCGGTCCGCGCGTCGTACTGAGAACTCACCCCCTTCCGGGGCGGAGGTGATGAACCATCACTCCGCCCCGGTTTCCGCACGTCCATCGGAGGACCTGCCATGCCCCCGACCCCCGGCACACTCCGGCTGCTGCGCGCCCTGCGGAGCGTGTGGCGGACCGCCGTCGACGGGCTGATCATGCTCGGGGCGTACCACGGCGCGGTGCCGCCGGCGCATCTCGCGGCGCTGATCGGCAAGGGTGCCCGCCTGCGACGCGACCGCCGCACTCCGCCCCGCCCGGCGCCCGCACCGACGTGGGCTGCGCCGCCCGACACCCTGCTGACCGAGGCCGAACGCAGGGCCTGGGAGCGTCTGGTGGAACGGTTCTGACCGGGTGCCGTGGACGCCAGAAGGCCCGCGCCTCGGCGGCGGCGGGCCTTCGCGTCTTGGGTGGGCTTAGTCGTGCGAGGCACGAGCGGCGTGGGGACGTTGCCGTGCTGCGGCGGACCGTGGGTGAGCGGGTGTGCTGCGGATCAGCGTACGGAGGGGTACACGCGGTCTATGCCGTACCAGCTCGTCGGCTCGCAGTTGAGTATGTCCCTTTGCACCTGCTGTATCTCGTGGTTGGGCTCAAGGCCCAGCTCCTCCTGGAGGACGTGACGGTAGCGGTGGAAGGTCTCCAGGGCCTCGCCCCGCCGGGACGACAGATGCAGAGCGATCATTAATCGGCTCTGGAACCACTCGTGGAGGGGATGGGTGACGGTGAGCGATTTCAGCTCGGAGACGAGTTCCCGGTGCCGGCCGATCCGCAGGTCGGCGTCGATGCGCAGCTCCAGGGCGTTCATCCGCTCCTCCTCCAGGTACGCGGCGTGACCTTCGAGTACCGGCCCGCTGCGCACGCCTCCGAAAACCGGCCCCTGCCACAGGGACAGAGCCCGGTGGAGAAGATCGGAAGCCCTTTCCGGACGATGCTCTTCCAGGGCGCGCCTGCCTTCGCCGAGCAGGCTGCGGAAGCGGACCAGGTCGACTTTTTCGGGGTCGACGTTCAGTACGTAACCGGAGGGGTCCGTTCGGGTACGAATCATTCCTTCCCGATCGCGACCGTCGGCCCCCAGGGATTTGCGCAACTGATAGACATACGTCTGGAGGGTCGCCATCGCGGTGGGCGGGGGGTTGTGCTGCCACAGCTCCTCGGCCAGCGTCTCCGTGAGGACCAGCTTGTTGGCGCGCAGCAGCAGAGTCGCCAGCACTCTGCGCAGTTTGGGTGCGCTGGGAGTACAATCGACGTTCCCTTCTCTGGCCATCAACGTGCCCAACACCGCGAACTCCATGTTTCCCCCATCCGGATTGGATGATCCATTTCCGACACTGAGCCGCACTCGACATCCGTGGACTGTGCCGTGTTCACAGCAGCGGTAACGGGATTCATGAACGTTGAACAATATTTCCTGACGAAAAGGCCGGCACAGATGAGCGCTACCGTCGAGTAACTACGGTTATTTGACTCCGCAGGCTATCCGTACGGAAAACAACAGCTCAAGAGGGCCTAAGTAAAGGGAGGAAGTCTTTCAAACGGGACGTCGGGATTTTGCCATGGCATTAACCGCGCTCCAGTCGAGGGAGTGTCCCTCGATCCACAGCCGCGCCGCGGCCCAGAGCGCCTCCTCGCGGTCCGCGCTCCCGGTCGCGTCCGCTCTCGCCGGCAGCAGGGCCACCGCGTCGCTGCGGCCCTGGGCGACCGCGGAATGGCGCAGGGCCAGGGTTGTCAGGGCCCGGCCGGGACCCGCCTCGACCAGCAGAAGCTCCTCGTCGGCGAGCAGGGTGTCGAGCGCCGGCCCGAAGAGCACCGGGTCGGACATCTGGCGCGCCCAGAACCGCGGCCGGGTCGCCTCCTCCTCGCTCACCCGGGCCCCGGTGGCCGACGAGTACAGCGGAACGACGGGCGGCGTCAACCGGACCTCGGCGAAGGCCGGTTCGAACAGCTCGGCCGCGACCAGGGCGTGCGGTGTGTGGAAGGGCTGGGGAATGCGGGCGCGCCTCGCGAGGTAGCCGTCCGCGCGCAGCCTCCGCTCCACCGCGGCCAGTTGGCTCTCGGGGGCGCCCAGCACCGTCTGCCGGGGGCCGTTGACCACGGCCACGCTCACCCCCTCGACCGCGTAGGGGGCGAGTTCCTCGACGGAGGCGGCGACGGCGAGCAGACCGCCCGCCGGGACGGGCGCGTAGGTGTGGGACCGCGCGGCCATCAGCCGCGCCCCGTCGGCCGGGCGGAGTACACCGGAGACGGTCGCCGCCACCAGTTCACCGACGCTGTGCCCGAGCACGGCCGTCGGCCTCGGCCCCCAGCTCTCCACCATCCGGGCCAGCGCGAGCCCGACCGCGTACAGCAGGGGCTGGCCGAGTTCCCCGGCGTCGATGGAGGCGCTCGGTTCCTCGGCGAGCCACTCCTCGGTCAGCGGCTTGCCCCCGGCGGCCTCGTAGCCGGCGAAGAACTCGTCCATCGCCGCCGTGAAGGCGGGGTCCCGGCGGTACAACCCGGCGCCCATGCGCGGCCGCTGGGATCCGTGACCCGGGAAGAGGAGGGCGACCGGGCGCGGCGCGGAGCTCCGGCGGGCGCGGACCGCCGGGCGGCCCGAGCGCAGCAGGGCGACCGCACTTTCGGCGTCCCGCGCCACCACCGCACCGCGCACGGTGTGGTGCGAGGTCCGGGCCCCTCCGAAGCGGCGGACCGTCGCGTCCGCGGTGTCGCCGAACTTCTCGGGCGGCGTCTTCCGGAGCCAGGTCGCGAGCTCCTCCCGGAGGACCGTTTCTCCTGTCTCGTCAGGCGCCGACCAGATGAACAGCCGTGGCTCGGTGGTGCCCGAGGGCTCCACCGCGCCGGTGCCACGCTTCGCTCGTCCCCCGAGGTCCTTCATCTGGCCCGTGCCTCCTGTCGGTGTACACGTCGATCCCGGCGCCCGGCCGATCTGGACCGGCCACGCAGCTCGATCGAAACACCGCTGTCTGGAAGCGTTCTAAAGGCCATCTCAGGCCATCGCGATACCTTCGGTAACGGCCGGAGCCACCGGAGCCGCGCGCCGCGCGACCCGTTCCCTGATCGTCCGCGCGATCGTGACCAGCTCACTTCCCGGTCCGAAGATCTCGTGCACACCGGCCGCGCGCAACACCTCCGCATCAGCGGACGGCACAATTCCGCCAAGGAGCACCAGGACGTCGTCCAGGCCGGAGGATCGCAGTCCGGCCAGGATCGGCGGCACGGTCGCCAGATGGTTTCCCGAGAGGCTGGACAGCCCCAGCACGTCCGCGTCCTCGGCCAGTACGGCCCGTACGATCTGTTCGGCCGTCTGGTTGCCGACGTAGACGACCTCCATGCCCTGCTGCACCAGATACCGGCTCACGACCATGGTCCCGCGGTAGTGGGAGTCGAGGCCGGGCTTGGCCATCACGACGCGAATGCGGTCCACTTGACTCACTTTGCTCTCCTTCGGTCGCCGCGCGACGGTGGTGGGAGGACTCCGGGCGGCGGCTCCGGCCGCCGCCCGGCACGGTCAGATGAGCGGCTGGCGCCAGCCGCCGTGGAGGTCGCGGAAGACCTCCGAGCACTCCCCGAGCGTCGCCCCGGCCCGCACGGCCTCCAGCAGGGGCGGCATGGTGTTGCGGCCGGAGGCGGCCGTGTCCCGCAGGGCGTCCAGCGCCGCCCGCACCCGCGCCCCGTCGCGGCCGGCGCGCAGCCGCCGCAGCTTGTCCTCCTGCGGCTCGAGGGTCGCGGGCACCCGGAACGGGTCGATGTGCAGCGGCTCGTCCGAGCGGAAGCGGTTGACCCCGACCACCGTGCGGGTGCCGTCGTCGATCGCGAGCTGGCGCTCGTAGGCGTTGGCGAGCAGGTGCTTGTGCACCCAGCCCTGCTCCACGGCGGCCACCAGGCCGCCCAAGGCGTCGATCCGCGCGAGCAGTTCGTACACCCGCTGCTCGACCGCGTCGGTCAGGCTCTCCACGTAGTGGCTGCCCGCCAGCGGGTCGGCCGTGCGGTCGACTCCGGTCTCATGGCGCAGGATGTGCTGGGTGTGCAGGGCCGTCAGCGCCGCGCTCTCGGAGGGAATGGACAGGGCCTCGTCGTACGCGCTGACGTGCAGTGACTGGGCGCCGCCGAGCACCGCCGCGAGCGCGTGGTAGGCCGACCGGGTCACGTTGTTGAGGGGCTGCTGCGCGGTGAGCGCGGATCCGGCGGTCTGCACGTGGTAGCGCAGCATGCGGCTGCGCGGCTCCCGGGCACCGAGGCGCTCGGCGAACACCCGGGCGTAGACGCGCCGCGCCGCACGGTACTTGGCGATCTCCTCGAAGAAATCGTTGTCCGCGCTGAAGAACGCGGTCAGACGGCTCGCGAAGGTGTCCACGGGGTGGCCGCGGCGGACCATCTCCTCCGCGGTGGCGACCGCGTGCGCCACCACCAGCGCGGCCTCCTGCACGGCGTCGGCGCCGGCTTCGCGGTAGTTGTAGCCGGTGTAGCTGATCGCGTTCCAGCGGGGCACGTGCTGCAGGCAGTACTCGACGACATCGGTGGACAGCCGGAAGGCGAAGGCGGGCTCCAGCACGCTCGGCGCGGTCAGGACCACCGTCTCCATCATGAAGTCGTTCTGGAGGGTGCCGGCGAGGTCCTCCGGCCGGTAGCCGCGGCGTTCGGCGGCCACCAGGTACATGGCGAGCACGACCCCGGCGGCGACCGGGTGGGAGACCACGATCGAGACGCTCACCTCGTCCAGCGGGATCCCGGCGTACAGCGCGACCATGTCCTCCACGCTGTCGACGGCGACGCCGCCCTGGCCCGCGTCCGCACGGGCCAGGGGCGCGTCGCTGTCATAGCCGCGGTTGGTGGGGAAGTCGAAGACGGTGTTGACGGCCGTGGCCCCGTGCTCCAGGAGCAGCCGCAGCCGCCGGTTGGTGTCCTCCGGCGTGCCGAACCCGGCCAGCTGGCGCACGGCCCAGGGCCGCTCGCGGTACATCAGCGGGCGTACTCCCCGGGTGAACGGCGGCTCGCCCGGGGGCTCCGGCGTGCGCACCGGATGCCGCTCGGGGGTGTAGACGGCGTCCACGGGGATCCCGGCGTCGGTGGTGGCGGCGGTCTGGGTGTCCTGCGGGCGTACGCTCATGGCAGCCGCACCACTTGGGCCGCATAGGTGAGGCCCGCGCCGAAGCCGATGAGCAGCGCGAGGTCCCCGCTCGCGGCCTGGCCGCCGGTGAGCATGTGCTCCATGGCCAGCGGGATGGACGCGGAACTGGTGTTGCCGGTGGTGACGATGTCGTCGGCCACCACGACATGGGCGGGCAGCCCCAGTTCCTTGGCGAGGACCTCGGTGATACGCATGTTGGCCTGGTGCGGGATGAACGCGGCGAGGTCGTCGACGGTCACGCCGGCCGCCCTCATCGCCTCGCGGGCGGTCTGGGCCATCTCGTCCACCGCCCAGCGGAAGACCCGCCGTCCGTCCATCCTCATCACCGGCGGCGGACCCGCGGCGTCGTGCCGGTAGTCCCCCCAGGAGCGGGTCATGACCACGGCCTCCATCTGGTCGCCGTCCGCCCCCCAGACCACCGGCCCGATCCCGGGCTCCTCGGAGGGTCCGATCACGACGGCGCCGGCGCCGTCGGCGAGCAGGAAGGCGATCTGCCGGTCCGTCGGGTCCACCAGATCGGTCAGCCGCTCGGCTCCGACCACGAGGACGTGGTCCGCCTCCCCGCTGCGGATCATCGCCGAGGCGGTGCCGACCCCGTAGCAGAAACCGGCGCAGGCGGCGTTCAGGTCGAATGCGCCCGCCCGGCGCGCGCCCACCCGGTGGGCGACGTCCACCGCGACCGCGGGCAGCGACACCAGGTTGGTCGTGGTGGCCACGATGACGCAGCCGATGTCCAGCGGATCGAGGCCGGCCGCGGCGATGGCCTTCTCGGCCGCCGCGGCGCCCATCACGGCGTGCGTCTCCTCGCGCGTGGCGAAGTGGCGGCGCCGTATCCCCGACCTGGTCTCGATCCACTCCTCGCTGGAGTCGATGGACCGGCAGATCTCGCCGTTGTCCACGACCCGCTGCGGTCGGTAGCCCCCGACCCCGATGATGCGGCCGAAGCGTGGCTCCTGGCGGCAACTGGCTCGCAACACGCTCTTTCCTCTCCCTCGGGAACATCGGCCGCGCCCGGCGCCGCCCCGGTCAGGGGCTGCCGCGGTCCGGTCCACCCGCGGACGCGGGCCGGTGCGGCGATGGTCTCCGGAGCGGCTCTACGGGACATCGAGCACGACTGAAGGAAGCGCAGGTACGGCCGGGGAACGCGGACGTGGCGCGGCGAAGGGGCACACCGGGCGTTCAGGCGGGTCCTAGAGACCCACCAGCGGGCGTTGCCAGGGTGGCTGGCACTTGCCGCACCGAGGGGGCGAAAGACACAGGAGGCGAAAGCGTTGAGCACCTTCTTCACCCATGGACTGAGCGTGCTGGTGCTGTTGGGCAGCGGCATCGTCTCGGGGGTCTTCTTCGCCGTGGCCGTCAGTGTCATCCCGATGGCCATGGACCTGCCCGTCGACCGCTATGTGGAGGTGCACAAACTGCTCGGCCGCAACTACGACCCGATGATGCCGATCATCGTGATCACCTCGATCCTCGGGGACCTGGTGCTGGCCGCGCTGGTGGACCGGGCCTGGATCCGGGTGCTTTTCGTGCTGTCCGGGGTGCTGTTGCTCGGGGTCTCCGTCGTCTCCCGCGCGTGCAACGTCCCCATCAACCGCCAGGTCGCCCTCGTCGACGCCGGCACCATCCCGGCCGGCTGGCAGGACCCCCGGCCGCTGTGGCGCGGCTGGCACCACCTGCGGACGGTGCTGGCGCTGCTCGGGCTGGCCCTGAACGCGATCGCGGTGGCCTGGGTGGCCGTGTGACCTCGAAGGAGCACTGACATGACCGACCGACAACGGCCCGGTCCCCTGCCGGCCCACCGCTACCGGCCGCCCGCCACGATGGACCTGCCGGACCGCACCTGGCCGTCGCGGACGGCCCTGGCCGCGCCGCGCTGGCTCTCCACGGACCTGCGCGACGGCAACCAGGCGCTGATCGACCCGATGGGCCCGACCCGCAAGCGCCGGATGTTCGACCTGCTCGTGGCGATGGGCTACAAGGAGATCGAGGTCGGTTTCCCGGCCGCCAGCCGCGCCGACTTCGACTTCGTCCGGTCCCTCGTCGAGAACGACGCGATACCCGAGGACGTGACCGTCTCCGTCCTCACCCAGTCCCGCGAGGAACTGATCGCACGCACGCTGGAGTCGGTGGCCGGTGCGCACCGGGCGACCGTGCACCTCTACAACGCGACCGCCCCGCTGTTCCGCCAGGTCGTCTTCGGCACCGACCGGGCAGGCTGCGCCGCGATCGCCGTGGAGGGCACCCGGCAGGTGATGGCGTACGCCGACAAGATCCTGGGCCCGGAGACCGAGCTGGGCTTCGAGTACTCGCCGGAACTGTTCACCGACACGGAACCCGACTTCGCGCTCGCGGTGTGCGAGGCGGTGATGGACGTCTGGCAACCGGGCCCCGGCCGCGAGATCATCCTCAACCTGCCCGCGACCGTGGAGCGCGCCACTCCGAACGTCTACGCCGACCAGGTCGAGTGGATGAGCCGAAGCCTGTCCCGGCGCGAGTGGGTGTGCCTGTCGGTGCACCCGCACAACGACCGCGGCACCGCCGTCGCCGCGGCGGAGCTCGCGGTGCTGGCCGGCGCGGACCGGGTGGAGGGCTGTCTGTTCGGGCAGGGCGAACGCACCGGAAACGTCGACCTGGTGACGCTCGGTCTCAACCTCTTCAGCCACGGCATCGATCCGCGCATCGACTTCTCCCGCATCGACGAGATCCGCCGCATCGCCGAGGAGTGCACCCAGCTGCCGGTGCCGCCGCGTCACCCGTACGCGGGCGACCTCGTCTACACGTCGTTCTCCGGCTCGCACCAGGACGCCATCGCCAAGGGGTTCGCGGCGATGGAGCGCACCGCCGCCGGGACCGGCACACCGGTGGACCGGCTGCCGTGGGCGGTGCCGTATCTGCCGATCGACCCGCGGGACGTGGGTCGCAGCTACGAGGCGGTCATCCGGGTCAACAGCCAGTCCGGCAAGGGCGGTGTGGCGCATGTACTGCGCACCGAGCACCGGCTGAAGCTGCCGCGGCGGCTGCAGATCGAGTTCTCCCGGGTGATCCAGTCGCACACCGACGTGGCGGGCGGCGAGATCACCCCGGCCGAGATCTGGGCGGCCTTCACCGCCGAGTATCTGCCGGGGGCCGATCCGGGCGCCTCGGGCCTCGAGTTGCTCGCCCACCATCTGCTCAGCGAGCCGGACGGCCGGGTGACGCTCACGGTCCGGGTGCGGCTCGCGGGTGCCGTACGGGAGCTGACGGGCACGGGCACCGGTCCCGTCGACGCCTTCACCCGTGCTTTGGCCGGGGCCGGGCTGCCGCTACGGGTCCTGGACTACGCCGAGCACGCGCTGGCTGCCGGCGGCGACGCGCGCGCCGCCGCGTACGTGGAGTGCGAGGCCGGCGGGCGCACGGTGTGGGGCGTGGGCATCGACGCGAACCTCGTGCGTGCCTCGCTCGCCGCCATGGTCAGCGCGGCCCGCCGCATTCACCGGTGAGGGCCCCGGCGGGGCCCTTCCCCAGCCGAAGGGACGGAACGTGATCACGACAGGCTTGCCCGGGCCGGCCGAGGAGGCGCCACCGGTGCGGCTCCTGGATGCCGAGGGTCACAGGGTCGAGGACCCCCGGTGGGCCCTCGACCTCTCCGCCGAGGAGGAACGGTCGCTGTACCGGGACATGGTGCTCGTGCGGCGGTTCGACGCGGAGGCGACGACCCTGCAACGACAGGGCGAACTCGGCCTGTGGGCCTCCCTGCTGGGCCAGGAGGCCGCCCAGATAGGCGCGGGCCGGGCCCTGGATCTACGGGACTTCGTCTTCTCCAGCTACCGCGAGCACGGCATCGCCTGGTGCCGGGGCGTGGACCCGGTCGGGATGCTCGGCTTCTGGCGGGGCACCGCCCACGGATGCTGGGACCCGTACCACGCGGGCATGGCCAACTACCAGGTGGTGGTGGGCGGACACGCCCTGCACGGGGTCGGCTACGCCTTGGGCATGCAGCGGGACGGGGCTGACGGCGCGGTGCTGGTGTGCTTCGGCGACGGCGCGACCAGCCAGGGCGACGTCAACGAGGCCTTCACCTTCGCCTCGGTCTACGGCGCCCCCGTCGTCTTCTACTGCCAGAACAACCAGTGGGCGATCTCCGAACCCCTGGAGCGGCAGACCCGGGTGCCGCTGTACCGGCGGGCGCTGGGCTTCGGCTTTCCCGGGATCCAGGTCGACGGCAACGACGTCCTTGCGTGTCTGGCGGTGGCCCGGGGCGCGCTGGAGCACGCCCGCTCGGGGGCGGGACCGGTGCTGATCGAGGCGGTCACCTACCGGATGGCCCCGCACACCACGTCCGACGACGCGACGCGCTATCGCTCGGCCGACGAGGCGGAGGAGTGGGCGGCCAAGGACCCTGTGGCCCGGATGCGGGCGTATCTGGAGCGCACCGGGCGGGCCGACGCCGGCTTCTTCAAGGAGGTCGACGAGGAGGCCGAGACACTGGCGCTACGGGTGCGCGGGGGCTGCCGGGCGATGCCGGACCCACCCCCGACCGCGATCTTCGACCATGTCTACGCCGGCCCGCATACCCTGCTCGACGCCCAGCGCGAGGAGTTCACCGCCTTCCAGGCCCAGTTCGAGGACGCACCCTGACCGACCGGAGGACCGGCATGGCAGCGACGACCCTGGCCCAAGCGCTGAACCTTGGGCTGCGCAAGGCCCTCGAGGGCGATCGGAAGGTCCTCGTGATGGGTGAGGACGTGGGGCGGCTCGGCGGTGTCTTCCGCATCACCGACGGGCTGCACAAGGACTTCGGGGAGGACCGCGTCGTCGACACCCCGCTCGCCGAGTCGGGCATCGTCGGCACCGCGGTGGGCCTGGCCTTCCGGGGCTACCGGCCGGTCTGCGAGATCCAGTTCGACGGGTTCGCGTACCCCGCGTTCGACCAGATCGTCTCCCAGCTCGCCAAGATCCGCACCCGGACGCGGGGGCGGGTGACGATGCCGGTCGTCGTCCGTATCCCGTACGGCGGCGGCATCGGCGCGGTGGAGCACCACAGCGAGTCCCCCGAGGCGTACTTCGCGCACACCGCCGGCCTCAGGGTGGTCTCACCGGCAAGCCCGGCGGACGCCTACTGGATGATCCAGCAGTCCGTCGCCTGCGACGACCCGGTGATCTTCCTGGAGCCCAAGCGCCGCTACTGGGACCGCGAGGAGTTCGAGCCGGGTGCCGGCGCCCCGCTGGCGCTGCACGCGGCACGCGTGGCCCGGCCGGGCCGTGACGTCACCCTCGTCGGCTACGGTCCCACCGTCCGCGTCTGTTTGGACGCGGCGGCGGCCGCCGCCCAGGAGGGGCACAGCGCGGAGGTGATCGATCTGCGCTCGCTCTCCCCACTGGACACGGACACGGTCGCCAGGTCCGTGGCGAGGACGGGCCGGCTGGTCGTGGTGCACGAGGCACCGGGCTTCCTCGGCCCGGGCGCGGAGCTGGCCGCGTCGATCGGCGAGCGCTGCTTCTACTCCCTCCAGGCACCGACGCTCCGGGTGACCGGGTACGACACGCCGTACCCGCCGTCCCGTCTGGAGAACGCCTACCTCCCGGACCTGGAACGGGTCCTGGACGCGGTACACCACTCCCTGGCGTACTGAGTCCGGCCGGACACGGCGCGGGCCGGACTGCCCTCGGCAGCCCGGCCCGCGCATTTCCGCTGCGGTCAGGGCGCCTTCGGCGCCAGCTCCGCCGGGACGTCCCGCCAGACCTCGCCGACCAGCCGGTGGTAGTCGGCGCGCCAGCCGGCCAGGGCGGGGCCCATCTGTTCCCGGAACTTCGGGGGCAGCGCGGCGAGCGCCGCGTCGGTCACGGCCGGGTCCAGACCCTCGTCCGTCCAGGCCGAGATCAGCCAGGTCGGCGGCTGGTACGCGTCGCCGTCACCGTCCTGCGCGCCTCCCGGACCCTGGGGTCCCCCGCCGGGGCCGCCGCCCTGCCCGCGGCCGCCGCCGCCCTGGCCGCCGGCGATCTCCTCCGGCCGGACCCGGTCCACCAGGACCGGCACGATGTGCTTCTCCTCCTGCGCGAGGTGCCGGTCCAGATGCGCCTGAAGACGCTCGGTCGCGGCGCGGGCCGCCTCGATCGCGCCGGCCTCCGGCAGCCGCTCCATCTGCCGGGTGATCTCCTCCAGTTCGCGGTCGAGGTCCGCGTGGTCCTCCTCCAGCTCGGCCATGGCGGGCGCGAGTTCCCCGGCGCGCGAGGTGACCAGCGGGAAGAGGCTGTCGTCCTCGTTCTCGCTGTGGTCGGCGAGCGCCCAGTGGTAGAGCTTCCAGTGTCCGGCCAGGCGTCGCGCCTGCTCGGTGTCGTGCGGGTTCAGTGCGGCCAGGGCGTGTGGGAAGCGGGCGGCGTCGCGTCGCAACGCATGGTGGATCATGAGGAAGGACGTCGCCGCGGTGATCTTCCCCTCGGCGTCCAGCTGGAACCCTTCGGACATGCGTGACTCCTTGCGGTGGTCGGTGCCGTTCAGGGGCCGGCGCGGGCGGGCGGCCGGCTTCACGCGTCGTGGCCCCGGTTCCGCGCGGGCGGCGCGGGACCGGGGCGCACAGGACAGGCCGGTGACCTGGAGGGCGTACGGACGGCAGGTGTGCCGTCAGAACGCGGTGAGGTACCGCTCGATCTCCCAGTCTCCGACCCGCCGGTGGTACGCGGCGAACTCGCTCTGCTTCAACTGGGCGTAGTAATCGACGAATTCGCCGTTCGACACCTTACCGAAGGCCGCCCTCAGCACGGGGTCGGCGGTGACGGCGGCGGCCGCCTCGGCCAGGGTGGCGGGGAGCGCGGGAGCGGTGTCCCAGTCCCCCTCGCGCTCCAGGTTGGCCTCGTTGGGCGCCCCCGGGTCCATCCCGTGGTCGATGCCGTCCAGGCCGGCCGCGAGCAGCGCGGTCATGGCCAGATAGGGGTTGGCGGAGGAGTCGACGCAACGCGCCTCCACCCGGCCCGGGGCGGGCACCCGCAGCATCTGGGTGCGGTTGTTCCCGCCGTACGTCGCCCAGGTCGGCGCCCAGCTGGAGCCGGAGGCGGTGTCGTCGCGCGCCGCGAGCCGCTTGTAGGAGTTGACGGTGGGGCAGCCGAAGGCGACGACCGCGGGCGCGTGGGCGAGCACACCGGCGATGAACGAGTAGCCGAGGTCGGACATCCCGAGCCCGCGGGCGTCGTTGGCCCCGCGGAAGAGTTCGGTGCCCGAGGCGCGGTCCCACAGGCTCATGTGCAGGTGCAGTCCGCTGCCGGTGAGATGACCGAAGGGCTTCGGCATGAAGGTGGCGAGCAGCCCCGACTCCCGGGCCAGCATCTGCACCAGGTAGCGGAAGAGGATCACGCGGTCGGCGGTGACGAGTGCGTCGGCGTACGCGAAGTCGTGCTCGAACTGCCCGTTCGCGTCCTCGTGGTCGTTGGAGTAGTTGCCCCAGCCGAGTGTGGTCAGGGCCCTGCTGACGGTGGCCACGTGGTCGAGGGAGCGGCCGAGTCCGCGGGCGTCGTAGCACGGCAGATCCGCGGTGTCCTCGTCGTCGGCGACCGCGACACCTCCGTCCGGGGTGCGCCGGACCAGGAAGTACTCCGGTTCGGCACCGACCTTGAAGTCCATGCCCCGTTCCGCGAGTGCGGCGAGCCGGCGCCGGAGGATCACCCGTGGGGCGTACGGCCAGGGGGCGCCGCCGACGTGCGGGTCGCACATGACCGCGGCCAGGCCGGTGCGCCAGGGCAGCACGGTGTAGGTGGACACGTCCGGGACGGCCACCAGGTCGGGGTCGGCCGGGGACTGGCCGATGGCGCCGACGGCGTGGCCCGCGAAGCCGAGGCCCTCGTCGAGCAGCTCGGGGACGGCCGCGGCGGGGACGAGCTTGCAGCACGGCTTGCCGTCGATGTTGACGAACATGGCGAGGACGAACTCGATGTCGTCGCGGGCGACGGCGTGCAGGAAGTCCTCGGCCGTTTCGGGCGGTTCGGGCAGCCGGGGCACGACGGGGTGTCCGTATCCGAACATCAGAGGTTCACCTGCACCCGGTAGTGCTCCAGCCACATGTTGAGGCTGAGGAGCATCTCGATGTCCAGCCGGCAGATCCATGCCCACACCCCGGGCCGGCCCGCGACCCGCTGGGGGTCGGCGGCGACGGCGCGTGCGGCGGGCAGGTTGACGAACGGCCGCACGGGGGCGTTCGGGTCCGCGAGCACGTCGCGCAGCTGGCGGCACAGTTCGGTGAGGTAGCCGAGGTCCTGGGTGACCGGGTAGGGGCTCTTCTGCCGGTCGAGGACGGAGGCCGGGACGAGGTCCCGGGCGATGGAGCGCAGCAGGCTCTTCTCGCGGCCGTCGTGGTTCTTCATCGCCCAGGGGGTGTTGAAGACGTAGTCCACGAACTCGTGATCGCAGTACGGCACCCGCATCTCCAGGGCCGGTCCCATGCCGAGCCGGTCGCTGCGGTCCAGGAGCACGCCCAGCCAGCGCGTCAGATGCAGGTGGATGACCTCCCGCATGCGCCGCTCATGGGCGTCCTCTCCGGGCAGTACGGGGACGTCCGCGAGGGCCTCCCGGTAGCGCTGGGCCACATAGCCGCGCAGGTCGAGCTTCTGCAGCAGGCCCGGGTCGAGCAGTCCGAGGCCGAGACCGGGGTGGGTGGGGTCGAAGACGTGCATGATGGCCATCCAGGGGAAGGTCTCGGCCGAGACCACCTGCTCGTTGTGCACCCACTGGAAGCCGCCGAAGACCTCGTCGGCTGTCTCGCCGGACAGCACCATGGTCGCCTTCTCGCGCACGGCCTTCGACAGCAGATAGGCGGAGGCGTCCATGTCGCCGAACATCGTCGGCATGTCCTGGGTGACGACGGTGGCCAGCCTCACCTCGGGCGCGGCGAGTTCCGCGGCGGGCAGTGCGATCTCCTCGTGCAGGGCGCCGACGTGCCGGGCCATCTCGGTCGCGTACGGGGCGTCCGAGGTGCCGCGCATCTCGTCGGCGCGGAAGCCGTCCGCGCCGGTGAGGGTGAGGGAGAACGTGCGCAGCTGCGGCTCGTCGTGCTCGGCGACCCAGCGTGCGGCGAGCGCGGTCAGCACGCTGGAGTCGAGGCCGCCGGAGAGCAGGATGCCGCGGGGTACGTCGGCGACCAGCTGCCGGGCGACGACGGCCTCCAGGCGCTCGCGGATCTGCGCGACCGTGGTCGGCAGGTCGTCGGTGTGCGGGCGCGCGGTCAGCTCCCAGTAGCGGTGCTCGCTCACCCCCTTGCGGCTGAAGCGCAGCACGCTGCCGGGGAGCACCTCGCGGATGTCGGCGTAGATCGAGGTGCCGGGAGACTTGGTCTGGGCGAGCAGCTCGCGCAGCCCGTCGCCGTCCACGACGGTGGCGATGTCGGGGTGGGCGAGCAGCGCCTTGGCCTCGGAGCCGAAGACGATGCCGGTGGGCGTCAGCTTGTACAGCAGCGGCTTGATGCCCATCTGGTCGCGGATCAGCACGAGTTCCTCGCGCCGGGCGTCCCACACGCCGAAGGCGAACATGCCGTTGAAGTGCTCTCCGCACTTCTCGCCCCACTCGAGGTAGCCGCGGATCACCACCTCGGTGTCGCAGCGGGTGCGGAACCGGTGGCCGCGCGCCTCCAGTTCGGTGCGCAGCTCACGGAAGTTGTAGATCTCCCCGTTGTAGGTGACGGCGGCGAGCAGCCGCCCGTCCTCCTCCACGACCATGGGCTGGCCGCCGCCGGGGATGTCGATCACGGCGTTGCGGGTGTGCCCGAAGCCCGCATGGGCGCTCACCCAGACGCCGTCCCCGTCGGGGCCACGGCAGGCCAGGGTGTCCGTCATGGCTCGTACGACCGGCCGCTCGGCGGAGATATCGCGCTCGAAGTCGGCCCATCCGGCGATTCCGCACATGCCCTCTGGCTCCTTCCGACGGTGCCCGCCCCAGCGGCGGGATTGACCATCACCGCAACCCGCCCCATGGTGGAGGCGGCCCTTCGAGGCGATCTGGTGTCCCGGTAGGCGTCGCGGCCGGGGCGCGCCGGGGCCGCGGCGGCCGGGGCCCGGCGTCCCACCGCGTGCGCAACGTCGTTGCAACGTGCCTCGTGCTGGAATGGACCCGTGACGATGGACGTGGTCCCGCGCGTGGAGCTGACCCCCGCGGCCGCCGAGCTGGTGCGGCGGCTGCGGGAGGTCCACGGGCCGTTGATGTTCCACCAGTCCGGCGGCTGCTGTGACGGCAGCGCCCCGATGTGCTACCCGAAGGGCGAGTTCCGCACCGGCGGTTCCGATGTGCTGCTCGCGGAGCTGGAGGTCGACGGGGTCGACGAGCCGGTGGGTTTCTGGATGTCGAGAAGCCAGTACGAGGTGTGGAGCCACACCCGGCTGATCGTCGACGTCGTGGCCGGCCGTGGCAGCGGTTTCTCCCTGGAAGCACCCGAAGGAGTGCGTTTTCTCATCCGTTCACGCGTCGTAGGCGCCTGATCACCGTACGAGACACCGCCATCTGCTGCACTTTCCTCTGAGTCCTGCGTAGTTGAGGAGACATCAGGGGGAAGCGTGACGCCTCGCGACAGACGGCTCAGAACGGTACTGACGGCCCTGGTGGCATGGAGTGCGCTGGCCGGTGCGGCCCTGGTGGGGGCGGCGCCGGCCACCGGTGTGCCGGACGCCCGGACGATCGCTCCCGGTGTCCTCTACAGCCAGTTCGACATTCCCGCGGCCCACGGGGTGACCCACGCCCACCTCGTCACCGTCGACCTGCGGGATCCCCGGGTGCGGGTGGACCTGATGTACCCGGGCGCCGTCGCCGCCCGGGCCACCGTCTCCCGGCTCGCCGGCGCCCGGGGCGCGATCGCGGGGATCAACGGCGACTTCTTCGACATCTCCGAGACCCAGCACCCGGGAGTGGAGGCGACCGGCTCCAGCGACGGCCCGGCGATCGCGGGCGCGCACGTGCTCAAGGCCGCCGTGCCGAACGGGCAGCGCTTCGGGCCCCGTCTGCCGCCCGGTGCCGACAGCGAGGACGTGCTCGGGGTGGGTTCCGACCGCAGGGCCCGCCTGGACCGGCTGTCCCTGAGCGGCTCCGTGCGCACGCCCCACGGGCGGCTGACGCTGGGCGGGCTCAACCAGTACGCGCTGCCGGTGGGTTCGATCGGGGTCTACACCTCGGACTGGGGCAGTACCTCACGGATGCGGGCGGTCTGCGGGACCGACACCGACCGGGGCGCGCCGTGCAGCGTGGACACCTACGAGGTGACGGTGCGCAACGGCCGGGTCGTCGCCGCCGCCGGCCGGCCCGGCGGCGGTCCCCTCGCCCGCGGCACCACGGTGCTGGTCGGCCGTGAGGCGGGGGCCCGGAAACTGCGCACGCTGTACCGGGGCGAGCGGGTGCGGGTGATCCGGCGTCTGGTGGCCGCCTCCTCCAGGACCCCGTACCGCTTCGCCGTCGGCGGCTTCCCGGTGCTGCGCCACGGCGTGCCCTCGGCCGGCCTGGACGATTCGACGTCCGCCGTGCGCACCGCGGTGGGCATCGGGCACGGGGGCCGGCGTCTGCTGCTTCTCGCGCTGGACGGCGCGTCCGCCTACCGCAGCGGTCTCACCCTCGCCGAACTCGCCTCGGAGCTGAGGAGGCTGGGCGCCTCCGACGGCTTCAACCTGGACGGTGGCGGCTCCTCGACACTGGTCGCCCGGCGGGAGGGAGCGGGCGCGGTGACGGTGCGCAACCATCCCAGCGGAGGCGCCGAACGCCCGGTACCCAACGGCATCGGTGTCTTCTCCGCCTCATGACGGCCGTCACGTCGACACTGTCTGCCGACGGCCGTCACGTCGACGCGCCGTCTGCCGACGGCCGTCTCCCGATGCTCGTCCTCTGACGGTCAGGGACGCAGGCCACCGACGATCTGCGCCGTCGCCGCGAGACCCTGGTGGAGCGTCGGGGCCATGCTGGAGCCGGCCAGGAAGAAGCCGAGCAGTATGCAGATCAGGGCATGGGAGATCTTCAGTGCGCCGTTGCGGATGTAGATCACCGCAATGATCAGGAGCAGCAGCACAACAGAGATGGACACGGCCATCGTCAGCCTCCTTCGCCACGCGCGCTTCGCGGCTTTCGGCCGCAAGTGTGGCGTAGCGAAGGGTTCGTCCGGGCGGCTGACGTGTCCCCCGAACGTGTGGTTCTACGGCCGCTCGTGGGAATCGAGGAAGCTCTCCAGGCCGGTGAGGTCGTCCGTGTTGAGGTAGTCGACGCCGGCGTCCGCGAGTTCGCTCCACACGGCGTCCCGGGCCGGTCCCACGGCGTCGGGCGTGGCCCAGAAGCGCACCTTCTGCCGGTGCGCGTGCGCCCGGTCGACGATGTCGCGCAGCCTGCGCCGCTCGGTGTCCGGGAACGGACCGTCGCCGAGCCAGCCGAAGTCGGCCGTCCAGTTGTCGCTGATGAGCGGCACGAAGGCGGCGGGGGCCGGACCGTCGAGGTCGCTGAGACGGCCGTCGTAGAAGGCGTACCGCATGCTCTGCGCCTCCATCGGCGCGCGGGCCGCGCGGTCGCCGGAGACGACGGCGGTGACGGGTCCCGCGTGGACGCGTCCGTGCGCGTACAGGGTGAACAGGTTGCGGTGGTGCCGCAGATGGCGGTCGAGTTCGAGGTAGGTCGACGAGCCCTCGGTCTTGATGTCGATGAGGAGCTGCAACGGCCTGCGCCATCCCCGGTGGACGGAGCCGTGGTTGGCCTTGACCAGGGCGGCGAGCGGGTCGAGGTAGAGGGATTCCAGGGTGCGCGTGGGGTCGAGTGCGGCGGGGTCGTGGGCGACGAGGAGCTGGTCGCCGACGAGGTGGATGTCGGCTTCGACGCTGCCGAAACGGTGGTCGAGGGCGTCGAAGAGGGGACGCGGATGCTCGTAGTCGTTGTGCGCGTGCGCGCGCCACAGCGGGCGCGGCCCACACCTGCCTTCGCCGGCCCGCGCGTGCGTGGCGGGCAGGGCGAGGGAGCCCGCGAGGGCGGCGCCGAGGGCGGTAAGGGCTCTGCGACGGGTGGTGAGGGCCATGCTCTGCCTCCCTTGTAGGGCCGTACGGAACCTCAGGGAGTATGCGGCGCGCCGGGAGCCGACGCGCCCCACCGGGCGGGAACTTGGCCGGACCGCCGCTCCGGGTTCACTTCTCCGGGCGGCGGGCATGGAAGGGGCCCGCCGCCCCGAGGGCAGACGGGCCCCTTCCCCGGTCGTCTACAACGGGGGCCGCAGATCGACCAGTTCGGCCAGTGCCGCACGGTGGCGGCCTGCGGTCCCGTACGCGATCGCATCCGCCTTCGCCCGCTTCAGATACAGGTGGACCGGGTGCTCCCAGGTCATACCGATCCCGCCGTGCAGCTGGAGGGCCTCCTCGGCGGCGTGGACGGCGACGGGGGCCGCGTACGCCGCGGCGACGGCGACCGTCACGTCGGCGTCCTCAAGGGTGGCCAGGGCGTCGGCCGCGCCCCTGGCGGCGGCGCGCAGGCCGGCGATCTCCAGCCACAGCTGGGCGAGTCGGTGCTTGAGTGCCTGGAAGCCGCCGACGGGCCGGTTGAACTGCTTGCGTTCCTTGAGGTAGCGCACCGTCTCGGTCAGCGTCCAGTCGGCGAGGCCGAGTTGCTCGGAGGCGAGCAGCCCGGCGCCGGCCCGCAGGGCCCGTCGCACGGCGGGCTCGGCCTCCCCGATGCGGCGTCCCGGAGACCCGTCGAGGGTGACGGTGGCGACCGGCCGGGTCTGGTCCAGGGACACCTGCGGGGTGACGGTCACGGCGCCCGCGTCGACGGCGTGGAGACCGCCGTCGTCCGCCGGCACGAGCAGCACGTCCGCGGCAGCGGCATCCGCGATCCCGGTCAACGTCCCGTGCAGGGCGCCGCCTTCGCTTCGCACGGCCGTGAACGCGCCGCCCGGGGCGATGTGCAGTCCGACCGCGAGGACGCCGATGGCCCGCCCGGAGGCGAGCCGCAGCAGCAGCTCGTCGTCCCCGCATGCGAGCAGGGCCTCCGTGGCCACCACCGCGCTGCTCAGATAGGGCACGGGCGCGACCGCCCGGCCCAGTTCCTCCAGGACGACGGCGGCTTCGCGGTGGGAGGCCCCGTGACCGCCGAGTTCCTCGGGCACCAGCAGCCCGGCCAGGCCCATGGCGTCGGCGAGCGACTTCCACAGGGCGAGGTCGTGCGGCGTGTCCGACTCGGTGCGGGCTATCACGCCGGCGGGGTCGCAGTGGTCCGTGAGGAGGTCACGGACGGCGACGCGCAGCGCCTCTTCCTCCTCCGAGTAGAGCAGGTCGGTCATCGGGCGAGGTCCTTCCACGCGACGTCCTTGTCGGTGCGCGGCTCGGCGGGCAGGCCGAGGACGCGCTCGGAGACGATGTTCAGCAGGACCTCGCTGGTCCCGCCCTCGATGCTGTTGCCCTTGGCGCGCAGATAGCGGTAGCCGGCATCGCGGCCGGTGAAGTCGACGAGTTCGGGCCGGCGCAGGGTCCAGTCGTCGTAGTGGAGGCCCTCCTCGCCGAGGAGTTCGACCTCCAGCCCGCTGATCTCCTGATTGAGGCGGGCGAAGGCGAGCTTCATGCCGGAGCCCTCCGGGCCGGGCTGGCCCGCGGAGAGCTGCTGGCGCAGCCGCTCTCCGGTGAGCCGGACGACCTCGGCCTCGACCCACAGCGTCAGCAGGCGCTGATGCAGGTCGTGGGTGCGCAGTTCGGGGCGCTCGCGCCAGGTCCTCGCGACCGGACCGATCATGCCGCCCTCACGCGGTATCCGCATACCGCCGATGGACACACGCTCGTTCATCAGCGTGGTCTGCGCGACGCGCCAGCCGTCACCGATCCCGCCCAGGCGACGGTCGTCGGGGATGCGGACGTCGGTGAGGAACACCTCGTTGAACTCGGCCTCGCCGGTGATCTGCCGCAGGGGCCGGACCTCGACGCCGGGGTCCGTCATGTCGCAGATGAAGTACGTGATGCCCTGGTGCTTGGGCACGTCCGGGTCGGTGCGGGCGATGAGGATGGCCCAGCGGGCGACATGGGCGCTGGAGGTCCACACCTTCTGCCCGTTGACCACCCAGTCTCCCCCGCCGTCCCGGACGGCACGGGTGCCGAGTGCCGCGAGGTCGGAGCCCGCGCCCGGCTCGCTGAACAGCTGGCACCACACCTCCTCGCCCGTCCACAGGGGCCTGAGATAGCGCCGCTTCTGTTCCTCGGTGCCGTAGCGGAGGATGGTCGGCGCGGCCATGCCGAGGCCGATGCCGAGGCGCCGCGGGTCGTTGTCGGGTGCGCCCGCGGCCTGGAGTTCGGCGTCGACGACCGCCTGGAGCGAGCGAGGGGCGCCGAGGCCGCCGAGGCCCTCCGGGTAGTGCACCCAGGCGAGTCCGGCGTCGAAGCGGGCCCGCAGGAAGTCCAGGCGGCCGGTCGAGGCCGGAGGGTGCTCGGCGAGCAATGCGCGGGTGCGCTCGCGCAGTTCGGCTGCGTCGGTCATGCGGCGGCTCCGTTCTCCGGTACGACGGCGATCCGGCCGGTGGTGACGCCGTCGGCGACGCGCTGCACGGCGTCCGCGGCCCCGCCCAGCGGCACCCGCTCGCTCACGAGGGGCTTGATGGCGCCCTGGGCGGCCAGTTCCGTGAGCTGCTCGTGGCAGTGCTGGATCAGCTTGGGGTTCTTGGTGTTGTACAGGCCCCAGTGCAGGCCGAGGATGGAGTAGTTCTTGACGAGGGCGTGGTTGAGCGCCGGGCTGGGGATGGACCCGCTGGCGAAGCCGACGACGACGATACGTCCCTCGAAGGCGACCGTCTTCGCGGACTGCGCGTAGGCCTCCCCGCCCACCGGGTCGTAGATCACATCGGCGCCCCGGCCGCCGGTGGCCTCCTTGACTGCCGCGATGACGTCCTCGGTACGGCGGTCGATCACGACGTCGCAGCCCAGCTCGCGGGCCACGGCGGCCTTGCCGGCGCCGCCGACGACGCCTATGACGGTGGCGCCGGCGGCCTTGCCGAGCTGCACGGCCGCGCTGCCGACCCCTCCGGCGGCGGCGTGCACGAGCAGCGTCTCCCCGGCCTGGAGGGCGGCCCGGCGGTGCAGACCGAACCAGCCCGTCTGGTAGCCGATGTGCAGGGCCGCGGCCTCGGCGTCGTCGAGGGCCTCGGGCGCGGGCAGGACAGCGGCGGCATCGGCGACGGCGTACTCGGCGAAGCCCCCGTACGGCAGCGCCGGGTTGGCGATCACCCGTCGGCCGTCCTCCGTCTCGCCGCAGATCTCCACGCCCGGCGTGAACGGCAGCGGCGGCCTGATCTGGTACTGGCCGCGGCACAGCAGCGCGTCGGGGAAGTTGATGTTCGCGGCCCGCACCTTCAGCAGGACCTGACCGTCGCCGGGCGTGGGCGGCTCCACTTCCGCCAGCCGCATCACCTCACTCGGCTCGCCGTTCTCGTGCACTTGCCATGCCTGCATACGCGGCCTCCAGGGGGCTGTGCTGGTCGTCTTCACCTGACCGGGTCGGTCGCATACTAAGCGGTCGCTTGCCCATCAGGGAACAGCCGGATGCGTCACGACCGGCGAGGCCGCGCCCGTACATGCATCCGTTCACCCTGCGGGCCGAACAGGCTGAGGAACTCCACCGGCCCTTCCCCGGTCGACCCGAACCAGTGCGGCACCCGGGTGTCGAACTCGGCGGCCTCACCGGGGTCCAGCACCACGTCGTGCTCGCCCAGCACCAGCCGGAGCCGGCCGGAGAGCACATACAGCCACTCGTAGCCCTCGTGCGTCCGCGGATCCGGTTCGAGCCTCCGGCGCGGTTCGAGCACCTTGAAGGCCTGGAGTCCGCCGGGCTGGCGGGTGAGCGGCCAGTGGGTGCGGCCATGGCGGACGACCGGCTCGGCGCGCACCCGCGGGTCCCGCACCGGCGGGGCGCCGACCAGTTCGTCCAGCGGCACCTCGTGGGCCTGCGCGATCGGCAGCAGCAGTTCCAGACTGGGCTTGCGCAGGCCCGACTCCAGGCGGGAGAGCGTGCTGACGGAGATGCCGGTCGCCTCCGACAGCCCCGCGAGCGTCACCTCCCGCTCTTTCCGCAGCCGCCTCAGCCGGGGGCCCACGCCCGCGAGAACCTCTTCCGTACCCATGGCCTCATTGCAGTTTCGGCAAACCGGTTTGTCAATGCCGCAGTGATGGGGCCACTGTTCCCTCGAATCCCTCGAAGGTGGTCACCCTCACCGAGAGGCACACCGCTGTATGCGCCGGCAACCGGACCCGGCGTCGCACGCTCGTCGCCGACGCGGGCGAGCCACGCAACGCGCCCGCCGCGCACCTGCAGGGCCGGCTGTCGGGGGACGGGATGCCCCCGGCGGAGTTCCTCGCGGTCGGCCGGGGAGGAGATCGCGCGCTACGGCGTGGAGATGGTCCGTGACCGGGTCGTGACGCCGTCCGCGTCGCGGGCGGCGCCATGGGCGTGACGCTCGCGCAAGGGCGGCCCGTGCACGCCCGGCACCCGGTGATCGCCACCGGCCGCGGGACGAGCCGCCCCGGTGTCCGCGGTCGCCGAGCGGTACGGGCGCGATGTGCCGCACCGCCCCACGGCCAGGGGTGGGAGGTGCGCGACCGCCCATCGGTGTGCTGGCGACGAGCCCGCCGGGCGTACACCGGGCGCTGATGGTCTCCCAGTGGTCGAAGGACGTGCCCCTGTTCCCGCACACCGTCGCCGCGGAGGAGCGGTCCGAGCAGGGCCTGCGCAGGCTCGCGGCGGCCGGGGCGGGAGTGGTGCCCGGCGAGGTCGCGGGGCTGGTGACCGAGAGGGACCGGCTCACCGGGGTCCGGCTCGCCGACGGAACGCTCCACGACCGCTCCGTGCCGTTCGTCACGCCCCGCCCCGTCCCGCGCACCGCCCTCCGCGATCAACGCGGAGGCTGCTCATGGCGGGCCTGGACGCGGCCGCAGGGGTGTGGACCGGCCGCCGGCGGTGCACCATGACTGCATGCTCCTCGCCCGGCTGGCCCGCGTGTCCCTGGAGGTCGCCGCCACATCGGCGCGGTCCCGGAAGATCGCGCTGCTCGGCGGGCTGTTCCGGGACGCCGACGCGGACGACGTGCCGATCGTCATCCCGTATCTGGCCGGGCGGCTGCCGCAAGGACGGCTCGGCGTGGGCTGGAAGCTCCTGGGGCAGCGGATCGAGCCCGCCGCCGAGCCCACGCTCACCGTGCGGGACGTGGACACCCGGCTGAGCCGGATCGGCGCCGTCACCGGCACCGGCTCCCAGGCCGAGCGCAAGCGGCTGGTGGGCGAGTTGCTGGCGGCGGCCACCGCGGACGAACAGCGGTTCCTGACCGGGCTGCTGACGGGTGAGGTGCGTCAGGGGGCACTGGACGCCCTGGCCGTGGAGGGACTGGCCGAGGCGACGGGGGCAGCTCCGACCGACGTACGGCGGGCCGTCATGCTGGCCGGATCACTCCAGACCGTGGCGCGGGCCCTGCTCGCCGACGGCCCGGACGCTCTCGCCGCCTTCCGGCTCACGGTCGGCCGGCCCGTCCTGCCGATGCTCGCGCACACCGCGTCGTCCGTCGCCGAGGCCGTCGGGAAACTCGGCGCGTGCGCCGTCGAGGAGAAGCTCGACGGCATCCGCGTGCAGGTCCACCGGGACGGCGACGCGGTACGGATCCACACCCGCACCCTCGACGACATCACCGACCGGCTGCCGGAGATCACCGCCGCCGCGCTGGAGCTGAGGGGCGAGCGGTTCATCCTGGACGGCGAGGTCATCGCGCTGGACGAGAACGGACGGCCGCGGTCCTTTCAGGAGACCGCCGGGCGGGTCGGCTCCCGGCTGGATGTGGCGACCGCCGCCGCGGCCGTCCCCGTCTCCCCCGTCTTCTTCGACGCGCTGTCGGTGGACGGCCGGGACCTGCTGGACCTGCCCTTCACCGAACGCCACGCGGAGCTGGCCCGGCTCGTACCGGAGCCGATGCGGGTGCGGCGCACGGTGGTGAAGGGGCCCGAGGACGTGGCCGCCGCGGAGGACTTCCTCGCCGAGACCCTGGCACGAGGGCACGAGGGCGTGGTGGTCAAGGCCCTCGACGCCCCCTACAGCGCCGGCCGGCGCGGCGCCTCGTGGCTCAAGGTCAAGCCCGTGCACACCCTCGACCTCGTGGTGCTGGCCGCCGAGCGGGGCCACGGCCGCCGCACCGGCAAGCTCTCCAACCTGCACCTGGGCGCCCGCGCCCCGGACGGCTCCTTCGTGATGCTCGGCAAGACGTTCAAGGGCATGACGGACGCGATGCTCACCTGGCAGACCGAGCGGCTGAGGGAACTGGCGGTGGAGGACGACGGCTGGGTGGTGAAGGTGCGCCCCGAACTGGTCGTCGAGATCGCCTACGACGGAATCCAGCGGTCCAGCCGCTACCCGGCCGGGATCACCCTGCGCTTCGCCCGGGTCGTGCGCTACCGCGAGGACAAGCGGCCCGAGGAGGCCGACACGGTGGAGACGCTGCTGGCCGCGCACCCCCATGTGGCGCCATGAACGGGCGGCCGAGGCGCAGCGCCGGTCTGCTGTTGTTCCGGCACACCGATCACGGTCTGGAAGTCCTGCTGGGCCATATGGGCGGCCCGTTCTTCGTCCGCCGCGAGGCCGGGGCGTGGACCGTGCCCAAGGGCGAGTACGAGCCGGACGAGCCCTCCTGGGCGGCCGCCCGTCGCGAGTTCCTGGAGGAGCTGGGGGTTCCGCCGCCCGACGGGGAGGCCGTACCGCTCGGCGAGGTGCGGCAGACGGGCGGCAAGGTGGTCACGGCCTGGGCGGTCGAGGCGGACCTCGACCCGGCGACGGTCGTGCCGGGCACCTTCACGATGGAGTGGCCGCCGCGCTCGGGACGCCTTGCGGAGTTCCCCGAGCTGGACCGTGTCGAGTGGCTGGGCCTCGATCGGGCCCGCGAGCTGATCGTGAAGGCACAGACGGCGTTTCTCGACCGGCTCGCGGAGCACTCGGCTGACGGATGAGCCGCGTTGCGGTGGCCGCCGCCGCGCGGGAAGGTCGAAGCAGAGCCTGTTCTCAGGAGGTCAGCCATGCCCATCGCCACCGTCAATCCGGCGACCGGCGAGACGCTCGAGACGTACGACGCCCTGGGCGAGGACGAGATCGAGCGCCGGCTCGCCGCCGCCGAGACCGCGTTCCGCACCCATCGCACGACCACGTTCGCCGAACGGGCCCTGCGCATGCGCAAGGCGGCCGACCTGCTCGAGGAGGATCAGGAGCGCATCGCGCGGGTGATGACCACCGAGATGGGCAAGCCGATCAGGCAGGCCCGTGCGGAGGCCGCGAAGTGCGCCAAGGCGATGCGCTGGTACGCGGAGCACGCCGAGGAGTTGCTCGCCGACGAGGAGCCCGCCGCGTACGACGTGAAGGATTCGGGCGCCTCCTGGGTGATCGTGCGCTACCGGCCGCTCGGACCGGTCCTCGCCGTGATGCCGTGGAACTTCCCGCTGTGGCAGGTGGTCCGCTTCGCCGCGCCCGCGCTGATGGCCGGCAACGTGGGCCTGCTCAAGCACGCCTCCAACGTCCCGCAGACCGCGCTCTACCTGGAGGACCTGTTCCGCCGGGCGGGCTTCGCCGAGGGATGTTTCCAGACCCTGCTCATCGGTTCCGGGGCGGTGGAGAAGATCCTGCGCGACCCGAGGGTCAAGGCCGCGACGCTCACCGGCAGCGAACCGGCGGGCCGGTCCGTGGCCTCGGTCGCCGGGGACGAGATCAAGAAGACGGTCCTGGAACTCGGGGGCAGCGACCCGTTCATCGTGATGCCCTCCGCGGATGTGGAGCGGGCCGCCGAGGTGGCGGTGACGGCCCGGGTGCAGAACAACGGGCAGTCCTGCATCGCCGCCAAGCGGTTCGTCGTGCACGCCGATGTGTTCGACGCGTTCACCGAACGGTTCACCGCCCGGATGAGCGAGCTCAGGCTCGGCGACCCGATGGACGAGGAGACGGAGGTCGGGCCGCTCTCCAGCGAACAGGGCCGCGCCGACCTGGAGGAACTGGTCCAGGACGCGGTCGGCAAGGGCGCGAGGGTGCTGTGCGGCGGCGAACGTCCGGACCGCCCCGGCTGGTACTACCCGCCGACCGTGCTCGCCGAGGTCACCCCCGAGATGCGCATCCACCACGAGGAGGCCTTCGGCCCGGTCGCCACGCTCTACCGGGCCGCCGACATCGACGAGGTGGTGGCGATCGCGAACGACTCGCCGTTCGCACTGAGTTCGAACGTGTGGACGCACAACGGTACCGAGGTCGACCGTTTCGTCGTGGATCTGGAGGCCGGCGGTGTGTACATCAACGGCATGACGGCGTCCCACCCCGCCTTCCCGTTCGGCGGGGTCAAGCGCTCCGGCTACGGCCGCGAGCTGTCCGGGCACGGAATCCGCGAGTTCTGCAACATCACCACCGTATGGCACGGGGCGTGAGCGTTCCGCGGCTACGATCCCTGCTGTGAACCGCGAAGTGACCCTGCCTCTGATCGTCGACGACCGCGGCACGTTGCAGGTGGCGGCCGCGGACGTCAGCAAGTTGCTGCGCACGGTGGGCGGCCGGTGGCTGCGGCTGGTCGAGGCCGGCGAGGACGGGCTGGACGAGGACACCGTGGCCGCGCTGACCATCGAGCTGGCCAAGCTGGCGGACCGCATCGATGTCGCGTGCATCGCGCACAGCAGCGGTTCGCTCCGCTAGGGAAGCCGGCCGGCCCGCGCGTCCAGTTCCCACAGGGCATGCCAGAACTGCGTCTCGTAGCCCTGGAGCAGCCGGCCGTAGCGGTGTGCGCGGTCCTCGTCCAGGCGGCCGGCGTCCAGGCCCTCCTGCACCGCCTCCTCGGCTTTGGTGTCCAGGTCCGGTGACGGGCCGGCGAAGAAGTCGAAGAACCCGCAGGCCGCGTCGTCGTAGCCGTAGTGGTGGCGCAGCGCCTGCGCGATCGAGGCGCAGTAACGGCCCCAGGCCGCGAAGTTTGCACTCAGGGCCAGGGCGACCTCGGCCGGCTCCCCGTTCAGGGCGAGCCAGGCCACGTAGGCCGGATAGCCCTGGCAGTCCGCAGGGGGCTCGTAGGTGTCCGCGGCCTCGTCGGCCCGGCAGACCGAGGCGAAGGCCCGCAGACGGTCCTGGGCCACGGCCTCACCGTGCGCGAGAGCGGCGAAGAAGGCCGCGGACGCGGGCTCGTCCCGCGACCGCTCGGACAGGTATTCGAACGCCCGGCGGTCGGAGGCGATCACCTCCCGCTGCTGGAGGGCGAGAGCCGCGAGGGTGGCGGGCCTGGCCGCGCCCCGGGCGATCAACGGAAGCAGCCGGTTGGCGTGCGGGTCCGGGGCCAGCTTCCGGGTGGCCTCCTCCAGCAGTCGCCTGGCCGTGCGCGTCATCGACGCTCCTCCTCCGACTCGTGTCGCTCACCGAGCATGCCCGGAATGTCACTGTGCGTGCATCACTGAAGCGGAGTAACCCGACGAGATATCGCAGCCCCGCCGGGCGATCGTGGGTGAAGCCCTCATACGGGTGAACCCTTTTGCCGGGGGGCCGGAGTCCCCCGCCAAGGCGAAAGAAGGCGCCTCCATGGCCATCCTGTGCAGACCCGCGGTTTCCGTTCCGGAGTACGTGCTCACGATGGAGGAGACGCTGGAACTGGCGCGCTCCCGGCACGCGGATCACCCCCAACTCCCGCTGGCGCTGCGACTGATCGAGAACACCGGGGTGCGCACCCGTCACATCGTGCAGCCGATCGAGGAGACCCTCAAGCACCCCGGCTTCGAGGAGCGCAACGATCTCTACGAGGCCGAGGCGAAGGCCCGGGTCCCTGCGGTCGTCCAGCGCGCGCTGGACGACGCGGAACTGCTCGCCACAGACATCGACGTGATCATCTACGTGTCCTGCACGGGGTTCATGATGCCCTCGCTGACCGCGTGGCTGATCAACACGATGGGCTTCGACACCGACACCCGGCAGCTGCCCATCGCCCAGCTGGGCTGCGCCGCGGGCGGCGCCGCCATCAACCGGGCGCACGACTTCTGCCGGGCCTACCCGGACGGCAACGCGCTCATCGTGGCCTGCGAGTTCTGCTCGCTGTGCTACCAGCCCACCGATCTGGGGGTCGGCTCGCTGCTGTCCAACGGCCTGTTCGGCGACGGCATCGCGGCGGCCGTCGTGCGCGGCAAGGGCGGCACGGGCGTCAAGCTGGAGCGCAACGGCTCGTATCTGATTCCCAAGACCGAGGAGTGGATCGCCTACGACATCCGGTCCACAGGATTCCACTTCCTGCTGGACAAACGGGTGCCGACCACCATGGAACCGCTCGCCCCGGCCCTGCAGGAGCTGGCTCTGCAGCACGGGTGGAACGCTTCCGATCTGGATTTCTACGTCATCCACGCGGGCGGTCCGCGAATCCTGGACGACCTGAGCAGGTTTCTGCGGGTGCCGCCGGAGGCCTTCCGGTTCAGCCGGGCCACGCTGACCGAGTACGGCAACATCGCGAGCGCCGTCGTCCTGGACGCGCTGCGCCGGCTCTTCGACGAGGGCGGCGCCGATCCCACGGCACGGGGGCTGCTGGCCGGTTTCGGCCCGGGCATCACGGCGGAAATGACCCTGGGCCGCTGGCATGTCACCGCGGACGGGAACCGGACGTGAGGATGACCGACAGGGTGGCGGCGGCCGAGGGACTGTTCGTGCCGCCCGGCCATGGACGCGTCGTGCGGACGCCGGCGCAGCATGTGACGTTCAAGGTCACCGGCTCGCACTCGCGCACGGCGTCCACGTTCGAGGTGATCGTGCCACCGGGCTTCGACGTCGGCGCCCATGTCCACACCCGCAGCGAGGAGCTGTTCTACGTCCTCGAGGGCGAGCTGGACGTGCTGGCCTTCGAGCCCCGGATACGGACCCGCGACCACTGGCAGAAGTGGGAGTCGCGGTCGGGCCGCAGGGTGGTGCGGGCGACGCCGGGCACGGTCGTCGTCGTACCGCCGGGCTGCCCCCACGCGTTCGCGAACCCGGCGGAGACCCCGGCGAAGATGTTCTTCCAGGCATCTCCGCCGCCGGATCACGAACGCTACTTCGAGGAGCTGCTGGAGATCCTCGCGGACGGGGGCCCACCGGACCAGGCGGCGATCGAGGCGTTGCGCAGGCGGTACGACATCGAGCAGCTCACGCCGCTGAAGCACCGGTGAGCGCCCCCCGAGGACAGGCCCTAGCGGATCGGCATTCCCGACAGGGTCCGTGCGATCACCAGCCGCTGGATCTCGCTCGTCCCTTCGAAGATGGTGTAGATGCCGGCGTCCCGGTGCATCCGCTCCACCGGGTACTCCCGGGTGTAGCCGTTGCCTCCGAGGATCTGGATCGCCTGCGCGGTGACCGTCTTGGCCGTCTCGCTGGCGAACAGCTTCGACATGGAGCCCTCGGCCGCCGTGAACGGCTTGCCGTTGACCGCCATCCACGAGGCCCGCCACACCAGCAGACGGGCGGCGTCGATCTGCGTCCGCATGTCCGCGAGCTGGAAGGCGACACCCTGGTTGTCGATGATCGGCCGGCCGAACTGCTCACGCGTCTGCGCGTAGTCGAGGGCGACCTCGTACGCGGCACGGGCCGTGCCCACGGCCATCGCCCCCACGGCCGGGCGGGACGCCTCGAACGTGGCCATGGCCGCGTTCCGCACCCTCTCCATCCCGCCCGCCGTCGCCTTCTCCCGGGCCCGGGCCAGCCGCTCGTCCAGCTTCTCCTTGCCGCCGAGCAGGCAGGAGCCGGGGACGCGGACGTTGTCGAAGATCACCTCTGCGGTGTGCGAGGCCCGGATGCCGTGCTTCTTGAACTTCTGGCCCTGGGACAGGCCCGGGGTGTCCGGCGGGACGATGAAGGAGGCATGGCCCTTGGAGCCCAGCTCCGGGTCGACGACCGCGACCACGACATGGACGTTGGCGATACCGCCGTTGGTGGCCCAGGTCTTGGTGCCGTTGATGACCCACTCGTCCTTGGCCTCGTCGTACACGGCACGTGTACGCATGGAGGCGACATCGGAGCCGGCGTCGGGTTCCGAGGAGCAGAAGGCGGCCACCTTGACATCGTTGGCGTCGCCGTACATCTGGGGGATCCAGGTGCCGATCTGCTCCTCGGTGCCGTTGGAGAGGACGCCCACGGCCGCGAGTCCGGTGCCGACGATCGACAGCGCGATGCCCGCGTCGCCCCAGAACAACTCCTCCATCGCCATGGGGATGCCGAGGCCCGTGGAGTCGAAGTACTGCTGGGCGTAGAAGTCGAGGGAGTAGATGCCGACCTTGGCGGCCTCCTGGATGACCGGCCAGGGAGTCTCCTCACGCTCGTCCCATTCGGCGGCCGCGGGGCGGATCACATCGGCGGCGAAGCCGTGCAGCCAGTCCCGCACCTCCTTCTGTTCGTCGTTGAGCTCCATGGTGAACTCGGCCATGTCCCCTCCAGCACTGCGCTAGCGTGTTACTTGCGGTAACGGCAGTGTGTTACTCACCGGTAGGAGAAGTCAACTCCCGGGCCGACATGGTCGTCCGCCTGGTCGGTCGGCAGCTCGTTCGATACCGGCCGGCCTTTCAGTGTTAGTTTGCGCAGGCGTCACCGAAACAGCACGGGTGGGGAGAGATCATGGACACCACGCAGCGGGCCGAGCAGCAACGGTCCGCCGACCGCCGACGGCGCGAATTGCTGGAGGCCGCCGACCGGGTGGTGCTGCGCGACGGCCCCGGGGCCTCGATGAACGCCATCGCCGCCGAGGCCGGCATCACCAAGCCGATCCTCTACCGCCACTTCGGCGACAAGGGCGGGCTGTACGCCGCGCTCGCCAAACGCCACACGGACGCGCTGCTCGACTCGCTGCGGGCGGCTCTGGACGCCCCGGCCGACCGGCGGGAGCGCGTGGAGTCCACCCTGGACACCTATCTCGCGGCCATCGAGGCCCGGCCGCAGGTCTACCGATTCCTGATGCATCCGGCGGAGGGCGGCTCGCAGAACGACCAGGGCTTCGACACCGGCCGGCACTCCGTCCCGGTGCTGCGCCGCATGGGCGAGGAACTGGCCCAGGTCATCGAGGATCGCCTGGACCTCGGCCCGGGCAGCCACCAGCTCGCCCGGGTATGGGGACACGGCATCGTCGGCATGATGCACGCGGCAGGTGACTGGTGGCTGGGCGAACGGCCTTGCTCCCGGGCCGAGTTGGTGCGCAGTCTGGCGGACCTGCTGTGGGGCCGGCTGGCCGCGGCGGGGGATCGCATCGGAGGCCCCGGGTTCTGAGACCCCCGCCCGGGGTGCGGGGCCGTGCCGTCGCTCCGCGGCTTCGCCGCGCGGGCGCGACCGGCCGCGACCGTTCCGGTGCCGGACGACCGAACTCATCTGCTCCACGGCGCCCGCGCGGCCTGCCGCATCACCCGGCGCCGCCGCCGGCCGCCGAGCCG
Organism: Streptomyces glomeratus; assembly: GCF_021462825.1. GTDB lineage: Bacteria > Actinomycetota > Actinomycetes > Streptomycetales > Streptomycetaceae > Streptomyces > Streptomyces glomeratus. Next base: position 1,044 of record NZ_JAKEEB010000014.1, on the reverse strand, counting down.
GTCGACATACAGGCCACCGTCCAGGTGGTCGCACTCGTGCTGAAGGCACCGGGCGAACCACCCGGTGCCCTCCACCCGCACCGGCTCGCCGTCCACCGTGAAGCCCTCGACGACCGCGCGGTCGTACCGCTCCGTGCCCGCCTCCAGACCCGGCAGGGACAGGCACCCCTCCGGTCCGCGCAGCACCACACCGTCCGCCTCGACGAGCCGTGGGTTCACCACATGCCCCAGATGGCGCACCTCCTCGTCGTCCGGGCAGTCGTACACAAACACCCGCAGCGCCTCACCGATCTGGTGCGCCGCCAGTCCCACGCCCTGCGCGGCGTACATGGTGGCGAACATGTCCTCGACGAGCCGGGCGAGTTCGGGGCCGAAGTCGGTGACCTCGGCGCCGGGGGTGCGCAGCACGCGGTCGCCGAGCACGGTGATGGGCCGGACGCGCCCTTTGACGCCGGGGATGGAACGGTGTCGCATGGCGGCAAGGGTACGGTCGTCAGGTTCGCGCGGGCGCCGGGGTGGTGCCGCGGTTCGGGGGCGTGAGGGGATCTGGATAGGCTGAGGGCCACACGTTGCCGGGACAGGGCGCGGCGCCGTATGCAAGGAGGATCGAGAACTGATGGCAGGCAACTCGGACCCGCTGACGCCGCGGGCCAAGCTGGCCGTGACCGCGGGCAAGGCGGTCGCTGCGGCATCGCGCGCCGCGGGGCGCGGCAGCGGATCGGTGATCGGCGGCCGAGGGCCGGACGCGCCCTTTGACGCCGGGGATGGAACGGTGTCGCATGGCGGCAAGGGTACGGTCGTCAGGTTCGCGCGGGCGCCGGGGTGGTGCCGCGGTTCGGGGGCGTGAGGGGATCTGGATAGGCTGAGGGCCACACGTTGCCGGGACAGGGCGCGGCGCCGTATGCAAGGAGGATCGAGAACTGATGGCAGGCAACTCGGACCCGCTGACGCCGCGGGCCAAGCTGGCCGTGACCGCGGGCAAGGCGGTCGCTGCGGCATCGCGCGCCGCGGGGCGCGGCAGCGGATCGGTGATCGGCGGCCGAG
>NZ_JAKEEB010000013.1 GCF_021462825.1 Streptomyces glomeratus | reverse complement strand
GCACGGTCACACTGCGCACCGAACACGGCGGGATCTCGGTCGGCGCCGCCCGCGGAGTCTCCGCCTCCCTGGACGCCGGCACCGCCTACGGCCGGATCCACAACGCGCTGAAGAACACCGACGGCGACGCCGCCGGCCTGAACATCCACGCGACCACCGCCTACGGCGACATCACCGCCCGCAGCGTCTGAGATCGCCGATTCCGTCTGGGCCGGAGTACGGCTGCACGTGCATGATCAGCGGGGCGGGTGGGTCGGCAGCGCCGGTGTGCGCAAGCCGGGCGAGAGCGCCGAGCCGCCGACCGACGGGCGGTTCCGGGTCGGCAGCAGCACCAAGACCTCACCGCGACCCTGGTGCTGCAACTGGTGGCCGAGGGCCGTTCGCCGAGGAGATGCAGCGGCGGATCCTGAGTCCACTCGGCCTGTCGGGCATCGGGCACCGTGGTGCCGGACGCCTCGCCGGACATCCCCGAGCCGCCGGCGGACACCTGCCGGCCCCGCTGCCGGCCGAGATGGGCGAACCGCGCCCCAAGTCGGGCTACGGCCTGGGGTTGTTCGTGCAGGAGACGGACTGCGGGGCCACCGTCTTCACCCACGGCGGCGGCTTCCCGGGCTGGGCGGCACTGACGTACGGCACGCCCGGCGACGGTTCGACCTGACCGCCTCGCTGACCACCGGGGACGCCCCGCTCGACGACGCGCAGGCGGCGGTGGCGTTCGGGAAGGCGCACCAGAGGATGGTCAACGAGGTGTTCCGCGGCGGGCGGGCTGAGCCGGCTCAGCCGACGGGCTGAGCGACCGAAGGCACCGAATCCGCGGGCTCCGCCGCATCCCCGGCATCACGGCACCGCGGTACAACGATCCTGCTCACCTTCCCGCCGGCCCACGCGAACCACCGCAAGACCAAGAAGTGGCTGCAGAGGAGCCGAAGCCGCAGGCCCCTTGGTGAGATAGCTCACCGGCGGGCCCGGCGCATCCGTCCACCGGGCTGTGTGGTCCCTCACAAGTCCCGGGACAACGAGAAACGGGCCCCGCCGTGACTTCCGTCACCGGCAGAGACCCGTCTCATCGGTTTCTCTGGTGCGCGAGGGGGGAGTTGAACCCCCACGCCCTTGCGGGCACTGGAACCTGAATCCAGCGCGTCTGCCTATTCCGCCACCCGCGCATTGGGTGTGTCTTCCGGCTCCGGCCCCTTGCGGTGTCGGCGCCTTCCGACATCGAGAACATTAGCACGCTGGCGAGGGTGGGTTCACATCGCTTTCCCGCAGGGCACCGGCCCCACCGGTGGACGCCCCTGCGACCGGCCTCCGACCAGCCCCACGGACACCCGTTCGACCAGCGCCGGTACGACCACCCACCCGTTCGACCAGCGCCGGTACCGGCACCCGCCCCGTCCCCCAGGCAACCGCAGCGCCTCGCCGCGCCCCCGCACAGCCCTCGCTCCCCAGGCGCCCCCGGCGCCCCGGCAACGTCTCGAGCCGTATCGGTTCACGTATCAACCTCGTACCGGTCCCGCTCATCTCTCCAGGAGGGGGCAGGGTGCACAGTCAGGTGCGGGACACTGGTCTGCGGCCGCCTCTACGATCCATGCCAGGAGTACGAGCACGGAGTACGAGCAGGAGGAGTTCGAAGGGGTCGGCCGGAGGGAACTCCGCAGGCGTCGACACCCGTCGACAGGGCCGACAGGGGGAACCAGCCGATTTTCCGGCGCGTGGATACGATCAGTAAGCAGTACCAGGTAAGCAGTACCCAGGACGGCAACGACGGAGGAGGTGCCTCATGGGAGTCCTGAAGAAGTTCGAGCAGCGTCTCGAAGGTCTGGTCAACGGCACCTTCGCCAAGGTCTTCAAGTCCGAGGTCCAGCCCGTGGAGATCGCCGGCGCGCTGCAGCGCGAGTGCGACAACAACGCGACGATCTGGAACCGCGAGCGGACCGTGGTCCCCAACGACTTCATCGTGGAGCTGAGCGCTCCGGACTACGAGCGCCTGAGCCCCTACTCCGGCCAGCTCGGCGACGAGCTCGCCGGCATGGTGCGCGACTACGCCAAGCAGCAGCGCTACACCTTCATGGGCCCCATCAAGGTCCACCTGGAGAAGGCCGACGACCTCGACACCGGCCTGTACCGGGTGCGCAGCCGCACGCTGGCCTCCTCCACCAGCCAGCAGGCTCCCGCTCCCGCCGCCCCCTCCGGACGGCAGGGCCCGGGCGGCTACGGCTATCCGCCGGCCGCCGCGCCGGCGGGAGCACCGCCCATGCCGTCCGCGCCGCCGCCCGGCGGACGCCCCGGCGGCTACGGGTACCCGCAGTCCGCGGGCCAGCGTCCCGGTGCCGCTCCGGCATCCGGCGGGCGCACCCGCCACTGGATCGAGATCAACGGCACCCGCCACCAGATCTCCCGTCCGACGCTGGTGCTGGGCCGCAGCACCGAAGCGGACGTGCGGATCGACGACCCCGGCGTCTCCCGCCGGCACTGCGAGATCCGGACCGGAACGCCCTCGACGATCCAGGATCTCGGGTCCACCAACGGCATCGTGGTGGACGGGCAGCACACCACCCGCGCTACGCTCCGCGACGGCTCGCGGATCGTCGTGGGCAGCACCACCATCATTTACCGGCAAGCCGAAGGGTGAAGCGGGGGCAATGTCAGAGCTGACCCTCACGGTCATGCGGCTGGGTTTCCTGGCCGTACTGTGGCTGTTCGTGATCGTGGCCGTGCAGGTCATCCGCAGCGACCTGTTCGGTACGCGCGTCACCCAGCGCGGCTCGCGCCGGGACGCCGGACGGCCGCAGCAGGCCGCCCGGGCGGCGGGGCCGCCACCGCAGCGGCAGCAGCCGAGCGCCAGCCGCCAGCGCCGAGGTGCGCCGACCAAGCTGGTCGTGTCCGAGGGGTCCCTGACCGGCACGACGGTGGCGCTGCAGGGCCAGACCATCACGCTCGGCCGCGCCCACGACAGCACCATCGTGCTGGACGACGACTACGCCTCCAGCCGGCACGCCCGGATCTACCCCGACCGGGACGGCCAGTGGATCGTCGAGGACCTCGGGTCCACCAACGGCACGTACCTCGACCGGACCCGGCTGACGACTCCCACACCGATTCCGCTGGGTGCGCCGATCCGCATCGGCAAGACCGTCATCGAGCTGCGGAAGTAGTACGACAATGAGCGAGCGGAGCGAGCACGCAGCGGCGGACCACACCATGGGCCCCGGCGCGCTCCCGACCGGAGGGTGGGCACCGTGCGGATGTACCCGGAGCCGACGGGCGAGGTGCGCATGAGTCTGTCACTGCGCTTCGCCGCCGGATCGCACAAAGGCATGATCCGCGAGGGCAACGAGGACTCCGGTTACGCCGGTCCGCGCCTGCTCGCGATCGCCGACGGGATGGGCGGCCAGGCCGCCGGCGAGGTCGCCTCCTCCGAGGTGATCTCCACGATCGTCGCGCTCGACGACGACATCCCCGGCTCCGACATCCTCACCTCGCTCGGCACGGCGGTGCAGCGCGCCAACGACCAGCTGCGGGCGATGGTGGAGGAGGACCCCCAGCTGGAGGGCATGGGCACCACGCTCACCGCCCTGCTGTGGACCGGTCAGCGGCTCGGCCTCGTCCACGTCGGAGACTCCCGTGCCTATCTGCTGCGGGACGGCGTCCTGACGCAGATCACCCAGGACCACACCTGGGTACAGCGGCTCGTCGACGAGGGCCGCATCACGGAGGAAGAGGCCACCACCCATCCGCAGCGCTCGCTGCTGATGCGCGCACTGGGCAGCGGCGACCACGTCGAGCCCGACCTGTCGATCCGCGAGGTACGGGCCGGCGACCGGTATCTGATCTGCTCCGACGGGCTGTCCGGGGTGGTCTCCCACCAGACGATGGAGGAGACCCTCGCCAGCTACCAGGGCCCGCAGGAGACCGTGCAGGAGCTGATCCAGCTCGCGCTGCGCGGCGGCGGCCCCGACAACATCACGGTCATCGTGGCCGACGTCCTGGACCTGGACACCGGGGACACCCTCGCCGGGCAGCTGTCCGACACCCCGGTCGTGGTGGGCGCGGTCGCGGAGAACCAGCACCACCTGCACGACAACGGCATCATGCAGACGCCCGCGGGCCGTGCCTCCGGACTGGGCCGGCCGGTGCCCGGGCAGGGCGGCGGCGAGTTCGGGCCGCCCGGCAGCGGTGACACCACCGGCTACGTCCCGGCGGGCAGCTTCGGCGACTACACCGACGAGGACTTCGTCAAGCCGCGCAAGGGCCGCAGGTGGCTGAAGAGATCGTTCTACACGGCTCTCGTGCTCGGCGTCATCGGCGGGGGCTGCTACGGCGCCTACCAGTGGACGCAGACGCAGTACTACGTCGGCGCCAACGGCACGCACGTGGCGCTCTACCGCGGCATCAGCCAGGACCTCGCCTGGGTGTCGCTGTCGAAGGTGGAGAAGGACCACCCCGAGATCGAACTCAAGTACCTGCCGCCGTACCAGCAGAAGCAGGTCAGGGCGACCATCGCCGAGGGCGGTCTCACGGCGGCCCAGTCGAAGATCTCCGAGCTGTCCGTGCAGGCGTCCGCGTGCCGGAAGGAGAACGAACGCCTGAAGACGCAGAGCCAGACCAGCGCGAAGACCGGCAAGGGCAAGGCCGGGGACACCACGGGAACCACGAAGGCCTCCTTCACGTCCAAGGCCTCGCCGACCCCGACGTCCTCGGCGTCGCCGCCGGCGACCAAGACCCCAACCGCACCCACTCCCACACCCGGCCCCACCCTCTCGGAGGAAGAGCAGAAGGTCGTCTCACTGTGCGGTAAGCAGTAAGCAAGCCGTGAGGGGCCCTGTCACACCATGAGCAGCAGTACGAACACGACGACGCATCACACGTCCACGATCGGCGCGATCGGCACGCCGAGCCGCCGCAACACCGAACTGGCGCTGCTGGTGTTCGCGGTCGTCATCCCGGTGTTCGCCTACGCCAACGTGGGCCTCGCCATCAACAACAAGGTGCCGCCCGGCCTGCTGAGCTACGGCGTCGGCCTCGGTCTGCTGGCCGGGGTGGGCCATCTCGTCGTACGGAAGTTCGCCCCGTACGCGGACCCGTTGCTGCTGCCGCTCGCGACGCTGCTGAACGGGCTCGGCCTGGTCGTCATCTGGCGGCTGGACCAGTCGAAGCTGCTGCAGTCCATCAAGCAGGCCGGCACCGCTGCGCCCCGCCAGCTGATGTACACCGCGATGGGCATCGCCCTCTTCGTCGTCGTGCTGATCTTCCTGAAGGACCACCGGGTCCTTCAGCGGTACACGTACATCTCCATGGTGGGCGCGCTGGTCCTGCTGCTCCTGCCGCTCATCCCGGGTCTCGGCGCGAACATCTACGGCGCGAAGATCTGGATCCACGTCGGCAGCTTCAGCATTCAGCCCGGTGAGTTCGCGAAGATCGTGCTGGCGGTGTTCTTCGCCGGCTACCTGATGGTGAAGCGCGACGCACTCGCGCTGGCCAGCCGCCGCTTCATGGGTCTGTACCTGCCGCGCGGCCGCGACCTCGGCCCGATCCTGGTCGTCTGGTTCATCTCGATCCTGATCCTGGTCTTCGAGACCGACCTCGGTACGTCGCTGCTGTTCTTCGGAATGTTCGTCATCATGCTGTACGTCGCCACCGAGCGGACCAGCTGGATCGTCTTCGGTCTGCTGATGTCGGCGGTCGGCGCCGTCGGCGTGGCCTCGTTCGAACCGCATGTGCAGCAGCGTGTCCAGGCGTGGCTCGACCCGATGAAGGAGTACACGCTCTCCCGGCAGGGTGTCGCAGGCCACTCCGAGCAGGCCATGCAGGCGCTGTGGGCGTACGGCTCCGGCGGCACCCTCGGCACCGGCCTCGGTCAGGGCCACTCGGACCTGATCCGGTTCGCGGCCAACTCCGACTTCATTCTCGCGACCTTCGGCGAGGAGCTGGGCCTGGCCGGGATCATGGCGATCCTGCTGATCTACGGCCTGATCGTGGAGCGCGGCGTGCGCACCGCCCTCGCCGCCCGCGACCCGTTCGGCAAGCTGCTCGCCGTGGGCCTGTCCGGCGCCTTCGCGCTCCAGGTGTTCGTGGTCGCCGGCGGTGTCATGGGGCTCATCCCGCTGACCGGTATGACGATGCCGTTCCTGGCGTACGGCGGTTCCTCCGTCATCGCCAACTGGGCCCTGATCGGCATCCTGCTGCGCATCAGCGACACCGCGCGCCGCCCGGCGCCGTCCCCCGCTCCAAACCCCGACGCCGAGATGACCCAGGTGGTCCGCCCGTGAACAAGCCCCTGCGCCGGATCGCGATCTTCTGCGGGCTCCTTGTCCTCGCGCTGCTCGTCCGCGACAACTGGCTCCAGTACCTCCAGGCCGACAGTCTGCGCACCGACCCGAACAACCGCCGTGTCCTGATCGCCCGGTACTCCAAGCCCCGCGGCGACATCATCGTCGACGGCGACCCGATCACCGGGTCGAAGAAGACGTCCGCCGACAGCCTCAACGACTTCGCCTACAAGCGCACCTACAAGGACGGCGCGATGTGGTCGCCGGTCACCGGCTACGCGTCCCAGGCGTTCGGTGCCACGCAGCTGGAGTCCCTCGAGGACGGCATCCTCACCGGCGACGACGACCGGCTGTTCTTCCGGAACACGCTGAACATGCTGACCGGCAAGCAGCAGCAGGGCGGCAATGTCGTCACCACGCTCAACGGGGCCGCGCAGAAGGCCGCCTACGACGGTCTGAAGAGGGTCGGCGGCAAGGGCGCGGCCGTCGCGCTCGACCCGCAGACGGGTGCGATCCTGGCGCTCGCCTCCTACCCGTCGTACGACCCGTCGTCGTTCGCCGGCAACTCCACGACCGTCGACTCCAAGGCGTGGACGAAGCTGCAGAAGAAGAACGACCCGAGCGACCCGATGCTGAACCGGGCGCTGCGCGAGACCTACCCGCCGGGCTCCACGTTCAAGGTGGTCACCGCGGCCGCGGCGCTGCAGAACGGGCTGTACGACAGCGCGGATCAGAACACCGACTCGCCGCTGCCGTACACCCTCCCGAACACCCGGACCGAGCTGAAGAACGAGGGCAACATCCCCTGCAAGAACGCGCCCATGCGGGTCGCGCTGCAGTTCTCCTGCAACACGGTCTTCGGCAAGATCGGCGCCGACCTGGGCAAGGACAAGATGCTGGAGCAGGCCAAGAAGTTCGGCTTCAACTCCGAGCAGTTCACGCCGGTGCGGGCCAACGCCTCCAACTTCCCCAAGGACATGGACAAGCCGCAGACGGCGCTCAGCTCGATCGGCCAGTTCGAGACGGCCGCGACCCCGCTGCAGATGGCGATGGTGGCCTCCGCGGTCGCGAACGACGGCAAGCTGATGAAGCCGTACATGGTGGACAAGCTGCAGACGCCCGGCCTGGACGTGATCACGCAGACCCAGCCGCAGGAGCTGAGCCGGCCGCTGTCCGAGAAGAACGCCCAGATCCTCCAGTCGATGATGGAGACGGTCGTCAAGGACGGTACGGGCAAGAACGCGCAGATCGACGGCGTGACGGTGGGCGGCAAGACCGGCACCGCCCAGCACGGCCTGAACAACAGCGAGAAGCCGTACGCATGGTTCATCTCGTTCGCCAAGCTCGGCGACGGCAGTTCGCCGGTAGCCGTGGCCGTGGTGGTCGAGGACGACAACGCCAACCGTGACGACATCTCCGGTGGCGGCCTCGCCGCCCCGATTGCGAAGAACGTCATGGAGGCGGTCATCAACAGCAAGAAGTGACCCCGATCACGTCCCCTTCACATCGATGCACGTTGCGATACCGGTCCTGTATCGGGTGGCGGATGTGGCCAGGTCACACAGAGCGAGCCGGGTACCGTATGCCCGGACAGCACACCGCCGGACCACACGCGGGTGTGGTCGGGACCGACGGAGAGGGCTGGTAGGAAGCTATGGAAGAGCCGCGTCGCCTCGGCGGCCGGTACGAGCTGGGCCATGTGCTCGGCCGTGGTGGCATGGCCGAGGTCTACCTCGCGCATGACACGCGCCTCGGCCGCACCGTGGCGGTGAAGACGCTGCGCGCCGACTTGGCGCGCGACCCTTCCTTCCAGGCACGGTTCCGCCGGGAGGCCCAGTCGGCCGCCTCGCTCAACCACCCCGCGATCGTCGCGGTGTACGACACGGGCGAGGACTACATCGACGGGGTCTCGATCCCGTACATCGTGATGGAGTACGTCGACGGCTCCACGCTCCGTGAGCTTCTTCACAGCGGCCGCAAGCTGCTGCCGGAGCGGGCCATGGAGATGACCATCGGCATCCTCCAGGGCCTGGAGTACGCCCACCGCAACGGCATCGTCCACCGTGACATCAAGCCCGCGAACGTCATGCTGACGCGCAACGGCCAGGTCAAGGTGATGGACTTCGGTATCGCCCGCGCGATGGGTGACTCCGGTATGACGATGACGCAGACGGCGGCGGTCATCGGAACGGCCCAGTACCTCTCGCCGGAGCAGGCGAAGGGCGAGCAGGTCGACTCCCGGTCCGACCTGTATTCGACCGGTTGCCTGCTGTACGAGCTGCTGACGGTCCGCCCGCCGTTCGTGGGGGACTCCCCGGTCGCGGTCGCCTATCAGCATGTACGCGAGGAGCCGCAGCCGCCGAGCGTCTTCGACCCCGAGATCACGCCCGCGATGGACGCGATCGTGCTGCGGGCGCTGGTCAAGGACCCGGACTACCGCTACCAGAGCGCCGACGAGATGCGCCAGGACATCGAGGCGTGCCTCGACGGCCAGCCGGTCGCGGCGACGGCGGCCATGGGCTCCGTCGGCTACGGCGGGTACGCCGACGACCAGGCGACGACGGCCCTGCGCGCCGAGCCCGCCGGCGCCACGACGATGCTGCCGCCCATGAACCCGGACGACGGCGGCTTCGGCTACGACGACCGCCCGGACCGCCGCCGCCAGAAGAAGAAGGCGAACACCTCGACGATCCTGCTGGTCGTCGCGGGTGTGCTGGTGCTGCTCGGCGCGATCCTCATCGGCAAGTGGATGTTCAGCGGCAGCGGCCCGGGCAACGGGAACGTCTCCGTGCCCAACTTCGTCGGCCAGTCCAGGGCCGATGCGCGGCAGCTGGCGGACAACTCCGACCTGAAGCTGGCGTTCTCCAGCAGGCCCTGCGACGACCAGGCCAAGGGCAACGTCTGCGACCAGAACCCGAAGTTCAAGACCTCGGTCAAGAAGGGCACCACGATCAACCTGGTGGTGTCCACGGGCGCCCCGAAGGTGACGGTGCCCGACGTCCGGGGTGTCCAGTTCGACAAGGCGAAGTCGCAGCTCGAGGACAAGGGCTTCAAGGTCGAGCAGAAGACGCAGGAGTCCGACCAGACTCCGGGTGTCGTCACCGAGCAGGACCCGGAAGGCGGCACGGACAAGGAGAAGGGCACGGTGATCACGCTGACGGTGGCCGTCGCCCCCGCGACGACGACCGTGCCGGACGTGACGAACCAGGCCTGTGAAGCCGCCAAGCAGCAGATGCAGGCCAACAACCTGACCGGCAACTGCGTCGAGGTGGACGTCAGCGACCCGAACCAGGCCGGCAAGGTCGTCCAGACGGTGCCCGCGGCCAACAGCACGGTCAAGAAGGGCTCCACCGTCACCATCCAGGTCGGCAAGGCGCCCCAGCAGACCCAGGTCCCGAACATCCAGGGCCAGAGGCTGAAGGACGTCAAGCAGGCGCTGAAGCAGGCGGGTCTCCAGGTGGGCAACATCGTCGGCTCCCAGAACGACGACGCCACCGTGCTGGGGTCGAACCCGGCCCCGGGCAGTCAGGTCCAGCAGGGCAGCTCGGTGGACCTGGTCACCGCCGACCAGGGTGGCAACAACGGCGGCAACGGCGGCAACGGCGGCACGAACATCTTCGGCGGCCTGACCGGCGGCAGGAGGAACTGACCCGCCCCCTGGTACGACACCGGGCCCCGGCCCCCCTCGACAGGGGGCCGGGGCCCAGTCGTGCACCGGGGAGGACCGGCGGTCAGCGCAGCTCCGGTGGTCAGCGCAGCTCCGGCGGCGGGGTCCGCTCGCTGTCCACCTTGTCCACGCGTTCCAGTTCGCCCCACACGATGTAGCGGTACTCGGAGGTGAAGACCGGGGTGCAGGTCGTCAGGGTGATGTAGTGGCCCGGTTTCGTCACGCCCGCCTGCTTGGGGACCGCGGAGAGGACCTTCACGTTGTACTTCGACGTCTCCGGGAGGATCGCGAAGACCTTGTAGACGTACCAGTCGTCCTTGGTCTCGAAGACGACCGGGTCGCCCTTCCTCAGCTTGTCGATGTTGTGGAACTTCGCCCCGTGCCCGTCGCGGTGCGCGGCCAGCGCGAAGTTGCCGGTCAGACCCGTCATCGGCAGGGTCGCCTTGACGGGGTCCGTGTAGTAGCCGGCCACGCCGTCGTTGAGGACTTTCGCCGACGTGCCCATCTCGACCAGCACCTCGCCGTTGTCCATGGCCGGCACATGCAGGAACCCGATGCCGTCCTTGGTGTCCAGGGCGCCCGGTCCGCTGTCCTTCTCGGCCGCCCAGTGGTCGCGCACCTTGTCGCCCTGCCGGTCCGCCTTGCGGTCGGCGAGGACGTTCGTCCACCACAGGGAGTACACGACGAACAGGCCGAGCACCAGGCCCACGGTGATGAGCAGCTCCCCGAAGACGCTGACGGCGAACGCGATCCGGCCGGTGCCGCGGCGCCGGGGCGAGGAGGGGGAGTCGGGACCGGACGACGGCGCGTCGGTCTGCTCGTCCTGGTCGGTCGTCACGCCCACTGCAATCTGCTCCGTCTGTACGTGCCCGTGCGTACACGGGCCTTACGAAATGAACGGCCCGGGGAATCCGGGCACTACGAGATGAGGGCGTCCGGCTTGCCCTTGCTGCGCGGCCGTTCCTCGACCATCTTGCCCCAGACGATCATCCGGTACTTGCTGGTGAATTCCGGCGTACAGGTGGTCAGGGTGATGTAGCGGCCCGGCCTGGTGAAGCCCGAGCCCTTCGGTATGGGATCGAGGACGCTGGTGTTCGCCGGCGAGGTCACCGGAAGGATGGACGTCATCCTGTAGACGAAGTAGTCGTCCTGTGTCTCGACCACGATCGCGTCGCCGGGCTGGAGACGGTTGATGTACCGGAACGGCTCGCCGTGCGTGTTCCGGTGCCCCGCGAGCCCGAAGTTGCCCGTCTTGGCGTCCGGCATGGCCGTCTTGAGGCGGCCCTGGCCGTAGTGGCCGACCATGCCCTTGTCCAGGACGTCGGTCTTGCTGGTGCCCTCCGCGATGGGCGCGACCACGTCCAGCTTCGGGATGTGCAGTATGGCGAAGCCCTGCCCGGGCGCGAAGGTCCCCGGCGCCCGTTTGCCGCTCGCCCAGTCCTGCTGGAGGTGCTGTGCGGCGCTGCCCGCCTCCTGGTGCGCCCGCACGTTCGACCACCACAGCTGGTAGGTCACGAACAGCAGCATCACCACACCGGTGGTGATGAACAGCTCGCCGACCAGCCGGCTCACGACAACCGCTGCGCCGGGCTTCTGGGCCCGTGCCGCCCGACGGGCCTCCACCCGGGACCGGGGAGCCGTCGAGGCCGCCCCAGGGCCTCTCGCGGGCGTCTGTGGCCCGCCGGGGCCGCCCTGGCCGCCTCCGTGCCGTCCGTGCCTCCTGGCGGCCTTGCGCCGCGCGGCACGGCCACCGGGCGGGGCGGCGGGACCGGCCGCGCGGTTCGCGGTCTCCCGGGCGTCGTCGACGCCGACGGCGCGCAGCGCGACCGTCTCGTTGTCCATCGGCACGTACGGGTCGTGGAACGGAGCGGCTGCGGGCTCCTCGTACGGGGGGAGCAGCGCCGTCTGGTCGTATGCCTGGTGCGGTATCTGCTGCCCGTACGGCTCGCCGTGCCCGCCTGCCGCCTGCCACGCCTGCTCCTGCCAAGCGCCGCCGTCCCCGTACGGCTGCTGCCCGTACGGGGATGCGTGGTCCGCGGCGCCACCGTAGGCGGCGCCGCTCTCGCGCTCGGGGCGCAGCGCGGTCACGCCGTGGCCCTGCCCACCACCGGGGCCAGCCCCGCCGACCTCGCCACGGCCCCCTGGTCACCGCATTCCGTCAGCCAGTTGGCCAGCATCCGGTGGCCATGCTCGGTGAGCACCGACTCGGGGTGGAACTGCACGCCCTCGACGCGGAGTTCGCGGTGCCTGAGGCCCATGATGATCCCGTCGTGCGTACGTGCCGTGACCTCCAGCTCGGCCGGCACCGTCTCCGGCTCGGCCGCCAGGGAGTGGTAGCGGGTCGCGGTGAAGGGGGAGGGCAGACCGGCGAAGACGCCCTTGCCCTCGTGCTCGACCAGGGAGGTCTTGCCGTGCAGGAGCTCCGGCGCCCGGTCGACGACACCGCCGTACGCCACCTGCATCGACTGCATCCCCAGGCAGACGCCGAAGACGGGCACGCCGGTCGCGGCGCAGTGCCGCACCATCTCGACGCAGACGCCGGCCTCCTCGGGAGTGCCGGGGCCGGGCGACAGCAGCACACCGTCGAAGCCGTCCTGCGCGTGCGCGGTCGACACCTCGTCGTTGCGCAGCACCTCGCACTCGGCGCCCAGCTGGTAGAGGTACTGCACCAGGTTGAAGACGAAGCTGTCGTAGTTGTCGACGACGAGAATGCGCGCGCTCACTGGTTGTCCACCGTCACATCGTTGAAGGGCAGCAGCGGTTCGGCCCACGGGAAGACGTACTGGAAGAGGACGTAGACCACGGCCAGGACCAGCACGAGCGAGATCATCGCCTTGATCCAAGCGTTCCCCGGCAGACGCCGCCAGATCCAGCCGTACATGCCGTCCCTTCCGTCTCATCACGGCACCAGACTCCCGCCGTACGCCACCAGACTAACGGCGAAGGGCCGCCGGTTTGCCTGCGTCCACAGGCTGTGCGGCATCGAGGTGCGCCCAGACGATCAACCGGTGACTGTGCCCCCATTCCGGATCACACGTGGTCAGCGTCAGATAGCGTCCCGGACGCCCGTACCCCGACTTACGTGGCACAGGGTCGATTACTTCAACGTCCGTGGGCACGGTTTTGTAAGGGCCTTTGTCGATCCGATACGTGAACCAGGTGCTTCCGTCGGTGAGGACGACCGCGTCCCCGGGGCGCAGCCGGGGGAAGTCCTTGAAGGGGTCGCCGTAGGTGCGCCGGTGTCCGGCGACCGCGAAGTTGCCCTCCTGGCCGAGCCGGGCGGTGCCCGGGTAGTGGCCGAGGCCCTTCTTCAGGGTGTCCACCGCGGTGTCCTCGAGCACGGGCTTGTTCCACGTGAAACCGAGCCGGGGAATGTACATGACGGCGAACGGCCTGCCGGGGACGTACGGTCCGGGCCGTCCCTGGCTCGCGGGACCGCCGGGTGCGGCGGTGGTCGCCGCCGTCGCCTTCGACCACTGCCTTTGCAGCTGGTCGATCTGGTCGTTCATCGCGCGGTCCGCCCGCACTCCGGTCCAGAACAGGACGTAGACCACAAAAAGCACGATGAGGGCGCCCACGGTGATGCACAGTTCGCTGACGGTCCTGACGATCACGCGTACCGGCACAGGTCCCCCTGCGGCAGCCGATCCCGGGCTCTACTGCACGGGCTTCGCGTAGTGCAGATCCACTGTGCCCGAGTAGCCGGGAAGAGTCACCGTTCCGTCCTCGGTGACCTTCCAGCCGAGGCCGTAGACGTTGACGTACACCATGTAGTTCTGGATCGCGGGCGAGGAGGCGAGCGCCTTCTGCAGTCTGTCCGGGTCGCCGACCGCGGTGATCTTGTACGGGGGCGAGTAGACGCGTCCCTGGAGGATCAGGGTGTTGCCGACGCAGCGCACGGCGCTGGTGGAGATCAGCCGCTGGTCCATGACCTTGATGCCCCGGGCGCCGCCCTGCCACAGCGCGTTCACCACGGCCTGGAGGTCCTGCTGGTGGATGACCAGGTAGTCGGGCTGCGGCTCGGGGTAGCCGGGGAGCTTGGCGGTGGCGCCCGGCGGGGCGTCGTTGAGGGTGACCGTGACGGCCCTGCCGGTGAGCTTCTGGGTGCCGGCGTTCTTCTCCAGCGCCGCGAGCCGGGCTTCCTCGGCCTTGCTGGTGCCGCCGCCGGTCCGCTTGGCGAGGGCCTCGACGTCGTCGCGGAGCACGGCGTTGGACTCGTCGAGGCGGGCGTTCTTCTGGCTGCGGTCGTGGATCAGGTCGGAGAGCTTCAGCAGCGAGGTGTCCGTGCGGATGTTGGTGCCCCTGGCCGTGTTGAAACTCGTGATGAACAGCAGCCCGGCGAGGGCGAAGACACCCACCGTGAGCACGCGCACGGGCCGCAGCCGGCGCGCGGCGGGGGGCAGGGGCCCCGTTCGGGGGGACCCGGGACCCGCCTGGGGGGAGTCGGCCGTATTGCTCAACGTACCCTTATCTCCTTCGGCGCCGCGGAAGCACTACGCTAACGGACGCCCGGGGGAGCGCTCAGTGTCCCCTTGTACGCTGCCCCGGAGCCCGCCCCGTTCCCTGCGCGGCCACGCAGCGCATCGACAGGAGAGACCCTCGTGCCGAAGTCACGTATCCGCAAGAAGGCCGACTACACGCCGCCGCCGTCCAAGCAGGCCACCAACATCAAGCTGGACAGCCGCGGCTGGGTCGCGCCGGTCATGCTGGCGATGTTCCTCATCGGTCTCGCGTGGATCGTCGTCTTCTACGTGACCGACGGCTCGCTGCCCATCCACGCGCTGCGCAACTGGAACATCGTGGTGGGCTTCGGCTTCATCGCGGCGGGGTTCGGCGTCTCCACACAGTGGAAGTAGCGGCCCCGCGGGGCTCTGCGTCCGGCTCCGTCCGGTGGGGTGCGGCGAGTTATCCACAGCCTTTGTCCACAGAGGCGGCGACCAGTGGAAAAAGAACGACGATCTGTGGATAACCGGATCGGGCGTTGACGCCGGTATGACGGAATCACCGGCCCCCGCAAATGCGTTCGCCCCCTGTCTCACCTGCGGAAACTCCGCTCGGTGACAGGGGGCACGTCTGTTCCCCACAGCGTGCACAAGATCCGCCACAGACTGTGGACAACGCTGGGTACAACCTTGGGCTACTGCCTGTGCGGATCCGCCGCTCAGGTGAGCTGGGCCGTCCTCGCCAGGGTCATCACGACCACGGCCGCGAGCACCAGCGCACACGTCCCGTACTGGACGAGAGTGCGCCGCTCGCGCGGGGCGTGGACCATGGCATAGCCGACCACGACACCGCCGACGAGTCCCCCGATGTGGGCCTGCCATGCGATGTTGCCCCACCCGAACGTGATGATCAGGTTGACCACGAGAAGACCGATCACGGGGCGCATGTCGTACCGGAGCCGGCGCATGAGCACGGCGGTGGCGCCGAAGAGCCCGAAGATCGCGCCGGAGGCGCCGAGCGAGGGCTGGGTCGGGGCGGCGATCAGATAGGTGAGCGCGCTGCCGGCCAGCCCGGAGGTGAAGTAGAGCGCGAGATAGCGGGCACGGCCGAGGGCCGCCTCGAGGGGGCCGCCGATCCACCACAGGCTGAGCATGTTGAACAGGATGTGGACGTAGTTGGCGTGCAGGAACATCGCCGTCAGCAGCCGGTACCACTGCCCTTGCGCGACACCCTCGAGCGGGCCTGCGGCCGTGAACCGTGCGTCTCCGACGAGCTCGAAATGGTCTCTGAAGGCGTCACCCAGCGACAGCTGGAGCAGGAAGACGAACAGGTTGATCCCGATGAGGACCTTGGTGACCAGCCGGGGGTCTTCCGTGACCGTGCCGCCCGTGAGCGTGCGCGGCCGGGACGCGGCCGGGGGGTGGCCCGTGCCGGAGCCGCCGCGGACGCATTCGGGGCACTGGAAGCCCACCGAGGCGCCGACCATGCACTCCGGGCAGATGGGACGCTCGCAGCGGGTGCAGCGGATACCCGTCTCGCGGTCGGGGTGCCGGTAGCAGACCGGCTGTTCCCGGGCTCCGTGCGGCCCCTGGTTCTGCGGATCCTGCGGGCTGCCTGGCGCCTGGTCCATGGGTCCCCTCACTCTCCGTACGAACGGGTGGCCCCGCCCTTCCTTTTACGGATGGGCGGGGCGCTTTTGTTCCCTCGTGCGGGTGCCCCGGAGGGGTCAGCCCTCGCGGGACTCGACGACGACCGACTCGATGACGACGTCGTTGACCGGGCGGTCCGTGCGCGGGTTGGTCTGGGTGGTGGCGATGGAGTCCACGACCTTCTGGCTGGCCGCGTCGGCGACCTCGCCGAAGATGGTGTGCTTGCGGGTCAGCCAGGCCGTCGGGGAGACCGTGATGAAGAACTGCGAGCCGTTGGTGCCCGGGCCGGCGTTGGCCATGGCCAGCAGGTACGGCTTGTCGAAGGCGAGGTCCGGGTGGAACTCGTCCTCGAACTGGTACCCCGGACCGCCGGTGCCGTTGCCCAGCGGGTCACCGCCCTGGATCATGAAGCCGCTGATCACCCGGTGGAAGACCGTGCCGTCGTAGAGCTTCTTCGTGGACTTCTCGCCCGTCGCGGGGTGCGTCCACTCACGCTCGCCCTTGGCGAGCTCGACGAAGTTACGGACCGTCTTGGGCGCGTGGTTCGGCAGAAGCCGGACCTGGATGTCGCCGTGGTTGGTCTTCAGGGTGGCGTAAAGCTGCTCAGCCACGATGTGCCTTCCGTGTGTCCTCTGTGACTCCCCGATCCTCGCACGGTACGCGCCCTGAGTCGCCCGGCCACGGCCGCTGGGCCCACATCCCCGATGTGTTGCCGGAAATCGGCCCGGTCGCCTCGTCTCGGGGGCGCGACGGGGCGATCCATGGCATTGTCGACGACAAGCCCCCTTGCCCCGTATTCGTCAGCTATCACACGCGATCAGCCCACGCAGGCGTGGCCCGGGCACATGATCGTCCGGTTGCCTGCACATGATCGTCCGGTTCCCCGCATGTGATGTCCGCTTCCCTGCCCGTGATCGTCCCGTTCGTCGCTCGTCGGAGCGCCGACCGGAGGCGCCCCGTGTGGCTCCCCGTGGGCCGCACTGACCCGGATGCCCGCCCTCGCATGCCCGGTAGTCCTTCGAGAGGCATGATCCGTAAAAGGCTGGAAAGTCGAATTACCGTACGCCACCGAGGAGGAGGAACGCCGTGACCCGCATCGACAGCGTGCGCGCCGCGACCGGTTCGGCGAAGGACAGCGTGCTGCATGCCGCGGAAGTGGTGGCGCCCTACGCCGACACGGCCAAGGACAAGGCAGCGCACTACGCACACGAGGCGCGTGTTCGTCTTGCGCCCAAGGTGTCGCAGGCCGCCGGACAGGCCCGCATGCAGTACGACGCCCATCTCGCCCCGCGACTGGGACAGGTGCGCGCTCATGTGCCGCCAAGGGTGGACCAGGCCGCACACGAAGCGGCTGCCTACACCATCAAGGCCGCCCGCCAGGCGGCCGACTACTCCCGTCCGAAGATCGAGCACGCGGCCGCCGCCGCCGGGCCGGTACGGGAGGAGGCCGCGGCCCGTGGCGCCGCGGCACTGGCCGCCCTGCGCGGCCAGGTCTCGCCGCGGCAGATCCAGAAGCTCGTGCGCCGGCAGCAGCGGCGGGCCAGGGCCGGCCGCGCCGTCAAGGGGCTGGCGTTGCTGAGCCTCCTGACCGGCGGTGCCTTCGCCGCGTGGAAGTGGTGGGACAAGCAGGCGAACCCCGACTGGCTCGTCGAGCCGCCCGCCGCGACGGAGGTTTCGCAGAACGAGCGCCTGACGGCGGTGGACGGCAGCGGCCCGCTGGACCCGGATGTCCAGGCGAAGCAGGCCGAGGAGGACTCCGCGGAGGACGACGACCGACGCTGAGCCGCGCGGCGCTCCGGGGCCGGACACCAACGCCTGGGTGGGGCAGGAGACTTGAACGGCTCCTGCCCCACCGTGCTGCCCGGGTGACGTTTCACGTGGAACGCCGCGACGAGCGTTCACGTTTCCCCGTGCGATGACGTTTGCAACGCGTCATGTGTGCACATTCCGTGGAGACTTCTTTTACGGAACGTATTCCTCCACTTATGCCTGCGCAGGTGCGGTGGCCCGCCCAAGACGCCTCAAATCACCTCGCACTGCCCCCGCACGGCCGCCCGTCAGCCACAGGTTGACCCGGCGACCCCCGGGCGCGCGTGCGCATGTTTGCGCAAAGGAATGCAATTGCTGCAAACGCACTGATGTGACGCGGGTCACCCCACAAGAAAACCGGCCAGCCGCCGGGGAGGCGTCTGGCCGGTCCGAGACGTGGAGCCTAGGGGAGTCGAACCCCTGACATCTGCCATGCAAAGACAGCGCTCTACCAACTGAGCTAAGGCCCCGAGATGACACGTCCGGCCGGAGCGGACACACACCGGCGGGCGCTGCGGACAAGCGTACCGGGTCACCCCCCATATCTCGCAAAAAGAGGGGGGTCCCCGTGGACGACCACTCTCCGTAAGATGCTCGTCGTGGTTCGCTACAGCGAACCACGGTATTGGGGAAGCGATGGGGAGACGCAATGGACGCCGCACAGCAGGAAGCCACCGCAAGAGCGCGGGAGCTGCAGCGGAACTGGTACGGGGAGCCGTTGGGGGCGCTCTTCCGTAAGCTCATCGACGATCTCGGTCTCAACCAGGCGCGTCTCGCCGGTGTACTGGGGCTGTCGGCGCCGATGCTGTCGCAGCTGATGAGCGGTCAGCGCGCCAAGATCGGCAATCCCGCGGTGGTCCAGCGGGTGCAGCTGCTGCAGGACCTGGCGGGGCAGGTCTCGGACGGCAGTGTGAGCGCGGCCGAGGCCACCGAACGGATGGACGAGATCAGAAAGTCGCAGGGGGGCTCGGTGCTCAACAACACCACGCAGACGACGAGCAGTTCGGGAGCGCCCACGGTCAAGCGGGTGGTCCGCGAGATCCAGTCGCTGCTGCGCTCGGTGGCGGCGGCCGGCGACATCATCGAGGCGGCGGACACCCTCGCCCCGAGCCACCCGGAGCTGGCAGAGTTCCTCCGGGTGTACGGCGCCGGCCGGACCTCCGACGCGGTGGCCCACTACCAGTCACACCAGAACTAGCCGAGGCCTCGGCCGCCGGGGGCCCTCGTGCCGGGGGGTGCGCGGGAGTCCCCGGCGCCGTCCGGAAGGGGGAGCGACGCACGACCATGGGTGAGGTCTTCGCCGGACGGTACGAACTGGTCGACCCCATCGGGCGCGGGGGAGTCGGTGCGGTCTGGCGCGCCTGGGACCACCGGCGGCGCCGCTATGTGGCCGCCAAGGTCCTGCAGCAGAGCGACGCCCATGCGCTGCTGCGGTTCGTGCGCGAGCAGGCGCTGCGCATCGACCACCCCCATGTGCTCGCGCCCGCCAGCTGGGCCGCGGACGACGACAAGGTCCTGTTCACCATGGACCTGGTCGCCGGGGGCTCGCTGGTCCACCTCGTCGGGGACTACGGCCCGCTGCCTCCCTCGTTCGTCTGCACTCTGCTCGACCAGCTGCTGTCCGGGCTCGCGGCCGTGCACGCGGAGGGGGTCGTGCACCGGGACGTCAAGCCGGCCAACGTGCTCCTCGAGGCCACCGGAACCGCCCGGCCCCGGCTGCGGCTGTCGGACTTCGGAGTCGCCATGCGGCTGGGCGAGCCGCGGCTGACGGAGACCGACTACGTGGTGGGTACGCCCGGTTATCTCGCCCCCGAGCAACTGCTGGGCGCGGAGCCCGACTTCGCGGCCGACCTGTTCGCCGTGGGCCTGGTCGCGCTGTATCTGCTCCAGGGCGCCAAGCCGGACGCCAGGGCACTGGTCGAGCGTTTCGCCGCCCACGGCACGCCCGGGGCACCGCACGGCATTCCCGGGCCGCTGTGGGAGGTCGTGGCGACGCTGCTGCAACCGGACCCGGCCGCCCGCTTCCGCACCGCCACGGGGGCGCGCAAGGCCCTCGCGTC
The DNA here is from genome assembly GCF_021462825.1 of Streptomyces glomeratus. Taxonomy (GTDB): domain Bacteria; phylum Actinomycetota; class Actinomycetes; order Streptomycetales; family Streptomycetaceae; genus Streptomyces; species Streptomyces glomeratus. Next base: position 149,511 of record NZ_JAKEEB010000013.1, on the reverse strand, counting down.
GGCCAGGGAGTTGCTGCCCGAGCCGGGGGCCGAAGAGGAACAGGTCGAGATCTTCGATCACATCGGGCCGCTCCCGGCGGGATTCGGGCCCGAGGGGCCGCTGGGTACGGGGTCCGGGGTGAGGCCGGAGACCGCACCGGACGCCCGGCGCACCCCGGATCCCGCGACCGCCGGCCGGGGAACCGCGGCCGGCACACCGGGCTCCCCGGCCGGTGGCGCGCCCGGCGACTCCGTCGGGACCGACGGCGGACCGGCGCGGTCGACCGGCGGTGCGATACCTCCGCGGCCGGCCACCGCCCCGACGGCGTCCCACACGACGGCCTCCACACCGGCCTCCGCACCTCCGACACCTTCGGCACCGCCGGCGCCTCCTACCCCGTCGGCCCCTTTCGCCCCTTCCGGCGCTGGCTCCCCCTCCGGCACCCCCGCGGCCCCTCCCCCCGGCACCGGCGTCCCCGGCGTCGCGCCCGGGTCGCCGCCTCCCCCCGCCGTACGGCCGCAGTCCGCGCCCTACGGCGTACCGCCGAGGCCGGCCGTCGATCCGACGCCGCACTCGCGGCCGTCCACGATGTCGGACACCGGAAGCTTCCATCTGCCGCCCCCGGTGCCCCGCCCCGCGCCCGGTGAGATGCCGGGAACGCCCGAGCAGCCGCCCACGCCGCCCGCCACCCTGGTGGCCCCGGCTCCGGCCCCCGCGTACACGGCGCCCGCCCTGCACCACGAACCGACGTATGTGCCCGTCTCCGGCCCGCCCACGGCTCCGGCGGTGGCCGCCCGGCAGGCCGCCTACGCGAACACCGTCGCGTCGCCGCACGCGCCCACCCGGCCGCAGCGGAGCGGGCGGCACGGCAGGAGGGCGGCCGTCCGGCGCGCGGGACCGCCGGCGAAGGTCGCCGTACCGGTCCTGCTCCTCGCGCTCGTCTGCTTCGCGGTGGGCTTCTGGGCACTGACCCGGATCTGAGCGGCGGTCACCCCGCCCACCGGCGCCGGGACCGCCGCCGGGCGGCCAGGGTCCACACCCCGAGCCACAGGACCAGTGCGCTCCCGGTGCCGATCCCGCCCACGGCGACCATCCTCATCGTGCGGGTGTCCCCCGCCGCCCCGCCGCCGGCGCCGGTCGCGGCGCGGGGCGAGGAGCCGCCGGATTCCTTGCCTCCGCCCGCAGCGGTCTCCGCCCCGGCCGCGGCCTCCTGCCTGTCCGCAGCCGTGATCCGGAACACCTCGCCCGGTGCGGACCGCCCGGCGTACACCGGCCCGGGCACCGGTTCCCCGCCGACCCGCACGCGCAGCGTCAGTCCGAACGGGCCGTCGCCGAACCGCTCCGCGACGGGTGCGCCCAGGTGCACCGCGAGGTAGTACCAGCCCGCGAACCGCATCCCGCCGGCACGTTGGCCGACGGCACGGCGGTTGGCGTAGTCGACGGGCGGCAGCGGATCCAGCGACGCCGAGGTCTGCGCGCCGCTGTAACCGGCGTCGGCGTCGTCGACGAAGGCCCGGACGGGGTTGTAGAGCGACATGGCCAGCGCGGTGCCGACATAGCCGTCGCCGCCCTCGGAGCTGCCCATCTCGACGGTGGCCGAAAGCTGCTGTCCCCAGTCGACGGGAACCTTGTAGAAGAGTGTCTGCCCGGGCCTGATCCCGTCCTGCCAGACGCCTTGCCCCACAGCGCTCGCCGTGGCGAAGCCCGCCCCGCCCGCGCGCTGCGCGGCCTGCCCCACGACGGGCTCCGGCGATCCGGAGTCCCAGGTCCGCGGCGGGGCCGTGGCCCCGGCCCGGCGCGGGGCGGGTTCCGAGACGCAGTCCAGCTCGAGGTCCCAGTCGACGGGCAGGACGGCGGTCGGATCGCGCCGTTCGACGACCGCGTAGTACGCGCCCGCCCCCTTGCAGCCGTAGGTGCCGGGGCCGGTCTCGCGCGAGGCCCAGGCGGCGATCGGGTGCGGGCTCTGGGTGGGCCCGAAGTACGAGGTTCCCGAGGAGCATGTGGTGCCGTCGGCGTCCTGGACGGACACCTTCAGACCGTCGGAGGAGGAGACCCGTGCCCCGGCCCGGGGCACGGCCGTCGCGGAGACGTAGGCGTTGGCGGACGCGTCGAGGTCCAGCCGGTAGTAGCGCTTGGCGCCCGGGGGCAGGACGCTCCGGTAGATGTGGCCGGGGTCCAGGCGTACGGCGTCCGTGGTGCCACTCGCGCCACCGACCGTTCTGGCGTCGCGGGCGAAGGCGTACGCGTCCGGACTGCCGTCGCCGGCTGCGGAGGGCGGCGCGGCCCGCGCGGGGAGCGCCGCGGCCGTGCCGAGCGCCAACACCGCACACAGGGCGACGGCCGCGTGAGCCGCCATACGACCGCGCCGCGGGAACGCGTGCCCTGCTTCCGCACGCCGCTTTCTCACGCTGCACCCCCGCCGTGCTCCGCAGTCCCGGACCGCCGCCCATCCTGCCCCGCGCACCACGGCGGTATTCCGCTCTTACGTACGAGCGGCCGAAACGCTTCCCCGTGCAGCCCGGGAAACACAAGGCCCCGACCGCGTCGGCGGTCGGGGCCTGCTCTGATGTCTGTCGTCCTGAGGACTCACGAACCCGTGGGCACGGAGTCGGTCGCCTCCGTCCACAGATCCTGCTCGGCGCGATCCGCCTGGATCTGGCGGTACACGAGGAGCCCGCCGATGGCGGCCAGTGCGACCAGGAGAAGCTTCTTCACCGCGCGACCTCGTCTTTCCTTGACGTAGGGGACTTCTGGCGCCCGACTATACACACCGATCGATATCGTTCGGTGACCTGAGTCGGTGCTCAACTCCTCGCCGGCGCACCGCAGTACGGCTCGACGCCACCGGTGCGTCTCCGCGTGAGCGGGCCTCACGGACCGTGACGCTCGACGCCCTCCCCCGCCTCTTCCGACCTTTCCGGGCCCCGTACGTCCATCCGAGTGGTGTTCATCCGAAGATCGACGCGCCATGGGCGTCGGTCCCCCACTTCGGAGCCCCCTTACACATCATGAGGAAAGTACGCAAATCGCCCGACCCGAAAGTGAGGGGTCATGGCCCGCACCAAGGTCATGAAGCTGTGGACCGCCATCGTCAGCGCCTTCCTCGCGCTGTTCACCGCGCTGGGACTCATCACCACGACCACCGCCGCCGCGGAGGTACCCCAGTCCCAGCCGGCCCGCAACGGCACGGCTCAGGTGACGCCGTCGCGACCGGACCACGGACGCTGGCCCCGGGACCGGTCCCTGCCCCCCACGATGAAACAGCGCATCCGCGCCGAGGCCCACGGTTCCTCCCCTTCCTGCCGCCACCGGCTGCCGGCCTCCGCACCGACACTCCGCCTCGCCCGCTGCGCCCTCAGAGCCCCCAGCCGGCCCGCCGAACCTCCCGAAGCGACCGTGCGGCTCCAGCACTGAACCGGCCCCGGCCGGGACGGGATTGCGTACACAACCCCACGGCGAACGTCCCGGCATCTGCTCCCAGGTGCCGGGCCGTCGGCATGAAAGCTCCCACTCCGCCGGACCGGGCCGGACGCTGCCGTCCGCTTCTCGCCGTCGGAACCCCCCGGCGCTGACCGAAAACCGGCGGTCATCCCCCTTCGGGCGAGCCACCGGGCCCGTCCGTGCGGACCGGAGTTCCGGGGCAGTCCGGATCGACCTCGCCTGTGAAGTGATTCGGCCGGAGATACCGGCGAGCGCGCGGCACCGGAACCTCCACGAGCCGGCCGTCTTGCGCGGTCCGGCGCCGACCGCCACCGTCCGCGTTTGTCGGCGTCAGCCGCTGGTGGCAGCCGCGGCGCCGAGGCTGAGGCGACTGCTGAAACGGTGGCCCTGGGCCGGAAAAGATCATCCGCAAGCTACAGGGGCAGGGGAGACTGTGAGGCAGTTCTCCCCGAGGTGATCAGGAGCCCCAGTGAACATGGAATTCGCCGAAGCTGTGGAGACAGTCCTGCGGGACCTCCGGGCACAGTGCGCGGTGCAGCCAGAGATACGTTCGGATGACAGGAACGGGATCACGCTCTGGGCCCCGGACGGTTCAGGCCAGGGCCTGACTCCACATCCCGAGGGCACCGCCGCGGAATTGCTCGTACACCTGGCAGATCAGGTCCAGGACTGGGCGGTGGAGACACTATGGTCCCAAGGTGCATCGGCGATCTGGCCACAGTGCCCGACACACCCGGACACACATCCGCTGACGGCGACCGTCCGCATGGACACGGCGGTGTGGACATGCCCGAAGACGGGAACGACGGCGGCTCGGATCGGGGAACTGAAGACCCGCTAGAGCGGGCGGGGCCCGCGGCCAGCGACTATCAGGGCCGGCCGAGAGCTCTGCCCTGCTCCCTCGGCTCCCACCGCCCCGGCGAGGTGCCCGATGAAGCCCACCACACCGTGAGCCTGGGGCCCTGTCGGTGTCAAAAAACCCCCGGCCCTGGTGGGCCGGGGGTCTTTTCGCTGGTGGGGCTAACAGGATTTGAACCTGTGGCCTCATCCTTATCAGGGATGCGCTCTAACCAACTGAGCTATAGCCCCGCCGCGCTCTGCGGTGTATGTCCCGCGCGCTGACCCCTGAAGATTAGCGCACGACGTGGGAAGTCCCAAAATCGGTTACCCGGGGAGCGGACTCCGGGCCTCCGAACCGCCGGGGCCCGGTCCCGGGCCACGCTCACTCGTCCTCGGCCAGCGTCAGCTCGACACCCCCCACGAAGCCCGCGGAGAGGTTGTAGATGAACGCGCCGAGTGTCGCGAGGGCGGTCGCCAGGATCACGTCGATGACCGCGATGACCGTCGTGAAGATGAGCACGTTCGGCAGGGACAGGAAGGACTGGAGGTCGAAGCCGTTCGACTCGTTGGAGCCGGTGGCCTCCGCGATCGTGCCGCCGACCGTGGAGAAGACCCCCATGGCGTCCATGACCATCCACAGCACCGCGGACGCCACGATCGTGCAGATGCCGAGCGCGATGGAGAGCAGGAAGCTGACCTTCATCACCGACCAGGGGTCGGCCTTCGCCACCCTGAGCCGTGCCTTACGGGTGCGCGGAGTGGTGCGTGCGCCGGTCCGGGGGCGGCGCACGGCGCCCGTCCCCGGCTCCGCCGCGTAGGCCTGCGGGGGGTGGTAGGGCCCCGCTGACTGCTGCGGCCTGCGCTCTCCCGGCAGGGGGGAGGCCGCGGCCGGCTGCGGCTCCGGCTCGGGATGCGTGGCGCCCTGAGCGGCCGGGCCCGCTCCAGCCGCGTACTGCTGGGTCTGCGGGCCTCGGGTGTCCGTCACAGTTCCCCCCTGGGATCCATGAGACTCATGGGAGTGCGTCTGCTCCGCGGCGGAGCCACGGCCGCCGCCGTCCGTGTCCGTACCGGTCGGTCCGGCGCCCGTGGCTCCGCTCACGCTGACTCACTCCTCGTGCTACTCGGCCGAGGGCGCCTCACCCTCGTCCGTGCCGGTGGCCGCGGCCTCGGCGGTCTCGTCCACGTCACCGTCGACCTCCTCCGCCTCGCGCCCGGCCTCGGCGTTACGTGCGATACCGACCACGGCATCGCGCTTGCCCAGGTTGATCAGTTGGACGCCCATGGTGTCACGGCCCGTCTCCCTGACCTCGTTGACTCGCGTACGAATCACACCGCCCGACAGCGTGATGGCGAGGATCTCGTCGGTCTCCTCGACCACCAGCGCGCCGACGAGCGAACCGCGGTCCTCGACGATCTTGGCGGCCTTGATACCGAGGCCGCCGCGCCCCTGGACGCGGTACTCGTCGACGACGGTCCGCTTCGCGTACCCGCCGTCTGTGGCAGTGAACACGAACGTACCGGGTCGAACAACATTCATCGAGAGCAGCTCATCGCCCTCACGGAAACTCATGCCCTTGACACCCGAGGTGGCACGGCCCATCGGGCGCAGGGACTCGTCGGTCGCGGTGAACCGGATCGACTGCGCCTTCCTGCTGATCAGGAGCAGATCGTCATCGGACGAAACCAGCTCGGCCCCGATCAGTTCGTCATCGGAACCGTCCTCCATCTCACGGAGATTGATCGCGATGACTCCGCCGGAGCGCGGCGAATCGTAATCCTTCAGAGGCGTCTTCTTGACCAGACCGCCCTTGGTGGCGAGGACCAGGTACGGCGCGGCCTCGTAGTCCCGGATCGCCAGGATCTCGGCGATCGACTCGTCCGGCTGGAAGGCGAGCAGGTTGGCGACGTGCTGGCCGCGCGCATCCCGGCCGGCGTCGGGCAGCTCGTACGCCTTCGCACGGTAGACGCGGCCCTTGTTGGTGAAGAACAGCAGCCAGTGGTGCGTGGTGGACACGAAGAAGTGGTCGACGATGTCGTCTTCCTTGAGCTTCGTGCCGCGCACGCCCTTGCCGCCGCGCTTCTGTGCGCGGTAGTCGTCGGTCTTGGTGCGCTTGATGTAGCCGCCGCGGGTGACCGTGACGACGATGTCCTCCTCGGCGATGAGGTCCTCGATGGACATGTCGCCGTCGAAGGGCACCAGCTGGCTGCGGCGGTCGTCGCCGTACTTCTCGACGATCGCGGCGAGCTCCTCGCTGATGATGCCGCGCTGGCGGACGGGCGAGGCGAGGATCTCGTTGTACTCGCGGATCTTCGCCTGGAGCTCGTCGTGCTCCTGGACGATCTTCCGGCGCTCCAGGGCCGCGAGGCGGCGCAGCTGCATCTCGAGGATGGCGTTGGCCTGGATGTCGTCGATCTCCAGCAGGCTCATCAGGCCGTCGCGGGCGATCTCGACGGTGTCGCTGCGCCGGATCAGCGCGATGACCTCGTCGATGGCGTCCAGGGCCTTCAGCAGACCGCGCAGGATGTGCGCGCGCTCCTCGGCCTTGCGCAGCCTGAAGCGCGTACGGCGGACGACGACCTCGATCTGGTGCGTCACCCAGTGGCGGATGAACGCGTCCAGGGACAGGGTGCGCGGCACGCCGTCGACCAGCGCCAGCATGTTGGCGCCGAAGTTCGTCTGCAGGTCGGTGTGCTTGTAGAGGTTGTTCAGGACGACCTTGGCGACGGCGTCCCGCTTGAGCACGATGACCAGGCGCTGGCCGGTACGGGACGAGGTCTCGTCGCGGACGTCCGCGATACCGCCGATCTTGCCGTCCTTGACCAGGTCGGCGATCTTCTGCGCGAGGTTGTCCGGGTTGACCTGGTACGGGAGCTCGGTGACCACCAGGCACTGGCGGTTCTGGATCTCCTCGACCTCGACGACCGCGCGCATGGTGATCGAGCCACGGCCGGTGCGGTAGGCCTCCTCGATGCCCTTGCGGCCCACCACGAGGGCGCCCGTCGGGAAGTCGGGGCCCTTGATCCGCTCGATGAGGGCGTCGAGCAGCTCCTCGTGCGAGGCCTCCGGGTTCTCCAGGTACCACTGGGCGCCGGCCGCGACCTCGCGCAGGTTGTGCGGCGGGATGTTGGTCGCCATACCGACCGCGATACCGGCGGAGCCGTTGATCAGCAGGTTCGGGAAGCGGGACGGCAGGACGGTCGGCTCCTGGGAGCGGCCGTCGTAGTTGTCCGTGAAGTCGACGGTGTCCTCGTCGATGTCGCGGACCATCTCCATGGACAGCGGCGCCATCTTGCACTCGGTGTAGCGCATGGCGGCCGCGGGGTCGTTGCCCGGGGAGCCGAAGTTGCCGTTGGAGTCCACCAGCGGCATCCGCATCGACCACGGCTGCGCGAGGCGGACCAGCGCGTCGTAGATGGAGGAGTCGCCGTGCGGGTGGTAGTTGCCCATGACGTCGCCGACGACGCGGGCGCACTTGTAGAAGCCGCGCTCGGGGCGGTAGCCGCCGTCGTACATGGCGTACAGGACGCGGCGGTGGACGGGCTTGAGACCGTCGCGGACGTCGGGCAGCGCACGGGACACGATGACGGACATCGCATAGTCCAGGTACGAGCGCTGCATCTCCGTCTCGAGCCCGACGGGCTCGACTCGCATCGTGACTTCGCCGCCCTCTTCGGGGGTGACGGGAGTGTTCTCGTCGGCCATTACTGGTGAAGATCCTTCCTGGCGGTCAGCTGAGACCGACTCAGATGTCGAGGAAGCGGACGTCCTTGGCGTTGCGCTGGATGAACGCGCGGCGGGCCTCGACGTCCTCGCCCATCAGGACCGAGAACAGGTCGTCGGCCTGTGCGGCGTCGTCGAGGGTGACCTGGCCGAGGACGCGGTGGTCCTGATCCATCGTGGTCACGCGCAGCTCCTCGGCGTTCATCTCGCCGAGACCCTTGAAGCGCTGGATCGAGTCCTCGCGGATGCGCTTGCCGCGCTGCCGTCCCAGCTCGATCAGGGCGTCGCGCTCGCGGTCGGAGTAGGCGTACTCGGTGTCGTCCCGGCCCCACTTGATCTTGTACAGCGGGGGGCGGGAGAGGTACACGTGCCCGGCCTCGACCAGCGGCCGCATGAAGCGGAACAGGAAGGTCAGCAACAGGGTGCTGATGTGCTGGCCGTCGACGTCGGCGTCCGCCATCAGGATGATCTTGTGATAGCGGAGCCGCTCGATGTCGAAGTCCTCGTGCACGCCCGTGCCGAAGGCGGAGATCAGCGCCTGGATCTCCTGGTTCTGCAGGATCTTGTCGATCCTGGCCTTCTCGACGTTGAGGATCTTGCCGCGGATCGGGAGGATCGCCTGGTACTGCGGGTTGCGGCCGGACTTGGCCGAGCCGCCGGCGGAGTCACCCTCGACGATGAAGATCTCGCACTTGGTCGGGTCGTTCGACTGGCAGTCGGAGAGCTTGCCCGGCAGGGAGGCCGACTCCAGCAGGCCCTTGCGGCGGGTCAGGTCGCGGGCCTTGCGGGCCGCCACGCGCGCAGTGGCCGCCTGGATGCCCTTGCGGATGATGTCCGCCGCCTCGTTCGGGTTGCGGTCCAGCCAGTCGTTGAGGTGCTCGTAGACCGCCTTCTGCACGAAGGTCTTCGCCTCCGTGTTGCCCAGCTTGGTCTTGGTCTGGCCCTCGAACTGCGGCTCGCTCAGCTTGACGGAGATGATCGCCGTCAGACCCTCGCGGATGTCGTCACCGGTGAGGTTGTCGTCCCTGTCGCGCAGCAGCTTCTTGTCGCGCGCGTACTTGTTGATCAGCGAGGTCAGCGCGGCGCGGAAGCCCTCTTCGTGCGTACCGCCCTCGTGGGTGTGGATGATGTTGGCGAAGGAGTACACGCCCTCGCTGTAGCCGCTGTTCCACTGCATGGCGACCTCGAGGGACAGGCTCTTATCCCTGTCCTCGGCCTCGAGGTCGATCACGGTCGGGTGCACCACGTCTCCCTTGCGGGAGTTGAGGTACTTCACGAAGTCGACGATGCCGCCCTCGTAGTGGTACGTGACGGCCTTGACCTCGTCCTTCTCGTCGGCGCCCGCCTCGTCCGCCCCGGCGGTGGCCTTCGCCGACTCGCGCTCATCGGTGAGTTTGATCGTCAAACCCTTGTTGAGGAACGCCATCTCCTGGAAGCGCCGCGACAGCGTCTCGAAGGAGTAATCGGTGGTCTCGAAGATGTCCGGGTCGGCCCAGAAGGTGACCGAGGTACCGGTCTCCTCCGTCGCCTCGTGCCGGGCGAGCGGGGCCGTCGGGACGCCCAGCTTGTAGTCCTGCGTCCAGCGGTACCCGTCGGTCCTGACCTCGACCGAGACCTTGGCCGACAGAGCGTTCACCACGGAGACGCCGACACCGTGCAGACCGCCGGAGACCGCGTAGCCGCCGCCGCCGAACTTGCCGCCCGCGTGCAGCACGGTCAGCACGACCTCGACGGCCGGCTTCCCCTCGGAGGGCACGATGCCCACCGGGATGCCGCGGCCGTTGTCGACGACGCGCACGCCGCCGTCGGCCAGGATCGTCACGTCGATGGTGTCCGCGTGACCGGCCAGCGCCTCGTCGACGGAGTTGTCGACCACCTCGTACACGAGGTGGTGGAGTCCGCGCTCACCGGTCGAGCCGATGTACATGCCGGGTCGCTTGCGGACCGCGTCCAGACCCTCGAGGACGGTGATGGCGCTGGCGTCGTACGACGCGGTGACCTCGCCGTTCGAACTGGTCGCCGCGCCGGCGTCGGTGGACGGAATGTTCTCGTTGGGGTTGCCGGAATCGGCCACGAAGCGCCCTTTCTGGCACAGCACAAGCCAAGCTCGTCGGCGGTTGCCGGAGCGGCTGCGGCGTGTTGCGTTGGTAAGCCTTGATCAGCGTTGCTCAGCGTTACCCGGACGGTCCCCACGATCGGGGCGGGATTGTCTCCCAGTCTACCGGTAGCGCCGACAGTGATGGGGGTTTGCCGGTACCTGGGTCCCCATGTGCCGCCCTGAACCGGTCTCGGCCGACTCCCCATATGCGGAGCGGGGCTCCAAGAGGCTCTAAGAGGCACTCAGCGCTTCCGGCTGTCAACCCTTGGCTACGTCGGAGTCAGGTGGATGTTCGCGATCGCGCGCGGGAACGGCGAAGGGGTCGCCGGCGCATTGCGTCCGGCGGTCCGAAGTGATGTCGGTCACCCGTAGGTGTCGCCGGGGCCCGTGCTCCCCGGAGCACGCAGGGGCCCGAAGCGGTGGGCGGGGCCGCCAGGGCCGTGGACCTTGATCAGCCGGACCGTGCCGTGTCCGAGGTCCTCGTTGAGGCGCGCGACCAGCTGCGGAGCCAGCAGCCGCAGCTGCGTCGCCCATGCCGTGGAGTCGCACGCCACCGTCAGGACGCGTTCGTCCTCGTCGTACCGCTGCGGAACGCAGTGCTTGGCCAGGTTCTCGCCGACGATCTGCGGCCAGCGGCCCATCACGCCGCCCACCGCGGCCGGGGTCTCCCAGCCGCGCTCGGTGATCAGACGGTTGATCGCGGTCCCGAGCGCCATGGGGTCGCGGCGGTCGGCGCGCGCGCCGGAGCGCAGACCGCCGAGCCGCGCCTGCTTCTTCTGCCGCGCCGCGTCCCCCCGCGCGCGTGCCTGTTCCTTCGCCGCCCGCAGTGCCACGCGCGCGAGGTCCACTCCCGACAGCTCGGGAGTCTTCTCCGGTGCGGGCTCGTCGGTGCTCATGCGCGCTCCACGGTGCCGTCGGACACGGAGTACCGCGTCCCCGTCAGTACATGCGGTACGTCGTCGTCGACCGCGGCGGTCACCAGCACCTGCTCGCCGGGCGCCACCAGCTCGGCGAGGCGTGCGCGGCGGCGGGTGTCCAGCTCGGCGAAGACGTCGTCGAGGACGAGCACCGGCTCGTTGCCCTCCGCGCGGAGCAGGTCGTACGAGGCCAGGCGCAGCGCCAGCGCGTAGGACCAGGACTCGCCGTGGGAGGCGTACCCCTTGGCGGGCAGCTCACCGAGTTTGAGGAGCAGGTCGTCGCGGTGGGGTCCGACCAGGGTGACTCCGCGCTCGATCTCCTGCTTCCGGGCCTCGGCGAGCGAGGACATCAGCTGCTCGTAGAGGGCCTCGCGGGTGTGGGCCTCACCGGGCGCGGACGGCTTGTACTCGAGGGCGACCGGGCCGCCGCCGGGGGCCAGCTGCTCGTACGCCTTGTCGGCGAGCGGCTGGAGCGCGGCGATCAGTTCGAGGCGCTGGGCGAGCAGCTCGGCGCCCGCGCGCGCGAGGTGCTGGTCCCACACGTCGAGGGTCGACAGATCGAGGGAGCGCCCGCCGTGGCGGCGGGCCAGCGCGGCCGTCTTCAGGAGGGTGTTGCGCTGCTTGAGGACCCGGTCGTAGTCGGAGCGGACGCCCGCCATGCGCGGGGAGCGCGCGGTGATCAGCTCGTCGAGAAAGCGGCGCCGCTCGCCGGGGTCGCCCTTGACCAGTGCGAGGTCCTCGGGCGCGAACAGCACACTGCGGACGATGCCGAGCACATCGCGGGGCCTGACCTGCGAGGACCTGTTGATGCGGGCGCGGTTGGCCTTTCCCGGGTTCAGCTCCAGCTCGACCAGCTGCTGCCGCTCGCCCTGTCTGACCTGCGCCCGGATGATCGCGCGTTCGGCGCCCACGCGGACGAGGGGCGCGTCGGAGGAGACACGGTGGCTGCCCAGGGTGGCGAGGTAGCCGACCGCCTCCACGAGGTTCGTCTTGCCCTGGCCGTTGGGGCCGATGAAGGCGGTGACGCCCGGGTCGAGCGGGACTTCGACCCGGGCGTACGAGCGGAAGTCGGCCAGCGACAGATGCGTGACGTGCATGGTCGTTCGCCGACCTCCCCCAGGGGTTGTGGACCGCGGGGCGGCCCTGTGGACTACTTCTTCTCGACCGCGTGGCCGCCGAACTGGTTCCGCAGCGCCGCGATCATCTTCATCTGCGGCGAGTCGTCCTGCCGCGAACTGAACCGCGCGAACAGCGACGCGGTGATCGCCGGCAGCGGCACCGCGTTGTCGATGGCCGCCTCCACGGTCCAGCGGCCCTCGCCGGAGTCGGCCGCCCAGCCGCGCAGCTTGTCCAGGTGCTCGTCGGCGTCCAGGGCGTTGACCGCAAGGTCCAGCAGCCAGGAGCGGATGACCGTGCCCTCCTGCCAGGAGCGGAAGACCTCGCGCACGTTGTCCACCGAGTCGACCTTCTCCAGCAGCTCCCAGCCCTCGGCGTAGGCCTGCATCATGGCGTACTCGATACCGTTGTGGACCATCTTCGCGAAGTGGCCCGCGCCGACCTTGCCCGCGTGCACCGAACCGAACGCGCCCTCCGGCTTGAGGGCGTCGAAGATCGGCTGCACCTTGGCGACGTTCCCGGCGTCGCCGCCGTACATCAGCGCGTAGCCGTTCTCGAGGCCCCAGACACCGCCGGAGACGCCGCAGTCGACGAAGCCGATGCCCTTGGCCGCGAGTTCCCCGGCGTGCTTCTCGTCGTCCGTCCAGCGGGAGTTACCGCCGTCCACGACGACGTCGCCGGGCTCCAGCAGCGTCGCCAGCTCGTCGATCGTGGACTGGGTCGGGGCACCGGCCGGGACCATCACCCACACCACGCGCGGGCCCTGCAGCTTGCCCACAAGCTCTTCGAGGCTGTGGACATCGGCGAGGTCCGGGTTGCGGTCGTATCCGATGACGGTGTGGCCTGCGCGGCGGATACGCTCGCGCATATTGCCGCCCATCTTGCCGAGGCCGACGAGACCGAGCTCCATCAGTTGTTCCTTAGGTTGCGATGGCATGAGGGCACTTTCGTACCTGTGTCCGAGCCTAAACCCGGCTCCTCATGCACACCTGTGGGCCTACGCGCTCATGCGTAACCCCTCCCACCTGCGGCTTCGTCCGCCGAGCCCGGTGCTCCACCGGGCTCGGGGCGCCCTGTGGACAGCCGTCAGCCGCTGAGCCGCACCGGCATGATCAGGTACTTGTAGGCCTCGTCCGCCTCGGCGTCCACCGCCGGCTTCCCACCCAGCAGGGCGGGCTTCGTCGACGTGGTGAAGGACAGCTGGGCCACCGGGGAGTCGATGGCGCTCAGACCGTCCAGCAGGAAGGTCGGGTTGAAGGCGATCGAGATGTCGTCGCCCTCCAGCTGGGCGTCGACCCTTTCCACAGCCTGTGCGTCGTCGCTGGAGCCGGCCTCCAGGATCAGCACGCCCTGCTCGAAGCTCAGCCGCACCGGGGTGTTGCGCTCGGCGACCAGGGCGACGCGCTTGACGGCCTCCACGAAGGGGGCGGTCTCGATGGTGGCGACGGAGTTGAACTCCGTCGGGAACAGCGTGCGGTACTTCGGGAGGTCGCCCTCCAGCAGTCGGGTCGTGGTGCGCCGGCCCGCGCCCTCGAAGCCGATCAGGCCCTCGCCCGAGCCCGAACCGGAAAGCGCCAGGATCACGGAGTCGCCGCTGGTCAGTGCCTTGGCGGTGTCCAGGAGCGTCTTGGCGGGCACCAGGGCGACCGCAGACGCGTCCGGGTTCTCCGGCTTCCACAGGAACTCGCGGACCGCGAAGCGGTAGCGGTCGGTGGAGGCCAGCGTCACCGTGTCGCCCTCGATCTCGATGCGCACACCGGTGAGCACGGGCAGCGTGTCGTCGCGGCCCGCGGCGATGGCGACCTGCTGCACGGCGGAGGCGAAGACCTCGCCCGGGACCGTGCCCGTGGCGTTCGGCATCTGGGGCAGCGCCGGGTACTCCTCCACAGGGAGGGTGTGCAGGGTGAACCGGGAGGAGCCGCAGACCACCGTCGCCCGTACACCGTCTGTGGAAATCTCCACCGGGCGGTTGGGGAGGGCCCGGGAGATGTCGGCGAGAAGGCGGCCGGAGACGAGGACCGTGCCCTCCTCCTCGACCTCGGCCTCCACCGACACGCGCGCGGAGACCTCGTAGTCGAAACTGGACAGGCTCAGCTGTCCGTCCTCGGCCTTCAGCAGCAGGCCGGCGAGGACAGGCGCCGGCGGACGGGCCGGAAGGCTGCGCGCCGCCCAGGCCACTGCCTCCGCGAGTACGTCGCGTTCCACCCGGATCTTCACCGTAAGCCGCCTCCTGCTGTTGCCGGCGTTCTCGCCCTGCTGGCCTTCGTCGTGACTCGGTGTCGAGCGCCCCTGTGACGGGAAGGACACCGGGGACCAGTCTGACGCACGCCGCTGACAGTCGGTGCCTCTCGGGGTCAAGTCGTGACGAGGGGCGGTCGGGAGCCGGAGAGCGAGTTGTGCACAGGACCCGCTTCCAGACGAATTCCCCGCTCTCTACGTGTAGGGGTAGTAGTAGGGCCTGTGGATACCGTGGATAACCACGTTTGCCCAGCTCAGCGCGGAGATTTTGTCCACCGGCCCTGTGGGCGGCGGCAGTGGACAACCAGGGTTCTCTGTGGAGAACGGAAAGTTCTGCACAGTCCGTGCACAGCCGGGGGGCACTTCTCCCCAGTGCCGTCCCCAGCTTTACCCGCCTTGCCCACAGGCCAACCGGGCACCTCGATGTGACGCCTTTCACTCCGTCTGGTGAGAGACCGCGTCGCATTGCCGAACAGTGGACAGGGATGTGGAGAAGTGGGGAAACACTGGGGACAACCGGCCGGAGCCTGTGGGTCGCCGGTGGACAACTCCGTGCACAGCCTGTGGATCTTCATGTCGTCCACAGTCTGTGGAGATCCTTCGTCCACCAATCCACAGGTGGCTGAGCTGGACGGATCGTTTTCCGGGGGCCCAACCTGTGGATGCGATCTGGACAACTCCGCAGTCCCCAGCGTGTGGACGGAAGAAAGTCGCCGGATCTGTGGAGAGTGGCCGTAACGCGGCGAGTAATCGAACAGCGGGTTGCCGGGGTGCCATCGCCGGAGGGGCGGAGAGCGCCCGCCACAGGGGCCCGGGGAGGACCGGACCGGTGCGCCCGCGAGCCGTACGGGAGCGGTCCGGGAACGGCGGAGGGCGCCCCTGGGAATAGAGTCCCGGGGCGCCCTCGGTGCCGTCTCGCGTGCGGCTGTCAGCCGTTCTTGATGCGGTTCGTCAGCTCGGTCACCTGGTTGTAGATGGAACGCCGCTCGGCCATCAGCGCGCGGATCTTGCGGTCGGCGTGCATCACCGTGGTGTGGTCGCGGCCGCCGAACTGCGCGCCGATCTTCGGCAGCGACAGGTCCGTCAGCTCACGGCACAGGTACATCGCGATCTGCCGGGCGGTCACCAGGGCACGGCCGCGCGAGGTGCCGCACAGATCCTCCACCGTCAGACCGAAGTAGTCGGCGGTGGCCGCCATGATGGCCGTCGCGGTGATCTCGGGGGCCGCGTCCTCCCCGCCGGGGATCAGATCCTTGAGGACGATCTCCGTCAGGCCGAGGTCCACGGGCTGACGGTTGAGCGACGCGAACGCCGTCACCCGGATCAGCGCGCCCTCCAGCTCACGGATGTTGCGCGAGATACGCGAGGCGATGAACTCCAGCACCTCCGGCGGCGCGTTGAGCTGCTCCTGCACCGCCTTCTTGCGGAGGATCGCGATGCGCGTCTCCAGCTCCGGCGGCTGGACGTCGGTGATCAGACCCCATTCGAAGCGGTTGCGCAGCCGGTCCTCCAGGGTGACCAGCTGTTTGGGCGGCCGGTCCGAGGACAGCACGATCTGCTTGTTGGCGTTGTGGAGCGTGTTGAAGGTGTGGAAGAACTCCTCCTGCGTCGACTCCTTCTGCGCCAGGAACTGGATGTCGTCGACGAGCAGGATGTCCATGTCGCGGTAGCGCTTGCGGAACGCGTCGGCCTTGCCATCGCGGATCGAGTTGATGAACTCGTTGGTGAACTCCTCCGAGCTCACGTACCGCACACGGGTGCCCGGGTAGAGGCTGCGAGCGTAGTGCCCGATGGCATGCAGCAGGTGCGTCTTGCCGAGCCCGGACTCGCCGTAGATGAAGAGGGGGTTGTACGCCTTCGCCGGTGCCTCGGCGACGGCGACCGCGGCCGCGTGCGCGAAGCGGTTCGAGGCGCCGATGACGAACGTGTCGAAGAGGTACTTCGGGTTCAGCCGCGCGGTGGGCTCGCCCGGTCCGGTGGCGGGCGCGGGCTGCGCGGCCAGCGGTCCCGGGGCGCCGGTGGGGGGCAGACCCGGGCCGGCCGGACCGCCCCGGCGCGCATGGCCGCCGGAGGGCGGCTCCGGGAGTTCGCGACGGTCGGGGCGCTGCTGGTCGAAGTCGCCGCGGGCGCTCTCGTAGCCCGGGCGCTGCTGCTCGTACGGCGAGCGCTCCAGTGACTGCGTGCGGTAGTCCGGCGCCGGCGTCGCGTAGGGGTCGCGTTCGGGGAAGCCGAGACGCTGTTGCTGCCAGCCGTAGTCGTCCTGCGACGAGCGGGGCCAGGCGCCCGGCTCTGGGCGCTGGTACTCGCCCGGATACGCGGGACGAGCCGGCGGGAGCTGGTCGGCACGGGCGAGCGGAAGCTGGTCCGCGCGGGCGGAGGGGAGCTGGTCGCCGGGGCCCGTGGGCAGCTGGTCGGGGCGGCCCGCGCGGTGGTCGTCCGCGCGGTGGCGGCCGTATTCCTCGTAGCCGCCCTGGCCGTCGTAGGCGTCGCGGCCGGGGAGCTCGGGTTCCTCGTAGCGCGGCTGGGCGGGCGGCGCCGGCGCCGGGGGCTCGCCCGCGGAGTCGTCGACGGTGATCGCGATGCGGATGGGGCGGCCGCACTCGCGGCTCAGCGTGTCGCTGACGATCGGTGCCAGCCGGCCTTCGAGGACACCCTTCGCGAATTCGTTCGGCACGGCGAGCAGGGCGGTGTCGGCGACCAGTGCCAGCGGCTGGCAGCGCCGGATCCAGTGCTCGTCCTTCGCCTCGACACCCGGTCCACGCCCCTCACCGAGGAGCTTTTCCAGTACTCGTGGCCACACTGCGGCAAGATCGGCAGGTACGTCAGCCACAGGGCACGCTCTCTCACAGGTCCCACGCACGTGTGGTCGCGGGACGGGTCGGAAGGTAACTCGGCCGGGGACGAAACGGCTCGGCCGGGGACAAGGGAACGAATCGGAGTCCAGTCACGGTAGTCAGGGCGAGCGGCGTGGTTCAAGTTGTTGTCCCCAGGCTGTGGACAAGTGTCCCTCACGGGTCGCTGGTTTGACCGAACGCCGCAGCCCCGCGTACCGTAACCAGGTCGAGTTGTCGATGGCTGCTGCCGCCTGCCTCCGATGGGCACAGATCACGTCCAGTGTTCCCACCAGGGAACATGCGGTGATCGGGAAGCGGTGCACTCGGGCGTAATGCGAGCTACTCGTGGGCGCACGGTGACAGCCAGACGACACCCCGCCACCCACCGAATCATTACTGGAGCCCCCGAGTGAGCAAGCGCACCTTCCAGCCGAACAACCGTCGTCGCGCGAAGACCCACGGCTTCCGGCTGCGTATGCGCACCCGTGCCGGCCGCGCCATCCTGGCGTCCCGCCGCAGCAAGGGTCGCGCCCGCCTGTCCGCCTGATCGCGCACAGGTCATGACGTGCTGCCTACCGAGCATCGGCTGAGGCGGCGCGAGGACTTCGCGACCGCGGTACGCCGAGGACGCCGGGCCGGACGCCCGCTCCTCGTCGTCCACCTTCGTAGCGGTGCCACGGACCCGCACGCGCCTGGGGAGAGCGCTCCCCCGACGCGTGCGGGTTTCGTCGTGAGCAAGGCCGTGGGCGGTGCGGTCGTACGCAACAAGGTGAAGCGCCGGCTTCGCCATCTGATGCGTGACCGAGTGGCCCTGTTGCCCCCCGGTAGCCTGGTAGTCGTACGAGCGCTGCCCGGTGCGGGTGACGCCGACCCTGCACAGCTGGCCCGAGACCTGGATGCCGCCCTTCAGCGGCTGCTGGGAGGAGGGGGCGCGCGATGAAGTACCCACTTCTGGCCCTGATCAAGATCTATCAGTGGACGATCAGTCCACTACTGGGGCCGGTGTGCAAGTACTACCCGTCGTGTTCTCACTACGGCTACACGGCCATCGACCGGCACGGTGCGATCAAGGGAACGGCACTGACCGCTTGGCGCATCCTGCGGTGCAATCCGTGGTCGCTGGGCGGTGTGGACCATGTCCCGCCGCGCAAGCGCCCGCGGTGGCACGAAATGCTGCGCGACGCATGGCGCGTACGCAAGGGCGGGCCCTCCGCCGCCGAACCGGCCACCGAGGGGAACCTCTCCTCGAGCCCGGCCGCAGAGACCTCGTCCCATGCCCAAGGAGCATGATTAGTGGACACGATTGCCAGCCTCTTCAGCTTCATCACGACACCCGTCTCCTGGGTCATCGTCCAGTTCCACACGGTGTACGGCGCTGTCTTCGGCGCTGACACGGGCTGGGCCTGGGGCCTGTCCATCGTGTCCCTGGTGATCCTGATCCGTATCTGCCTGGTCCCGCTCTTCGTGAAGCAGATCAAGGCGACTCGGGCGATGCAGACGCTGCAGCCCGAGATGAAGAAGATCCAGGAGCGCTACAAGAACGACAAGCAGCGCCAGTCCGAAGAGATGATGAAGCTGTACAAGGAGTCGGGTACCAACCCGCTCTCCTCGTGCCTTCCCATCCTGGCGCAGTCCCCGTTCTTCTTCGCCCTGTACCACGTGCTCAACGGCATCGCGACGGGCAAGACGATCGGCGTCATCAACGAGCCGCTGCTCGCCAGCGCCCGTAAGGCCCACATCTTCGGTGCCCCGCTGGCCGCGAAGTTCACCGACGGTGCGGACAAGGTCGCCGCCCTCGGCGCCTCGCTGACCGACGTCCGGGTCGTCACCGCGGTCATGATCGTCCTGATGTCGGCGTCGCAGTTCTACACGCAGCGTCAGCTGATGACGAAGAACGTCGACACCACGGTGAAGACGCCGTTCATGCAGCAGCAGAAGATGCTGATGTACGTCTTCCCGGTCATGTTCGCCGTCTTCGGTATCAACTTCCCGGTCGGTGTCCTCGTCTACTGGCTGACCACCAACGTGTGGACCATGGGCCAGCAGATGTACGTCATCCACAACAACCCGACCCCGGGTTCGAAGGCTCAGGCCGCCTACCTGGAGCGTCTGACCAAGCACGTCACGCACCACGGCAAGATCCGCAGGCGGAGCGAGAAGGCCATCGTCAAGGCGATCGTCGCCAAGGGCCGCGACCGCAACGAGTTCGAGCGCAAGTTCATCAACGGTCTGAGCAAGGCGGGTCTCGTGGCCCAGTCCGACGGCTCCGTGATGAAGAGCGAGGCCGCGGCCGTCGCCACCGTCGAGGACGGTACGCCGAGCACCGAGGCCCCCAAGCGCCAGCAGCCCAAGCGGCAGACCAAGTCCCAGCGTCAGTCCGGCGGGGCCAAGCCGGCCGGTGATTCCACCGAGCCGTCGCTGACCGAGTCCGACGAGCCGGAGGACGCCAAGCCGGCCGGCAACGCCAAGAAGGCGACGCCGCAGACCGGCTCCGGCACCCGCAGCCGGGCTCAGTCCGGTCAGCGCAAGGGGCCGCAGCGGCCCAAGTCCCCGTCCAAGAAGTAAGAAGGAGTCCATCCCGTGACGGAAGGCACCACCTCCGCGGCTGCCGAGGGTGCAGACACCCTGACCCGCCTGGAGCAGGAGGGCGAGATCGCGGCGGACTACCTCGAGGGTCTGCTGGACATCGCCGATCTCGACGGCGACATCGACATGGACGTCGAGGCCGACCGTGCGTCCGTGTCGATCATCAGTGACATGGGCAGCCGGGACCTGCAGAAGCTGGTCGGTCGTGACGGCGAGGTGCTGGAGGCACTCCAGGAACTGACCCGCCTGGCCGTGCACCGGGAGACCGGCGACCGCAGCCGGCTGATGCTGGACATCGCGGGCTATCGCGCCAAGAAGCGCGCGGAGCTCTCGGAACTCGGCGCCAAGGCGGTGGCCGAGGTCAAGAGCTCCGGTGAGCCTGTGAAGCTCAAGCCGATGACGCCGTTCGAGCGCAAGGTCGTGCACGACGCGGTCAAGGCCGCGGGTCTGCGCAGCGAGTCCGAGGGCGAGGAGCCGCAGCGCTTCGTCGTCGTGCTGCCCGCCTGAATCGGTCCGTAGCTTCTTCCGGCCCCGTCTGTTGAGCAGGCGGGGCCGAACTTTGTCAGCCTGGTAGTTCCCTCACAGCTGTGTGCCTGGCAGCCGTGGGTCCCTGATAGTTCTGGTGGTCTGCGCCCAGTGCGCTCGTGCGGTACGGAAGGACGGTCCCCGTGACGGAGGCAGCAGAGCTTCCCCCTGCGCCGGAGCAGGCGCGTGAGGTGTTCGGTGATCGCTTCGCGGACGCTGTCCGCTATGCGGAGCTGCTCGCGGAAGCAGGCGTGCAGCGCGGTCTCATCGGCCCACGGGAAGTGCCCCGACTGTGGGAGCGCCATCTGCTGAACTGCGCAGTGCTCTCCGAGGTTGTGCCCGACGGGGTGACCGTGTGCGATGTGGGCTCCGGCGCGGGGCTGCCCGGCATTCCCCTCGCGCTCGTCCGGGAAGACCTGAAGATCACGCTGCTGGAGCCGTTGCTGCGGCGTACCAACTTCCTCAGCGAGGTCGTCGAACTGCTGGGGCTTGACCATGTGACCGTCGTCCGCGGCCGTGCCGAGGAGGTCATGGGCAAGATTCCGCCGGTTCATGTGGTCACCGCGCGCGCCGTGGCCCCGCTGGACCGCCTGGCCACCTGGGGCATCCCTCTACTGCGCCCCTACGGGGAAATGCTCGCGCTGAAGGGGGACACCGCGGAGGAGGAGCTGAAGAGCGCCGCTACCGCGCTGTCCAAACTCGGCGCCGTGGAGACGTCGATTCTCCATGTGGGCGAAGGGATCGTGGATCCGTTGTCGACCGTGGTGCGCGTGGAGGTGGGGGAGAGCCCGGGCGGTGTGCGCTTTGCGGCCAAGCGGGCGAAGGCGGCCCGGACGGGGCGCGCGCGACGACGTCGCTGAAGATCCGCGCATCCTGGATGAGTCGCGGTACTCCACCCAAGCTGCCCAACCTACGCATCTCGGAGTGTCGCGGAGCTCCGGCCACGGCCGCTGTGCATCGTGTTTCACGTGAAACGTCGCTCACTGCTGCACGGCATCATCAGTCGGGGCCGGGCTGCGGCCGAACCCCGCGACCGTAAACCGCTGGGAACCCTTGGAGGGCTGTCCACCTCGGGAGCTCCGTCCCCCGGGCAGGGCACGAAGTTGTCCACAGAGGTGGATTTCTCCACAGAAGACCAGACCTCACTGGTTCACAACCCCGAAGGCATGGGAGGCTCTGTTCATCGCGAGCCTGAAGTCGAGGAGAGTGAATCCTTGCGGTCCGACGCCAACATCGCGGGACCGATGACCGATCCGGTCCCCGGTCCCCGTACCGAGTCGATGGGGGACGATGTTTCACGTGAAACACCGCCCCCGATGGACGACACTCCCATCGGTCGTGCTGCCCAACTGGCGGTGGAGGCACTGGGTCGCGCCGGCGAGGGCCTGCCGCGACCGGAGCAGACCAGGGTCATGGTGGTCGCCAACCAGAAGGGCGGAGTGGGCAAGACCACGACGACGGTCAACCTCGCTGCGTCGCTTGCGCTGCACGGTGGCCGAGTCCTGGTGATCGACCTCGACCCTCAGGGCAATGCGTCCACGGCGCTGGGGATCGACCATCACGCCGAAGTGCCTTCCATCTATGACGTCTTGGTCGAGAGCAAGCCCCTCGCTGAGGTGGTCCAGCCCGTTCCCGATGTCGAGGGTCTCTTCTGCGCCCCTGCAACCATCGATCTCGCCGGTGCGGAGATCGAGCTGGTGTCTCTCGTCGCGCGGGAGAGTCGACTGCAGCGGGCGATCCAGGCCTATGAGCAGCCGCTGGACTACATCCTCATCGACTGCCCGCCATCGCTCGGCCTGCTGACGGTCAACGCGTTGGTCGCCGGGCAGGAGGTCCTCATCCCGATCCAGTGCGAGTACTACGCACTGGAGGGCCTGGGCCAGTTGCTGCGCAACGTCGACCTGGTGCGGGGCCACCTCAACCCGGACCTGCATGTGTCGACCATTCTCCTCACCATGTACGACGGCCGGACACGCCTTGCGTCCCAGGTCGCGGAAGAGGTCCGTAGCCACTTCGGCGACGAGGTGCTGAGGACGAGCATTCCCCGCTCGGTCCGCATCTCGGAGGCCCCGAGTTACGGGCAGACGGTGCTGACCTACGATCCAGGGTCGAGTGGTGCTCTCTCGTATCTTGAGGCGGCACGGGAAATCGCGCTGAAGGGTGTCGGCGTCAGCTATGACGCGGAGCACGCTCATATCGGCGCTCAGACGGAACAGAGCATGGTGGAGGGGATCCAGTGAGCGAGCGACGGAGGGGGTTGGGCCGTGGTCTCGGCGCGCTGATCCCTGCTGCCCCGACAGGGGAGAAGGCGGCGCCCCCGGCTGCGGCGGTCGGTGGTCCGTCCGTCTCGCCGGGCGCGATGCCCATACTGACCACGGACCGAGGAGTGGCGGCCGCGAAAGTGGCCACGCTTCCGTCTGTTTCACAGGAAACCGAGGAGCTGTCGGCGACCGGCGCCGGGGAGACGTCCTCGCCTCCGCTGGGTGCCCACTTCGCCGAGCTGCCCCTCGACGCGATCACCCCGAACCCGCGGCAGCCGCGTGAGGTGTTCGACGAGGACGCGCTCGCCGAACTCGTCACTTCCATCAAGGAAGTGGGACTGCTCCAGCCCATCGTGGTGCGGCAGCTGGGTGCGTCGCGCTACGAGCTCATCATGGGTGAGCGGCGCTGGCGGGCTTGCCGTGAGGCCGGCCTCGACGCCATTCCGGCGATCGTGCGGGCCACGGACGACGAGAAGCTCCTCCTGGACGCCCTCCTGGAGAACCTGCACCGGGCCCAGCTGAATCCGCTGGAGGAGGCTGCCGCCTACGACCAGCTCCTCAAGGACTTCAACTGCACCCACGACCAGCTGGCGGACCGCATCGGCCGGTCGCGCCCGCAGGTGTCCAACACCCTCAGGTTGCTGAAGCTGTCGCCCGCGGTGCAGCGCCGGGTCGCTGCCGGGGTGCTGTCCGCGGGGCACGCCCGAGCCCTGCTGTCCGTGGAGGACTCGGAGGAACAGGACCGGCTGGCTCACCGCATCGTGGCCGAGGGGCTGTCCGTGCGAGCCGTCGAGGAGATCGTCACCCTCATGGGATCCCGGCCGCAGAGCGCACCGCGCTCCAAGGGGCCGCGCGCGGGCGCTCGTCTCTCCCCCGCGCTCAGCGAGCTGGCGACCCGGCTCTCCGATCGCTTCGAGACCCGGGTAAAGGTCGACCTCGGCCAGAAGAAGGGCAAGATCACCGTCGAGTTCGCTTCGATGGAGGATCTCGAACGGATCCTGAGCTCGCTCGCGCCGGGTGAGGGACCGGTCCTTCAAAGGAGCCTGGCGGACGACGACTCCGAGGAGTTCGAGGTCTGAGCCCGCCGCCGAGACCGCGGGAGCCGATCGACCGTCGTAGAGAAAGCGGGCTGTGTCCGGTGTGTACCGGAACACGGCCCGCTCTTTGCTTTCAGGCAGTATCGAGGGAATCGCATCATGGATACGATGCGAAGGGTTATGGCGCATCCACCTGGCGGTACCTTCATTGGGGAGGCGGGGGCCATGCGAACCATGGGCCGTACCGGACTGATGACCGCGGGCTTGAGCCTGGGAGCGGTCGGTGGGTTCGTCGGCAGCCTGCTCAGGGAGTGGAGTGCTCTGACAGCCGCCCGCGGCGCTGCGGGCGAAGGAAGCGAGGAACTGCCTTCATGGGGCGTCGGCTCGTACCGCTCACGCTGGACAACCTCCCGGACCTTCCCAAGCGCTGTCGCGCGTGTGTCTTCTGGGAGCTGGACCCCGTCAGCGGTGAGGCAGCGGTAAAGACCGGAACCTCCGCACTCGAGAAGGAGGCGTGGATCTCCGCCGTTCTCCTGGACTGGGGTTCCTGCGGCCGGGTGGTCTACGTGGACGACGTGCCGGTGGGCTTCGTGCTGTATGCGCCGCCCGCCTACGTTCCGCGTTCCACGGCGTTCCCCACGAGTCCGGTCTCGCCGGATGCTGTCCAGTTGATGACCGCCTTCATCATGCCCGGATACCAGGGCCAGGGGCTCGGTCGTGTGATGGTCCAGACGGTCGCCAAGGACCTGCTGCGTCGAGGCTTCAAAGCGGTCGAAGCCTTCGGTGATGCCCGCTGGAAGGAACCGGCGTGTCTCCTTCCCGCCGATCACCTTCTCGCCGTGGGCTTCAAGACGGTACGCCCCCACCCGACGTATCCCCGGCTGCGGCTGGAGCTGCGCTCGACGCTCTCCTGGAAGGAGGACGTCGAGTTGGCGCTCGACCGTCTTCTGGGAGCGGTGCAGAAGGAGCCGGCGCTGCGGCCGCTGTGACCGGCGCGCATTCATGCGAATGGGCCAGCCCGTACGGGCTGGCCCATTCGTGTTTCACGTGAAACATCGCCGCTTCGGCTCAGCGGCGTCACCGCTCACTACTCGGCGATGAAGTCCTCGAGGTCGCGAACGATCGCGGCCTTCGGCTTGGCACCGACGATGGTCTTGGCAACCTCGCCGCCCTGGTAGACGTTCAGGGTCGGGATCGACATGACACCGTACTTGGCCGCGGTGGCCGGGTTCTCGTCGATGTTGAGCTTGACGACCTCGAGCTTGTCGCCGTACTCGGCGGCGATCGCCTCGAGCGACGGCGCGATCTGGCGGCAGGGACCGCACCAGGCGGCCCAGAAGTCCACCAGGACGGGCTTGTCGCTCTTGAGTACGTCCTGCTCGAAGGAGTCGTCGGTCACGTTCTTCAGGGTGCCGGCCACAGTGGGCTCCTTAAATCAGTGGTGCAGTGGGGCGAAAGGGGGTCAGACGGAGGTCTTCTCGGGCTCGGCCTGCTGCTCGCTGTCCGCGAGGGCGGCGAGGAAGCGCTCGGCGTCAAGGGCGGCGGAGCAGCCGGTACCGGCCGCGGTGATTGCCTGGCGGTAGGTGTGGTCGACGACGTCGCCAGCGCCGAAGACACCCGTCAGGTTGGTCCGGGTGGAGGGGGCGTTCACCTTGAGGTACCCCTCCTCGTCGAGGTCCAGCTGGCCCTTGAAGAGTTCGGTTCGCGGGTCGTGTCCGATCGCGATGAACAGACCGGTCACCGGCAGCTCCGTGAGCTCCGCGGTCTTCAGATTGCGCAGCGTCAGGCCCTCCAGCTTCGGGTCGCCCTTGATCTCGGCAACCTCGCTGTCCCAGACGAACTTGATCTTCGGGTCGGCGAAGGCGCGGTCCTGCATCGCCTTGGAAGCGCGCAGGGTGTCACGGCGGTGGACGATCGTGACCGACCTGGCGAAGCGCGAGAGGAAGGTGGCCTCCTCCATCGCGGTGTCGCCACCGCCGATCACGGCGATGTCCTGGTCCTTGAAGAAGAAGCCGTCACAGGTGGCGCACCAGGAGACACCGCGTCCGGAGAGGGCGTCCTCGTTCGGCAGGCCCAGCTTGCGGTGCTGGGAGCCGGTGGCGACGATGACGGCCTTAGCCTGGTGGACCGCGCCGGCGGTGTCCGTGACCGTCTTGATCTCACCGGAGAGGTCGACGGAGACGACGTCGTCCGGCATCAGTTCGGCACCGAAGCGCTCGGCCTGCGCGCGCATGTTGTCCATGAGCTCAGGGCCCATGATGCCGTCCTGGAAGCCGGGGAAGTTCTCCACCTCGGTGGTGTTCATCAGCGCACCGCCCGCGGTGACGGCGCCCTCGAACACCAGCGGCTTCAGGGAGGCGCGCGCGGTGTAGAGCGCCGCCGTGTAGCCGGCGGGCCCGGAGCCGATGATGATCACGTTACGGACGTCGCTCACGGCTTGATTCCTCGTCTCTGGAGACTGCTGCTGCTACTGCCGGTGGGAGCTTCTCTCAGTACTCTCACCCCACCCAACGGATCCTAAGGGGCCCGCATTCCCGGTGTGCCCGGGCACACGCAGCACCGGGCACCACACACATATGTCCGGCGGCGCCTGGGCAGGAGCCGTCCGCTGCGCGAGCGTCAGGAGCGTTCGTATGAACGGGTCAGCAGCACCTTGCCAGGCGCGGCCGACGCCTTCTTCGCACAGGCGGCATCGACGAGGTAGGCCGTGACCTTGGTGGTGTCGGAGGCGTCGGGGGTGACGACGAGATAGACAGCGATTCCCCGGTACACGCCCTTGTCGGCGGCGAGCACGGCCTGGTGGGTGCGGATGGCCTGCTCGATGCAGCTCGGCACGTTGGCGGTGGTGTCCTGGAAGGTCCTGTTGGGCCGCATGCCCGGGGACCCCGACGTGTTGTCTTCGGACTCGACGCCCCACGGCTTGCCGCTGCCGGCGCGCCCCCCGCCCGTCTTCTGTCCGCCCAGCAGGTCGGTCACCTGCTTCTGCAGGGTGCCTCCGGCGTAGGTGTGGGCCGCGTCGGTGTGCTGCTCTGCGACCGTATTCCGGGTCTTGTCCGTGTCGTCGCTCAGGATGTGCATCAACAGGGCGCCCAGGCCGAGGGCTGCGGTCGTGAAAGCGGCTCCCAGCACGACGGCCCTGCGGCCGCCGCGGCGTGTGCGCTGGGTACGACCGGGTCCCGTGGCTCCGCGACCGTGACCGGAAGGACGGCCGGCCGGGGAAGCGGACGATGTTTCACGTGAAACACGCGTGGCTGCCGACTCCACGGAGGGAGCCTCCGCGGTGGCGGGCGCCGTCGCGTCCAGCAGGGCCTCCGCGGCAAGCGCGGCGTCGATGCGGCCCGCCACATCGTCCGGCATGCGTTCCGGTGCCGGCAAAGTGCCCAGGAGACCGCGGATCTCCGCGAGGGAGTCATAGACGTCGGCACAGAGAGCGCAGTCGTCCAGATGCCGTCGCACGTCCGCGGTACGAGTCGGCGGGAGGAGACCTTCGCTGAGGCCGGAGAGCTCCTCGACTTCCGGGTGCCCGGCCGTGCCGGTCGTGGATGTCACGCTCGCCCACCTCCGCCCTTCACAGCAGCTGAATCGCTCGACCCTGTGTCACGTGGTCCCGCTGCGGGTGGGACGGACGCTCCCCCCGTCCGGTTCCGCCCGTCGTTCGACTTCTTGCCGTCCCGGCCGCTGCCCTCCGTGCGCAGATGGGTGAGCAGCGGCAGCAGTCTGGCTCTACCGCGGGCACAGCGGCTCTTCACCGTGCCGGTCGGCACATCGAGGATGCGGGCGGCCTCCGCCACCGGGTAGCCCTGCATGTCTACCAGAACCAGGGCGGCCCGCTGGTCGGCCGGAAGAGTGCCCAGGGCTTCCAGCAGCTCGCGATGGAGATCGTTGCGCTCGGCCGGGGCGGATGCCGACTCGTGCGGCTCCAGGAGCTGCTCCAGCCGTTCCGTGTCGTCGACGGGCGAGGTCTTCCTGGACGCCGCCTTGCGGGCGCGGTCGAGGCAGGCGTTCACCGTGATCCGGTGGAGCCAGGTCGTGACGGCCGAGTGCCCGCGGAAGGTGTGGGCGGCCCGGTAGGCGGAGACGAGGGCGTCCTGGACGGCGTCCGCGGCCTCCTCGCGGTCCCCCAGCGTCCGCAGGGCCACCGCCCAGAGCCGGTCACGGTGGCGCCGCACCAGCTCACCGAAGGCGTCGCCGTCGCCCTTCACATGCCGGGCGAGGAGGTCCTGATCGCTTGCATCGCCGTATGCGGCCTCGTCCGCCACCGGACCCCCTCCCCCTCGGCGTCTGTTCAGCCCGTGAACTTCACATCGGTGATGGCCTGCTTGTAACCGGCGCGGGTGTACGTGCTGGCATCGGGGCCCGAGTACGGCATGGCGGTGAGCCACACGAGCACGTACTGCGCCTTCACCGGCTTGGTGACCTTCACCGTCGCGGTGGTACCGCTCGTCGTGATGGTGCCGATCTTGGTCATCGAGGTCAACGACGACGGCGTCAGGGAGTCGGCCGCGTACACATCGACCGTCGTGTGATCGCCGCCGTACCGGAGCCCGATGGACGCCGTGGTGACCTTCTGGGCCGAGCCGAGGTCGTAGACGATGCCCACGCCCGGCTTGTACGGCGCGAGGGCAGGGCCGTCTATGAACGTGCTGGTCTTCCAGACGGTCGAGCTGTCGCCGTCATAGGTCTTGTCGACGTCGTTGGGGTGCTGAGCATCGCCCTTCGCCACGAACTCCCTGGCGCCCCGGACCTTGATCTGCGCGCCGGTGTTCTTCTCGCCGCCGCCGTTCTCGTCGTTCCCGCCGGGCGTCTGCGTCTGGTGGGTGTCGTTGGACTTGTGGTCCATCAGCGCCTCGGCCAGCTGCCAGCTCCCCAGTCCCAACGCGGCGATCAGCAGCGCGGACACGACCCACTTGAGGGCCTTGCCGGTGCGGCTCTGCAACGGGGGCGGGGGCGTCGGCACGGGCTGGGTGAGGCCCGGGGCGCCCGAGGGGCGGCCGTATGTGCCCTGCTGATAGGTGGTGCGCTGGTACTCGGGCGGCGCCGTGAACGCGGGCTCCGGGGGCCGGATGCGGGGCATCTCGCCGATCGCCTTCGCCAGTTCCTCGGGCGTGGTGCACGGGGACTCATGGCGAGAGGCGGTGGCGCCGTTGTTGGCCAGTGCCCGCATGGCCAGCTCGGACAGGCCGCGGTGGACGCCGGCGCGCACCTGGTCGGGGGCGATCAGGCCGACGCCCTTGGGCAGCCCGGACAGACCGTAGGCGTCGTCCTCGTACGGCCAGCGCTGGGTGAGGGCGGCGTACAGGAGGGCGCCGATGGCCTCGGTGTCGGTGCGCTGCGGGGTGTCTGACCCGATGCCGCGCAGGGCGGCGTTCACGGCGAGACCCCGGATGCGCCACTGACCGGAGGAGGTGCGCAGCACGGTGCCCGGGTTCAGGCGCAGATGGGAGAGCCCCTCGCGATGCGCGGCGGCCATCGCCTGGGAGACATGGGTGACCATCTGGTAGGCGTCATGGGCCTCCAGGGGCCCCGAGGCGAGCAGCGTGGTCAGTTCGGTGGCGTCGGGGAGCCACTCGTGCACGACATAGACGAGGTCGTTCTCCTCGACCGCGTCCAGGACCTGCACGAAGCGCGGGTCACCGAGCAGCGCGGAGGAGCGGGCCGCGGCCAGCACGGAACGGGCCCGCGCATGGTCCGCGGGCAGGATGTGCACACCGACTGCGCGGCGGAGCTTCTCGTCCACCGCACGCCAACTGCTGAAACCGTCCAGACGGGTGAGGCACTCCTCGAGACGGTACCGTCTGGCGAGTTTGTGGCCGCTGTGCAATTCGGGTGGTGAGGCCTTTCCGGGATGTCCGGTCACTCCGCCCCCCGGCGAGTCGTCGCCGTCCGTGTCCCGCTCCCGCTCCTGGGCCACCCCGTCGGACGTGGACTGGTCCGCCTTGGCGGTCAGCGGCTCGTCGCCGCTGTTGTCTGCCACGTCGACGGCAGCCGTGCTCCGTTCCGCCACCGTCGTTCCTGCCTCCCCATCCGTTGCGCGCTGTCCGACGCAGAAACCAATTGTGCCCACAGTCCGCCGCTATGCACGACACACGGCGACGCACGATGGTTGTGCGCGTACCCCCGCCTCAGCGCCCCAGGCGCCCGCGGACCATGCCGACCATTGAGTTGAGTTCCTCGATGCGCATCTTCCGTGCGGCGACGTAGAAGACACCGAGGAGCAGGGCACCACCGCCGATCAGGGCGGCGAGCGAGCCGCCGACGCCCTGGCCCAGCGTGTGGCCGATTGCGTAGCAGGCCGCCCCGCTGAGCACGGCGGCCGGTACCGAGGCGATCCCGAGCCGTGCGTACGTACGCAGGACCCGGGCGCCGTCCAGGTCGCCGCCCAGCCGCTTGCGCAGCCGTGCCCAGGCGACTCCGACGCCGATGGCGTACGCGAGTCCGTAGGAGGCCGCCATACCGATCACGGCCCAGCGGGCCGGGAGCAGAACGTAGCAGGCGGCCGAGGCGCCCGCGTTCACGGCGGCCACGATGACCGTGTTGTAGAACGGGGTGCGGGTGTCCTCGTAGGCGTAGAAGGCACGCAGCACCACGTACTGCACCGAGTAAGGGATCAGGCCCAGACCGAAGGCCATCAGCATGTACCCCATGTTGGTCGCGGAGCCGGTGCCCGAGGAGCCGAAGATCAGGGTGCACATGGGGATGCCGAGCGAGAGGAACCCGAAGGCGATCGGCACGATCGCGACGGCGGTCGTGCGCAGGCCCTGGGAGATGTCGTCCCTGACGGCGCCTCCGTCGCCTTCTGCGGCGGAGCGCGAGATGCGCGGCAGCAGGGCGGCCATCAGGGACACCGTGATGATGGCCTGGGGGAGGCCCCAGATCAGCTGGGCGTTGGCATAGGCAGCGAAGCCGGTGCCGGGGAAGTTCTTGCCGGCGTGCTCGCCCGCGGCGGTGGACAGCTGGCTGACGACCATGGCACCTGCCTGGTTCGCCAGGACGAAGAGCACGGTCCACTTGGCGAGCATGGCGGCCTTGCCCAGGCCGTGGCCCTTCCAGTCGAAGCGCAGGCGCAGCCGGAAACCGGTCTCGCGCAGATACGGGATCATGGCGAGGGCCTGGACGACGAGGCCGAGCAGCACACCGACGCCGAGGAGCCGCTGGCCCTCCGGCGGGATGTTGTCCACGGTCATTCCGGAGTGCGCGGCGCTGCCGTAGACCCAGAGGAACATGCCCAGCGTCACGATGATGACGATGTTGTTCAGGACCGGAGTCCACATCATCGCGCCGAACTTTCCGCGGGCGTTGAGGACCTGCCCCATCACCACGTGGATGCCCATGAAGAAGATCGAGGGCAGGAAGTACCGGGTGAAGGTGACAGCGACCTCATTGGCCTGCGGGTTGGTCGCGACCGAGTTCGACAGCACCCGGACCAGCAGCGGCGCCCCGAGCATCGCGAGTGCCGTCAGCAGGCCCAACGCCACCATCACAAGCGTGAGCAGCCGGTTCGCATACGCCTCGCCGCCGTCCTCGTCCTCCTTCATCGCGCGGACGAGCTGCGGCACGAAGACGGAGTTCAGGCCGCCGCCGACAGTGAGGATGTAGATCATCGTCGGCAGTTGGTAGGCGACCTGGAAGGTGTCACCGAGTACGCCGACGCCCAGGGCGGAGACGATCATCGCCGAGCGGATGAAGCCCGTGAGCCGGGAGACCATCGTGCCCGCCGCCATCACCGCGCTGGACTTGAGCAGGCCCGAGGCCCGCCCGCCCTTCTTGGCGGGTGCGGCGGGTGCAGCGGGTGCGGCGTCGGCCGGTGCGGCCGTGGGAGCGGATGCGGCGGCCGGACCAGGCGTGGGCTCGTACGCCGCGGCCGGGTACGAGGGGGCGTGGGCCGGTTCCTGGTAGCGGCCCACCGGGTCCTGGCCCGGAGCAGGAGCCGGTACGGACGTCGGCTGTGTGTACGGCTGACCGCCGCCCTGCTGCTGGTCCCGGAAGAGGTGGGCGAAGGCGTCCGGCTCATGGCGTTCCTCGCCGGCCTGGATGACCAGGTCGTCGACGCCGACGAACTGCGTCGTGCGGGGGTCGTCGCCATAGGGAAGGTGCTGCGTCGGTCCCTCGGGTTCCGGCGCGGGCGGCTGGGCCCACACGTGGGGGTCCGGGGCGTACTGCGGTGTCGGCGGCTGTCCGTAGAGCGGCTGCCGGGGCTGGTAGGTGCCCGGGGGCGGCGGGGGGTGCGCGGCGCGGTCGTAGAGGGCCTCGGTGACCGGATCCTGGGCGGAGAGGTCCTGTGCCTGGTAGGGGTCCTGCTGGTAGGCGTCCTGGAGATACATGTCCGCGGGGGGCTGCGGCGGAACCTGGCCGGGCTCGTGCGGCGGCGGGCCCCCGGGGTGGCCCGAGCTGCCCACGGCGCCCTGGCCGTGGTCACCGTCGTACGGCGCGTTCATGGTTACCCCACCTCATTGTCCCCGGGCCGACCGGCCACGACGTCGCTCAACGGTCCACTCTCTCACCCGTGCTGGACGGGTCGGCGCTTTCGGGTGCGGTGTCCGGTGCCGGGTCACTCGGCTGCTCCTGGTCGTCTGCCCCGGGCTCCGCGTCCGACGCCTGTTCGGGGTCCGCCGAGGAGCCATCGGTGTCTCCAGTGTCTACGGGGCCGTCCGTGGAGTCGTTCAGACCCCCCTCCTGCGAGGTGGTGTCCGGGTCGTTCCGCTCCTCCTCGGCCTCTTGCGCGGCCAGGCGCTTGCGCTGGGTGTACATGCGGAACCCGGCGAGGACGAGCAGCAGCACACCGCCCGCGATGACCAGCATCACCGTGGGCGTGATCTCGGTGACGTTTACGTCGAAGGTGACGGCGGGGCCGTACGCCTGGCCGTCCTCCGTGAAGAGCTGGGCGACCACGGTAGCTCGGCCGTTGGCGTTGGCCGTGGTGGTGAACTTCACGGACTGGCTGTGCCCGCCGGAGACGGTGATGGGCTGTTCCGCGTAGGGGCCGTTGCCGATCTTGAGACGCGTCGGCTGCTGGGAGGTGAGCCGCAGTACCAGGTGGTCGACCCCTTGCATGAGGTTGTTCTGCACCGTCACGGGGATCGTGGCGCTACGGCCCGAGAGCTTGGTCTCCGACTTCTGGATCAGCCGGACCTGGGCGGTGAGCCCGTCGAGGTAGGACTCCACACCCTGGCGGAACTCCGACGCGTCGGTGGAGCGCCCCCGCCACGAGGTGGACATGGCGCGGTCTATGGCTCGCCCGAAGGGCGTCACGACCCGTGCGGGGTCGGTGAGGATCACCTTGAAGTTGTCGAGCTTGTCCTGGGTGTCCTCGATCTTCTGGAACGCCGACTGGGGCAGCTGTTCCCGGCGCAGCGAGGAGGGGTAGCGGGAGATGGACGGCACCCGCGTCGTGGCCCGCCGGTCCGGTTTGGCGTCGGCGGCCGTAGACAGCCCGGCGGACAGCGACCAGGCGCCGGACTGGAGCTCGCGCAGCGCCTGTGCCATCGACTGTGCCTGGCTCGCGGACGGCATCCGCTGCGGGGCGACCACGATGCTGCGCTGCTTCTGCGGCTCCTCCAGGTTGATCATCAGGCTCTGGGCCAGGAACTTCTGCACCGCCAGTGTGGAGCTGCCGGCCGAGCTCATGTCGCCCCCGAACGCGGTCGACAGGCCGGCGTCCGCGACCACCGCCGTGGTGCCGCCGCCGATGGGGCGCGCCGAGGTCGGGGTGTACGGCAGGCCGCCCGTCTCCTGGAGGCTGTCGCTGCGGGCGATGATCTTGTCGGCACCGGCGGAGGTGGCGACCTTGACGATCGAGGGATCGATCGCGCCGTCCACGGGCCAGGCGAAGTCGGTCTCGGGTTTCACGTGGAGGATGGTCTCCACGGTGCTCCCGGCCACATCCGTGGCGTCCTTCAGGTGGCTCAGAGAGCCGGTGACGTTCTTGCCGTCGTGCGCGAGCGATGCGAGGTCAGGGTCCGCGAAGGGGAGAGCCACGACGTCCCTGTCCTGGACCGCCTGCTCGAGCTCGGCGAGCCACTGCTTGGCGGCCGCCTGGTTCTTGCCGGTCGTGACCGAGTCGCCGTCGCCCTTGACGCTGTAGCTGCCCGCCATGGCGTCCACGGAGGCGAGCAGGTCGGGATCGATCACCCAGGTGACATTCAGGTCCTTGCCCAGCGACAGCAGCTGGGAGAGGCGGCCGCCCGGAGCGATCTCCTTGGCCAGGTCGTCGTTCTGGAAGACGGGGGTCTGCTGCTGGTTGGGAAGGGTCTCCGCGCTCATGTGGACGGAGGAGATCAGAGGCCAGAGGTAGGTCGTCTTCGTCTTGGTGTCGGCGCCGTCCGGCTGCCAGGGAAGGAACGTCCGCTGGATGCCGAGGACCTGCTCGTAGGGCTGTGTGGAGGTCTGGCCGGAGAGCGAGACGCCGAGCGGGTAGACCCCGTCGGAGCCCAGATCCAGCTCCTTGACGGGCACGGACAGCGTGAAGTTCTGCGCGACCCCCGGGGCGAGTTTGGGGAACTTCTCGATGTACTTGCCGCCGATCTCGGTGCCGTCGAGACCCGGCGTGAAGCCGGTGCGGCGGGCGGCGCCGTCGATCGCTCCACGGCTGTTCAGCGACGGGCCGACCCGCAGGCCCACGTGTGCGTCCGTGATCGCCTGCTTGCCGTTGTTGGTGACCGTGCCGGAGACCGTGAGGGTGTCGCCGTCGGCCGGAGCGTTGGGACTGACCGAGTCGAGGGAGACGCTGACCGTGCGGGAGCCGCCCGCCGCCATGGGAGCGCTCTGCTCGGCGGCGTGCGCCGTCGGCCCGGCGGGCAGCTGCAGCAGGCCGGCCAGCAGGGGCGCACCCGCGAGCAGTGCTCCGGTGCGCCGGAGCCACCGGCGGGCAGGTGAGGGACTCATCCCCTGGAATTCTGCCGCCTCGGCCACGCGCTCGCCCGTCCCTCGTCGTCGTCAGTGCTCGTCGGAATGTGCGTCCAGGCATGGTAACGATGCGCGCGGAGGGGAAGTGCCGCGGTCCGCCTCCCAAGATCGGGGACCGGGGAGGGCTGTCCTATATAAACGTGTATCGAGCTGGGAATCCGTACCGGGCGCTTACGCATGAATACGGAAAGCTTGTGCCCGTTTAATGGAGGCGCCCGCCCATGCGCGGGCCACGTACCCTTTTCTGTTGTGCCGAACGCCAACGAAGACAACCCCAGTGCCCTGAGCCAGGTGCAGCACCGTGCGGTGAGTGAACTGCTGCGGGTGTCCCCTGTCGCCGACGACCTCGCCCGCCGTTTCCAGGAGGCGGGCTTCTCGCTCGCCCTGGTCGGCGGCTCGGTGCGGGATGCCCTCCTCGGCAGGCTCGGCAATGATCTGGACTTCACGACCGACGCCCGCCCCGAGGATGTGCTGAAGATCGTGCGCCCGTGGGCGGACGCCACATGGGACGTCGGTATCGCCTTCGGCACGGTCGGCGCCCAGAAGGAGGCCCGCGTCGGGGACGTTGTCCAGCGCTTTCAGATCGAGGTGACGACCTACCGGTCCGAGGCGTACGACCGGACCTCGCGCAAGCCCGAGGTGTCGTACGGCGACTCGATCGAGCAGGATCTGGTCCGCCGTGACTTCACGGTGAACGCCATGGCCGTCGCGCTGCCCGAGAAGGAGTTCATCGATCCGCACCAGGGGCTCGACCACCTCGCTGCCCGGGTGCTGCGCACACCGGGCACCCCTGAGGAGTCGTTCTCCGACGACCCGCTGCGGATGATGCGGGCCGCACGGTTCGCGGCTCAGCTGGACTTCGAGGTCGCTCCTGAGGTCGTCGCGGCGATGAAGGAGATGGCCGAGCGCATCGAGATCGTGTCCGCCGAGCGTGTACGGGATGAGCTGAACAAGCTGCTTCTGTCCGCTCAGCCGCGAAACGGACTGAGGCTGCTGGTCGAGACGGGGCTTGCGGACCACATCCTGCCCGAGCTTCCCGCGCTGCGGCTGGAGCGTGACGAGCACCACCGGCACAAGGATGTCTACGACCACACGCTGATCGTGCTGGAGCAGGCGATGGCGCTAGAGGACGAGGGCCCGGATCTGACCCTGCGGCTTGCCGCCCTGCTGCACGACATCGGCAAGCCGAGGACGCGTCGCTTCGAGAAGGACGGCCGTGTCTCCTTCCACCACCATGAGGTGGTGGGCGCCAAGATGACCAAGAAGCGAATGACGGCGCTCAAGTACCCCAACGAGCTGGTGAGGGATGTCTCCCGGCTGGTCGAGCTCCACCTGCGCTTCCATGGCTACGGCACCGGGGAGTGGACTGACTCCGCGGTGCGCCGCTACGTCCGTGACGCGGGCCCGCTCCTCGACCGCCTCCACAAGCTGACCCGGTCCGACTGCACCACCCGCAACAAGCGCAAGGCGATGGCGCTCTCCCGTGCGTATGACGGCCTGGAGGAGCGCATCGCCCAGCTCCAGGAGCAGGAAGAGCTGGACGCGATCCGACCCGACCTCGACGGCAACCAGATCATGGAAATCCTGGGCGTCCGCCCCGGCCCGGTCGTCGGCCAGGCGTACAAGTTCCTGATGGAGCTTC
This sequence comes from Streptomyces glomeratus, assembly GCF_021462825.1. Lineage (GTDB taxonomy): Bacteria > Actinomycetota > Actinomycetes > Streptomycetales > Streptomycetaceae > Streptomyces > Streptomyces glomeratus. The sequence continues at coordinate 113,373 of NZ_JAKEEB010000013.1, read as the reverse complement.
GTCTGGAGAACGGGCCGATGGAGCACGATGCCGCAGTGGCGGCGCTCAAGGAGTGGTGGGCCGAGCAAGGCTCCTGAGGCGGGGAGCCGGTGCATGTTTCACGTGAAACATGCACCCAGGACGCACGGAGGGGCGATGTTTCACGTGAAACATCGCCCCTCCCAGTCTGTGCAGACCGAGGTGTTACTTGTTCTCCTTCAGGCACAGCACCACGTCGTGGCCGTTGCCGTACTGGACGTAGGCGATGGTCGCCTCCTTGACGGCCTCGCACTTGTTGTCGTCGGTGGTGTCGTCAAACTTCTGGACGACCTTGTACTGGGCCTCACTGGAGGTGCAGTCGACCTCGTTCAGGTCCGCCTTGGAGTTCGAACCCTCGTTGTGCATGCAGGCGCCCACCTTCGTGGTCTCCGCATCCGTCTGGTTCGCCCACCAGCTGATGCCGAACTTCACGCCGAGGCCGATGACGACAACGATGATGAGACCGACAATGCGCAGCGCCTTCTTACCCGCGCGCTTACCCGAGCCCGCCTGCGGGGGCATCGGGGTGGGAGCTCCCTGGTTCGGGAACGGGGCGTAGGGGGCCCCGGGGGCTCCGGGGCCGCCGGCCTGCTGCGGCGGAACTCCGGGCTGACCGGGCTGCTGCTCCATGGGCGCGCCGGGCTGCTGGGCGTAAGGGTTCGCGCCCTGGGGCGGCGGAGTGGTCACTGCGGGGTCCCCTCAAATGTGGATGTGTCATGTACGAAGTAAGACGCACGTAAGTTACCGGTCCCCACTGACACACTGAAGCTCAGGGGGGCTCCGTAGCCTTGATGTGACACTTACCGGTGTTGGAAGCGGGACATAGCCGTAGCAACTGCCGCGTAGATAACGGCGACCGTGACCACCAAGGCGGCTGATCGGCCGTCAGGAGGCAGCATCAGGGCGGCGAGCCCGGCCGCGCCGACGAAGGCGGCGTTGAACAGTACGTCGTACACCGAGAAGATCCGGCCCCGGAAGGCATCCTCGACCGCCGACTGGACGATCGTGTCCGTGGAGATCTTGGCCCCCTGCGTGATCAGCCCCAGGACGAAGGCCGCGACCAGCATGGGCCCGGTGGCGAACGGAAGGCCGAGCGCGGGCTCCAGCACCGCGGCCCCCGCTGCGCACACGACGATCCAGCGGCCGGGACCGAGCCGTCCCGCCGCCCAGGGAGTCACCACGGCCGCGGCGAGGAAACCGGCACCGGACACCCCCAGCGCCAGCCCCAGCAGGGCGAGGCCGTGGTCGGAGTCCGAGGCCAGGGCGTACCGGCACAACATGAGCAGCAGGACGAGCAGTGCTCCGTAGCAGAACCGCATCAGCGTCATCGCGGTGAGCGCCCAGGCGGCCTCCCGGCGCGGGGGCTCCGCCAGATGGCGTACGCCCGCCACAAGGGCGTGCAGGGTGCCGGCGAGAGCCGTGCCCAGCCGCGGTGACACCGACTCCCGGTCGGGGCCCAGCAGTTCCGGTGCCAGGCTGAGCGAGGCGAGGGCCGAGCCCAGATACAGCGTCGCGCCCAGCAGCACCACCGCCGCATCGGAGCCCTCGGCCACCAGGCGCACGAGGAAGGCGAGTCCACCGCCCGCGGTCGCGGCGAGCGTGCCGGCTGTCGGGGAGAGCGAGTTGGCCATCACCAGGCGTTCGCCGTCGACCACGTGGGGCAGCGCCGCCGACAGGCCCGCGAGGATGAAGCGATTGATCGCGGTGACGCAGAGCGCGGAGACGTAGAAGAGCCAGTCCGGGACATGGCCGAGCATCAGAGCGGCTGTGCCGCAGGCGAGCAGGGCGCGCAACAGGTTGCCGTAGAGGAAGACCTGGCGCCGCCGCCAGCGGTCCAGCAGGACTCCCGCGAAGGGGCCGACGAGGGAGTACGGAAGGAGCAGTACCGCCATCGCGGAGGCGATGGCCGCGGCGGAGGTCTGCTTCTCCGGGGAGAAGACGACATAGGCGGCGAGTGCGACCTGGTAGACACCGTCGGCTCCCTGGGACAGCAGCCGTACGGCGAGCAGACGCCGGAAGCCCTGAAAGCGCAGGAGGACGCTCAGGTCGCGCACGACGGACATGGGCCCCAGCCTCACATACCCGAAGGGTCCCCGGGCACATGGCCTGGGGACCCTTTCACCGTGCGCAGGTGAACGCCGGGATCAGCGGTCGACCTCGCCCTTGATGAACTTCTCGACGTTCTCGCGGGCCTCGTCGTCGAAGTACTGGACCGGCGGGGACTTCATGAAGTACGAGGACGCCGAGAGGATCGGGCCACCGATGCCGCGGTCCTTGGCGATCTTCGCGGCGCGCAGGGCGTCGATGATGACACCCGCGGAGTTCGGGGAGTCCCAGACCTCGAGCTTGTACTCCAGGTTCAGCGGGACGTCACCGAAGGCGCGGCCCTCGAGGCGGACGTAGGCCCACTTGCGGTCGTCGAGCCAGGCCACATAGTCGGACGGGCCGATGTGCACGTTCTTCTCGCCGAGGTCCCGGTCGGGGATCTGGGAGGTGACGGCCTGCGTCTTGGAGATCTTCTTGGACTCCAGGCGCTCGCGCTCGAGCATGTTCTTGAAGTCCATGTTGCCGCCGACGTTCAGCTGCATCGTGCGGTCCAGGATCACGCCGCGGTCCTCGAACAGCTTCGCCATGACGCGGTGCGTGATGGTGGCGCCGACCTGCGACTTGATGTCGTCACCGACGATCGGGACGCCCGCCTCGGTGAACTTGTCGGCCCACTCCTTGGTGCCGGCGATGAAGACCGGAAGGGCGTTGACGAAGGCGACCTTGGCGTCGATGGCGCACTGGGCGTAGAACTTCGCCGCGTCCTCGGAGCCGACGGGCAGGTAGCAGACGAGGACGTCGACCTGCTTGTCCTTGAGGATCTGGACGATGTCGACCGGCTCCTCGGCGGACTCCTCGATGGTGGCGCGGTAGTACTTGCCGAGACCGTCGAGGGTGTGGCCGCGCTGGACCGTCACGCCGGTGGAGGGGACGTCGCAGATCTTGATGGTGTTGTTCTCCGAGGCGCCGATGGCGTCCGCCAGGTCGAGGCCGACCTTCTTGGCGTCCACGTCGAAGGCGGCGACGAACTCCACGTCACGGACGTGGTAGTCACCGAACTGGACGTGCATCAGACCCGGGACCTTGGACGCCGGGTCGGCGTCCTTGTAGTACTCGACTCCCTGCACCAGCGATGCGGCGCAGTTGCCCACGCCGACGATGGCTACGCGAACCGAACCCATTCCGGTTGCTCCCTGTGTGTGCGAGGTGAAGCCCCGACTGGACCTCACGTGGTGGTGTCGTCGGACGGATCCGGCCGGGTGCTGTCCCGGTGCCGGGGCAGGCCGCCCGTCTCTCCAGATGTGCTGCCGTGAGCGGTGCCGTCGGCGTTGGAACCCCTGAGGTCCCGTCCGGCCCGCTCACTTTCGATGAGCTCGTTCAGCCAGCGCACTTCGCGCTCCACGGACTCCATCCCGTGGCGCTGGAGCTCGAGGGTGTAGTCGTCGAGACGCTCCCGGGTGCGCGCCAGGGAGGCCCGCATCTTCTCCAGGCGTTCCTCCAGCCGGCTGCGGCGGCCCTCCAGGACGCGCATGCGCACGTCGCGGGACGTCTGCCCGAAGAAGGCGAAGCGAGCGGCGAAGTGCTCGTCCTCGTACACGTCGGGCCCCGTCTGGGAGAGCAGTTCCTCGAAGTGCTCCTTGCCTTCGGCCGTCAACCGGTAAACGATCTTGGCGCGCCGCCCCGCGAGTGTAGCCGCGTGGGCGTCGTCGCTGGTATCGCCCGTCTCCTCGATCAACCAGCCGTTGGCGACCAGCGTCTTGAGGCACGGGTAGAGCGTCCCGTAGCTGAACGCGCGGAATACACCCAGTGACGTATTGAGCCGTTTACGCAGCTCATAGCCGTGCATCGGGGACTCGCGGAGCAGACCGAGGACGGCGAACTCGAGGATCCCGGAACGCCGGCTCATGTGCGCCTCCTCCCTGCCGCTGTCTCGTCCGTACGGTCTTTATACCGTGCTGATGTATCGACTCGATACATCAGCACGATAGAACGCCCCTTCGGGTGCGACAAGAGGGGGCAGGGTGAACGGGGTCACATCACCGATTCGCAGGATGCAAGTTGCCTGTTTTGGGATGAACTTCAGGACTCGGCGGGTTTTGGCGGTGCGTAGTCTGTGCGGCATGCACATCACCGGGAACCGAGTGGCGCCCGGGGACGTCCTCGTCCTCGGTGCAGTACGGATGAATGCGAAAACGACCGCATCCGTACTTGGGGGGGACCGGAAACCTGCCGCCGTTGCCAGGCGCTCGATGCGCCTGCCCGAGGAGTAATCGTTCGATGAGCGAGCACCGTCGCAAACCGCCGCAGCCGCAGGGAGGCGGACGTGCCGCGGCCCGACGCGGTCAATCGGCGCCCCCCGGCCGCCGCGCTGCACCGGGAGGCGCCACCGGGTCTCCTTCCGGCTCCTATGCAACGGGAGGAGAAGAGCGCCCGTACGCCGGCCGTGCCGAGGCCCGGCGGGCGGCCCAGAGAAGCGGTGGCAGTCGGCGCAGAACGGCCGACGCCCCCGGGCCCGGCCGGGGCAGGGGGCGCAACGGTCCTCCGCCCCGGAAGCGATTCATCGACTACCCGAGAGCGGGCAAGTCCGGCTTCGGCCGCTGGGTGCCGTCATGGAAGCTGGTGACGGGGCTGTTCATCGGCTTCATAGGGACCATGGTGGCCGTCGCGGGCGTCGGCTACGCGATGGTGACCATTCCGGACGTGGCCAAGACGGCGAAGGCCCAGAACAACGTCTTCTACTGGTCGGACGGCAGTCAGATGGTCGCCACCGGCGGTGAGGTCAACCGCCAGATCATCAACTACGCGCAGATTCCGAAGAACATGCGGTACGCCGTCATCTCCCAGGAGAACAAGACCTTCGAGACCGACAGCGGCGTCGACCCCAAGGGCATCGCGCGCGCCTTGTTCAACATGGCCCGGGGCGGTCAGACGCAGGGCGGTTCCACCATCACCCAGCAGTACGTGAAGAACGCGATGCTGGACGACCAGTCGCAGACGATCTCCAGGAAGTTCAAGGAGATCTTCGTCGCGATCAAGGTGGGCGCCGAGGTCCACAAGGAAGACATCATGGCCGGCTACCTGAACTCCGCCTACTACGGGCGGAGCGCCTACGGGCTTCAGGCGGCCTCGCGCGCGTACTTCAACAAGGACGCCACCGATCTGAATGCGGGCGAGTGCGCCTTCCTGGCCGCGATGCTCAAGGGCGCCACGTACTACGACCCGGCCGGGGCGACGTCCCTCGATCCCAAGGCCACGGCGCAGGCCAACAGCAGGCGGGCCCTGCTCCAGATGCAGGACACCCTGAACAAGATGGTCGAGTACGGCCATCTGAGCCCGGCGGAGCGGGCCCAGTACACCAAGCTGCCCAAGGTCCAGAACCCGCGGTCGAACAGCCGGCTGAGCGGCCAGACCGGCTATCTCGTCGACCTCGCCAAGGCTTACCTGATCAACAACACCGACATCACGGCCAACGACCTGCAACGGGGCGGCTACTCGATCTACACCACCTTCGACAAGACGAAGGTCCGCCAGCTCGAGACCGCCGTCAAGAACGTGCAGAAGGCCAACATCAAACCGAAACTGCGCCCGAAAACGGACAAATACGTCCAGTTCGGCGGAGCTTCCGTGGATCCGTCCACCGGTGCCATCAAGGCCATCTACGGCGGTGAGGATGCGACCAAGCACTTCACCAACAACGCCGACCAGACCGGTGCGCAGGTGGGCTCCACGTTCAAGCCGTTCGTGCTGGCGGCGGCGATGTCGTGGGGCAAGCGCAACCCGGATCTCGGCGAGTCGCAGGCACAGGACGAACGCACCATCGTCTCGCCGAAGAGCCTCTACAGCGGTCAGAACAAGCTGAAGATCAGGGAGTACAACCGCGAGATCTGGAAGAACGAGAAGGGCGAGGAGTGGCTGCAGGCGAATGACGGCAACGAGTCGGTGGGCCACCCGCCGGACTACAAGATCGATCTTCGTGAGGCCATGCAGTACTCGGTGAACTCCGCCTATGTCCAGCTCGGCATGGATGTCGGTCTGGACAAGGTCAAGGAGGCGGCTCTGAGCGCGGGCATCCTCAAGACCAGTCTCGCGAGCGCCAACTACCCGTCGTTCTCCATCGGAACCTCCGATCCCAGTGCCATTCGTATGGCCGGCGCCTACGCCACCTTCGCGGCCAGTGGTCAGCAGAACGACCCGTACTCGGTCCAGAAGGTCACGAACCAGGACGGCACGGTCTTCCAGCACAAGAGCAAGCCCCAGGAGGCCTTCACCTCGAAGGTCGCCGACAACGTGACCGACGTCCTGAGGACCGTGGTCGACAAGGGCACCGGCACCGCCGCGCAGCTGCCCGGCCGCGAGGTCGCGGGCAAGACCGGTACCACGGACGGCAACAAGTCCGCATGGTTCGTCGGGTACACCCCTCAGCTGGCGACCGCGATCGACATGTTCCGGATGGACGACAACGAGAACAACAAGTCGCGTGAGTTCCTGAAGATGTATGGAACAGGCGGCAAGAAGGAGATCCACGGCGCCTCGTTCCCGGCCGAGATCTGGCACGACTACATGCTTCAGGCGCTCAAGAACGAGCCGGTGAAGACCTTCCCGACACCCGAGCCCATCGGTGTGGTCGTGAACGACACCCCGAGCCCGAGCGTGACCGCCACGCCCACGCCGAGCATCACATCGAGCCCGACGCCGACCCCGACGCCGAGTGAGACGCTCATCTCCCCTACGCCGACGCCCAGCGACACCTGCGGCAACTTCCGTTGGAACTGCGGTAACGACAACGGTGGTGCCAACGGCGGCGGCACCGACGCCGGCAGTACGGGCGGGGTGACCTCGAGCCCGACCGAGACCTTCGGGACCGGAAACAGCCGAGGCAATGGCAATGGTGGGATCTTCGGCGGCCCGAACGGTTAGCCGTCACCGACCGTGTTTCACGTGAAACTCTCCGTTTCACGTGAAACAGGGCCCGAAGAGGGCCGTCCCACCGATCAGGTGGGGCGGCCCTCCGCTTTTTCCTAGGTGCATGCGGCAGGATGGCCCCCATGCCCAGTGGAGAGACGATGCGAGTGAGCGTCCAGGAGCCGGACCTGGTGCGGCCGACCCGGGAGGACGAGGTCGCCGCGGCCGGGAGCGAGCTGATCGGTGGCCCCATCGGACGACGCGCACTGCTCGGGACGTCCTGGTGGACTCCCGTGCGGGTCGTGGCGCTCGTCGCGATCGGCCTGTTCGCCCTCGGCATGGTCCAGAAGCTGCCCTGCTACGACAGCGGCTGGTTCTTCGGCGCCAGCTCGCAGTACACGCACGCGTGCTATTCGGACATCCCGCACCTCTACCAGGGCCGCGGCTTCGCCGATGGGCTCGTGCCCTACTTCGACAAGCTCCCCGGCGACATGGACTACCTCGAGTACCCGGTACTCACGGGTGTGTTCATGGAGGTCGCTTCCTGGCTGACACCGGGCAGCGGCGCCCTCCAGTCCCGGGAGCAGACCTACTGGATGGTCAACGCCGGGATGCTCCTGGTGTGTGCCGTGGTCATCGCCGTGTGCACCGCGCGTATCCACCGACGACGGCCCTGGGACGGCCTTCTGGTCGCTCTCGCGCCCGCCTTCGCGCTGACGGCGACCATCAACTGGGACCTGCTCGCCGTGGCCCTGCTGGCCGTCGCGATGCTGATGTGGTCGCGTGGCAGCGCCCTGGCTTTCGGAGTCCTGGTGGGACTGGCGACGGCGGCAAAGTTCTATCCGTTCCTCGTGCTAGGACCGCTGCTCGTGCTGTGCTGGCGGGCCGGCAAGTGGCGGGAGTTCACGACCGCCGTGCTGGGCGCCGTCGGGGCGTGGCTCGTGGTCAACGTGCCGGTGATGTTCCTTGCGCCCCAGGGCTGGTCGAAGTTCTACCGCTTCAGCAAGGAGCGCGGTGTCGACTTCGGATCGGTCTTCCTGTTCGTCTCGCGCTGGTTCGACATCAACATCACCGCGGACACGGCCAACACCTGGGCCATGGTCATGATGGTCGTGGCCTGTGCGGTTGTCGCGGCCATCGCGCTGACGGCCCCCCGCCGCCCCCGATTCGCCCAGCTGGTGTTCCTGATCGTGGCGGCGTTCATCCTCACCAACAAGGTCTACTCGCCGCAGTACGTGCTCTGGCTGGTCCCCCTCGCCGCACTGGCCCGGCCGCGCTGGCGGGACTTCCTGATCTGGCAGGCCTGCGAGGTGGCGTACTTCCTGGGGATCTGGACGTACCTCGCGTACACGACCAGCGGAGACGCCCACAAGGGGCTGCCCACGGACGGATACCAATGCGTCATCGCGGTCCACCTGCTGGGGACGCTCTATCTGTGTGCCGTCGTCGTGCGGGACATCTTCATGCCGGAACGGGACATGGTGCGCCGGGCCGGTGACGACGACCCGTCCGGCGGTGTGCTGGACGGTGCAGAGGACGTCTTCGTGCTGGGGGCCGCCGCGCATCCACCGCGGCACGCGGCGCACTTCGAGGGGTCCCATGTGGAGTGGGGCGGCCGGGGCGCAGAGCCCCCGAGGGACGGTTCGCCCTGAGCGAACAGGCCGCCGGGCCACCACGCACAAGGCCGTACACGGGTTTCCGTGTGCGGCCTTGGTGCTGTTCCGCCTCGGGCGGCGGTCGGCGCTCTGGGTCAGCGGTCGACGAGGCGGTCGAACTGAGTGGTGGTGTGCCTCAGATGGGCCACCAGTTCGTCGCCCACCTTCGGCTCCGTCGCGTCGGCGGGGATGAACAGGATCGAGACCTGCATGTGCGGGGGTTCGGCGAACCAGCGCTGCTTGCCCGCCCAGACGAACGGCGAGAGATTCCGGTTCACCGTCGCCAGGCCGGCCCGGGCGACGCCCTTGGCGCGCGGCATGACGCCGTGCAGTGCCTTGGGAGCCTCCAGGCCCACCCCATGGGACGTTCCTCCCGCCACGACGACCAGGAAGCCGTCGGAGGCCGCCTTCTGCTGCCGGTAGCCGAAGCGCTCGCCCTTGGAGACACGCGTGACGTCCAGGACCGCCCCGCGGTACTCGGTCGCCTCGTGGTCTCCCAGCCACAGCCGGGTGCCGATGCGGGCCCGGAAGTGGGTCTGCGGGAACTGCTGCTGCAGACGGACCAGCTCCTCCGCCTTGAGGTGGCTGACGAACATCGTGTGCAGCGGCAGCCGGGCCGCGCGCAGCCGGTCCATCCAGCCGATGACCTCCTCGACGGCGTCCGAGCCGTCCGTGCGGTCGAGCGGAAGGTGGATGGCGAAGCCCTCCAGCCGGACGTTCTCGATGGCCGAGTGCAGCTGCGGCAGGTCCTGCTCGCTCACCCCGTGCCGTTTCATCGAGGACATCACCTCGATGACCACACGGGCGCCCACGAGTCCGTACACGCCGTCCACGGACGAGACCGACCGGATGACGCGGTCCGGCAGCGGTACCGGTTCCTCGCCGCGCCGGAACGGAGTCAGCACGAGCAGGTCACCACCGAACCAGTCCTTGATCCGGGCCGCCTCGTACGTCGTGCCCACGGCGAGAACGTCCGAGCCCAGCCGCGTGGCCTCTTCCGCCAGCCGCTCGTGGCCGAAGCCGTAGCCGTTGCCCTTGCAGACCGGGACGAGCCCCGGGAACTGCTCCTGGACGTGCTTGTGGTGTGCCCGCCAGCGCGCGGTGTCGACGTAGAGCGTGAGCGCCATGGCCGGTCCCGGAACCTTTCTCGTGGCTGCGGTGTATCAGAGGTCTGAAAGGGAATTGTGACGGATCCGCCGGGCCGGGGGCCCGCCGGACCGCTCGGGCGGTCCGGCACGCGGGGTCCGGCGTCAGCGGCGCGACATGTAGATGTCGAGTGCCTTGTGGAGCAGCTTGTTCAGCGGGAAGTCCCACTCGCCGAGGTACTCAGCGGCCTGCCCGCCCGTGCCCACCTTGAACTGGATCAGGCCGAAGAGGTGGTCCGTCTCGTCCAGTGAGTCGGAGATACCGCGCAGGTCGTAGACGGTCCCGCCGAGCGCGTAGGCGTCGCGCAGCATCCGCCACTGCATCGCGTTGGAGGGACGGACCTCGCGGCCGATGTTGTCGGAGGCGCCGTAGGAGTACCAGACGTGCCCTCCGACGATCAGCATCGTCGCCGCCGACAGATTGACGCCGTTGTGCCGGGCGAAGTAAAGCCGCATGCGGTTGGGGTCCTCGGTGTTGAGAGCCGTCCACATGCGCTGGAAGTACGACAGCGGGCGCGGCCTGAAGTGGTCGCGCACGGCCGTGATCTCGTAGAGCCGCTGCCATTCCTCGAGGTCGTGGTAACCGCCCTGGACGACCTCGACCCCGGCCTTCTCGGCCTTCTTGATGTTGCGGCGCCACAGCTGGTTGAAGTTCTTGTGGACCTCTTCCAGAGAGCGGTTGGCGAGCGGAACCTGGAAGACGTAGCGGGGCTGCACATCGCCGAAGCCGGCGCCGCCGTCCTCGCCCTGCTGCCAGCCCATGCGGCGCAGCTTGTCGGCCACCTCGAAGGCGCGCGGCTCGATGAAGTCGGCCTCGATGTCGCGCAGGCGCTTCACGTCCGGGTCCTGGATGCCCTGCTTGATGGAGTTGGCCTCCCAGCGCCGGATGATCACCGGCGGGCCCATCTTCACGGAGAACGCGCCCTGGTGCTTGAGGTGGGCGAGCATCGGCTGGATCCAGTCGTCCAGGTTCGGCGCGAACCAGTTGATGACCGGACCCTCGGGAAGGTAGGCGAGATAGCGCTTGATCTTGGGCAGCTGGCGGTACAACACCAGTCCGACGCCCACCAGTTCGCCGTTCTTGTCGAACCAGCCGAGGTTCTCGGAGCGCCACTCCGCCTTGACATCTGCCCAGGCCGGGACCTGCATGTGGCTCGCCGCCGGCAGGCTCTGGATGTATGCCAGATGCTGCTCGCGACTGATCGTCCTCAGGGTCAGGCTCATACGGGGCGCTCCTCGGGCTGGTGTGTCCCCATGGGTACAGGGGCTCCGGCTCTCGCGCCGAAGCCTACTGCGCCCCGCGAGCGCCCCGTCTGGCCGTATGGAACCTGTGTGCCATGAGGTGGCCGGCCGGCCCCGCGGCCCGGCCGGCCACCTCACCGGTCAGCTGCCGAGGAGCCCGCCGAAGAGGCCGCCATGGGCCATGCCGAGGAAGAAGCCGATGGCCGAGGCGCCGAGCCCCAGGATCAGTCCGAAGCGCTGACGGGTCGTGACGGAGATGAACTGACCGTACGCGCCGGTGAAGATCCCCACCAGGCCGGTCCAGGAACTGACCAGATGCAGGCCCTGGGAGACCAAGGCCGTGACGAAGGCCGTGATCCCCAGCGCCAGGGTCACCAGGAGAAAGGTGTCCTGGACGGGATGGGCCTTTCCGTCCGTGGCCAACAGGGAGCCGGTGGTGTTGGGTCGCAATACCTGTGCCATGGGGCACCTCCTGCGGAAGGCGGCGCATCGTAGCGCCTTACACACCCGATGTGTACAGATTGACGGCCTTCGCGGCCTGATTTCAACCGGAAGCTCGTGTGCGGGTACTCTGTACCGTCTGCACCGGTGTCTGCCCAGGCCGAGCCAGGTCAATCGTCTACCGACCCTGATTGTCAGTGGCGGCTGATTGAGTGGCGGGCACTGTTGCGTACGCATCACAACCCTCCTGCCACGGAACGACCGTGGCCGCTGAGTCCAAAGGAGGTGGGTTCCACATGCGTCACTACGAGGTGATGGTCATCCTCGACCCCGATCTCGAGGAGCGCGCTGTCTCCCCGCTGATCGAGAACTTCCTTTCTGTCGTCCGTGACGGTGGCGGAAAGGTCGAGAAGGTCGACACCTGGGGCCGTCGTCGTCTCTCGTACGAGATCAAGAAGAAGCCCGAGGGCATCTACTCGGTCATCGACCTGCAGGCCGAGCCTGCGGTCGTCAAGGAGCTCGACCGCCAGATGAACCTGAACGAGTCGGTCCTCCGGACCAAGGTCCTCCGCCCCGAGACCCACTGAGCTTCCGCTCAGCTGATCTCGGGATTCGAGTAGCAGCACAAGCAGCCAGCAGCAAACCCGCCGAGAGGTTCCCCCATGGCAGGCGAGACCGTCATCACGGTCGTCGGCAACCTTGTCGATGACCCCGAGCTGCGCTTCACCCCGTCCGGTGCGGCGGTCGCGAAGTTCCGCGTCGCGTCCACTCCCCGCACCTTCGACCGCCAGACCAACGAGTGGAAGGACGGCGAGAGCCTCTTCCTGACCTGCTCGGTCTGGCGCCAGGCGGCGGAGAACGTCGCCGAGTCGCTCCAGCGAGGCATGCGCGTCATCGTGCAGGGCCGGCTGAAGCAGCGGTCCTACGAGGACCGTGAGGGCGTCAAGCGCACGGTCTACGAGCTCGACGTCGACGAGGTCGGCGCGAGCCTGCGCAATGCCACGGCCAAGGTCACCAAGACCGCGGCCGGCGCCCGCAGTGGCCAGGGCGGTTACGGCGGCGGTGGCGGCCAGGGTGGCGGCGGCTGGGGCGGAGGCCCCGGTGGCGGCCAGCAGGGCGGCGCTCCGGCCGACGACCCCTGGGCGACCGGCGCCCCCGCCGGTGGCGGCCAGGGCGGTGGCGGCCAGGGTGGCGGCTGGGGCGGTGGCTCCGGCGGCGGTGGCGGCTACTCGGACGAGCCCCCCTTCTAGGCCTTTGTGCCGGGTCCCCGGACCCGGACGGGTCGAGGGTGGGCCGTATCCCCAACTTCTTGATCACACAGGAGAAACACCATGGCGAAGCCGCCTGTGCGCAAGCCGAAGAAGAAGGTCTGCGCTTTCTGCAAGGACAAGGTCACGTACGTGGACTACAAGGACACGAACATGCTGCGGAAGTTCATTTCCGACCGCGGCAAGATCCGTGCCCGCCGCGTGACCGGCAACTGCACGCAGCACCAGCGTGACGTCGCCACGGCCGTCAAGAACAGCCGTGAGATGGCGCTGCTGCCCTACACGTCCACCGCGCGATAAGGGAAGGGTGACCGACTCATGAAGATCATCCTCACCCACGAGGTCTCCGGCCTCGGCGCTGCCGGTGACGTCGTCGACGTCAAGGACGGTTACGCTCGCAACTACCTGATCCCGCGGAAGTTCGCGATCCGCTGGACCAAGGGTGGCGAGAAGGACGTCGAGCAGATCCGTCGCGCTCGCAAGATCCACGAGATTCAGACCATCGAGCAGGCCAACCAGGTCAAGGCCCAGCTCGAGGGCGTGAAGGTCCGCCTGGCCGTCCGCTCCGGCGACGCCGGCCGTCTCTTCGGTTCCGTCACCCCGGCCGACATCGCTTCGGCGATCAAGGCTTCCGGTGGCCCCGAGGTCGACAAGCGCCGCATCGAGCTGGGTGCCCCGATCAAGACGCTGGGCGCCCACGAGACGTCCGTGCGTCTTCACCCCGAGGTTGCCGCCAAGGTCAACATCGAGGTCGTCGCGGCCTGACGCCGGGCTCGGCTTGAGCAACGCAGAGAAGGGCCGTACCCCATGGGGTACGGCCCTTTCTTCGTGACCGGCGACGGCCCCACGGAGTCCTGTTTCACGTGAAACGGGCCCCGTTTCACGTGAAACAGGAGGACACCGGTTGGGCCTTGGTCTCGCTCAGCGCGTCGCACCCGTCACCATCCAGCGGCCCGAACGGGCACGCAGCCACAGCGTGGCCATCCGTGTGGTCATCATCAGCGTCATCGCCGCCCAGAGCGCGGTGAGTCCGCCGCCGAGGGCCGGGACGAGCAGGGCCACAGGAGCGAAGACGGCCAGGGTCAGCAGCATCGCCCAGGCGAGATACGGGCCGTCGCCCGCACCCATCAGGACGCCGTCCAGCACGAAGACCACGCCGCAGACGGGCTGGGAGACTGCCACGAGGACCAGTGCGGGCAGGGCCGTGCGGTGGACGGCCGGGTCACCGGTGAACAACGGCAGGAAGAGCGGACGGGCCGCGAGAACCAGCAGTCCCAGAGCAAGTCCGGTGGCGATTCCCCACTGGACCATGCGGCGGCACGCTTCACGGGCGCCCTCTGTATCACCTGCTCCGAGATACCGTCCGATGATGGCCTGCCCGGCGATGGCGATCGCATCCAGGGCGAAGGCGAGCAGACTCCACAGCGACAGAATGATCTGGTGCGCGGCGATGTCCGCGTCTCCCAGCCGGGCGGCAACGGCCGTCGCGATCACCAGGATCGCCCGCAGCGAGAGCGTCCGCACCAACAGGGGCACTCCGGCTTGGGCACAGGCGCGTATGCCCGCCGCATCCGGCCGCAGCGAGGCACCGTGCCGACGGGCGCCGCGGACGACGACATACAGATAGGCACCGGCCATGCCGCACTGGGCGATGACGGTGCCCCACGCGGACCCGGTGATCCCCCATCCGGCCCCGTAGACGAGGCTGGCGTTGAGGGCGGCGTTGGCGACGAAGCCGGCGACGGCGACGTACAGCGGTGTCCTCGTGTCCTGGAGGCCCCGCAGTACGCCGGTCGCGGCGAAGACGACCAGCATGGCGGGGATACCGAGCGTCGAGATCCGCAGGTAGGCCGTTGCATAGGGCGCAGCCGTCTGGGAAGCGCCGAAGAGCTCCACAAGGCCGGGCGCCGTGGGCAGCACGACGGTGATGGCCGCCGCCCCGATCAGCAATGCCAGCCAGATGCCGTCCATGCCCTGGCGAATGGCGGCCCGCAGATCGCCGGCGCCGACGCGGCGGGCGACGGCGGCCGTCGTGGCATAGGCGAGGAACACAAAGACGCTCACCGCGGTGGTGAGGAGTGCCGAGGCGACACCGAGCCCGGCGAGCTGGGCGGTGCCGAGATGGCCGACGATCGCGCTGTCGGCCATCACGAACAGGGGCTCCGCTACGAGTGCGCCGAAGGCCGGAACGGCCAGGCCGATGATCTCCCGGTCATGCCGGCGGGCGGCGCCGGGCGGCGCGGGAGTCTGTGTCATGGCCACCAATCTAATCGTCCACAGGTAAGCGATGCAAAGCGGTAGTGTCCCTTACTGTGGCTGGCGCGGGGCGCGGTCCCGTGTACCCTTCGCGGTGATCTTGATCCGGTTGGGGAAGTTTTTCTTCTGCACAGCCGGTGGACGGGAAAGATGCAGCTCAGGCGGGGTTCTCCGGATCGGCTGAGGGCTTGTTCACAGGGCTGTCCACCGTGTCGTGCACAGGTTTTGCGGAGTTCTCCACAGCATCGGGGCCGTCGTCCACATGGCCTGTGGATAACCAGATTGGCTGACGCTGCCGACGGGCCTAACGTGGTGCGGCGCCCGCTCCCCCTCCGCCTTTGGAAAGCGCGCGAAAAAGACGCGTCTGAACCGGAGCTGGGCGTCTCGCTTTGTCAGTGCCGTGCCCTAGAAATGAGGGGCACGGCGAGGTCCGCGCGGCGGACGGGAGGAGGCGGCCCGGTGAGCATTTCCGAGCCCTTGGACGATCCGTGGGCCGACAGCGGTCCCAGTGATCGTGTTCCCGCTTCCCGCCGGGGCCGTGACGGCGGCCGAGGCCGCGAAGAGCAGCACGACCGCGGTGACGACACCGGCGCCTGGGACGGCCAAGGCGCATCCTTCGAGCGCGTACCGCCGCAGGACCTGGACGCCGAGCAGTCGGTCCTCGGCGGCATGCTGCTGTCCAAGGACGCGATCGCGGATGTCGTCGAGGTCCTCAAGGGCCATGACTTCTACCGGCCCGCACACGAGACGATCTTCCAGGCGATCCTCGATCTGTACGCGAAGGGCGAGCCGGCCGACCCCATCACGGTCGCCGCCGAGCTGACGAAGCGGGGCGAGATCACCAAGGTCGGCGGCGCCCCGTATCTGCACACCCTGGTACAGACGGTCCCGACCGCGGCGAACGCCGAGTACTACGCGCAGATCGTGCACGAGCGCGCGGTTCTGCGCCGGCTGGTCGAGGCCGGCACGCGCATCACGCAGATGGGATACGCGGCCGACGGCGACATCGACGAGATCGTCAACAGCGCCCAGGCCGAGATCTTCGC
The DNA here is from genome assembly GCF_021462825.1 of Streptomyces glomeratus. Taxonomy (GTDB): domain Bacteria; phylum Actinomycetota; class Actinomycetes; order Streptomycetales; family Streptomycetaceae; genus Streptomyces; species Streptomyces glomeratus. The sequence goes on along the minus strand of NZ_JAKEEB010000013.1, from coordinate 97,354 downwards.
GGTCACCGAGCAGCGGACGGCCGAGGACTACCTGCCGCTCAGCGAGATCATGGAGGGCGCCCTCGACGAGATCGAGGCGATCGGTTCACGCTCGGGGGAGATGACCGGTGTGCCGACCGGCTTCACCGATCTCGACCAGCTCACCAACGGTCTGCATCCCGGCCAGATGATCATCATCGCGGCCCGTCCCGCCATGGGTAAGTCGACGCTGGCCCTGGACTTCGCACGCGCGGCGTCCATCAAGCACAACCTGCCGAGCGTGATCTTCTCGCTCGAAATGGGCCGTAACGAGATCGCCATGCGACTGCTGTCCGCCGAGGCACGCGTGGCCCTGCACCACATGCGGTCCGGCACGATGACGGACGAGGACTGGACCCGTCTCGCGCGCCGTATGCCGGATGTCTCCGCCGCGCCGCTCTACATCGACGACTCGCCGAACCTGTCGATGATGGAGATCCGTGCCAAGTGCCGCCGCCTCAAGCAGCGCAACGACCTGAAGCTGGTCGTCATCGACTATCTGCAGCTGATGCAGTCGGGCTCCAAGCGGTCCGAGAGCCGGCAGCAGGAGGTCTCGGAGATGTCGCGAAACCTGAAGCTGCTGGCCAAGGAGCTGGAGCTGCCGGTGATCGCGCTCTCACAGCTCAACCGAGGCCCCGAACAGCGGACGGACAAGAAGCCCATGGTGTCCGACCTGCGTGAGTCCGGATCGATCGAGCAGGACGCCGACATGGTGATCCTGCTGCACCGCGAGGATGCGTACGAGAAGGAGTCGCCGCGCGCGGGCGAGGCGGACATCATCGTCGGCAAGCACCGCAACGGCCCCACTGCCACGATCACCGTGGCCTTCCAGGGCCACTACTCCCGTTTTGTGGACATGGCCCAGACCTGAGCCGGCCCCCGTACGGTCTCGGATTCCGTGGCACGGCCTCAGCCGCAAGAAGCGTTGGCAGGCCTCGCTCGGGCCCTATCCGGAGCGCACCTTCGCCACCGGCCGATTCGCCGCGCGGGCCACGGTGGTGCGCGATGCCGCCCCACCTGGACGCGGAGACGCCGGGGAAATGGGCTCGACGCGGGATTCCCTGGCAGGTGGACTGGGTGCCATGACGACATCGCAGGAAGAACTGCTACCCGCCACACGCCGTGCCCTGCTGCATCGCATCGCCGTGGCCCAGGCCGAGGGGCGGGCGCCCTCACTGGTCGCAGCGGTCGTCCGGGACGGCCGGACGGTGTGGCACGGCTCGCGCACCTCCGTGGACGGTCACGCCCCGGACGAGAACGTGCAGTACCGGATCGGCTCGATCACCAAAACGTTCACGGCGGTTCTCGTCATGCGGCTGCGCGACGAGGGCATTCTGGATCTCGGGGACCCGCTGGAGAAGCATCTGCCCGGCACGGGGGCGGGGGAGGCGACCATTGCCGAGCTGCTTGCGCACACGGGCGGGCTGGCGGCGGAGTCGCCCGCTCCGTGGTGGGAGCGCACACCCGGCTCGATGCGCCCGGAACTCGCGGACGTGCTCGGCCCACAGCCGCTCCTGCAAGCGGCCGGCCGGGGGTTCCACTACTCGAACCCCGGTTACACCCTGCTAGGGGCGCTTGTCGAGGAGCTGCGCGGAGCCCCGTGGGAAGAGGTGCTACGACGCGAAGTGCTGGAGCCCCTGGGCCTGCATCGCACGAGTACGCAACCGCAGGCACCGCACACGGGCGGCTGGGCGGTGCATCCCTGGGCCGATGTCATGCTGCCGGAGCCGGCCGAAGACCTCGGCCGGATGGCCCCGGCCGGACAGCTCTGGTCCACCACGGGGGATCTGGCGCGCTTCGCGGCCTTCCTGGCCAAGGGCGACGACCGGGTGCTGAGCGCCGCATCGCTCCTGGAGATGCGCACTCCGGCGGCTCCGCCCCAAGCCGCGGACGTCGCGGCCGGCTACGCCTACTGCCTGGGGCTGGAGATCCGGAGCTCGGGCGGGCGGCTCCTCGTGGGGCACACAGGGTCCCTGCCGGGGTTTCTCGCCTGCCTCACGCTCAGCGTGGAGGACGATGTCGCAGCCGTCGTGCTGGCCAACTGCACCTCCGGCCCTCTGCTGTCGGTCGTGGCGGCCGACCTCGTCCGTGTCGTGGCCGAGGCCGAACCCAGAATCCCCGGGCCCTGGCGCCCGCTGAGGGACGTGGATCCGGCCGTGCTGGAGCTGGCGGGGCAGTGGTACTGGGGGACGCAGGGATTCGCCCTGCGCTACACGGCGGACGGGATCGTCTCCCTGGAGCCGCTGACCGGTGCGGGCCGGCGCTCGCGTTTCCGGGCGAACGGCGACGGTACATGGACGGGGCTGGAGGGCTACTACACCGGAGAGCGCCTGCAGGCCGTGCGGCGTGCGGACGGGTCCGTCAGTCATCTGGACCTCGGATCGTTCGTCTTCACGCGTCAGCCGTATGACGAGGGCGCTCCGGTGCCCGGCGGGGTGGATCCGGAGGGATGGCGAGGGATCGGCTAGGCGCCGTGTCAGAGCTGGAGCTTGAAGCCCACGTGTGAGGCATCGAAGCCGAGACGCTTGTAGAAGCGGTGGGCGTCGGTGCGACTCGTATCGGAGGTGAGCTGGACCAACTGGCAGCCCTGGCGCCGGGATTCCTCGATGGCCCACTCGATGAGCCGAGTACCGAGCCCGCTGCCGCGCTCGTCGGCGTGGATGCGTACCGCCTCGATGACGGAGCGGGTCGCACCCTTCCGGGACAGCCCCGGGATGATCGTGAGCTGAAGGGTGCCGACGACGCTTCCGTCGCGGACGGCCACCACCAGATGCTGGTTCGGATCGCTGTTCACCCGGTCCAGTGCGGCCAGGTAGGGAGTCAGGTCGTCCGGTGACTCCCGCTGGGCGCCGAGCGGATCGTCCGCGAGCATGGCGACGACCGCGGGGATGTCATCAGCGACGACGCGTCGTACCTCAAGATCTCCCATGTCCGCAGCCTATGCGGGACCGGGCGTTTCCGGGTGTGCGGGGAGCAGGCGGTTCCAGGAAGGCACGTTCAGCGACTCGACCACGCGGACGAGGGGCTCCAGCTCTGGGTTCCTCGCCGCCTCGTCCAGCGCCTCGCGCAGAGCGGCGTCATTGGTGGGGCGGGCCTCTTCGAGGAGCTTGAGACCTGCTTCGCTGACGTTGGTGTAGATACCGCGGCGGTCGGTCGGACAGAGGTAGCGCGCGAGCAGTCCGCGGTCCTCGAGCCTGGTGACCAGCCGGGTCGTGGCGCTCTGGCTGAGGACCACCGCTTCGGCGACCTGCTTCATCTGCAGCATGCCGCCCACACCGCCGTGCTGCCGGCTGAGCACATCGAGCAGGGAGTACTCCCGCACGCTCAGCCCGTGCCCGGCCTGCAGGGCTCGCTCGATATGAGCCTCGATTCTCCCGTGCAGCAGGGAGAGGGCGCACCAGCCCTGAGCGAGGGCGGTGAGCGCGGGGTCCGTCGCTGTCATGGCGTTCTCCTCCGTGCCGGGGCGGCTCCCGCCCAGGATAGGGCACCATCGCAATATACAGCCTTGGCAAATATAAGGCGTATGCAAGTGTGCGCCCCTGTCAGCCTTGCCCCGTTCCCCAGGCTCTGCCTCGTCTCCCAGGTTCTGCCTCGCCTCCGGGCTCAGCCCGCCGCTACCGTGACCGGAGCGAAGCGCCGCGTCCAGTCACCGGGCAGATCCGGGATTCCATACGTCATGACCGCGTTCACACCGACGGTGGAGAGCCCGTGCTCCTTCAGCCAGGCCAGCAGGTCCTCGTGCCGTACATCGACGTCCGTGCGCAGCGGGCGGTCGGTGTGGGCGGCGAGAGACGCGACCAGCGCCTTGGCCGTCTCGGTGTCGCGGGCGATGAGCGGGCCCACGACATGCGTGTCCATGTTGGGCCATGCGGCCGCGTACCCGATGATCCGCCCGCCCTCCTCGGCGATGCGCACCTGGTCGGCGAAGGCGGGCAGCCGGGTGATCACATGGGTGCGGTCGGCACCGAAGACCTCTTCGTCCAGCCGGACGAGCGCGGCGAGGTCCTCCCCGGTGGCCGGGCGGGTGCCGACGGGGGATGGCGGTCCACCGGCCGCGAAGCGCCCCAGCACCATCTCGGAACTGCCGGTGACCTTGAAGCCGAGCTCCTCGTAGAGGGGCCGGCCGTACGGGGTCGCGTACAGCGTGAGCGGGGTGACGCCCCTCTCCGCCACCACATGGCGCATCAGCCGACGGCCCACCCCCTGGCGTGCATGTCGCTGGGCGACGAGCACCATGCCGATGCCGCAGAGGTCCGGACGGTACCGCGATCCGTATTCGGTCACTACGCAGGCCGCGACAAGACCGCCCCCGGGGTCGTCGATGCCGTATCCCCTGCCGGCGGCCAGGAGCAGACCCCATTTGTGTTCCTCCCGGGGCCACCCCCGATCCTCGGACAAGTCGGCGCAGGCGCTGAGATCGCGAGGCGTCAGACGGCGGATGGGCAGAGTACTGAGGGGAGGTGTCGACACGCAGGTCAGGCTGTACGACAGGGGCCATCGTCGTCCACCGGTTTCTGGTCGAACGGGCACGCTTCAAGCCATGTCGTCTTCCATCACACCCCAAGGGCAGGCGTTTCACGTGAAACGGTGAGGGGCCGGATCCCGGCCGTTTCGGAGCAGCCACCTGAATTGCTGGACAGCCCATGGCAGTTGAGGGAATTGCCTGCCCTGGACGACCGTTCTTCGGCGCCGGCTCAACGGCGCACTTGTGTAGGAGACGGCGGCCGGTAGGGTCGAGTCCGGTTCGCGTCCGGCGTGATGCGCGTGTGTTCCGCCGTTGTGAACGCAGGCCAATGCAGCCTAACGGGACGGAGAGATCGAAGACTCGCATTTTCTGTTACACGGCCGGGCCGGAGTCCGGAGTGCGATGCTGCGGTCCGAGTACCGCGGCCGATGTCACACTCTCGCCTCACATGTCCGTACGCGACGGGAACGCGAGCCGAATGTGGCCGCATCGACTCTCAGCGATTGAACGGGGAAAAGAGCAAGGCCTTCGGCGAGGAAACCGACGCCCGCCGACAGGGGTAAGTGCGCAGACCACCGAAAGATGTTCGAGGCGAGGCACACCATGGACGCTCCGACCACCACGTCGGCCGACAAGGGCCCGTCCGGTGGCGGCGGCGGGGGCGGCTGGTTCACGCCCCGCAAAAAGCCCCAGACACTCCCGAGCGAAGACCAGGAGATACCCGAAGGCAGCCGCCTGGCGGCGATGCGCCCTGTCGGCCGGCACACGCCGGATGCGGACACCGAGCAGTCGCGAATACGCCGTGCCGCACCAGGGACCGCGTCGCCGGACCTCCCTCTCGCCCAACCGGAACCGTCCCCCGGGGCAGTCGCCCCCGCCGTCTCCCCGAACGAGACCCGGACCTCCGGGGGTCCGCAGCCCGAGGGCCGTCCTGCGCCACCCGTCCCCGTCCTGCGATCGGCACCCGATCCCCGGACCTCCTCCGACGCCGTGCTCGTCCGCCGGACCATGGCCGAAGTCGGACCCGTGGCCGACAAGGTCACCTCGTACTTCTACGCGCTGCTGTTCGTACGCCACCCCGATCTTCGGTCGCTGTTCCCCGCCGCGATGGACACCCAGCGAGACCGGCTCCTCAAGGCGCTGCTGACCACCGCCGAGCACATCGACAACACCGAGGTGCTGGTCGCTTATCTGAAGAACCTCGGCCGCGGGCACCGCAAGTACGGCACCCGGGCCGAGCACTACCCGGCCGTCGGGGAGTGCCTCATCGGAGCACTGAGCAAGTACGCCTGTGCGATCTGGGACGAGGAGACCGAGGCGGCCTGGGTGCGGACGTACACGACCATCTCCCAGGTGATGATCGACGCGGCGGCCGCGGACGAGCTGCTGGCCCCGGCCTGGTGGTACGCGGAGGTCGTCTCGCACGACCTCCGGACGCCGGACGTCGCGGTGATCACGGTCCGTCCCGACCAGCCGTACCCGTTCCTGGCCGGTCAGTACGCCGGTGTCGAGACCCCGTGGTGGCCGCGGGTATGGCGCCACTACTCCTTCGCCTCGGCGCCGCGCCCCGACGGACTGCTCACCTTCCATGTGAAGGCGGTCCCGGCGGGCTGGGTGTCCAATGCGCTGGTCCATCGGGCCCGCCCCGGCGACATCATCCGGCTCGGTCCGCCCGCCGGCACGATGACCGTCGACCACACCACGGACAGCGGACTGCTCTGTCTCGGCGGCGGCACGGGGATCGCGCCCATCAAGGCCCTGGTCGAGGACGTCGTCGAGCACGGTGAGCGGCGCCTGGTCGAGGTCTTCTACGGGGCCCGGACCGGCCACGATCTCTACGACATCGACACCCTGCTGCGGATGCAGCAGAGCCACCCCTGGCTTTCGGTCCGCCCGGTCGTCGACGAGCAGACACAGCTACGGCTTCCGGACGCCATCCGAGAGTGGGGACCGTGGAACGAGTACGACGCGTATCTCTCGGGTCCGCCCGGCATGATCCGCAGCGGGGTGGACGCGCTCCGGCACATCGGTGTTCCCTCGGAACGCATCCGTCACGACTCGGTGGAGGAACTGGTCCTGGCCGGCGGAGGGGCCTCGTAAGGCCACGGTCCGCCGAGGGCTCCCGGACAACGTCCGATGGGCGTCCTCCGCGGCGTCAGCCCAGGTCGGGCGCGTGCATCGCGCGTACACCCTCGATGTTGCCGTCCAGATAGTGCCGGAGCGACAGCGGTACGAGATGGACGGACGCGATGCCGACTCGGGTGAAGGGCACTCGTACGATCTCGTACTCGCCGGCGGGCTCCTCGACCTCGGGGCCGTGCCGCAGGCGCTCGTCCATGGACTCGAGACGACAGACGAAGAAGTGCTGGACCTTCACGCCGGTCGCCCCGCCGTTCTCGCCGATGTGCTCGACCGTGTCAACGAAGCAGGGGACCACATCGACGATCTTTGCCCCGAGTTCTTCGTGCACTTCGCGGTGGAGCGCGTCGACAACGGTCGCGTCCGTCGGCTCGACCCCGCCGCCCGGCGTGAGCCAGTACGGATCGACTCCGGGCTTGGTCCTCTTGATCAGAATCAGGTCGTCACCATCCAGCAGGATGGCGCGGGCAGTGCGCTTGACCACGGGGCGAACGGTCATGGGTGAAATGTGGCCCAGCCTGTTCCACGTGAAACATCCCACACCCCACTTGGAGTCGACATCGAAGTGACCAGTGGGTGGACCCGGTGCCGGGCGTGGCAGTCGACCGCGCCGTGCCCGGACTCCGCGTCTCAGCCCCAGCCGGCCGCGGACCGCAGCAGCCACTCGTAGGCGCGAGCGATGTGGGGCATGGCGAGAGTCCCGGTACGGACCACCAGGAAGTACGTCCGCAACGGGGCCACCGCCGGTTCATGAAGGGCCACGATCTCGCCCCGCTCCAGAGCGGAGACACAGAGGTAGCGCGGAAGCACGGCGAGCCCGGCTCCGGTGGCGGCACAGGCGAGAACCGCCCGCAGATCGGGGACGACGACCGTGCCGGAGGCGGCCGGCCGGGAGTCGAAGACGGAGGCCCAGTAGCGGGAGACGAAGGGCAGCGACTCGTGCACCTCCACCACCGGAAGGTTCTCCAGCAGGTGCGCGCCCCCGAGGCGCACCTTGCCGCGACCGATCCGGTTGGCCCAGCGGGGGGCTGTGACCAGGACGTGCTCCTCGTCGCAGAGCGGGGTCGCCGTGAGCAGGGCGCCGCGTGGCCGGGCCGTGGTGATGGCCAGGTCGTGGTGCCCGGCGGCGAGCCCTTCCAGCGTCTCGTCGGCGTTCCCGAAGGAGGCGCGGAGGGCAAGCCCCTGGCCGTCCCCGTCGGTCAGCTCGGCCAGCGCGGGCAGAGCGCGCTCGGCGGTGAACTCCGGCGGCCCCGCGAGATGGAGGGTGCGCAACGACGACTGCTCGTCGAGGCCGGTCTCGGCGATCTCGATCAGGGCGTCGAGATGCGGGGCGGCCTTGTGCGCCAGTTCGTCGCCGATGGACGTGGGGGTCACGCCGCGGGCCTGGCGCAGGAAGAGGGGACGGCCCAGCTGCCGTTCGAGGGTGCGTATCTGGGAGGTGACCGCCGGCTGCGAGAGGCCGAGGAGTGCCGCGGCGCGGGTGAAGGAACCGGCCCGGTGCACCGTCACGAAGGTGCGCAGCAGGGCCAGATCCATGATGTTCCCTCCCCTCCCGGCACCCCGCGACCGTGCCAACTATAAATAAGTCGATAGGTCTCTGTCGCTAGCGTGATTGGACACTGACACAGAGTCAACTAGCCTTGGCTGCGCGGTTCTTCAAGCGCGGAACCGGGGCGGTCCGAGCCACGAGGGGGGAGGCTCGGACCGTCCGTTGTGCGTAGAAGAGCCGTCCGGGGGACCGCATCGCCTCCCCGGATGTGCGTAGCCGGAGCGGGGGCACGGCTCAGGACGTGGTCATTCCGCCGACTCGTCGAGCGCACGCAGCACATCGGCCACCAGATCCTCGGGATCCTCGGCACCGACGGACAGGCGGATGAAACCCTCCGGGACCGCGTCGCCGCCCCAGCGCCCACGCCGCTCGGCGGTGGACCGCACTCCTCCGAAACTGGTCGCGTCGTCGACGAGGCGGAGCGCGTCCAGAAAGCGGTCGGCACGCGCACGTGTCGGCAGCGAGAACGACACCACGCATCCGAAGCGCCGCATCTGCCGCGCGGCGATCTTGTGCGAGGGGTCGTCGGGCAGGCCCGGGTACCGCAGCCCGGTCACCTCGGGCCGGCCGCGCAGTGCCTCGGCGACCGTCAGCGCGTTGGCCGACTGCCGGTCCGCGCGCAGCCGCAGGGTGGCCAGCGAGCGGTGCGCGAGCCAGGCCTCCATGGGACCCGGGATCGCTCCGACGATCTTGCGCCAGCGCCGTACGGCGGCCATCGGCTCGGCATTCCCGGATGTCACGTATCCGAGCAGGAGGTCACCGTGCCCGGTGAGCATCTTGGTGCCGCTGGCCACGGAGAAGTCGGCGCCCAGCTCCAGGGGCCGCTGGCCGAGCGGCGTCGCCAGGGTGTTGTCGACGGCGACGAGGGTGCCCTGCGCCTGGGCCGCCGCCACGAGTCGCCGCACGTCACAGACGTCGAGTCCGGGGTTGGACGGAGTCTCGATCCACAGCAGCCTCGCGCCCTCGAGGACGCCGAGCTGGGCGTCCTCACCGGTCGGCGCGGTGCGCACGTCGATGCCGTACGCGGTCAGCTGTTCGCCCACCAGCGGCAGTACCTGGTAGCCGTCCGAGGGCAGCACCACGGTGTCGCCGGCGCGCAGCTGGGAGAAGAGGACCGCCGAGATCGCGGCCATGCCGGAGGCGAAGGTGAGCGTTTCGACGCCCTCCTCGCCGGGCGCCTCCAACTCGCCGATGGCGCGCTCCAGATGCGTCCAGGTGGGATTCTCGTCCCGCCCATAGGCGTACGGGCCGGTCGGCTCGCCGGGCAGGTGGAAGTGCGCGGCGAAGACCGGGCCCGGCAGGGTCGGCTCGTGCTTGACCGGCTCGGGCAGCCCCGCCCGCACCGCGCGCGTGCCGTCGCCGATGCCCCGCGTGCCGTCGCCGGTCCGCGCGCCGGACGCGGCCGCAGCCCCCGGGTCCCCTGTGCTCATGCCGCCCGTCCCTCCACCTGCTCTCGTACCGCGGCGAGCAGTCCGGGGCTCGCCGCTTCCACCATCTCAAGACACTCCTCGAACCCGTCCACCCCGCCGTAGTACGGGTCGGGCACGTCGAGGTCGCCGTCGGCGGCCGGGTCGTACGAACGCAGAAGCCTGACCTTGGCCGCGTCCTTCGGTGTGGGGGCGAGACGGCGCAGGGCCTTCAGATGGCCGGAGTCCAGGGCGATCACGAGGTCCAGCCCGGAGAACCAGGAGGGCTGGAACTGACGTGCGGTGTGCACGCTGCCGTAGCCGTTCTCCTCCAGCACGGCGGCGGTGCGCGGATCCGCGGCGTCGCCCTCGTGCCAGCCGCCCGTACCCGCGCTGTCGACCTCGACCAGCTCGTCGAGACCGGCCTCCGTCACGTGGGCTCGGAACACGGACTCCGCCATCGGCGAGCGGCAGATGTTGCCGGTGCAGACGAAGCAGACGCGATAGGTCATGCGGTCACTCAGTCCTCGTCGTCGGGAAGCACCATGTGCAGCGCCCAGGAGACGATCGAAATGATCAGGCCACCCAGGACGGCGGTCCAGAAGCCCTCGACATGGAAGCTCAGGTCCAGTTTGCCCGCCACCCAGGAGGTGAGCAGCAGCATCAGAGCATTGACCACCAGGGTTATCAGCCCGAGCGTCAGGATGAACAGGGGGAAGGTCAGTACCTTCACCACCGGCTTGACCAGGAAGTTCACCAGCCCGAAGATCAGCGCGACCACGATGAGCGTGCCGACCTTCTTGGCCGTGCCGGAACCCGTCAGGGTGATCTTGTCGAGCAGCCATACGGCGACGGCGAGGGCCCCGGCGTTGGCGATCGTCTTGACTACGAAATTCTTCATGTGTCTGATCGTGGCAGACGGGATCAGAGGCGAATAGTGAGCAAGGCCGAGCAAGGAGGGGCAGGAGCGATGAAGGCTTTCCGGCTGGACGAACTGGAGGCGGAGCGTGCCGCCAACGACGGCGCCTATCTGCAGTTCCTGCGGGAGCGGAACATGTCGGTCGGCCTGTACGCGCTCGACGCCGGCGACCTCGACCCGCAGAAGCCACACCATCAGGACGAGGTGTACTTCGTCGCCAGCGGCCGCGCCTCGATCACCGTGGGCCTGGAGACCACCCAGGTCGCACGCGGAAGCGTCGTCTACGTGCCCGCCGGGGTCGCCCACAAGTTCCACCACATCACCGAGGACCTGAGGGTTCTGGTGGTGTTCTCTCCACCGGAGAGCTGAGACCCGTCTCGGGGTTCCCTAGGGGAACGATCAGGGGAGGACAAGGGGCGCGAGTTCCGCGATCCGCCCCTTCGCGGTCCTAGCATCGAGGCAGGACAGAAGGACCCGGTTGCGGAGCCCCCCAAAAGGACGCGGGGCAACGGGCGGACAGACAAGGACGAGGGCGATGCGAGAGTTCTTCGCGGGTTTGCCGTGGTGGGTGAAGTGGATCGCGGTGCCGGTCATCGCCCTGGTGGTTTTCGGCAGTGTGATAGCGACCGTCGTCAGCTTCGTCATCCAGCTGCTGTTCAAGGTGCTGCTCTTCGTCGCTCTGGTCGGCGGACTGATCTACGTCGTACGGAAGTTCATGTCGAGTTCGTCGTCACGCGGCGACTGGTGAGCCCCACGGAGCGCATCGGGCGGAGGGCGGCTTCACGGGGCGGCAGGGGACCGGCCCGGCGGTCGGCAACAGGGCGCCGGTAACAGGAACCTGAGGTTCCCTCGGGCGAGGGAAGTTTTCCCGGTGACGCCGTCGGCGGCCGGTGGGCGGCCGTTAAAGTCCGGAGCCCGGCGCGCGGCGGCCCCGCGCGCGGTGCATCCCCTCCCGTGTCCCCGCACGGGAGGCCACCTCGTGCTCCGGGAGTGACCTTTGGCCACGGTTGGCACCGCACCTGCACAGTCGTCCGCCCCACCCGCGCAGCGGCGTGCCTCCCCGGCGGAAGAGCACCTTCCGCCCGCGGCGGCGCAGTCCACCACCCTCATCGGATCGGTGCAGCGTGCGATGCGGCTGCTGGAGGCCGTCGCCGAGCACGAGTACGGGGCCCCCGCCAAGCAGTTGGCCCGTGAGGTCGGCCTCGCGCTGCCCACGGCGTACCACCTCCTGCGCACCCTGACCCACGAGGGCTATCTGCGCCGGGAGAAGGGCCTGTTCTTCCTCGGGGAGGCAGCCGAGCGGCTGAGTGGCACCGCGGCCCAGCAGAAACGTCGCACCATGATGAACGAAGCGCTCGCACAATGGCGTGATTCGATCGGTGTCCCGGTCTACTACGCGGTCTACCGCGAGGGTGAGATCGAGGTCCTCGGTGTTGCCGCCGGCCCGGGCGGTCCGGCCGTCGGGGGATGGGCCGACTTCCGGGAGACCGGCCATGCACACGCGATCGGTCAGTGCCTGCTGTCGCAGCTCGACGAAGAGGCCCGGCGCGATCACCTCGACCGCTATCCGGTGCAGCCGCTCACTCCATACACGGTGCGTGACAACCGCAGCCTGGAGTGCCGTCTGGAGCACGTGGAACCGGGGGAACCCGTCATCGAATGCCAGGAGTACACGCTGGGTACGGCCTGCGCTGCGATCCCCCTCACCGTCGGCTCGACGGCCGCGGCGGTGGCCATCTCCCTGCCCTCCCACCAAGCCCACCGGCTGCTGCCGGCGGCCCGTCGGCTGCAGGCGGAGACCGGCGGACTGCTAGGGACACTCGCCCTCTCTATCAGCATCTGAAAACTCACTCCTTGTGATCCGCCATGTACGTTCAGCAAACTTCCAGCAGGTGTCAGGGGGATCATTCCTGGCCAGTCGACGGCTACTGACGGGGTAGACGATGCGCGAGTCGGTGCAGGCAGAGGTCATGATGAGCTTTCTCGTGTCCGAGGAGCTCTCCTTCCGCATTCCGGTGGAGCTGTGTTACGAAACCTGTGATCCCTATGCGGTGCGTCTGACCTTCCATCTGCCCGGGGACGCGCCCGTGACCTGGGCGTTCGGTCGTGAGCTGCTGGTGGACGGGGTGGGCCGGCCGTGCGGCGACGGCGATGTGCATATCGCGCCCGCCGAGCCGGACACCTTCGGTGATGTGCTGATCCGGCTCCAGGTGGGCGGCGACCGGGCGGTGTTCCGGTCGGGTGCGGCACCCCTGGTGGCGTTCCTCGACCGCACCGACAAGCTGGTGCCGCTCGGGCAGGAGGGATCACTCGCCGACTTCGATGCGCATCTTGAGGAGGCGCTGGACCGGATCCTGGCGGAGGAGCAGAGCGCAGGCTGAGGGCGCGCGGCGCCGTAACGCTTCTGCTGGGGCGTCATACCGGTCCGGGACGTCTCAGCGCTTGCGGCGGCGCCCTCTCCCCGCACGGGCCGGGGCCACCGCAGCCGGGGTGGCGTCGGCTCTGCCCGGGCGGTCGGCCGAGACGACGACGGCGGCCAGGACCGTCGTCACCGGCACCGAGGCGACCAGCCCGATCGAGCCCACCAGCGTGCGCACGATCTCCTCGGCGACCAGTTCGCTGCCCGCGACCGAGACCACGCTGCTCTGGGCGATCGAGAAGAGCAGCAGCAGGGGCAGGGCCGCGCCCGCATAGGCCAGGACGAGTGTGTTGACGACCGAGGCTATGTGGTCGCGGCCGATGCGGATGCCCGCACGGTACAGACCGCGCCAGCCCATCGAGGGGTTGGCCTCGTGCAGTTCCCAGACCGCGGATGTCTGCGTGACGGTCACGTCGTCGAGGACGCCGAGCGAACCGATGATGACCCCGGCGAGCAGCAGACCGCTCATGTCGATGTGCGGGTACAGCCCGTGGATCAGACCGGTGTTGTCGTCCGTATTGCCGGTCAGCGCGGCCCAGTCGATGAACTCCGAGCCCAGTACGCCGATCAGCGACAGGGAGATGAGCGTGCCGAGTACCGCGACGGAGGTACGGGCCGAGAGACCGTGGCACATGTACAGGGCGATCAGCATGATGGCGCTCGACCCGACCACGGCCACGAGCAGCGGATTCGCGCCCTGCAGGATCGCGGGCAGGATGAAGAGACTGAGCACCAGGAAACTGACGGCCAGCGCGACGAGCGCCATGACCCCGCGCATCCGGCCCACGACCACCACCGCGACGGCGAAGATGCCGGCGAGCAGGGCCATGGGGAACTTTCGGTCCACATCGGTCACCGAGTACTGAAGTTCCTTGGGCGCGGAGGGCTCGTATGCGACCACGACCTTCTCGCCCTCGTGCAACTGCCGTGACTGGTCCGGCTGGACGATCTCAGTGAAGGTGCGGCCCTTGTCCTTGCCTGTGTCGACGCGGACCGTCGCCTTCTTGCAGGTGCCGTCCGGCCGCTGTGGGGCCGAACCGCCGCCGGTGGGCGCGTTCCCGTTCGGAGGCCCGCCCGAGGCGTTCACGGATGTACAGTCCACCGCCACGACCGTGGTGACCGTGGCCTGTTGGGTCTGCCGGTCGAACCCGACGCCGGAACGATTGTGCGGCGGCACGCCGCCGGGCCACAGCACCACGAGCCCGACCACGACCGCCGCCGTGAACGGGATGAGGATCGCGGCGATGACTCTGCGCAGATGCCGTGACACCGGGGCGGCGGGGCCATGACTGTGACTGTGGGAGTGGACGTGTCCGCCGCCCGGGCCATGGTCGGGAAGCGGCTCGGACGCTGAGCGCGCGGGGGGATGTGAGGGAGGTGTCACCGCCCGATCATCGCAGGAACGCCTGAGGCCCACTGTTCAGCTTGCCCAATCAGACGCTAGCGTGAAAGTACCTTTGCACACGCGGGAGCTCGGAGCACCGGGCTGAGAGGGCGCTGACCTCCGCAACGCGATGTTTCACGTGGAACATCGGCGGCGGGAACTGCTGCGTCGACCGCTGAACCTGTTACCGGGTAATGCCGGCGTAGGGAGTAGGTCTCATGACCAACAAGGACGCACGCACGCCTGCCTCCGTCCAGGGCCAAGAGCCCCAGGAGGCCGGGAAGTCCATCGGCTGGCACAAGGCGTACATCGAGGGCTCGCGCCCCGATCTGCGGGTGCCGGTCCGGCAGGTGCATCTCACCAACGGGCGGTCGGTCACCTTGTACGACACCTCCGGCCCGTACACCGATCCGGTCGCCGAAACCGATGTCCGCAGGGGCCTTGCGCCGCTGCGGGAGAACTGGATCATCGCTCGCGGAGACACCGAGGAATACGCAGGCCGCCCCGTCCGTCCCGAGGACGACGGAATCAGGCACACGTCGCCGCGTGGGGGCCTGCGCAATCTCGACGCGGTGTTCCCGGGACGCTCGCGCCAGCCGCGCCGCGGCCGCGACGGCAACGCGGTGACGCAGCTCGCGTACGCGCGTCGCGGGGAGATCACACCGGAGATGGAGTTCGTGGCCCTCCGGGAGAACGTCTCTCCCGAGGTCGTCCGCGAGGAGATCGCAGCGGGCCGCGCGGTGCTGCCGGCCAATGTCAACCACCCGGAGATCGAGCCGATGATCATCGGCAAGCGGTTCCTGGTGAAGGTCAATGCGAACATCGGCAACTCCGCGGTCACCTCCTCCATCGAGGAGGAGGTCGAGAAGATGACCTGGGCGACCCGTTGGGGCGCCGACACGGTCATGGATCTGTCCACCGGCCGCAACATCCACACCACCCGTGAATGGGTGCTGCGCAACTCCCCCGTACCCATCGGCACGGTGCCGCTCTACCAGGCGCTCGAGAAGGTCGACGGCAAGGCCGAGGAGCTGACCTGGGAGATCTACAAAGACACGGTCATCGAGCAAGCCGAGCAGGGCGTGGACTATATGACGGTCCATGCGGGTGTGCGCCTGGCGTACGTACCGCTGACGGCGAACCGCAAGACCGGCATCGTCTCGCGCGGCGGCTCGATCATGGCGGCGTGGTGCCTCGCGCACCACAAGGAGTCGTTCCTCTACGAGAACTTCGAGGAGCTCTGCGAGATCCTCGCGGCCTACGACGTCACCTACTCGCTGGGCGACGGCCTACGGCCCGGCTCGATCGCGGACGCGAACGACGAGGCGCAGTTCGCGGAGCTGCGTACTCTCGGGGAGCTCGGCCGCATCGCGAGGCGTTTCCACGTACAGACCATGATCGAGGGCCCGGGCCACGTCCCGATGCACAAGATCAAGGAGAACATCGACCTTCAGCAGGAGATCTGCGATGAGGCTCCGTTCTATACGCTCGGCCCGCTGACCACGGACATCGCGCCGGCGTACGACCACATCACCTCCGGTATCGGCGCCGCGATGATCGCCTGGTGGGGCACGGCCATGCTCTGCTACGTCACCCCCAAGGAGCACCTGGGGCTGCCCAACCGTGACGACGTCAAGACCGGCGTCATCACGTACAAGATCGCCGCCCACGCGGCCGACCTCGCCAAGGGGCACCCGGGCGCACAGGAGTGGGACGACGCGCTGTCCGACGCGCGTTTCGAATTCCGCTGGGAGGACCAGTTCAACCTGGCCCTCGACCCGGACACAGCCCGTGACTTCCACGACGAGACCCTTCCCGCCGAGCCCGCCAAGACGGCCCACTTCTGCTCGATGTGCGGTCCGAAGTTCTGCTCCATGAAGATCAGCCAGAGCATCACGGAGCGGTTCGGCGGTGAGGCGGCCGCGGGTGCGACGGCGGAGGAGATCGCCGAGGGGATGCTCCAGAAGTCGAAGGAATTCGCGGCGAGCGGGAACCAGGTGTACCTGCCGATCGTGGAGTGATCCGCCGCCGTGCGGTGCCGGGAGCCGGGACAGGTCCCTGGGCGAAGTTCCGGCCCGCACTCCATCGAGAGAACGCGGGCCGGCTTCGGTGGTCGAGGTCCCTCACTCCGGCTGGTGTTCCGGGCCTCCGAAGTCCGGGCTGGTGAAGTCCGGGCTGCTGAAGCTGGGGCGAGGGCCCGCGGCGGGGCCGCTGTCGGGGCTGCTGAACCCCGGGCGGTCGTAGCCGAGGTGCGGCATGCGGCTGGGGGTCGGTTCCGGTGCCTTGTGGCTCATCGCGGCTGTGCCCGGGTCGGCGAGGGCCTCGCGGAGGAACGGCAGGATGCCGCGCTCCAGCAGTGCCTCGTGCCAGGCCTCCCGGGCCCGGGCCACCTCCATGATCAACTCGCTCCGGGCGTCGGTGTCCCGCGCCGATGAGTTGTTGCGCAGGGCGGTCAGCAGCAGGCCGATCGCGGCGACCAGGATCGCCGCCGCGGTCACCGCGCCGAAGACCCACCCGGTGGTCAGGAGGGTCCGGGCGAACGCCTGGTCGGGGTTGACCATCTTGAGGATGTAGCCGACGAGCAGGAAGATCGCCGCGGCGGCACCGGCGAGGAAAGGGGCGAGGACCGCGGCGACGGCACCCGCTCCGGCGCTCGCCGCGGCCTCCGACATGGTGGCGGCGAGCCCCTGGCCGTCCGCATCCGGCTCCGCGGAGTCGTCTTCCTCGGTGCTTTCCCGGACGGGCGGGGCGGACGGCGCCGGCCGGCGCAGTTCCTCGCGGACCTGCACATAGTGCTGGTATTCGGCCGCCGCCGCCTCGGTGATGAGGGCGGTCGCGTTCAGCGCCATGGTGCGCAGCTGTTCGGGGTTGAGCCGCTGTCCCACAGCGGCCAGATCCGGGCGGTGTGGTGCGGAGCGCAGCGCCTCACCGAGGATCCGCTCGTAGTCCTGGCGGTCCTCGCTCAGCAGGTGCTGCGGAACGCTGTTCATGTGCATCCCCCGATGCTCCGTAGGGCTTGTGGCTCGGCATGCTGACGAGCCGTCGGGCAGAAACGGAGGGGAGCCTGCTACGGATAAGCCGATGGTAGAACCGTGACGGCACACGGTGACAGGGGGTTTCCGGAAATTGCCCCCTCGGTTCGGGCACGCCTGGGACGGTCACCGCCGGGCGAAGCCGTCCCGTCGAAACCTCAGTCGTCCAGCGGAAGTTGCTGGACCAGCAGTTTCCCGGCCATGGTCACACCGCCGTCCATCGCGATCGCCAGACCGTCCGCGTAGACGTGCGGGCCTTCGACGACCGGACCCGTGCCGTCCTCGCCGTCCTCCGAGCCGACCTCGCCGAGCAGATACGGGATGGGGCTGTGGCCGTGGACGATCCGCCTGCCGCCGTAGGTCTGCAGCAGGGACCGTACGGCGTCGGCGCCGCCCTCGTCGCGGAAGGAGAAGCGCTTGGTGAACTTCCGGAAGAGATCCCAGACCTCGTCCGCGTCATTGCGCGTGAGCGTCTCGCGGATGGTGTCGTTGACCGCTTCGATGGAGTCGCCGTAGTCGAGGTAGGCGGTGGTGTCCGAGTGGACCAGAAGATGTCCGTCGACCTCCTCCACCGCGTCGAGACGGGCCATCCACTGAAGGTGGTGGTCCTGCAGGCGGTCCATGTCCGTCTTCTGGCCCCCGTTGAGCAGCCAGGCCGCCTGGAAGGTGGCGGTGCCCGCGCCGGAGTTGACGGGCGTGTCGCCGAACCGTTTGGCGCCGAGCAGCAGCAGCTCGTGGTTGCCCATGAGCGCCTTGCAGTAGCCGCCGGCCGCGGCCGCCTCCGCGGACAGCCGCATCACCAGGTCGATCACACCGATGCCGTCGGGTCCGCGGTCGGTGAAGTCCCCGAGGAACCACAGCCGCGCCGTGCCCGCGGACCACTGGCCCTGGGCGTCGATGAGGCCCTTTTCCTGGAGTGCCGCGACGAGCTGGTCCAGATAGCCGTGGACGTCTCCGACCACGAACAGCGGTCCGGGCCCTTCGGCGGGGGGCGCGGCGGGGACGGAGACCGGGTCGATGGCCACCTGCGTGTCACCGCGGTTGATGACCGGGAGGTCCCGCTCGGTGGGGGTGTACGCGTCGGAGTAGCCGTCGGGGTACGCCTCCGGCTGCGCGGGTGGTCCGGTGACCTCTCCGGGGGGCGTGCTCTGCGCGTACGGACCGGTCTCGTGGACGTACGCGGGCACCCGGAAGTCGCGCAACGTCGCCGTCCGTTCCGCCTCGGGTCCCTGACCGGCCCCCTGAGTCATCGACCCCTCCACCATCGCGCCGCATCTGCACCGCATCGGACTGCCTGGTCGCAGCGGTCCGCGGTGTCGTGGGCCCATCATAGGAATGCGGATCGCGCCATGTGATGACCCAGGGGTGGTGAATCGGGGAAGGACCACCGGTCACCGCGGCTTTCGCCCTAAATGGGCGGGGCTTTCCCTGCTGCGACCAGGCACGTCACCCGCCCGCGGGAAACCAGCGCGTCACCCTCCCGGGCGGCCTGTGCGCCACCCGTGGCTCACCGACGGGCTATCCCTGCTCGGGCGACCGGGGCGGGCTGACCGTGGTGCGGGGCTGACGCCGCTGGGACGAGGTGCGCACGATCAGCTCCGTCGGTATGACCTGCTCGACCGGCTGGTCCGACTCGATTCCCTCGATGGCGTCGATGAGGAGCTGGACCACGGCGGTACCGATCCGGCGCGGTTTGAGGGAGAGCGTCGTGACGGGCGGCTCGGTGTTCGCGTACACGGCGGACTCGCTGCAGCAGACGAGCAGCAGGTCCTCGGGGACGCGCAGTCCGTAGCGGCGGGCGGCCGCCAGCAGATCGGTGCCGTTCGGGTCGAAGAGTCCGTAGACCGCGTCGGGGCGGTCGGGGCGGGCCAGCAGCCGGTCGGCGGCGACGGTGCCCGCGCACGGGTCGTGGGCGGGATAGGCCTCGTAGACGGGATCCTGTCCGACGCGCTCGCACCAGTTCAGGTAGGCGGTCGTGGACAGATGGGTGTACGTGTCCGTCGTGGTGCCGGTCAGCAGTCCGATACGGCGGGCGCCGGCGGCGGCCAGATGATCGAGGATGCCGAGGACCGCGGCCTCGTGGTCGTTGTCCACCCAGGCGGTGACGGGGAGGGAGCCGGCCGGCCGGCCGTCGGAGACGACCGGTAACCCCTGCCGGACCAGCTCGCTGACCACCGGGTCCTGGTCGGACGGATCGATGACGACCGTGCCGTCCAGGGCGACGTTGGACCAGACGTCGTGGCGCGAGGTCGCGGGCAGGATGACCAGGGCGTAGCCCCGGGCGAGCGCCGCGGAGGTGGCGGCCCTCGCCATCTCCGCGAAGTACGCGAACTCGGTGAAGGTGAAAGGTTCATCCCCGTACGTGGTCACGGTCAGGCCGATCAGCCCCGACTTGCCGGTGCGGAGGGTGCGGGCGGCGGCGGAGGGCCGATAGCCCAGCCGGTCGGCGACCTCGCGGACATGGCGTCGGGTGGCGTCCGGCAGCCGGCCCTTGCCGTTGAGAGCGTCGGAGACGGTCGTGATGGAGACTCCGGCGGCGGCGGCCACGTCTCTGATGCCCGCCCGGCCCGGCCGGCTGCCTCGGCGGGAGGTCTCCGCGCGGCTCACCTGGTGCTTCCCTGCTGCTGTCATGGCGAGCCGATAGTAGGGCTCATGCGGTGGGGTAGTGCGGACGCATATGCACGCGTTGACAGGCACGTTTCTGCACGGCAGGAGGTAGTGAAATTCCTTCGAATGCAAGGTAGTTGAACGTCGCGAGGTCAGTACGTGACGTGTCGGCACGCATGAGCCTGCCAAGTTCGCCATATTTCGAAGAGGTCTCAACTCACCTTCACGAGGGATGCGCGCCACGGCGTGAGCCACCGGCGCGTACGACAAAGGGTGACGCGCCCCCCGATGCGTGCGCCTTCCTGTGGTGATGCGTCCGGGTTCGTGCGGCGATGCGCCCGGGGGCGTACGGGGTGATCCTCGGGTTCATACGGTGCGCTCGGGTTCGTCGGTGATGTGCTCGGGGTTCGTACGGTGACGCGCCCGGGGTCCGTACGGTGATGCGCTCGGGTGCGTACGGTGATGCGCCCGGTTTCCTGGACGGCGCCGCGGAGACGGAAGCGGTTGTACACACCCCATTCGCAGGGGCGCCGAATCCTCATAAGGTGAGAAGCATTGGAAGCCGGTGGTGGTCATGAGCCGGTGCGTGTGCGAGGAGGACTGCGGTGAGCGAGACGAGCCCGAGGCTGCGTGCCGAGCTGGACGGTATCCCCACCTACCGGCCCGGCAAGCCTGCGGCATCCGGCGGCCCGGTGGCCTACAAGCTGTCCTCGAACGAGAATCCGTACCCGCCGCTGCCGGGCGTGATGGAGAGCGTGACCGAGGCGGCCGGGTCGTTCAACCGCTACCCCGACATGGCGTGCACGGGGCTGATGTCCGAGCTGTCGGAGCGTTTCGGTGTGCCGCAGTCCCACCTCGCGACCGGCACGGGCTCGGTCGGTGTCGCCCAGCAGCTGCTGCAGGCCACGAGCGGCCCGGGCGACGAGGTGATCTACGCCTGGCGGTCCTTCGAGGCGTACCCGATCATCACGCAGATCAGCGGCGCCACCTCGGTGCAGGTGCCGCTGACCCAGGGAGAGGTGCACGACCTCGACGCGATGGCGGACGCGATCACGGACCGGACGCGGCTGATCTTCGTCTGCAACCCCAACAACCCGACCGGCACGGTCGTGCGCCGGGCCGAGCTGGAGCGCTTCCTCGACCGGGTGCCGAGCGATGTGCTGGTGGTGCTGGACGAGGCGTACCGGGAGTTCATTCGTGACGTTCAGGTTCCGGACGGCGTCGAGCTGTACCGCGAGCGGCCGAACGTCTGCGTGCTGCGTACCTTCTCCAAGGCGTACGGCCTCGCCGGGCTGCGTGTCGGTTTCGCGATCGCCCATGAGCCGGTGGCGGCTGCGCTGCGCAAGACGGCGGTGCCCTTCGGTGTGAGTCAGCTGGCGCAGGTGGCGGCGGTCGCCTCCCTGCGCGCGGAGGACGAACTGCTGGGCCGGGTCGGCTCGCTGGTGTGCGAGCGCACACGCGTGGTCGACGCACTGCGCGGCCAGGGCTGGACGGTCCCCGAGACCCAGGCGAACTTCGTGTGGCTGCGGCTGGGGGAGCGCACGGTCGACTTCGCGGCCGCCTGCGAGCAGGCCGGCGTGGTCGTGCGACCGTTCCCGGGTGAAGGGGTGCGGGTCACGATCGGTGAGTCCGAGGCGAATGACATCTTGGTGAAGGTGGCGGAGAGCTTCCGCAGCAAGCTCTAGGCCCCCGGGGTCAGACAGGTAGGCGGGCCGCCGGACGGCGGCCCGCCTCTTTGCATGCGCGCCTCAAGCCGGCAGGCGCCCGGGGCCGATGGGCCCTCTTTGAGCCCCCTCTTGGAGATCCCCTCTTAGGGACCCCCCACCTGTTCAACCTCGAACCTGTATGCGCCATAATTGCTTGTGAATGTGAACGCGTTCACAAACGCGCCCGGATTGCTCCTGATGTGTGTGACAAATGGGGGCAAGCTGCCGCTTGTGACCACGGCGACGTAAGGAGAAGACGACGTGGACCTGGCCTTGGCGCCGGAGACCCTGGCGCGCTGGCAGTTCGGCATCACCACCGTCTACCACTTTCTGTTCGTCCCGCTGACGATCTCGCTCGCCGCGCTGACGGCCGGCCTCGAGACCGCCTGGGTGCGGACGGAGAAGGAGAAGTACCTCCGGGCGACCAAGTTCTGGGGCAAGCTGTTCCTGATCAACATCGCGATGGGCGTGGTCACGGGCATCGTCCAGGAGTTCCAGTTCGGCATGAACTGGTCCGACTACTCGCGCTTCGTCGGCGATGTCTTCGGGGCGCCGCTCGCGTTCGAAGCCCTCATAGCCTTCTTCTTCGAGTCGACCTTCATCGGGCTGTGGATCTTCGGCTGGGACAAGCTGCCGAAGAAGCTCCACCTCGCCTGCATCTGGATGGTCTCCATAGGCACGATCCTGTCGGCGTACTTCATCCTCGCGGCCAACTCCTGGATGCAGCACCCGGTCGGCTACCGGATCAACAACGCGAAGGGGCGCGCCGAGCTCACCGACTTCTGGCACGTCCTCACGCAGAACACCGCGCTCACCCAGGCCTTCCACACCCTGACCGCGTCCTTCCTCACGGGTGGCGCGTTCATGGTCGGTATCGCCGCCTACCACCTGCGCCGCAAGAAGCACGTCACCGTGATGAAGACGTCGCTGCGGCTGGGCCTGGTCACCGTGGTCATAGCCGGTCTGCTCACCGCGGTCAGCGGTGACCTGCTCGGCAAGGTGATGTTCAAGCAGCAGCCGATGAAGATGGCCGCCGCCGAGGCGCTCTGGGACGGCCAGGACTCCGCGCCGTTCTCGATCTTCGCCTACGGCGATGTGAGCAAGGGCCACAACTCCGTCGAGCTGTCCGTGCCCGGCGTGCTGTCCTTCCTCGCCGACGACGACTTCGGTTCGTATGTCCCGGGCATCAACGACACCAACAAGGCGGAGCAGCAGCAATACGGCCCCGGCGACTACCGCCCCATCATCCCCGTCACCTTCTGGGGCTTCCGCTGGATGATCGGCTTCGGAATGGCGTCCTTCGCCCTGGGTCTGGCCGGCCTCTGGCTCACCCGCAAGAAGTGCCTGCTGCCCCCGCATCTGCGGGTCGGTGAGGACGAGGTGCCGCATCTTGTCCTCTTCAGGAACAAGGCCCTCGGCCCGGTGCTCACCACGTGGTACTGGCGCATCGCGATAGGAACCCTGGGGTTCCCGCTCATCGCCAACTCCTGGGGCTGGATCTTCACCGAGATGGGCCGTCAGCCGTGGGTCGTCTACGGCGTGCTGCGTACCCGGGACGCGGTCTCCCCCGGGGTCTCCCAGGGTGAGGTCATCACCTCCATGACCGTGTTCACGCTGCTCTACGCGATCCTCGCGGTTATCGAGGTCAAGCTGCTGGCGAAGTACGTCAAGGCCGGACCGCCGGAGCTCACCGAGTCCGATCTCCACCCGCCCACCAGGATCGGCGGCGACTCCCGGGACGCCGACAAGCCGATGGCCTTCTCCTACTAGGCCGAGGGAGCGCTCACCTCATGCAACTTCACGACGTCTGGTTCGTCCTCATCGCGGTTCTCTGGACCGGCTACTTCTTCCTGGAGGGCTTCGACTTCGGGGTCGGCATCCTCACCAAGCTGCTGGCCCGCAACCGGCCCGAACGGCGGGTACTGATCAACACGATCGGCCCCGTCTGGGACGGCAACGAGGTATGGCTGCTCAGCGCGGGCGGCGCGACCTTCGCCGCGTTCCCCGAGTGGTACGCGACCCTCTTCTCCGGGTTCTACCTGCCGCTGCTGGCCATTCTGGTCTGCCTGATCGTGCGCGGTGTCGCCTTCGAGTACCGGGCGAAGCGGCCCGAGGAGAGCTGGCAGCGCAACTGGGAGACCGCGATCTTCTGGACCTCGCTGATCCCGGCGTTCCTGTGGGGGGTGGCCTTCGGCAACATCGTCCGGGGGGTGAAGATCGACCGGCATCTCGAGTACGTGGGCAACATCTGGGATCTGCTCAATCCCTTCGCGCTCCTCGGCGGACTGGTGACCTTGGCCCTGTTCACCTTCCACGGAGCGGTCTTCACGGCGCTCAAGACCGTCGGGGACATCCGGCGTCGGGCACGGAGGCTGGCCCTGGTGGCCGGACTGGTGACCGCCGTGGTGGCGCTGCTCTTCCTCGGCTGGGCTCAGGTCGAACAGGGTGATGGCAAGAGCCTGGTCGCCCTGGTGGTGGCGGTCGGCGCTCTCGTCGCGGCGCTCATGGCCAACCAGGCCGGGCGTGAGGGATGGGCGTTCGCGCTCTCCGGCGTCACCATCGTGGCGGCGGTCGCAATGCTCTTCCTGACGCTCTTTCCGAACGTCATGCCGTCCACGCTCAACGCCGAGTGGAGCCTGACGGTGAGCAACGCCTCATCGAGCCCCTACACCCTGAAGATCATGACCTGGTGCGCGGCCATCGCCACTCCGATCGTCATGCTCTACCAGGGCTGGACCTACTGGGTGTTCCGCAAGCGCATCGGAACCCAGCACATCGCCGCCGACGCGGCTGCCGGCGCCGTGCACTGAGTCCGGTGGGTGGGGGTGTTTCACGTGAAACACCCCCACCCCTTTCCGAAGGGGTGTTTCACGTGAAACCGATCGATCCCCGTCTCCTCCAGTACGCGCGCGCCACCCGCTTCTTCCTCGTAGCGGTCATCGGCCTGGGCGTCGTCGGAGCGGCACTGGTCATCGCCCAGGCGATGCTGATCGCCCGGGTGGTGGTCGGCGCCTTCCAGCACCATGACTCGGTTGCCGCGCTGGGTACCCCGCTGCTGCTTCTGGCGGCCGTCGCGGTGGGTCGTGCACTGGTCTCGTGGCTCACGGAACTCGCCGCCCATCGAGCCGGCGCGGCGGTGAAGTCCGAACTGCGGAGGCGGCTGCTGGAACGTGCGGGGGCGCTCGGTCCCGGATGGCTGAGCGCCCAGCGGACCGGGTCGCTGGTCGCCCTGGCCACGCGAGGAGTCGACGCCCTCGACGACTACTTCTCGCGCTATCTGCCGCAGCTGGGACTCGCGGTCGTCGTGCCGGTGGCCGTGCTCGCGCGGATCGTCACCGAGGACTGGGTGTCGGCGGCGATCATCGCCGCCACGCTGCCACTGATCCCGCTCTTCATGATTCTCATCGGCTGGGCCACGCGCTCCCAGATGGATCGCCAGTGGCGCCTGCTCTCCAGGCTGTCCGGGCACTTCCTCGACGTGGTCGCCGGACTCCCGACCCTGAAGGTGTTCGGCCGGGCCAAGGCGCAGGCGGAGTCGATCAAAAAGATCACCGGCGAGTACCGGCAGGCGACCATGCGCACCCTGCGGATCGCCTTCCTGTCGTCCTTCGCGCTCGAGCTGCTGGCCACGATCTCGGTCGCACTCGTCGCGGTGACCATCGGCATGCGGCTGGTCCACGGCGATATGGACCTGTACATCGGGCTGGTCATCCTGGTGCTCGCACCGGAGGCGTATCTGCCGCTGCGTCAGGTCGGCACTCAGTACCACGCGGCTGTGGAGGGACTCTCCGCAGCCGAGGAGATTTTCACGGTGCTGGAGACACCGGTACCGGCCTCGGGGACGCGGCGCCTCCCCCACGGGGAGATCGCCTTCGAAGGCCTGACCGTGCGCTACCCCGGACGGTCGTCCGACGCGGTGTCCGCACTGTCCCTGAAGGTCGCACCGGGAGAGACGGTCGCCCTCGTCGGACCGAGCGGCGCGGGGAAGTCGACGTTGCTGAGCGTTCTCCTGGGATTTGTGCCGCCCACCGAGGGGCGCGTACGGATCGGGGGAGTCGATCTCGCCTCCGCCGATCTCGAGGACTGGCGCTCGCGGATCGCCTGGGTGCCGCAGCGACCGCATCTGTATGCGGGGACCATCGCCGAGAACGTCCGTATGGCACGACCCGACGCGGAGGACGCGGCGGTGCGGAGGGCGCTGGCCGACGCCGGTGCGCTGGAGTTCGTGGACGCGCTGCCCGCCGGGGCCGACACCGTGCTCGGCGAGGAGGGTGCA
Organism: Streptomyces glomeratus; assembly: GCF_021462825.1. Taxonomy (GTDB): domain Bacteria; phylum Actinomycetota; class Actinomycetes; order Streptomycetales; family Streptomycetaceae; genus Streptomyces; species Streptomyces glomeratus. The sequence continues at coordinate 71,434 of NZ_JAKEEB010000013.1, read as the reverse complement.
GGGCTCTCCGCGGGCCAGCGTCAACGGCTGGCCCTGGCACGGGCGTTTCTCGCCGACCGGCCGGTGCTGCTGCTCGACGAGCCGACCGCGTCCCTGGACGGGGCGACCGAGGCGGAGGTCGTGGAGGCGGTGCGCCGGCTGGCGGCCGGGCGGACGGTACTGCTGGTCGTGCACCGCCCTGCGCTGCTCGGGATTGCCGACCGGATCGTCCGCCTGGACGCGGAGGACTGTGCGGCGAACGGTCCTCTGCGCTCCGGAGCCGTGCCACTGCCCCGCCCTCGGATGCCCGAGGCGCCCAAGACCCCCGGCGAACGGCCACCCCTTCCCTCACCGCAGGGACGCGTCGGGGTGCTCGCCCGGGTCCGCGCGACGGCAGGCCCCCGCCGGGGGCGGCTGACGCTCGCCCTGCTGCTCGGCAGCCTCGCGCTCGGAAGCGCCGTCGGGTTGATGGCCACCTCAGGATGGCTGATCTCGCGGGCCTCTCAGCAGCCGCCGGTGCTGTACTTGATGCTCGCCGTGACGGCCACGCGGGCGTTCGGCATCGGACGCGCCGTCTTCCGTTACGCGGAGCGGCTCGTGTCGCACGACACCGTGCTGCGGATGCTGGCCGACACCCGGGTCGCCGTCTACCGGCGACTGGAACGGCTCGCACCGGCCGGTCTGCGCACGACCCGGCGCGGCGACCTGCTGTCGCGGCTCGTCGCCGACGTGGACGCGCTACAGGACTACTGGCTGCGCTGGCTGTTGCCCGCGTGCGCCGCGCTGGTCGTCTCGGCGGGTGCGGTCGGCTTCACGGCCTGGCTGCTGCCGGAGGCCGGTGCCGTCCTGGCCGCAGGGCTGCTGGCCGCCGGGGTCGGCGTACCCCTGGTGACCGGTGCCGTGGCGCGCCGGGCGGAGCGTGCACTGGCGCCCGCCCGGGGAGTGCTGGCGACCCGGGTGACCGATCTCCTCACGGGGACCGCCGAGTTGACGGTCGCCGGTGCGCTGCCCGCGCGGACCGAAGAGGTGCGGCGGGCCGACGGGGTGCTCACCCGCATCGCCTCCCGCGGCGCCACCGCCACCGCGCTGGGCGGTGGGCTCACCGCGCTTGTCACCGGGCTGACCGTCGCGGGCGCGGCCCTAGTGGGTGCGCAGGCCGTGGCTGACGGACGGCTCGGCGGCGTCACCATGGCCGTCGTGGTACTCACCCCGCTTGCCGCGTTCGAGGCGGTGCTGGGGCTGCCGCTCGCCGTGCAGCACCGGCAACGGGTGCGCCGGAGCGCCGAGCGCGTGTACGAGGTGCTGGATGCCCCGGAGCCCGTCCGTGAGCCGGAGCGGCCGCTGCCGCCGCCGTCGTCACCCTTCCCGCTCGTTCTCGAAGGGCTGACGACCCGCCACGAGGGGCAGCAGCGCGACGCGCTCACCGGACTCGGGCTGACCCTCGAACAGGGCCGTCGAATCGCCGTGGTCGGCCCGTCGGGGGCGGGCAAGACGACACTCGCGCAGGTGCTGCTGCGCTTCCTGGACCCGGCCGCCGGCACGTACACGCTGGGTGGGACGGACGCCCGTGCGCTCGACGGCGACCAGGTACGGCGGGTGGTCGGACTGTGTGCTCAGGACGCGCATCTCTTCGACAGTTCGGTGCGGGAGAACCTGCTGCTCGCGCGGAAGGACGCGAGCGAGGGGCAGGTGCGGGAGGCGCTGGCGCGGGCGCGGCTGCTGGACTGGGCCGACGGGCTGCCCGACGGCCTCGACACGCTGATCGGCGAGCACGGAGCCCGGCTGTCCGGCGGCCAGCGTCAGCGGCTGGCGCTGGCCCGTGCCCTGCTCGCCGACTTCCCCGTCCTTGTCCTCGACGAACCCGCCGAGCACCTCGACCTGCCGACGGCGGACGCGCTCACGGCGGATCTGCTGGCCGCCACGGAGGGACGTACGACGGTGCTCATCACCCATCGGCTGGCCGGCCTGGAGACGGTCGACGAGGTGGTCGTGCTCGCGGAGGGCCGGGTGGTCCAGCGCGGCCCGTACGAGGAACTCGCCGCTGTGGACGGGCCGTTGCGCGCGATGGTGGAGCGGGAAGCCCAGGGCGATCCGCTGGGCGAGCGGAAGGGGCACACGGGTGCGACGGCGCCGGCCTTCGCCGACGCCTGAGGTGCGGCACCCTCACGGCAGACCGGACGGAGCAGCGGTGGACCTCCGGGTGGGGGAAGCCGCTGGGCCATCCGTACCCGCCTGTTCCTCCAGCCGTGGGACGTCGACAGGACGGTGGGCGCGACACGGGCCACGATCATTGACATGCCTTCACTTCTTCGTTCTTCGATAGTCGTTTCTCTTCTCCTGGGCACCGTCACGGTGTTCCCGGCCCGGTCCGCCGCGGCAGAGGGTGGGAGCGGTGCGGCGGGCGACGGCGCCAATATCCGTGCCAGTGCCCGGGTGGCGCAGCTGTACGAGCAAGCGGCCACGGTGACGCGGCAGTACGACACCGGGCGTCGGGAGGCCGAGGAGCAGCGCGCCATAGCGGGGCGGGACGAGGAGCTCCTCGCCCGTGAGCACGGGCTGATTGCGGCCCTGCATACGGATCTGGGCCGGATCGCGCGTGTCCAGTACGGCCAGAGCGGCGGACTCCCGTACACCGCGCACACCTTGCTGCCGGACAGTGCGCAACAGGTGATCGCAAGCCAGACGACGCTCGCCCGGCTGGACCTCACGGTCGGGAACGCGGTCATCCGGAGCCGTCTGGCGGAGGCCCGGCTGGCCGTGGAGCGGGCACGGGCGTCGGCGCGGTGGCGGACGCTGCAGAAGCGGAACGGTGAACTGGCCGCGATGCAGCGGCGCCTCCAGGCCAAGCTTGAGGAGGCGCGCTGGGCGCTGCAGAGACAGGCCGACGCGTCCGCATCCGCCAGGACATGCCGGGGGGCGGTCCACTTGGACCAGCCACGGCGGAAGACCTGGCCCTCCTGGATCTCACCGGTGGAGGCGTACCGGCTCTCCGCGGGCTTCGGCAGCGGTGGCGACCACTGGGCGCACCGCCACACGGGCCAGGACTTCGCGGTGCCCATCGGCACGCCCGTGCGGGCGGTCGGATCCGGGCGGGTGGTGCGGGTGACGTGCGGGGGCGCGTTCGGCATCGAGGTCGTGATCAGGCATTCGGGCGGCTACTGCACGCAGTACGCGCATCTCGCCGCCGTCGCCGTCGGCCCGGGCGATCGGGTGGCCACCGGGCAGTTGATCGCCCAGTCGGGCACGACCGGCAATTCGACCGGACCGCATCTGCACTTCGAGGTCCGGTCCACTCCGGAGTGGGGGTCGGGCGTCGATCCCGTGCCGTGGCTGGCGGCACACGGCGTGCACCTGTGAACTCCCCGGCGGACTCGACGGGTCGCGGTCTGAGGCCGTTCACCGGTCCGAGGCTATGACCGCTCCGCGAGGATCTGCTCGATCACCACGGCCACCCCGTCCTCGTTGTTGGCGACCGTCCGCCCGGATGCCGCGGCGACGACGTCGGGATGAGCGTTGCCCATCGCGTACGACCGGCCCGCCCAGGTGAGCATCTCCACGTCGTTCGGCATATCACCGAAGGCGACGACCTCCTCATGGGAGATGCCCCGCTCGGCGCAGCACAGCGCGAGCGTGCTCGCCTTGGAGACACCGGGGCCGCTGATCTCCAGCAGCGCGCTCGGACTGGACCGGGTGATGGAGGCGCGGTCGCCGACGGCGAGGCGGGCCAGGGTGAGGAAGGCGTCCGGGTCCAGTTCCGGGTGGTAGGCGAGGATCTTCAGCACCGGCTCTTGGGCGCCCGGCGCATCCGGCGCCAGCAGCTTCTCGGCGGGCGCCAGGAAGTCCGGTATCTCCAGGTGCAGTTTGGGATACGCCGGCTCCTGGTAGAAGCCGTACGTCTGCTCGACCGCGTATACCGTCCCCGGTGCGGCGTCCCTCAGCAGCCGTACGGCGTCGAGCGCGTTCCCCCGGGCCAGCTCCCGGACCTTGACGAACCGGTGCGCGCCGGGACCGCCGTGCAGGTCCACCACGGCCGCCCCGTTGCCGCAGATCGCCAGCCCGTGCCCATGGACGTGGTCGCTGACGACATCCATCCAGCGGGCCGGGCGGCCTGTGACGAAGAACACCTCGATACCGGCCTCCTCGGCGGCGGCCAGTGCGGCGACCGTCCGCTCGGAGACCGACTTGTCGTCGCGCAGCAGGGTGCCGTCGAGATCTGTGGCGATCAGCCGGGGCGGAACGGTGTGGGCCGGGGTCTCCGGCTGTCGGGTCGCTGAGGTCACGGGCGTCATTCTCCCGCATATGCCCGCACGGCCGTGCGTGAGTCCGCGCATGTGCGTGGTGACGCTCCTCACCAGCGCCTTTACAGGCCGTCACGCGCTGTCCTGCTGCGGCTCAGTCCAGCTGGGCCGGGGCCTCCATGGCGATCTGTTCGAAGACCTTCTCGTCCGCCGCGAAGGCGGAGTCGGGAATGGGCCAGTGGATCACGATGTCGGTGAAGCCGAGCTCTGCGTGACGGCCGGCGAAATCGACGAACGCGTCGAGGGACTCCAGCGGCCGTCCGCGGTCCGGAGTGAAGCCGGTGAGCAGGATCTTGTCCAGTTCCGTCACATCGCGGCCGGTCGCGGCGCACGCGTCGGCCAGCTTCCCGGTCTGTGCGCGCAGGGCCTGCACCGACTGCTCCGGGGTGCCGCTCTCGTACAGCTTCGGGTCGCCGGTCGTCACCCATGCCTGGCCGTGGCGGGCGGCGAGCTTCAGCCCGCGCGGTCCGGTCGCGGCCACCGCGAAGGGCAGCCGGGGGCGCTGGATGCAGCCGGGGATGTTGCGCGCCTCGTGGGCGGAGTAGTGCGAGCCCTCGTGGGAGACGGAGTCCTCGGTGAGCAGCCGGTCGAGCAGCGGCACGAACTCGCCGAACCGGTCGGCGCGCTCGCGCGGCGACCAGGGGTCCTGGCCGAGCGCGGTGGCGTCGAAGCCGGTGCCGCCCGCCCCGATGCCCAGGGTGATCCGGCCGCCGGAGATGTCGTCGAGGGAGATCAGCTCCTTGGCGAGGGTGACCGGGTGCCGGAAGTTCGGTGAGGTCACCAGGGTGCCGAGGCGCAGACGGTCGGTGACGGCGGCCGCGGCGGTCAGGGTCGGCACGGCGCCGAACCACGGTCCGTCGCGGAAGGACCGCCACGACAGGTGGTCGTAGGTGAACGCGGTGTGAAAGCCGAGCTGCTCCGCGCGCTGCCATGCGGAACGCCCGCCCTCGTGCCAGCGGACGTACGGCAGGATCACGGTGCTCAGACGCAGACTCATGCTTCGAGCGTAAGCGGAAGCGCGGGGTGCTCTGAGCGTCGGCTTGATCGATCGGGTCCCGGCATCAAAGGCGGAGCGTCAGCGTGACCCCGGGAAACGCAGCTATTGCGGCGGAACCGCCTTGGTGAGCCACACCCCGTTCGCGCTCATATGGAAGACATGGCCGTCCCGGTGCATGGCGGCGGCGTCGACGGTGAGGACGACCGGACGGCCACGGCGGGCCCCGACCCGGGTCGCGGTCTCTCGGTCCGGCGACAGGTGGACGTCGTGCCGGCTCATGGCCTTGAGGCCCTCCGCCCGGATGGCGTCCAGGTGGCGCGCCACGGTTCCGTGGTACAGGTACGCGGGCGGGGCCGCCGGAGGCAGTCCGAGATCGACGTCGATGCTGTGTCCCTGGCTGGCGCGGATGCGGGTGCCCTCGATCGCGAAGCGCTTCTTGTCATTGGTGGCGACCACGCGGTCCAGCTCCGCGCGGGTGATCCGGAAGCCGTGCGCGGCCGCCGCCGCGAGCAGTGTCCCGATCTCCACCCAGCCGTGTTCGTCGAGCGTGAGGCCGATCCGTTCCGGCTGGTGCCGTAGATGTTTCGAGAGGTACTTCGACACCTTCACGGTGCGCCTCTCGTCGTTCCCTTCTGTCACCCCTCCAGAGTGCGGGAGAGATGCGGATCACGCATTTGATTTTGTTCCGCATGTTTGATCCACAAGCAAGTGCGGTTATCCACAGGCGTATTGGCGCTCCTGTGGACAACTGGCTTGCATCGGCGCAGCGTTCGCCAACTCATCTACCCCAAAGGTCGACTTGATCCCCAGCGAGGCAAAGAGCCGTTGTCTGCGACACATTGGCGTACAGGTCGCGCGCAACAGCTAGTTGACGTCTCGTCAAACTACTGGAGTCACATGTTCCAACGGGCGACCGCGCGCAGCGCACGCGGCGCGAAGCGGGACATCAGGCGGGCCGCCCGTGCCTCCCAAGTCACCGTCACCAGCGGACGGTTGTGCACGACGGCACGGAGAATCGCGTCGGCGACCTTCTCCGGCGGATACCCACGCAGGCGGTACAGCCGTGCGGCCCTAAGCTGCCGACGCCTCTCCTCCGCCGCGTCCACGCCCGCGAAGCGCGCGTTGGAGGGGATGTTCGTATTGACGAAGCCGGGACAGATCGCCGATACGCCGATGCCCTGACCGGCCAGTTCGGCGCGCAGGCACTCGCTGAGCATCAGGACGGCGGCCTTGGAGGTGCTGTAGGCGGGCAGCGCCCTGGAGGGCTGAAACGCCGCCGCAGACGCGATGTTGACGATATGGCCGCCCTGGCCGCGCTCGGCCATCTGCTTGCCGAAAAGCCGGCAACCGTGCAGGACGCCCCACAAGTTGACGTCCAGGACCTCGCGCCAGTCCTCGGTGCTCGTGTCGAAGAAGGATCCCGCGAGACCGATCCCCGCGTTGTTCACCAGCACGTCCACTACCCCGTGTTCGGTGGCGATCCGCTCGGCGAGCTTCTCCATGGCCTGTTCGTCCGACACGTCGGCCTTCTCGCCCCACGCGCCCGGTGCGCCGAGCAGCAGGGCCTTCTGCGCCGTGCGGGCCGCATTCTCCGCGTCCCGGTCGACGGCCACCACACGTGCTCCCGCCTCCGCGAACGCCAAGGCCGTGGCCCGCCCGATACCGCTGCCCGCGCCGGTGACCAGCACGAGTTGTCCCCCGAACCGGTCCGCGTACCGTCCGCTCGCCGCCGGTGACGGCCGGCCGTCCTCGACGGATGTCACGAACTCCTCGATCCACGAGGCGACTTGGTCGGGCCGGGTGCGTGGGACCCAGTGCCCGGCCGGCACGGTGCGTCGCGTCAACTGCGGGACCCACCGCTCCAGTTCGTCATGGAGCCGCCGCGACAGGAACACGTCTCCGAGGGCCGTGATCAGCTGCACCGGCGCGTGCGCGTACGCGTCGGCGCGCGGATGGCGCAGCCGGGGCCGTACGTTGTCGCGATACAGCCAGGCGCCGTGGGCCGCGTCCGTGGGCAGTGACGGGGTCGGGTAGTCGCCGCCGGGGACCTTCTCGACGCGCCGCAGGACGTCCGCCCAGCGGTTGCCGAGCGGGCTGCGCCAGGCGAGTTCCGGCAGAACGGGGGTGTGCAGCAGGTACACGTACCAGGACCGGGCGCCCTGACCGAGCAGTTGGCCCAGGCGGCGCGGGGTCGGCCGGCGCACCCGCTGCTTGATCCAGTGCCCGAAGTGGTCCAGGGACGGCCCGGACATCGAGGTGAAGGACGCGATCCGGCCCTCGGTGCGCCGGACGGTGACGAACTCCCAGGACTGCACCGAGCCCCAGTCGTGCCCCACGAGGTGCACGGGCCGGTCCGGGCTGACCGCGTCCGCGACCGCCAGGAAGTCGTCCGTCAGCTTCTCCAGCGTGAATCCGCCGCGCAACGGCCGCGGTGCCGTCGAGCCGCCGTGGCCGCGGACGTCGTAGAGCACCACATGGAATCGCCCGGCCAGCCGGGCGGCCACCTCCGACCACACCTCCTTGCTGTCCGGATAGCCGTGGACGAGCACCACCGTGGGCCGGCCGGGATCGCCCAGCTCGGCCACGCTCAGCTCGACCCCGTCCGCGCGCACCCGGCGCTCCCGCGCCCCCTCGAGAGTCACTTGCCCTCCGCCCCGGCCCCGTGGACGAGGCCGCCGTCCTTCGACGACCGCACCGCCGTCCACATCGGCCACAGTTGGTGTCCGTCCCGTGACACCGGCGAATCTCGCACTTGTTAGAGAACGCGTCAACAGGCCCGCGCCCACCTGTGGACAACCTCGGCAATGGGGACAACACCGGCCGGCTTGACCGCCCGGTTGTTCGACCTGAGGGTGACCCCTACGGGCCCGTACGACTGGAGGCTGACCCGCAGACAGCTCTTCGGTCTGACGACTGCAGTGGTACACGTCACTACCGTCGATGACGTGACTGTGATCGCGACCGAAAGCCTGAGCAAGCGGTTCCCCCGGGTGACCGCCCTTGACCGGCTCTCCGTGGACGTCGGACCCGGTGTGACGGGGCTCGTCGGCGCCAACGGAGCCGGCAAGTCCACACTGATCAAGATCCTGCTGGGTCTGTCCCCCGCCACCGAGGGCCGCGCCGAGGTGCTCGGCCTGGATGTCGCCACCAAGGGCGGCGCCATCCGCGAGCGCGTCGGGTACATGCCGGAGCACGACTGCCTGCCGCCCGACGTGTCGGCCACCGAGTTCGTCGTCCACATGGCGCGCATGTCCGGGCTGCCCCCGGCCGCCGCCCGTGAGCGCACCGCGGACACGCTGCGCCACGTCGGCCTGTACGAGGAGCGCTACCGCCCCATCGGCGGCTACTCGACCGGCATGAAGCAGCGCGTCAAGCTCGCCCAGGCTCTGGTCCACGACCCCCAGCTGGTCTTCCTGGACGAGCCGACCAACGGTCTCGACCCGGTCGGCCGCGACGAGATGCTCGGCCTGATCCGCCGGGTGTACACCGACTTCGGCATCTCGGTCCTGGTCACCTCACACCTGCTGGGCGAACTGGAGCGAACCTGCGACCACGTCGTCGTCGTCGACGGCGGCAAGCTGCTTCGCTCCAGCTCCACCCGGGACTTCACCCAGACCACCACGACCCTCGCGATCGAGGTGACCGACACCGACGAACACCCCGACGGCACCCGCGCGGTGCGCGACGCGCTCCTCGCGCGCGGGGTGAGCACGCACGACGGCAGCGGTCTGCCGGGCGCCGGGCACATCCTGCTGCTGACCGCGGAGGGCGAGCAGACGTACGACCTGATCCGGGACGTCGTCGCCGACCTGGGCCTGGGCCTGGTCCGCATGGAACAGCGCAGGCACCACATCGCGGAGGTCTTCAAGGACAGCGACGACCAGCGGAAGGAGGCGGTCGGCCATGGCGGTTGAGCAGCCCACGGCCCGTGCGGCCGAGCAGACCCGGATCCACAACATCGGCTACCGCGCGTACGACGGCCCGCGCCTGGGCCGCGCCTACGCCCGCCGCTCGCTGTACTCGCAGTCCCTGCGCGGCGCCTACGGCCTCGGCCGCTCGGTGAAGTCCAAGGTGCTGCCGATGCTGCTCTTCGTGGTGATGTGCGCGCCCGCACTGATCATGGTCGCGGTCGCGGTCGCCACGAAGGCCAAGGACCTGCCCGTCGACTACACGCGTTACGCGATCATCATGCAGGCCGTCATCGGTCTGTACATCGCCTCGCAGGCGCCCCAGTCCGTCTCCCGGGACCTGCGTTTCAAGACCGTGCCCCTGTACTTCTCACGCCCCATCGAGACCGCCGACTACGTCCGCGCCAAGTACGCGGCCCTGGCCTCCGCCCTGTTCATCCTGACGGCCGCACCGCTGCTCGTCCTCTATGTGGGGGCGTTGCTCGCCAAGCTGGACTTCGGCCACCAGACGAAGGGATTCGCCGAGGGACTGGTCTCCGTGGCCCTGCTCTCCCTGCTGTTCTCCGGGATCAGCCTGGTGATCGCCGCGGCCACCCCCCGGCGCGGCTTCGGCATCGCGGCCGTCATCGCCGTCCTGACCATCTCGTACGGCGCCGTCTCCACCATCCAGGCCATCGCGGACGCGCAGTCGGGCAACCCCGCCGCCATCGTCTGGATGGGACTGTTCTCGCCCGTCACCCTCATCGACGGCGTGCAGACCGCCTTCCTGGGCGCGAGTTCCTCCTTCCCCGGCGGGGGAGGACCCTCGGCCGCGCAGGGAGTCGTCTATCTCCTCGTCGTCCTGGGACTCATCGCGGGCAGCTACGGCCTGCTGATGCGCCGCTACCGAAAGGCCGGACTGTGACCACGCTCACCATCGACCACGTCTCGCGCTGGTTCGGCAACGTGGTCGCCGTCAACGACGTGACGATGACCATCGGCCCCGGCGTCACGGGCCTGCTCGGCCCGAACGGCGCCGGGAAGTCCACCCTCATCAACATGATGGGCGGCTTCCTCGCCCCCTCCACCGGCTCCGTCACCCTTGACGGCCGGCCCGTGTGGCGCAACGAGGAGATCTACCGGCACATCGGCATCGTCCCCGAGCGCGAGGCGATGTACGACTTCCTCACCGGCCGCGAATTCGTCGTCGCCAACGCGGAGCTGCACGGCCTGGGCGCGAAGGCCGCCCAGCGGGCGCTCGCCACGGTCGAGATGGAGTACGCACAGGACCGGAAGATCTCCACGTACTCCAAGGGCATGCGCCAGCGCGTGAAGATGGCGTCCGCGCTGGTGCACGATCCGTCCCTGCTGCTGCTCGACGAGCCGTTCAACGGCATGGACCCCCGACAGCGCATGCAGCTGATGGAACTGCTGCGGCGCATGGGCGCCGAGGGCCGCACGGTGCTCTTCTCGTCCCACATCCTCGAAGAGGTCGAGCAACTCGCCTCCCACATCGAGGTGATCGTCGCAGGACGGCATGCGGCGAGCGGCGACTTCCGGAAGATCCGCCGTCTGATGACCGACCGTCCGCACCGCTATCTGGTGCGCTCCAGCGACGACCGGGCGCTGGCGGCCGCGCTGATCGCCGACCCGTCGACGTCCGGCATCGAAGTCGACCTCGCGGAGGGCGCCCTGCGCATCCAGGCGGTGGACTTCGGCCGGTTCACGGTCCTGCTGCCGAAGGTCGCGCGCGAGCACGGCGTCCGGCTGCTCACGGTCTCGCCGTCCGACGAATCCCTCGAGTCCGTCTTCTCGTATCTGGTCGCGGCGTAGGAGGCCGAAGATGTACGACCCCACAGTCGCCCGGCTCACCTACCGGGGCCTGCTCGGCCGCCGCCGGGCCCTCATCCTCGGCGCGCTGCCCGCCCTGCTGATCGTGATCTCCGCCGTCGTCCGGGCGCTGACCGGCGCCGACGACCAGGTGGCCCACGACGTCCTCGGCGGCTTCGCGCTCGCCACCATGGTGCCGATCATCGGCGTCATCGCGGGCACCGGCGCGATCGGACCCGAGATCGACGACGGCTCGGTGGTGTATCTGCTGGCCAAGCCGGTCAAGCGGCCCACGATCATCATCACCAAGCTGATCGTCGCCATCGCGGTCACCATGGCGTTCTCGGCGCTGCCGACGTTCATCGCGGGCCTGATCCTCAACGGCAACGGCCAGCAGATCGCGGTCGCGTACACGGTTGCGGCGCTGGTCGCCTCCATCGCCTACGCCGCGCTGTTCCTGCTGTTCGGCACCGTGAGCCGGCACGCGGTGGTCTTCGGACTGGTCTACGCGCTGGTCTGGGAGGCGCTCTTCGGCTCGCTGGTCTCCGGGGCGCGCACGCTCAGCGTCCAGCAGTGGGCGCTCGCCGTGGCACACAAGGTCTCCGACAGCTCGCTCGTCACGTCGGATGTCGCACTGCCCACCGCGACGGTGCTGCTGATCGTGCTGACCCTGGCCGCCACCTGGTACGCGGGCCGGAAACTGCGGACGCTGACGCTGGCGGGCGAGGAGTGACAGCGACCGTGGGGCCCCGGCGGGGCTCCGGCGCGGGCGCGGCCCCCGGAAGGAGGCCGCGCCCGTATGCGCCTCGGAGGCGGGCCGTTGCCCGCGTCTTCGCAGAAGGCTTTTTGACAGCGGCTTCACATCTGCCCGGGCACACTGGGCACAGGGGATGCGTTGCGGAAAGGACCGGGCATGACAGCGGACGCACCACAGGGCGAAGGGCCGGGAGAGGCCGGGGAAGCCTGGGACGGCGTCGTGTTCGACGAGGACTTCATACGGTCCGCGGCGACCACGGAGCCCTCCGCGCGCGCCCGGATGCTGGCCGCCCGCTGGCGGAACGAGGCGCCCGACCCCCAGCCCTGGCGCTCGGACGAGCCGCCCGCCGGCTGGTTCTTCAGCAAGGCCCGCCGCCGCAGGTGGCGCCGCCGGTAGCGGGCGTGCGCCCCCGGCGGCCCCCGCGACAGGCGGAATTTATTCGGTGGCGCCCGATGCGGTGGACGGGCACAGTGGCTATGTCCACGACGCCGGATCGAGCCGGCGCCACGTTCCGGGAGAGGAGCTGGGCGATGTCCATGCACGGCAGTACGCCGGGCTCCCGACAGGGCAGCCCGCGGCGGGCTCCGGAGTAGTTACCCCTCCGTCGAGCCCGCCCCGCACGGGGAACTGCCCGGGGCGGCCGCTTCGAGCACGCGAAGGGATTCGCGTGGGCCGCCCACCCGGAGGATTGGCCGAGCGGTAAGGCACAGGCTTGCTAAGCCTTGGTCGGGTCTGGAAAGCCCGCGCGCGTTCGATCCGCGCATCCTCCGCGAGACATGGGCCGCCCGACATGGGCGCATCCGGCGCACGGTGCCGCGCCGGCTAACCCAGCAAGCGCTCCAGCACCACCGCGATCCCGTCCTCCTCGTCGGAGAGCGTCACCTCGTCCGCGACGGCCTTGAGGTCCTCGTGGGCATTGGCCATGGCCACGCCCCGGCTCGCCCAGGCGAACATCGGTATGTCGTTCGGCATGTCGCCGAAGGCGATCGTGTCCGCGGCCTTCAACCCCAGGCGGCGGGCGGCCAGCGACAGTCCCGTGGCCTTCGTCAGGCCCAGCGGCAGGATCTCCACTATCCCCTCGCCCGCCATCGTGACGCCGACAAGACCCCCGGCGGCCTGCTGCGCCGCCTCGGCCAGCTCGTCGTCGCTCAGCCTCGGGTGCTGGATGTAGATCTTGTTCAGCGGGGCCGACCACAGGTCCGCCGGGTCCCTGACCGGCTGGTACGGCAGCGGTCCGTCGTGGACCCGGTAGCCGGGGCCGACGAGGACCTCCCCGTCCAGCCCGTCCCGGCTCGCCGCCAGCAGCAGCGGGCCCACCTCCGCCTCGATCTTCGCCAGCGCGAGACCCGCGATCTGCCGGTCCAGGGTGACCGACGTCAGCAGCCGCCGCTCCCCCGCGTGGTACACCTGTGCGCCCTGGCCGCACACCGCGAGCCCCCGGTATCCGAGGTCGTCGAGGATGGGGCGGGTCCACGGGACCGCGCGGCCGGTGACGACGATGTGCGCCGCGCCCGCCGCGGTGGCCGCGGCGAGTGCCGCACGGGTGCGCGCGGAGACCGTCTCGTCGGGGCGCAGAAGCGTCCCGTCGAGATCGGTCGCGATCAGCCGGTACGGAAAACGGTCGGGCCCGGCCGCGCTCACTTGGCCACGGGCTCCAGCAGCTCCCGGCCGCCCAGGTAGGGGCGAAGGATCTCGGGCACCCGCACGGAGCCGTCGGCCAGCTGGTGGTTCTCCAGGATCGCCACGATCGTCCGCGGTACGGCGCACAGCGTGCCGTTCAGCGTCGCCAGCGGCTGCACCTTCTTGCCGTCCCGCATGCGGATCGACAGACGGCGGGCCTGGAAGCCGTCGCAGTTGGAGGTCGAGGTCAGCTCACGGTACTTGCCCTGCGTGGGGATCCAGGCCTCGCAGTCGTACTTGCGCGAGGCGGACGCGCCCAGGTCACCCGTCGCCACGTCGATGACCTGGAACGGCAGCTCCAGGGCGTTGAGCCAGTCCTTCTCCCACTCCAGGAGCCGCTTGTGCTCGTTCTCCGCGTCCTCGGGGTCGACGTACGAGAACATCTCGACCTTGTCGAACTGGTGCACGCGGAAGATGCCGCGCGTGTCCTTGCCGTATGTCCCGGCCTCGCGGCGGAAGCACGGGGAGAAGCCCGCGTAGCGCAGCGGCAGCCGGTCCGCGTCGATGATCTCGTCCATGTGGTACGCGGCGAGCGGGACCTCGGACGTGCCGACCAGGTAGAAGTCGTCCTTCTCCAGGTGGTACACGTTCTCCGCGGCCTGGCCGAGGAAGCCCGTGCCCTCCATGGCGCGCGGACGGACCAGGGCGGGGGTGAGCATCGGGGTGAACCCGGCCTCCGCTGCCCGCGCCATCGCCGCGTTGACGAGCGCCAGCTCCAGCAGGGCGCCGATGCCCGTCAGGTAGTAGAAGCGCGAGCCGGAGACCTTCGCGCCACGCTCGACGTCGATCGCGCCGAGCGCCTCGCCCAGCTCGAGGTGGTCCTTGGGCTCGAAGCCCTCGGCGCCGAAGTCGCGGATGGTGCCGTGCGTCTCCAGGACGACGAAGTCCTCCTCGCCGCCGACCGGGACGTCGGGGTGCACCAGATTGCCGAGCTGGAGCAGAAGCCGTTTGGTCTCCTCCTCGGCCTCGTTCTGTTCGGCGTCGGCCGCCTTGACGTCGGCGGCGAGCCGGCTCGCCTTCCCCAGCAGTTCGGCCTTCTCGTCTCCGGTGGCCTTGGGGATCAGCTTGCCGAGCGCCTTCTGCTCGGAACGGAGCTCGTCGAAGCGGACGCCGGACGACCTGCGCCGCTCGTCGGCGGAGAGGAGGGCGTCGACGAGCGCGACGTCCTCACCACGGGCGCGCTGGGACGCGCGAACACGGTCGGGGTCCTCACGGAGCAGGCGAAGGTCAATCACCCCTCAAGGCTACCGGTGCGGGGTTGCGGCCTACGACTCCGTTTATCGATCCGCGCAACATGTTCCGTTGTGCGGCAATTACGTAGCGTGTCAAGAAAAGGGGTACTGTCCCCGGAACGAGGCGTTCCGGGGACGCTCCATTGACTGGAATTCCTTGTGGACAGCGGGATTTGGGCTCGGCTTGTCCACAGGCGTCCACAGGCCTCCTGGAGTTATCCACAGGCTGTGCGGAAGATCTGTGGACTCCGGAGTTGATCACTCCGAAGGCTCTCCGGTGAGCCTGGAATTCGCTGTTCAAACCGTCACTACTTGCACTTTTGGGTGCAAAGGGGTCGCCTCAAAGAGTTGATCGGGAGAAACGGGTGGACAACAGTGTCGAACGCGGCGGTAGACGAACGGGGGGTCACGGGAGAGATTTATCGACCCCGAAGGGCCGTGTTGTCGACTTGTCCCCAGATCGAGAAGCCAACCTGTGGATAACTTCTGTGGACAACGAAAATCCGCAGGTAGTACCGGGCACGCTGAACCGGCGGTCCTGGCTAGAACCGGCCGTCCTGACAGCGGGCCACCCAGTCCGCGGCCTCCATGAACTCGCCGTCCGACGTCCCCGCCGGTTGAACCCGGACCTCGTCCGGCGTGATGCCGGCACGCGGGTACGAGCCGAGGAACCGCACCTGGAGACATATCCGCTTCAGCCCCATCAGGGCCTCGGCGACCCGGCGGTCGGAGATATGACCCTCGGCGTCGATACAGAAGCAGTAGTTCCCGATTCCCGCTCCGGTAGGGCGGGACTGGAGCAGCATCAGGTTCACACCCCGGACGGCGAATTCGCCCAGCAGGTCGCGCAGGCCACCGGGGTGGTCGTCGCGCTGCCACAGAACGACCGAGGTCTTGTCCGCGCCTGTCGGAGCCGCCGGCCGAGCAGGCCTGCCCACCAGCACAAAGCGTGTCTGCGCGTTCTCCGCGTCGTGGATGCCGGTCTCCAGGGCCTCGAGGCCATAGCGCGCGGCGGCGAACTCACCCGCGAACGCGGCGTCGTAACGGCCCTCCTGGACCAGCCGGGCGCCGTCCGCGTTGGACGCGGCGGACTCCCAGACGGCGTCCGGAAGGTTGGCCTTCAGCCAGTTGCGCACCTGCGGCTGTGCGGCCGGATGCGCGGTGACCGTCTTGATCTCGGAGAGCTTGGTGTCGGGGCGGACCAGCAGCGCGAAGGTGATCGAGAGGAGGACCTCCCGGTAGATCATCAGCGGCTCACCGGCGACCAGCTCGTCGAGCGTGGTCGTGATGCCGCCCTCCACCGAGTTCTCGATCGGCACGAACGCGGCCTCGGCCTCGCCGTTGCGGACGGCGTCGAGCGCCGCCGGGACCGACACCATCGGGACGAGCTCCCGGGTCGCGGACTCCGGCAGCGTGCGCAGGGCGACCTCGGTGAAGGTGCCCTCGGGACCGAGATACGCATAGCTGGCTGGCATGACCTCACCCTAATGGGCCCGGCGGAACCCGGCTCGCATCCATGGACAACGGCTGCGCCGCCCCCGGTCACCCCTCCAGCAGCCGCTGCCCGACGTACTCCCCCTCCGCCGCCCCGCCCGGCACCGCGAACAGGCCGCTCGCCTCGTGGCGAATGTACGGCGACAGCGCGTCCCCCCGGTCGAGCTTGCGCTGGACCGGGACGAAACCGCGCAGCGGATCCGCCTGCCAGCAGATGAACAGCAGGCCCGCGTCGGGCGTCCCGTCCGCGTCGAAGCCGTCGTGGAAGGAGAACGGGCGGCGCAGCATCGCCGCGCCCCCGTTCCGGTCGGGCCGGGTGATCCGCGCGTGCGCGTTCAGGGGCACGACCGGGGTGCCGTCGGCACCGGACTTCTCCAGGTCCATGGCGGTCGTCTCGGTGCCGCCGCTGAGCGGTGCCCCATCGGACTTTCGGCGTCCGATGACCGCCTCCTGGGCCTGGAGCGAGAGCTTCTCCCAGTCGTCGAGGAGCATGCGGATCCGGCGTACGACGGCGTACGAGCCGTTCGCCATCCATGCCGGGTCGCCGGACGCGGGGACGAAGATCCGCCGGTCGAAATCGGGGTCGGCCGGCTTCGGGTTGCGTGTGCCGTCGATCTGGCCCATCAGATTGCGCGCCGTCATCGGGTGGGCGGTGGCGCCCGGAGAGCGGTTGAAGCCGTTCATCTGCCAGCGCAGCCGCGCCGCGCCGCCCGCGTCCTTCTGGATGGCGCGCAGGGCGTGGAAGGCGACGAGCGCGTCATCGGCACCGATCTGGACCCACAGGTCGCCGTCGCTACGGGACTTGTCCAGCCGGTCGGAGGAGAAGTCGGGCAGCGGGTCCAGGGCGGACGGACGCTGCTTCTCCAGGCCCGTGCGGGAGAAGAAGCTGTTCCCGAAGCCGAAGGTGATCGTCAGGGCCGAGGGGCCCGCGTCACGGGCGACGCCGGTGTCGTCGTGCGGGGCCGCCTCGCCCGCCATCAGCCGCTCGGCGATGGCCGACCAGCGGCGCAGCAGTGCGGCGGCCTCCTTGCGGCCCGCACCGGGCGCCAGGTCGAAGGCGGCGAGATGGCCACGCGCCTGGAGAGCCTCGGTGATGCCGGGCTGATGTTTCCCGTGAAACATCGCCCGGTCGGTGCCGAGCGAGGTCAGGGGAGTGCTCTTCTCGGAAGGTGCCGCCGCGTATCCGGCGGCTCCGCCGGCCGCGCCCAGGGCGAGCCCGGTGGCCCCGGCGGTCCCGAGGAGCCGCCGCCGCGAGATCACTCCCTGCGGAAGAGCACTGCCGGAAGCGGCCTCCTCGGGGGTGCTCTTGATGGGAGCGGTCCTCTTCGAGGAGCCGCGTGCCGCGGCTCCCCTGGGCGAGCTCTTGGCCGTGGGGTGGCCGGGCGTCTTCTGGGAGGGGATGCCCTCGGGGGACGCCTCCGACGCCTCCGATGTGGACTGGTCAGCCATGGTGGGGTTCAGCCGATCTTCGCGTTCTTGGTGACGGTTGCCTGGTCGATGTCGGAGGTCCGGACGGTCACCGCGATCTTCCAGTCGCCCGCCATGGGGATCTGCACGCCGCTCGCCGACCAGTGCCCGGTGGCGATGCGGTCGGGCACGACGGGGAGCGGTCCGATGCCCTTGGACTCCAGGGTGAAGGCGACCTTGACCTCCGGGACGTCGAAGGCCTTGCCGTTGGGCCGCACCACATAGACGTGCATCTCGTTTGCGCCCACACGGGCAGGGTCGAGGGTGACCTGCACGGTGCCCTTTCCCTCCTGGCCGCCGGTGTCGAAGGGGACCTTCAGCGACAGGAGGCCCGACCGCTGCGAGGCGGACGCGGTGGCCGCCTTGGCCGCCTCCTCCGTACGTCCCGGCTCGGTCGTGGTCAGCGCGGTGGTGACGGCGAGCAGGACGATCGCGACGCCGGCCTCGGCGAGCACGGAGCGGCGCAGTCCCGAACGGACGGGGTCGGCCTCGCGGACCCGCTTGGCCTCTGCCGCTGCCACGGCAGCCTGCTGCCGGGCCAGCTGCGCGGCCCGCTCCGAATCGGGGGCATTCCCCCGCGCGCCGCCCTTCGCCGATCCCTTGGCCGCCGCCTTCACTGACGCTTTCGCCGATCCCTTGGCCGACGCCTTCGCCGCAACGGTCGCGCGCTTGGCCGCCGTCGTGCGCTGCTTCCCCGCCGAGTCCTTCTCCACCGCCGCGACCGGTGCATCCGCCAGCCGCGCCGTCCAGCGCCGTGAGATCCAGGCGATGCCCACGAGAACGGCGACCAGGGCGACCTTCACGAGCAGCAGCTGCCCGTAGGACGTCCCGGTCAGGGCCGACCAAGAGCCGAGCTGACGCCACGCCTGGTAGACCCCGGTCGCGGTCAGCGCCACGACGCACACGAACGCGAGGCGCGAGAAGCGCCGCACGGCCGCCGCCTCGAGCGAGGGTGCCCGGTACAGCACCAGGAGCAGTGTGGTGAGCCCGCCCAGCCAGCAGGCGACGGCCAGCAGATGCAGGACGTCGACCGGCATCGCGAGACCGGTCTGGATGCCGGTCGAGGCGTGCTCGGCCATCGCCCAGGTCGCCGCGAGCCCCGCCGCCACGACGGTCCCGCCGAGGGCGAGGCCGAAGGTGAGATCCCGCTTCTCGGCGTCCCGGGCGGCGTCGTCCTCCGAGGAGCCGCCCTCGCCGTCCGCTCCCTCGCCGTCCGCCGCCTCGGCGCCCGTGTCCCGTCGCACGTACGCCCCGAAGAGCACCGCGATGAAGAGCGCCCCGGCCGCGAGCAGCAGCAGCCGGGAGACCAGCGCCGCCCCGGCCTTGGTCTGGAGCACCTGCCCGACCAGGGACACGTCGAAGACGTCGGCGATCTTCCCCGAGCCGGTGTACGAACCGCGCAGGAGCAGCAGCGTGAGCGTCGCCGAGGTGAGGGCCACCCACCCGGAGACCACGAGCCGCTGTACCGCCCGTACGCCGGCGCCCCGCTGCCAGCAGGCCAGCACGAAGGCCGCGCCGCCGACCAGGACGATGAATCCGGCGTAGGAGACGTACCGTGCGAACCCGTAGAGCCAGCCGACGACGCCGCCGCCCGCGGCCGGGCCGGAGACCGGGACCGTGGTCGCGGACGGCGCGCCGACGGAGAAGGTGAAGGCGCCGGAGACCGGATGACTGTCCGCCGACACCACCTGGTAGGTGACGGTGTACGTGCCCTTGGGCAGTCCCGCGCGCACCCGCACCCCGTACATCGTCCCGCTCAGGTTGGACGGCTTCCCCGTGTCGACGCGCTGTCCGCGTGGATCGAGGACCCGCAGCGAGCCGTCGGAGAGCGCCACGTTCTCGGAGAAGGTGAGGGTGACCTGGGTGGGCGCCTTGTCGACCACCGTTCCCTGCGCCGGGTCGCTGCCGATCAGCGCGGCGTGCGCGGAGGCGGGCGCGGCCCCGGCGAAGAGCGCGCCCATGACGGCGAGCAGCAGCGCCAGCAGTGCCTGGAGCGCCCGGAGACGGCGCGTGCGCGGCGGCGCCGCCCGGATGTCTCTCCGGACGTGCGCGTCGGGAGCGATGGCCTGCGTCACGGTGTTCCCTCTCTCAGTGCCCGGTCTTGGGGGAGTACGTCGCCGACTTCACCGGCATCTCGACCGTGACCGTTCCGGACTTGGCAAAGTGCAGCTGCACGGGCACCTTGTCGCCCTGCTTCGGCTTGCGGGTGAGGTTCTCGAACATCAGGTGGTTGCCGCCGCTCGCGAAGTCGAGTGTGCCGTCCGCGGGCACAGGAAACGACTTCTCCTCCTCCATCGCACCGTCCTTGGTGGAGTGCAGCGTCACCTCACGGGCGGCGTTGCTCGTGACGGAGGTGAGGGTGTCGGCGCCACCGGCGTTGGTGACGGTGAAGAAGCCGGCCGCCATGTCGCCGGTGACGGGCGCGGGCATATAGGCGCCGGTGACCTTCAGTTCGGGCCGTGCCGAGGACGAGCCACCCGAGCCGCCGCAGCCCGCGAGCACCAGACCCGCCGCCGTCAG
Organism: Streptomyces glomeratus; assembly: GCF_021462825.1. Classification (GTDB taxonomy): domain Bacteria; phylum Actinomycetota; class Actinomycetes; order Streptomycetales; family Streptomycetaceae; genus Streptomyces; species Streptomyces glomeratus. The sequence goes on along the minus strand of NZ_JAKEEB010000013.1, from coordinate 51,293 downwards.
CGCGGCGACCCGGCCGAGATGGAGGTTCACGGGTTGTCCCCCTTGATGATCTTGGGGAGGTCCTTGGTGTAGTCGTCGACGGTGGCGTCCTGGCCGTAGAGCAGATAACCCCCGTCGGTCTTCGGTGAGAACGCGATGACCTGGCTGCCGTGGGTGGAGACGATCTTGCCGTCCTTCTCCTTCCGCGGTGCCTCGACGTCGATGCCGAGGCGGCGGGCGCCGGCCTGGATGGCGGAGAAGTCGCCGGTCAGGCCCACGACGTCGGGATCGATGCCCTGGAGCCACTTGCCGAGCGCGGCAGGGGTGTCACGCTCCGGATCCGTGGTGACGAACACGATCCGCAGCGAGTCCTTCTGCGCCTGGGTCAGCTCCTTGCTCTTCTCCGTCTCCTTCTTGGCGACGGCGAGGTTGTTCATGGTCAGCGGGCAGACGTCGGGGCAGTGGGTGTAGCCGAAGTAGATCAGCGTCGGCTTGCCCTTGGTCTGCGCGCGCAGGTCGTACTTCCTGCCGCGGGTGTCGGTGAGGACGAGGTCCGGCTTCCCGAACGGCGGGTCGAGCACGGTGGCCGCCTTGTCCGAGCCGGACTCCGCCGAGACCTCGGCGACCGGCTTGTCGCCGCCGGCGCCGGATCCGCAGGCGGAGAGGGTGAGCGCGGCGGCGGCGAGGAGGGCGGCCGCGGCGAGCGTCTTCTTCGTGCGCATAGAGAAATGTCCCAGATCTAGGGGTTCCGATGGACGCCGGGGTCGTGCGGGGCGCGTCACGGCGATGCCGTACGACCCCGGCGCGTGTCCGAAGGCGATTCCGGCCTCAGGCCTGCGGGGCGCGTCGGCGGCCGGCCAGAACGCCGTACGCCACGCCTGCCGCGCCGACCACGATGCCCACGATGCCGAGGACGCGGGCGGTGGTGTCACTGAAGTCGGTGGAGGTCTCGGCCGTGGTCTCCTTGGCGGCCGACCGGGCGGAGGTGTCCTCGGCCGTGGAGCCGTGGTGGCCGGAGGCGGCGGCGGTCAGCTGGAGCGCCGGGGCCGGGTTCTCGGGCTCCTCCTGGCCCTCCTTCTGCGGCTCGATCCAGCGCACGACCTCGTTGTCGGAGTACGTCTGGAGCGCCTTGAAGACGAGCTGGTCGGTGTTCTCGGGGAGCCGGCCGACGGAGAGCGGGAACTTCTGGAAGTAGCCCGGTTCGATGCCCTTGCCGGTGGCGGTCCAGGTCACCTTGGTGACGGCCTCGTCGATCTGCTTGCCGTGCAGCGTGAGCGGCTTGTCGAGCTTGGACTTGGTGACCTGCACCTTCCAGCCGTCGAGGGGCTGCGGCATCACCGAGGCGAGCGGGTGGTCGGCCGGGAAGGAGACCTCGAGCCTGGTCGTCGAGGCGTTGTCGCGCTCGTTCGGGACCTTGAAGTCCACGACCGCATAGCCGCCCTTGGCGGCCGCGCCCTCCGGTTGCACGGTGACATGCGCGAACGCGGGGACGGACAGGAACAGGACGGCCGACGCGGCGGCGGCACCGGTGACGGCGAGACGGGACGGCTTCAGGGAACCCTTGATGACCTTCATGACGTGGGAAACACTCCACTCCGAGTGAGAGTCCGTTGAGGAAGAGGGCGCGTGTGCGCAGGGGACGCCACGGTCGTGGCACCACACGGGCACGCGCGCGTGCCGCGCGACGGCGGCCCCTCCGCACAGGACGAGGGGGAGCGGCGCGTCGCGTCAGGCTGCGAGGACGCAGGGAGCGGGGGAGGGCGGTCCGCGCCGGATCACCGCATGCCGCAGCGCCGTCGTCCGTGGCTTCGGCGCCGTGAGGAACGCGGTGCGCGGGGCGCGGATACCCGCTTCGGGAGTCGTGGGAAGCCCGGCCAGCAGGGCGCGCACCAGGGCGAACGAGGAGCGCAGGGATCGTATGAGCGCCCCTTCGGCGACTCCGTGCGCCGACAGGCTCATGAGCCGCAGCAGCGCCCTGTCCCCGTGGCGCAGCAGCCACCCGGCGGCGACGGCCGCGAGGACGTGGCCGAGCAGCATGGGCACGGACGGCAGTACCGACCACCACGAACCGGGCGTGGTCGACAGCGCGTCCGCGGGGTGGTGCATGGCGGCCATGTCCGTACCCGTGCCGAGCCGCGCGTCGGCGAGGATCTTCTGGGCCTGGGCGGGGGAGATCGCCGCCGCGGTGGTGCCGCACAGCAGGTGCGCGGCCCGTGCCACGAGCCTGGCATCGGCAGTCGCCGTCGCGTTCGAGGTCATCGACGCCATCGACACCGCACCGGAATGCCGCCCGAGCCCGAACAGGGTGTGCAGCACGGTCTGGCCCACCGCGAGGAGGCCCGCGATGCCCAGCAGTGAGCGCTCGCGCCCGGCGAGCAGGGCGGTGACGGCGAACACGCCGAGGAAGCCGGCGCCCAGCGTCCACACCGGAACCGTGGCGCAGGACGCGAGTGTGTGCCCGGCCCCGGCCAGCACGACGCAGACCGCGGCGAACACCGCGGCCCGCAGGATCCGCAGCTCGCACCCGGTGCGTGGTGTGCGCTGGTGGGGGGCACTCATGGCGGCCTCATCATCGCACTGGCCGTTCGGCGCCGGTGCGGCAGGTCCGCAAGACGGCTTTCGCGCGGTATGCGGAGGGGCGCTTTCGGAAGACCGCACTCCGGCGATGCGAGCTGCGTGCATACACCGTTCCCGGCTTCCGCGCATCCGCCGTACGGGCGGGATCTCGTCGCATGGGAGATTGCGGTCGCGTACGCGCGGCAATACGTAACGGTATGTCGAGCCGCAGCCAGGAGGCTGGAGCATGAGCATCTGGTGGTCACTCCAACTGCGGCGCGAGGCTGCGAGCGTGCCGCTCGCCCGACGGCTCCTGATGGGCACGATGGAGACCGCGGGCGTCGACCCGGACATCTCCTACGACATCTCCGTCGCCCTGAGCGAGGCCTGTGCCAACGCGGTCGAGCACGGCGGCGACAGCGCACTCGGTGGCATGTCGGAGGCGTACCGCGTCACGGCGTACCTCGACGGCGAGACGTGCCGCATCGAAGTCGCCGACTCGGGCCCGGGCTTCCCCGTCGGCAGATCCCGTGCCGTGACCCTGCCGAGCTGCACCGACGCGGAGCACGGCCGGGGCCTGTGCCTAATCGAGGAACTCGCCGACCACGTCCACATCGGCAACACGCCGGGACGGGACGGGGCGGTGGTGAGCTTCGACAAGATCCTGAAGTGGAAGAAGGGCTCCCCGCTGACGGTCGTGTAGCCGGGGCCCGACCGGCTCATGCGAAGGGCCGGGTACACCGCTCCACGGTCACCCGGCCCTTCACCGCCGTATCAGCCCTTCAGGGACGCCATCCACGCCTCGACCTCGTCGGAACGCCGCGGAAGGCCCTCCGACAGGTTCCGGTTGCCGTCCTGGGTGACCAGGATGTCGTCCTCGATGCGGACGCCGATGCCGCGGTACTCCTCCGGGACGGTGAGGTCGTCCGCCTGGAAGTACAGGCCCGGCTCGACCGTGAGCACCATGCCCGCCTCCAGCGTGCCGTCCACGTACGTCTCGGTGCGCGCGGCGGCGCAGTCGTGGACGTCCATGCCGAGCATGTGGCCCGTGCCGTGCAGGGTCCAGCGGCGCTGCAGACCCAGCTCCAGGACGCGCTCCACCGGGCCCTCGACCAGGCCCCACTCGACCAGCTTCGCGGCCAGCACCCGCTGGGCGGCGTCGTGGAAGTCGCGGAACTTGCCGCCCGGCTTCACCGCCGCGATACCGGCCTCCTGGGCCTCGTACACGGCGTCGTAGATCTTCTTCTGGATCTCGCTGTAGGTGCCGTTGACCGGAAGCGTGCGGGTGACGTCCGCGGTGTAGTACGTGTGCGTCTCCACGCCCGCGTCCAGCAGGAGCAGGTCCCCGGAGCGGACCGGGCCGTCGTTGCGTACCCAGTGCAGCGTGCACGCGTGCGGGCCCGCCGCGCAGATGGAGCCGTAGCCGATGTCGTTGCCCTCCACGCGGGCGCGCAGGAAGAACGTTCCCTCGATGTAACGCTCGGAGGTGGCCTCCGCCTTGTCGAGGACCTTCACGACGTCCTCGAAGCCGCGCACGGTCGAGTCGACGGCCTTCTGCAGCTCGCCGATCTCGAAGTCGTCCTTGACCAGACGGGCCTCCGAGAGGAAGACACGCAGTTCCTCGTCGCGCTCGGCGGTGACCTTGTCGTGCAGCGCGGCCTCGATACCGGCGTCGTGGCCGCGGACGACCCGGACCGGACCGGTGGCCTCCTTCAGCTTCTCGGGCAGCTCGCGCACGTCCGAGGCGGGGATGCCGTACAGCTGCTCGGCCTCGGCGAGCGAGTGGCGGCGGCCGACCCACAGCTCGCCCTGCCCGGAGAGCCAGAACTCGCCGTTCTCGCGGTTGGAGCGGGGCAGCAGGTAGATCGTCGCCTTGTGGCCGCTCCTGCCGTCCGCGGAGGTGGCCGGCTCCAGGACGAGAACGCCGTCCTCGGTCTGGTTGCCGGTGAGGTAGGCGTACTCGACGGAGGCGCGGAAGGGGTACTCGGTGTCGTTCGAGCGGGTCTTCAGATTGCCCGCGGGGACCACCAGACGCTCGCCCGGAAAGCGCGCGGACAGGGCGGCGCGGCGGGCGGCGGTCTCGGCGGCCTGGGCGATCGGCTGCAGGTCGCGCAGCTCGGTGTCGGCCCAGCCGGATTTCATGTTCTCGGCCAGCTCGTCGGAAACGCCCGGGTACAGGCCGTTCTTGCGCTGCTTGATCGGCTCTTCGGTCTCGTCCGGGGTCGCCGGAGTGAGCTCGTCCGCCACGGTCATCCTCCTTGGATACGGCACTGGGCCCCCACCATCGTACGGTCGTACTGAAGGGGGCCCAGGGCCGGAACGCCTGTTACCGAAGGAAGCCGTTCCCTTACTCGAACCGCGCCGCCAGCAGTACCACGTCCTCCGTGCTGTCCGCCTCGTCCAGGCCGTCGGGCAGCACCGTGCGCAGCACGTGGTCGGCGACCGCCCCCGGGTCGGCGCGCACCGGCCGCGGCACCCCGGCGGCCGCCGCGTGCAGCCGCGCGAAGGCGCGGTCCAGGGAGTCTCCGGTGCGATGCAGCAGTCCATCGGTGTACAGCAGTACGGTTTCGCCGGGCTCGGCGGTCAGCTCGATGCTGGGCGCCTCCCAGCAGGCCAGCATGCCGAGGGGCGCCGACAGCGAGGTCTCGACGAACTCGGTGCGCCGCGGGCCGATCACCAGCGGCGGGCTGTGCCCGGCGCCTGCGAGTGTCAGCCTGCGCAGCACGGGCTCGCAGTAAGCGAACAGTGCGGTGGCGGAACGGGCGGGTTCGGTGAGCCTCAGCAGCAGCTCCAGATCGGAGAGGACCGCCACCGGGTCCTCGCCCTCCATCACGGCGTAGGCGCGCAGGGAGGCCCGCAGCCGTCCCATGGCGGCGACCGCGCCGGGACCGGACCCGGTCACGGAACCGACCGCGAGGCCGAGTGCGGCGTCGGGCAGCGGCAGCGCGTCGTACCAGTCGCCGCCCCCGCGCGGGCCCGTGCGGCGCCGGGCGGCGAGCTGGACGCCCGCGACCCGGGGCAGCCGGGTGGGCAGCAGTTCCTCGGACATCGTCGTCAGACACGCGCGCGTGCGCTCGATCTCGACCATCCGGGCCAGGTGCTCGGTCGCGTAGCGGGCGTACAGGCCGACCAGGTGGCGCTGGCGCTCGACCGGCTCGGCGGGTTCGTCGTAGAGCCACACGGCGGCGCCGAGACGGCCGGCCGTCTCGCCGGCCAGGGGGAGGGCATAGCTGGCGGCGTAGCCGAGCCGGGCGGCGACCTCGCGGTGGCGGGGGTCGAGGCCGTCCTCGGAGAACAGATCCGGCTGAGCGATCTCGCGCTCGCCGCCCGGCAGTCCGTCGAGGATCCTGCCGTACGACAGGGCGCTGCGCGGCACGGTCTCGATGTGCCCGAGGTCGGCGCGGGCCAGGCCGAGGCCGATCGTGGTGTCGGGGCCGAGCCCGTCGCGCGGCTCCAGTACGACAAGACCGCGCCGGGCGCCCACGAGGGCGGCTCCGGCGCGCAGCAGTTCCTGGAGCGCATCGGCGAGCGAGTCCGTGCGCGCGAGGCGCTCGGTGAGCTCGTGGAGGGTCGTCAGATCGGAGACCCAGCCGGCGAGCCGGTCCTGGAGGAGGGCTCCCGGGCCGACGGGGGCGGTGGGCACGGCCGAAGGGGCACCCGTGGCGGCAGACGTCGGCGCGACAGTGTGTGCGGGCGGAGGAACCGCTGAATCGATTCCGGCCACTTTCGGAGGGTGAGGGGCGTTCATGGCGTCCGGCTTTCGAACCGGTGCGTATTGCTCGATAGCATCGCAAACCCCCATGTCAATCTGCGCCGCTAGCGGTGTCTCCACATGTACACGCACTCGTGAGGGGATGTCCAGCATTGTCCTGCTGGGATTCCTGGTGTCCGTGAGGCGCCCTTACTCACTTGCAAGGAAGCAAAGTTGGCTTAAAACTGCCTCGGGTATCGGCCCATTGCGGTCGACTGGCCTTGTTCGACGGAGCGTCACAGCGGTCGTGATGGGTACGTACTCGGTGAAGGCCAGGGGTGGTTGGGGATCACCCGGAACCTGGTGCCGGACCCGGGCGTCTTAACCACCGACGACCGAGCCCCATCCTCTCGTGGCGGAGGCGGCGAGCAAGAGCCGGACGGCACATCGCCAGGCGCCGCCACCCCACGCCATGCCCATGCTGGTGATGGGCGCAGTATGGACGGACGCAGCCAAGGCTCGGCCCATAGGGGTTCCCCCTGTCCGCGACAGGGGTGTGATGCGCCAGTAGGTACGCACAGTGAAGTGATCGACACATGGTGTGATGTGATCCTCGGTGTTGCCAGGCGTGCAACGGAAAGGAACGAGCGCTCATGCGCGAGATCCTCGGAAGGCGACGCAGGCTCCTGTCCAAGCGGAGGGACGGAAAGCCTGAGCTGATCGGCGCGGCCCTCACCTTCGCGACCGCATGGCAGTGGCCCGTTCTCCCGGGTGTGGCACCCGACCCGCAGGGGCGTGCCCGCTGCGGATGCCCCGACCCGGAGTGCACGGTGCCCGGCGCGCACCCCTTCGACCCGGGGCTGCTCGCGGCCACCACCGATGAGCGCATGGTGCGCTGGTGGTGGACCAACCGGCCGTCCGCACCGATCGTGCTGGCCACCGGGGGCAGGGCGCCGTGCGCGGTGAGCCTGCCCGCCCTCGCGGCCTCGCGCGCCCTGGCCGCACTCGGCCGGAAGGGCATGCGTCTCGGTCCGGTCGTGGCGGGATCGCACCGCTGGGCGATCCTCGTGGCGCCGTACTCCATGGAGCAACTGGGCGAACTGCTCTACGCCCAGGACTTCGTCCCCGGCTCACTGCGCTTCCACGGTGAGGGCGGCTATCTGGCCCTCCCCCCGTCCGAGACCGGCCATGGGCAGATCCGCTGGGAGCGCGCCCCGCTGCCCGGCTCCGCCTCGCCCTGGGTCCCCGATGTGGAGGCGGTCGTGGACGCCGTCGTGGAGGCCCTCACTCGTAAGGGTGTGAGCGCCCCCGAGATGTAGGGGTGCCGGGCGCGGGCCGAACCGGGCGCCCGTGATCGGCGGATATCTTCGCCCTCATGCTGATGAGTCGTGGGGGACACGGGAGACGCGGACTCGGTCCCGGGGAGGAGCCACAGGGGCCCGGCCGGCCCGACCCCCATGGGATCCGGCTGCTGGCGCTCCTGGCCGTGGCCGCGGCCGTGGCCGCCCTGCCGCTCACCGTGGCCTTTGCCGGACAGGTCCGCGAAGCGGGCCGCGTCGCGGTCCGTCCACCGGCGCACGATGACGCGAAGCGCTCGGTCTCCGCGCGTTCCCCGCTGCTGCGGGGCCCCGGGCTCGCCACCGCCGTCCGCTGTGGATCGCCACTGTCCTCCGGCGACGGCATCGAGGCCCAGACCTGTGTGCTGACGCGGGCAGGGGACGTCTGGGCTCGCACGTACTACCGCAACGCCAGTGGCGAGCGTCTGAGTTCCGTCCTGAATCTGATGGCTCCCGACGGACGCACCGTCGAGACGCGCTGTACGGTCGCCGCCGCGGACGATCCGGAGACCTGCGAGACGCCCCCGCAGCATGTGACGGGCGACCCGGGGGCGTATGCGGCGGTCGCGGAGTTCGCCCGGGGCGACGGCGGCGGACCGCTGCTGCTGCGCTCCGGGAGCGAACGGCCCGAGTCGAGCGGGCAGTGAGTCGAACGAGCGGTAACTCGGTTGCTGCTGAAGGCAGTTGATGTACGCGCATGGCGGGATGTGCGCACGTGTACATGGAAAGACCCGGTTGCTGGCGACGGGGGATGCACCAGCAACCGGGCTACTGGAACGGTAACAAGAGATCGGCGGTTCGCAAATTCGATCTCGGCTATTCGGACACGGATTTAGCTGTCCCGTCGGCAACTTGTGACGGGAGTCACCCGCAGGGACACCCCGGACCGTCTGAACGGTCGGTCAGGTGGCGGCGGTGGGTCAGCTGAGCGTCACCTGCCGGTTGGTCAGCCCGCCGCGTGCGCGGCGCTCGTCCGCGGTGAGCGGTGTGTCCGCCGCCAGGGCGGTCGCGAGGCGCTCGGCGAACTCGGCCGCCGGCTTCTCGATGTCCGCCGCGCTCACCTCGCTCGGCAGGTCCCACACCGGCACCGTGAGCCCGTGGGCACGGAAGGAGCCGACCAGGCGCGTGCCTTCGCCGAGGCTCGACTGCCCGGCCGCGTGCAGGCGTGCGAGAGCGTCCAGAAGCCGCTCCTCGGAATGCGGCATGACCCACCGCAGATGGTTCTTCTCGGGCGTCTCGCACCAGTAAGCGGCGTCGACGCCCTCGAGCTTCACGGTCGGGATGGCCGCGGCGTTGGCCCGCTCCAGGGAGGCGGCCACCTCCGGCGTCGCGTTCTCCGCGTCCGGGACCCAGAACTCGAAGCCGCTGTGCACGACCGGCTCGAAGGCGCCTTCGGGGTCCAGCAGATCCTGCAGCCGCGGCCCGTCGGCGGGTGCGCGGCGGCCCTGCACCGGCGTGCCCGGCGGGGCGGACAGAGCGCGCTGGAGGGTGTCCGCGAGGTCGCGGCTGATGTCGCCCGACGCCGTGTCGTTCTGCAGGCCGAGCAGGACCGAGCCGTCGTCGCGGCGCAGAGCCGGCCACGCCATCGGCAGGACCGTGACGAGCGAGACCGAGGGGACGCCCTCGGGGAGGTCGCCCCTGAGCTTCAGCTCGGCGGTCGCCGCCGGCACCAGCTCGCGCAGCGCGATCCAGTCGCACTCGCCCGGAAGTCCCTCGAACGGGCGCTGCACCAGCTCGGTCACCGCGTGCGCGGCGGCCCGGCCGTGGCAGGCCTTGTAGCGGCGGCCGCTGCCGCAGGGGCAGGGCTCACGGGCGCCGACGACCGGGATCTCGGCATCCGTGAGCTGCGGCCTCTCGGCCTTGGTCTGGAGTCGCTTCTTGGCCATCGTGGGTGTCTCCCGGTTACGGCTCGTTTCGTACGGGCGCGAGCCTAGCCGTTCGTACGACGCCCGACGGGATCCTGTGGACAACGCACCGAGGCGTCCTCGAAGCGGTGCTCCGTTCCAGGTCGGAAGGCGCCGATCGGGCGGTCGCCGGCCGTCCCTCCCGTGCCCCGGCCGGCCGCCGGGTGGCGGGGTCCCCGGCTGTTCGGATTCCGGTCGGCGGGGTGTCCGGGGGGCGGTCCTCCGGCTGTCCCGATCCGGGTCGCGAGCCTCCGTGGGCGCGCGGCCCCTCGACCGGCCCGGCCCGGCCCCCGGTACCGTCTCAGTCCAGTCGGTCCAGGTCGTCGAACGCGTCCGCGAAGTCCAGGCCGGGTATCTGCGACACGGACGGTGACGTGACACGCGTAGCGAAATCGTCGCGCCGGTGTGCCGATCCGACGTCGTCCTGGACCACGACCCACACCGTGACCTCGCCGTGGACGTCGTCCCGGACGCCCCAGTCCTCGGCCAGTGCCGTGATGATGTTCAGTCCGCGGCCGCCGTGCGCGGTGACCGAGGGGGTCGCGGGGACCGGACGGGTGGGGCCGCCGCCGTCGGTCACCTCGACCGTGAGCCGCCCGGAGGCGTCGACACGCCATGCGGCGCGCACGTCCCCGTCCCCCTGCAAGCGGTCGCCCAGTGGTCTGCCGTGGCGACACGCATTGCTGAGCAGTTCCGAAAGGATCAGTACGGCATCGTCGATGACCGATTCCGCCACGCCACCGGTCCGCAACTGATCACGCATCCGATGTCTTGCTTCCCCCACGCCCGCAGGACCATGGGGTACGGCCATGCTCGACGACGTGGGCACCTCCTGTGCCACCACCAACGCCACCCCCGAGACCTCCTTCGCCCCACGCCACGGTGTGAATGCCCCATGGGAATGACCTGGAAACCGGACCGTGCACCTGTGCTGACGCATTGTCCACGCTCGAACACGGAGCGAACGCGCCGGTGCACACCCTGTTATCGCATGGCTGGTTTTCGCCCCTTATGCGGCGGAATCCGCAGTGCGATCCGCGGCGGCCTCAGTGACGGAACTCTCGGCGTGCCACCTGCCACGCACCACCCACGGGGAGTTTCGGGCGACGGATTTCGTGGCGGGCGGCAGCGCGCCGGGGCGGGCTCAGCGGCCGAGCTGGTGCAGCACCGCGCGCGGGCGGTTGGTGATGATGGCGTCCACGCCCAGCTCGAGACAGAGGTCGACGTCCTCGGGCTCGTTCACGGTCCACACATGAACCTGGTGGCCGACGCGCTTCAGCCGCTGGATGTAGGCGGGGTGGCTGCGCACGATCCGCATCGAGGGGCCCGCGATCCGGACGCCCGCGGGCAGCCGTCCGTCCCGCAGCCGGGGCGAGAGGAACTGGAGCAGATAGACCGTCGGCAGGTTCGGGGACGCGGACCGGATGCGGTGCAGCGAGCGCGCCGAGAAGCTCATGACCCGCACCGTCGACTCGGCCGGGGACGCCGGGGCGTCCAAGCCGAATCGCTTCAGCAGAAGCAGCAGCCGCTCCTCCACCTGCCCCGCCCAGCGCGTGGGGTGCTTGGTCTCGATCGCGAGGTCGATGGGGCGCCCGGCGTCGGCGACGAGTTCGAGCAGACGCTCCAGGGTGAGGACGGAAGTGTCCTCGGGGTCCTGTGGGCGGTGCTCCCAGTCGGGCTCCTCGTCGCTCCGCTTCCAGGAGCCGAAGTCGAGGGCGGCGAGGTCGGCGAGCTCCAGTGCGGAGACCGCGCCGCGGCCGTTGGACGTACGGTTGACGCGTCGGTCGTGGACACAGACGAGGTGTCCGTCCGCGGTCAGCCGGACGTCGCACTCGAGGGCGTCGGCGCCGTCCTCGATCGCCTTCTTGTACGCGGCCAGGGTGTGCTCGGGGGCCTCTTCGGAGGCTCCGCGGTGGGCGACCACCTGGACCAGGTGCTGTCGTGCGTGGGTCACCGCGTCATGGTGCCACCGTCAGGGGGAAGGCGTGGGATCGGGAGGCGGCGCGATGGTATCGGCGAGGTGTCGGGAATGCAGATTTTTGTTCGGACAGGTCCGATATAAAGGGAAGGGGCGGACCCACAGCCGCCGCTTATGGTGCCCTGACGTCCCGTGGGAAAAGCTTGACGGCGTACAACAGACTTGCACAGCTGAAACGCGCCCGGCGCCTCGCAGGGTGAGCGGATACGGCCGAGTGCGATCGATTGGAACAGCCGTGGAACGAGGAGAAGAGCTGTGAGCACCGAGAACGAGGGCACTGCGGTACCCCCGGCCCCGTCTGCACCTCCCGTGCCGGTGGACGCTCCCGCTTCCGCGCCGGGCGCGGCTCCCGAGGGGCACACGCCGTCCGCGGCGGCGCCCGGCCCGGCCCTGCCGGAGGGCACGCCGACCACACAGTTCCCGCCCGTGCCTCCGGGGCAGCCCGGTACCCCCTCGGCCGCCCAGGCGGGCTGGCCGCCGCCTCCCCCGGTCACGCCCGCCTACGGGGGCGGTGGTGCGGGCGGTGCCTGGGGCGCCTCGTACCAGGAGCCGGCCCCGAAGCCGAAGGGTGGCCGTGGCGGCCTGGTCGCCGCGGTCCTCGCCGCCGCGCTGGTGGCGGGCGGCGTCGGCGGCGGCATCGGCTACCAGCTGGCCAGGAACGACGACTCCACCGGCTCGACGACCGTTTCCGCCGCCACCAGCGGCGGCGACGTCAAGCACGACAACGGATCGGTCGCGGCGGTGGCCGCCAAGGCCCTGCCGAGCACGGTGACCATCGAGGCCGAGAGCACCAACGGCCAGGGCGGCACCGGCACGGGCTTCGTCTTCGACAAGCAGGGCCACATCGTCACCAACAACCACGTGGTCGCGGACGCGGTCGACGGCGGCAAGCTCACGGCGACCTTCCCCAACGGCAGGAAGTACGACGCCGAGATCATCGGGCACGCACAGGGCTACGACGTCGCCGTGGTCAAGCTGAAGAACGCCCCGTCGGACCTCAACCCGCTCCCGCTCGGCGACTCCGACAAGGTCTCGGTCGGCGACTCGACGATCGCGATCGGCGCCCCCTTCGGCCTGTCGAACACGGTGACCACGGGCATCATCAGCGCCAAGAACCGCCCGGTGGCCTCCAGTGACGGCAACTCCTCCAGCAAGGCGTCCTACATGAGCGCCCTGCAGACGGACGCCTCCATCAACCCGGGCAACTCCGGCGGTCCCCTGCTGGACGCCCGGGGCGCGGTCATCGGCATCAACTCGGCGATCCAGTCCACGGGCAGCAGCGGCCTGGGCGGCAGCGGCCAGTCCGGTTCGATCGGCCTGGGCTTCGCGATCCCGATCAACCAGGCGAAGTACGTCGCCCAGCAGCTGATCAAGACGGGCAAGCCGGTCTACGCCAAGATCGGCGCCTCGGTCTCGCTGGAGGAAGGCAGCGGCGGGGCGAAGATCACGGACCAGGGTGCGGCCGGAACCGCCTCCGTCGAGCCGGGCGGCCCGGCGGACAAGGCAGGACTCAAGTCGGGCGACGTGATCACCAAGCTCGACGACAGGGTGATCGACAGCGGCCCGACCCTGATCGGCGAGATCTGGACCCACAAGCCGGGGGACAAGGTCATGATCACCTACGAGCGCGACGGAAAGTCCCACACGGTGGAACTGACCCTGGGCTCCCGCGCCGGCGACAGCTGATCCGGCGGCCCGCGACATCGGCGGCGACCCCCGCGCGCCCCTGCCAACCCGTTACTCTTGTCCCGCGCCCGCGATCACGGTGGGCGCGGGGTGGGTTGCCCGAGCGGCCTAAGGGAACGGTCTTGAAAACCGTCGTGGCGCGAGCCACCGTGGGTTCAAATCCCACACCCACCGCTTGCAGGTCAGCTTAGGTGCTGGTCAGAAGGGGTGCCCCGGTCATCGGGGCACCCCTTTCGCGTGCAGACTGTCTCACCCTTTCTCGCCCGTATCTCAACTCTGACCAGTGCGTATGGGCCATCTGTGGGCCAGCGTCAGGGCCGCTCTTCCTCGTCGAGCGCGCGGGCGATCAGGTTGATTGGAGTGCTGCTGACCGCCCTTAAGGATCTTGGCGTAGAAGCGGTAGAGCACGGCGATGCTGTGGCCGGCACGGGCCGCGACCTCCGCAGGGTCTCCATCTCGACCGTTTGTTGCGGGACTGCCGCATCGTCTTCGGTGTCGAGTTGGACCGAGAGCGGACGCTGAGCTACATCCGGAAGGCAGCCGATGGCGTAGCCGGCGTCGTTGGCCTCCGTGTCACTGTCTTCGATCCCGCGCTGGACATGGGGCGTCCCAGCGACGCCAACGACCCGCACATCCTGGTGAACCTGCGGCCCGCGCGTGCGATGCCGCCGCCGCCGCTGACCGCCAAGACCTTCACCTCCACCCGCGACAACGCAGAGGTGAAGCACATCGGCCTTCACCCGCAGCTGAAGCTTCGCCGTGACGCTCAGTTCGCCGGATTCGATGATGCCGTGTTCGTTGAGCCGGATGGCCATGTCTCCGAGGGCGGCACGTGGAACCTCGGTTTCATCGATCACGAGGGGACAGTGATCTGGCCGGACGCCCCCGTGCTCCCCGGTACGACGATGCTGCTGCTCCAGGGCCTCGATGCTCCAAAGCAGATCACCGCTCCAGTACGACTCGCAGACGTGTCCCACATGGCCGCCGCATTCCACGAATGTATCGATCGGTGTTCGTACTGTCAGTGCGCTCGACGACGTGAAGTTCCCGCAGGACCACCCCGTGCTCGCCGCACTGCGTGACGCCTACGCAGGAATTCCTGGCGAGCGTCTGTAGATGCGTGCCGCCGCCTTTGGTGGCGGTTCCTCACGACAGAGGTAGCCCCATGCCACTGGTTACGAGATGGACCGGACGTGAGGTCAAGGCGCTACGTGAAGCCGTACGCATGAGCCTCATGGAATTCGCAGAGAAATTGGGGGTTTCTGATCGCATCGTCTCCCCATGGGAGGCTGACGGCGAAAAAGCCTCCATCACGCATGGTAAACCAAGCGGCTTTAGACACCCTGCTCGCCAAGGCCGACCAGGACGCTCAGGGCCGTTTCGTCGGTATTCTTGCGACGGACGATATCCCCAGGCACGCAATCATTGAGCCCGACGAGAACCAGACGAGCAGCGGCGACTACGTGAAGCACCCCGGAGACGGCAAGCTCATGGCGCACGTGCCGGAAGGCATCTTTCTGTCGGGGGAGGACGACGAGCCCGTGTGGGTGGACGAGTTCTATATCGACACCTTCCCGACGACCAATGCCGACTATGCGCGGTTCTGCGCGGCTACCCGGCACCCTGCGCCCGAGCACTGGGAGAACGGCCGATGCCCCCGCAGCCTGTACGACCACCCCGTCGTGCACGTGACGTGGCGAGACGCGCACGCGTACGCAATGTGGGCGGGGAAGTCCCTGCCGAGGGCCGAACAGTGGGAGAAGGCGGCGCGTGGAACCGCCGGCCGCACCTTCCCATGGGGGATCAGAAGACCGCCGCTAAGTGCAACGTCAGAGAGACCGGCGTGGAGCGCACGACGTCCGTCTCTCGATACCACAGCGGTGTGTCGCCTTATGGTGTCTACGACATGGTGGGCAACGTGTGGGAATGGCTTGCAACTGCGACCTCGCCCGGGCGCTATGAACTCCGAGGCAGTGCCTTCACGAGTCCCCTCTTCCGGGGGGTTCCCGCCGTGCCCAACGATGCCGACCAGACGATGCATGACGACGACACCGGGTTTCGGTGTGTGGCGACGCCAGAGCAGATGGGGCCGTACAAGCAGTGACGAGTGAAATCCCCCTCGGGGGTCTCCTCCCTCGGAATCACGCTTGCGTGTGCAGTGATGCTGACTGCGACTCTCGCGTGTGCTGACTGGTCACTCCCCGGTGTCGGGGTCCTCCCGCGCCGCACCCAGCTGCTCCAAGAACCTGACGGTGGTCAGGGTGTTGGGGTGGTCTTCGCCCAGTACCCTCCGCTGTCGGGTCAGGGTGTCCTCAGCCAGGGTGCGGGCCTCCTCGGTCTGCCCGAGTTCCGCGAGCTGGATGGCCAGGTTGTAGGCGGTGGTCAGGGTGTTGGGGTGGTCTTCGCCCAGTACCCTCCGCTGCCGGGTCAGAGTGTCTTCGCCCAGGGTGCGGGCCTCCTCGGTCTGTCCCAGCGCCGCCAGTCGGTTGGCCAGGTTGGAGGCGGTGGTCAGGGTGTCGGGGTGGTCTTCGCCCAGTACCCACCGCTGCCGGGTCAGGGCGTCATCACCCAGGGTGCGGGCCTCCTCCGTCTGCCCCAGTTCCGCCAGCCAGTTGGCTAGGTTGGAGGCGGTGGCCAGGGTGTTGGGGTGGTCTTCGCCCAGTACCCGCCGCTGCCGGGTCAGGGTGTCTTCGCCCAGGGCGCGGGCCTCTTCGGTTTGTCCCAGTTCCGCGAGCTGGATAGCCAGGTTGGAGGCGGTGATCAGGGTGTCGGGGTGGTCTTCGCCCAGTACCCGCCGCCGTCGGGTCAGGGTGTCTTCGCCCAGGGTGCGGGCCTCCTCGGTCTGTCCCAGCGCCGCCAGTCGGTTGGCCAGGTTGGAGGCGGTCATCAGGGTGTCGGGGTGGTCTTCGCCCAGAACCCGCCGCTGCCGGGTCAGGGTGTCCTCGTCCAGGGCGCGGGCCTTCTCCGTCTCCCCCAGTGCTGCCAGCCGGATGGCCAGGTTGGAGGCGGTCATCAGGGTGTGGCGGTGGTCTTCGCCCAGGAGGCGGCGGCGGCGCTGGAGGGTGTCCGCGTCCAGGGCGCGGGCCCGCGCATGGTCCCGGGTGTCGGTGTAGGCGCAGGCGAGATAGTAGGCGGTCCACAGGGTGCCTTCGTGGTCCGGGCCGAGTTGCGGGGACCAGGTGTCGTACAGCTGCTGGAGGCGGTCTCGGGCGGTGCGGGCCTGGCCACGGTCCAGCAGGTACCAGCAGGCATTGCGGACCACATCCCGTCCCGCCTCGCTGGTGATGAGGGCCGGGTCCACCGCGAGGAGGTGGGGCAGCAGCGTTCGCCAGGCTGGCCACGTCGAGGGATGCCCGACGTCTCCCGGGGCGGCCGCGGTCAGGAGGGCCTCGGTATCCCGCCCCGCCTGCCGGCGTTGGTCGGGCGTGAGCTGGTCGCGCAGCACCCTCTGGGTGAGGCGGTGCAGCTGAAGGGTGCCGTCCTGGACCCGAGCCAGGCTGTGCCGGGTGATGGCACGCAGCGCTGTACTGCCGGCCAGGCGGGTGGCCAGGGCATCGGCCAGGGGTGCGGAGGCGGTATCGGGGAGGTGGCCGACGCAGGTGGTGACGGGGAAGGGTTCGGGAGCCAGCAGGCTCAGGGCGAACATCAGGGCGGCTGCGCCGGGGTGGTCGGATTCCAGGCGGCTGGTGGTCAGGCGGACCTGCGCGGCCAGGGAGACGGGGTAGCCGACGGGGCAGCCCTCGGCCAGGACCTCGGCCGTGCTCCGGGCCAGTTCCGCGCTCAGATCGGCAGCGGACAGACCATCGGTGAGAAGGGCGGCAGCCTGGGCGAGGGCCAGCGGAAGGTCATCCAGGGCCCGAGCGAGCTCGTCGGCATCGGTGTCGTCCAGGACGGCGCCGTGAGCGTGCAGCAGGGCGATCGATTCGACACGGGTGAAGACGTCGACGTTCAGCGGGCTGGCGTGCGCGCGCCAGTCCGGGCTGCGGGAGGTGATCAGGACGTGGCCACCACCCCCCGGCAGATAGGCGGTCAGGACCGCGGGGTCCTCGATGTTGTCGAAGACCAGCAGCCAGCGAGAACGGGTGCGCAGCTCACCCAACAGCACCTCCACGGCGTCGGCCGAGGGTGCGCCGGCAGGCGCCGCGCCGATACGGGTGGCGAGCTGGGCCAGCTGATCAGGAATCAGGGCGGGATCCTCGGCGGCGATCCACCACGCCAGTTCGTACTCACCGGCGAAGCGGTGCGCGTACTCGACGGCGAGCTGCGTCTTACCCACCCCGCCCCGTCCGTGCAGGGCCTGGACGGCCACGCGACTGTTGGCCGCCAAGGTTTGGCGGAGCTGGACGAGGAGGGTGTCGCGGCCGGTGAAGGAGGCGTTGCGGGCGGGCAGGTTCCACACCCGCGGCAGCGACCCGGGCAGGCGGGGCCCGCTGCCACCCAGCTGCCGTAACGCCCCGGGGAAGGCCGGGGCAGCGGTCGGCCGACGCGGGCCGCTCACCGCCTCCAGCAGCACCCGCCGGGCGGCTTCCTCACCCAAATCGAACAACTTCGGGGCCAGCAGGGGACGCAGGATCGGTGGTGAGACGACCTCGGCCACACAGACAGGAGTGATCTTCTCCCTCATCGCCACGACGGCGGTCCACTCTGGCGTGGTGAACCGCTCCGGCTCGAAGTAGGCCGGGGAGAACAACGCCAGAAACCGCCCCGCTTCCAAAGCGGCGTTCATCTTCAGGACGAAGTTGTCACCCGCACCCCAGTCCCAGTAGTCCAACTCCACCTGGAAACCGGCATCGACCAACTGCCACGCCGCCCACTCCGCCCAGGCCCGATCCGCCCCCGCATGACTGACGAACCACGCCCGGCCAGGCACCTCAACGCCGCCCATCCCCATCCCCCGAGACCAGCCACCGCACTGAACCTCCGAGCCTAGAACCCCCCACCCCCAACCCGCCTGCGTTCACCCACACAAGCCAGAAACCAGGCACGATCCGGGACCACACCGACCACAGATGACTCTCAGCGGTATCCGATGTTCCGCCGGCAGTGGCTCGTCGTCGGAGGCGCGCCTCAGTCGAACTTCACAACGCCTTCGTCTCCTGACTGTCACGGGCATCGCACTTGATCATGGTGGATTCCATGTGAGAGCGTACGCGCACAGCTCGCGTGCTGCGCAATACGCCGATTTCGGTGCTTATTGCGCAGCCTTTACTTGATTCCCTCCAGATCGGAAAGGGTTGCCGAGATGAAGCAAATATCCTCGCGCCGCTTTGCGGCTGTCGCCGCCGCGGCAGCATGCATGGTGATCGGAACCGCGACATCCGCCAGCGCAGGCACGAACTCGCCCAAGTCGTATGCGTTCAACGGTGACGGCTATGCATACTTCGTGGCCGATGGCGACGAATTCAAAATTCACGACAGCAAATGCGACGGTGACACTGTCTGGGCTCAGCTGTCATGGTACAAATCCGGATATGGGTGGAACTTCCGGACGATTCGCAATATTTCCGGGTGCGGCACCACGGACACGGAGCACCCATGGAACATCCCCGAGGGTGCGGACGTAACTGTCCAGGCTTGCGGCAGCGTGGGTGACGGCTTCGTCAACACCGGCGCAGGCATGCTCACCGCCTGTCACGACGCTGGCACCCAGGAGTACGGTACGGCCTGAGGTACGAGCGAGCCTGTCCCACTGTGCGCGGTTCCGCGTCCAGTGGGACAGGCTGGATTAGCTACTTGCTCCTGAAGAAGTCGAGCTAGAGAAGTCAATAGGGCCGCCTATGGGCCATGTGTGGGCCAGGAAGCGCCGGAGGATTCTTAGAACAGGCCCTGACTAGGGCGTATGCACTGCCCCTTTGACGCTCTTGAAAACCGTCGTGGCGCGAGCCACCGTGGGTTCAAATCCCACACCCACCGCGCAGGTGAATGGCCCTTGACCAGGCGATTCGGTCAGGGGTCGTTGCGTTGTACCGAGCCTGCTCGGCACCGTGTCTCCCCCTGCTCTCCCGCTCGATCGGGCAGGCAAGGGGCACGCGCGGGGCACAGCCTGAACGCGGCTTGAGGAGATCCACGGGACGGCTGACGCCGTCGGCTACCGGTTGATCGGAATCTCGAGGACGATCTCGCAGTGAGCGGCGGCACCATGATGTCCGCGTCTCCACGGGTCGCCCCTGGTCGCTGTAGTACGTCCGCCGGATGTGCGTGACCAGCGCGGCCTTCTGGATTCCCAGGAGTGACGCCTCCTCGGCTGTCGCCTGCCTCGGCTCCGGATGTTCCACGGCGTGGCTGACCGTGACGCCGATCTCCGCCATGCGGTTAACGACGCCTGTCCCGGCATGCGGCCCTCTCTCGGGAAGGACGACGAGAGTGCCGGCGGTGAGGTCGTACGGCTCCCAGCTCGTCGACAGCTGCACCGGCCTGCCGTCGGCCAGGAACTCGTAGGTCGTGCGGACGCACAGATCGTCCTCGACGACGCCGAGCCGGGCCGCGATCTCCGTCGGCGCCGGGACCTTGGCATCGGTCCGGCTTTCCCAATCCTCCTGCCTGCCCGCGGCCTTCATGGCGGAGCGGAACGGAGATCCGTCGGGCTGCTCGCGCGCCGAGGAACGGACCCGCACCCGCTGCCGGGGCTCGGCGACGTACGTGCCCGAACCGGCACGGCCCTCCAACACGCCCTGGGAGACCAGCAACTCCTGCGCCCGGCGGACCACGTTCTCGCCCACGCCGCACTCCTGGCCGATCTGGGCGCGGGAGCGGCCGGTCAGGGCTCCAGGCCGGCGAGGTCCTGGCGGAGCACCACACGGGCCGCGCGGGTCGCATCTCCGTGAACCTGCCTGGCGGCGTGATACTCCTCAGACTCCAGTGTGCATCCGGCCGCGAGCGCCTCGCGAACCCGACGTAGCGAGTGGTACGAAGCGTCTATGGCGGCTGCCACATCGTCGGTTGCCGTGAGGACGAGCCGTTCTCGTGCCTCATCACAGCCCGACGCCTGGAACGCCTGACGGACCCTGGCGGCCCGCGTCTGCTGGTCCGCGTGGTTCTCGTCCGCGGCCAACCGCATGGCCTCGTGCGCCCGGCGCAGAGTGACCAGACAGTCCACGTACAGGGCCCGGCGGTCTTGCAGTCTGCTGTCTCTGACGGTTCGTCGCCAGCGCAGGTGCTCGCCGGTCAGCGTTGCCCCGACACCGAGAACAGCTCCTAGCACCGTACCAACGAGGGTCACCCAGTCCACGCGGCGATCGTGCCACACCAGCGGTGCGGTGTGGCTCCCCCGTGCTCTCCACTCGGCTCGGCTGCCAGTACCGCACTCGCAGCGTTACGCGGACAACGTCCACGCTTTCCAACTGTGGTGGTGCGGTGCTGGGCGGCGCGCGGGGGCGTTCACCCGTGGGTGTCGCCGTCCAGGGGGTACAGCTGTTGTCGGCCTACAAGCCGCCGTGGCTGCGGACGAACGGTTGGACGGGATTTGATACCTGACGAAATCCGCTGTCGGGGGCCGGCCGTTCCTGACTACGCTGCTGCCGCCTCGGGTGCTGACAAGCTTGGGGACATGGACCGGTGGTCTCGCCGTCCACCCCCGCCGTCGGCGGGGCCGCCGCAGCGCGGGTGATCATCGGTCCCATCGTGCCCGTTCTGTTCCCTCTGCGGCATGAAGCGGGCACGACGACGATGACGACGGCTCGGCGGGGGTGCCTGCACGCGTCTGGCCTGCGGCGCGGCGGTCAACGGCCGTGATCGGCGAAACGTCTTGAAGACCGTCGTGGCGCGAGCCACCGTTCTTCGGCAGGGATAGCCGCTCTCAGCGGCGCTTCGGTCGCGGTCGGCGTTGCCCTGTTCTGCGGGATGCGAACAGCTTGTGGGCCTCGTGCAGCTTGCCTGCGGCGATGAGTGCCCCGACAAGGTTCTCGGTGATGTCCTGGGTGACAGGGTGATCGTCGCCCAGGACGCGGCGGACTCGGGTGCGGGTGTCCTTGAGTAGCGACACCGCCGCTGGGAGCTGCCGAAGGTTGTAGAGCGTGGTGGCGAGGTTGTTGGAGGAGTGGAGGGTGTCGGGGTGGTCCTCGCCCAGGGTGCGGCGGCGGCGTTCGAGGGTGTCCTCGTGCATCCGGCGGGACTCGGCGTATTCCCCGAGATGGGCCAGGGACGTGGCTAGGGCGTAGGAGATGGCGAGGGTGTCGGGATGATCACCATCCAGGGAGGCGGCCCCACCTGAGTGGAGGGCGGCGGTGAGCTCCTGGGCGGCGCGCGCCGTGACCGACATCAGCAGCGACTTGGACTGCCGCGTCAATCACGTTGGGGACTCTTTCCCGAGTGGTACGGAGGCGATGCGTGCGGGACTTTCATCGCGCTGAGCGGGACGCTGCACGGACCGAATTCGGTGCCGGCCGGCGGTAGCGCTGCACCGCGCACGGCGTACACGCATGTCAGTCAGTCGACCCGAGTGCCGGTAGCCCTATCGCGGCGCTTCTGCTGCGCACGGGCGGAGCCGCCATTGATGACAAGATCGCTCGAGGTGTGCGTCTCGGGAGGGGTGCGCCTCGGGGGAGGGGCACCCCTCCCGCGTTCCCGGGAAGGGGGAATCCGATGGTGGTGCTGCTCGGCGTGGTGCTGGTGCTCACGGTGGCCGGGTGCGGCGCCGTGGTGTGGGCGGCGCGCGGCGGCCCTCGGTGGGTGCGCGCCGTGGCGACCGCAACCCTCCTCGCCGGTGAGCTGGTCAGGCGTTCCGGCAGGGACAAGGGCAGAAGGCGGACCCTCGAGGACTAGGGCACCTCATCCGCCCTCGACGGAGGTCTGCCTCTTCTCCATCGGGTGCGCGTCGGCGTGGCGTACCAGCTCGAGGAAGCGTGGGTCAGCGGCAGCCGCCAGCAGCTCCTTGCCGGTGACCGGAGCGGAGGCCCTGGCGCCCTGGGCGGGATTGACCATGAGCGTGACGTCACTGTGCCCGTACGGGAAATGGACCTCGGTGGCCATGGTCTCGGCCGAGTCGGCGAACACGCGGAGCGAGATGGCCTTGATACCGCCCGGCAGAGTCGCCTGCTCACAACTTCCGCCCTTGAGAGCGCCGGGATCCGCCGGGCAGGACTTCAGACCGGAGCCGCCGCCGGAGGGCCGTACGGAGAAGATGACGGGGAACACGGTGCCGTCCGCCGTCTCGGCCTGGTAGCGCCACACCTCCAGGTCGACCGGCCGGATCAGGCCGACGGCGTCCGGCAGCAGCTTGTCGAGAAGGACGGCGGCCCGTTGCTGGAACTCCGCCCGCCGTTTCCGTTCGGCGGCGGGCAGGTGGGCCGTGGCCCGTTCGCCGTCGCTCGTGGGGGCGATGTGGACCGGTGTCCGGTACGGCTCGGGCTCCTGGACACGGTCGGGCGACGCGCTCGCCGAGGGTGTGCCGCTCGTGGCGGGACGGACCGTCGTACGGGCGTCGTTCCCGACGGCGAGCGCCAGGGAGCCGCACACCACGGCCCCGGCCACACAGGCGATTCCGGCCGCGAGCGCGAGACGGGCACGCGTCCTGCGGCGTCGGCCCTGGGCGACCGCCGCGGGCACCAGGTCCTGCAACGGCGGCAGCTCCTCCACGGTTCGTTCCATGGCATCCGTGACCAGCAGGGCGCTGCGGTGGTCGTCTCGAGGCATGTTGTCTTCCATGCGGTTCCTCAGCTCCCCGTGGTGTAGGTGTGGGCCTCGCCGAGTTGGACGCGCAGCTTCGCAAGGGACCGTGAGCACTGGCTCTTGACCGTGGAGGGGCTGCACTTCAAAAGCTCGGCGACGGACTCGACGCTCTGGTCCTCCCAGTACCGCAGCACGACCATCGCCCGCGCTCTGGGCGGCAGCCCGGCCAGTGCCGACAGCAGCGTCACGCGCAGATCGGTGTGGTCGGGCGCGGGCCGGGGATCGGGGCGGGAGTGCGCCATCAGGTCCCGCAGCCGACGCCGTCGCTCGGCCAGATAGGTGCGGGTGAGCACGGTTCTGGCGTAGGCCTCCATATGGTCGGCGGCACTGGCCCGCCGCCAGTGCTGAAACAGCTTGGCCAGCGTGGTCTGCGTCAGATCCCGGGCCATGTCCGGGTCGCCGCACAGCAGGTACGCGGTCCGGTACAGCCGTCTCTGGCTCGCCTGTGCGAAGGCCTCGAAGCTCTCGGGCGCCTGGGATTCCCGTGGCGCGCTGGAGCCCCGGCCGTTCTCCGGCATCTGCTCTCCTTTCCGGGCCCTGTCGAGGGGCCCTGCCCTGTCACCCCTCTTCAGAGCGCTGACGCACCCTAAAGGTTGAAAGGGAACTCACCTGGGCCCCGGGTGCCGCCGGATCCCCGTGCGGGGGCGTGTCAGGCCGGCCGCCCCGTCATCCGTGCCGCCGAGGCGACCGTCGAGCAAGCCTCGCGCCGGGTGAGGCCCGTGCGGATCGCCGCGTCGACCAGGGCGGGGGCGAGGTCGGGTCCGATGCCGTTCTCGTAGGCCCGGCAGGCGGCCCAGAAGAGGCGGGTGTTGCGCTGGCCCTCGTGCGCCGCGAGGACGAACTGGACCAGGCCCTGGCCGTGCCGCCCGGTCGACGAGGGCGCCGTGTGGGGGGTCCGGGGCGGGGGCGTGAGCAGGTGCAGCAGAGCGGGCGGGCACGGCGCGGGCGCCAGGTGTGCGGTGTCCGGCGCGATGCCGTACGCCCCGTGCTCGGTGCGTGAGCCGGGGCCGACCAGGTAGCCGCCGGCTCCCCGGACGTCGATGCCCGGGGCCAGACGGCTCGCCGAGTTGGGGACGACGACGTCCGGCGGCCCGCTCAGCCACAGATGGCGGCCGCCGCTCGGGGTCAGTACGACAACCGTCTCCGGGATGGTGAACAGATGGCGCAACGCCAGTTCGCGCAGGGCGGCCGAGGAGTCGGTGCCGGACTTGGTGTCGAGGTCGATACCGATCAGGTGGTGGGGATGCAGGCCGCAGGCGATGCCGTAGCCGGTGGCCCAGGGCGCGGCGGCGAACAGTGCGCGGATGCGGCGGGGGTCGGTCGTGGCGTCGTACACCCCGTGGCCGAATCGGCCGCACTCGCCATGGCACACGGGGGCCGTCGGATCGAGGTCGTCGCGGTGGGGGGAGCGCAGGGCCGGCAGTTTCGTCCGGGACAGCGGGATCACCGCGAGCCCGCGCTCCGCGGCGGACAGGGCGTGTGCCAGGGCCAGGGTGGTGGCCTGCCGGTCGGTGGTGGCCATGGGTCCATTTTCGTACACACGTTCGAAAAAGGGAAGAGGGGACGGGCTCCGGGCGGGCTTCGCCCGGCTGGCTTCCGCGGCTTCTGCGGCTCCTCTCTCCATGGCGCGTACCGGATCCTGCGGCCTCGGACGGCCGACGTCCGGGGCGCGCGCGAGGAGGTGTCGCGAAAGGGGTTTATCGACTGCTCCTCACGCTTGCGGGCGAATCGCGGCTTCCGGGGCGATTCGCCGGTGATGCGGTGGGCAACTCTGGAGTCGCGACGTCGTGCACCGTCCGAGGCGGTCGGCCAACTGCCTTGGTACAAGCCGTACTTCACGTACACGCCGGCGACCTGGCCGGCGCGTACAGGGTTCTGGAGGAAACACATGGCAAGCATCCGTACCGCCCGCGTTCTCGCCGCCGTCGCGGCCCTGCCTCTCGCGTCCGCCCTCTTCACGGGCGTCGCCTCGGCGGACGACGGCGCCTTCGCGGACGACGGATCGAACGCGGCGGCGGCGAGTATCACCGGCAGCGGCGTCGGCCGCGACAACAACGGCAACTCGTCCACCACGCAGCAGCAGGCGGTCGGCACCGGTGCCTCGAACCAGAGCAACACGGCCCAGGTGAACCGCTCCGCGTTCACCGCCATCAACCAGCGGAGCCAGACCGTGCTCATCCACTTCACCCGGCTGTGGTGAGCGACGGGCCGACGCGCCGTCGTCGGCCCTGATGTGCGTCTGGGTGCTTTCCGGGGTCATCACACGTCCGCGCGGCGGTGCTTCGGTGCCGCCGCGCGGACGTTTTCCGGCGCTCACGCGTGCGTGCGGGCGGTTCCCTTGACAGCTTCCATGAGCTGACGGACAGTCAGAAAGTCTTGCTCCGGGAGAGGGGAAGCCGATGAGCGACGCGGTCGAGGGTGCGTTCGCCGCGCGGCTGAAGGCGTACGAGGGGCGGCCGGCCGCCGTCGCCGGTGTCGGCAAGGACCGGGTCAACGCGCCCATGATCCGGCACTGGTGCGAGGCGATGGGTGACACCAACCCCGCGTACACCGGCCCGGACGCCATCGCCCCGCCCACCATGCTCCAGGCGTGGACGATGGGCGGTCTCTCCGGGCACGCAGGGCGTGCGGAGGCGTACGACGAACTGCTCGGACTGCTCGACCAGGCCGGCTGCACCTCGGTCGTCGCCACGGACTGCGAGCAGGAGTATCTGCGCCCGCTGCGGCCCGGTGACGAGGTCACCTTCGATGCGGTGATCGAGTCGGTCTCGGACCGGAAGCGGACGAAACTCGGCACGGGGTACTTCGTGACGACGCGGATGGACCTGCGTGTGGACGGGGAGCCGGTGGGGACCCACCGGTTCCGCATCCTCAAGTACGCGCCCGCGCGTGCCAGGCCCGGCGGCCGAAGGCCCCGCCCGGTGATCAACCGGGACAACGCCGGGTTCTGGGAGGGCGTGGCCCGGCACCGGCTGCTGATCCAGCGGTGCACCGGCTGCGGCACCCTGCGATTCCCCTGGCTGCCGGGGTGCAACGCGTGCGGGTGCCCGGAGTGGGACACGGTCGAGGCGAGCGGCGCCGGGACGGTCTTCTCGCACGTGGTCGTGCATCATCCGCCCTTCCCGGCCTTCTCCCCTCCCTACGCGGTCGGCCTGATCGAGCTGGCGGAGGGCGTGCGGATGGTCGGCAACGTGATCGGGGTGCCGTACGACAAGGTGTGGATCGGCATGCCCGTGCGTCTGGAATTCGCGCGGTACGACGACGAGCTGGAGCTTCCGGTGTTCCGGGCCCAGGACGGGAACGGGGGCTGACATGGACACCCCGCGTACACCGGTGGTCATCCCGTGTGCGGCAGCAGTGGCGGGGACGCGGCTGCCACCGCTCCGGATCGAGATCACATGCACGCTGATCGTGGCCGCCGCGATCGCCTCCCGTGACTACCAGGATGTGCACCACGACGCGGAGCTGGCCCGCCGGAAGGGCTCCCCCGACATCTTCATGAACATCCTGACCACGAACGGCCTGGTCGGACGGTATGTCACGGACCACTTCGGCCCGTACGCGGTCCTGCGCAGGGTCGCCATACGGCTCGGCGCGCCCAACCATCCGGGGGACACCATGGTGCTGACCGGCACCGTCGAGGAGGTCGACGGGGACACCGTCACGGTGCGGGTGGTCGGGGAGAACGGCATCGGCCGGCACGTCACCGGCACGGTCACCGTCGTCCTCCCCGGCACGGACGAGGGCACGGACACGGACACCATCACGGGCACCGGCACGGACACGGACATGGGCACCGGCACCGGCACCGGCACGGACACGGTCACGGGCACCGGCTTGGACAGCGCCAACCTCCCGGTGCGGAGGCCCGGATGAGCGTGCGTACGAGGGACGCCCTCGGCGGACGGGCGGCGGTCGTCGGGATCGGGGCCACCGAGTTCTCCAAGGACTCCGGCCGCAGTGAGCTGCGGCTGGCGGTGGAGGCGGTGCGGGCCGCGCTGGACGACGCGGGGCTCACGCCCGCGGACGTCGACGGCATGGTCACGTTCACGATGGACACCAGCCCCGAGATCACCGTGGCCCAGGCGGCCGGGATCGGCGAACTGTCCTTCTTCTCCCGGATCCACTACGGCGGCGGGGCGGCGTGCGCGACGGTCCAGCAGGCCGCGCTCGCGGTGGCGGCGGGGGTGGCCGAGGTGGTGGTCTGCTACCGAGCGTTCAACGAACGCTCCGGGCGCCGCTTCGGCTCCGGGGTGCAGCACCGGGAGCCTTCCGCGGAGGGGGCGGCACTGGGCTGGTCGCTGCCGTTCGGGCTGCTCACCCCCGCGTCCTGGGTGGCCATGGCGGCCCAGCGGTACCTCTTCACCCACGGGCTGACGCCCGATGCGTTCGGCCAGGTGGCCGTGGTGGACCGCGGGTACGCGGCGACGAACCCGGCGGCGTACTTCCACGGCCGGCCCATCACACTCGCCGACCACGCGGCCTCACGCTGGATCGTGGAGCCGCTGCGGCTGCTCGACTGCTGCCAGGAGACGGACGGCGGCCAGGCGCTGGTGGTCACCTCCCTGGAGCGGGCCCGTGACCTGCCGCACCCGCCCGCGGTCATCGCTGCCGCGGCCCAGGGTGCGGGCCGCGCCCAGGAACAGATGACGAGCTATTACCGGGACGACCTGACCGGGCTGCCGGAGATGGGCGTGGTGGCCCGTCAGCTGTGGCGGACATCGGGCATGGGACCGGAGGACATCCACGTGGGCATCCTCTACGACCACTTCACGCCCTTCGTGCTGATGCAGCTGGAGGAGTTCGGGTTCTGCGCGCCGGGCGCGGCGGCGGAGTTCGTGGCCGCCCGGACTCTGCCGCTCAACACCCACGGAGGACAGCTCGGGGAGGCGTATCTGCACGGGATGAACGGCATCGCGGAGGCCGTACGCCAACTGCGCGGCACCGCGGCGAACCAGATACCCGGCGCCACCCGCACCCTGGTCACCGCGGGAACCGGGGTCCCCACCTCCGGCCTGATCCTGACAGCGGACGGATGACCCGGCCCCCTGCCCTCAGCGGCGCCGTACCCCTCTCCCCTGCCCTCAGCGGCCCGTTACCCCGCTCCCCCCTGCCCCGGTACTCGTCTCTCAGGGGATGAACCCTCACGCGGGCGGACCGGCTCGTCCACCTTCAGGAGGTAGGGACGCCCCCCTCATACAACCTGAGGGGGAGACGGCTTCGGGACCTCCGGCCGATCCGTCGCACGAGGCGGCGAACCTAGCGTGGAGCCATGACCACACCCGTCTGCACCAGCGCTCCGAACGCCGCTGCATCAGCGAGGCAGACCCTTCCCTATCCGTCGTTCTCGTCGTACGTCCGGGAACGCCAGCCGGTACTGCTGCGCACCGCCCGGTCGCTGACCGCGAATCCGAGCGACGCGGAGGACCTGCTGCAGACCGCCCTGGCGAAGACCTACGTCGCATGGGACCGGATCGAGGACCACCGCGCGCTCGACGGGTATGTGCGCCGGGCGCTGCTGAACACGCGGACCTCGCAGTGGCGCAAGCGCAAGGTCGACGAGTTCGTCTGCGACGAACTGCCCGAGCCGGAGCGGACGGCCGCCGCGGACCCGGCCGAGGAGCAGGCCCTGCATGACGCCATGTGGCGGGCGATCATGAAACTTCCCGCACGTCAGCGGGCGATGGTGGTCCTGCGGTACTACGAGGACCTGAGCGAGGCCCAGACGGCGGAGGTGCTCGGCGTCTCCGTCGGCACGGTGAAGTCCGCGGTGTCCAGGGCTCTGGGCAAGCTCCGCGAGGACCCCGAACTGGAGCCGGTGCGTTGGACGTCACGTCCCGGACACTGATCGATCATTCCGGGGAGTAGTGACATACCAAGCGGTATGTGCGCAGAATCAGCGCAACCCCCTACCACCGCGTAGGCAATGTCGCCCCGGGAGGACGCCGTGCAGAGCACGATGCAGGACGTACCGCTGCTGATCTCGAGGATTCTCACCCATGGGTCGACGGTCCACGGATCGTCTCAGGTGATCACCTGGACCGGCGAGGGCGAACCGCACCGCCGCTCCTATGCCGAAATCGGCGCCCGCGCCGCCCAGTTGGCGCACGCGCTGCGGGAGGACATCGGCGTCCGGGACGACGACCGGGTCGCCACCCTCATGTGGAACAACGCCGAGCATGTCGAGGCGTACTTCGCGATCCCCTCCATGGGGGCCGTCCTGCACACCCTCAACCTCCGCCTTCCCGCCGAGCAGTTGGTGTGGATCGCCAACCACGCCGCCGACCGGGTCGTCATCGTCAACGGCTCCCTGCTGCCGCTGCTCGCCCCGCTGATGCCGCATCTGAAGACGGTCGAGCACGTGGTCGTGTCCGGCCCGGGTGACCGTTCGCTGCTCGAGGGCGTCTCCGCGCAGGTCCACGAGTACGAGGACCTCCTCGCCGGCAAGCCGACCGCCTACGACTGGCCGGAGCTGGACGAACGCCAGGCCGCCGCCATGTGCTACACCTCCGGCACCACCGGCGACCCCAAGGGCGTCCTGTACTCCCACCGGTCCGTCTACCTGCACTCCATGCAGTGCAACATGGCGCAGTCGCTGGGCCTGACCGACGAGGACACCGCGCTCGTCGTGGTCCCGCAGTTCCACGTCAACGCCTGGGGCCTGCCGCACGCCACCTTCATGACCGGTGTTCATCTGCTCATGCCGGACCGCTTCCTTCAGCCCGGCCCGCTCGCCGAGATGATCGAGAAGCAGCGGCCGACGTACGCCGCCGCCGTCCCCACCATCTGGCAGGGTCTGCTCGCCGAGCTGACCGCACGGCCCCGGGACGTCACGTCCCTCGGCAACGTCACCGTCGGCGGTTCGGCGTGTCCGCCCTCGCTCATGGCCGCCTTCGACAAGCTCGGGATGCGTGTCTGTCATGCCTGGGGCATGACCGAGACCTCCCCGCTCGGCACGGTTGCCCGCCCGCCCGCCCATGCGGTGGGCACGGACCAGGAGTTCGCCTACCGGCTCACCCAGGGGCGCTTCCCGGCCGGTGTGGAGGCCCGCCTCACCGGTCCCGGCGGGGAACGGCTGCCCTGGGACGGTGAGTCCGCGGGTGAGCTTGAGGTACGCGGACCGTGGATCGCGGGGGCGTACTACAACGGCCCCGATGCCGAGCCCCTGTGCCCGGACGACAAGTTCAGCGAGGACGGCTGGCTCAAGACCGGGGATGTCGGCACCATCAGTCCCGACGGTTTCCTCACCCTCACCGACCGCGCCAAGGACGTCATCAAGTCCGGCGGCGAGTGGATCTCGTCCGTCGACCTGGAGAACGCGCTGATGTCCCACCCGGAGGTCACCGAGGCGACGGTCGTGGCCGTGCCCGACGAGAAGTGGGGTGAGCGTCCGCTGGCGATCGTCGTGCTCCAGGAGGGCTCCACGGCGGACTTCCCCACCCTCCGGTCCTTCCTGGCCGAGGAGGCGAGGATCGCCAAGTGGCAGCTCCCGGAACGCTGGACCATTCTGCCGTCGGTGCCCAAGACAAGTGTCGGCAAGTTCGACAAGAAGCTGCTGCGCCGGCAGTACGCGGCGGGTGAGCTGGAGATCACGCTCATCTAGGGCTGCCGGCAGAGGCACCTTGAGCACAGGGAGTGGGGCGCTGTTTCACGTGAAACAGCGCCCCACACGACGTATGAACCGGTAAGTCCCCTTCGGCGAACTCAGTTGGTGCCGACCCGCGACAGCAGATCCACGATCCGCTCCTGCACCTCGGGGCTCGTGGAGCGCTCCGCGAGAAACAGCACCGTCTCCCCCGAGACCAGCCGAGGCAGCTCGGCCTGATCCACGGCAGCGGTGTAGACGACGAGCGGGGTGCGGTTGAGCAGGTTGTTCGCGCGCAGCCAGTCGACCACTCCGGCCTGCCGGCGGTGCACCTGCATCAGGTCCATCACCACCAGGTTCGGCCGCATCTGCGCCGCCAGCGTCACCGCGTCCGCGTCCGACGCGGCCCGCGCGACCTGCATGCCACGCCGCTCGAGGGTCGCCGTGAGGGCCAGCGCGATCTCCGCGTGCTCCTCGATGAGCAGCACGCGCGGCGGGTGCTGCTCGGAGTCCCGCGGAGCCAGTGCCTTCAGGAGTACGGCCGGGTCGGCTCCGTACGCCGCCTCCCGGGTCGCCTGCCCGAGCCCCGCCGTGACCAGTACGGGAACCTCGGCGGTCACCGCCGCCTGGCGCAGGGACTGGAGCGCGGTCCGGGTGATCGGTCCGGTGAGCGGGTCGACGAAGAGGGCGGCCGGGAAGGCGGCGATCTGCGCGTCGACCTCCTCACGGGAGTTGACGATGACGGGCCGGTAGCCGCGGTCGCTGAGCGCCTGCTGGGTCGTCACGTCCGGCGCGGGCCACACGAGCAGCCGGCGCGGGTTGTCGAGCGGCTCCGGGGGCAGTTCGTCGTCCATCGGCCGTGACAGAGGCTGGTCGGCGACCTCCACGGCGCCGCCGGGCCCGTCGAGCGGCTCGGGGCCCTCGTCGGCGTTCATGTCCGGAGCCCCTATGGCGTACGACCGTCCGGCGCCCTCGCTGGCTCCGGCCAGGCGGGACTGCCCGGCCAGTGAGGGCTGCGCCGGCAGCGGAGCCGACGGGGACTGGGGATGCGGGCGCACCGCAGTGTCCTGGCGCTCGCCCGCGGGCTCCGGAGGCGTTCCGAGCTTGCGGCGGCGACCCGCACCGTTCGGCGAGTGCGGGGGAGGCGTGGCGGACTGGGGGCGGGGCTGGGCCGTTGGCTGGGCCGCGGCCTGACGCGCGAACGGCACGCCCTGCCCGAGGGTTCGCACGCTGATCGCCCGCCCCTGTGTCGAGTTGGGGTCCTCGGGAGCGGCGGACTCGGCCGGAAGCGGCTGGGCGGTCCGCGGCTGCCGGGTACCGGGCCGGGAGGCTCCCGGCTGGGCGGCGCGCTCCGGAGGCAGCGGTGTGCCCGCCGACGGCGTGGCCTGCGGCAGAGGCATCCCGGGGACACCGCCCGCGGGCGTGCTCTGAGCGGGCACCATCGGCTGCGGGCCGGGCTGCGACTGCGCCGCGGGCCGCGGAGCCGCGGGGGGCTGCCCGGGGACGGACTGAACGGCGGCGGGAGCCGGAACCCCCTGCGGGGGCACGGTGGGCGAGGGTGCCGCGGGTGCGGGCAGGCCCTGTGCCGGGACGGGCTGCGGGCCTCCCGGAGCGGGCACGCCCTGTGCGGGCACCGCCGGGATCATCTGCCCGGGAGCCCCCTGCGCGGACGCCACGGTTGCGGACACGCCGGGCGCGGCGGGCATCGGGCCGGGCGCACCCTGGGCAGGCGTGGTTCCGGTTGCGCCGGCTCCGTCCGGCTGGTGCCCGGGTGTGGCGGTCGTCCGGGCGCGGCGGCGGCCCGTGGGCGCGGCCACCGGGTGCGGCTGCGGCGGAGTGTGGTCGTCGGCCGGGTCGTGCGCCACCGCGTCATGGCGGCTCTCGTCCCCCGGGCCGGGAACGGGAGCCGGGCCGGGCACGGCAGCGGGGCCGGAAACGGGAGCGGACTGCCCCGGCGCGCGGTCCGCCTCGGCGGGCGGCAGCGCGAACACGGTCCGGGCACCGGAATCCGCGGCGGCGGCCTGCTCGTTCGCGGCGGCCAGAGCACGCCGACGGCGTCCGGTCGGTGTCTCGGCGACACCGGAGTCCTGGGGGGAGGGTGCATCGGCGGCCGTCGGCAGCGCGGGCGGCAGCGCCTGCGGTTCGGCGTCCCGGCGGGCGCGCCGGCCCGTGGGGACGGGCACTCCCTGCGGCGGTACGGCCGCACCCAGTCCGGTGGCCGCCGCCGGGGCCCCGGCGGCATGCTCCGCCGCGGTCACGACCGAGCCCTCGGCCACACCCTCGGCACTGCCCTCGGCGGGGCTCGGCCGCCCGCGCCGTCGTCCCGTGCCGCCGGACGCGGCGGTCTCCATGGCGTCCTCGCCCTCGGCCGCCTGCGCCGCAACCGGCGCCTCGGCGGCCGGCTCCTGCGCCGGGCGCCGCCTGCGCCGCCCGGTGGGCTCCACCGCGGCCTGCTCGGAGGACGGGGCGGACCCGGCGCCCACCTCGCTCTCCAGGAACGCGTCCACGGACGACCGGCGGGCCCGCCGACGTCCGCCGCTCTGCTGCGCGGGCTGCTCCGGCGGGGCGATCTGCGCGGGCCCGCCGGCGGAGTCCTCCGCGGGTGTCCTCACCGGGGGCGCCGCGACCGCCCCGGCGCCGCCGCCGAGCGGCACCTCGAGCACATACGCGCTGCCGCTCATCCCCGGCACCTCGTGCGTCTGCAGCACACCGCCGTGTGCGCGCACGATTCCGGCGACGATCGGCTGGTGCACCGGGTCTCCCCCGGCGTACGGGCCACGCACCTCGATCCGTACGACCTCGCCGCGCTGCGCGGCCGCCACGACGACGGTGTTGTCCAGGTAACCGCCCGCCGAGACCGGCGCGTTGCCCGTGGCGTCGACGCCCGCCACGTCCGCGACGAGGTGCGCGAGCGCCTCGGCGAGCCGCTGCGGATCGACCTCGGCCTCGATGGGCGGGGCGTGCACGGCGAACTGCACGCGTCCGGGCCCGATCAGTTCGACGGCGCCGTCGACACCCGCGGCGACGACCTCGTCGAGCATGACGGTGGTCCGTACGAGCTCGTCCTCTCCCGCGTCCAGCCGCTGGTAACCGAGGACGTTGTCGACGAGCGTGGTGATCCGCGAGTAGCCGGCCGCCAGGTGGTGGAGCACCTGGTTGGCCTCGGGCCACAGCTGTCCGGCGTCGTCCGCGGCGAGCTTGGACAGCTCACCGCGCAGTTCGTCGAGGGGCCCGCGCAGCGACTGGCCGAGCACGGCGAGCAGTTGATCGTGCCGGGCGGTCAGGGCCTCGTAGCGGTCCTTCTCGCGCTCGCCGAGCGCGGCATAGCGCTCCTCGCCGGCCGCGATCTCCTCCGCGTGCCGCTCGCGCAGTCCGGCGAGCTCGGCGGCGTGCTCCTCACGAAGCCGCTCCAGCTCCTCCTCGTGCTCCTTCGCGGTCCGCTCCAGCTCCTGCCGGTGCTGCTCGTCGGCCGCCTCCTTCTCCGCGACGAGCGCGTCGAACGGGCGCCGGTCGGTGAACGTCATCACGGCGCCGACGATCTGGTCGCCGTCGCGCACCGGCGAGGTCGTCAGGTCGACCGGCACCTTCTGCCCGGGCTTGGACCACAGCACCTGCCCGCGCACCCGGTGCTTGCGCCCCGAGCGCAGGGTGTCGTGCAGCGGCGACTCCGTGTACGGGAAGGGGGAGCCGTCCTCGCGCGAGTGCAGAACGAGGGTGTGCAGCTCTTTGCCGCCCAGGTCGCTGGCCCGGTAGCCGAGGATCTGGGCGGCGGCGGGGTTGACGAGCACGATCCGCCCGTCGGTGTCCGTGCCGACCACGCCTTCGGCCGCGGCCCGCAGGATCATCTCGGTCTGCCGCTGGGAGCGGGCGAGTTCGGCCTCGGTGTCGACCGTGCCGGAAAGATCGCGGACGACGAGCATGAGCAGTTCGTCGCCGGTGTAGCCGTAGCCGTCGTAGGCCTGGCGGCCGTCCTCCAGGTTGGCGCTCGTGACCTCGACGGGGAACTCGCTCCCGTCGGTGCGCCGCGCGATCATCCGCGTCGGCTTGGTGCGTCCGAGCGGGTCGATGGAGTCGGGCCGCCGCATGGACCCGGGGATCAGCCGCGAGTCGAACTGCGGAAGCAGGTCGAGGAGCCCCCGCCCCACCAGGGCGGTACCGGGCGCTTCGAAGGCCTCCAGGGCGATGGTGTTGGCGTTGACGACCGTTCCGTTGGCGTTGACCAGCACCAATGCGTCGGGAAGCGCGTCCAGTATGGCAGCGAGGCGAGCAGCGCCTCGGGATGGCCTGCTGCTCACGAGACGCTTCCTCCCTGTTACCGCACCTTGCCGACCGCGAGGGCCATCTTGCCAACCGGCCCGCAGCGTGTCACGCGAGGGAGTCTACGGGCAGTGGCCCGGCGGGCGGCGCCGGATGAGAGGGAGGTCGCACGCGGAAGTGACGCAGAAGCTGTGACCGCGCAGGTCGCCGGGCAGAACCCCCGATATCAGCTCGGACGCGCCCCCGCGCCGGCTGCGGTCCCGTGGTGCCGTTGCGGCGTACGCACGTCCGGCAGCAGGGGCACGAGGCTGTCCCAGCGGGCCACCTGACAGCCGTCGCGGCGGTCGTACTGCGCGTCGACCGGTCGTCCGGCCCAGGTCCCGGAGATGTGCGCGGTGGCCGGGCCGCCGTACTGCATCGTGCACAGGGCCCGCGGGGGTACCGGGGCGAAGGGGTCGCGGCCCCAGATGGTCCGCCGGTCGAGCATGGCGCACGCGATGGCGGGGTTCGGGTGGCTGCCGCGCGAGGGGTGGCAGCGCAGCAGGTACATCCCGTCGGCGCGCCCGGTGTGCCGGACGGTGACGACGAGCTGGTCGCCGCGGGGCAGGGGCAGTGTCCCGTGGGCGTCCGCCGGGGTGGGGGCCGTGACGCCGGCGAGCAGGGCCGCGGCCCCGAGGAGCACGGCGCGCGAGGTGAACTGGGTCATGCGATGACTAACGGTGGCCAAGCGGGACGGTTGCGTATGTGACCCGAGTGGCGGGGGTGACCGCGGTGGCGACATGCGGGTCCCGGATCGGCGGCCATGTGCTTTGCCCTGCGGCCGTCCTCCCTAGTACCGTGGGGGTCGATTGGTGACACACCGCTCGGCTGTGTCATCATCTGCACGCACCTTCGCGCTCGCGCGGACGGTTGTGCTGGAGGCGTCGCCTAGTCCGGTCTATGGCGCCGCACTGCTAATGCGGTTTGGGCCTTAAAGCCCATCGAGGGTTCAAATCCCTCCGCCTCCGCACCTGATCCCGAAGCCCCGGTCCTCCGCGACCGGGGCTTCGGCGTTGCCGGGCCCGTCCCGACCCGGTCGCCCACCCATCGCCTCCGACCCCCTCGCGCGACGTTTCCGCAGGTCACAAGGGGTGTGCCTAATGGATTTCACATGGCGGCGGCAGTCATGTAATGTTCTTCCTGTCGCCGCGAGCGGGCCGGAAGGGCCGGGAGCGGGGACGGAAAACAGAAAACAAGCACTCGTAGCTTAACGGATAGAGCATCTGACTACGGATCAGAAGGTTGCAGGTTCGAATCCTGCCGAGTGCGCACAGTTCAGAGGCCCCCTGGGATCATCCCAGGGGGCCTCTGACATCAACGCGGACGGAAACGCTGATCACTCCTCGGTGTCCGGCTCCGACTCGCTGGCTGATGAGGCGCTGTGGAGGATCCACAGGGCCTCTGACTTTTCTGACCATCGGACGGCAGGGGCCCCATGAAGATTGTCGTGTCCCGTGTGCCCCGAGGCACCGGCTCGGCCGCATGACTGCACCGGTCAGCGCGCCGCGTGGGGACAATAATCCTCCCTTGGTTTACTGACGGTATGTCAGAAACGCGGCTATAGGTGGCCGTGTCCCTCGGGAGGTTCGATGCATCACAAGTACGGTGGTGGGGCGAGGGTATTCGGCCTGCGCGGCCGGGCGCCGGCCGCGGCGCTTGCCGTGGGTCTGGCGCTCGGTGTCGTGGGGATGACGGGGCAGGAGGCGTCCGCACAGAGTCCGTGCGGGACCAACGGGGTCTTCAGTAGCGGGCCGCCGCCCACCTGTACGTACACCACCACCGGTGAAGACACGTTCACCGTGCCCTCCGGAGTGACCAGCATCCATGTGGTCGCCGACGGTGCGGCCGGTACCACCTCGAGCGGCGCCGGAGGCGCGGGCGCGCAGGTGACGGCCGACGTCCCGGTCACCCCCGGCAGCACGCTGTACGTCGAGGTCGGAGTGGGCGGTGGCCCCGGTGGTACCACCCACGGTGGGGCGGGCGGCGGCGAGTCCGACCTCCGCACGTGCTCGGCGACCTCGTCCGGCTGCATGCTGACCGGTGATTCGGCGGACCCGCGCTGGCTGGTGGGTGCAGGCGGCGGGGGTGGTGGTGGAGGCGCCCTCTCCCTGAGCGGTGGCGCCGGTGGGGTCGGGCTCGCCTACTGCAATCCCGGCACTGATGGCACCGGGGCCGCCGGTGCCGGGCCGGGCACGGGTGGAACGTGCACGTCCGGAGGGACGGGCGGCGGGGGCTCAGCCGGTCCCCAATCCAACGGTGGGGGCGGAACACCGGGTGCCGGTGGCAGCGGTGGCAGCTACCCGTTCGGGGCCGGTGGCGGCGGAGGCGGCGCCGGTTTTTGGGGTGGGGGCGGCGGCGCTACGGGGACCAACGCCGGTGCCGGCGGGGGCGGCGGCTCGAGCTTCGCCTTCGCAAGCGCCAGCAACGTCTCCACGGTCGCCAACCCCACCGGTACTCCCTCGGTGACCATCAGCTACACGTCCGCGCCGAACGTCGTCACCAGACCCTCCAGGACCAGGCTCCGAGTCGGCAGCACGGTCGTCGACCGCGCGACGGTGACCGGGAACGCCCAGGAAGGCAACCCTGCGGCGTCCGGTGCGACGGTGACCTTCTTCGTCTGCGGTCCGCCGGCGACGAGCTGCACGAGCGGCGGCACCGCGGTGGACGGCCCACGGCCGCTGACCGCCACGTCGCCGACCACCGCCACCGCGACGTCCCCGCCGTTCCGGCCGACTGTCGCAGGGACCTACTGCTGGCGCGCGGAGTACTCGGGTAACCCGAACTACGCCGCCGTGTCGGCGGACGGCAGCAACGAGTGCTTCACCGTGAGGGCCAAAGGCGGCGGGGGCGGCCGGCACTGGCACGACCACCACTGGTACGACAACCTCAGTCATCCTCATCGGTGACGACCCCGGCCGACGGGACCAGCCGTCGCAGCCGTAAGTGACGGCACCTTACGAATCCTGCCGAGTGCGCACAGATCAAGAGGCCCCTCGGGATTATCCCGAGGGGCCTCTGGCATCAGCGGGTGACGTCAACGCTGTCTCGACGCACTGGTTCGTCAGATCAGCAACTGGGCGAGCACTCCGTCCGGCAGGGCTGCAATCGTGATCACCACCGTCAGTAGGACGGTGGTGGTCCCGATCACCACACAGAGGATGATCCCTGCCGGGGGGGCGACGTTGATGTGGGGAACCTTCCTGGTCCAGGCATACGTGGGGACGATGGGCGGCCCGGGAGGCGCACCCGATGCCGGCGGCACGGCAGCCACCATTCAGGTCAGAGCCCTGATCCTCCCAAGTGGAGGTCAGGGCTCCCGATGACCTTGCCGGCGACCAGGGTGCGGGTGACCTCGACACGGACGGTGCCCTGCTCCAGGTCGACGTCCATCCAGCGCAGACCGACGACCTCGGCGGGGCCAGCCCGCGCTGCCCCACTACGGGGCAGCGGCTCCCTGTCCGATCAGGGGCGTGGCGTTCCGGCCACCGGCGGCTGGTCGGTGCCGCAGTGCCGGCACTTGGCAGCAGCGGCCGGCAGGTCCTCGGACAGGCAGGCCGGGCACGTCTTGACGGGCCCCGGGTCCCCGAAGACCACCGCACCGCGCCGCGCCGAATAGCGCTTGTACGGTTCGACGATGAGGAAGTAGACGACGGCCATGAAGATGATGAAGTAGATGACCGTCGAGATGAAAGAACCGATATCAAGGTACGTGCTCTTGTTGCCCGCCTGGCCGAGTTGCCAGCCCAATCCGACTGAATTGCCGCCCTGAGCGCGCGCAATGATGGGGTTGATCACAAAATCGGTGAATGCCTTGACCAGGTTACTGAAGGCCAATGCGACGATGAGACCTACGGCTACGACGACGACATCGCCGCGCATCAGGAAGTTCTTGAAACCCTTGAGCATTCCCGGCTCCTCGCGACAGGGTCCCCGATCGGGGCCGGGCAGCACGCTACATTCTTCGGCATGTCCTGAGCGTTACGGCGCGGACGCAAGGGGCGCTCTTCCCTCGCCTGCCGAAATCCGGCGACGTAATTTTCCACCGCAGTGGCGGCATGATGGGATTCAGCCATGCACCCAGGGAGGCACCCGCCACGTCCGGCCTCGCCAGCCGGGTTTCCCACTGGGATTCCGCCGCTGCCACGAAGACGTTCACCCACCCGCTGCATCTGCCCTGGCTCAACGGGATCGGCAGGCAGGCCGCGATCCGGGGGATCCAGATCCTCGCCCGTAAGCCCACGCTGACATAGGACCTGGCGCATGCTGCGGTCAGCGCGGTGCGAGGAGTGCCGTGGCCGAGTCACCCCTCAACGGATCGAAGGTCGTTACTGCAAAAGAAGTGAGCGTCCAGGCGGCTTGTGGGGAACGCGTACATGGGGTCCGTGAGCATGCGGACGAGGAACTCGCCCAGACCGCAGTCGTATCGCTCCCAGTCGCCGTACTGGCCGACGAGGACGGGCCAGTCGTCCGGACTGGCCGTCCTGGTCTGCCAGAGGAAGTCGAACTCCTGCTCCGACGATCCCCATCTCAGGAGCCCGTCCGGCACCGGATAGCCCTCGCTCTTGGCCCAGTCCACGATGTCCATGCCCAGGGCTCCGGGGACAAGGAGGTCGACGTACTCGTCGAAGCCGCCCGGACCGAAGAGGTCGACGATCTCCTTGTAATCGCTCGGCAGCGAGGTGCCCAGATCGGCCTCGACGGCAGGCCAGTCGACGGCCGGCTGCGGCACCGGTTGCCAGCCGGTGAGGATGCGCAGTTTCCCGGCCCAGGAGGCACCCTCGGGAAACCCGGTGACCGCAGGGTCCTCACGGTGGGCGATCACCACGACCACGCGCTCCCGGTGTGAGGTGGCGACGCTGCCGCAACCGACCCAGTGAGACCTGTAGGCCCAGCCCCGCATCTCGAGCAACTCGTCCCCGAACGGTTCGACGAGCGGCAGTCCGGTGCGCTCGGTGAGTGAGGGGTCGGTGAAGCCGTCCGCGGCGAGGTTGCGGGGCCTGCCTGCCCACCGGCTCACTTCGGCAAGCAGTTCCCTCAGACTTGTGCCCTCCGAGGCCTCGAGAACGACCGGTGGTCCGCTCACAACGGACGAGTCGATGATCTTCCGGATGGCGGCAACGACTTCCGAATCCTCCATGGCGCTCAGTGAACCTCACGCCGCTGACATCCCGGCTCGCGCGTGCATGAGGTTCAGGCTGCGGGAGTCGTGACACTGCCGGGCGTCGTCGCGAAGATCAGCCCATCGGACCGCCCCGGTACGGCCGGCACTCCGTCCCGGCGATCTTGCCTTGATCACCCGGCACCGGTGCGGAGAACGGTCGTTGTGCTCCGTGACGCACGGTCGGCGTCAGACACCCAACCTTCAGGAGGCACCATGCGCGTACTGCCCCAGCTGACAGTCACTGTCACCGGGGTCGGGGCCGCTCTGTTGTTCACCGCCGGGGTTGCTTCGGCTTCCGGTACGCCGTTGACCCAGGCGCAGGCGGAGGCACGGCTGATCTCCAACGGCATCACGGCCACATCCCCCGGGGGCTGTACCGACAAGAACAACCCGGACTGCGTCTCGTACGAGGGCATCCTCAGTGACACGGTGGACGGGGTGATCAACCTCAAGAAGGCCAGCGGCGTCGCGAGCCTCATCGTCACCGGCGGCACGGAGGTCGGCCACGGGGAGGGCGAGAAGTACACCCACGCCAACGGCTACAAGATCGACCTCCTGCCCATCCCCGCTCTCAACAACTACATCAAGGGCACCTTCCAATACGTCGGCCTCCGCGGCGATGGCTTCGCGCTGTGGAAGTCCCCGTCAGGCGACCTCTACTGCGATGAAGTCAGCCACTGGGACATCATCTACTTCTAGTTCCCGGCCACACCGCACACTGCGCAAGCCGCGCAAGACTCGAGCGATCTGCCCCGATCCTCCGGGGCAGGTTCCTCGTAGGCGCGCCCGCGCCCTGGGGCACCTCGACGTCCCACCGGTCGCGAAGACGCCGGCCGAACAGGGGCCGGGCGCTCAGGACTTGCGGCGCAGCCGCTGCCAAGGGGTGCGTCGTGGCAGACGGGCCACGATGTCGCCGCCGGTCGACCTGCCGGTCAGCACCACGCGCAGTCGTACGGGAATCTCCGGGCCGGTGACCGGGTGGACCTTGATGTCGCCGCGGCTGTAGGTGACGTCGTCGGCGTCGACCACGATCCCCGGTCCGGTGACCAGCGTCAGATTGCCGCCGATGCGCAGGTCCACCTCGATGTGCAGGGTGTCGTGGGTGATCACGGCCTCGGTGAAGTCGAGTTTCAGGTCGCTGAACATCAGCCGGATCTCCATCCGGTGGGGAACCAGCCAGCGACCGGCGCGCTTGCCCTCTCCGAAGCGCTGGTCGATCCGGATCACCTCGCGAGCCTGTGGCGGCATCCCTTCGAGAGGCAGATCGGCGGTCAGTTCCGCGAGGTCGGACGCGGTGCGCGCCACCAGCGCCGCTTCTACGCGCTCTTCCAGCTCGGCGGCCGTCAGCCGGCCGTCACCGGCCGCGACCCGGAGGATCTCCACGGCCGCGTCCCGGTCCCGATGAGACACCCGCTGCTCGGACACCGGGCGACGGCGAGAGTCGTCTGCTCCGGAGAGATCGCCTGACATGGATTCAGTGTGCTGGCGGGCTCAGGAGACGGGCAACAACCGATCTGGGAAATGGGGGATGACCCCGACGGATCTCGGGGGTTGGGGATTCGCCGTCGACAGGCTCTGCCGGGGCCCTGGCGAAGGTGCACAGGGCCGGGGGTCCCGGAGAGCTCCGGGGTTCCCGGGCGCCAGTTCCTGCACCTGCTGGGCCGCGAGGCCGACCTGAACCGCCCCTTCTTCGGTGTCCAGGCGCACGGCATCAACGACGGCGAGACCCCCTACGACACCATCCGCGAGACGGCCGCCGCGGATGTCGCGGAGATCCGCCGTGTCCAGCCGAGCGGCCCCTACGCCCTGTGGGGCTATTCCTTCGGCGCCCGTGTCGCCTTCGAGGCGGCCTGGCAGCTGGAGCAGGCCGGGGAGAAGGTCGAGCACCTGCTTCTGATCTGCCCGGGCAACCCGAAGGTACGCGAGGAGGACGGCCGTACCTGGGGACGGGAGGCGTCGTTCGGCAACCCGGCCTACCTGAAGATTCCCTTCTCCGTCTTCGCGGGCACCGTCCACGGCCCCGCCGTGGACGCCCGCCTCGCCCAGGCGCACGACGAGGACGGCTTCGTCTCCTATGTCCACGGCCTGTGCCCGTCCCTGGACGAGGCCGTGATCCGCCGCATCACCCGCATCGTGGGTACGACGTACGAGTTCGAGTACACCTTCCGCGAACTGGCCGAGCGCACCCTCGAAGCGCCGATCACCCTCTTCAAGGCCCAGGGAGACGACCACTCCTTCATCGATGGGCGCTCGGGCTGCTCGGCGGCCGCCCCCCGGGTCGTGGAGCTGAAGGGCGACCACTGCAGCGTCCTGAAGGAGCACGGAGTGGCGGAACTGGTCGCGGCCGTCCGCGCGGCGATGGGCCACTGAGAGCGGCCCCGGGCCCCTCGGACGCGGGCGGGACGCGACCGAGGGGCCCGGCTCACCGGGCCGCCGGGCCCGCGTCGCCCGTCGGGCCCGCAGTGTCAGTGGCGGAGCCTAGTCTCGGCAGTGATGACTCGGGTCTGGAGATGCGCGGGGCTGTCGTGGGCCGACGGCGGTCCCCGGCTGCGCTGGGAAGGCGGGCGGCCCAGTGAGCTGGAGCGGGGGAGGCGGGTGGCCTTCGCCGTCATGGCGGGCGGCGTGCGGACCTGCGTGGGGGCGCGGGGCCATGGATGCCCGATACGGGCGGAGGTCTCGGGGCGGAGCACCGGTGCGCGGTGCGAGGAGTGTGCGCGCCTGAACCGGGCGCACTCCGTGGCCGCGGACACCGCCGCCGATGATCCCCGCCCGTACCGGGTGTATCTGGCATGGTTCGGGCCCGGCATGGTCAAGGTCGGGATCACCGCGGCCGAACGCGGCCCGGCGCGGCTGCTGGAGCAGGGCGCCGTCTCCTTCGGCTGGCTGGGGACCGGGCCCCTGATGGCGGCGCGCCGCACCGAGGAGCTGCTGCGGGCCGCGCTGGGGGTACCGGACCGGATTCCCTACGCCGGCAAGCGTGCGGTGCGGGCCGTGCTGCCGTCCGCCGGGGAGCGCGCGGCCGAGCTGGCCGAGCTGCACGCCCGGGCGGTGGCGCTCGACGGCTGGCCGGAGTCGCTGGAGCGGGCGGCGTTCCGGGCGGTCGACCATGGCGCGGTGTTCGGTCTGGAGGGGCCGGTACGGGTGGACGGTGTGGTGAGCGAGCTGGTCGCCGGTGGGGTGGTGAGCGGAGATCTGCTGGCCGCCGCCGGGCCCGATCTTCATCTGGCCACCGGGCGCGGCGTCGTCGTACTCGACACCCGGCTGATGACCGGGTGGGAACTGACGGGTGCCCCCGATGATCGGCTGACCGTTCCGGTCGGAGCGTCGGGGGACCCGGGCGTGCAGGACGGGTTGTTCTGAGCGGCGCTGCCGCAGGGGCCGACGGCTGCCCCGGGCCGGGGGGTGGACGGACGGTGCCGGCGCGGCCGATCGTGTCGGCATGAGCGATCACCGCAATGTGCCCGGCGCCCCCGCCTCCACCGCAGCCCCGGCCTCCGCAGCCGGCGTCCCCGTACCCGTCCCCGCCCATGAACCCCCTTACTACGCCGTTGTCTTCACCTCCCTGCGCACCGAGGCCGACCACGGATACGCGGAGACCGCCGAGCGGATGGAGGAGCTGGTCGGGGAGATTCCCGGATACCTCGGCATGGATCACGCCCGGACCCCGGGCGGGCTGTCGATCACCGTCGGCTACTTCCGGGACGCGGCCGCCCTCGAGGCATGGCGCACCGATCAGGAGCACCGCACGGCCCAGAAGCGGGGGCGTGCGGAGTGGTACCAGGCCTACACGGTGCATGTCGCCAGGGTCGAGCGCAGCCACA
Organism: Streptomyces glomeratus; assembly: GCF_021462825.1. Lineage (GTDB taxonomy): Bacteria > Actinomycetota > Actinomycetes > Streptomycetales > Streptomycetaceae > Streptomyces > Streptomyces glomeratus. Next base: position 7,633 of record NZ_JAKEEB010000013.1, on the reverse strand, counting down.
CCTTCGAGCGGCCCTATCCGGCCGACCCGGAGCGCGGCTGACCTACCGTCATCCTCGGTCCCACCACAGCGTTTTCACGGGCACGGACGCTCATCCTCGTCTCATCCGCGCCCCATGACGAGGTAACCGTCCCCGGTGGCAAGGCCTTTCGCGGACTTCCCAGGAGTTTCCTGAGCGGCACCTGTGCGTTTCTCAGGGAAATCACAGACAGGTGAAAGGGCTCTCTCAGGGGACCTCGACAGGGTGTCCATCATGACCACGACCTCGCCCCAGGGGCGCACCGAACTGCTGAGGCCGGACGGGAGCCCCGTCCGAGTGCTGGTAGTGGACGACGAACTGTCGATCACCGAACTGCTCTCCATGGCCCTTCGCTACGAGGGCTGGCAGATCCGCAGCGCGGGTGACGGACAGGGAGCGATCCAGACCGCGCGCGAGTTCCGTCCCGACGCCGTCGTGCTCGACATGATGCTCCCGGACATGGACGGCCTGAGCGTCCTGGGGCGGCTGCGGCGCGAACTGCCCGACGTGCCCGTGCTCTTCCTGACCGCCAAGGACGCCGTGGAGGACCGGATCGCGGGTCTGACCGCCGGCGGGGACGACTACGTCACCAAGCCGTTCAGCCTGGAGGAGGTCGTGGCCCGGCTGCGCGGGCTGATCCGGCGCTCCGGCGCCGCGGACCGCCGCTCGGACTCCGTCCTGGTCGTCGGCGACCTCACCCTGGACGAGGACAGCCACGAGGTGTCGCGGGCCGGGGAGAGCATCCACCTGACGGCGACCGAGTTCGAACTGCTCCGCTTTCTGATGCGGAACCCGCGGCGCGTGCTCAGCAAGGCGCAGATCCTCGACCGCGTGTGGTCCTACGACTTCGGCGGGCAGGCCAATGTGGTCGAGCTGTACATCTCCTATCTGCGCCGGAAGATCGACGCCGGCCGCGAGCCGATGATCCACACCCGGCGCGGCGCCGGCTATCTGATCAAGCCCGCGGCGTCATGAGCAGGCGACGACGGCCGCGTACGCAGAGGCGAGGACGACAGCCGCGCACGCTGCGGACGCGGCTCGTCGTCTCGGCGGTGACGCTGATCGCCGTGGTGTGCGCGGTGATCGCCACGGTGACGACGATCGCGCTGAGCCAGCATCTGAACGCACAGAAGAACGCCCAGGTCGCCGAGGCCGCCCGGCGGGCCGCCGGGCTGCCCAAGGGGGTGGCCGAGGGGGGACCGCCCGGCCCCGAGGGCGGCTCGGGACCGCCGTCGGGCAACGCGTCACTGCCGAACTCCCCGAACAGGATCGAATCGGCGGACGACAAGCTCGACTTCATCGTCACCAGGGGGGCGGCGCAGCCGGGGGAGGTCGCCGCCGTGGTCGACGCGCACGGCCGGATCGTCAAGGCGGCCGTCTCCGTGGCCACCAACGACAGCAACGTCGGCTTCAAGGGCATGGTGTTCACCGAGCTGAGCGCCGGGCAGGTCGCCGCGCTCTCCGCCGTGCCGAAGCAGGGCATCCACACCGTCGACATCCCGGGCCGGGGCGAGTACCGGGTCACGTACAAGGAGGGGACGCGCGGCAACTACTACATCGGGCTGCCCACCTCCGAGGTCACCAACACCATCAACACCCTCGTCATCGTCGAGGTCAGCGTCACCGCCGCCGGGCTCGTCGCCGCCGGGATCGCCGGATCCGTACTGGTCGGGCTCGCCCTGCGGCCCCTGCGCAAGGTCGCCGCGACGGCCACCCGGGTCTCCGAACTGCCGCTGCACACCGGCGAGGTCACCCTCGACGAGCGGGTGCCGGAGTCCGAGACCGACCCCCACACCGAGGTCGGGCAGGTCGGGGCCGCGCTCAACCGCATGCTGGACCACGTCCACGGCGCCCTGCACGCACGGCAGCAGAGCGAGACGCGGGTCAGACAGTTCGTCGCGGACGCCAGTCACGAACTGCGCACCCCGCTCGCCTCCATCCGCGGCTACGCGGAGCTGACCCGGCGCGGACGCGAGGAGACGGGGCCCGACACCCGGCACGCCCTCGGGAGGATCGAGTCCGAGGCCGGGCGCATGACGCTCCTCGTCGAGGACCTGCTGCTGCTCGCCCGGCTGGACGCGGGCCGCCCGCTCCGCTTCGAGCAGACCGACCTGGTACCGCTCGTCGTGGACACCGTCAGCGACGCCCGGGCGGCCGGGCGGGACCACAACTGGCGGCTGGAGCTGCCGGACGAGCCCGCGCTCGTGTCGGCGGACGCCGCCCGGCTCCAGCAGGTGCTCGTCAATCTGCTCGCCAACGCCCGTACCCACACCCCGCCCGGCACGACCGTCACCGCACGCGTCGCGCGGCGGGGGCCATGGCTGTGCGTGGACGTCCAGGACGACGGTCAGGGCATCCCGCCGGATCTGCTGCCGCACGTCTTCGAACGGTTCGCGCGCGGCGACTCGGCGCGCTCACGGGCCACCGGCTCCACCGGACTCGGGCTCGCCATCGTGCAGGCCGTCGCGACCGCGCACGGTGGCGCGGTGACCGTCGACAGCGTGCCCGGACGCACGGTGTTCACCGTGCATCTGCCGGCGCTCACCCCGCACGTCCCCGCGCCCGCGCCCGCTCCCGAAGCGGACCGGGAACGGCACTCACAGGCACAGCACAGCGTCACCACATGGGTGCGACAGGGCGCTTGAGAAGAGTCGGGGCCATGCGAACCGATTCCTCTCCCGGCACCCTGCCGGCGCGGGAGCACCTCCCGGCCGCCGGAGCCGGTACGCCTGTCCTGGACGTAGTGATCCCCGTCTACAACGAGGAGAAGGACCTCGAGCCGTGCGTGCTCGGACTGCACGAGCACCTCAGGCGCACCTTCCCGTACGCCTTCCGCATCACGATCGCGGACAACGCGTCCACGGACACCACCCCGCAGGTGGCCGCACGGCTGGAGGCGAAGCTCGCGGAGGTGAGGTCCTTCCGGCTGGAGCAGAAGGGACGCGGCCGTGCGCTGCGGACCGTCTGGGCCGCCTCCGACGCCCCGATCCTCGCCTACATGGACGTGGACCTCTCCACCGACCTCAACGCGTTGCTGCCCCTGGTGGCACCGCTGATCTCGGGCCACTCCGACCTCGCGATCGGCTCCCGGCTGGCCCGTACCTCCCGGGTCGTGCGCGGTCCCAAGCGGGAGTTCGTCAGCCGCGCCTACAACCTCATCCTGCGCGGCTCGCTCCAGGCCCGGTTCTCGGACGCTCAGTGCGGCTTCAAGGCGATCCGCCGAGAGGTGGCCCAGGTGCTGCTGCCGCTGGTGGAGGACACCGGCTGGTTCTTCGACACCGAGATGCTGGTCCTCGCCGAGCGTGCCGGTCTGCGCATCCACGAGGTGCCCGTCGACTGGGTCGACGACCCCGATTCCACGGTGCACATCGTGAAGACGGCGACCGACGACCTCAAGGGCGTGTGGCGGATCGGCAGGGCGCTGGCCACCGGCTCGCTGCCGCTGGACCGGCTCGCGCGGCCGTTCGGCGACGACCCGCGCGACCGGGACATCCAGGACGTACCGCGGGGCCTGGCCCGTCAGCTCGTCGGCTTCTGTGTGGTCGGCGGCCTGTCCACCCTCTTCTACCTGGCGCTCTACAGCCTCTTCCGGCAGTTCTCGGGCGCGCAGATCGCCAACGCGCTCGCGCTGCTGGTCTCGGCGGTCGCCAACACGGCGGCCAACCGCCGGCTCACCTTCGGGGTGCGCGGCCGGGGCGGCGCCGTCCGCCACCAGGCGCAGGGCCTGGTCGTCTTCGGCATCGGCCTCGCCCTCACCAGCGGCTCCCTCGCCGCCCTGAACGCGGCGACCGGAAATCCGGCGCACTCCACGGAGCTGGCGGTGCTGATCGCCGCCAACCTCGCCGCGACCGTGCTGCGGTTCCTGCTCTTCCGTGCCTGGGTCTTCCCGGACCGGCGCGACGACGACCGTGCGCCCCGCTACGACCGCCCCCTCTACGACGACCGGACCCCCCACGACGACCGGCCCCCGCACGACGACCGGCCCCCGCACGACGACCCGACCGCCCGCGGCGACCTCCCGTACCCGTACCCGTATCCGCACCACCGGCAGCACCCTTCGCCGCCCCGGCGCCCCGCCGCGCCACGGTTCTCGTCCGACGGCGACGGCACATACGCCGGCACATACGACACCGCGCACGGCACCGCGCACGGCACCACGTACGACACCGCGTACGACACCGCGTACGACACCGCCCAGTTCCGCGCCGGTGCCGACGCGGACCGCGCCAGCTGGACGGACGCCACCATGCCGGTACAGCCGGTGCGTCCGCAGGACACCGACCCGAGGGACTACCGATGACCACCCAGTTCGACCAGCCGACCCACCCAGGTGGTCCGGGGCCGCACTCCTGGGGGCCGCCCCCCACGACTTCGGCGCGGCAGCCCGCCGCACCGCCGGCGCCGGTCCCCGGTGCCGGTGAGCCCCGGCAGCCGCTCGCGCGCAGACTCCGGCGCGGCCGGCCCGAGGACCCCCGCTGGGCCCGCCCCGCGTTCCTCGGCCTGCTGCTCGCCACCGCTGCGCTGTACCTGTACAACCTGAGCGCCTCCGGCTACGCCAACTCCTTCTACTCGGCGGCGGTCCAGGCCGGCAGCGCCTCCTGGAAGGCGTTGTTCTTCGGCTCGCTGGACGCGGGCAACGCGATCACCGTCGACAAGCCCCCGGCCGCGCTGTGGCCGATGGCCCTGTCGGTGCGGATCTTCGGGCTCAACTCGTGGGCGATCCTCGTCCCCGAGGTGATCATGGGCGTCCTGACGGTCGCCGTGGTGTACGCGGCCGTCCGCCGCCGGTTCAGCCCCGCGGCCGGCCTGATCGCGGGCGCCGTGCTCGCACTCACCCCGGTCGCGGCGCTGATGTTCCGGTTCAACAACCCGGATGCGCTGCTGGCGCTGCTGATGTCGGTCACGGTCTACTTCGTCGTCCGGGGCCTGGAGGACGGCCGCACCAAGTGGCTGGTGTGGGCGGGTGTCGCCGTCGGCTTCGCCTTTCTGACGAAGACCCTGCAAGCCTTTCTGATCCTGCCGGCCCTGGCGGCCGTGTACGGCGTCTGCGCGCCCGTGAAGCCGAGGAAGAGGCTGCTGCAACTGGGCCTCGCGACGGTTGCGCTGGTCGTCTCCGGCGGCTGGTGGGTCGCGATCGTCGAGCTGTGGCCCGCGTCCTCGCGCCCGTACATCGGCGGCTCGCAGAACAACTCGTTCCTGGAACTGACCTTCGGCTACAACGGTCTCGGCCGCATCAACGGCGACGAGACCGGCAGCGTCGGCGGCAGGGGCGGTATGGGCGGCGGGGGCGGCGGTCAGTGGGGTGCCACGGGCTGGGACCGGATGTTCAGCGCCGAGATCGGCTCCCAGATCTCCTGGCTGCTGCCGGCCGCGTTGATCCTGTTCGCCGCGGGCCTCGTCCTCGCCGGCCGGGCCGCCCGGACGGACCTGACCCGCAGCTCCTTCCTCGCCTGGGGCGGTTCGCTGCTGATGACCGCGGTCGTCTTCAGCTATATGGCCGGCATCTTCCACCAGTACTACACGGTGGCTCTGGCCCCCTACATCGCCGCCCTGGTCGGCATGGGCGTCACGGTCCTGTGGGAGGAGCGGTCGAAGACCTGGGCGTCGCTCACGCTCGCGGCCACCGCCACGGCGACCGCGGCCTGGGGCTATGTGCTTCTCAACCGCACGCCGGAGTATCTGCCCTGGCTGAGGTGGCTCGTCCTGGTCGGCGGTCTGACCGGCGCCCTCGGCCTGGTCTTCGTGGCCCGGCTCGGACGGCGGCTCGCCCTGGCGACGATGGGCCTGAGCCTGGTGACCGCTCTCGCGGGTCCGGCCGCGTACACCCTGACCACGGTGAACGAGGGCCACACCGGCTCGATCGTCACGGCCGGTCCGGCGGGCGCGAGCAGGATGGGCGGCCGCGGTGGTCCCGGCGGCCCCGGTGGCCCCGGCGGTGGCGGTATGCGCGGCGGCTTCGGCGGCGGCGTGCCGGGCGGGAACCAGCAGAACGGCAACGGCAACGGCAACGGCACCGCCCAGGGCGGCCAGGGCGGCGGGTTCCCGGGCGGCGGAAACGGCGGCTTGCCCGGAGGCTTCCCCGGCGGCGGCATGCCGGGCCGGAACGGTCAGGGCCAGAACCAGCAGCAGGGCAACGGCCTACCCGGCACCGGCCGGACGGGCGGGGACGGCAGAGGCGCCCCCGGCGGCATGGGCGGCCTGCTCAACGGCGCCCGGGTCGGCTCCGAGGCCAGGAGGCTGCTGGAGAAGGACGCCGGGAAATACACCTGGGTCGCCGCGTCCATCGGCTCCCAGAACGCCGCGAGCTACCAGCTCGCCACCGGAGACCCGGTGATGGCGATCGGCGGCTTCAACGGCAGCGACCCGTCCCCGACGCTCGCCCAGTTCCAGAAGTACGTGGCGCAGGGCAGGATCCACTACTTCATCTCCGGCGGGGGCTTCGGCGGCCGGGGCGGCTCCGGCGGCTCCGGCGTCTCCTCCCAGATCACCTCGTGGGTCGAGAAGAACTTCAAGAAGGTGACGGCCGGTTCGGCCACCTTCTACGACCTCACGCGGAAGACCGGCGGCTGACGGCCGGTCCGCGGGACCGACGGCGGGCCTCGAAGCGGTGGGCCGGGCACATGCCCGGCCCACCGCTTTTCGCACAGGCGGAACGGGAAGACTCGGGGGTGCCGGCCGCACAGCGGTCTCGCGCCCCCGAAGGGGCACCATCGTGATCAGCCGTCGGAGTGTCGAGGAAGGTGCGCCATGGCGAAGACAGCCCAGCGGGCCGGACGCCCGTTGCGGACCAGCGTCTGGCTGGAGGGCAAGGCCGCCCGGGGCGGCTCGCGCGGGGGCGGCGGTCAGCCCTCCGGACTGGACCGTGAGCGGATCACCGGGGCGACCGTGCGGCTGCTGGACGCGGAGGGCCTGGCGAAGTTCTCGATGCGCCGCCTGGCCGCCGAGCTGAACGTCACGGCGATGTCGGTCTACTGGTACGTGGACACCAAGGACGACCTGCTGGAACTGGCGCTGGACGCGGCCTTCGGGGAGATGCGCTTGCCGCCGGCCGACGCGGACCGGGACTGGCGCGACCAGCTGCGGGCGCTCGCCGCAAAGTACCGGGCGCTGCTGGTGCGCCATCCCTGGCTGTCCCCGCTGGTCGGGAGGTTCCTCAACATCGGCCCGCACGCCGCCGCGTTCTCGCTCGCCGTGCAGCGGGTGATCCGGCTGACCGGGCTGCCCGCGCACGAGCAGATGGGCGCGATCTCGGCGGTCTTCCAGTTCGTGTACGGATTCGGCACGATCGAGGGGCACTTCGTCGAGCGCTGTGCGGCGGCCGGGACGACGCAGGACGAGTACTTCCGGCAGGCGCTGAGCGCGGTGACCAGGAGCCCCGGCCTAGGTGAGGCCGTGCACCGCTCCGCGGACCTCGTCGAGGCCCGCGGCGGTGACACGGTGGAGGAGATGCGCGACCGCGACTTCGCGTTCGCGCTGGAGACGCTGATCGCGGGGATCGAGGCCATGGTCGCCCGGGGCCGGCCCTGGTGAGTCCGGGCGGAAGCTCCTATAGATCGTCAAGCGGCTTGTGTGAGCTGTTCAGCGGTGATTTGAGGGCGGGGCAGGTGGCGGTAGA
>NZ_JAKEEB010000012.1 GCF_021462825.1 Streptomyces glomeratus | reverse complement strand
GTGCTGCTGCCGTTCTTCTCCTTCATGACGTTCCTCATCGCCGTACCGACCGGCGTGAAGTTCTTCAACTGGATCGGCACCATGTGGCTGGGCTCGCTGTCCTTCGAGACACCCATGCTGTGGGCCACGGGTTTTCTGGTCACCTTCACCTTCGGCGGTCTGACCGGTGTCATCCTGGCGTCCCCGCCGATGGACTTCGCGGTGTCCGACTCGTACTTCGTGGTCGCGCACTTCCACTACGTCATCTTCGGCACCGTGGTGTTCGCGATGTTCTCCGGCTTCCACTTCTGGTGGCCGAAGTTCACCGGCAAGATGCTCGACGAGCGGCTCGGGAAGATCACTTTCTGGACGCTGTTCACCGGTTTCCACGGCACGTTCCTGGTGCAGCACTGGCTGGGCGCGAACGGAATGCAGCGCCGCATCCCGGACTATCTCGCGGTGGAGGGCTTCACCACGCTCAACACGGTCTCCACGATCTTCTCGTTCGTGCTCGGTCTGTCGTTCCTGCCGTTCCTCTACAACGTGTGGAAGACCGCCAAGTACGGCAAGCCGGTGCGTACCGACGATCCCTGGGGCTACGGCCGCTCGCTGGAGTGGGCGACTTCCTGCCCGCCGCCACGGCACAACTTCGTGTCCCTGCCGCGGATCCGCTCCGAGTCCCCGGCGTTCGACCTGCACCACCCCGAGAGGATTCCACGGTGACGGACCGTCCGGTGGACGCGAGCGTGCTGATCAGCGAGGTCGAGGGGCATCTGCTGCTCCAGGCCGCGGTCTCGGAGGGCCGCGCCGCCGCGGAGCGTCTCACCGGTCGTCTGGTCTGGCTCACCGACACCCAGCGGGAGGAACTCGAGGAGTGTTTCACCCAGGAGTATCTGGCTCTCGCCCGCCGCTCCTGGCAGCACACCGCGCGGCGCGGCACGGAACTGCGCGCCGAGTACGAGTACAGATACCGTGCCCTGCGCCGCAGGCTCTGCACTGGCTGGCTGCTCGGCGCGGCGCTGTGTGTCGCGGCCGCCCTGCTGACCGGCGTCAGCGTCTAGCGGTGTCATGTGCGGCGCGATACCGGGTGGTCGCTCAGTCGCCCGGCGACCACCCCACCGGCCTGAGGATCGCGAGCAGCTGCCGGACCAGTTCGTCCACGATCTCGTCGAGGGTCGCGTCGACCCACCCGGCCCGCCAGTCGTGCAGCAGGCCGTTGACGCTGCCGATGAACGCCGTGGCCGCGATCCGGTAGTCGCGCGGCGCGGCCTCGCCGCGCTCGGCGGCCAGGGCGGCCTCGGCACAGATGAACTCCACCCATCGGGACCGGCGTGCCAGCCGCTGCTCCTCCAGCCGCGGGCTGACACCGATGATCTCGACGAAGGTGATCCGGATACGGCGTGGATCGGAGGTGACGTTGGCCGCGTACGCCCCGAAGACGGCGGCGGCGCGCTCGGCGAGCGGCAGGTCGCGGGCGCGCGCGAGGGCGACGGCCGCCGCCTGTTCCGCCCAGTCGTTGACCTCCAGATGCAGGGCGGCCAGGACGTCCTCGAGGGTGTGGAACTCCTCGTAGAACTGGCGTGTCGAGAGCCCCGCCGCCTCGCTCAGCGCCGCGACGGTGGTGCCCCGGAAGCCGGGGCTGTCGCCGAAGAGCCGAAGCGCGGCGTCCAGGAACCGCCGGCGCCGCTCGGCCTGCCGCTCCTCGGCCGACTTGCCGCCGTAGCGGCCCGTCGGCTGTCTCAGTCTGCCCGCCACGCACTCCCCCGCGTCATTCGATGGTCTGTTCGCCTCTCGTCAATTTTGTCCCGCGCAGAGTCTTGTGATGAGGCCGCCCCCTTCTTACTTTCCAGTAAGTCACTGTGAACGTAGGCGTATTCAGATTCCATCGACGACAGGGACCCCACCATGCCTGCCTTCAGACCCCGGTACCTGCTCGCCCTCACCACCGTCCTCGCCCTGACCACCGGCGGGACGGCGACGGCGGTCTCCGCACAGGACTCCCCCTCCGCCGCGCTGCGTGAGGTGATGTTCGTGGGCAACAACTGGGACGGCACCGCCGACGTCATCGAATCGAGCGGCGACTTCGCGAGGATCGGCCGCGTCAACGTGATCCCCGACAAGGCCGAGCGCCTGGCGGAGATCGACGCCGACCCCATCAAATGGATCTACTTCACGGCCATCCGCAACAGCGTCGGCGAGGGGCACGACCAGTTCGTCGACGACATGTACTCCACTCCGGACGGCAGGTCGATGGTGGTCTCCCGGCCGAGCTTCGCCGACGTCGTGTCCATCGACCTGACCACCGGCAGGATCAACTGGCGTTTCCCGGTGGCCGGTTACCGCGCCGACCACATGGCGGTCTCCCCCGACGGCACCAGGGTCGCGGTCTCCGCCTCCACCGCGGGCAAGGTGCACGTCCTCGACATCGGCACCGGGAAGGAGCTGGGCTCGTTCGCCACCGGAGACAAGCCCCACGAGAACATCTTCACCAAGGACGGCAAGTACATCTGGAACATGGCCATCGGCGACGTCACGACCTCGCTCGACGACCCGGCGTGGGACTGGACGAAGGGCGACCGACACATCACGGTCGTGGACGCGGCCACCTTCAAGCAGGTCAAGGTCATCGACATGCGGAGCCGACTGGACGCCATCGGCCTCAAGGACTTCTCCGACGCCGTACGCCCCGCCGTCTTCTCCCCCGACGAGTCCAGGCTCTACTTCCAGGTGTCGTTCTTCAACGGCTTCCTGGAGTACGACGTGGCCGCCGACCGGATCACCCGGGTGAAGACCCTGCCGAAGAACCCGGCGACCAGCGAGGACCGCACCACGTGGGTCAACGACTCGCGCCACCACGGCATTTCGATGAACCCGTCCGGCACGAAGCTGTGCGTCGCGGGGACGATGGACGACTACGCGACCGTCGTCGACCGCGCCACCCTCCAGCAGGGCCCGCTCGTCACCGCCGCCAAGCCCTACTGGGCGACCGTGAGCGGGGACGGCAAGGACTGCGTCATCTCGGAGAGCGGCGCGGACAAGGTCACCGCGATCGACTTCACGACGGGCGAGAAGACCGCCTCGGTTCCGGTCGGCGATCACCCGCAGCGGGTGCGCCTGGCGCACGTCCCCGCGGACTGGACGGGTCCGTCGGCCGGCTGATCTCCTTCGCCACCCACGCCGACAGCTCCACCCGCGCCGCGCTCAGCAGGGACGTGGACGGAGCCGTCGCCCCGTTCGTGATCAGCGCGTAGTGCACGGACCCGGTGTCGCACGCGGTCAGCAGAAGCCGCTTGCCGCCCGTGCCACCGGGTTCGTCCGCCACGGCGATCGGAGCCTGCCCGGTGGGGGCGGGCAGTCCCGCCGCGGTGCCGAGGTCGGAGACCACCGTGGTGGACGAGGGTGGGAAGGAGGCGGGCAGATGCAGCTCCGTGGGCGCGGCGGAGCCGTTCGAGCGCCAGACCAGGACCCCGTACTGGCCCGAGCCCACCAGCCGCGCCACGTGGGGCAGCGAGCCCGGTACCGGATTCCAGGTCAGGGTGGTCGAACCGTCGCGGGACCGGTCCTCGTAGGTGAAGGCGAGCGCCGTCCCGGCGGTGGCGCTCGGGTAGAGCCGGTCCAGCAGCCGGGCGTCCTGGCGCAGGACCGGGGAGCCCGAGTCGTCGAGGGCGACGGCGGAGAGGTCCTCGCCGTTCCAGGCGTCGCCCGTGGTGAGCACTTTGCCGGGGTTGCCGTTCATCAGCTCGCGGTGCCGGCCGCTGTAGAGGTCCCACTGCCACTGCGTGCCGGACAGCACCGGCCCGGAGTTCATCGGTTCCCTCCACCAACGCGTGCCCGGCAGACGGGAATCGAGGGCCTGGTACATCGCCTTCACCACGGTGGGCGCCTTGTCGGAGACCGGGCCGGAGAGCGGATGGCCGAACTCGCTGAGGAAGGCGGCCGTGCCCAGGGCGGCGGCCCGGTCGCGCACGGTGCCGAAGTCGCCCGCGTACTGCCCGTCCCCCGCCTTGCCCCACATCAGAACGCCCGAGACGGCCTTCTGGTCGTAGAAGTGGGTGTTGAGGACGTACCGCGGTCCGATCGTGCCCGCGTCGAGGAGTCCTCCCTTCTGCCGCTGGAAGGAGATGTTGGCGTTCCAGAAGAGGTTGGGCTCCACGAAGGCCGGCTTGTCCTGCCACCCGGCCGAGTCCATGCGCGTTCGGAACCGGGCGTAGAACGGCCAGAGCACGTTCCGCTCCCAGGTGCGGCTGGTCTCCCCGGAGTCGTATCCGCCCGCGTAGGGCTCGTTGTAGGGGTCGAAGCCGACGACCCGTGCGAACTCGTCGTCCGTCAGGTGCCGCGCGAGATACGCCATGGTCTTCCCGGCGGTGGCGAGGAAGGCGTCCTGTACACCGTACGCGTTGTGCCAGAAGTCGTACGACGCCCTCGTCACCGCCTGGTTCTGGGTGATGTTCTGGCCCCAGAAGAAGCAGATACCGCAGGACTCCGCGGGGTAACTCCCGGAGCCCACGACCCACTCGGGCGCGCCGTCGCCGGTGTACCAGCTCCCCTCGCCGAAGAGGTGGCGGGAGTGGAGGTCCTGGTGGAAGTCGGGCAGGACACGGATGCCGGCGTCGAGGAACGCCCGCATCTGGTCGGTGACCGCGGCGAGATAGGCCATGTCGGCCTGGCCGCGGACGGGCTCGGCGTGGGCCCAGGAGAGCAGGAAGCGGACCGTGTTGCCGCCGCCCAGGGCGCGCACCGCGGCCGCGGACGTCCTGGCGTCGGCGACCGAGGCGAAGGGCAGTCCGCCGTTCTCCTCCAGCTTGGTCTCGCCGGAGACGTTGTAGCCGCGCAGCACGACCTCGCGGCCGAGGCCGTCGACGAGGCGGCCGTCCCGGACGACGAGGGCGGCGGACGCCGGGGCGTCGAACCAGAGGGAGCCGGGAGGAGAGGCGGCGGCGACGGGCCGTCCGCCCGTCGCCGCGAGCAGGCCGGTGAGCGACACGAGAACGCCGAGCAGACGTACGCGCAGCTTTGCCATGTACATCACAATCGGGCGGGGGATGCATCACGTCAACACCCGGCGCCGCACGGGCGCGGCGGCGAGGAACACGCTGTTCGGCTGACGTACCGTTGCCGAGCGCAGGTCCGTGATCGAAGGGGTGGGGATGACGGATTTCCAGGGCGGGCTGCTCCGTGCGCTGCCGGGCACGCTCCGGGAGCACGCGGCCCGGCGGGGGCGCAAGACCGCCTACCGGGACGCCGTACGGGCCGTGACCTACGGGGAGTTGGAGGAGCGCACCGGCCGGCTGGCGGGGCACCTCACTCGCCTGGGAGTGGGGCGCGGGGATCGGGTCGCGATCCATCTGGGCAACCGCGTGGAGCTGGTGGAGAGCTGTCTCGGCGTGCTGCGGGCAGGCGCGATCGGCGTGCCGCTCGACCCCGCGGCGACGGATGACGAGTTGGCGTACTTCCTCGACGACAGCGGTGCGGTGGCGATCGTCACCGAGGAGGCGCTGCTGCCGCGGGTCGCCCCGCAGGCCGCGGACCGGCCGGGACTGCGCGTGGTGGTCGTCGGCGCGGGCACCCTCCCCGCCGGATCCCCCGCCGGCGCCCTCCCGTTCGAGGAGCTCGCCGGGACCGGCCCGGGGCTCGACCCCTTGGACGACCTGGGGCTGGACGAGCCGGCCTGGATCCACTACACCTCGGGCACCACCGGCAGGAGCAAGGGCGTGGTCTCCACTCAGCGCTCCGCCCTGTGGTCGGTGGCCGCGGCCTATGTCCCGGCCTACGGGCTGAGCGAGGACGACCGGCTGCTATGGCCGCTGCCGATGTTCCACTGCTACGCCCACTCCCTGTGTCTGCTGGGCGTGGTCTCGGTCGGCGCGAGCGCCCACCTGCTCGACCGGGGGGCGGATGTACGCCGGGCGCTGGCCGCGCAGCCGTTCACGGTCCTGGCCGGAGTGCCCGCCACCTACCGGCTGCTGCTGGAGTCGGCACCGGAGCGGGAGGCCACCCCGGCCTCCTCGCTCCGGCTGTGCGTGACCGCGGGCGCCCCGTGCCCGCCTCGGCTGCGCGCGGCCGTCGTGCGGGCGCTGGGCGCTCCCCTGCTGGACGGCTACGGCTCCACGGAGACCTGCGGGAAGATCGCGGTCAACCGGCTCGACGGGTCCCCCGACGACGACTCCAGCGGCCCGCCCCTGCCCGGGCTGGCGGTACGGCTGGCGGATCCCGCCACCGGTGCCGAGATCCCCGACGGCGAGGAGGGCGAGATCTGGGTCCGCGGCCCGGCCTTGATGACCGGTTACCACAACCGGCCCGAGGCCACCGCCGAGGCGTTCACCGACGGCTGGTACCGCACCGGGGACCTCGGCCGGCGGTTGACGGGCGGCCGCCTGCGCGTCACCGGCCGCGTCAAGGAGCTCATCATCCGCGGCGGCCAGAACATCAACCCGTCCGAGGTGGAGCAGGTGCTGCTCGACCGCTCCGACATCGCCGACGCGGCCGTCGTCGGCCGGCCGCACGACGTGCTGGGCGAGGTGCCGGTCGCCCTCGTGGTCCCCGCACCGGGCGGCTTCGACGCGGAAGGGGCGCTCGCCGACTGCCGGGGACGGCTGGCCGCCTTCAAAGTGCCCGACGCGATCCTCGAGGCAGCCGCCGTTCCGCGCACCCCGTCCGGCAAGATCGCCCGCACGGAACTCGCCGGCCGGCTGGACCGGCGGATGGCCGCGCAGCGCACGGCCGCCTCGGCCGCGCTGCGCGAACGCCTCGCGCAGACACCCGACGCCATCCTGCAGCTCGTCCGCGAGGAGACCGCACGGACCACGGACGTATCCGCGGACGCCCTGGATCCCGATCTCCCCTTCACCGCGCTCGGGCTCACCTCGCTCGCCGGTGTACTGCTGCGCGACCGGCTCCGCGCCGCGACGGGCCTGGACCTGCCCGCGACGCTGGTGTTCGACCATCCCACGCCCGCCGCCGTGGCGGCGCTGGTACACGGGGCGCTGCGCGGCGAGACGGACCCCTGGCCCGCGCGCCCGACGGGGGGCTGGACGCTTCCCGAACCCCGGGACCCGATCGCCGTGGTGTCCATGGCCTGCCGCTTTCCGGGGGGTGTGGCCTCCCCCGAGGACCTGTGGCGGCTGCTCACCGACGGCACCGACGCCACCTCGGACTTCCCCGCCGACCGAGGCTGGAACGTGGCGGAGCTGTACGACCCCGATCCGGACCGTCCCGGCACCTCGCTCACCCGCCGGGGCGGCTTCCTGGAGGGAGCGGCCGATTTCGACGCGGACCTCTTCGGGATGTCGCCCCGCGAGGCACTGGCGACCGATCCGCAGCAGCGTCTGCTCCTGGAGACCGCGTGGGAGCTGCTGGAGCGGGCGGGACTCGACCCGTCAGGGCTGCACGGAAGCGACACGGGAGTCTTCGTCGGTGTGATGCACGACGACTACGCCGGCCGCCTGCTGCACGGTGGCGGGCACGAGCTGGAGGCCCATCTCGCCCTCGGCTCGGCGGGCAGCGTCGCCTCCGGCCGGATCGCGTACACCCTGGGTCTCAGCGGTCCCGCCGTGACCGTGGACACCGCCTGCTCGTCCTCGCTGGTGGCGATGCACACCGCCGCACGGGCCCTGCGGAACGGCGAGTGCTCCCTGGCGGTCGCCGGAGGGGCGACCGTCATGGCCACCCCCGCCCCGTTCGTCGCCTTCAGCAGGCTGCGGGGGCTGGCGCCGGACGGCCGGTGCAAGCCCTTCTCCGCCGCCGCCGACGGGACCGCCTGGGCGGAGGGCGTCGGCCTGGTCCTGCTGGAGCGGCTGTCCGACGCACGGCGCAACGGGCATCCGGTGCTGGCCGTGCTGCGCGGCTCGGCCGTCAACTCCGACGGCGCCTCCAACGGGCTGACCGCGCCCCACGGTCCGGCGCAGCAGCGGGTGATCCGGGCGGCACTCGCGGACGCGGGGCTGTCCCCGACGGACGTGGACGCCGTGGAAGCGCACGGTACGGGCACCGCGCTCGGCGATCCGATCGAGGCGCGGGCACTGCTCGCCGCGTACGGCGCGGACCGGTCCCCCGAACGTCCCCTGTGGCTGGGGTCCTTGAAGTCGAACCTGGGGCACACGCAGGCCGCGGCCGGTGTCGGCGGCGTCATCAAGACCGTCCTCGCGATGCGGCACGGACGTCTGCCGCGCACCCTCCACGCCGACGAGCCCTCGGCCGGGGTCGACTGGTCGTCGGGGACCGTACGGCTGCTGACACGGGAGCAACCCTGGCGCCCGGCCCCGGGGAGTCCCAGGCGGGCCGGCGTGTCGGCGTTCGGGATCGGCGGCACGAACGCGCATGTGATCCTGGAACAGGCCGAGGAGAGCCCGGCCGCCGTCACCGGGAGAACCCCGGCCGCGGCCGACGCGCACGCGGCCGCCCTGCGCCGCCCGGGCGCGACACCCCCGCTGCTGCTGTCGGGCGCGAGCCCCGCCGCGCTGCGGGCGCAGGCCGCGCGAACGGCGGCCGTGCTGCGCGACAGGCCTGAACTCACCCCACTGGACGTGGCGTTCACGCATGCCACCGCGCGGGCCGCACTCCCGCACCGGGCCGCCGTACCCGCCGACGACCGGGCGACTCTGCTCGCCGCCCTGGACGCGCTCGCGTCGCCCGGTGCGCCGCGGGCGCACCGGGCGGCGGCCGGGAGGCTGGCTCTGCTGTTCCCCGGACAGGGCGCCCAACGGCCCGCCATGGGACGGGAGCTGTACCACGCGTTCCCGGTGTTCGCGACGGCCTTCGACGCGCTGTGCGAGCGGTTCGACGCACACCTGGAGCGGCCGTTGCGCTCGGTTGTGTGGACGGCGCAGGACGAGCCGCTGCTGGACCGTACCGATTTCGCGCAAGCAGCCCTGTTCGTCCACGAGGTGGCGGTCTTCCGGCTGCTGGAGTCATGGGGCGTACGGCCCGACGTCCTGGCCGGGCACTCGGTCGGCGAGCTCGCCGCGGCCCATGCCGCGGGCGTGCTGTCCGAGGCGGACGCCGTCGAACTGGTGGCGGCCCGCGGCCGGCTGATGAGCCGGCTGCCGGAGGGCGGCGCCATGGTGGCTCTGGACGCCACCGAGGAGGAGGTGAGGCGCGAGCTGACCGACGGCGTCGCGGTCGCGGCGGTCAACGGCCCCCGCGCGGTGGTCGTCTCCGGCGCCCATGGGCCCGTACTGGCGCTCGCGGAGCGGTTCGCCCTGCGAGGCCGGCGCACCGCCCGGCTGCGGGTCCGCCACGCCTTCCACTCCCCTCTGATGGAGCCGATGCTCGCCGAGTTCGGCGACGTCGCGGCCAGGTTGGCGTACGGGATACCGCGAATACCGGTGGTGTCGGGGCTGACCGGACGCCCGGCCACCGGGGACGAACTGCGGTCGGCGGCGTACTGGGTCCGGCATGCCCGCGAGGCCGTGCGGTTCGCCGACGCCGTGCGGTGGCTCGCGCACGAGGGACGGGTGACCGCGTTCGCCGAGGCCGGCCCGGACGCGCAGCTCACCTCCCAGGCCGTGGCGGGCCTCGGTGAGGCCGGCGAAAGGCTGCTGTTCACGGCCACCACCCGGCCCGGCGGCACGGAGCCCGAGCCGCGGACGCTGCTCGCCGCGCTGGGCCGGCTCCACGTCCATGGGCTGCAGGTCGACTGGCGGCAGGTGTACGAGGGCAGCGGCGCCCGGCGGGTCGAGCTGCCGACCTATCCGTTCCAGCGCCGGCGCTACTGGCTGGACGCCCCTGCCGCCGCGCCCGCGGAGCATCACGCTCACGCACTGCTGACGCAGACGGTCACCGTGCCGGACACGGAGCGGCTGCTGTGCACCGGTCTGCTCTCCGGAGCGAACCAGCCGTGGCTGCGCGACCACGTGGTGGCGGGCCGGGCTCTCGTACCGGGCGCCGCCTTCGCCGACCTGGCGCTGACGGCAGGCGACGCATGCGGCCTCGGCGTCCTGGAGGACCTCGCCCTGCTGGCGCCGCTGCCCCTGCCCGCATGGGACCGGGAGCGGGTCCAGGTCCAGGTGGCCGTGGGAGAGCCGGACGGCGCCGGGCGCCGCACGGTGGACGTGTACGCGCGGCCCGAGGCGTCCGGCGCGCTGGGTTCCTGGACGCATCACGCGACCGGGCGCCTCGGCCCGGCCGCCCCCGGCGCCCGGGAGGACGCTGCAGCTCTCGGCAGCTGGCCACCGCCGGATGCCACGCCCGTGGACCTCGGCGGTGCCTACGAGCGGCTGGCCGCCGCGGGTCATGCGTACGGTCCGGCGTTCCGGGGCGTCACGTCCCTGTGGCGGCGGGACGGTGAGCTGTTCGCGGAGGTCGGCCCGGTGCCGGTGGACCAAGCCCGGCGCCACTTGCTGCATCCGGCGCTGCTGGATGCCGCTCTGCATGCCGTGCTGCTGGCCGAACCGCCTTCCGGTGCGGCCCGGATGCCCTTCGCCTGGCAGGGCATGACGCTGCACGCCACCGGTGCGACGGCACTGCGGGTGCGCGTCAGGACGAGCGGCCCGGACACGGTCGCCGTGGACCTCGCCGACCCTTACGGCGCGGCCGTGGCCACACTGGAGTCGCTGACCACACGTCCGGTCCCGACGGCCCTGGCCGCCCCGGCCGTCGAGCTGTACCGCCTGCGGTGGGCGGGCGTTCCGGTCCCCTCCGAGGGGACCGCCCTGGCCGTGACGGACGCCGACGACCTGGGCCTCGGCGCGGTGCTGCCGGCCGCGGACTCCCCTCAGGCGGTCGTGGCCACGCTGTGCGCCCCCGCCGCCGGGGACACCGACCCGGCCGCGGCCGCGCGGGACCTCGCCGTACGGGCCTTGGAGCTGCTGCGGACGGAACTCTCGGGTACCGGGCGGCTCGTGGTGGTGACGCGCGGCGCCACGGCGCGGACGCCGGACCTGGCCGCCGCCACGGTGGCGGGACTGGTACGGGCCGCGCAGACGGAGTATCCGGGCCGCCTCACCCTCGTGGACGTGGACGACCGGCCGGAGTCTCTCCGGCTGCTGCCCGCGGCCGTGGCCACCGGTGAACCCCAACTCGCCGTCCACGGGGGCACGGTGAGCATTCCGCGGCTGGTGCCCGGCCCACCGTCGCCGACGGGTGGCTCGCTCGGCACGGGCACCGTCCTGATCACCGGCGGTACCGGTGCCCTGGGCGGACTGCTGGCCCGGCACCTGGTCACCCGGCACGGTGTACGGCACCTCGTCCTCCTGAGCCGCCGTGGCCCGGCCGCACCGGGTGCCCGGGCGCTGCGGTCCGAGCTGGAACAGGCGGGCGCCCGTGTGGACCCGGTCGCGTGCGACGTCGCCGATCGGGACGAACTGGCCGCTGTGGTAGGTGAGTTCGGGCCCGGCCTCAGCGCCGTGGTGCACACGGCCGGGGTGATCGACGACGGTGTGCTGGAGGCGATGACGCCCGAGCGGCTGGCTGCGGTGCTGCGGCCGAAAGCCGACGCGGCCTGGCACCTGCACGAGCTGACGAAGGGCCTGCCGCTGGAACGGTTCGTGCTGTTCTCCTCGGCCGCCGGTCTGCTGGGCAACCCGGGGCAGGCCAACTACGCGGCGGCCAACTCCTTCCTGGACGCCCTCGCCCTGCACCGCGCCGCCCTCGGTCTGCCGGCCCTCTCGCTGGTGTGGGGACCATGGGCCGACGAGGACGGGATGGCGGCCCGCACCGGCCGGCTCCGCGGATCCGACGTGCGCGCGGTCACCCCGGAACAAGGCCTGGCGTTGTTCGATGCGGCGCTGGGCGGCGAGGCACCCGTCCTCGCGCCGCTGCCGCTGGAGCGCTCGCCGGGGAACGCGGCCCAGGCCCCGGTTCCCCCGCCGTTGCGGGGGCTCGTCCGTCCCGTCCGGCCGGTGGCCCGGTCGGGTTCCACGGCCGGGGGTGCCGAGCCGGACGGTGAGGCGGGGTCCTGGCGACGGCGGCTGGCGGCGCTGCCCGCGCCCGAACGGCTGCCCGCCCTGCGGGGGCTGGTCCGCGCGGAGGCCGCCGCCGTGCTCGGGCACCCGGACGCAAGCGCGGTCGACCGGGGCTTTTCGGAACTCGGCTTCGACTCGTTGACGAGTGTGCTGCTGCGCAACCGGCTGGTCCTGCTGACCGGCGTACCACTGGCGGCGACCGTCGCGTACGACCGGCCGGGCGTGGAGGAGCTCGCCGGCCATCTGCACGCGGAGTTGAGCGGGGCGCTGCCGGAACCGGTGGCGGGCGACGGCGGGGAGCCGGAACGGGGCGCGGCGACCGACCGAGACGAGCCGGACGGCGGCACGGCAACCGACCGAGACGAGCCGGACGGCGGCACGGCAACCGACCGAGACGAGCCGGACGGCGGCACGGCAACCGACCGGGACGAGCCGGACGGCGGCACGGCAACCGACCGGGACGAGCCGGACGGCGGCACGGCAACCGACCGGGGCGAGCCGGACGGCGGCACGGCAACCGACCGGGACGAGCCGGACGGCGGTGGCGCGGAAGCGGCTCCGTCCGCCTCCGTGCCGTCCCCGCCCGCTCCGGCGCCGTGCGGGCAGCCGACGCGCGGCCGCCGGGCCGTCCAGTCCCTGCCGGCCCTGTACCGGCGGGTCTGCGCGACGGGAGACGTCGTCTCGGCGATGCACCTGCTGGTCACCGCCTCCCTCGGGGCACCCGCGTTCGGCACGGACGAGGCCGCCCGGCACGCGCTCGCCCCGCTGCGCCCGGCCGCGGGACCGGGCGGCCCGGCGCTCGTGTGCGTTCCCGGCTTCGCCCCCCACCTGGGCCGGTCCTGGCACGGAGGGGTCGCCGCCCGCTTCGACGGCGAGCGGGACGTGTTCGAGGTGCGGCACCCGGGCATCGACCACGGGGACGCGGTCGCGCGGGACCTGCCGACGCTGACCGCACTGCACGCCACGACCGTGCGGCAGCATCTCGGCGACCGTCCGTTCGTGGTCGTGGGCCACTCCATGGGCGCCTCCGCCGCACACGCGGTGACCACACGTCTGGCGGAACGGGGCACTCCCCCCGCGGGGCTCGTCCTGCTGGACCCGTACCACATCACCCCGGACCGGGAGGCCGAGCCCTGGCTGCTGGCCCTGCCCGCCCGGCTAGCGGTCGAGGCGGGCGAGCGGTTCGACACCGCGGTGGACGAGCTGACCCTGTTGTCGCTGGGCGCGTACACCCGGATGTTCCGCGGCTGGCAGCCGGAGCCGACGGACGTGCCCACGCTGCTGGTACGGGCCACACGGCCGCTGCCGGGCATGCCGGATCGGTGGCGGTCGGACTGGCCCGGTGCCCATGACACGGTCGACCTTCCCGGCACCCATCTCAGCCTGCTGGAGGACCACGCGGCCACGACGGCGCGGGCGATCCGCGACTGGACCGGATCGCTCGGCCGGTGAGTCAGTCCGCTCCCCGTCCGGGGATGCGCGGGGCCAGGCGGTGCAGCCGTACGTCCGACAGCGCGCCCTGGGCCACCGTCGCGGTCATGTATGTGCAGTGGGGCTGGCGGCGTCGATCGGTCGGGGAACCGGGGTTCAGCAGCCGCAGGCCGGTGTCCGTGGTGGTGTCCCACGGGATGTGGCTGTGCCCGAAGACCAGCACGTCGAGGTCGGGGAAGCGCAGGGCACAGCGTCGTTCCCGGCCCTGGGCGGCGCCCGTCTCGTGGACCACGCCGAGGCGCAGGCCGTCGAGGTCGGCGCGGGCCACCTCGGGCAGCCGGGCCCGCAGGGCGGGGCCGTCGTTGTTGCCGTGCACGCCGATCAGCCGCGCGGACCGGCTCTCCAGCAGGTCGAGCGTGGCCACGTCCACCCAGTCGCCGGCATGGACCACCACGTCGGCACGCGGGAGCTCGGCGAGCAGCTGCGGGGGAAGTTCCCTGGCGCGCCGGGGGACGTGGGTGTCGGACATGAGCAGCAAGCGCACGACGTCAGGGTGTCATGACGGGGCGGCCGGGGCACGGCACCCGGCGTGGGATGCCGTAGGTGGTCGTCAGGTGCGCGCCTGTGTCGGCGGGTTTTCCAGGTGGAGGTCCGCCCACACCTGCTTGCCGCCGCTGACCGGCAGCGTCCCCCACGCCGCCGACATGGCCTCGACGAGCAGGATGCCACGGCCGCCCGTGGCCTCCCAGCCGATGTTCGTGGGCTTGATCGGCGAACGCGGCGAGCTGTCCGCGACCGCGACGCGCAGCCGGTGGTTGAGCAGTGTGAGATCGAGGCGGACCTGGCCGCCGGTGTGCACCAGGGCGTTGGTGACGAGTTCGGAGACGACGAGCAGCACCGTGTCGATGTCCTTCTGCGCCACGCCCCAGGCTCGCAGGGAGCGCCGGGTGAACCTGCGGGCGTGCCGGACCGCTTCGGGCAGACGCCACACCGTCCAGGTCTCGCGCAGCGGGCGCACCGCCATGCCGTCGTAGCGGACCAGCAGGAGGGCGACGTCGTCCCTGCGGTTGGCGTCTGCGAGCAGCACGTCCGCGACGAGCCCGAGGTGGCCGGGATCGGCGGCGGACAGTTCCCCGGCCAGCCGCGCGAGGCCGTCGTCGAGGCTGGTCTCGGCGTTTTCCACCAGCCCGTCCGTGGTGAGGGCGATGACCGCGCCGGGCTGCAACCGCAGCGGGGTCATCGGGAAGTCGGCCTGGTCGACGACGCCGAGGGGCGGTCCGCCCTCCGCCTCGATGATCTCCGTTCTGCCGTCCGGATGGCGCAGTGCCGGCGGGATGTGTCCGGCGCGGACGCACCAGGCGGTGCCCTCCTCCATGTCGATGTCGACATAGCAGCAGGTGGCGAAGAGGTCGGACTCCATCTCCACGAGGAGCCGGTTGGCGTGCGCTACGACGACGTCCGGAGGGTGGCCCTCGGCGGCGTACGCGCGCAGGGCCGTGCGCATCTGTCCCATCAGGGTGGCGGCGCCGGCGTTGTGGCCCTGGACGTCGCCGATGACGAGGGCGGCGTGGTTGTCGGGCAGCGGGATCACGTCGTACCAGTCGCCGCCGAGTTCCAGGCCCGCAGTCGTGGGCAGGTAGCGGGCCACGGCCACGGCGCCGGGCAGCCGGGGCAGGCGGCGCGGGAGGAGGGCGCGCTGGAGCATGCCGATCAGTTCGTGCTCGGCGTCGAAGGCGTGGGCTCGCACGAGCGCCTGTCCGGCGAGTCCCGCGACGGCGGTGAGCAGGGCGCGTTCGTCGAAGGTGAAGTCGTGCGGGCTGTCCCAGCCGACGAGGCAGGCGCCGGCCGTTCCGCTGCCCGCGGGCAGCGGCAGCACGGCGAGACCGCCGGGCCCGACCTCGGCGAGCGCGGGCTCCAGGTCCGTGCCGGCGGGCCAGACGGCAGGGCGGCCCTCCCGAAGCGCGGCGGCGAGGGTCGGCATGGCGCGAACCGGGGCATCGGGCCACTCGGTGCGCCACTCGGTGCGCCACACCTCTGGCCAGGCCTCAGGCTCGGGCGGGTCGAGGACGGTGACGACGAGCCGGTCGGACTCCAGCTCGGCCAGGGCGACCCGGTCCGCCCGCAGCGGCGCGCGCAGGGCGGCGACCACGGCCGTGCCGACGTCGCGGACGGTGCCCGCGGTGGCGAGGGCAGCGGCGAGCCGCTGGATGCGGGTGACGTCGCTGACGGCGGGGCGCAGCTTCGAGGCCTCGGCGACCGTACCGACGAGCCGGGCGGGGCGGCCCTCCGCCGCGGGCACCAGCCGCCCGCGCAGCCGCAGCCATTTCGGCTCGCCGGAGGGCTGCAGGATGCGGAACTCCAGCTCCCGGTCGCCGACCGACAAACGGTCGGGTTCGACCACGGACATCAGGGCCGGCACGTCTTCCGGAACGGTCCTGGAGAGCAGGGTCTCGACCCTGCCGTCGAACGCGTCCCGAGCGATGCCGAAGAGATCCAGTACCTCGTCGTCGACCTCGACCCGGCCGCTGTCCACGGCCAGGCTGAAGGAGCTGCCGGTGAGTGGGCCCGGGCCGGCCGAGGCCGGTGTGGGGCCGGCGAGGGCCTCGGCGACGAGCCGGAGGCACTCCCGGTCCTCGGTGTCGAAGCCGCCCGGCTTGTCGCTGACGGCGGCCAGGCAGCCACCGTCGCTCAGGGGCAGCACTCCCAGAGAGAAGTCCGGTTCCGGCGGCAGCCGGCCCGCCTCGGCACAGCGGTCGAGGTCCTCGGGGGTGAGCCACAGGGGCTGTCCGGCGGTGTGGACGCGCGCCGCGGGGCCGCTTGCGGGCAGGGGGTAGACGTCACGCAGTCCGTACAGCGCCCTCGGTACGCCGACCGTCTCGACCAGGCGCAGTCCGTCACCGCCCGCGTGCGGGGCGTAGACGGCGGCGAGGGTCGCCCCCGTGAAGGAAAGGGCCTGTTCGAGGATGCGACGCAGACGCTCGCGCGGTTCCAGGTCCACGATGAGCGTCTTGAGGGCAAGTTCCGCACGCTGCGTTCTCGTTCTGCGTCCCGCAGCGCCCTCACTGCCCACTCTGCAATTACAGCGCTTCCGCGACGTGGGCGCAGCCCCTCTGCGCGTGTCGGTGCAGCTCTTTGTGCATGTCGTCTCTGTACATGTCGTCTCTGTGCTTGTCGTGTCCGTGCGCGTCGTCCCTGCCGTGTTCTGCCAGGAGCCACTTCGCGGCCGCGAACGCTCGGGGCGTCACGGCCGGCGACGGAACGGTCCGGCCCTCCCGCCGGAGGGCCGGACCGTTCCGCTCAAGGGCTCAGTGGCCCGACAAGGAGGAGCCGTCGGCCGCCCCGCCGCCCTGCGCCTGCCCGGACTGGTCGCTGCCGGACGGGTCGGCCGAGCCGCCCGCCTGCTCCCCGGTGCCGCTCTGGTCACCGGCACCGCTCTGGTCACCCGGGCTCGCGCTCTGGTCACCGGCACCGCTCTGGTCACCCGGGCTCGCGCTCTGGTCACCGGCACCGCTCTGGTCACCCGGGCTCGCGCTCTGGTCACCGGCACCGCTCTGGTCACCCGGGCTCGCGCTCTGGTCGCCCGCGCCCGCCGCGCCGCCCGCGCCGAGCGTCGCGCCGGTCGCCTGGAGGGCCGTGGTCACCGGCTGGAAGAAGGTCTCGCCGCCGGTGGTGCAGTCGCCGCTGCCGCCCGAGGTGAGGCCGATCGCGCTGCCGTCCCGGGTGAACAGGGAGCCACCGCTGTCACCGGCCTCGGCGCAGACGTTCGTCTGGATCAGGCCGGTGACGGTGTCCACGCCGTTGGGGTCGGTCTCGCTCTGGAAGTTGACGGTGGCGTCGAGTCCGGTGACGGTGCCGTCGTGCAGACCCGTGGTGCTGCCCATCCGGAAGACCTGCTGGCCCACCACCGCGTCCGCGGCCTTGGTGATCTGGACCGTCTGCCCGTTGCCGACGTTGACCTCGCTCGGCGCCTGGGTGGCCGGGTCGTCGTACTTGACCAGCGAGAAGTCGCCGTTGCCGGGGAAGGTGGCCTGGTCGACGGTGGCGATCGGCTGGCCGTTCTGGGAGTCGGACCACTGCTTGGCCGCCACGCCGCAGTGACCCGCCGTCAGGAAGGCGGGGCTGCCGTCGCCGGCAGTGACGTTGAAGCCGAGGGAACAACGGACTCCACCGCCGTTGGCCTGGGCGAAGATGGCGTCGCCGCCCGACACGAACGTCTTGAACGTGCCCCCGGACTTCTTGAGGGTCGCCACGCCCGAACCGAGGCCCTTGACCGTCGATTCGAGCGTGTTCCACTTGGCGCCGGTCACGGTGCTGTCGGCGGTGACCCGGACCTCGTTGGTCTTGGGGTCGACGGACCACGCGGTGCCGGGGATCGTCGCCTTCGTCCGCAGCGTCTTGGCGGCGGCGCGCAGCGTGGCGGTGCTGTTGCGGACCTGGTTGGGGACCGCGCCCGCCTTTCTGATGGTGTTGACGACGTTGCTGTCGTCACCGACCACATTGACGACGATCTGCTGCTTGTCGGCGTTGTAGTAGGAGCCCGCGAAGGCATCGCCCAGCTGGGAAGCCAGCTGCGCGGCGAGGTCCGAGACGTCGGCCGCCTTGAACGTCTTGGGGGTGCCGCCCTGCGACGAGTCCGTCTGGGACGCGTTGGCGTTGGGCAGAAGAAGGGCCGCCGCTCCGAGCGCCGCCACGCTTCCCGCCGCGATCACGGCCTTGCGCTTGGGTATGCGTTTGTGACTCAACTCTTGACCTCCTGGGGACGGGGTGCGTTGCCGCCGTCCGGCAGCTGACTGGGCGCCTGGATGCCTGTTGATACGCAGGTGTCACATGGGGTGTTCAACCGCTGCTGCAGCTGGCCGAGTTGGCGTATGCGAAAGCGTGAAATAGGTGGCAAACGCGTCTGCCGGGGCCCGGCGGGGGGTAAGGAACCACGCATGACGCCAGCCGAAGCCGACAAGATCCTCTCCGGCAGCTTCGCCCCCTGGGTGCAGGAACTGGGCCTGTCGGTGGTCGAACTGGACGACCGGCGGGCCGTACTGCGGCTGCCCTGGACCACCCGGCTCGCACGGGAGGGCGGTGCGCTGTCGGGTCAGGCACTGATGGCCGCGGCCGACACCGCGACCGTGATCGCGGTGTCGGCGGCGCGCGGCGGCTTCGTGCCCATGACGACCGTCCAGCAGTCGACCACCTTCCAGCGCGCGGTGGTGGACGCGGACGTGCTGGTCGAGGCGGTGCTCACCAAGCTGGGCCGGCGTATGGCGTTCGCCGACGTCACGATGACCGTGGGCGACACGGCGGAGATCGCGGCGCGGGCGAGCACGGTGTACGCCCTGCTCGGCCAGGACCTCAGCGGCGGCGGCGGGCTTGCGTAACAGCGCGGTCCGCGCGACCGTCCGCACACGCTCAGCGATCGATCGGTGACGGTCGGTTCCGGGCGGCGAACGGAATCCCGGCTTCAGGGGATCTGCACAGCCATTGCGCAAACAGGTCACCGTCCACGGCGGATCTGCACACTCGCGCGCCGGGGGCCGCGCTATTGGACCAGGAGTGTCCCTTTCGGGTTCCGGGCGGCCAGGGGCCGTTGGCGTGGATGCCGCGCAGCATGTGAAGAAGTGGCCGACACGCCGTGCACGCACCTGCACGGGTAGCCGCTTCGGAGCGTCAATTGCCCTGGTGAGGGCCCTGGTTGATTGGAAGAGCCATGCCTTGGCGTGCTTTGATCCCTGCACCGCGGGGGCCACCCCCATGGGCCCCGGCGACGGGTGCCCGGCGCTCGCGGACGCGGCCGACCGTCTGTCCCCAGAGGGGGGCCGCTCTCCCCCTTGTGAATACCCATATGAAGGGAAGTTCCATCATGAACTCCACCCCCCAGGTTGAGACCGCCGAGATCTCGGACGCCGAGCTGGACACCGTTTCCGGTGGTCTTCAGCTGAACGCCGTGGGCACCGCCGCCGGCCTGGTGGACGGCGTCGCCCCGGTTTCCGGCCTGGCCGGCACGGCTGTCGGCACCGTCGAGGGTGTCACCGGCCTGAACACCGCCCCGGTCACCCAGCTGGTCGCCGGCCTCTGATCGTGCCCTTGTGCCGTTGAGTCCCGGAACCGCCTCCCGGTTCCGGGACTCTCGGATGCCGTCATTCTCTCCGAACAGGTGAGGGAAGGTTCCGTGCAGTTCCGCCAACAGGCCCTCGGCAAGCTGCAGTCGCCCGAAGAGCTGGACCTCCCGGTGCGCTTCGCGCGCCCCCAGGGCTGGCTCGTGCTCGCCGTCACGGTGGTCGCCATGGCCGCCGCGTCCGCGTGGGCCGTCACCGGCTCGGTGGCCTCCACGGTCAGCGCGCCCGCCATCCTCACCCACGGGGAGGGCAGTTACATCCTGCAGAGCCCCGTCGCCGGCCAGGTCACCGCTGTCCTCGCCAAGGAGGGCGAACGGCTGCCCGCGGACGCGCCCGTGGTGAAGGTGCGAACGAGCAGCGGCGACGCGGTGGTCCGCACCGTCGCCGCGGGCCGTGTCACCGCACTCGCCGCCACCATCGGCCAGATCATCCAGACCGGGGCGAACGTCGCCGCGGTGGAGAAGGTCGCGCACGCCTCCGACCCGCTGTACGCGACGGTGTACGTGCCCGCGCAGAGCGCCGCCTCCATCCCGGCGAACGCCTCCGTGGAACTCACCGTGCAGTCGGTGCCGTCCCAGCAGTACGGTGTGCTGCGCGGTCGTGTGAAGTCCGTGGACCGGGCGCCCCAGTCGGCGCAGCAGATCGCCGCGTTCCTGGGCGACGGCCAGCTGGGCGAGCAGTTGACCAGGAAGGGCCGCCCGGTGGCCGTCCTCGTACGGCTCGACAAGTCCTCCGACACGAAGAGCGGTTACCGGTGGTCGTCCACGGACGGCCCCCCGTTCGCCCTCACCTCCATGACCATGGCCACCGGCTCGATCCGCATGGCCGATCAGCGTCCCGTCGATTGGCTCCTGCCGTGACCGCTCCCCCGGACACCCTGCCCCCGGTACGGGGCAGGCGCCGCGCCGCTCCGCCGAAGCGCACCGTGCCCAAGGGCAGGACGAAGACCGTCCGCACCCCCACCGTCCTCCAGATGGAGGCAGTGGAGTGCGGCGCGGCCTCCCTGGCCATGGTGCTCGGACACTACGGCCGGCACATCCCCCTGGAGGAGCTGCGAATCGCCTGCGGTGTGTCCCGCGACGGCTCACGCGCCAGCAACCTTCTCAAAGCGGCCCGCAGTTACGGTCTGACGGCCAAGGGCATGCAGATGGACACGGCCGCGCTCGCCGAGGTGAAGGCACCCGCGATCCTGTTCTGGGAGTTCAACCACTACGTCGTCTACGACGGCATGGGGCGCCGCTTCGGCCGCCGGGGCGTGTATGTCAACGACCCCGGCAAGGGCCGCCGTTTCGTACCGATGGAGGACTTCGACACCAGCTTCACCGGGGTGGTCCTGGTGATGGAGCCGGGTGAGCGCTTCACCAAGGGCGGCCGCAGGCCGGGTGTCCTCGGTGCCATGCCCGCGCGGCTGCGCGGCACCTCGGGCACGATGCCCGCCGCGATCCTGGCGAGCCTCCTCCTGGTGGCGGTGGGTGCCGCGCTGCCCGCACTCAGCCGGACGTACATCGACATGTTCCTGATCGGCGGGCAGACCTCGCTGCTGGGCGTGCTGTTCATGTCGATGGCCGCCTGTGTGCTGCTCACCATCGTGCTCACCTGGGTGCAGCAGACGAACCTGCTGCGCGGCCGGATCATCTCCTCCACGCTCTCCAGCGCCCGCTTCCTGCGCCATCTGCTGCGTCTGCCGGTGACGTTCTTCGCCCAGCGCAGTCCGGCCGACCTGGTGCAGCGCCTGCAGTCCAACGACGCGGTAGCCGAGACCCTGGCCCGCGATCTGGCGGCGGCGGGCGTGGACGCGATCGTCGTCGTGCTCTACGCGGTGCTGCTGTACACGTACGACCCGCAGCTGACGTTCGTCGGTATCGGCGTCGCGCTGCTCAACGTGGTGGCGATGCGGGTGGTCGTAAGGCTGCGGGCGACGCGCACCGCGAAGCTGCGTGCGGACAGCGCCCGGCTCACCAACACCGCGTACACCGGGCTGCAGTTGATCGAGACGATGAAGGCGACCGGTGGCGAGGACGGCTACTTCCGCAAGTGGGCCGGGCAGCACGCCACCACGCTGGAGGAACAGCAGCGGCTCGGGGTGCCGAGCGCCTGGCTGGGGGTGGTCGCGCCGACGCTCGCCACGCTCAACAGCGCGCTGATCCTGTGGATCGGCGGCCTGCGGGCGGTCGAGGGGCATATCTCGGTCGGCCTGCTGGTCGCCTTCCAGGCGCTGGTGACGCGGTTCACGGCGCCGATCACCCGGCTCAACGGGGTCGCGGGCCGTATCCAGGACTTCGCGGCGGACGTGGCACGTCTGAAGGACGTGGAGAACTTCGAGGCCGACCCGCTCTACGGCCGCTCCGGACGCGGCGAGTCGACGCGCCGCCTGCACGGCCATGTCGAACTGGAGAACATCACCTTCGGCTACAGCCCGCTGGACAAGCCGCTGCTGAGCGGCTTCAGCCTGACGGTCGGCCCGGGTCAGCAGGTGGCGCTGGTCGGCGGTTCGGGCAGCGGCAAGTCGACCGTGTCCCGGCTGATCTCGGGCCTGTACGCCCCGTGGGAGGGCGAGATCCGCATCGACGGGCGGCGCCTTCAGGACATTCCGCGCGGGGCGCTCGCCGCCTCGGTCTCCTTCGTCGACCAGGATGTCTTCCTCTTCGAGGGCACGGTCCGCGACAACGTGGCGCTGTGGGACCCCTCGATCCCGGACGACGCGGTGGTCGCGGCGCTGCGGGACGCGGCCCTGTACGACGTGGTGATGCGCCGCCCGGGCGGTATCCACAGCCGGGTCGAGCAGGACGGGCGGAACTTCTCCGGCGGGCAGCGCCAGCGCCTGGAGATCGCACGGGCGCTGGTGCGCGATCCCAGCATCCTGGTCCTCGACGAGGTGACCAGCGCCCTCGACGCGGAGACGGAACAGACAGTGATCGACAACCTGCGCAAGCGCGGCTGCGCCTGCGTGGTGATCGCGCACCGGCTCAGCACCGTGCGCGACAGCGACGAGATCGTGGTGCTCCAGCACGGAACGATCGTGGAACGAGGGCGGCACGATGCCCTGGTGGCGGCCGGCGGGGCTTACGCCGAGCTGGTCAGGGAGCGATGAGATGACGGCGGTTCAGGAGGGCGACCTCGTCCTCGGCGCGCTGGGTGGGATGGGATCCCCGGTCGACTGCTCGGGCCTGGGCCGGCTCGACCTGGGGGGCCCGCAGGTGCTGTGGCTGGTGGCGTCCGGCGCGCTGGACCTGTTCGCGGTCGACGCCGCCGTTCAGGGCCACTGGCACCATCTCGGCCGTCTGGAGGCGGGTTCGCTGCTGCTCGGCCCGGTCGCGGGCCCCCAGCACACTCTGGTCGCCCGGCCGGTGCGCGACTGCGCGGTGCGCCGCATCCAGCTCCGCGAGCTGTACCAGCAGGTCGACACCCAGACCTGGTCGTACGACGAATACGGCAACCCGCAGTACGTACCGCCGACGACGAGCCCGCTGGAGTACGCCCTGGCCCTGGGCGTCGGCCGGGGCCTGTCGATTCTCTTCCAGGCGCCGATGGCGAGCGAACGCGCCGCCGACATCACGGACGACGACGTCTTCTGGATGCAGGTGCCGCCGGGCAGCGTCCAGTACGGCTCCCTGTACGGGGCGGAGGCCGCGGCCGATCTGCTGATGGACCCAGCGGTCTGGCAGGGCATGGTCGACCAGCAGTACCGCCTGCTCGCCACCCTCGACCGGTGGATCGAGCAGGTGGAGCGCACCCACGAGACCCGTACCGCGGCCGGCATCAAGGCGGGCGAGGCGGTCCGCGCCCAGGCCGACCGCACACTGCTCGCCTCGATCGGCAGGCCGTCGGCCCGGCGCACGACGGCGGCCGACGCCGACGCCACCTACGCGGCCTGCCGGCTGGTGGCCGGCGAGGCCGGGATCACGCTCGCCGACCCCGGGCAGAGCGACACCGAGAGCGACCGCCTCGATCCGGTCGAGCGGATCGCGGTCGCCTCCCGGGTCCGCACCCGGGCCGTGCGGCTGGAGGGGCGCTGGTGGCACGACGACGTCGGCCCGCTGGTGGGCCATCGGGCCCTGTCGGGGGCGCCGGTCGCCCTGCTGTGGCGGCGCGGAGGCTATGCCGCCGTGCAGCCCTCCTCGGGCCGCGAGACGCCCATCGAGAAGGCGAACGCGGATGAGTTCGAGCCGCGGGCCGTCATGTTCTACCGTCCGCTGCCGGATCAGCGGCTCGGGCCGCTGCGGCTGCTGCGCTTCAGCATGCACGGCACCCGGGGCGATCTGCTGGGCCTTGTGCTCAGCGGCCTTGTCACCGTCGCCATCGGCGCGCTGGTGCCCATCGCCACCGGCAAGGTGCTCGGCGAGTACGTGCCGAAGGCCCAGGAGGGGCTGATCGTGCAGGTCTGCCTCGCCGTGATGGTCACCGGTGTGGTGGCGGCGGCGTTCATGCTGCTGGAGAATCTGAGCATCCTGCGCCTGGAGGGACGGATCGAGGCGACGCTCCAGCCCGCCGTCTGGGACCGTCTGCTGAGGCTGCCGACGAAGTTCTTCGCGGAGCGCTCCACCGGTGAGCTGGCGAGTGCGGCGATGGGTATCAGCGCCATCCGCAGGCTGCTCGCCGGAGTCGGGCCGGTGGTCGCCCAATCCGTGACGGTCGGTGCCATGAACCTGGGGCTCCTGCTGTGGTATAGCGTGCCCATGGCCCTGGCGGCGATCGGCATGCTCGTCGTCATCGCCGCCGTTTTCCTGGGGCTCGGGCTGTGGCAGGTGCGCTGGCAGCGGCGGCTGGTGCGGCTGGGCAACAAGCTGAACAACCAGGCGTTCCAGACCCTGCGCGGTCTGCCCAAGCTTCGGGTCGCGGCCGCCGAGAACTACGCCTACGCCGCCTGGGCACGCGAGTTCGCGCGCAGCCGTGAGCTGCAGCAGAAGGTGGGCCGGATCAAGAACCTCACCACGGTGCTGGGCGCGGTGTATCTGCCGGTGTGCTCGCTGCTGCTGTTCATACTGCTCGCGGGCCCGGCCAGGGGTGCCCTGTCGGCCGCCGACTTCCTCACCTTCAACACCGCGGTGACCATGCTGCTGACCTCGGTCACCCAGCTCACCGGCGCGTTCGTCTCGGTGGTCGCGGCGCTGCCGCTGTTCGAGGAGATCAGGCCGGTGCTGGACGCGACCCCGGAGGTGCGTACGGCCAGCACCCGGCCGGGTGTGCTGTCCGGGGCGATCGAGGCGCGCCGGTTGTCCTTCCGCTACGCCGACGACGGTCCCCTGGTCCTCGACGACGTGTCCTTCGCGGTACGACCGGGTGAGTTCGTGGCGATCGTGGGACCGAGCGGCTGCGGCAAGTCGACCCTGCTGCGCCTGCTGATCGGCTTCGACAAGCCCGTCTCGGGCGGCGTGCTGTACGACGGCCAGGACCTCGCGGCGCTCGACCAGTCGGCGGTGCGCCGGCAGTGCGGGGTGGTCCTCCAGCACGCGCAGCCGTTCACCGGTTCGATCCTGGACGTCATCTGCGGCACCGAGCCGTACACGCCGGAGGAGGCGATGGCGGCGGCCGAGATGGCGGGGCTGGCGGAGGACATCAAGCGGATGCCCATGGGTCTGCACACCATCGTCCAGGGCAGCGGCGCGATCTCCGGTGGACAGCGCCAGCGCCTGATGATCGCCCAGGCGCTGATCCGCCGTCCGCGCATCCTGTTCTTCGACGAGGCGACGAGCGCGCTGGACAACGAGACACAGCGGAAGGTCATCGAGTCCACCCGTGCCCTGAACGCCACCCGGATCGTGATCGCCCACCGTCTGTCCACGGTGCTGGACGCGGACCGGGTCATCGTGATGGAGGACGGGAAGGTCGCCCAGCAGGGCCCGCCCGCGCAGCTCCTCGCGGACACGAACGGGCGGCTGCACGAGCTGGTACGGCGTCAGCTGGCGTGAGCGGTCACGCGCCGGCACCGGGGACGGGCGCGCCCGAGGGGATCCCGGCCCGGACGTAGCCCTCGTAGTACTCCTTCCAGGGGGTGCCGACCCCGGCGTGCGGGCCCTCGTGGCGTTCGCCGCGGACCCGGGCGTCCAGGGCCGCGAGGCAGACCTCCCAGCCCGCGCCGTTGCGGGCGGCGGCCTCCCGCTCTCCGAGGACGTTGGTGAGGGTGAACCGTGTGCGTCCGCCGTCCAGTTCCTCCAGGTCGAAGCGCAGTTCGTCGCCGCCCCACAGGAACGACAGATGCCGGGGCGCGTCGACGGCCAGCACCGCGCCGGTCGAGTCGGGCATGTGGGGGTCCCCGCTGAAGCGGACGGTGCCCCCGGGGCGAAGCTCGAACTCTGCTCGGGAGGGGAACCACCGGGCGAGTTCGTCGGCGTCGGTGACGAACCGCCAGACGCGGTCGGCCGGGTGGTCGTAGACGCGGCTGAAGCGGACGGCGGAACGGCCGTCGTCGAGGGTGAGGTACGTGCCGGTGAGGTCGGCGGTCATGGCGGATCAGTCCTTCGAGGGGGTTTCGTCGGTGTCGTCCGAGGTCTCGTCGAGGCGCCGTCCCAGCGCGTCCAGACTGCTGTTCCACAGCCTGCGGTAGGGGTCGAGCCAGGCGTCGAGCTCGGCGATGGGGGACGGGTCGAGTGCGTACACCCGGCGCTGCGCGTCCTGCCGTACGCGGACCAGGCCCGCGTCGCGCAGCACTTTCAGGTGCTTCGACGTGCTCGGCTGGCTGAGACCGCACGCCTCGACGATCTCACCGACGGGCCTCGGCCGCTCCAGGAGCAGCGCGACGATGGCCCGTCGGTGCGGGTCGGCGAGGGCGGTCCACAAGGATGCTTCGGACACGCCCCTAATATGCCCCGCTGGTTATATGCCTGTCAACGAATACTCAGCCGCCCCTCTGCCGTCCGCGGTACCGGGCGACAAGGGCGGCGAGCCGCGCCTGCTGGGCGATCTCGTTGCCCGGAACGGCGGGCCGGTAGACCACGAGCGCCCGGTTCCGTTTGGCGAGCCGCAAAGCCCCGGGGGCCGGGAGGACCTCACCGTCGTACGCACAGGTGTCGGTACCCCTGAGGTTCTCGATCCGCACCTCGGGCACCCGCTCGGCGACATACACCCGGGAGCGTCCGAGCGTTCCGGCCAGTGCCGAGAGGACCACCCGAGTGCGGGCCAGCCGGTGGCTCCCGTCGATCAGCCGCAGATCGAGCAGCCCGTCGTCGAGCCGCGGACGGTAGGCGGGTGCGAAGCCGTCGGGCAGATAACGGCCGTTGCCGGCGAAGAGGAGCCAGAGCCTTCGGGGGCGGCCGTCGAGGCGCAGCTCGGCGGGCTTCGCGGTGCGCAGCACCCGGATGAGCGCCACGGTCGTCGCGGGCCACTTGCCGAGCCGGGGCTCCAGTCGCTCGCGCTGCCGGACCAGTTCGGGATAGAGACCGATGCCGAAGGTGTTCAGGAACTCCACCGGCACCGTGGCCGCCGTATCCG
Source organism: Streptomyces glomeratus (assembly GCF_021462825.1). Lineage (GTDB taxonomy): Bacteria > Actinomycetota > Actinomycetes > Streptomycetales > Streptomycetaceae > Streptomyces > Streptomyces glomeratus. The sequence goes on along the minus strand of NZ_JAKEEB010000012.1, from coordinate 175,562 downwards.
CGTCCGCGGCAGGGGCCACGAGGGGTGCGGCGACCCCGACGTCCACGGCGACCGCCTCACCGCGGACGACCGCGGCCGCCGTGTCCTCCACATGCGGAACACCCACGTCGAGGGCGAAGTGATTGAGGGTGCCGCCGGGGAACACGGCGAGGGCCAGACCGTGCCGGGCGGCGGCCCGGGCCACCGCGTTGACGGTGCCGTCGCCCCCGTGGACGCCCAGCGCGCCACCGCGTGCGAGGGCGCGACGGACCGCCCGGTCGAGCAGGACCCCGAAGTCGTCGTCCGGTGCGCACTCCACGAGTTCCGCCCTCGGCAGGAGCTCCGTGAGCAGGGTGGAGGCCGGCAGCGGGGCGGCCGGGGGCCCGGAGCCGGTGTTCACGAAGACGACGAGCCCGTCGCCGCCGGGCAGCGCGGGTGCCGCAGCGGGCGGCCGCTCGCGCTGCGGGTTCACCTGGCGTGGCGGCCACCACCGGCAGGTCAGCACCGCGGCGCCGATGCCGATCATCGTCCCGGCCAGGACGTCCCCCGGGTAGTGCACGCCCACGTAGACCCGCGAGAAGGCGACCGCGGCGGCCACCGGCGCGATCAGCGTGCCGTATCGGGTGGACTCGAGGGCGACACCGGTGGCGAAGGCCGCGGCCGACGCGGAGTGGCCGGACGGGAAGGAGGTGGTGCGGGGCTGCCGGAGGAGGTGCCGGACCGCCGGGACGGGGTCCAGCAGCGGTCTCGGGCGCCGGGCGGTCCATTTGACGACGGTGTTGACGGTGAGCGAGGCGAGGGCGAGCGAACCGGCTCCGCGCAGGGCGGCGCGCCGGGCGGTGGGGCCGCCGAGCGCCGCGAGCCCGGCCGCCGCTCCGAGCCACAGCCGTCCGTGATCGGCCGAGCGGCTCAGCCGGGTGAGCGCGGGGTCGGCGCCGGGCAGGCGGGCCGTGGCGACCCGGGTGAACAGCCGCTGGTCCAGCTCGCCGAGGAAGCGCATGCTCCACGGCTACCGGTACGCGCCGGCTCCGGCATCCGGGACGCGCCCGACCGGCGCCCCCGCCTGCCCCGACCGGTGGACGCCGCGGGCCGCGGACGCCGCCGTCCGGTCAGCTCAGCTTCGCCAGCAGTTCGGTGGCCAGCGGAGCGGAGGACGCGGGGTTCTGGCCGGTGACCAGGTTGCGGTCGACCACAACGTTCGGCGCCCACGGCTCGCCCGTCTGCACCTGCACGCCGACCTCGGTGAGACGGTCCTGGAGCAGCCACTTGGCCCGGTCGGCGAGGCCGGACTGGGTCTCCTCGGCGTTGGTGAACGCGGCCACCCGGTACCCGGCGAACGCATTGGAGCCGTCGGCCCGGGTGGCCGCCAGCAGCGCGGCCGGGCCGTGGCACACCACGCCCAGCGGCTTGCCCGAGTCGAGGGTGTGAGCGAGCAGGCTGCCGGAGTCGGCGTCGACGGCGAGGTCCTCCATGGGACCGTGACCGCCGGGGTAGAACACGGCGGCGTACTCGTCGAGGTCGACGTCCGTCAGCGCCACGGGGCGGCTGAACTCGGCGGCCGACGTGAGGACCTCCCTGATCCGGTCGGCGTTCTCCTGGCCGCCGTTGAGCTCGGGCGTCAGGCTGCTCTCGTCCACGGTGGGGACGACACCGCCGGGAGTGGCCACGACGATCTCGTGGCCCGCGGCCTTGAACACCTCGTAAGGGGCGACGGCCTCCTCGGCCCAGAAACCGGAGGGGTGCTTGGTGCCGTCGGCCAGCGTCCAGTGGTCGGCGCCGGTCAGCACGAAAAGAATCTTCGACATGGATTGCCTCCGAGGGTGCGGTCATGGGGGCCGGTGTCCCGGACCGAGGTCGTCCGATGCGCCGGCGTCATCGACGGTAGGACGCCGGGCGATAGGATTCCAATGATCAATACAATGCCTGGTATTGGAAACCCAATGACTCACGGAGCCTCGGGCCCCGCGTCCTCGCAGCCACAGCCCGATCTGAACCTGCTGCGCACCTTTGTGGCGGTGTACCGCTCCGGTTCGTTCACCGGTGCGGCTCGGCTGCTCGGGCTGTCGCAGCCGACGGTGACGACGCAGATGCGGACCCTGGAGCGACAGACCGGCCGCGAACTGTTCGAGCGACGGCCGCGGGGCGTGTCACCGACGCCCGTCGCCGACGAGCTGGCCGCAAGGATCGCCGGCCCCCTGGACGTGCTGCTGGCCGCCGCCGGACCGGAGGGGGCCCCTGGCGGCCGGGCTGGCCCGGTGCATCTCGCCGGCCCATCCGAACTCCTGTGCACCTCCCTGCTGCCCGCCCTGGCCCCGCTGGTGGCGGAGGGCGTCCGGTTGCGGGTGACGACGGGACTGACCGACGCGCTGCTGGAGGAACTGCGCGCGGGCCGGCACGACCTGGTGTGTGCCACGACCCGCCCCCGGGGCCGCACCCTGACGGCCGTACCGCTGGGCGACGAGGAGTTCGTGCTGGTCGCGGCGCCTCGCTGGGCGGAACGTGTCCGGAGGCGGCTGGCCGTCGAGGGGCCCGCCGCCCTGAACGAGGTGCCCTTGGTGTCGTACGCCGAGGACCTCCCCATCACCCGGCGCTACTGGCGTCATGTGTTCGGCACCCGGCTGACCCGCGCCGCCGCCCTGACGGTGCCCGACCTGCGCGGGGTGCTTTCGGCGGTCGTCGCGGGGGCGGGCTTCTGCGTCCTGCCGCGGTACCTCTGTCTCGGCGAACTCGCCGCCGGAACCGTCGTCCTGCTGCACGAGCCCGACGACCCGCCGATCAACACGGGCTTCCTCGTCCAGCGTCCCGGCCCCTCGGAGAACCCGGACGTCGACCGGGTCCGGGACCGTCTGCTGCGCACCGCGCGGTCCTGGTAGCCGCCCGCCGTACAGCCGCATGCGGCCGTCGCGCCCGGCCGGCGGCCGGGCGGGGCGACGTCGCCCGGTTTTCCAGGGGCCCGGAAGGGCCCGGAAAGGGGCCCGAAAGGGACGGCGGCAAGGCCGGCACCCGGAGGGACGGGAAAGGCGGTCACCCGGAAGAGACACGGAAGGGGCCCGGAAGTCACGGGGGCGAGGCCGACACCCGGAGAGACGGGAAGGGCCCGGCACCCGGAAAGGGGCCCGGAAGAGACACGGAAGGGACGCCAAAGGGGCCCGGAAGTCACGGGGGCAAGGCCGACACCCGGAGAGACGGGAGGGGCCCGGCACCCGGAAAAGGCGCGGCAGGCCCACGGGACCCAGGAAGGGCGCGGCACCTGGAAGGGGAAGGGGGAAGGCCCAGCACCCGGAAAGGGCCGAAAGGGCCCGGCACCCGGAAAAGCCGCAGCAGACTCCGGGACCCAGGAACGGCGCGGAAGGCCCCGCACCCGGAAAGGCCGGGGCCCGCACCGGTATGGCCTTCCTCCGTCTTCCGCCGTGCACCCCGCTGTGCTTGCCTGGGGAGCCCTTTCGGCGGTCGGGGCGGGAGTTGCGGCATGCGGAAACCGTGGATCGTGGGGACGCTGATGGCCGGGCTGCTGCTCGGCGGGTGCGGAGATCCGTCGTCCGGACCCCAGCAGGCACCGCCCGCGCCCACCGCCCCTGCGGCCCCGGCGACGGCTCACCAGCGGGCGGCGGCCACGACCGACCCCGCCCCCACGCGAACCCTTTCGGTGCTCTATCTGGGCGACTCGATCGCCATGGAGAACCAGAAGGTCCTGGGGCAGCAGCTCGAGAGCGTGGTGCACGCGAGGTACACGAGCGCCCCGTACTCGGGCACCACCCTGTGCGACTATCTGGAGGGCGGCCGGCAGAGGTCGCTGGTGCCGCCCGCGGACAAGGCCGCCGCGCTGGTACGCGCCGTCCACCCGGACTTCGTGGTGCTCCAGTTCTGGGGCAACTCGTGGGGCTACACGCCCTGTATGGACGGGATCACCTACGACTCGGCCCGCTCCGGGTACTTCGCGCGCTACACCGAGGACGCGGCGCGGCTCACCGAGCAGATCGCCGCGGCGGGTGGCACCCGGCGGCCCAGGATCGTCTGGGTGCTGCAAGGACCCGATCCGGTCACGCCCGACCGGGTCCGGCGCGTCAACGAGACGTACCTCAGGCAGGCACGGGCGTCCGGCGACCTCGTCTCCGACGCCGGCGGGACGGTCAGTCCGGCCTCGGGCCGCTACATCTGGACGCGGTACCTTCCGTGCACCGCATACGAGCACGAGCACCCGGTGTACTGCACCGAGCCGGCCCGCGACCGCACGGCCCTGCACCGCGGCGACGACGCCCTGCACTTCTGTCTGGCCCCGACGACCTCGACGCCGAAGCCATGCCCCGTCCGCTCGCCGGGCGTACTGCGGATCACACGGGAGATCGCGCGGACCATCGCCGCGCACCGCACCTGACGGTGCCGGGCACACGGAGCCGCTCCTGCCGTGGAGCGGCCCCGCCGCCCGTGGCGGCTACTCGCCCGCGTACGCCTTCTCCAGGGCCGCGATGTCCAGCTTGGACATCGTCATCATCACCTGGGTGGTGCGGGCCGCCTTCTCCGGATCCGGGTCGCTGATCAGCTCGATCAGCCGGGCGGGTACGACCTGCCAGGACAGGCCGTACCGGTCCTTGAGCCAGCCGCACGGCCCGGGTTCGCCGCCGCCCTCGGTGAGCCGGTTCCAGTAGTGGTCCACCTCGTCCTGGTCGTCGCAGAAGATCTGGAAGGAGATGGCCTCGCTGAACGTGAACTGCGGGCCGCCGTTCAGGGCGACGAACTTCTGGCCGTTGGCCACGAACTCGACGGCCATGACGGAGCCGGCCGGTCCGGGGCCGGCGTCGGTGTAGCGGCCCACACGGCCGAGCCGGGAGTTCTTGAAGACGGACACGTAGAAATCGGCCGCCTCCTCGGCCTGGCCGTCGAACCACAGACACGTGGTGAATCCGTCGGTGGGCATGGGGTACCTCCTCGGGCGGGAACGTCATCACTGTGCAGACCGGTCCCGGGCGCCGAACTCATCGGTGGCGCGCAGACCGGTCTTTTTCCACTGTCGACATATCGGCCTTTCAGTACTGCCGGCGACACCGGGCACTGCCTCCTGCCGGTGGTGGGCGGCCGCCGACCCCCCGCCCGCCGCTATTCGATGGCAGCCGTTGCGGCCGGGTCCTAGGATCCGCCCTCATGAACGCCTCTCCGGACGCAGCGTCCCTCCAGCCGTTCCGCCTCGACATCCCGCAGAGCGACCTCGACGACCTGTACGACCGCCTCGACCGGACCCGTTGGCCCGACGCGCTGCCGGACGTGGGCTGGGCGTACGGGGTTCCCCTCGACTATCTTCGCGAACTCGTACGGTACTGGCGACACGACTACGACTGGCGTGCCGCCGAGGCGCGGCTGAACGAGTGGCCGCAGTTCACCACCACGATCGACGGGGCGAACGTCCACTTCGCCCACGTCCGCTCCCCCGAGCCCGACGCCACCCCGCTGGTCGTCACCCATGGATGGCCGGGGTCCCTTGTCGAGTTCCTCGATGTGGTGGGGCCGCTGACCGACCCGGCCGCGCACGGCGGCGACCCGGCCGACGCGTTCCACGTCGTCGTGCCGGGCATTCCCGGGTTCGGACTGTCCGGGCCCACCCGGGACCGGGGCTGGGAGGCGGGGCGGGTCGCGGACGCCTGGGCCGAGCTGATGCGGCGGCTCGGATACCGGCGGTTCGGCGCACAGGGCGGCGACTGGGGCGCGGCGATCTCCCGCGAGCTGGGCCGCGCCCACCCCGACCGGGTGATCGGCGTCCACCTCAACCTGCTGCCGGGAGCGCAGCAGCTCACCGAGCCGACCGGCGACGAACTGGCCACCCTGAGCCCCGAGGAGCGGGAGCGTACCCTCACCTCCTGGCGCCGCTGGGACGCATGGCAGCGCGAGGGCGCGGGGTACGCGATCCTGCACTCGACCCGCCCGGGGACCCTCGCCTACGCGCTCACGGACTCGCCCGTCGGCCAACTGGCCTGGATCGTCGAGAAGTTCCGGGAGTGGACGGACTCCGAGGAACTGCCGGAGGAGGCCGTGGACCGCGACCGGCTGCTCACCGACGTGATGCTGTACTGGCTCACCGGGACCGCCGGTTCCTCCGCGCAGATCTACTACGAGCGGGCCCACCCCTCGGGCCGGGCGGCAGCCCCTGCCGAGCCGTCGACCGTGCCCACCGCGCTCGCCGTGTTCCCGGCCGAGATCCAGGTACCGCTGCGGCACAGGGCGGAGCGCACCGAGAACATCGTGCGCTGGACGGAGTTCGACCGGGGCGGGCACTTCGCGGCGATGGAGGAGCCGGACCTGCTGGTGGACGACGTCCGGGCATTCTTCCGGCAGCTGCGCGAGAAGGGCTGAGCCCGGACTCGGCCCTCGGCGAATCTGCCGCGGGCAGAGAATCGGTGTCCGCCCGTCGCCCGGGGCCGACAGTGGAGTCGACGGCAACCGTGCCACGACAAGGAGACGAGATGACTCCACTGACCACCCTCTCGCCCCGGGCGGAGGAGGGCGACACCCCGCCCAGCCGGTTCGACGACCACCTCGCCGCACAACTGCTCGCCCAGCGCATCGTCTTCCTGGGCACGCAGGTCGACGAGGTGTCGGCCAACCGGGTGTGCGCCCAGCTGCTCCTGCTGTCGGCGGAGGACCCGCGTACCGACATCAGCCTGTACATCAACAGCCCCGGCGGATCCGTCACCGCCGGGCTCGCCATCTACGACACCATGCGGCTCATACCCAACGACGTGTCGACCCTGGTGATGGGCTTCGCCGCCAGCATGGGCCAGTTCCTGCTCACGGTGGGAACGCGCGGCAAACGCTTCGCCCTGCCGAACGCGCGGATCATGATGCACCAGCCGTCGGCGGGCATCGGCGGCACGACGGCGGACATCGAGATCCAGGCGGAGAACCTTCAGTACACCAAGAAGGCCATCGAGCGGATCACCGCCGAGCACACCGGGCAGAGCGAGGAGACCGTCGCGCGGGACGGCGACCGCGACCGCTGGTTCACGGCCGAGCAGGCGCGGGAGTACGGAATGGTCGACCGGGTCGTGGAGTCGCTCGCCGACGTCCGCCCGGTCGCCTCGCGCCGACGGATGGGGTTGTGACATGGGGTCGTACACGGTTCCGTACGTCGTGGAGCGGACCGCGCAGGGCGAGCGGTCGTACGACGTCTTCAGCCGGCTGCTCTCCGAGCGGATCGTCTTCCTCGGCACCGAGATCGACGACGGCGTCGCCAACGTCGTCATCGCGCAGCTCCTCCACCTGGAGTCCGCGAACCCGGAGCAGGAGATCTCCGTGTACCTCAACTCGCCGGGCGGTTCGTTCACCTCACTGATGGCGATCTACGACACGATGACGTTCGTGCGCTCCCCCGTCTCCACCTTCTGCGTCGGGCAGGCCGCCTCGACGGCGGCGGTGCTGCTGGCCGGCGGCGACCCGGGCCGGCGGTTCGTGCTGCAGCACTCCCGGGTGCTGCTCGGCCAGCCCGCGGCCGGCGGGCAGCAGGGAACGGTCTCGGACCTGAGCCTCAAGGCCAAGGAGATGGTCCGCATCCGCTCCCAGGTGGAGGAGGTGCTCTCCCGGCACACGCACCATGATGTGGCGACCCTGCGGGCCGACATGGACCGGGACAGGGTGTTCACCGCTCAGGAAGCCGTGGCGTACGGGCTCGCCGACGAAGTGCTCAGCCGACGGGTCGCGTTCGGGTGACCCGGTGGGCCGGGAGCCGGACGTCGGCGAGGCGGTCAGGCGACGAGACACAGACCGTCGTGCCGCGCCGTCGGCGACGTACGGCCCCGGCCGGACCGGCTTCGGGCCTGCCGCGCCAACTCGTCCTGGGCGAGGGAGAGCAGTTCGGTGAGGCCCAGCCCGAGGGCCCGGGCCGCGGCCGCGAGGACCTCGGAGGACGCCTCCTTCCGGCCGCGCTCCAACTCGGACAGGTACGGCATCGAGATGCGGGCCGCCGCCGCGACGTCCTTGAGCGTACGCTCCTGGGCGAGCCGCTCGCGCCGCAGTATGTCCCCGACGAGGTCGCGCCACAGAGGCTCCTTGGGAACGGCCGTCCGCGGCCCCGGTCCCGGCTGCTGCGGAGTGCGGGGCGCTCCGCCGGTGCGGGGCGGCGCGCCCGGCGGACGGAGGGGGACGACTCGGGCGTCGTTCGGCGCATCAGGGCTCACCCCCTCAGCCTAGGGACACGGGGCGACGCGGGAAGGGAGCGGCATTCCGCCCTGGGAGAACCCGTGCCGTCGTACGGCGCAGAGCCTCCGCTGCCGCCCCCGGGTGACCAGCGCCACGCCGTATGGGCGAAAACGCGCACATGAGATGCCAACCGCGGGGTATACGCGGTCACACGAAGCATGGACGACGCCCGAGAGACCGAAGAGTGAGTTTCGTGGAAGAGGTAGAGGTCATGGACACCGCCATGGGCTGGTCGACGGTCACCGACGAGAGTGTCCGTACCAGGACTGGTGAGGGCCCCCTGCCGACCGTCACGGATCCGCGGACGGTGGCTCCTCGTGACGCGCGGGAACTGTCCCGGCAGTTCTTCCAGCGCCTGAGCACCCTGGAAGAGGGCACGCACGCCTACCAGTACGCGCGCAACACCCTGATCGAGATGAACATGTCGCTGGTGCGGTTCGCGGCCGGACGGTTCCGGGGCCGCGGCGACGACATGGAGGACATCGTCCAGGTCGGCATGATCGGCCTCATCAAGGCCATCGACCGGTTCGAGATCTCGCGGGAGGTCGAGTTCACCTCTTTCGCGGTGCCCTACATCGTCGGGGAGATCAAGCGGTTCTTCCGCGACACCACGTGGGCCGTCCATGTGCCGCGCCGCCTCCAGGAGTTGCGGGTGGAACTGGCGAAGGCGCGCGACGAACTCTCCACCCGCCTGGACCGGGAGCCGACCGTCGCCGAGCTGGCCGCGCTGATGAACCTTGCCGAGGACGAGGTGAGGGAGGCGCAGATCGCGGCCAACGGCTACAACTCGTCTTCCCTCGACGCCGCGCTGACCGGGGACGACCAGGACGGGGAGACGGTGCTCGCCGACTTCATCGGCGAGGAGGACGAGGGCATGCGCCTCGTCGAGGACTTCCACGCCCTCGCGCCCCTCGTGGCGGGGCTCAGCGAACGCGACCGTACGCTCCTGCGTCTGCGCTTCGTCGAGGAGGCCACCCAGGCCGACATCGGCGCGCGGCTCGGCTGCTCACAGATGCATGTCTCCCGCCTCATCAAGCGCGTCATCGCACAGTTGCGCAGGGGCATGCTGGACGACGTGAACCGGGTCGACGCCACCTGAGAGCCGGGCATCGCGCCACCTGGGAGCTGGGCGCTGAGACCTGAGAGCTCGGCGCCGCGGCACTGACGCGGCGCCTCAGCGGGCCAGTTGCACGACGGCCCGCACGCACTTGCCGACCGGCACCAGTTCGGCCGTGACCTGGGTCGAGAGCGCATGGACGATCTCCAGGCCGTGCCGTCCCACACGGCCCGGGTCCTTGGGATAACGCCGGGGCAGCGCCGCACTGCTGTCGTAGACGGCGACCGTCACGGCGGTGTCGGTGCCCTCCAGCTCCAGGATGTACGGGCCGTGGCTGTGCCGCTGGGCGTTGGTGACCAGCTCGCTCACCACCAGGAGCACGTCCCCGGCGGCACGCCGGTCGACCGGGGCGCACCACTCGGACCTGAGCTGTTCGACGAACAGCTCCCCGAAGGCTCTGGCCTCGGCGATGGACCCCGGCTCCCCGGTGTAGTGGGCCGCCCGCCGCAGTGGCTCAACGGGCATGTCGAAGTCAGTAGGTATCACTGCTCCGTCCATGTGCTCCATCATGCGGTTCTCTCTCGGAATGCCCGGATTCGTTCGGCGCGGCGCTCCCGCCGCAGGGGCACCGCACCAGTGCTCGTACCCAGCGATGCGGTCTCCAGTCACACCGCGGCCGGTTCGGCGGTCACGGTGACGGAATGCGAGGAGGCGATCACGGCAGGGGCATCTTCGGGTGGGTCCGGGGCACCCGCATGGTACGGCGCCCGGTCGACGGCGGCCGGGCCGGGGTACCGGAGGTGAACCGTGAGCTGGTGGGTGTGGCCGGTCCTCGTGGTGGCGGCGGTGGCGCTGCTGTCCGGGCTGTTCCTGTGGGTGCAGGCGCACCGGCGGGCGGGCACGGTGATCGCGGTTCAGCGGGGTGGCCGGCCCGGAAGGCGGGGTGGGCGATGAACGAACTGTCGGGGGCCCGCGAACTGTCGGGGCGCCCTGTGGTGACACTGGGCGGCGACGCGGTCGCCCAGGTACGGGACACGGTCTTCGACGGCCCGGCCGGCCGGATCACGGGGTTCACGCTCAGCGGCCGGGGGCTGCTCGCGGGACCGCTGCGCAAGAGCCTGCCGTGGAGCGCCGTTCATGCGCTGGGACGGCATGCCGTGATGATCCGGGGTGTGGACGTGCTCGCCGAGCCGTCCGCGGTGGTGGCGCGCAAGGAGGCGGCGCACGGGCAGGTGCTCGGCGCCAGGGTGCTGACGGACGCGGGCGCGGAGATCGGTGTGGTGCTGGACGTGGTGGTCGAGGGCGGTACCAGCGGACGGGTGGCGGGCTTCCGGATCAATGCGCGGGAGTCGCTGGTCGCGGGTTCGCGCAGGCGCAGGCGGAAGGTGTTCGTGCCGCGCGGTGAGACGCTCGCCGTGTCCGGGCGGGCGCTGGTCGTCCCCGCGGACGCGGTCCGGTTCGTCGCCGACGACCTCGCCGGTTTCGCGGCCCGGGTGGAGGCCTACCGGGCGCGGGGCGGCGCGACTGCGAACGGCGTCGAGAGGGGGCCACTGCCGTGATGACGTTCTCCGAGGCGCGGGGACTGCCGGTGGTGACGCTGGGCGAGGCGCGGGAGATCGGTGTGCTGGCCTCGCTCGCCCTGGACGCCGCGGCAGGCCGGATCACCCATCTGCGGGTGACGGGACCGCGCGGCCGCAAGGAGACGGCCGTGGCCTGGAAGGCCCTGCACGCGGTCGGTCCCGACGCCGTTCTCGTGGAGTCGGCCGTCCCGCCGGATCCCGGTCCGTCCGGCCCCCGTCACGAGGTCCTGGGCCGCCGGGTGCTGTCCGAGGAGGGCGACGAGCGGGGAACGGTCCAGGACCTCGTCTTCGATCCGTCCACCGGCCGGGTCGAGAAGGTGGTCACCACGCTGGGTGAGGTCGCGGGCGACCGCCTGCTCGGGCTCGGGGACCACGCGCTCGTGGTACGGGCCGACTGAACCGGGCCGCGCGGGGCTGACAGGCGGACGACGGCCCGGGCGGCGGGCGTACCGCGGGTCCGCGTCATCCGCCGGCATACGACGGCCAGGGCGTGACGGGGCGCGACGTACCGCACACCTCAGTCCGACGGCCTACCGGCGCGCGCGGGTCGCGGGCCGTGAGCCGGACGCGGCCGGACCCGGTCGGCGGGCGGAGCGCGTACGGGCTGCTTACCGTGGCAGCGTGAACGCCCCGACCTCGAGCGGTCCGACCACCGCGCGCGCCCCCGGCGGCGCACCGGTCTCCCCGCCCGGCTGGGTCCAGGCCGCCTGGACCGTGCTGGCCGGGCTTGTCGTCATGAGCGTGCTGTCCGCCCTCGGACTGTGGGCGGCGGGCGGTACCGGCATCCCCGACAACGGCTTCCCCCGGGTGGTCGTGGCCGTGGTCGTCGTCGCGATCGGCGGCAGCGTGAGGCTGGCGGGGGATGCGGGCCCGCTCGCCGGTACCCGGGGAGGGCTCACGGTGATGCCGCTGTCGGTGACCCTCGCGGGGGCGTTGGTGATCGCAGCGGGCTTCGTGCGCCCGCTGCGGCACCGGGCCGTCGCCGGGGCATCCGGACTGGCGGGCTGGGCGGCCCGGATCGCCCTGCTGTGGCTTGGGGCACTGGTCGGTCTGGCACTGGCGGCCCGTCAGACCTTCACGGTCCCGCTCGGTGGCGGAACGATCGGCGACATCGGGCAGTTGTTCGGTATCTCTCCCAGGATCGGCTACACGACGGACGTGCCGCAGACCGTGCTCTTCGGACTCCTGTGGCTTGCGGGCGTGTTGTTCCTGGCCCTGCTGGTCTCGCACGGGGCCCCGCTCCCACCCCGGTTGCTGCGCTGCCAGGAGTCCGTGCGTCCCGCCGCGTACGCCGTGGTGGCTCTGCTCCTCGCGCACATCGCCCTGGGCGCCCTCATCGCGCTGGTGGTGGCGGCGACACGCGGGCACCCCGCGGAGACGATTGCGGTGATCCTGCTGGGGCTGCCCAACCTGGTATGGCCGCTGCTCACCATCGGTCTGGGCGCCACCTGGCACGGGCGGGTGGACGGGCCGTTCGCGCTGCCCATGCCCCATGTGCTCGACGAGGTGCTGCGCACGCCGGACGTCTCGACGCTCGACCTCCGCACGCTCGCCGAGCACGACGGCCGGGTGTGGTGGCTCGTGGTCGTGGACGCCCTGCTGCTCCTCGCCGCCGCGTACGTGATGGCGAGGCGCTCCCCGCCGCGGACACCGCTGAGGCGGCACGCGGCACACCTGGCCCTCGCGCTGGGGTCGGCGGTGCTGATGATCTGCCTGGTGTGCCGGGTCGAGGCGCACTACGGGCTGTCGCTCCTCGGTGTCGGCGACCTGGGCGGCGGACTGTCCGGTGTGCTGTTTCTGACGCCGCAGTGGTGGACGGCACTGGGCCTGGCCGCGCTCTGCGGTCTTGCCGCGGGTCCTGTCGGCGGCTGGGTGGCCGGGAGGGTGCCCCCGCGGGGTGAGGCCCCCGGGCCGGTACCGGGCCGGACGGCCGGTTCGTCGGCGGACACCGGTTCCGCCGGTCCCGCGGACCGCTGAGGCCGGAAGCGGCGGTCAGGCCGCCGGGGTGGAGAGCGCGGGGACGAAGCGCTGCATCCGCAGGGCGTCCACGGATTCGGCGAGCAGTTCGTACTCGGTGGTGTCGTCGCTGACGGCGACGCGAACCAGCCGTCCCGCGGCCAGCTCCTCGGCGACCTGCTCCTGCCTGCGGGTGTCACCACACCAGGCACGCAGGACGCTCGGCACGTCGGGGACCGTGTCGGCGACGGGAGCGATGGAGTTCGCCGGGAAGAGCGGGTTGTCCGGATCCGGGTCGAGCCGCTCGGCGATCCAGCAGGCGCGGTCCCGCATCCACCACAGCGCGAGGGCGAGCGTGGGCGCGCGGTAGGTGCCTAAGGGCACGCCGACACGCTGACCGCCGCAGATGCCGTATGCCGTGACATGGCACAGGAATTCGTCGTGCACGATCGTCCCCCAGTGCGGTGCTCGGTGCCGGGCCGGCCCGTGGTGCCTTGCATGCGCTCACTGTGCACGTGGGCGGCCCGGACGCGGCGCGTCATGCGCACGGGGATGTGGTCCGAACCACCCTGTCACTCGAGTATCGCCACTCCTGACACTCTGTCACGATGCCATTTCGGCCAGTCTCCTGGCATATGCGCGGCCGCCGTTGGCCGAAAGGTTTCGGCTCGGCCCGCCGCCCGACGGCGTCCTCGTCGCCGTACCGCGCCCACGGCTCCCTTACCCGAGAGGTAATCGACGCCCGTCGGGCATCCGGGCATGGTTGCGGTGTCGGCTTCCCGACGGGGCAGGTCGCCCCGGGGCCGACGTCCTGCCAGCGCAGACGACCTCGATGGAGGCTGAACCGCCATGTCCGCAGACACCCACCGCCACGAGTCCGCCGTCGCCCGCTACCTCGAGGCGTGGAACTCCCGTGACCCGCAGGCCCTGACCAAGGCGGTCGCCGCCGCCTGGACCCCGGACGGGAGCTACACCGATCCGCTGGCCGACGTCAGCGGGCACGAGCAGATCGCGGCGGTGATCGCCGCAGCGCACGCCCAGTTCCCGGGGTTCTCCTTCCGGCTCTCGGGCACGGTCGACGGGCACCACGACATCGCACGCTTCGCCTGGGAACTGGTCGGCGACGCGGACGGCTCGGCGCCCGTGGCCGGCTTCGATGTGATCACCCTGTCCGACGACGGGCGCATCCGCAGCGTCCACGGCTTCCTGGACCGCGTCCCGGAGGGCGCGGCGGGCTAGGGAGTGCCGGAATTCCCGCCGCCGATCCGGCGCGAATTCTCGGATCCGCCCTAGGAGATCGGGCCGGGCCAGCTCGGGGGCTGCTCCTCGGAGTCCTCCGGGCCGCCCGGCGACGCGCTGCCGGCATCGCCGGGCGCCGACCTGGCGTCCTTCGTCTCCCCGGCCGGCGCCTTGAGGCTCACGGCCAGCTCGCCTTCGGCGACGTCGACGAGGACCGTGTCGCCCGGGTTGAGCGTGCCGTCGAGCAGCATGTTCGACAGCCGGTTGTCGAGTTCCGACTGGATGGTGCGGCGCAGCGGCCGTGCCCCGAACTCCGGCTGGTAGCCGCGGTCGGCGAGCCACTCCTCGGCCGCGTCGGTGACCTCCATCCGGACCCCCTGCGCGTGCAGTCGCCGCCGGGTGCCCTCGAGGAGCAGGTCGACGATCCGCACCAGGTCCTGGCGGCCCAGCGAGTGGAAGACGATCACATCGTCGATGCGGTTCAGGAACTCGGGGCGGAAGTGGGCGTGCAGCTCCGCCATCAGATCGTCCCTGATCTCCTCGACGTCGCCCGTGTGGTCGAGGATGTGCTTGGAGGCGATGTTGCTGGTCATGATGACGACGGTGTTGCGGAAGTCGACCGTGCGCCCCTGGGCGTCGGTCAGCCGTCCGTCGTCCAGGACCTGGAGCAGCAGGTTGAAGATGTCCGGGTGGGCCTTCTCCACCTCGTCGAACAGCACGACGCTGTACGGCTTGCGGCGCACCGCCTCGGTGAGCTGACCGGCCTCCTCGTACCCGACGTAGCCGGGCGGGGATCCGACGAGCCGGGAGACGGTGTGCTTCTCCTGGAACTCGCTCATGTCGAAGCGGACCATGCGGTCGGGGTCGCCGAAGAGCAGTTCCGCGAGCGCCTTGGCGAGTTCCGTCTTGCCGACGCCGGTGGGACCGAGGAAGAGGAAGCTGCCGGTGGGCCGGTCGGGGGCGCCCATGCCGGCCCGGCCGCGCCGCACGGCCTGGGCCACGGCGGTGACCGCCTGGTCCTGGCCGATGACGCGCTGGTGCAGCAGCTCCTCCAGCTTCATGAGCCGCTCACGCTCGGTCTCGGTCAGCTGGGAGACCGGGATACCGGTGCGCGCGGAGAGCACTTCGGCGATGTCGTCGACGGTGACGGCAGGGGTCGTCGGTACGCCGCCCTCGCCGGTCTCCGAGAGCTGCCGCTCCAATTCCGTCATCTGCCGCTTGGCCTCACCCGCACGCTCGAAGTCCTCGGCGTTGACCGCCTCGTCCTTCTCCCGGCGCAGCCGGTCGAGACGCTCCTCGATCTCGGCGACCTCTGTGGGGCCGCCCGTGATCCGCAGTGCGACCCGGGCTCCGGCCTGGTCCATGAGGTCGATGGCCTTGTCGGGCAGGAAGCGGTCGCTGATGTAGCGGTCGGAGAGGGAGGCGGCGGCGTCCAGCGCCTCGTCCATGTAGCGGACCTGGTGGTGGGCCTCGTACGAGTCGCGCAGCCCGCGCAGGATCTCGATCGTGTCCTCGACGGTGGGCTCGGGCACCATGACCGGCTGGAAGCGGCGTTCGAGCGCCGCGTCCTTCTCGATGTGCTTGCGGTACTCGTCGAGGGTCGTGGCGCCGACGACGCTGAGGTCGCCTCGCGCGAGTGCGGGCTTGAGGATGTTGCCGGCGTCCATGGAGCCCTCGCCGGTGGCACCCGCGCCGACGACCTGGTGCAGTTCGTCGATGAAGAGAATGATCCCCTTCTTGGCTCCGGTGACCTCGTCGATGACCTTCTTCAGCCGTTCCTCGAACTGGCCCCGGTACTGGGACCCGGCGACGAGACCGGCCATGTCGAGGGCCACCACCCGGCGGTCCTTCAGCACCTTGGGCACCTCCCCGGCGACGATGCGCTGCGCAAGTCCCTCGACGATCGCCGTCTTGCCCACGCCCGGATCGCCGATGAGCACGGGGTTGTTCTTGGTGCGGCGGGCGAGGACCTCGACGGCCTGCTCGATCTCCACGGCCCGGCCGACCACCGGGTCGAGGCGGCCGCCGCGCGCCTCGTCGGTGAGATCGCGCCCGAACTCGTCGAGCGTCGGAGTGTCCGGGTGTGCGCTCGCGGCGCGCCCCTCCTTGGCTGCGCCGCTCAGCGCAGCGGGCGAGGCGCCCTCGGACCCGAGAGCCCGGGAGAGCGGGGAGCGCGGATCGTCGAGGAGCGCGGTGAGGATGTGCTCAGGGCCGATGTACGAGGCGCCGGCCGCCTGGGACCGGGCATGGGCCGTGAGCAGGGCGCGCTTGGCCGCCGGGGTGAGCGCGGGTTCCCCCTCGCCGGTCCCGGAGGGCATCGACCGCTGGAGATCGGCGGCGATCCGGTCCGGGTCGGCGCCGGCCTGCTCCAGGATCTGGCGTGCGGCCGGGACCTGGGTGGCGGCCCACAGGAGATGGACGGCGTCGAGGTCGGCGCCGTCCTGCGCCGCCCGCTCGCCGGCGGCGGACAGCAGTTCGTGCGCGGAGTCGCTGAGGAGTCGTCCGATGGGGACACGCTGCACGGCGGGCGGGGAGGTCGCCGGGCTCATGCCGAAGAAGCGGTTGAAGAGTTCGGAGAAGGGGTCACCGGACCCGAAGGGCGAGATGCTCACGGTTGGCCACCCGTCCTGCGGCGACACACGGCTGCGTCGCACGCCGTCGTCGATTTGCCCGTACTCGCCCCAGTCTTCGCCACGTCACGTCACACGACAACCCGGGCATTTAAGGGAAAACCGGGGCGTTCAGGGATGGTTAGCGAGAAAATACCCGGGTACTCGGGTCGCTTTCGTCGCCCCCTCGCGCCGTCCGCGACCGGAGGCTCGCCGCGCCGGGGCTTCCGCTTCTCCCCCGTCGCCTTCGACGACCTGCACTTCGACCACCGGCCCTACGAGCCCTTCGCCGCCTACGGTCGGTCGAGGACCGCGAAGGCCCTGTTCGCGGTGGAACCGGACCGGCGCGGCCGCGCGGAGGATGTGCGGGCCATCGCCGTGCACCCGGGCACCATCGTCGACACGGGCCTCGCCGAGCATGTCCCCGAGGACGTCTCCGGGCGGCCGGAGCCGTGGACGACGAGGGCCGCACCGTACTGCGAGAACTGCGACATCAGCCCGCCGGCGGCCGAGGGGGACGAAGCCGCCTGGCGTGCCGGGGCGGCGACCGTCGGCGTGCTCGCCTACGCGGCCGACCCGGAGGCGGCCGCCCGCCCCTGCGAGGTCAGCGAGCGTCTCCCCGCCTGATCACCGCGTCGATCCGTGCCAGCTCGTCCGCATCGAAGTCCAGGTTGCGGATCGCCGCGACGCTGTCCTCCAGCTGCCGCGGGCTGCTGGCGCCCACCAGGGCCGAGGTCACCCGGCCGCCGCGCAGCACCCAGGCCAGCGCCATCTGGGCCAGCGACTGGCCGCGGGAGCCGGCGATGTCGTCGAGCGCCCGGAGCTGCCGCACCATGTCCTCGGTGATCGCGTCGGTGCCGAGGAACGGGCTGTCGCTCGCGGCCCGGGAGCCCTCCGGGATGCCGTCGAGATAGCGGGCGGTCAGCAGGCCCTGCTCCAGCGGCGAGTACGCGATGGAGCCGACCCCCAGTTCGTCGAGGGTGTCCAGGAGCCCGTCCTCGGGGCGGCGGTCGAGCATCGAGTAGCGCGGCTGGTGGATCAGCAGGGGCGTGCCCAGTTCGCGCAGGATGCGGGCGGCTTCCCGGGTCTGCTCCGGCGAGTAGTTGGAGACACCTGCGTAGAGCGCCTTGCCCTGCAAGACCGCCGAGTGCAGGGCGCCCATCGTCTCCTCGAGCGGGGTCTTCGGGTCGAAGCGGTGCGAGTAGAAGATGTCGACGTGGTCCAGGCCCAACCGCTTCAGGCTCTGGTCGAGCGAGGACAGCAGGTACTTCCGAGAGCCCCATTCACCGTAGGGCCCCGGCCACATCAGATAGCCGGCCTTGGTGGAGACGACCAGCTCGTCGCGGTAGGGGCCGAAGTCCGCCCTCAGGGCGTCACCGAGGGCGGACTCGGCGGCTCCGGGTGGGGGCCCGTAGTTGTTGGCCAGGTCGAAGTGCGTGACGCCGAGGTCGAAGGCCCGGCGCAGGATCGCCCGCTGGGTCTCCACCGGGCGGTCAGGCCCGAAGTTGTGCCACAGGCCGAGCGACAGCGCGGGCAGCTTCAGGCCGCTGTGTCCGGTACGGCGGTAGGGCATGGCCTCGTAGCGGGAGGGATCTGCCGTGTACAACGTGCACTCCAGAAGGGCGTTTACCGACGACGCCGTCCACTCTGACCCGGCCGTCGTACAGCGGTCCAACAGAGGAATCGGATGGGATTCAGCATCTAAGCTTCTCAATCATGGAATTGCGCCATCTCCAGCACTTCGTCGCGGTCGCCGAGGACCGTCACTTCACCCGGGCAGCCGAACGGCTGATGGTGTCCCAGTCGGGTCTGTCGGCCTCGGTCCGGGCGCTGGAGCGTGAGTTGCAGGCCCCGCTGTTCGTGCGCACCACCCGCAGCGTCACCCTCACGGAGGCGGGCCGCGCCCTGCTGGTGGAGGCGGAGCGGATCCTGGCCCAGGTGCGGGCGGCCCGCGAGGCGGTGGCTGCCGTGCAGGGCGTGCTGCGCGGCACGCTCGCGCTGGGCACCGAGCAGTGCATCGCCGGGGTGCACGTCGCCCGGCTGCTCGCCCGGTTCCGGCGGCGCCACCCCGATGTGGAGATCCGGCTGCGGCAGGCGGGGTCGGGTGCGCTGGCCGAGGAGGTCACGGCGGGACGGCTGGACCTGGCGTTCGCGATGCGCACCTGGGCGGACACCGACCAGCTGCGGTCCGTACCGCTGACGAGCGAGCCGATGACGGTGCTGTGCCATCCCTCGCACCCGCTCGCGGGGGGCGGCCCGGTGGCACCCGAGGACCTGGGCGGCGAGGCGTTCGTCGACTTCCACCCCGACTGGGGGCCGCGCCGCACCACCGACGCCGCGTTCGCGCAGGCGGGGGTCGAGCGGACCGTGACGCTCGAGGTCAACGATGTGCACAGCCTGCTGGAGCTGGTGCACGAGGGACTCGGCGTCGCCGTCGTCCCGCGCCATTTCGGGCACAAGCCCGAGGCGTCCACCCTGGTCTCGCTCCCCGTCAAGGGCGCCGCCGAGTACGAGACGGTGGCGATGCTGCCCCCGCACGAGGCCACCAGCCCGGCTGCCTGGGCGCTCATGAGCCTGCTCACGGCGGACCCCGAGGAGACGGCGGACCCAGCGGACGTGGCGGACACCTCCCGAGCCGGCTGACCGGCGCGCGACGGACGCGGGACACACGGCGCACCGGGCCGGCCCCGCGCTCAGCGGGTTCGCCGGACGCCCGCGGGCGCGATACGCGATGGTGGACCCATGCATGCCAAGGACATCCTCATCGACGCGTACAGCCGCATCCAGGAAGAAGTCCATGCCGTCCTCGACGGTCTGGGACCGGACGACCTCAACGCCCGGCCGACCGGGGAGAGCAACTCCATCGCCTGGTTGATCTGGCACCTCGCCCGCGTCCAGGACGACCATATCGCCGACGCCTTCGGCCTCGACCAGGTGTGGCTCTCACAGGACTGGGAGAAGCGCTTCGGGCTGGATCTGCCGCGCCGCGACACCGGGTACGGCCACAGCCCGGCGAAGGTCGCCAAGGTCCGGATCGACTCCGGGGACCTGCTGACGGGGTACTACGACGCCGTGCACGAGCAGACCCTGGGGGCCCTGCGGCAACTGGCCGCCAAGGACCTTGAGCGCATCGTGGACGAGCGCTGGGACCCGCCGGTCGGCCTGGGCGTACGGCTGGTCAGCGTCCTGTCCGACGATCTGCAGCACGCCGGACAGGCCGCCTACCTGCGAGGGCTGCTTCAGAGCGCGGCCTCGTAGCCGGGCAGGACCACGTCCCGGATGAGGGCGTTGCGCTCGTCGAACGGGATGAACGCGCTCTTGAGGGCGTTCACCGTCACTGTGCGCAGGTCCTCGACGGTCCATCCCGCCTCCTCGACCAGCAGGGACATCTCGCGGGTCATCGTCGTGCCCGAGACCAGACGGTTGTCGGTGTTGAGGGTGACCCGGAAGCCCAGGTCCTTCAGGGCGGTGATCGGGTGCTCGGCGATCGAGGTGGCCGCGCCGGTCTGCAGGTTGGAGGTCGGGCACATCTCCAGCGCGACACGGCGGTCCCGGACCCAGCTCGCGAGCCGGCCGAGCTTGCCGTCGACGATGTCCTCGGTGATGCGCACGCCGTGGCCGATGCGCTGGGCGCCGCACACCTGGAGGGCCTGGTGGATGCTGGGCAGTCCGTGCGCCTCGCCGGCGTGGATGGTGAACGGGACGCTCTCCCGGCGCAGGTGCTCGAAGGCGGCCAGGTGATCGGCGGGCGGGAAGCCGTCCTCGGCACCGGCGATGTCGAACCCGACGACTCCGGCGTCACGGTAGGCGACGGCGAGGTCGGCGGCCTCGCGGACGCGGTCGAACATCCGCATGCCGCACAGCAGCGTGCCGACCCGGACGGGAGTGCCGGCGGAGGCCGCCTTGGCCATACCGGCCGCGAGACCCTCCTGGACGGCCTCCACGACCTCGCTCATCGACAGCCCGCCCTTGGTGTTCAGCTCGGGGGCGTAGCGCACCTCGGCGTAGACGACGCCGTCGGCGGCGAGGTCCAGAACGTACTCCTCCGCGACGCGCAGCAGGCCCTCGCGGGACTGCATCACGGCAAGGGTGTGCTCGAAGGTGGCTATGTAGCGGACCAGGTCACCGGAGTTCGCGGCCTCGAAGTACCAGGCGGCCAGCTCTTCGGGGTCGGTGGTGGGCAGCGTGTGGCCGACCGCGGCCGCGAGTTCGACGACGGTGGCGGGGCGCAGGCCGCCGTCGAGGTGGTCGTGCAGGACGGCCTTGGGCAGGCGGCGGATCACTTCGGCATCTACGCGCGTAGCAGTCATGACGGGTCTTTCCTTGAGCAGGCGCTTCACAGCGGCGGGAGGTCGGTCACTCGGCGGGCTGGAGCAGGTCCCAGCGGTTGCCGTACAGGTCCTGGAAGACGGCGACCGTGCCGTACGGCTCGTGCCGCGGCTCCTCCAGGAAGGTCACGCCGGCGGCGGTCATCCGGGCGTGGTCGCGGGCGAAGTCGTCCGTGTGCAGGAAGAAGCCCACGCGTCCGCCGGTCTGGTCACCGACCCGGGCGCGCTGGGCGTCGTCCTTGGCCCGGGCCAGGAGCAGCCCGGTGCCGTGGTCGGCTGCGCCGGGCTCGGCGACGACCCACCGGGAGCCGTCGGGCCGCGGCTCGTCGGCCACGAGCCGGTATCCCAGGGCCTCGGTGTAGAAGCGGATCGCCTCGTCGTAGTCGTCGACGACGAGGGTGACCAAGGCGATGCGTCTCATCAGGCCTTCCGGGACGGGGGGACGTTACCGCGTTATACGTAACACGAAGCGTACGGCATCCCGTCAAGTACCTGGCGCGGGGCGCCCCCACGACCGGTGCGGCCATGCGGGCGCAGGTGGGTCAGTGGCCTTCCTCGCCCTGGGCGACCTCCACCTCGTGATGGAAGCCGATGATCCCGGTCGCCGAGGCACACGCGGAGACCGCGGCGCAGGCGACCAGAAGAGCGGCGATCCAGCGGGCGGCCCGGTGCGGCACCCTCGGGGCCGCCAGCAGCGCGGCGACCCTCTGCGGCACGGGTCCGGTGGTCGCGGCGGGCGCGAAGGACGGCCGCACCGCTCGGGCGGCCCGGGCGGCCAGCGCGGCCCGGCCGATCGCCCGGGCGGTCAGCCGCCGGTCCCCGACCACCGCGGCGGCGGTCTCGTCGGCCGCGCGTTCGGCCGCGAGGCGGATGACCGCCCGCAGGGGCCGCAGGCCGGGATGGCACAGCGCGGCCAGTTCGGCGGCGGCGAGGAAGTAGTGGTGCCCGGCCGCGTTGTGTGCGCGCTCGTGGGCGAAGAGCACCTCCCGCTCGTCCGGGGCGAGGCTGCGGAGCATCCCCGTGGTGACGACGATGCGGTGCGGGCGCCCGGGCAGGGCGTAAGCGTCCGGGCACGGGGAGTCGATGACGCACAGGTCACCGGCGGCGGAACGGCGGTCCGCCTCGGTGGTGGCGGCACGGAAGGCCCGGACCTGGCACGTCACGGTGCGGCACACGGTCCACAGGGTGACGGCGAGCGCACCCACGGAGAACGCGGCCGCCGGTACGACGATGAGGTTCGACCCGGCACGCAGCGGCCGCACCAGTTCCCCGAGCGCGCTGAACAGCGGCAGCTTGAGCAGCCCGGTGAGCACGAAGGCCCCCAGCGCGGTCAGGGAGCAGCACGCGAGGACGACCGTGGAGCCGGTCACCACCCACAGCGCGGCCGCGGGCGCGAGCCGCTGAAGGGCGCGGCGGGCGAGCGGGGCCGTCAGGAGCGGCAGCGCGAGCGGAACGAGCAGCAGGACGGTCACTGCTCGCCGGATTCCAGCAGGTCCCGCAGGACACGCTCGTCGTCTTCGCTGAGCTGGGCGACGAAGCGGGCGAGAACGGTGTGCCGGTCGCTGCCCCGGTCCAGTTCGGTGTGCATACGCCGGGCGGTCAGGCCGTGGGCGTCCTGGACGGGGAAGTAGGCGTAGCCGCGGCCCTGGCGCCTGCGGTCGACGACGCCCTTCTCGTGCAGCCGGGACAGGATCGTCGTCACCGTCGTACGGGCGAGACCGGTGCCCAGGCTCAGCTGCACCTGACCGGGCGTCTGGGGAGCGTCCGCGGCCCACAGGGCGGCCATGACGCCGGCTTCCAGTTCGCCCGCCGGGCGGCGCTCGTCCCTCTCTTCGGTCATGGAACCTTCCTCACCCCATAGTCGTCTACACTACTGTAGACCGTCTACAGAATTGTCGTTCGCGTGTCCGGCCGGGGCCGTCCCGCACGTCCATTATGAAAGGGGCCCACCACATGGGCGCAGCATCGCGCACCGCACCGCCGCGCTCGCCCGGCGCCCCCCGGGTGGCTGCGTGAAGCGGGCGGACGCCGCGGACCTCGCCGGTTCGGTGGCGGTGGGCGCGCTCGCGGCGTTCGCGCTGCTCACGCTGACCGTGACGGGGCGGGACGGTTCCCCGCTGTTCGGCGACGAGGACCTGCTGGAGTGGTCGGTGGGCCACCGCCCGCACGCGATGGTCGCGGTGGCGCGGGCCTTGACGTCCACAGGCACGGGAGTGGTCCCGTATCTGCTCGCCGCCCTGGCGGGCCTGCTGGCGGGACGCACGCCGCGGCAGCGGGGCACGGCCGTCGCCGCGGCACTCCTCTGCCTGGCCGCGGGCCAGGCGGTGCGGTCCGGGGTGATGACACTGGTGGCGCGTCCTCGCCCGGCCCCCCGGGACTGGGTCACGCACGCATCGGGCTGGGCGTTTCCCTCGGGGCACACCACGACGGCCGCGGTCGCGGCGGGGCTGCTGGCCCTGGCGATCCTCGCCCGCGCCCGGCGGGGCCGAGCGGCCCTGGTGGCACTCGTCCTGACCTGGGGCGTACTCGTCGGCCTCACCCGGGTGTATCTGGGCGTCCACTGGTTCTCCGACGTCCTGGGCGGCTGGCTGTTCGCCCTGTGCTGGCTGAGCCTGTGCGTGTACGCCGCCGCCCGCCTGGGCCCGCGCACGGCGTCCGGCGAGACCGAGCGGTCCTGCCCGCCGGCCGCAGGGCACTGAAACCCATGCGGCGGCCGGGCAGGTCGCCCGGTTCCCAGGCATCACGGGCGTCCGCGGTGATCGGGGGTGAGGCCGTCCGCGGATCACACCTGGGGGATTTCGTTCGCGATCGGTTCGGATCAGGCCGCGGCGTCCGGCGCGGTGCGTCGCAAGGCGGAGGGCCGCCCGCGTACCGGATGTACTCGGGCGGTCCGACAACGCGGTGAGATGCCGAGCCGGGCGTCGCGGACCCTGGCTTGATCCGAACGAAACCCGTCCGCCGCGGTGCCTTGCCGGGCACCTCACGGACAGGAGTACTTGCCGGGCGCCTTACGGATAGATGTAGGTGTTCAGTGTGTCGACGGCGGACGCCGGGTCCCCGAGGTCGTAGCGGTCGACCGCGAGGAAGGTGGGCTTCTTGCGGGCGGCCGGCTGGCAGAACCGCCGGGCGCGGTCGGCGAGCTTGGTGTTGTCGGTCCGGGCCGTGGACGTGATCGTCGCATCACGGAAGTGGTTCATGACGAACAGCGGGCGGAAGCCGGGTTCGGTGCGGGTCAGGGGGATGGCGGTGTCCGCGTCGTACCAGCGGCTGTAGCAGGACCAGTCGGAGGAGCCCAGGCCCGAGCCCATGGACCAGTAGTTCTCCACCGTCCAGTCCTTCTGGTACATCACTCCGAAGCTGTCGCGGGTGAGCCCGGCGGCCTCGTCGGAGGCGCGGCTGTGGTCGGTGAAGATCAGCAGCCGGTGGCCCGCGGCGATCAGATCGGCCATCTTCGGCCAGCCGTTCTGCCGCACGCCGGTCTGGTCCGGACGGTAGAGCACGTCCGACAGGCCGTTCACCCGGGCCAGTTCATTGCGCAGCACACCCGGGTCGACGTAGTCCTCCAGGAAGATGGTGGCGAACTGATCCGGGTGCGCCTTGAGGAAGTCCACGATGCGCTGGACGTCCACCCACAGGGCCACCGGCTTGCTGACCAGGGTGCAGCTGTTGTGGCAGAGGATGGCCCCGTCGGGTGTCTGATGGATGTCCAGCATGAACCCGCGTACGCCGTCGGCCAGTTGCCGGTCGATGCCGCGGATCTGATTGGGCACCAGATTCACGAAGGGAGGGGCGAAGCCGCCGTCGACGCCGTTGGCGTAGGCGTTGTGCGCGGTGAGGAACGTGACCTGGTCGAGGGTGCGCTGGTCCGCGGGCGGCATGGGACGGGTGGGGGAGGTGACCGGTGTGAGGTACCAGGAGGCGAGGCCGCCGGAGGAGCCGACGGCCAGCTGAGCGGGGTAGTTGGCGCCGGAGGGCTTGGCGGCGACCGTCAGGTGGCGGTCGGTCCCGGGGGCCTTGAGGGTGTACTGGTCGCCGCCCGCCGGGGCGATCTCCCAGGCCGCGTCGGCACTTGTGCAGGCGACCGTGCGGGCCTTGTCGCCGGAGCGGCCGAGGCAACTGCCCCCGGTGTCGGCGCTTTCGAGGACGAACGAGGATCCGGCGGCTCTCAGGTTCCACTGCTGGTGGTCCTCGTTGCCCTTGGGGTTGTGCTGCTCGACGGCTCCCCCGTTGTCGGCCGCGTTCAGCCCGGTGGTGGCGCTCTGCACGTAGTAGGCGCCGGCGGCGGGGATCGCGGCGGCCGCGTGGGACGGAGGTGTCACGACCGCCGCGGCCAGCGCGGTGGCCGCGGCGAGCAGGGCGTGGGGGGTTCGCATGGCAGTGCCCTTCCTTCGACGGTGCATGGTCAGGTGCATGACAGCACCCCGGCGGTCGTACGCCGACAGGAAAGGTGGCCGCCGGGTGAAGCTCCGAGGACCCGGGCACGGCCGCTCCCGGGCAAGGGCGCCGCGGAGCGGTCCTTGCGCGCACGCGCCGGTCTGGCCGGTCACGGCGTGGGGGCGGCCGTGGTGGGGGGTTGCGGAGGCACACTCAACCGCGTTGATCTGCACGAGTCAAGGGTGTAGACCTGTCGGTCGCGGGCGGCCCTAACGATCGGCTCGGCCGGCCGGAGTGCGGCCGGTGCGCTCGGCCTCGTCGGGCGGGGTCACCCCGGTCCGTGGAACCGGTGGGGAGAATGCCTCTCATGACCACCGCAGCGCACCCGCTCGTCACCCGCGCCCGGCAGTTGGCCGCCGATCTCCTGTCGCCCCGGGCGGAACGCGTCGACCAGGAGGGCCTCCCCGCGAGCCATGTCCAGGCACTCAAGGATTCGGGGCTGCTCGGCCTCAACGCACCCACGAAGTACGGCGGGGCGGCGGCACCCGGCGCCGTCGTCCGGGAGACCGCGGAGATCCTGGCCGGGGCGTGCTGTTCGACGTGGTTCGTGGTGACGCAGCACTACACGCCGGTCAAGCTGCTGGCGTCGGCGGATCTGCCCGTGCGGGAGCGGCTGCTTCGGCCGCTGGCAACGGGCGAACTGCTGGCCGGAATCGCCTACGCCCACGTCCGCGCCTTCCCGCGGATCCTTGTGCGGGCCACTCCCGAGCGAGGCGGCTGGCGCTTCGACGGCACCGTGCCGTGGTACACGGGGTGGACGCTGAACGACGTGATGCTGCTCGCGGGTGTGTCCGAGGCCGACGAGGTGGTCTTCGCCTTCACCGAGGCGCGCGAGCAGCCGGGACTGCGCGCCTCGGCGCCGATGCGGCTCGCGGCACTCACCGCCGCCCGTACGGTCTCACTGGAACTGGACGGCCTGTGGCTGCCCGGGGAGGCGGTCGTGCTGCGCGCCCCGCGGGAAGAGTTCGCCCTGGTCGACCGGCCCCGGAACGCCAACGCCTCCCCTGCCGTCTTCGGCGTCGCTTACGCGGCGCTCGAACTGCTGGAGGGCAGCCCTGATGCCAAGGACACGGCGCGTTCCCTGCGGGGCCGTCTCGACGAGGCGCGGCGGGAGTCCTACGCCCTGTGGGACCACCCGGTGCCGCACGAGCGCTTCGAGGAACGGCTCGCGTGGAAACTGCGGGCCCACGATCTGATGCGGGCCGCGACGACCGCGGCGCTCGTGGCCGGGGGCGGGCGGTCCGTACTCCTGGGCAACCGGGCCCAGCGGCTGGCACGGGAGGCGATGTTCCTGCTGGTGCAGGGGCAGACGGCCGAGGTGCGCCGCGCCCACCTCGACCATCTCTGCTGAGCCCCGGCCTTCGAAGACGGCGACTCGGCTCGCGAACGGCACCCAGGGCGGAGTACCGGCCGAACCGGGTGCTCCCCGAGCGTGAGACGTCGGGCGATACGGCGCCCCGCTCCCGGTGTCCGTCCGGTCAGTCGTCGTCGCGGGCCGGGACCACCACGAGGAACATGTCCGACGTCAGATCCATGACGACCTTCGCGGGCTCGCCCTCGGCACGGCGCGCCGCCGCGAACTCCTCCGCCGGCCACGCTCCGCGCGGAGCTCCCGCAGGAAACCGCTCCAACACCTTCGCGCCCATAGCGGCAGACACCTCCAGCATCGGCCGCCGGCTCGCACCGACGGCCACCGACGACTCTCGTGTAATCCGCCTGCCCTCGATCGACGCCGACATGTCCGGCTTACGGGAAAGCCCTTCCTCCCGGCGGCCCGGTCACCGCCTGGCACTCCCTCGGCGCATCCGGAACACCCCCGCCGTGGGAAGAATCCACTGAAGGACATCGACGACGAAGGAACGCACTGATGAACGGCGACGAGGCCGGACCGGGGCTGCACTGCCTGGTGACCGGCGCCACGGGATACATCGGCGGCCGGCTCGTCCCGGAGCTGCTCGCCGCCGGGCACCGGGTACGCTGCCTGGCCCGCTCACCGGGCAAACTGCGCGACCATCCGTGGGCGGGTGAGGTCGAGGTCGTCGCCGGGGACGTCACCCGGGCGGAGTCGGTCGCCGAGGCCATGCGCGGCGTCGACGTCGCGTACTACCTGGTGCACGCCCTCGGCGCGGGAAGAGGCTTCGAGGACAAGGACCGCACCGCCGCGCGGACCTTCGGGGAGCAGGCGCGGGCCGCGGGAGTGCGGCGCATCGTCTACCTCGGCGGTCTGACACCGGTGGGCGTCCCCGAGCGGCAGCTGTCCCCGCATCTGCGCTCGCGGTCCGAAGTCGGCCGTATTCTGCTGGACTCGGGTGTACCGACCACGGTGCTGCGGGCCGCCGTCATCATCGGCTCGGGCTCGGCCTCCTTCGAGATGCTGCGCTATCTCACCGAGCGCCTGCCCGTCATGGTCACCCCGCGCTGGGTGCGCACCCGGACCCAGCCCATCGCGGTGCGGGACGTGCTGCGCCTGCTGGTGGGCAGCGCGCGCATGCCGGACGAGGTCAACCGCGCCTTCGACATCGGAGGGCCCGATGTGCTGACGTACCGGGAGATGATGGTCCGGTACGCCGCGAACGCGGGCCTTCCGCGCCGGGTCATCGTGCCCGTCCCGGTCCTCACCCCCGGCCTGTCCAGTCTCTGGGTCGGCCTGGTGACGCCCGTGCCCGCGTCCCTCGCCCGGCCGCTCACCGAGTCCCTGCGCCACGAGGTCGTCTGCCGTGAGCGGGACATCGAGCGGTACGTGCCCGCCCCGCCGGGGCATCCGATCGGTTTCGACGAGGCGGTCCGGCTGGCGCTCCAGCGGGTGCGCGACGCACAGGTCACGACCCGCTGGTCGTCCGCGTCGCCGCCCGGCGCCCCGAGCGACCCGCTGCCCACCGACCCGGACTGGGCCGGTGGCAGCCTCTACACGGACCGCCGGGAGCTGACGGTCCACGCCTCCCCGGAGGCACTGTGGCGCGTCGTCGAGGGCATCGGCGGCGAGAACAGCTGGTATTCCTTCCCGCTCGCCTGGGCGGCGCGGGGGTGGCTGGACCGACTGGCCGGCGGGGTCGGGCTGCGCCGGGGGCGACGCGACGCCGAGCGGCTGCGGGTCGGCGACTCCCTGGACTTCTGGCGGGTCGAGGAGATCGAACCAGGGCATCTGCTGCGGCTACGGGCCGAGATGCGGCTCCCGGGCCTGGCCTGGCTGGAGATGTGCGCCGAGCTCGACGGCCGGGGGCGTACCCGGTACCGGCAGCGGGCCCTGTTCCATCCGCACGGGCTCCTCGGACACGCCTACTGGTGGGGCGTCTCGCCCTTCCACGCCCTCGTCTTCGGCGGCATGGCCCGCAACATCGCGAAGGCGGCCGCCCGGGCCCCGTCCGTCTCCGCCCGGGACGGCACGGCCGCCCGCTGACGCCCGCATCCGCGGGGCGTCCCCGGACGGAAGCCGATCACGGCAGCCCCCTTGCGTCCCCGGACGGAAGCAGATCACGCCAACCCCCTTGCGTCCCCGGAGTGCGCGTCATGAACGTCTCGGTGGTCCTGTTCACCTCGGATCTGCGTCTGCACGACCATCCGCCGCTGCGGGCCGCCCTCGACGGCTCCCGTCAGGTGGTGCCGCTGTTCGTGCGCGACCGGGCCGTGGCGGCCGCCGGGTTCGCCGTGCCGAACCGGCTGGCGTTCCTCGCGGACTGCCTGCGGGACCTGGACGCGGGTCTGCGGGCCCGGGGCGGCCGGCTCGTCGTCCGCTCCGGTGACGTCGTCGACGAGGTGTGCCGGGTGGCCGCCGAGACGGACGCCGACGAGGTGCACATGGCCGCCGACGTCAGCGCCTACGCGCATCGGCGTGAGGCGCGGCTGCGGCGGGCCCTGGAGGCACAGGGGTGCCGGCTGCACGTCCACGACGCCGTGACCACCGCCGTGCCGCCCGGCGCGGTGACCCCGGCATCCTCGGATCACTTCGCCGTCTTCACTCCGTACTTCCGGCAGTGGTCCCGGCAGTGGTTGCGCGACGCCCTCGGCGCGCCCCGCACGGTGCGGGTGCCGGACGCCGCGCGATCCGGGGAACTTCCCGTGCGTGCGGAGATTTCGGAGGTCTCGCCGGGGCTCGCCTCGGGCGGCGAGAGCGAGGGCAGGAAGCGGCTCGCGGCCTGGCTGCGCGGCGGGATCACCGCGTACCAGGACCGCCACGACGACCTCGCGGCCGACGCCACCTCCCGTCTGTCGCCGCATCTGCACTTCGGGACGCTCTCCCCCGTCGAACTCGTCCACCGGGCCCGGGGGGCCGGAGGCCCGGGTGCCGACGCATTCGTGCGGCAGCTGGCGTGGCGGGACTTCCACCGCCAGGTCCTGGCGGCGCGTCCGGACGCGGCCACCGCCGACTACCGCACGAGACACGACCGCTGGCGTTCCGAGCGCGCGGCCCGCGCGGACGTCGAGGCGTGGCGCGAGGGCCGTACCGGCTACCCCGTGGTCGACGCGGCGATGCGCCAGCTGCGGCACGAGGGCTGGATGCACAACCGGGCGCGGCTGCTGACGGCCAGTTTCCTCGCCAAGACCCTGTACGTGGACTGGCGGGTCGGCGCCCGCCACTTCCTCGCGCTGCTGGTCGACGGCGACCTTGCCAGCAACCAGATGAACTGGCAGTGGGTGGCCGGAACCGGCACCGACACCCGGCCCGGCCGGGTCCTCAACCCGGTCGGCCAGGCCAAGCGCCACGACCCGGACGGGGCGTACGTGCGCCGCTGGGTGCCGGAACTCGCCGGACTGGACGCGCCCGTGGTGCACGAGCCGTGGAAGCTGCGGGGCCCCGAGCGTGCCGCCTACGACGCCTACCCGGACCCGATCGTCGACCTCTCGGAGGGCCTGGCACGCTTCAAGCGGGCCCGCGGATACGGCTGAGGACCACGCACGGCCGTTACGGCACCCCCGGCGCGCCCGGCGGCCTCCCCGGCCCTGGGCCGGCCGAAGGGGCCGGCCCACCGACGGCGCGAATCCGGTGGCGGGTGCCGTGAGGGCGCCCCTCGGCCAGGCCGGCCCGGACAGGCCCCGCGTCCCGCCCGACCGGGGCCGCCCGAGCCTGACGACCGGATTCCGGCGCGCCGCGTTCACGCCCCACGCCCTGGTGGCCGCCTGACGGGCCGGTGGCACGCTCGCCGTGGCACGCGCCTGCGCCCGCAGAAAGCGGCGAACCCGAAGGCGGCGACGGCGGTTTGGCCCCGGGCCGGGCTTCCTTCGACCGGGTGACGGCATGGCCTTTCGTTCGCCGGTCAGGGAATGGGTGAGAGAGGGGTACGCCGCGCACCGCCCCGCACGGGCGGCCGGACGGCGGTACGCACGGTCGCACGCCGATACGGCTGGGACGGGAAGGGCAGTGGTGGACGGACAGGCGTCGGTATCCCCCAGGAGGTGGCCGTGGCTGCGGCGCGTCGGTGTCCCGGCCGGCCCGGACACGCCGTGCGGTGCAGGAAGGGCCCTCAACCGGGCCGGCCGATCGTGGCCGGTGCTGTGGACGGCGCTGCGGCGCACGCCGGTGGCGATGTGGCGGGACGACGTGTCCGACTGGGCCGCGGCGCTGACGTACTACGCCATCCTCGCCCTGCTGCCCATGTTCCTGATGACGTTCTCCCTGGTCGGGGCGGTCAGCCCGCATCTCACGGATGCGCTGATCACACGGGTCACGGCGTGGGCACCGGCCGAGGCGGGGACGGCTCTGCACAGTACGCTGCGCCGACTGGCCGGGGAGCGGTCCGCCGCGGTGACGGTGGCCGTCGGCGGCGGGGCCAGCGCACTGTGGTCGGCCTCCAGTTACCTGGCGGTGTTCCGGCGGGCGCTGCACGATCAGCACGGTGTCGCGGACAACCGGCCCGCCCTGCGCAAGGCGCACCGGATTCTGCTCACGGCCGTGACGCTGCTGCCCCTGCTCTTCGGCAGCGCCCTGCTGCTCGTCCTGAGCGGTCCGCTGGTGAGGGCGCTGGGACGGTGGGCGGGGCTCGGGAAGGCGGGCGAGACCGTATGGGTCCTGCTGCGCTGGCCGGCGCTGGTGGCCCTGGTGGCGCTGCTGGTGCTGGTCCTCTTCCGGACCGGGCCGCCGCAGGCCCGGGAGTTGCGTCATGCGGTGCCGGGCGGGGTGCTCGCGGCGGCGCTGTGGCTGACCGCCTCGGTGTGCTTCACGGCGTACGCCGCCGGTCTCGGCACCTACAGCAGGCTCTACGGGTCGCTGGCGGGCGTGGTGGTCTTCCTCGTGTGGCTGTGGATGTCCCATCTGTCGCTGCTGGCGGGGGCGCAGTTCGCGGCCGAGCTGGTGCGCGCGGAGCGGGAGCGGCAAAGAGGCCGCGTCTACACATAAAGAAAAAATAAGAGCACAATAAGTGTACGCGGCGATTCACCGCATACCGCTTCAGCGCGGCCATGCCGCAGATTGAAGGAGGCGAGTGATGGCTCACGTCTCGCACACCAAAGGGGACATGACGACCCACCCCGATGTCCACGAAATGCGGGCCCGCTACGCCCGTATGCTCGGTGGCCGCGATGTGGCGCTCATGGACGGGCCGGTGTTCCTGCTCGGCCTGTACTGCGCCGCATCCCCGTGGATAGTCCACTACACGGCGAGCCAGCCCGCGGTCGCGACACACAACCTCATCATGGGGATCGCGATCGGACTGCTGGCTCTCGGCTTCACCATCATGCCGGAGCGCATGTACGGCCTGAGCTGGGCCATGTGTGCGCTGGGCACCTGGATGATCATCTCGCCGTGGATCGTCGGCACGGCCCCGGACACCGGAGTCGTGGTCAACAGCATCGTCATCGGCGCCCTCGCGGTGGTGCTGGGCATGCTGTGCGCGGGCGTGACGACCAGGACCACTGCACGTCCGTAACCCTGCCCGCCCGTCACCGGGCACCGCGTACACGGAGGCGCACCCGGGGGCCGGTCCGCGGCGGCGGACCGGCCGACGCGCCCGCAGGGTACCGTCGGGCGGGCTACGCGCCCGCAGGCTCCGTGCGGGGCGCCACGAGATACTCCTCCGCGACCTCCTTCGGCCCGAACGGCCAGACCTTCTCCAGCCGGGCCCACACCAGGAACGCCACACAGCCGAGCGCCAGCCAGGCCAGGGACCACTCGATGGGGTGACGGCCCGGGGAGTTCCTGTCCGCGTAGCCGTAGATGACCAGCCAGCCGACGAGGGCGACGAGACTCGGCACGGGGTACAGCCACATCCGGTACGGGCGGTGGAGCCCCGGCTGCCGCTTGCGCAGCACCGTCACGGCCGCGATCTGCGCCAGCGCCTGGACGAGCACCATCACCGTGGTCAGCAGCTGGATCAGGGTGGCCAGATCGGTGTGACGGCCGATCAGGAAGCCGACCGCCGTGACCACGCCCATGGTGGCCAGGCCCAGCACGGGGAAGCGGTGGCGTGGATGCAGCGTGGCGTAGGGACGGAAGAAGACCCGGTCACGGGCCGCGTCGCAGGGCACCCGTGAGCCGCCCAGCAGGCCCGTGAACACGGACGCGAACGCCGTGATCAGGATCAGGACCGTGACCGCGTCCGCCGCCCCCTTGCCCCAGGCCTTCTCCAGCACCGCCGACGCCACGGACGTGGAGGCGATGTCGTTCGGGTCGGTCATCCGGTGCCAGTCGACGATGCCGAGCGTGCCGATCTGCAGCAGCAGGTAGATGGCCATGATGCCGAGGATGGAGAACATGATCGAGCGTGGGAGCGTACGGCCCGGGTCCTTGATCTCCGCGCCCATGTAGGCGGTCGTGTTGTACCCCAGGTAGTCGTAGATGCCGATGGTCAGACCCGCCGCGAAGCCCGGCCAGAAGTGACCGCTCGTCAATTCGAAGGCGTGCGCCGGGTAGGTGAAGGCCAGGTGCGGGCTGAAGTCGGAGGCCGCGGCGACGATCACCAGGAGTACGG
Organism: Streptomyces glomeratus; assembly: GCF_021462825.1. Lineage (GTDB taxonomy): Bacteria > Actinomycetota > Actinomycetes > Streptomycetales > Streptomycetaceae > Streptomyces > Streptomyces glomeratus. The sequence goes on along the minus strand of NZ_JAKEEB010000012.1, from coordinate 142,295 downwards.
AGGTGACCATGACGGCCCACATCACCGCGGTGATGCGGGCTATGTTCTCGATGCCCCGCCACAGCAGGAGGACCACGAGCGCGATGACACCGAGCCCGACCAGGTCACCGGCGGTCCGGCCCAGGTGCGGGGCCAGATAGCCCAGGTACTGCACGAAGCCCACCACACCGGTGGACATGATCAGTGGGATGAACAGCATCGCGGTCCACACGAACAGGAACGGCATCAGCCGGCCCGTGCGGTACTGGAACGCCTGGCGGAGGTAGACGTAGCTGCCCCCGGAGCCGGGCATCGCGGCGCCCAGCTCGGCCCAGACGAGCCCGTCGGCGAGCGCGAGCAGGGCGCCCGCGATGAAACCGATGACCGCCTGCGGGCCACCGAAGGCGGCGACCATCAGCGGGATGGTGACGAACGGCCCGATGCCGCACATCTGACTCATGTTGATCGCGGTCGCCTGGAACAGGCCGACACGGCGGACGAAACCGCCGCCTGCGGGCGGACTACCGGACACGGGACCTCCTGAAGCGGGGCGGGGAGTGAGGCGCGGGGAGTGGGATGTACGGACTGCGGGCCCAGGTCACGGGCCCGCGGATCAAGGGCGCGGGTGTCCGGCCGGCGCTGGGCTCCCCTCGGCTCGCCCGGCGAGGCTGACTGGGCGATAAAGTTAAGGAGCCTTACTAGATGCGTCAAGGGCGTGTCATGAATACGTGAGAATGGTGCGATGCCCGCCAGTGATGCCGCCGAGCAGCCGGAACAGCCCTGGAACCGCCGACGGCTGCGCAGCACCAACGAGCGACTGCTCCTGGAGCGGCTGCGCGCCGCGGGGGCCGCCTCGCGCGCCCAGCTCGCCCGGGAGACGGGCCTGTCGAAACCGACGGTCTCCAGCGCGCTGGCGGCCCTGGAGGAGGCGGGGCTGGTCCGCGAGGTCGGGACGCACACGCCCGAGCGCGGCAGGATGGCGGTGCTGTACGCGCCGGATCCGGCCGCCGGGTACGCGCTCGGCATCGACATCGGCCGCAGCTGGCTGCGGGTCGCGGTCGCCGACCTCGCGGGCGAGGTGGTGGCCCGGTCGGACGTGCACAACCGGGCCCGGAGCTCGGGCGCGATGGCCGACCTGGTCGTCGGCACCGCCCGGCAGGTGATCGCCGACTCGGGAGCCCGGCCCGAGGATGTGGCGCACGCCGTGGTGGGGACGCCCGGCGTGTACGACGAGGAGCGGCGCCGGGTGCGGTACGCGATGCACCTGCCCGGCTGGGGACGGGCGGGACTGTTCGACCGGATGCGCGCGGAGCTGGGCGTCCCGCTGGAGGTGCACAACGACGCGAACCTGGCCGCGCTCGGCGAGTACACCTACGGCGTCGGTGCGGGGAGCCGGCTGTTCGCGTACATCCTGATCGGAACCGGCCTCGGCATGGGTGTCGTCAGCGAGGGGCGGTTGTTCACCGGCGCACACGGCGGGGCCGGGGAGATCGGGTTCCTGCCGTGGCCGGGGCGGCACGAGCCCGGGACGCTGGAGGACGCGGTGTCGGGCGTCGCGGTCGTCGAGTCGGCACGGGCGTTCGGGATGACCGGCCAACAGCTCACGGCCAAGGCGGTGTTCGACGCGGCCCGGCAGGGCCATCCCGCCGCGGCCCAGGCGGTGCGGCAGGAGGGCGAGCGCATCGCGCACACGGTGGCGGCCGCGGCGGCCGTGCTCGACCCGGACCTGGTGGTGCTCGGCGGCGGCGTGGGCCACAGCGTCGATCTGCTGCTGCGCCCCGTGCGCGAGACGCTGCGCTCCCTCACCCCGCTCCGCCCGAAGATCGCGCCGAGCCGGCTGGGTGAGGACGCGGTGCTGCTGGGAGCGCTGGCGACCGCCCTGGGGACGGCGCGGGACGTGGTGTTCGAGCGACGGTCGGCGGCGCCCTGACCAACTCACCCGGGCCCAAAGGCCGATCTCGGGCCGGGGCGGACCGGAACACAGGGTGCCGGCGGGCGACCGGGAGGGGTGGGCCCGGGAGCCCACCCCTGGGAAGGTCAGCTCACATTGAGCGCCGTGTCGTCGACGACGAACGACGTCTGGAGGCTGGAGCCCTCGGTACCGGTGAACTTGAGGGTGACGGTCTGCCCCGCGTAGCTCGCGAGATCGAAGCTGCGCTGGGTGTACCCGCTGCCGGCCTGGAGGTTGGAGTACGTCGCCAGGGTGCCCAGCACGGTTCCCGAGCTGTTGAGCACCTGCACCTTGAGGGTGTCGTACGCCGTGCTCGTGGTGGTCTCCTCCGTGTCGATGTGCAGATAGAAGCTCAGCGTGGCGGTGGTACAGCCCGACGGAATGCTCACCGGCTGGGACAGGGTGTCGGTGTGCGCGGAGCCGTAGCCGTCCAGCCAGGCATAGAAGGAGCCGGTACGGGGCGATTCGCCGCCGGAGTCGGTGATGACGCCGCTGCTGGCGCTCCAGGTGGTGGCGCCGGACTCGAAGCCGTTGTTCCCGAGGAGCTGGGCGGCGGTGCAGGAGGTGGAGCCGCCGCCTCCGCCCCCGCTGCTGCCGCTCGCGCCGGAGAGCCATTCGGTGGCGTTGAGTGCCAGGGCGGCGTTGCTGGCGCCGGAGTCGTTCCAGCCGTCGTAGAGCGTGTTGCCGGACTGGCCGGTCCCGTCGTCGATCGGCGAGCTGTCGCCCCAGAAGGCCACGCGGCCGCTGCCGAAGGTGCTGGTCAGGAAGAAGGCTCCGGTGTTGCCCGAGTAACCGCTGCGGTAGACCAGGCCCTTGACGGAGGAGTTGTCGGAGGGCTTGAGCGTGGCGGTGGTGCCGTTGGCGATGAGGCTCTTGGTGACGGTGCCGAAAGAGCCGTGCAGGACCGGGTCGGTGCTGTCGCTGACGGCGGCCGGGTAGCCGGAGGTGATGTTCAGCGAGTCGATGGAGAAGCCGAACGGGTCGGTGGAGTCGACGCTGTTGTTGGTCATCAGGTCGTTCAGGATCTTGACCGCGTCGGAGCCGTCGTTGTTGCGGTCGGCGCCGGTGTGGTCGGAGATCATGAACAGACCGCCGCCGTTCTTCACGAAGTTCATGATCGCCGTCTTCTCGGCCGTCGTGAACAGCGTGTTCGGCTCGGGCAGGACCAGGGTGTCGAAGTTCGACAGATCGGTCGCGGAGGAGCCGCCGTAGCTGAGGCCGGATCCCGAGGGCAGCGTCTTGAGGCTGTAGTTGCCCGTCTTCTGCAGGGCGACCCCCCAGGACGAGAGGGCTCCGGTCCAGTCCGTCTCGGCGGACGGGGAGGAGTCCTGGCCGAGAGGGTCGGGCTGGCTGGTGGAGATGATCCAGTCGGCGTTGCCGGCGGTCTCCGCGTGCGCGTTGTCGAACAGGACGCGGTGGGGAGTGGCCGCGCGGGCCGGCGTTGCGGCCGTGGCCGCCTGAACGGCGGCGCCTGTGGCGAGCAGGCCGAACACGGCGAGGGCCGTGGTGAGCCTGTGGCGGGATCTGGTGGGTCCGGGCATCCGGCAGACCTCCGTGAGGGTCGAGGGGAGTTGCGGGGAGTCGGGAAGAGCAGGGTGGGCGCCGTGCGTCTTCGCGCGTAGAACCACGTTGCGATCTGCGCGCGTAGAAATCCCTTTTTACGCCGCCTGCGCGACGAACTGTTGAACGGTACATGGCAACGCGGGGGCTGAACAGGAGAATGCCGCTTCGGCAGGACGAGGATTGACCCGGCATTGACCGGAAGTTGAAACGGAACGGACTGTTGCCGCGCTCAGCGGGCACATAGACGAGAGCAGAGGCCTTCAACATAAGGGGCGGAGATGGAGATATCCGGCATCATCAGTGCCCTCGTCATCGGGCTCGTCATCGGTGTCCTGGGGCGGCTCGTCGTCCCCGGGCGCCAGCACATCGGCATCCTGTGGACGATCGTCGTCGGCATCGTGGCGGCCTTCATCGGGGCCGGAATCGCCGCGGCGGTCGGAGTGGCGGACACCAAGGGCGTGGACTGGATCGAGTGGCTCATCCAGATCGGTCTGGCGGCACTGGGCGTCGCGGCCCTGGACCGGGCACGGGCGGGGCGCTGACGGCGGGTTCCGGCCGCGACGGCCGCTGTTGCGGCGGGCCGTGAGCACCGGCCCGCCGGCATTCGGCCCCGAAGGTCAGCCGAGTTCCAGGGTGGTCACCCCGTACACACGCTCCGCCGCGAACGGCCTGACCGGCCCCGTGTACATCCGGGCCGTCTCGAACGACGGGGTGAGACCGGCGCGTTCGGCGAGCGCGACGGCGGCCGTGTTCGGTTCGGGGACGTCGATGGCGACGAGCCGGCCCGCGGCCCTGGCGGTCAGAGTGGTGAAGAGCGCATCGGCGTCGTCGGCGGTGTCGGCGAACAGGGGGCCGATGCGCAGGCCGTCACGGGCGGGGCGGATCACCGCGTAGCCGGTCAGCCGGTCGTCCTCGCAGCGGACGAAGACGCGGTGCTCGGGGGCGGTGAGCCAGTGTTCCAGGAAGCGGGGACGGTCGGCCGGGTAGCAGACGCTGTCGTACGCGATCACGGAGTCGAGGTCCGCCTTCTCGGCCGGGCGCACTCCGGGGGCCGCCTCCCCCGCGGGGGCGGGGCCGGTGAAGCGTACGGTGCGGTGGGCCGGCTCGAACCCGGACCGGCGGTAGTTGTCCTGCTGGGCGACGACACCGTCCAGGCCGATCGTGCGCCCGCCGGCGTGGGCGAGGCCCGCCTTCCAGGTGGCCAGTCCGAGGCCCCGGCCGCGGAGATCGGGGCGTACGAGGTAGCAGCCCAGGAAGGCGTAGTCGGCGCCGTAGGTGACGACGGAGATCGCCGAGACGGGGTCCCCGCCGAGCCGTCCGATGAAGAAGCCCCTGGGGTCCTGGGCGAAGAAGGCCGGGCCGTCGGACGCCCCCGGGTTCCAGCCCTCGTCCGCCGCCCAGCCGCTGATCACCGGCCAGTCGTCGAGCGTGGCCCGGGTGACGACGAGGGCGTCGGGACCCGCAGACGTCATCGTGGCGCTTCCTTCCGTGGGGGACGGCGATCGGTGCGGTGATCGGCCGCACCGCAGCATCCTTCCCGATGTCGGGGTCGTACGCCATGCCGGTCCCTCCCTGTGGCCGAGAACGATCCCCTTAGGGGAAACGGTTCCTGACGGTCGGTGAGACACGGAGGAGGGCCCCGCGCATCGCTCGTGCGGCGGGGCCCTCCTCGGCACACCGGGGACGGTTCAACGGGTCGCTCCGGCGCGGAAACGGCGGTACAGCATCGTGCCGCCGAGCACCAGGGCCGCGCCTCCCGCCAGCGTGGACAGGGGCGCCTCCGCGCCCGTGTGGGCGAGCACGGCCGGCCGCGGGACGGTGTGGGTCCGCGCCGGTGCGGGCGTGTGCACCCTGGGCGGTACGGCCGGCCGCGGGACGGGCCGCCCGGGCGAGGTGTTCGCGGACGTGTTGCCCCCGGCCCCGTTGCCGACGCCGACCACGCTCACCGCATTGCCGGAGACGTTCACCGGGAGGTGGACGGGCAGCTGCACCTCGTTGCCGGCGAGCAGGCCGCCGGAGCCCTTGGCCCGGCCGTACGCGGCGGCGCCACCTCCGGCGGTCCCGGTCCCGTGGCGCGGTCCGCCCCGGGGCGTGCCCTGGTTCACACAGGCGTTGCCCGCGGCCGGGTCGAGGAGCCCCAGGACGTTCACGGTGTTGCCGCACACGTTGACCGGCACGTGCACCGGCAGCTGGATGCTGTTGCCGGAGATCAGCCCGGGCGAACCCGCATCGGTACCGTTCGCCGCGGAGTCCGCGTGCGCCGGCAGCGCCGTGACCAGCGCCCCCGAGGCGGCGGCCGCGGCGATCAAACCATTTCGGGTAACCCGTTTCATAGGTTCCCTGCCTTCCAGACATGGTCGCGAGCACTCGCTCGCACCCGATAAAACGCAGAGGGACCAATCCGAGTTATGGCTTATCTTCCTTTCACCCCATCGAGTGGCCCGGTGTCGAACTGTCAGGTGAGGGACAGCTCGGGCGAGTAGAGGTCGAGCCACAGCGCGAGGTCCAGGGTCCGTTCGAGGCCACGGCGCGAGGTCTGCGTGATCTGCGGCGTGTCGCGCCGGGCGGCCTGCCGTACCCGTTCCCGGTCGACCAGGCGGAAGACGGGATGGCCGGGGCGGGAGAGCAGATCCTTGGCGTGTTCCTGGAGGGCGACCGCGTACCTCGGGTCCTGTGTGGAGGGGTACGGGCTCTTGGCCCGGTCGTAGACGGACTTCGGGATCAGGTCCCGGGTGGCCTCCCGGAGCAGGCTCTTCTCCCTGCCGTCGAACGACTTCAGCGACCAAGGCGTGTTGTACACGTACTCGACGAGCCGGTGGTCGCAGAACGGCACCCGCACCTCCAGCCCGACCGACATGCTCGCGCGGTCCTTGCGGTCGAGCAGGATCCGCACGAAGCGGGTCAGGTGGAGGTGGCAGATCCGCCGCATCCGGTACTCGAAGTCGCTCTCGCCGTCGAGGCGCACGATGCCCGAGACCGCCGTGCGGTACCCGTCCGCGACGTACGCCTCGAGGTCGAGGGCCTCGGTCAGTTCGGGGCGCAGGACGTCCTGTTCCTCGCCGGAGCGGCGGGCGGGGGACACGAGCCAGGGGAACGTCTCGGCGGCGCGGGCCTCCTCGTCGAAGAACTGGAGGTAGCCGCCGAAGACCTCGTCCGCGGACTCCCCCGACAGCGCCACCGTGGAGTGCTCGCGGATCGCCCGGAACAGCAGCAGGAGCGAGCTGTCCAGGTCGCCGAAGCCGACCGGGAGGTCCCGGGCGCGGATGACCGCGGCGCGCACGTCGAGGTCGGCGAGGGCGTCCGCGTCGAGGACGATGTCCTGGTGGTCGGTGCCGCAGGCGTGGGCGACGTCGTGCACGAACGGCGTGTCGGGCGTGCGGCGCAGCTCGTCGGCGACGAAGTGGTCGGTCTGCCCGACGAAGTCCACCGCGAAGCTGCGCACCTTCTCGCCGTGCTCGGCCAGCTGCCGCGCGGCCAGGGCGGTCATCGCGGAGGAGTCGAGACCTCCGGACAGCAGCGTGCAGCGGGGCACGTCGGCGACCAGTTGACGGCGCACGACGTCCTCGAGCAGCGAGCGGACGGCGGCGACGGAGGCGGCGCGGTCGTCGGTGTGCGGCCGGGTCTCGAGCCGCCAGTACACGCGCCGCCGAAGGCCGTACCGGCCGACGGTGACGACCGTGCCGGGCTCCACCTCGTGCATGCCGTCCCAGACGGCGTGCCCGGGCGTCTTGACCATGGCGAACAGCTCCCGCAGTCCGTCGAGGCGAACGCGGTGGCGGGCCAGCGGGTTGGCGAGGATCGCCTTCGGTTCCGAGCCGAACAGGACGCCGTCGGGGGTCGGGTAGTAGTAGAGGGGCTTGATGCCCATGCGGTCGCGGATCATCACGAGGGTGTCGTCGCGGCCGTCCCACACGGCGAGGGCGTACATGCCGTTGAGGCGCTCGGCCAGTGCGTCGCCCCATGCGAGGTAGGCGTGCAGGACCACCTCGGTGTCGGAGTCGGTCGTGAAGCGGTGTCCTCGCGCCTTCAGCTCACGGCGCAGCCCGGTGAAGTTGTAGACCTCGCCCGAGTAGACAAGCGCGACCGTGCCGTTCGGGGTCTCGACGGTCATCGGCTGGCGGCCGCCGGGCAGGTCGATGATCGCGAGCCTGCGGTGCCCGAGGGCCGCGGGCCTGTCGGTGAAGGTGCCGCGGTCGTCGGGTCCCCGGCAGGCCATCGTCTCCGTCATCGCGTCCAGGGTGGCGCCCTCGCCCCGCAGATCACGCTCGTAGGAGACCCAGCCGGTGATCCCGCACATGTCCGACCTCCCGCGTCCTGCCCCCGCGCCCAAACAAGATGTATCGGGCAGCTACATGTCGAGCGTGTGTCACGGGCGGAGGGCGGTCAACTCGTCCGTCACCGGGTGGATCCCGTCTCCCCCACCGTTTCGGCCTGCCTTTACGTCGCGCGTACCCGCGGATCGGCTCCGTGCCGGGCCGGTTCCGTCGGGTCTCGGCCACGGGCAAAGAGTTCCCCAACCTCTCGCACGGCGGACGCCGCCCGGAGAGGCCGTACGGCACGGCGGCGGCCCGGTGGCCGATTGCCCCGAATGCCCGACACCCGAATCGGCCCTAAGGTGCTGATATGGAAGCGCTCAGTCCCTCGACCCTCGCGGAACTGCGCCGGCCGCGGCCGTACCCCGCGGTGTCGGTCCTCGCGCCGACGCACCGCCGCGAGCCGGACAACATCCAAGACCGCGTGCGGCTGCGCAACGCGCTGGCCGACGCGAAGAAGCAGCTCGAGTCGGATCCCGCGGTCACCCGTGAGCGCCGGATCGATGTCGAGGCCCAGCTCGACCAGGCACTCGGCGAGGTCGATCTGACCTACACCGAGGACGGCCTTGTGATCTTCGCGGCGCCCGGCGAGCACCAGGTGTGGTCGCTGTCCCGTCCGGTGCCGGAGCGGGTGGTACTCTCCGACACCTTCCTGACCCGCAACCTGGTGGCCGCGCAGGCCGCCCAGCGGCCGTTCTGGGTACTGGCGGTCTCCGCGGACCGTGTGACGCTGTGGAACGGCGGTGCCGGCCAGGTCGCCGAGGAGCGCACCGGCGGCTTCCCGCTGACCCGGGGCCGGGAGAACTTCGACGCCGAGCGCCGGGAGCAGATCGGCGACATGCCGAGCACCTTCCGTGACGAGGACACCCGTCATTTCCTGCGCGAGGCCGACACCGCCTTGAGCAGGGTGCTGCGCCAGGATCCCCGGCCGCTGTACGTCACCGGCGAGCCGGCGGCGCTGTCCGCCCTCGACGAGATCGGCACGGTCAGCAAGAAGGCGGTCCACGTGCCGCACGGCGGTCTCGCCCACGGCACCCGCGACGCCGTGTGGCACGCCGTCGAGCCCGTGATCGCCGCAGAGGACCGCAGGAACGTCGACACGGCAGGCCGTGAGCTGGAGGCGGCGCGTGGCCGCAAGGCGTACGCCGCCGGGGTGGACGAGGTCTGGCAGAACGCGTCGGACGGCCGTATCGGGCTGCTCGTCGTCGAGGAGAACTTCCGGGTGACGGTCCGTGACGATGCCGGTGACCACCTGGTGCCGGCCGAGAGCGGGGACCTCGACGCCCGCGAGGACATCGTGGACGAGATCGTCGAACGCTGCCTGGACACGGGCGCCGAGGTCCGCTTCGTTCCCGACGGCACCCTCGGCGACGCGCAGGGCATCGCCGGGGTACTCCGCTACTGAGCCGGCCCCTTCCGCGGTCTACCCTGCCGGGGTGGTCCACGGAAGGGGAGGGTGGCACATGGGCGGCCTGCTGGGCGTGGCGGTACTGGGGGCGGGACACATGGGTGCCGACCATGTGCGCCGGCTGGACCGTGGCGTGAGCGGCGCGAGAGTGGTGTCCGTGGCGGATCCCGACACGGACCGCGCCAAGGAGGCCACGGCCGGCATCGACGACGTGAGGGTGTATCCCGAACCGGAGGCGGCGCTCGACGCACCCGGCGTCCAGGCCGTGCTCGTCGCCTCCCCCGGACCGGCGCACGAGGACGCGCTGCTCGCGGCCTTCGCGCGCGGGCTGCCGGTGCTGTGCGAGAAACCGCTGGTTCCCGACGCGGCCGGGGCGCTGCGGGTGGTGGAGGCGGAGGCCCGGCTCGGGCGGCGGCTCGCACAGGTGGGGTTCATGCGGCGGTACGACGCCGAGTACATGCGTCTGAGGTCCCTGCTGGGCAGCGGACGGCTGGGCCGGCCCCTGATGCTGCACTGCACGCACCGCAATGTGTCCTCGCCGCCGCACTTCACCACGGACATGCTGATCGACAGCTCCGTCTCGCACGAGATCGACGCGGCCCGCTGGCTGCTGGGCCAGGAGCTGACCGCTGTGTCGGTGCTGTGTCCGCGGCCGTCCCGGAACGCTTCCGAGGACCTTCTCGACCCGCAGTTCGTGGTGTTCGAGACCTCGGGCGGCGCCCTTGTCGACGTGGAGGTCTTCGTCAACTCCGGCTTCGGCTACCAGGTGCGCTGCGAGGCGGTCTGCGAGAACGGCAGCGCCCGTATCGGCGACGGGCACACCATGGTCGTGACGACTGGCGGGACCGCGCACCAGGAGGTCGCGCAGGACTATCTCGTGCGGTTCGCGGATGCCTACGACCGGGAGGTGCAGGCCTGGGTCGACGCCACCCGGCAGGGGCGGGTCGCCGGGCCGTCCGTGTGGGACGGGTACGCGGCCTCGGCGGTCGCCGAGGCGGGGGTCCGGGCTCGGCGGGACGGCGTCCGGCAGACCGTGGACCTCGCCCCGCGACCGGGGCTGTACGCGGACGACGACGGCCACCTCGGCGCAGTGGCACGCACACTCGCCTGACGCACGCTTGCGCGATGGCTCGGCCGTTTCCGTTGCCCCTCAAGTCCCTTGCACCACTCGGGAATTGATCACTCCGGGCCCGTGCGTCCGTCGCCCCCCGGCGGACACCCACCAGGCCGCCGGCATATGCCAGAAGCACCACCGTATCGGGTGTTGCCAAATCCCTTACAGGGAGTCGCGGGCTGTGCAACAGTCGTAATGGTCCTTCCGTAAGCCTTGGTCGAACCGTCCGTATCGGAGCGCGTCATGCCACCCCATCTCTCCGCGGACCGCCCAGCCGCCCGGCCCCCCGGGCGCGGCGCGGTGGACGCGCTCATCTCGCAGACACGGCAGCTGCGCGGAGAGGTGGACGCCGTACGGCGGGAAGCACCCGAGGACGGCTCGGATCCCGAGGGCCGGTGGCAGCGCGCACTGTGCGACCTCGCACTGCACCAACTCAGCGACTTGCACGAGCACTTGGGGCAGCTGCGCGACGGCCCTCCGGTCGTGGCCGCCGAGCACCGTGCCGCGGAGCCCGGACCGGCCGACCCGCCTCCGTCCCCCGGCGGCTCCCTGCTCAGCCGGGTCGGCAGCGCGGAGTGGAATCTGCTGACCGACGAGGCGAGTTGGTCCGGCGAGCTGTACCAGATCCTCGGCCGCGACCTCTCGTCCCCCGCGCTGACCCTCGACGAGCTGCCCTCGCTGGTGCACGACGAGGACCGGCCGCTGCTGACGGCGATGGTCACGGACTGTCTGGTCGACGGCAAGCCCATCGACGGCGAGTTCCGGATCGTGCGCCCCGGCGGCGAGGTCCGCACCGTGCACATGATGGGCGAGCCCGTGCTGGACGCCGACGGCAGCACCGCCTCGATGTGGGCCGTGCTGCGGGATGTCAGCGAACTGCGCCGCAGTCAGCGGACCGTGCACGAGTCGCATGACTCGCTGCAGCGTCACCGGCAGCGCGCGCAGACCGAGCACCGGCTCGCGGTCGAGCTGCAGGAGGCCGTGCTGCCGCCCTGGCACGGCCCCCTGCGGCTCCCGCGCCAGGGCCCCGGGGCACTGGATCTGGCCGCGCGTCATCTGCCGTCGTCCACCGGCGCACCGATCGGCGGCGACTGGTACGACGCACTGGAACTGCCCGACGGGGACACCCTGCTCAGCGTCGGCGACCTCACCGGACACGGTGTGAGCGTGGCCTCCGGCATGGCGACATTGATCGGCGCCCTCCGCGGCATGGCCGTCGCGGGGACCGAACCCGGCCCCTTGATGGGCTGGCTCAACCAGTTGCTCGACGCCTCCGCCCGGCCGGCCCTGGGCAGCGCGGTGTGCTGCCGCTACCGGCCCGCCACCCGCACCCTGAGCTGGGCTCAGGCAGGACACCCCGCCCCGCTGCTCTACCGAGGCGGGACGGGGCACGTGCTGGCAGCGCCGGACGGCGTGCTGCTCGGGGCGACCTCGTCGGCCGCCTACGGGCAGGCCGAAGTGACCCTCGAGGAAGGCGACCTGCTGCTCCTGCACACCGACGGGCTGGTCCCGCGGCGCAGTGGCACGGCTGCCCTCCCGGACCTGCTCGGCCTGGCCCCGCGCCTCGGCGGAGCCCGCACGGCCCAGGACTGCGTCCGGATGGTCGTGGAGGAGTTCGGTGAGAACGCGCGCACTGACGACGCCTGCCTGCTCATCGCCAGGGTCGTCTCCTGACGGATGGGCACTTGGGACTGACGGACGAGTTCCCCGGGCCGGTCTTCGGCGGACGGGTTCCCCGGATCCTCAACGGACCGGTTCCCCGGTTCTGCGCGGGCCGGGGGATCCGTCGCAGACCGCTTCACGCCGGTGCGCTGTTGCCGCTCCCGGACTTCGTGAGGCCCTTCGGGAGTGCCCGTTTGATCTCCTCACGCAGGTCCTGGATCTTCGGGTAACTGGCGTACTGCCCCGTGAGCCGGTACATCTCGCGCAGCCGGTCCCACGTCCGCAGGGACGAGTTCGCGCCCATGGACGTCAGGGCCAGGCGTGCGTAGCGGTCGGCCTGTTCCGGGTCGTCGGCGATGAAGCAGGCGGAAGCGAGCGAGATGTGGTCGAAGATCTTCGACCGGTCCCGGCCCGTGCCTCGCAGCTCCAGCGCCTCCTTGGCGTGCCGCTGGGCGATCAGGGCCGCACCGGGCTCGTGTTCGGCGAGGGTGCGGTAGGCCAGGGCCTGCATTCCGTGCAGATCCGCCTCGTCGAACATCTGCATCCAGCTCGGTGGGGGCACGTCCCCCCTGTCGGAGACGAACAGGTCCTCCGCCTCGCCGAGGGTGCGCCGCATGGCCTGCCCCTTGCCCATGGACGCCTGTGCCCAGGCCTCGATGGTGCAGAGCATGGCCTTGGTGCGTGGCAGCACCTCGTCGCCCGAGCCGGACTTGGCGAGCTGCATCAGGTCCAGTGCGTCGTCGGGCCGGCCGAGGTGCACCATCTGGCGGGCGGCACGGGAGAGTGCCTCCCCGGCGCGGGGACGGTCACCGCCCTCACGGGCCGCGTGGGCGGCGATGACGAAGTACTTCTGAGCCGTGGGCTCCAGGCCGACGTCGTGCGACATCCACCCGGCGAGGACGGCGAGGTTGGCGGCGACGCCCCATAGACGGCGCTGCAGATGGTCGGGGTGGCGGTAGGCGAGCATGCCTCCCACCTCGTTGAGCTGTCCCACGACAGCCTTGCGCTGCAGCCCGCCGCCGCGGGCCGCGTCCCAGGCCCGGAACACCTCGACCGAGCGCTCCAGTTCCTCGATCTCCTGCGACCCGATGGGGGCGGCCTCGTAGCGGTCGAACCCAGCGGGGTCGGCGTGCAGGGGATCGTCGAAGTGGGGAGCGTCGGCCGCGAGGGCCGGATCGGTGTGCAGCCAGTCGTGCATGGCGCTGCTGAGTGCGGATCCTGCGGCGAGCGCGGCGCCCGCGCTCACCAAGCCGCGTCGGTTGAGCATGAGGTCCATTCCCGTGAATTCGGTGAGGACCGCAGCAGTCCGCTCGGGCGCCCACGGAACTCCGTCGGGGTGCTGCGCATGCCCGTCGTCACGCCGTCTCCCCACGCGCCCGTGCCGGACCAGACCGAGGTCCTCGATGGTCACGACACGGCCGAGTCGCTCGGTGAACAGCGCCGCCAGCACCCGCGGTACCGGATCGCGCGGGATCTCTCCCGTGTCGATCCAACGCCGCACCCGTGAGGTGTCGGTCGCCAGCTGGGGGTGACCCATGGCCGCCGCCTGCCGGTTGACCATCCTCGCGAGTTCGCCCTTGGACCAGCCGGCCAGGCCGAACAGGTCCGCGAGGCGGGTGTTGGGTTGTCCGCTCACGTCAAGCCCCCAGGTTCTCGGCTGAGTTGACAGTAGCCCGCTGTCAGTTGCTTGGGGACTATTCGCCAGGGTTCGCCAGGGTGCGCCAGATGGTGTGCCACGGGGCAACGGGTGTCAGGTAGGAACGCGCCACCCCGACCCGGTCGCCGCACGGACATTCCCCAGGGTGCACCCGCGGCGGCCGGGTCGGACGGCGCGCAACTCGCAGGCACAGGAAGGGATCTGTATCACCCATGTACGCAGCATCGTCCTCCGTGTCCGCCCCGCCCCGGTCGCTGCGCCCCCGCCCGGGCGCCGGCGGCCCCTATCTCGACCCCGCGCGGTCGGCGGCCCCGGTGCTCGGCACCGGCCGTACGCGCCGCGTCCCGGGCGTCGGCGCCTCACCGCTCAGCGGCAGAATCGACCTGTCCGGCCCTCAGGGTGCGCAACTGCGCACGGCGATCGCTTCCGTGCACCGCATCTGTCCGGAGTTCACCCCGGTACAGGTGCTGCGCCGAAGCGGGCGCTCCGTCCTCATCGTCGGCACGACCGGGCGCAGCACAGCGGTCGCCAAGTGCTTACTGGACCACTCACCCATCTGGTCCGAGCGCATCCGGCACGAGATAGTGGCATATCGGTCGTTCGTCCGGCATCGGCCACCGGTACGGGTGCCCCGGCTGATCGCGGCGGACCCGGACAACTGCACCCTGGTGATCGAGCGGATGCCGGGCCGGGTGGCGGCGCTGCAGCGGCATCCCGTGGAGGCGCCGCCGCGGGCGGACATCCGGACGGCGCTCGGCGCGATCTGCCGGCTGAACGCGTGGCGTCCCCCGGCGGGCACGTTCGACGCCCCGCTGGACTACCCGGAGCGCATCGCTCGCTTCCATGAGCTGGGGCTGCTCACGGACCGGGACATGGGCGACCTGCAGAAGCTGCTCCACGACATCGCCCACGCGGCGGGCCGTCAGGGCATGGGCCAGTTCTGTCACGGCGACGCGCTGCTGTCGAACATGCTGCTGTCACCGGCGGGCCCCGTGCTGGTGGACTGGGAGCACGCAGGCTGGTACCTGCCCGGCTACGACCTGGCCACGCTGTGGGCGGTCCTCGGGGACGCTCCCGTGGCGCGGCGTCAGATCAGCCAGATCGCGCAGTCGGCCGGCCCGGCCTCGCGCGACGCCTTCCTGGTGAACCTGATGCTCGTCCTGACCCGGGAGATCCGTACCTACGAGACGGCCGTGCAGCGTTCGATGCACGACACGGCCCCGGCGGCACCGGGAGTGGCCCCCCCGGGTGCTGCGCCGTCCGGCGAGGAGCAGCGGCTGCTGCTGCGGCGGCTGCACGACGACTGCCAGTTGGCACGGCGGGCCGTTCGAGCGGCGGTCAGTACTCGCTGAGGGGGATGACGGTCCGCGGTGCGTACGCGAGAGCGGCGTACCGCGGACCTTCGTCGTGTCCCGGGTCCTTCTGCCTCCTCCCGGGAACTGACCCGTCCGGGTCATTGGTCCACTCCACTGACGCCCCGCAGGCCGTGCCACCACCGCCAGGAAACTCCTTCCCACCGCCGCTGACGTGGGAAATCGCCTGCCACCGCGCATGATTGACGGATCGTCGGAGAGCCGGTACCACTGACGCACGTCCGGGCCCGCACCCCCACAGCGCCCGACCGTCCCAGGAGGCTGCATTGCGCGTTTCCGCCACCGACCCCCACTCCCCCACCGGACACAGACGCACCACCGTCAGGACGGCGGGCGCTCTCGCCTCGGCGGTGCTGCTGCTGCCGCTGCTGGGCGCTGCCCCCGCGCCCGGAGCCCCGGCCGGACTCCAGGGCGCCTTCGCCACCGCGGCCGCCGAATACCACGTACCGCAGAGCGTGCTCCTCGGCGTCTGCTACCTCCAGTCCCGTTGGGACACGCACGGCGGCGCACCCAGCGTCTCGGGCGGCTACGGTCCGATGCATCTGACCGACGCCCGCACTGCGGTCGCCCAGGCCGCCCACCACGGCGAGGGCACGGAGGACGCTCGCGGCGACCAGGCCCGGGCCACGCTGCTGCCGACGACGAGGGTGCCCGAGGAGGCCGAACTGCCGGCCCGGCTGAAGACGCTGCCCCGGGCCGCCGCACTGACCGGTATCCCGGCCGCCCGGATGCGCACCGACCCGGCGGCGAACATCGCGGGTGGTGCCGCGCTGCTCGCCGCGGCGCAGAAGCGGCTGGGCGAGCCGCTCAGCGACGACCCGGCCGACTGGTACGGGGCGGTGGCCGAGTTCTCGTCCGCGGACGACCGGGCCACGGCGGCGGCGTACGCGGACGACGTGTTCTCCGTGCTGCGCGAGGGCGAACGGCGTACCACGGACACGGGGCAGAGCATCACGCTCGTCGCGCGCCCGGAGGTGGCACCCGAGACCGCGCAGCTGGATCGAACCGGGCTCCGTCCGGGCGGCGCCGACGGGACCGAATGCCCCGTGAGCGTCTCCTGCGTCTGGGTCCCGGCGCCGTACGAGCAGTTCGGCGACGACGACTACGGCAACCACGACCTGGGTGACCGTCCGGTGTACCAGAGCATCAAGTACATCGTCATCCATGACACCGAAGGCCAGTGGGACGGCGTGCTCAAGCTGATCCAGGACCCCACATATGTCTCCTGGAACTACACCGTGCGCTCCACGGACGGATTGATCGCCCAGCATGTGAAGGCGAAGGACGTGGCCTGGCACGCGGGCAACTGGTACGTCAACGCCAAGTCGATCGGCATCGAGCACGAGGGCTTCCTCGCCTCCCCGGACGCCTGGTACACCGAGGCGATGTACCGTTCGTCGGCGCGACTGGTGGGGTACCTCGCCGGGAAGTACGGCCTACCGCTGGACCGGCAGCACATCCTCGGGCACGACAACGTGCCGGGCCCGACGACCTCGTCGATCCCCGGCATGCACACGGACCCGGGACCATACTGGGACTGGCGGCACTACTTCGAGTTGCTCGGCAGTCCGTTCCACACCACGGCCGGCCCCGGCGGCGGACTGGTGACGATCCTGCCGGACTACACGGCGAACCGGCCGAAGTACACGGGCTGCGCCCAGCCGGGCGTGCCGTGCCCGGCGCACGGCTCCAGCGAAGTGCGCCTGTACAGCGCGCCGGACGACGCCTCGCCGCTGATCAAGGACATCGGGCTGCATCCTTCGGGGGGCGACTCGACGATCGACGTGAACGACGTGGGCTCACGGGCCTCCACCGGCCAGCGGTACGCGGTCGCCGGACGTGACGGGGACTGGACGGCGATCTGGTATCTGGGCCAGAGGGCCTGGTTCCGCAACCCGAAGGTGCAGCGGACGGCGGTGGACGCGTCCGGTCTCGTGGTGACGCCCAGGGCCGGCCTCACGGACATCCCGGTGTACGGCCGGGCGTATCCGGAGAAGGAGGCGTACCCGGATGGGGTGCCCGCGCAGTCGGTGTCACCGCTGCCGTATCGCCTGCCTGCGGGCCAGAGGTACGTGATCGGCGACCGGGTGCCGGGCGAGTACTACTACGCGGTCACCTTCACCACGGACTCCCACCGGGTCGTGGTCGGCGAGGACCTGTACTACGAGATCCAGTTCGGCCACCGGGTGGCGTTCGTGCGGGCTGCGGACGTCCGGGTGGAGCGGTCGGGCGCCTTGCCGTCGGGCGCGTAGCCGTCATACGGCGAAGGGCCGGTCCCGCGGGTGGCGGGACCGGCCCTTCGTGCGTCGGTCGGTCAGCCCTGCTGGAAGAGCTCCGCGGGCAGCGGCTTCAGCAGCGCGTACAGATCGTCGGGGATCGGCCGGTCCCAGGCGGCGATGGTGACGAGCACGTTGTCGCTGCGGTCGAACTGGACGCAGGAGATCCGGCTCTCCGAGAGCTTGAGGCGGCGCACGATGAGCAGGTTGTCGCCCTGCATCACCGGGATCTCCTCGGTTCCGACGACGGTGACCTCCTCGTCGTTCCCCAGCGCGAGGAGGAGCTGGGCCACCTCGAAGGGGATCTCGCCCTCGGTGACGTCGCGGGCCGGGGAGCCCTCCGGCAGATTGCCGATGATCATCGCGGTGCCGCGGCCGCCGAACAGGTCGTACCGCAGGAACACGCCCTGGCAGCTGCCGTCGGGGGCGGGCAGCAGCCCGGCACCCAGATTGCCCGGCCAGTCCCCCGGATCCATGGCCAGTACGTCGAAGTCGGGCCCGGCGGGCGTGGCGCTGCGGCGGCGGAGGAAGGACATGCCGCCATGGTACGTGGCCGAGCCGAAAGCCGGGGCCTGGGTCCCCGGCCTGGGCGTTGCGCACGGCATCCGCCTTTTCCGTCGGACGTTCGGCATGAGCGACGGGTGTTCGGCGCGCTCTCGTACTCGCCGTCAGGGGCGCCACGGCCCCGGGCCGAAGGGGCCGTCAGCCGTCGGCCCGGGCGGGCTCCGCCGTCGGTGGGATCACCGCGACCGGGCTCGCCGCGTGCAGCAGCACCGCCTGGGTAACGGAGCCGATCATGCGGGCGGGCGCGAGGAGCCGGCGGCGGTGACGTCCCACGACGACGAGTTCCGCGTCCTGGGAGGCCGCGACGAGATGCCCCGCCGCTTCCCCCGGCGGGGTCGACAGGTCGACATGGACGTGCGGGTGCCGTTGCCGGTGGACGGCGAGCAGGGCCGCGGCCTCGGTACGGATCTCGTCCTCGACGACGTTCTCGTCGACGGCGGGGGGCATGAGTTCACCGGGTGCCGGCCAGATCTGCACCGGGGGCCACGGGTACGCGGAGATCACGTGCAACCGGGCGCTCCGCTGCTCGGCCTCCGCGAAGGCGAAGGCGAGGGCGGTCTGCGCGGGGCTGTCGATGTGCAGGCCCACGACGACCCGTGGCCCGGGGGCCACGGGCGGGCCTTCGTGCACCTCGCGTCCCGGTCGCGGCACGACGACCACCGGGCAGGGGGCGTCGCGGGCCGCCGCGAGGCTGTTGGAGCCGAGCAGCAGGCTGGCGAAGCCTCCCCGGCCGCGGGAGCCGAGCACCATCAGCTGGGCGTCGGAGCCCAGTTCGGGCAGGACCGCAGCCGGCGGGCCCTGTGGGGCCATGTACTCCACGACCGTCCGCGTTCCCCGGTTCTCCAGCCGGGCTCGCGCCTGCTCGAGCACGGGATCCCCGGCCGGCTCCGGGGCGCCCGCGACCGGCTCGTCGGACTGCGTCCAGGGCGCGTACTGGCGTGCGTGGACCACGCGCAGAGGTGCCGTGCGCAGCCGGGCCGCGGTCAGCGCCCAGTCCAGGGCGCGCAGGCTGTCGTCCGACCCGTCGATGGCCGCGACGACCGGCAGGGTGGTCATGGAATGTCGCCTCCGGCACGCAGCTGTGAACGTTCCGGGGCCAGCCTGGCGCAGACGGCGGCCCCGGGACGGTTTCCACGGCCGCGTGTCCGGAAATTCCGGACTGGGAGGAGAGGCCGTGAGCGGTGGACTCAGGTGAGGTCGAACTCACCCTCCCGTGCCCCCGACACGAACGCGCCCCACTCCGCCGGGGTGAAGATCAGGGAAGGACTCTCGGGGCGGCCACTGTTGCGCATCGCGATGAAGCCTTCGACGAAGGCGATCTGGACATCTCCGAGCCCGCGGCTGCCGGACTGCCAGTCGGCGTTGCTCAGGTCCAGCTCCGGCTTGTCCCAGCCCGCGAGCGGGTGCTGCTGGATGGTGCTCTCGGCCACGTCCGTGCTCCTCCCGGTTCGTCGTCCGCGGCCAGCCTAGCGAGCGCGTCCCCCGGCCGACAGGGCGTCGGGGCCGGACGCGCTCAGGAGGTCGGCGGCCGGTCGCCGACCAGCCACATGGAGAAGAACTGGGAGCCGCCTCCATAGGCGTGCCCGAGCACCCTGCGGGCCCCCTCCACCTGGTGTTCTCCGGCCTGGCCGCGCACCTGGAGGGCCGCTTCGGCGAAGCGGATCATGCCGGAGGCGCCAATGGGATTCGTGGAGAGCACGCCCCCGGACATGTTGACGGGCAGATCGCCGTCGAGTTCGGTCACTCCCGACTCGGTGAGCTTCCAGCCCTCGCCCTCCTCGGCGAAGCCGAGGTTCTCCAGCCACATCGGCTCGTACCAGGAGAAGGGCACGTACATCTCCACCGCGTCGATGTCCCGGCGCGGGTCGGCGATACCCGCCTGCCGGTAGACGTCGGCGGCGCAGTCCTTGCCGGCCTGCGGTGACACGAAGTCCTTGCCCGCGAACAGGGTCGGCTCGCTGCGCATGGCCCCGCCGAGCAGCCACGCGGGGGGCCGGGGCGAACGGGCCGCCCCGGCGCGGTCGGTGAGCACCATGGCGCAGGCGCCGTCGGAGGACGGACAGGTCTCCGAGTAGCGGATCGGGTCCCACAGCATGGGTGAGGACTGCACCTTCTCCAGGGTGATGTCGTGCTCGTGGAGGTGTGCGTACGGGTTCTTCAGCGCGTTGCGCCGGTCCTTGTAGGCGACCAGGGAGCCGATCGTGTCAGGGGCCCCGCTGCGCCGCACGTACGCGCGGACGTGCGGCGCGAAGAATCCGCCGGCGCCGGCCAGCAGCGGCTGCTGGAAGGGGATCGGCAACGACAGGCCCCACATCGCGTTGGACTCGGACTGTTTTTCGTACGCGAGGGTCAGCACGGTGCCGTGGACGCGGGCCGCGACGAGGTTCGCGGCGACGAGCGCGGTGGAGCCGCCGACTGATCCGGCCGTGTGCACCCGGAGCATGGGCTTGCCGACCGCGCCGAGCGCGTCGGCGAGGTACAGCTCCGGCATCATGACGCCCTCGAAGAAGTCGGGGGCCTTCCCGATGACCACGGCGTCGATGTCGGACCAGGTCAGCTCGGCGTCGTCCAGTGCCCTTCGGGCCGCCTCCCGGACGAGCCCGGCGATCGACACGTCCCGGCGTGCCGCGACGTGCCTGGTCTGGCCGATGCCGGTGACGGCCACGGGCTCCTTGCTCATCGCGGGTCTCCTTCGAGTACGGCGACCAGGTTCTGTTGCAGGCACGGACCGGAGGTGGCGTGGGCGAGCGCGCGGTCGGAGTCGCCGCGGTGGATGCGGGCGGCGGCCTCGCCGATGCGGATCAGTCCGGTGGCCATGACCGGGTTGGCGGCGAGGGCTCCTCCGGAGGGGTTGACCGTGACGCCTGCGTCGAGGCGCAGCGCCTTGCGCAGGATCACCTCCTGCGCGGTGAACGGCGCGTGCAACTCGGCGGTGTCGACCGGCCGCTCGAAGGCTCCGGCCCGCTCGGCGGCCAGCCGTGCGGACGGCGCGTCGGTCAGGTCGCGCACCCCGGGCGCATGGGCCTCGATGCGGTGGTCCACCCCCCGGATCCAGGCGGGCCGCGCGCACAGCTCGCGGGCCCGCTCGCCCGCCGCGAGGATCACGGCGGCGGCGCCGTCACCGATCGGCGGGCAGTCCCCGGTGCGCAGGGGCCGTACGAGATAGTCCCCGGGCGGCACCGGGCCCCTCAGCTGGGCGTGTGGGTTGGCGGCGGCGGCCTCGCGGTTGCGGGCCGCGATCCCGGCGAGCGCGCTCTCGTCGGTCTCCCCCGCGTCGATGAGCGCCTGTGCCTGCAGGGCGGCGAGCGCCACCGAGTCCGGCCACAGCGGCGCCAGGTAGTAGGGGTCGAGCTGGCGGGTGAGGACGTCGCGTACGGATCCGGGTGAGGACTTGCCGTACGCGTAGACCAGCGCGGTGTCCGCGTCGCCCGTGAGCAGTTTGGTCCATGCCTCGTACAGCGCCCAGGCGCCGTCCATCTCGACATGCGACTCGGAGATCGGCGGCCAGGCGCCCACTCCGTCGAGGGCGAGGGTGAAGGAGAAGGCGCGGCCCGCGAGATAGTCGCTGGAGCCTGAGCAGGTGAAGCCGATGTCGGCGGTCCTGAGACCGGTCTGTGCGAGGACGTCGTGCAGGACCGGCATGAGCATCTCCACCTCGGAGAGCTCGTCGCTGGTGCGGCGGTGGCCGGTCTGCGCGAAGGCGACCACGGCGATCTCGCGGGCCCACGGGGTGCCGTCGCGTGTCACAGCAGCTCCTTGTAGGTGTCGTAGTCCGCATCGGCTTCGCCGGTCGGCCGGTAGTGGTCGGGGTAGCGGGCCCCTTCGGTCCACACGGGCTCGACGCGCAGGCCCATGCGCACCTGGTCGCAGGCGATGCCGCCGATGCGCCCGTGCAGCGCGAGGTCGGCGCCGTCGAGGGCGATGTGGGCGTAGACGTACGGCACCTCGATGTCGAGGTTCTTGGCTTTGATGTTGACGACGCAGAAGGTGGTGACGGTGCCGCGGGGCCCGACCTCGACCTGTTCGGAGGTGGCCACACCGCAGGTGGGGCAGGCGCCCCGGGGCGGGACGTACACCTTGCGGCACGAGGGGCAGCGCTCGCCGACGGTGCGCCGCCCGGACAGGGCGTCGATGTAGCCGGACTGGGCGCGGCCGGGCGCGTAGGTGTAGTCGAGGCGGGCGGGGGCGACGATGCCGGTGAGCGGATTGTCGAACTCGCCGGTGTGATCGCCCGGTTGCTCCGGTTCGCCGTCGTACGGCTCGAAGCAGTCGATGTCGGTGATGGCGCCGGTGCGGTCGCCGGCCCAGCGGATGCGCACCCGCATGCCGGTGTGCACGGCGTCGGGTCCCGGGGCGTCGAGGGCGTGCAGCAGGGCGGTGTCGGCTCCGTCGAGCCGGACCAGGACCCAGGCGAAGGGGGTGGCGAGGGGCTGGCCGCGGCGCGGTGCGTGGTTCCAGGCCCAGGTGGTGACCGTGCCCGTGGGAGCGACCTCCACGAGGTCGCGGATCTCCTGCGCGGTGACGGGGTCGTACTCGACGGGCGGCACGAGCGTGCGGCCGTCGGTGGTCCTGACTCCGAGGACGACGCGCTCGCGCAGGCCGGTGAGGAAGGCGCTCTGCACGGGGCCCAGGGAGCGGGTGAAGGGGAACTCGACGACGAGGGGGGCTTTGAGGACTTCGGGCATGCCGGAGGGCTCCTTCGACGGTTCAGGCGCGCTTGTAGACGGGGGGCCGCTTCTCGGAGAAGGCACGGGCGCCTTCCTTGGCGTCGGCGGTGTCGAAGACGGGCCATCCGCGGGTGAGTTCGGCGGCGAGTCCATCGGTCTCGGTCATCTCGGCGGTCTCGTACACGGAGGCCTTGACGGCTTCGACGGCGAGCGGTCCGCAGGCGTTGATCTGCTCGGCGATCTCCAATGCCCTGGCGAGCGCGGCGCCGTCGGGGACGACGTGCCCGATCAGCCCGATGCCGGCGGCCTCCCGGGCGCTGTACGGCCGTCCGGTGAGCAGCATCTCCAGGGCGTGGGTGCGCGGGATCTGCCGCTGCAGCCGGACGGTCGAGCCGCCGATCGGGAACAGGCCTCGGCGGACCTCGAACAGGCCGAAGGTCGCGGACTCACCCGCGACGCGGATGTCGGTCCCCTGGAGGATCTCGGTGCCGCCCGCGACGCAGTGCCCCTCGACGGCGGCGATCACCGGTTTGCGGGGTCGATGGTGGCGCAGCATGGCCTTCCAGTGCAGGTCGGGGTCGGCCTTGAGCCGGGCCCGGTGGTGCTGCCCGTCCATGCCGCCCCCCGCCAGCGCCTTGAGGTCCATGCCGGCGCAGAAGGAACCGCCGGCGCCGGTGAGCACGATCGAGCGGATCGCATCGTCCCCGTCGGCCTCGATCCAGCCGTCGTAGAGCCCCACCAGCATCGGCAACGAGAGCGCGTTCCTGGCCTCCGGCCTGTTGAGCGTGAGCACGAGTGTGGCGCCTTCGCGCTGCACGGTGAGGTGTTCCGTCCCGCCCATCGCTTCCTCCCGTCTCCGGAACGAGAACAGGTTGCAGGAGGCGCGGGGACAGGACAAGGGTTTTCTGACAGGTAGTCAGATTTCTTGGCCCCAGGGCCTTCACAGTTGTGTCCGCCTTTGCTCTGATGACCGGCGAACCGATGGACGCGCCTTGCTGCACGAGCCTCGCCGGGGACAGGAGGAGCGGTGGAGTACAACCTTGCCGACCTGTTCGAGTCGGTCGTCGACGTGGTCCCGCACCGCGAGGCGCTCGTCTGCCTCGACCACCCGGGCACGGGATCGGAGCGCCGCCTGACCTACGCGGACCTGGACGCGGCGGCCAACCGCATCGGACACCATCTGCTGGACCGCGGGATACGGCCGGGGGAACACCTCGGGCTGGACTTGTACAACGGCGTGGAGTACCTCCAGACGGTACTCGGCTGCCTGAAGGCGCGCATCGTGCCGGTCAACGTCAACTATCGCTATGTGGAAGACGAGTTGGTCTATCTCTTCCGGGACGCCGACCTGGTGGCCCTGGTCTTCGACGCGGAGTTCACGGATCGGGTGACGGCTGCGCTGCCCCGCGTCCCGGGTCTGCGGCACCTGCTGCGCGTGGGAATCCCGGCAGCGGGCGCCGCCCCGCCGTCCGCCGTGGACTTCGCCGACGCCGAGGCGGCCGGATCACCGGAGCGCGGTTTCCCGGCCCGCTCGGCGGACGACCAGTTCATCATCTACACCGGCGGCACCACCGGCATGCCGAAGGGGGTGATGTGGCGGCAGGAGGACCTGTTCTTCTCCGGGCTCGGCGGCGGCGCCCCGACCGGAGAACCGGTGAGGAGTCCGGCGGAGCTGGCCCAGCGGGTCGCGGCCGGCGGCGAGGGCCTCACCTTCTTCCCGACCGCGCCGCTGATGCACGGCACCTCCACGCTCACGGCGTTCATCGGCCTCAACTTCGGCCAGCGCGTCGTGCTGCATCGCAAGTTCGCTGCGGAGGAGGTGCTGCGGACCGTGGAGAGGGAGAAGGTCACCAGCATCTCGCTGGTGGGCGACGCGATGCTCCGGCCGCTGATCGACGCGCTGTGCGGACCGATGAAGGGCACGGACTGCTCGTCCCTGCTGAGTGTGTCGTCGTCCGGGGCGATCATGTCGGACACCGTGCGCGCCCAGCTCCAGGAGCTGGTGCCGAACGCGCTGCTGCTGAACAACTTCGGTTCCTCCGAGTCGGGCTTCAACGGCACCGCGACCCCCGATTCCGGCCCGGACAGGGGCTTCCGCATCCGGGTCAACTCCCGTACCCGCGTGGTGGATCCGGTCACCCGGGAACCGGTCGCGACCGGAGAGCCGGGCCGGATCGCACAGCGGGGGCATGTGCCCCTCGGCTACTACAACGATCCCGCGAAGACCGCCGAGACGTTCTTCCACAAGGACGGCGAGCGGTGGGTGCTGCTCGGCGACATGGCGACGGTCGACGAGGAAGGCGTGGTCACGGTCCTCGGCCGCGGCTCGCAGTGCATCAACACCGGCGGTGAGAAGGTCTACCCGGAGGAGGTCGAACAGGCCCTGAAGTCACATCCGGACGTGTACGACGCGCTGGTCGCCGGTGTGCCGGACGCGACCTGGGGCCATCGTGTGGCGGCGGTGGTGCAACTCCGCGAGGGCGCACCCCGGCCGACCCTGGAGGACATCCAGGCGCACTGCCGGCCTCGTCTGGCGGGCTACAAGGTGCCCCGTCAGCTGGTGATCACCGACACCGTCCGCCGCTCGCCCAGCGGCAAGGCGGACTACCGCTGGGCCAAGGAGGTGGCACTGGCGGCGGCTCACTGAACGCGGCGCACGGGTGAAGAAGTCGCCGACCCGGGCCGTGGACCCCGCGGGATCGTCCGGCCAAGGTTAGTGGCCGGCGGACCGCTGGACGACGCACCCCGCGCGCGGGACACACTCGGTGAAACGGCGGGCCGGCCGGGGGGCGCGGGCCGCCGTCGGGCTCGCCCGCGTACACCGGGACCGGCGCGGCCAGGCCGGCGAGCGCCGCGCGGGTCGTCGTTGCGCAGCCGGGCCGAGGTCAGCCGGTGCCGGAGGTGGCGGGCATGCCCAGGGCCCAGGGGGTGGCGGTGATCAGGGCCGGAGCGGCCACGCGCTGCGGGTACCGGGCCGCCGGGCAGACCGGGCAGAACCAGCCGGCGCCGGGCCGTCAGTCCGCCGAGAAGCGCGGAAGCCACCCCGAAAACTTCGATGCCGTCCTCTTGCCTTCGGGTCGACGAGCTGAATTACTGATGTTCACGTGGTCCGACCGAATGATCGGTCGCCCGGAATGGTGTGACTGAAGAGGAAGACGCCCTCATGGCGAACGCGCACGACCTGCTGGACGCGGGAGAACGGCTCGACCCGAAGGCGCTGCGGGACCTTCAGCTCGAGCGGTTGCGGGCCTCGCTACGCCACGCGTACGCCCATGTGCCCTTCTACCGGGCGGCCTTCGACAAGGCGGGGCTTCACCCGGACGACTGCCGGTCGCTCGCCGATCTCGCCCGTTTCCCGTTCACCGTGAAGGCCGATCTGCGGGAGAACTACCCGTACGGCATGTTCGCCGTGCCCCGCGAGCGGATCCGGCGCCTGCATGCCTCCAGCGGCACCACCGGGCGCCCCACCGTCGTCGGGTACACCGACAACGACCTGTCGCTGTGGGCGGACATGGTGGCCCGGTCGATCCGCGCGGCGGGCGGGCGCCCCGGCGACACGGTGCACGTGGCCTACGGCTACGGCCTCTTCACCGGAGGGCTCGGCGCCCACTACGGGGCCGAACGCCTCGGATGCACGGTGATCCCCGCCTCGGGCGGCATGACCGCACGGCAGGTGCATCTGATCCAGGACCTCGAGCCGGGCGTCATCATGGTGACCCCGTCGTACATGCTCACCCTCCTCGACGAGTTCGAGCGCCAGGGCGTCGACCCGCGCTCCACCTCCCTGCGCGTCGGGATCTTCGGCGCCGAGCCCTGGACCGAGGAGATGCGGCGCGAGATCGAGGAGCGGTTCGCGATCGACGCCGTCGACATCTACGGACTGTCGGAGGTCGTGGGACCGGGCGTGGCGCAGGAGTGCGTCGAGACTAAGGACGGCCTGCATGTGTGGGAGGACCACTTCTACCCCGAGGTCGTCGATCCCCTCACGGGTGAGGTGCTGCCCGACGGTGAGGAGGGCGAGCTGGTGTTCACCTCCCTGACCAAGGAGGCCATGCCCGTCATCCGGTACCGGACGCGGGACCTGACCCGCCTGCTGCCCGGCACGGCCCGGGCCTTCCGGCGGATCGAGAAGATCACGGGCCGCAGCGACGACATGGTCATCCTGCGCGGGGTCAACCTCTTCCCCACCCAGATCGAGGAGATCGTGCTGCGCACCCCGGGCGTGGCGCCGCACTTCCAGCTCCGGCTCACCCGCGAGGGCCGGCTCGACGCGCTGACGGTGCGGGCCGAGGCCCGGGCCGGTGCCACGCCCGAGCAGCGGGACGCGGCGGCGCTCACCATCGCTGCGGCCGTGAAGGACGGGACCGGCCTCACGGTCGGCGTGGAGATCGTCGAGCCGGAGTCGCTGGAGCGGTCGGTGGGCAAGATCCGGCGGATCGTGGATCTGCGGCCGCGTTGACCCGGCTCAGACCTGCGCGAAGCGTTCCCGCAGCTCCCGCTTGAGGATCTTTCCGCTCGCGTTACGCGGCAGCTCGTCCACGAACAGCACCCGCTTGGGGGCCTTGAAGTGGGCGAGCTTCTCACGCGCATGCGCGAGGAGTTCGGCCTCGGTCACCTCCCCGCGCGGCACGACCACGGCGGTGACCGCTTCGATCCACCGCTCGTCGG
This sequence comes from Streptomyces glomeratus, assembly GCF_021462825.1. Lineage (GTDB taxonomy): Bacteria > Actinomycetota > Actinomycetes > Streptomycetales > Streptomycetaceae > Streptomyces > Streptomyces glomeratus. The sequence continues at coordinate 115,100 of NZ_JAKEEB010000012.1, read as the reverse complement.
GCAGGCCGATCACCGCCACCTCGGCGACCCGCTCATGGGTGTACAGGGCGTCCTCGACCTGACGCGAGGCGACCAGCACACCACCGGAGTTGATGACGTCCTTGACCCGGTCCACGACCGTGAAGTAGCCCTGGGTGTCACGCACCGCGAGATCGCCGGAGTGGAACCAGCCGTCCCGGAAGGCCTCGGCGGTCTCCTCGGGTTTGTCCCAGTACCCCTCGCACAACTGCGGTGACCGGTAGACGATCTCGCCCCGCTCCCCGTCGGGCACGTCCTGGCCGGCCTCGTCGACGAGCCTGGCCTCCACGAACAGCACCGGGCGCCCGCACGAGTCCATGCGCCCCTTGTGCTCATCGGGCCCGAGGACCATGGCCAGCGGGCCGATCTCGCTCTGCCCGAAGCAGTTGTAGAACGCGAGCGTGGGCAGCCGTGCCTTCAGGCGCTCCAGGACGGGCACGGGCATGATCGAGGCACCGTAGTAGGCCTTGCGCAGCCCGCTCAGGTCGCGGGTGGCGAAGTCGGGGCGGCCCGCGAGGCCGATCCATACGGTGGGCGGCGCGAACAGGCTGTCCACGCGGCCCGTCTCGATCAGGTCGAAGAGCCGGCCGCCGTCGGGCGCGTCGAGGATGATGTTCTGCGCCCCGACGGCGAGGGAGGGCAGCAGGAAGACGTGCATCTGTGCCGAGTGGTAGAGCGGTAGTGCATGCGCGGGCCGGTCGCCCGCGCTCAGGTCGAGCGCGGTGATCGCGCTGAGGTACTCGTGCACCAGCGCCCGGTGCGTCATCATCGCGCCCTTGGGCTGCGCGGTCGTACCGGACGTGTAGAGCAGTTGCACGAGATCCTCGCCCCGCGGCTCCTCACCGTCGTACGGCTCCGTGACGGCGAGCCGGGCGAGCAGGGAATCGTCCGCGTCACGCAGCGGCTGCACGCGTACGCCGTCGGGGAGGTTCCCGGCGAGGTCCGGATCGGCGAGGACGAGGGCGCAGCCGGACTGGCCGACGAGATACGCCAGGTCCTCGCCGCTCAGGTTCTGGTTGACCGGCACATGCACCAGCCCGGCGCGGGAGCAGGCCAGGAAGCCGATCAGATACGCGTCGGAGTTGTGGCCGTACGCGCCGACCCGGTCCCCGGGGCCGAGACCGCTCTCGCGCAGGACGCGGGCGGCGCGGGAGACGGCGTCGTCGAGTTCGGCATAGGTCCACGACCGGTCCTCGTACTGGATCGCGACGCGCTCCGGGGTGCGCCGGGCGCTGCGCCGCAGTGTGCCGTCGACCGTGACGCTTCGTCCCGCCGTCATGAACCGCCCCTTCGTCCGCCCTGTCCTGGCGCGATCCTCGTGGCCTCGCGCGCGGCGGGTCAAGCCCGTCGCGCGGTGTCACGGGGCCTGTTGGAGGTACCGCAGATAGGCGTACAGGGCCGCGGACGCCTTGAGCCGGTGGAGGCTGCGGCGGTGCAGGTCCCGTTCGCGGTGGGTCAGTTCCTCCAGCACGCGCTCGGGGCTGCCCGTCGCCCGCAGTTCCTCCAGGACCACGGCGATGGCGGCGAGCGGGTGGTGACCCCGGCGCAGCAGTGCGACGACGTGCGCGGCGATCTGCTCGGACCGGGGGTAGAGGCGGTATCCGGTGGCGGGCTCCCGGTCGGGGCTCAGCAGACCGCGGGCTTCCCAGAGCCGGAGTACGGGCGGTTTGACGCCGACGGCGCGGGCGACCTGGCCGATGCGCAGGCGCCGATGCACGGTGGCCGGGTGGGTCGTGTGGTCCGTCAGGAAGGACTTCAGGGCGTCGTGGACGGCGGCCAGTTCACCGCGTTCGCGGTCCAGCCGGGCATGGCTTGCGTCCAGCGCCGCCAGGGCGGCCTCCAGGTCACCGGTGTGCACGGCACGCAGGACCAGACGTGCGGTGCGCCAGTCGTGGCCGGCGGCCAACTGGCGTGCGGTGGCGAGGGCTTCGGCGTGTGTGCCGGTGAAGACCCGGTAGCCGCTCGCCGTCCGTTCGACAGGAGGCAGCACCCCTGTGTCCACATAGGTGCGGACCTGCTGGACCGAGATCCCTGCCGTCCGCGCCAGATCGCTGACGCGCAGCCGGTCCGCCACGTTCGCCTCCCCCGCCGTCGGCTGCCGGGCGAACTCACCCTAACGCCTCACCACCGGTTGAGACTTTTCCGGCACAGCGAGGGAGCGACCAGCGGTGACGGTCGTCAAAGTCCCTGGTAGCAGTTGAATGAAACAATTGAAGCCGCAGGTCCCGCCCGATGGCTCCGGGCGGGACGGGTCCGTGATCGGAAGGCGGCGCACGTGAAGTTTCTTCTCGAAGTCGACATGGCTGACGAGTGGACCTCGGAGGAGGCCGCGCGGGAGCTGGGACGCATCCTCCGCTACTGGGGCGGAAATCTCGGCCACTACGCCCTGAAGCCCGGCGACGGCGCAGCCGTCTACGCCTCGGGCCACCAGGAGGCCGGCCGGTGGCGGATCGTCGCGGCCGACGGGACCTGACTCCGGCTCACACCGGGCGGGTGCGGTTCTCCCAGTAGGGTTCGCGCAGCCGGCGCTTGTACAGCTTGCCGTTCGGGTCGCGGGGCATCGACCCGATGAAGTCGACGCTCCTGGGCCGCTTGTAGCCGGCGAGTCGACGGGCGCAGTGCTCCAGGATGTCCGCGGCGAGGGCGGGGCCGGGCTCATGGCCGGGGGCGGGTTCGACGACCGCCTTCACCTCCTCACCCCAGTCGTCGTGCGGGATCCCGAAGGCGGCGGCGTCGGCCACGGCGGGGTGCCCCAGCAGGGCGGCCTCGATCTCGGCCGGATAGATGTTGACCCCGCCCGAGATGATCAGGTCGATCTTGCGGTCGCGCAGGAAGAGGTAGCCGTCCTCGTCGAGACAGCCGAGGTCGCCCACGGTGAAGAAGTCGCCGATGCGGTTCTTCCGGGTCTTGGCCTCGTCCTTGTGGTACGAGAATCCGCCGGTGCTCATCTTCATGTAGACGGTGCCGAGTTCGCCGGGCGGCAGCCGGTTGCCGTCGTCGTCGAAGATCGCCAGTTCGCTGATGGGCCAGGCCTTGCCGACCGTGCCGGGCTTCTTCAGCCAGTCCTCGGCGGTCGCGAAGGCGCCGCCGCCCTCGCTCGCCGCGTAGTACTCCTCGACGCATTCGCCCCACCACTCGATCATCGCCCGCTTCACATGGTCGGGGCAGGGCGCGGCGCCGTGGATGGCGTGCCGCATGGACGAGACGTCGTAGCGCGCCTTCACGTCGTCGGGGAGGGCGAGCAGGCGGTGGAACTGGGTGGGGACCATGTGGGTGTGCGTGCACGCGTGGGTGTCGATCAGGCGGAGCATCTCCTCCGGCGTCCACTTGTCCATCAGGACCAGCCGGTGACCGAGGTGCAGGGACGCGCCCGCGAACTGGAGCACGGCGGTGTGGTAGAGCGGCGAGCAGACGAGGTGGACGTTGTCGCCGTACGGCCTGATGCCGAAGATGCCGAGGAAGCCCCCGAGGTGGGTCTCCTCGGGGGGTTTGCCGGGCAGCGGGCGGCGGATGCCGCGCGGGCGGCCCGTGGTGCCCGAGGTGTAGTTCATGACCCAGCCGAGGGTGCGTCCCCCGGGCGCCGACTCCGGCTGTCCGGCGAGGAGTTCGGCGTACGGACGGAAGCCCTTGGCCTCGCCGACCGCGTAGCGGCGGCCGGCCGGCAGTTCCGCCTGGTCGGCGGCGCCCCGGGCGGCGTCGGCGAACCGTTCGTGCGCGATGAGCACCTTGGCGCCGGAGTCGGCGACGATCCAGGCGATCTCGGGCCCGACGAGGTGATGGTTGACGGGCACGAGGTAGAGACCGGCCTGGGTGGCGGCCAGGTACGCGGTGAGGAACTCGACGCCGTTGGGCAGCACGACGGCGAAGGAGTCACCACGCTCGAGGCCCGCTGCGCGCAGTCCGTGTACCAGTTGGTGGGCCGAGGCGAGCAGCCGCCCTGCGGTCCACTCCTGCCCGTCGGGGGCGACGAGGACCGTGCGCTCGGGGTCCGCCGCTGCCTGGGCCCAGAAACCGTTGGCGGTCTGGCTCACTGCTGGCTCCTTCCGGCGATCCGGTTGATGCGGTCGACGGCTCGCTCGAACCCTCGGGTGAGGTCGTCGACGACGGCCTGGACGCTGCGTTCGCTGTTCATACGGCCGACGATCTGGCCGACGGGCGTGCCGAGCAGGGGCTCGACCCCGTACTTCTGGATGCGGGTGACGGCCTCGGCGACCAGCAGCCCCTGCAGCGGCATGGGCAGGGCGCCGGGCCCCTGGGGGTCGTCCCAGGCGTCGGTCCATGCGGTACGCAGCTGCCGGGCCGGCTTGCCGGTCAGCGCCCGCGAGCGGACCGTGTCGCCGGATCCGGCGGCGAGCAGCTTCCGCACGAGGACGGGCGAGGGGAGTCCGGCCTCCGTGGTGGTCAGCCAGATGGAGCCGAGCCAGACACCCTGCGCGCCGAGCGCGAGGGCGGCGGCCGCCTGCTCGCCGCTGCCGATGCCGCCGGCGGCCAGGACGGGCAACGGGTGTACGGCGTCCACGACTTCGGGAGTGAGCACCATCGTGGCGATCTCGCCGGTGTGGCCGCCCGCCTCGTATCCCTGGGCGACGACGACGTCGATGCCCGCCTCCCGGTGCTTGATGGCGTGCCGGGCGCTGCCGGCGAGAGCGGCGACCAGGATGCCCTTGTCGTGGGCGCGGGCCACGACGTCGGCGGGCGGGGAGCCGAGAGCGTTGGCGAGCAGCTTGATCGGACGGTCGAAGGCGACGTCGAGCTGGGTGCGGGCCACCTGCTCCATCCAGCCGGTGATCCGCCACCCGGACGCCTCACCCTCGGCCAGTTCGGGCACTCCGTGCTCGGCCAGGGTGTTCTTGACGAACTGGCGGTGTCCTTCCGGGATCATCGCCTCGACGTCGGCCTCCGTGACGCCGCCGACCTTCTTGGCGGGCATGACGACATCCAGGCCGTAGGGCCTGCCGTCCGCGTGCGCCTCGATCCAGTCGAGGTCGCGCTGGAGTTCGTCGGGGGCGGTGTAGCGGACCGCGCCGAGCACGCCGAATCCGCCCGCCCTGCTGATGGCCGCGGCGACGGCGGGAAAAGGGGTGAAGCCGAAGAGTGCGTGCTCGACGCCCAGCCGCTTGCTCAGCTCCGTCTGCATGCGCGCAGGATGCCGCAGCGGCCGGAAGGTGGGAAGAGACTTTCTGATACTCCGTCAGATTTACCGGGCGGCGGCGTCGCGCCCCTCGAGGACCGCCATCGCCGCGTTGTGCCCCGGCACCCCGCTCACACCGCCGCCGCGCACCGCGCCCGCGCCGCACAGCAGGACGTTGGCATGGCGCGTCTCCACGCCCCAGCGGCCCGTGCCCTCCTGCGCGTACGGCCAGGCCAGCTCTCGGTGGAAGATGTTGCCGCCGGGCAGCCGCAGCTCCCGCTCCAGGTCGAGCGGGGTCTTGGCCTCGATGCAGGGGCGCCCCTGCGCGTCCGTGGCCAGGCAGTCCTCGAGCGGCTCGGCGAGGTGGGCGTCCAGCTGGGCCAGCGTCGACTTCACCAGCTCCTCCCGCACCCCGTCGTTGTCGCGTTCGAAGAGCCGTGCGGGCGTGTGCAGACCGAAGAGGGTGAGGGTCTGGTAGCCCCGCTCGACGAGGTCGCGGCCGAGGATGGTGGGGTCGGTGAGCGAGTGGCAGTAGATCTCCGAGGGCGGCGCGGTGGGCGGCGTCCCCGCGGCCGCCTCGGCATGCGCGGTGGCCAGCTGCTCGTACCCCTCGGCGATGTGGAAGGTCCCCGAGAAGGCCTCGCGCGGATCGACGGAGGGGTCACGCAGCGCGGGCAGCCGGGTGAGCAGCATGTTCACCTTCAGCTGGGCGCCCTCGGCCGGGGCGGGAGGGGTGTCGCCGGTCAGCCGGGCCAGATCCTGCGGCGAGGCGTTCACGAGGACGTGCCGGGCGGAGACGGTGCCGTCGCCGCCCTCGGTGCGGAACGCGACCTCCGCGGTGCGCCCGTCGCTCTCGATCCGAACCGCCTCGTGTCCGGTGGCGATCACCGCACCCGCGGCACGCGCGGCCGCCGCCAGCGCGTCGGTCAGCGCACCCATGCCGCCGACCGGGACGTCCCAGGCGCCGGTACCGCCGCCGATCACGTGATAGAGGAAGCAGCGGTTCTGCCGCAGCGAGGCGTCGTGGGCGTCGGCGAAGGTGCCGATGAGCGCGTCGGTCAGGACGACTCCGCGGACCAGGTCGTCGGCGAAGTACTCCTCGACGGCGGCGCCGATCGGCTCCTCGAAGAGCACCCGCCACGCCTCCTCGTCGTCGACACGGCGCCGCAGCTCGTCCCGGGTGGGCAGGGGCTCGGTGAGGGTGGGGAAGACACGCTGGGCGAACCGCCCGGTCATCCCGTAGAAGCGCTGCCACGCCTCGTACTCGCGGTCGGAACCGGTGAGCCGGGCGAACGCCTCCCGGGTGCGCCGCTCGCCGCCGCCGACGAGGAGGCCGGTGGGGCGTCCGCCGCGCTCGACGGGGGTGTACGAGGACACGGTGCGCCCGCGCACCCGGAAGTCCAGGTCCAGATCTCGGACGATCTTCCTCGGCAACAGGCTGACCAGGTACGAGTAGCGCGACAGCCGCGCGTCGACCCCGTCGAACGGGCGGGTGGAGACGGCGGCTCCCCCGGTGTGGTCCAGCCGCTCGAGCACCAGTACGGATCGCCCGGCCCGGGCGAGATAGGCGGCGGCCACCAGCCCGTTGTGCCCGCCGCCGACGATCACAGCGTCGTATTCCTCGCGTCCCTCGTGTGCAGCCATATCTCTTGGTAGCACGCCATGATCCGCCCGTGCCAGAGCAGGGCCGCACAGGATCCGGACGTGTTCCAGAAGTCGGTGACCTGCGTGGTTAGCCGTCCGGGGAACTGCGGCGGGCGGCCGTCCGGATGGCGAGGTCTGCTTGAAGCGGCCGATGCCGCACTCCACCGCATGCCGGGCCTTGCGGTCCTGTGGTCCTGTCGGTCCAACGCGCGCGGACGGCCGCCAAGGCCCTGCGACGCTTGCGATCGCGGACCTGATCAGCCGGTTCCGGGATCGCGGTCCTGGCGGGGGCCGGTGGTGGACGTCGTCGTGTCGTGTCGGGCGTTGACGGCGGGCACGGCCAAGCGGGCGTCAGCGTCCGTCGCAGGCAGGGCGGACAGGCCTGCGGTCAGGGCCGCAGCTCACTGGCCGATCCAGAGGAGTTGGTCCGTGTACCAGCGGCCGGCGCCGTACGCGCGCAGGAGGCTCACGTCGATCCACCGGCCGTCGAAGCGGACGTACCGGTCCCGCCCGTCCCAGCGGTCGCTCACGCCGTACCCATGGTGCTGGTGACCGGGGCGGCCGTCGGTCGTGAACCGTCCGCCGTAGCTGTACCAGCCGTCGTCATATTCGCCTTCCTGCAAGCGGCCGTAGCCGTAGCCGCCTGCGTCGTGATCGTCACGGATGCCGCGCTGGACGGTGACGGTGGCCGCCTGGCTGTGCGCGGCGCCTTCCATGACCGCTGCGGACGCCGCACCGCCGGTACCGAGCACGGCTCCACCGGTCAGCACCGCAGAAGCAACAGCGATCCGGGCGTGCCTCGTCAATCTCTTCATGGTCAGCTCCTTGTCACATATCAACCGCCCTGACTGAACGGCGCGGGACTCACCGGCGCCAACTGCCCCACCGCGCAAGCCCGCAGGCCCGCAAGCCCGCGGGAAGACCCCCGGCTTCCTCCGCCGTGCGCGGGTGGGTCAATCGAGGGGGTCGGTGATGTCGCGCAGGGTGGTCAGGGCGATGGGGTACATGCGTGCCTTGATGGTGCCGAGGGTGTCGCCGGCCTTGCTCAGTTGTACCCGGGCGATATCCATAGCCGTGGAGCGGACGGCGTCCTCGGTGACGGCGTGGTCGACGATGCCGGCGGTCTCGGCGTCGGTGCCACCGTAGCGGCGGCCGGTGACCATGGCTTCGTGGGCGGTCTGCGGCACGAGTCGGGACTGGATCAGGGCGGACATGCCGCGGGTGAAGGGGATGTTGATGTCGACTTCGGGCAGGCACCAGAAGCCGCGGTCGGCGCGCATGACGCGGAAGTCGTGGGCGAGGGAGAGCATCGCGCCGGCGGCGAAAGCGTGTCCCTGGAGGGCGGCGACGGTGATCACCGGCAGGGACAGCACGCGGGCGAAGAGTGCGTGGACGGAGACGAAGTAGTCCTCGTACCGGTCGCCATGGGCGCTGAGCCAGTCCAGGTCCAGGCCGTTGGAGAAGAACTTGCCGGTGGCGGCGGTGACCAGGGCACGTGGTCCTTCGGCTTTCTCCACCTCGTCCAGGGCGGCGTTGACGGAGGCGAGCCAGTCGGGGTGGAAGCGGTTCTCGTCGTCCCCGATGTCGAGTAGGAAGACGTTGTCCTGGCGGTCGAGGGTGGGCATGCGGACTCCTGGGGTTGCGGGGCGGGAAAAATGGTGCGGGGGCTGCAGCGGGGTGAGAAGAGCCGATGGGTGGGGTCCGGTGCGGGACTCACCGGGAAGCAGTCCGGACCGAACCAGCCGGCCATCGGGGAATGCGCCATGCCAACGGTTCCGAGGACCCCGGAGGCGGGGCCACCACGGGCTGCGATCAGGTCCCGGACGGGCCGGGCGCCGCGCCCTACTGACGCCGCGCGGCCTTGGCCGCCTCCAGGTGGGAAGGTCCGGCGGCGGCCAGGCTCCCGGAGGAGGCCACGGCCACCGACGGTTCGGCTGCGCGCCTGCGGACGGTCGATCCGGCAACGGCGAGCAGCGCCAGCACGATCACTATGACGCCGTACCACATCGTCGTGGTGCGCAGTCCGTGGGACGGCACGGCCAGCCCCGCCACCACCGCGGGAACGCTGAAGGCGAGGTAGCTGACGACGTAGACGGAGGCGAACAGCTTCGCCCGCTCCGTGGGACCGGCCAGTACCGCGAGCGAGCCGAAGGAGCCCAGGAAGGAGCTGCCCCAGCCGACGCCGGCGAGGGCGGTTCCGAGGAAGAACAGCGGCGTCGAGGGTCCGACGAGGGCGAGCAGGGTGAGACCGGTCCCCACGGCGAGGGCCACGCACCCGACGGCCATCACCCGCTTCGGCGCGAGGTTGCGCACCAGCAGCGAGGCGACGGTTCCGGCGCTGTAGAGCGTGGTCACCACCAGGGCACCGACCAGATGGCTGCCGATGTGCAGGATCCCTACGGCCAGCGAGGGGCCGAGTGAGAGGTAGAGCCCACTGATCGCCCAGGTGGCGATGAGGCAGGGCGTGGTCGCCAGGAAGGTCCGCCGCCCGTGGTGCGGCACGGCCATCTGCGGCCGGAGCGAGGCCCAGGCGCCCGGGCGGGGTGTGACCGGCTCGGGCAGGAAGTACACCGCCGCGGTCAACAGCAGGAAGACGGCGATGAGCAGGACGAAGACCAGCGTCGTGGGGGCGGGGGCGTACTGCACCAGCAGTCCGGTGCCCAGCGCCCCGAGGGCCAGTCCGGCGGCCGGGGCCGCGCTGTTGAGCAGCGAGCCGAGGCGTGATGTGGGTGACGGCTGCAGGTCCATCAGCCCGGCGCTGATGGCCCCCGTCGCCGCACCTGTCGCCAGCCCCTGCAGGATGCGCGCCACCAGCAACAGCCCGACACCGTCGGCGGTGAGGAACACGGCCATGGACGCGGCCTCGACGATCAGCGCGGCAGCGAGCACGGGCCGCCTGCCGATGTGGTCGGAGAGTCCGCCGACCATCAGCAGCGCGACCAGCAGGGCCAGGGCGTAGACCGCGAAGATCGTGGTGAGCACGGTCGGCGAGAAGCCCCAGCGGTGCTGGTACACCACGTAGAGCGGGGAAGGCGCGCTGGCCGCGACGAAGAGGGCAAACAGTGTGACGGCCTTGAGCCAGAAGCCGACTGGGCGTGAAAGCCGCCCCGGCTGGCGCCGGTGCTGGGTGTGCATTTCGGTGGTTCTCCCGGTAGTGGTGGGGGGCGATTCGCTTCGGCGAGGGTGCGGGCAGGCGCAGCGCGGCGGTGTCACCGGCTTCTGAGGGCACAGCCCTGACCAGGCAAAGCGATCGTTGTGCTCGAGGCCCGGTACACCGCCCTGCGCTACTTGGCGTTGGACGGCACCGACCAGGCCGGCCATGAGGAGCAGGGCCGCATGGTCCGCCGTCATCTGGCGGCAGAAGCACGCTGCCGGCGAACGGATACGCGAGGTGGCCGGCAGGGCGTAGTTGCCTGAGGCGGCACTAGGCAGGCAGGGCCTCTCGTATCGCCTGAGCGGTGGCAGTCGCGTCGTAGCCCTCGGGGACGCCTGCGACCAGGATGATGTCGCTTTTCACGTGCCGTGAGCGCAGCGGTGCGATCTCCCGGTAGGCGGGTGAGTCCCACCAGGACCGCGCCTCGGCGACCCCGGGAAAGCCGACGACTACGACGTCGCCGGGCCAGCCGCCCTCCTTCACCTCGTGCTGCGTGGCGTGCACGAGGAAGCGGCCGCCGTACGGCTCAAAGGTGGCGGTGATGCGTTCGAGGTACTCGGCGATCTCCAGGTGCGGGGCGGCTTCCTGCAGGTGAGCTATGACGTAGGCGGCCATGGCGTCTCTTCCGGTCGGTCGGGCTCCGTATCTCGACGAAGCCCGGACGGAAAGTCCGTTCAACGGACTTTTTTCTTTTGGTCGAAGTGCACACTTCCCGAGTTCGAGCCATATACCAACCTGCTCTGTGCACTAACGTCCATGAGACTCCCGCCAAAAGCCACTGTCAAGCGCGCATATCTCCAGCCGTGCTAAAGTCCACTGAGCGGACTTGCTTGCTTGGAGTCGCGCTGCCATAGCAGCATGGCCTGCAGCGGAGGAACGTCATGGCGTCGGAAAAGACACAGGTGGTCACCCGGGTGACCGCGATCCTCAACGCGATCGCCCTGCACGGCGCACAGGGCGCGCGATTGCTGGACCTTGCCCAGGAGACGGGCATCGCGCGGCCCACGGTGCACCGGATCCTCCAGGAGCTGGCGGAAGCCGGCTTCGTCGAACAGCGCGCATCCCGGCGGTATGGCCTCGGCTCCGCCCTGTACTTGCTGGGGCTGGGCGCCCCGTCACCCATCAATGACTTCGCCGGTCTCAAGAAGGTGGTCCATCGCCTGGCCGATCAGACCGGGGACGCGGTGTATGTCGCCATACGGCGGCTCGACGGTGTGCACTATCTGATGCGCGCCGACGGCTCCTATCCCATCAGGGCGGAGATCGTGGAAGTGGGCGAGACGGTGCCCTTGGGGGTTACTTTTGCCGGCGTCGCCCTGCTTTCTTGGCATGAACCGGAAGCGGTCGAGGCCCAGTTGCTGGCGAACGAGCGTCTGCGGCGCAGGATGAAGGCTGTGGAGATGTCGGATGTCCAGGACACCGTCACCGCCGTACGTCAGGCCATCACGCAAGTGCACGAGCGCGGCTACTTCTTCGACAAGGACACCGTGCTGCACGGCGTCTCCGGAATGGCCGCGCCGATCCCCTCGAAGACCTCTGAGCCGTATATGGCCATCACCATCTCGGCGATCAACGACCGGCTCCCCCCTGCACGTGTCGACGAACTGGCCCCTTTGCTGCTGGAAGCAGCCCGAGAGATCGGCACGTTCATCCGATGAGCGCCCGGCTTCGAGGATCTCCTCGGCGGTCTTCGCCGGTGCCGGTGAAGACCCACAGCAGGGGCGGGTCATGCCCTCCATCGCACTCGCAGCGACGGGTATGACCCGCTGCCCCATAACCACACCCCTTGCGGCCAACCGGGCGGCACGTCACTGACGGACGTGCCGGCACATGAGCGCAATGGCGGGCCCCCGACCACGGGGCGGCTCACGCCCGCGACAGCCGGAGTCGGCCCCGGACTCACGGCACTCCTGCGCTCGCCGCCCCTTCAGCAGCGGGGCGAGCACGCTCGGCACCGCGCAGACACTTCCCGTCCACCGCGATCGCCGGGCGCTGTGCCCGGCATCGCCTCCCGCAAGCCATGCTGCTGCGAGAGCGCGAATCAAGGCAATTAAGTCCACTCAATGGACTTTTGATTTCCGGCGACACGGACGCTTGACAGCGGCCTTTAGCAGGCGTCTCATGGGGTTGCGTGTACAGGGCAGGTATGTATTGAGCCCTACGAATGTGCACTTCAATCAGAAATTGAGTCCATTGAATGGACTTTCTTGCGGTCTCACATTTGCAAGGAGCCGTCATGAGCAGGACAGAGCTGGCCGGCGGAGTCGTTGAAGGAACCATCACTGTCGACGGGGTCGAGGTGCGGTACTTCGATTCCGTCGCAGACCACTTCGCGACCGGGGAGAGCAGCCGCCATCCCCTCGTGCTCGTGCACGGAACCGGCGGGAGCACCAGGGCGCACTACGGCTACCTGTTTCCCCTGCTGGCCGGGCGGCAGCGCGTCGTGGCAGTCGACTTCGCCCCACCGGTCCCCACACAGGGTCCGCTGACGCTGGAGCACCTGGAGCGGCAGGTCGTCGCGGTCCTCGACGCGGTACTTCCCGACCGCCCGGTCACGCTCGTGGGCTACTCACTGGGCGCCGTCGTCGCGGCCGCGGTCGCCGCCCGCCACCCGCAGACAGTGCGGAACCTGGTGCTCGTGGCCGGTTGGATGAAGACCGATGCACACCAGGAGCTCCGCAACAAGGTGTGGCAGCGACTGCGCGAGGAGCGTTCCCAGGCCCTCGGCGACTACATGGCCTTCTGCGCCTTCTCGGGACCGTTCCTGGTGGCGTCCCAGGCCCTCGGCGACTCCTCGCCCGCTCTCACGGCCTTCGAGCCGAACGCCTTCACCGACGTGCAGATGAAGCTGAACCGCACCATCGACATCTCCGGCCTGGTGCCCTCCATCGCAGCTACCACCCTGGTCATCGGCTGCACTCACGACCAGATGGTGCCGAAGTGGCACAGCAAGGCGCTGTTCGCCTCGATCCCGGACGCCCGCTACACCGAAATCACATCCGGCCACGCCGTCGTCATCGAGCGTCCCGCCCAACTCGTGCAGATCATCGACCAGTTCACTGACGCACCGTCACGAGACGCCGCCGGTGACATCGTCGCCACCGCCCGCCCGTAGCAGCCCGATCACAAAGGGAGGGTTCGCATGAACCCCAGCACCGAACCGCAGCACCCCGGCACCGCTGACGTCGAGGTCGTCATCATCGGCACCGGCTTCGGCGGCCTGGCCATGGGCGCTCAGCTCAAGCGTCACGGCCGGGAGTCCTTCGTGCTCCTGGAGCGTGCCGATGACGTCGCCGGCACCTGGCGCGACAACACCTACCCGGGCGCCGCCTGTGACGTGCCCTCACACCTCTACTCCTTCTCGTTCCGCCCGAACCCCGAGTGGTCGCGCTTCTTCTCACCGGGCCCGGAAATCCTGCAGTACCTGCGTGACACCGCACACGCAGAAGGACTCCTGCCGCACATCCGGTTCGGAACCAATGTCGAGGACGCCCGGTGGGACGCCGCCGCCCAGCGGTGGACGGTCACCACGTCGCAAGGCGTCTTCACCGGGCGCTTCCTGGTGACGGCGACCGGCCACCTCAGCGACGAGGCCCTTCCCCCGATCAAGGGCCTGGACGGCTTCACCGGCGACGTCTTCCACTCGGCCCGCTGGAACCACGAGGTCCCCCTGGAAGGCAAGCGGATCGGCGTCATCGGATCCGGAGCCACAGCGGTACAGCTGGTGCCCGAACTCGCCAAGACTGCCTCCGAACTGGTGGTGTTCCAGCGCAGCGCCCAGTACGTCACCCCGCGCCCGGACCGCGCATACACCGAGAGCGAAAAGCAGCTCTTCCGCCGCGACCCGGACGCGATGGCCGACCACCGTTCGGAGATCTTCTGGTTCCTGGAGTCCCGCTACGCGGAGCGACGCGCCGTACCCGACATCCTCGACAAGGCAAGGTCACAAGCGCTGAACCATCTGGAGCGGCAGGTCAAGGACCCAGAGCTGCGCGCCAGACTGACACCCGACTACGAGCTCGGCTGCAAGCGCGTCCTGATCTCCGACACCTACTATCCGGCACTGACCCGGGACAACGTCACCCTGGAAGCCTCCGCCCTCGACCACGTCGAAGGCAGCAAAGCCATCTCCAGAGACGGCAACACATACGAACTCGACGTACTGGTCTTCTGCACCGGCTTCGAAACCGCCGAGCCGCCCTACGCGCGCCTCGTCCACGACGCGAACGGCATCTCCCTGTCGGACCACTGGGCACAAGGCATGGAAGCATTCGCCTCGACCACGGTCGCCGGCTTCCCCAACCTCTTCATCATCAACGGACCCAACACCGGCCTCGGCCACAACTCGATTGTCTACATCATCGAGGCACAGGTCGACTACATCCTGGGCGCTCTCGACTGGAGCCGCGCCAACGGCAACCACGTCCTGGACGTGTCCGCCCGGGCCCAGGAGCGCTACGTGGACGAACTCCAGCAGCGCAGTGACGGTACGGTCTGGCTCTCAAACGGCTGCAAGAGCTGGTACATCGATCCGCGAAGCGGTCGGCTGACCCTGATCTGGCCGAACTTCGCACACGAATTCCGGTACCGCAACGGCACGTTCGACTCAGCCCCGTATACCGCGGCCGAGACTTCCGCAGCACGTTAGCCACCGTGCTGCCCTGCCCCGTGTCGGCACCTCCCGGAGCCGCCGACACGGGTCCGGTTCGGCGGGAGGCCGCGCGGCGAGGTGGTTTCGGACAGTAGCGCAGTGCTCGGCCTGGGCCGCGTGCTGGCGGACCAAGCTCACACTGCGGCGGCTTGCGCCGCTGCCGGGGACGTCGAAGCCGGCCGCCGACTGCCGTGGGGCGCGCTGCGCGGCCGTTGCGGGTGCGATCTCTCACTTTCATGTGCAGCACACACCATCATCACGATCCCATCGATCGTCGGCGAATACCGCTTCCCGACAAGCGACCCTGGGCAAGGCAGTTCACAATGAGCAAGGTGAAGAAGATGCGCGCGATCAGTCAGGATGTCCTCGGTGGTCCCGAGGTCCTCAAGCTGGTCGAGATGGAGCGGCCGGCCCCGCGCCCGAACGAGGTGCTGGTCCGGGTGCGCGCCGCCGGGGTGAACCCGACCGACTGGAAGCACCGGGCCGACGGCCGCATGCTGGGCAAGCCACCGTTCGTCCTCGGCTGGGACGTCTCCGGCGTCATCGAGGAGACCGGCATCGGCGTCGCCCTGTTCACGCCCGGCGACGAGGTCTTCGGCCTGCTGCCCTACCCCTTCGGGCACGGCTCGCACGCCGAGTACGTCACCGGCCCCGCCCGCGCCTTCACGCTGAAGCCGTCCGCGATAGACCACATCCAGGCGGGCGCGCTGCCGACGGCATCACTGACCGCGTGGCAGGCACTGGTGGAGCTGGCCGAGCTGCGGGCGGGGCAGCGTGTGCTGATCCATGCGGCGGCCGGCGGAGTCGGCCACACCGCCGTGCAGATCGCCAAGGCGCAGGGCGCCTACGTGATCGGCACCGCGAGCGCCGGCAAGCACGACTTCCTGCGCGAGCTCGGCGTCGACGAGGCCGTCGACTACCGGACGACCGACTTCACAGAGGCCGTACGGGACGTCGACGTGGTGCTCGACACAATCGGAGGCGACACCTCCGTCCGCTCCCTGCGCGTAGTGCGCCCGGGGGGACTGGTGGTCTCCATCCTGCCGGTCGGGCCGGACGAGTTCTATACGGACGCCGGGCAGTTCGGTGTCCGCGCCGCCAGGATGCTCGTCGACGCCGATCACTACGGAATGAAGGCCATCGCGGACCTCGTCGAGGCGGGCAGACTGCGCGCCACGATCGCCCGCACCTTTCCGCTGGCGGAGGCCGCCAAAGCGCACGCGATCAGCGAAATGGGCCGCACATCGGGCAAGCTGGTCCTCGTGGTCGACTAGTAGAGGCGGGAGACCTGGTAGTGGCTGATGTACCAGCCCTCCCCCAAGCGCTCGACCAGCACACTGAGGCAGACACCGAGGGTGGGCCGGTCGGTGAACGAGAAGTCGACGGCCAGCCAGCCGAGCACGAGGCCGTCGGCGGGGCCTCTGGTCTCCAGAATGCGGTAGGCGGCCGTCATCCCGGGTGGCTGGGCGTCGTAGTAGGCGGCGATACCCGGCCTCCCGACGCTGTAGGGGCGCAGCCCCTGGAAGATCGCGTCGTCCGTGAACTGGGCCGCGACCTGCTCGGGATCGTGACGGTCGACGGCGGCCTTCCACCGGTCGAGGACACCACGGAGGATCGCTTCCCTGTCCGTGCTGCGGTTCATGAGTGTCCTCCTTTTCCGCTCAGTGGCCGGCGCTCATGCCGCCGTCGACGTGGAGGATCTCGCCGGTGACGAACGGGGCGTTCTCCAGGTAGACGACCGCTTCCACGATGTCGCTCGGCTCACCCATCCGGCGCACCGGGTGCAGGGCCGCGAGGGCCTCGTGGGTCTCCTCGGGGTGCATGGGAGTCTTGATGGTGCCCGGCGCGACGGCGTTGACGCGAATGCCGCGCGTGGCGTACTCGATGGCGAGCGACTTGGTGGCGGACTGCAGGCCACCCTTGGTCAGCGAGGCCAGCACGGACGGAACTCGGGAGTCCGCGTTGTCGACCAGGCTGGTGGTGATGGTGACGACGTGGCCTCCGCCCTGGGCGAGCATCTGCTGGACGGCCGGCTGAGTGATGTGGAAGAAGCCGGTGAGGTTCACTCCGGTCACGGCGGCGTAGTCGTCCTCGGTGTAGTCGGTGAACGGCTTGGCGACGAAGATGCCCGCGTTGTTGACCAGGGTGTCGATACGGCCGAACCGCTCGACGCCGGCGGCGATGACACGTTCGGCGGTGGCGGGGTCGGCGATGTCGCCCTGGACCGTGAGGACGCCCGGGTCGCCGGAGGGGGCGATGGTGCGGGAGGTGGCGACGACGGCGTGGCCGAGCTTGCGGTAGGCGCCGACAAGGCCGGCGCCGATGCCCTGCGAAGCCCCGGTGATCAGGGCGACCTTCTGATGCTGAGTGCTCATGATGTCCTTCTTCGGGGGAAGTGGAGGGTCCCGACCGGACCGGTCGGCAACTAGGTGACCGGTCGACTATTGGACGTTAGGCAGGCGCCGGACGAGAAGTCAAAGGGCGGCGGGGCCGGGCCGGGACCGGCATCCTCCCAGCTGGTAGACGCAGGCTCCCAGCCCAGGTCAGCGGGTTGCAGCACCGCCGGGACGGGGAGGTGCGGCGGCGCCGGCGTGGGGCTGACGCCGGTGCGGGTCACCCTCGGGCAGCCAGGCGTCCGGACCGTGGATGCCGAAGTCGCCGTCGTCGTCACAGAGGGCGTCGACGACGGCGAGCACCGCGGCACGGACCTCGCCGCGGCGCCACACCAGTGACCAGGTCCAGTAGATCTCCGGCGTGCCGACGGGGCGCCGGACGAGGTCGGATGGCAGCGGGGTGGTCTGGCCCTTGGGCGAGTTGATGACCGGACGGCTGCTGCGGCGGACGTGGTCGAAGAACGCGGGGCCGGTGATACCGCCGTCGGAGATGCGCACCGCGCGGGCCCCGGTCCGGTGAGCCAGGTCTTCGGCGTAGACGTTCCAGGACGACCAGGAGGTGGTGTCGTCGTCGAGGAGGACGACGGTGTCCCGGGCGGCCACTTCGCGCGTGTCGTCGCCGGTGGCGACGGCGTACAGGCGGTCGGCGCCGAGGAGCCGGGCCTGCAGGCCGCGGCGTTCGAGGTCGTCGGTGCGCACCCAGCACACCGCCAGATCCAGGCTCCCGTCGGCGACCCGAGCGGCCTGGGCGTGCGAGGGCGCAACCCAGGCGTCGATGTGGACCCTGGCCACTGCGGCGGTGCGGGCGTCGAGGTCGGGCGGAAGCCAGTTCACGTAGCCGAGCCGGATCGGTTCCGATCCGGACAGACGACGGGCGCGATGCCGGAGGTCTTCGGCGCGTTCCAGCAGGGCGCGGGCGTGCGGGAGCAGGTCGGAACCGGCCGGGGTGAGGGCCACCGAGCGGCGGTCACGGTCGAACAGACGCACCCCGAGGTCGCGTTCGAGTGCCTTGATCTGCTGGGACAGGGAGGGGCCCGCGATCAGCAGGCGCTCGGCGGCGCGGCCGAAGTTCAGCTCCTCGGCGACCGCGACGAAGTACCGCAGCTGACGCAGTTCCACGCTCGTCATGCTACGTCCGTGCGAGGCTGCGCCTACCAGCAGGGAGCACGCCGGTCGTGGCGTTCGCGGCGCCGGCGGTCAGACGATGAGGGCGTCAACCGAGCCCGCCGATCGGAGCAGGACCATGCGAGAGTTCCTCGTCGACATCGTCACCACCGTCCCCGAGGGCATGGGCCAGGACGAGGTCGACCGGCGGCGCGCCGCCGAAGCCGTCCGTGCCCGGGAACTGGCCGCCGCCGGCCATCTGGTCCGGCTGTGGCGCCCGGCCGGTGAGCTGCGCAGCGTCGGCGTCTGGCGGGCTGCCGACGAGGAGGAACTCCGGGAGAAGGTGCTCGGCACGCTCCCGCTGCGCCCGTGGATGACCCTCACCGTCACCGCGCTCGAGTCCCACCCCAACGACCCCGGCCGCACCGACTCCCTGCGGTGACGGCACACGCCCCCGTCTTCGCGCACCCCCGCCGCCCGGACCGGGCGGTCAGACGCGCCGCATCAGACGCCGGCCACCTCGCTCGGTGCGGGGGCGCCGAGCAGAGCCAGGCAGTTCGCCCACAGGGGGCCGAGCCGTCGGGTGTCGTTGTAGAGCTTGGCGAACAGCACCTGACCCTCCAGCTGGGCCACCACCGACCGCGCGGCTTCCCGCGTGTCGGCCACGGTGACCTCCTTGCGGGCAAGCGCCTCGGCGACGACCGACTCGACCATGTCGACCTGTGCGTCGAAGATCTCCTGCAGCCGTCCGCGGATGGCCTCGGTGTGGTTGCTCATCTCCAGCGTGAGGTTCCCGAACAGGCAGCCCGAGACGGTGCCGCAGCTCTGCCGGCCGGCGCGCTGACCGGCCTCCGTCGCCTCGAACAGCAACCGCAGGCGGTGCAGCGGTTCGGCCTCGCTGGTCAGGATGCGCCTCCAGGTGCGCTCCTGGTCGGCCCAGTGCTCGTCGAGGACGGCCAGGGCGAGCGCTTCCTTGGATGCGAAGAAGTAGTAGAAGCTGCCCTTGGGCACACCTGCGGCCTTGCAGATCTCGGCCACGCCCAGGGCGGAGTAGCCGCGCAGTTCGATGAGCGCTTGCGCGGCGCCGAGGATCTTCTCCCTGGCATCGCTGGTCCGTCCCATGGGGGAAGTGTACGACCGGTCGACTATGGCGACGGGACCGGTAGGCCGGGCGCTGCCGCCAGGTGCCCGTCACCCGTCCATGGGCGGCGGTGACGCCATACGGCGCCGTGCGGCGGCGTGGATTTCGGAGGGACCGCGTGCCCACTCGAGCGTGCGGCCGACCGCCGTCGCCACCGGCCGGTCCCAGCAGGAGCGAACGGCCGCGGGACGACGAATGCCGAGCTCGGCCCGCGCCCAGTCGGGAAGGAGCCCGACCGAGGCGTTCATCAGCACGCCCACGACCATCCGCTCCCGTGCGGTACGGCCGAAGCCGCGCAGAAACCGCACGGAGTCCCGAGCGGCCGGTGTGGCGCGCAGCCGGGGGCGGATCCGGCACAGGTAGCGCTCGACCTCCCGCGAGCTGCGCGGCACCTTCCGTGCGCCCAGCGCCTCGGCCACCGGGGCGACCTGACGGTAGTAGGTGTCGCACTCGGAGAGCGTGAGCCGGGCCCGCCGTGGCGCGTACGTCTGATAGCCCGCCAGGAAACTGCTCACCTCCGCGGTGTGCACCCAGGTCAGCAACTCGGGGTCGTCCGCGCGGTACGGCCGGCCGTCCGCAGCGGTGCCGCGCACCCGGGTGTGGATACGCCGGACCAGAGCGATCTCCTGCCGCGCGGCCGGCTCGGAGCCGAAGGTCGTCGTGGTGATGAACCGGGCGGTGGCGATGAGCCGGCCGACCGGGTCGGAGCGGAAGTCGGAGTGCTGGTCGACTCCCGCCATGGCCAGGGGATGCAGGGACTGGAGCATCAGCGCCGCGAAGCCGCCGGTGAGCATGCCGGTCGGATGGCCGTGCACCCGCCAGGCGGGATCACCCGGAGCGATCTTGAGCAGCCCCGGATCACCGGGCGGGCCCTCGTACCGTTCCAGCCTGAGGTCTCCACCGTGCACGGTCGCCTTGAGCTCGTCCGCGATACGGGCGCGCAGCCCCACCAGCACCTCCACCGTCCGACCCTGTCACTCCTGGGAGCAGACCGCACGCACGGGGGATGGCTGACCATTACCCCGGCGCGCGACACCTGGCGCGAATGGCCGGACACCCCCTAGCGCCGCACCCGGGGCATCCCCAGGCCGATCCAGGAGATGATCTCGCGTTGGATCTCGTTGTTGCCGCCGCCGAAGGTGAAGATCACAGCCGAACGGTAGCCGCGCTCCAGTTCGCCGTGGAGCACGGCGCCCGCCGATCCCTCCTTCAGTGCGCCGGCGGCGGCGACGATCTCCATCAGCCAGGCGTAGGCGTCGCGGCGGGCCTCGGAGCCGTAGACCTTCACGGCGGAGGCCTCCTGTGGGGTGAGCGTGCCGTCCTGGACCGCGCTCACCATCCGCCAGTTGAGGAGTTTCATCGCGTCCAGCCTGGTGTGGGTCCGGGCGAGCAGACGCCGGACCCAGGGCAGGTCGATCACCCGGCGGCCGTCGACGAGCTTTGCCTCCATGGCCCAGCGCTGCACATCGTGCAGGGCGCGGATCGCCATGGTGCCGTGCGCTGCCAGGGTGACGCGCTCGTGGTTGAGCTGGTTGGTGATCAGCCGCCAGCCCTGGTTCTCCTCCCCGACGCGGTGGGAGACGGGGACGCGGACGTTCTCGTAGTAGCTCGCGGTGGTGTCGTGGGAGGCGAGGGTGCGGATCAGGGTGCAGGAGTAGCCCGGGTCGGTGGTCGGCACGAGCAGCATGGTGATGCCCTGGTGCGGCGGGGCGCCGGGGTCGGTGCGCACGGCGAGCCACACCCAGTCCGCGGTGTCGCCGTTGGTGGTCCAGATCTTCTGGCCGTTGACGACGTATGTGTCGCCGTCCCGCACCGCGCGGGTCTTCAGGGACGCCAGGTCCGTGCCCGCATCGGGCTCGCTGTAGCCGATCGCGAAGTCGAGCTCGCCCGAGAGGATCCCGGGCAGGAAGCGGGCCTTCTGTTCCTCCGTACCGAACCGCATGAGCGTGGGGCCCACCGTGTTGAGCGCCATCAGCGGCAGCGGTACGCCCGCCTGCGCGGCCTCGTCGAAGAAGATGAACTGCTCCATCGCGCCCAGCCCGCGCCCGCCGTACTCCTTCGGCCAGCCGACGCCGAGCCAGCCGTCGCGGCCCAGGCGGCGGATGGTGTCGCGGTAGAAGCGCTTCTGGGCGGCCGGGTCGCCGTGGCGGGCGTAGGCGTTGTCCGGCACGAGTTCGGCGAAGTAGCCGCGTAGTTCGGTGCGCAACCGCTGCTGCTCGGGCGTGTAGTCGAGATGCACGGCGCCTCCAGGCTCCCCAAGGCCGGTCCTGACGGCGCACACCGTAGAACGTGTTTCAGAAATTGGGAATGCCGGTGCGCCGGCCCGCAAGGGGCCGCCCCCTCCCGTACCGGCCTACCAGGTACCCGCCCGGCCGGCCCGCTCGCCCCGTCAGCCGAGTGTCGCCAGGAAGCCGGAACAGGCCCGGGCGCACTCCCGGCAGGACCGCGCGGCCTGCGCGCCACCGGGGTCCGCGTCGAAGACGTGCGCGCTCTCCAGACAGACGGCCAGGCACCACTCCACCTCGCCGCGGATACGAGCCACGTCCTGGGGCCCTTGGTCGGACAGCACCCGGCAGGTCGTGTCGCAGACCTCCGCGCACATGATTCCCTTGCGCCGCAGGACTTCCTGGTCGTAGGGCCCCTCCGTCTCCGCGAGGCTCGCGCGCAGCGCGCACGCCCGCGCACACTCGGTGCAGGCCAGCGCGCAGGCGAAGCGATCCTCCAGGAAGCGGTAGACCTCCTGTTGGGATGTGGTCACGGCGGAGCGGGTAGCCGGTGCCGGGCCCGTCAAACCCCTGCCCCGGGGCGGCCGTCGTTTTTCCGTCCCCGCGCAGGGCACTCGGGGCCGTGGTGAGCGATGACATACGCGGATCGACGGACGGAGGTGGACCGTGCCCGGACGACAGGAGCTGCCGTCGACGCTGGAGCGCTCTCCCGAGGACGCCCAGCGCACCTGGATCAAGGCCCATGACTCGGCGGTGGAGCAGTACGGCGAGGGCGAACGGGCGCACCGTGTGGCATTCGGCGCGCTCAAGCACAAGTACGAGAAGATCGGCGACCACTGGGAGCGCAAGGAGGGCGGCCGCAAGGGCCCCTCGGACCCCCGCTCCGCACGGCCCCGGCAGCAGGGCGGGCGCAGTGGCGAGGGCGTCGACGAGAACGCGTCGAAGGAGCACCTCTACGACGTGGCCAAGCGCCTCGGCGTCGACGGGCGGTCCCGGATGTCGAAGGCGGAGCTGCTGGAGGCGATCCGCAAGGCGAACCGTTCGAAGACCCGGTCCGCGCGCTCGTGAGGGGTGCGGGTGAGCGGGTTCACCGAAGGGCCCAGGGGTACCCGCGTGCCATGAGTACCGAGTCGATGAATCTCGCCGTGACCCATGGCCTGCTGGTCGGCATCGGGCCCTTCGTCGCGGGCCTGGCCGTGGTGGCGCTGTTGATCGGTGCCTTCCGGATGGGCGCCCGCGTCCGGCGCCGGGAGCCCGCGCCGCCCCGCCCCGAGGAGCAGCCGAGGCTGCCCGAAGGGGGCCCGGTGCGCCGGGTCAGGGAGAACCGTGAGCCCGACGAGGTGCCCAGGAGCCGTCGCCGTCTCACGCCGCAGGAGCTGAAGGCGCACGGCAATCTCGGGTCCCGGACGAGCGCGTCGGCCGAGCGACCCCGCTGGGACGGGGGCAGCAGTGGCGCGTTCGGCAGCGGCGGGCCGGGCGGCCGCCGCTGACCCCCATCTGTGGCCGATGTACAGAGGAAGTGAGATCCATGGCCGACCACGGCCGCGGCACCCTGCCGCTGCCCGACTACGACCATCTGCCGGTCGGCAGCCTGGAGAGCCGCATACGTGCCCTGAGCGCCGGCGAGGTGGAGGAACTGCTCGCGTACGAGCGCGCACACGCCGATCGGGCGCCCGTGACCGCGCTGCTGTCGGCACGCCTGGAGCAGTTGCGCTCCGGCGCCGAGCCGACCTCCGGCGACCCCGGCGCGCTGCGTCCCGAGGAGAGCCGGAGCAGCGCGGGTTCCCCGGTGTCTCCCGCCACCTCACCCGAGCCCATGAGCCCCCCGCCGCACGGGACTCCCGACCAGCGGGGGAAGCCGAAGGGCGACCGCCCGAGGGGCTGAGCGGCGGTCGGCGGACTGACGGGCGCCGTCTGGGCGCGGCGCCCGTCAGTCCGTCGTCCCCGGCGCCGTGTGGGAGGTGACCAGGTCCGGCGTGAGGTAGGCGTCGGGCCGTTCGAAGTCCTTGAGCGTGGCCGGGCGGCCGGTCAGGCCCGTGCGGACGAAGTCGTAGCCCGTCAGTACGTTGAGCGCCCAGTTCGTCATGGTGCGCATGCGGGCCGGAACCGTGCGCAGGGCACCGAGGTGGTAGCCGCGCGCGACGAACTGCGCGGGCGGCCCGGTGAGCTGCACGCCGACCGGCTTGGAGACGGCCTGGAGGCCGCCGAGGTCGACGACGAGGCCCAGGTCACGGTGGCGGTAGGCGCTGCGCGGTGTGCCGTGCAACGTCGCCGCGACGTTCTTCGCGGCGGCCCAGCCCTGGCGCACGGCGTGCTGGGCGGTCGGCGGGCAGACCGCGTCGGCTCCCTTGGCGAGATCGGGCACCGCGGCGGCGTCCCCCAGGCCGAAGACGCCGTCCAGGCCCGGCACGGTCAGATCGGGGCGGACGACCAGCCGGCCGCGGTCGGTCTCGGCGTCCAGCGTGGCGATCAGCGGGCTGGGCGCGACCCCCGCGGTCCAGATCAGGGTGTGACACGGCAGGGTGCGGCCGTCGGTGAAGGTGACGGTGTCCCGCCGGGCCTCGGCGACGGAGACCCCGAGGGATATGTCGAGGCCGCGCCGCCTGAGGATGGCGAGGGCCCGCGCGCCCAGCCGTTCGCCGAGTTCCGGCATGAGCGTGGGCGCGATGTCGATGAGGTGCCATTTGATGAGTGACGGGTCGAGGCCCGGGTAGCGCCGCACGGCGGCGGTGGTGAGGTGGTGCAGACAGGCGGCGGTCTCGGTCCCCGCGTAGCCGCCGCCCACGACCACGAACCGCAGCCGGGTCTCGCGCTCGGCCCGGTCGGAACTCGCCGCCGCGAGGTCGAGCTGGGAGATGACGTGGTCCCGGATCCAGGCCGCCTCCGCGAGCGTCTTCATCCCGACCGCGTGCCGATCGACTCCGGGGATGTCGAACTGCCGTGTCACACTGCCCGGTGCCAGCACCAGGTAGTCGTAGTGCTCCACGGTCGTCTCACCGTTGATCTTCCGCACCACGACGGCCTTGGCGCAGGGGTCGACGCCGACGGCACCACCGGGGACGACGACCGTGCGGCGCAGCAGCCGGCGCAGGCTGACCGCGACCGACTGCGGGGTGAGGATGCCGGCCGCGACCTGCGGGAGCAGCGGCAGATAGAGCTGGTGGTCGTAGGGTGTGACGAGCCTGAGCGCGGCCTCGGCGGGCTTGAGGATCCGCTCCAGTCTGCGTGCGGTCTCCATCCCGGCGAATCCGCCACCGACGATCAGGATCCGGGGCACGGTCATCACAGGTCCCTCCAGGCGGAGACGTCGACGCCTGCCACGCTAGGGAACCCCCGCGGGGCCCGCCACCGCGCCGTCGACGCCCCGTGCCCCGGCGCATTCCGCCGTCCGCGACGCGGCCGCCCCCGGCGACGGCGGGTCCTCCGCGCGGCGGCCGGCGGCTGATTGCGCCGATCGGGGCCTGCGTGTGGGGAGTCCCGAACTCGGCGCCGGAGCGCCGCCGTTGGGCGGCTGCGATGCCCAGGAGACAGCCGCATCCACCACGCCCCGCGCCCGTACACGCCCGGGAACGTCCACGCACGTGACCAGCGCCCCTCGAACACGGATACTGCCGACAGTGGCTCACCGCTCACGGCCACCGAGACCGAGACCGAAGACTGCCAGGCACGTCAGGAGGCTCCCATGAAGATGCTGATCAACGTCCCGGAGACGGTGGTCTCGGACGCGCTGCGGGGCATGGCGGCCGCGCATCCCGAACTGACCGTCGACGTGGAGAACCGGGTGATCGTACGGCGGGACGCCCCGGTCGCGGGGCAGGTCGCGCTGATCTCCGGCGGCGGCTCGGGGCACGAGCCGCTGCACGGCGGCTTCGTGGGCCCGGGAATGCTCTCGGCGGCGTGCCCCGGCGAGGTGTTCACCTCCCCTGTGCCGGACCAGATGGTGCGCGCCGCCGCAGCCGTGGACAGTGGCGCGGGCGTGCTGTTCATCGTGAAGAACTACACCGGTGACGTGCTCAACTTCGACATGGCGGCCGAGCTCGCCGAGGACGAGGGCATCCAGGTCGCCAAGGTACTGGTGAACGATGACGTCGCCGTCACCGACAGCCTCTTCACGGCGGGCCGGCGCGGCACCGGTGCCACTCTGTTCGTGGAGAAGATCGCTGGGGCGGCCGCGGACGAGGGGCAGCCGCTGGAGCGTGTGGAGTCCGTCGCCCGGCAGGTCAACGAGAACTCGCGCAGCTTCGGTGTGGCCCTCAGCGCGTGCACCACGCCCGCGAAGGGCACCCCCACCTTCGATCTCCCGCCGGGCGAACTGGAGTTGGGCATCGGCATCCACGGTGAGCCCGGGCGTGAGCGGCGGCCGATGATGACCTCGCGCGAGATCGCCGACTTCTCGGTGAACGCCGTCCTCGACGACTTGGAGCCACACAATCCCGTACTGGTCCTGGTCAACGGGATGGGCGCCACCCCTCTGCTGGAGCTGTACGGCTACAGCGCCGAGGTGCAGCGGGTGCTGGCCGAGCGCGGGGTCGCCGTCGCCCGCACCCTGGTCGGAAACTACGTCACCTCCCTCGACATGGCGGGCGCGTCGGTCACCCTGTGCCAGGTCGACGAGGAACTGCTGCGGCTGTGGGACGCGCCGGTCAGCACGCCGGGCCTGCGCTGGGGCAGGTGAGCCTCCGGCGCGCACGTGCCACGGAACTGTGAGTGAGGTCAACGTCCGTACCAAGCAAGGAGATCCAGTGCTCGACGCCGACTTCTTCCGCCGCTGGATGACGGCGGCCGCCGTGTCCGTCGACCGTGAGGCGGAGCGACTGACCGCGCTCGACTCGCCGATCGGCGACGCCGACCACGGCGCCAATCTGCAACGCGGTTTCCGTGCGGTCACGGCCGCGCTGGAGAAGGAGGCGCCGGCCACTCCGGGCGCGGTCCTCCAGCTCGCGGGCCGGCAGCTGATCTCGACGGTCGGTGGCGCCTCCGGTCCGCTGTACGGCACGCTGCTGCGCCGCACCGGCAAGGCGCTCGGCGACGACGGGGAGGTCACCGAGGAGCAGCTGGCTCAGGCGCTGCGGGCGGGCGTGGACGGGGTCATGGCGCTCGGCGGAGCGGCGCCCGGCGACAAGACCATGGTCGATGCCCTGGTGCCCGCGGTGGACGGGCTGGCCACCTCGTTCGGGGCGGCCGCGGAGGCCGCGGAGGAGGGGGCCGTCGCAACGACACCGTTGCAGGCCCGCAAGGGCCGGGCGAGTTATCTGGGCGAGCGCAGCATCGGGCACCAGGACCCCGGTGCCACGTCCTCGGCCCTGCTGATCGCCGCACTCGTGGAGGCAGCCGGTGAGTGAGACCTCCGACAAGCTGGTCGGCATCGTGCTCGTCTCGCACAGTGCCGCAGTCGCCGAGTCGGTCGCGGAACTGGCGAAAGGCCTGGCGGGCGGCTCCACGGCGGTGCCCGTCGCCCCGGCGGGCGGCACGGTCGACGGTGGGCTCGGCACCAGTTCCGAGCTGGTCTCCGCGGCGGCCGCCGCCGTGGACCGGGGGGCCGGGGTGGCCGTGCTCGCGGATCTGGGCAGCGCCGTCCTCACCGTGAAGGCGCTGCTCGCCGAGGGAGACGAACTCCCCGAGAACACCCGGCTGGTCGACGCCCCCTTCGTGGAGGGCGCGGTCGCCGCGGTCGTCACGGCCTCGGCGGGCGCCGATCTGACGGCGGTGGCGGCGGCGGCGGCGGAGGCGTACACGTACCGCAAGGAATGACGCGGAAACGGCGCCGCGCAGCAGGAAGGCGGGAGAGGTGACGGCGCGTTGGAGAGCCGTGGCCAGGGACGCCCCTGGCCACGGCTTCCGCGCGGACGCCTGCGCCGGTCCGCCGGATTCAGTTCTCCGCCAGGAACCTCCGTAACAGTTCCTGCCCTTGGGACACGGCCACCCGGTGGTTCTCGAGCGGCACGGCGCGGGAGCCGCGGAAGACGATGTACGTCACCGGGCCGTCCGTTCCGCCGGTGCGTGGATCGGCGTTGATGCCGAGGGCCCGTGCGGTGGCGTAGGAGGCCTCGCCGATGACGTCTTTGGGGCCGGTGTCGGCGACGACCGTGTACACGATGCGGCTCCCGTGAACGACGGCGGCGACGGAACCGCCGCCGATGCCGTACGCCCGGTGGTCCCAGATGCTGCTCGCGCCGGGCACCACGAGGTACGGCAGGGTTTCGGCGCTCGGGTACCGCCCGTCGGACTGCCGGTAGGTGGTGGCGGGGCTGAAGTACGGGTCGGTCCGGGAGTTGCAGCGGATGCCGGGGCGCCCATCGCAGTCGATGTCCATGTCGGCCGTCCAGAACACGGCGCCGCGGGCGCCGCAGACGGATATGTCGGCCGGGGCTCCCCGGTCGCTGCGGTAGCGGCCGTGGGATATGCGGAGGCAGTCGCGTGCCTTGGCCAGCAGGTCGGCGGCGCGGACGACGCCCTGCCGGCGTTCCTGGGGGTGGGCGGGGGGAAGAGTGGCGGGGACGAGCAGGGCGGCGCCGGCGACGGCCAGCGCGAGTGACGGGACGAGCACGATGCGGGCCCCTCTCCTGGGGGTGGACGATCACCTCCCACCGTGGTCCCGCTGTCCGGCGCGCGTCCAGCGGAGGGGGCCGGACGGAGCATGGGCCCGTGGGGCGGCCGAGCGACGGGACCGGACGGGGACCCGGCGCTCGGCCGCGCTCGCCGGCGCGGGATCAGCGACGACAGCGGACCGCACCGTCGGCACGAACCGCCTTGGAAGCCAGGCGAGTTCACGCCGCTTCGGATCAAGCATACGTATCCCGGGCCGGAGTGCGCCGGACATCGCCCTTCCTCTTGACGGCATCGCGCCCGCCCGCCGGGCTCGACGGGCCGATCACCCCTCAGGCGATCACTCCACCCGCGCGCGATGACAACGCCGAATCAGCGACACCGATGCGTGGGCCGATATTCCCGGAGCCACACGAACACCTATAGCCTCACCACCACCACTGCCGGCAAGAAAGGGCCGGCTCGACAGGGTTTTCCGGGTAACGAAGCGTGAACTGACGCCACACATGGTTAATAAAATGCGAAATACACCGCAGTATGGATTAAATCGCCTAAGTCATCCCAATTATCATGGATTCGAGGGATGTGGATCGCTGAAAGTCCACATCCGACCGCATGCGGCCCGGCGGGTGAGCGGAGGCGACAGTCGGCAGTGGTGAGTACCAGAAACGGCGATGCGGACAACACCGGCCCGTCCATACCCCCCGCCTCCCATCCGCTGCACCAGCCGCAGGGCCTGCGGACCATACAGACCGTACGGCCGCCGGAGCAACACCGTATGCGGATGTGGCTGCTCGACGCCGTGGGCGAGGACCGGCGTGATGTCGAAGTGCTGCTGACCGCGCTCCAG
This sequence comes from Streptomyces glomeratus, assembly GCF_021462825.1. Classification (GTDB taxonomy): domain Bacteria; phylum Actinomycetota; class Actinomycetes; order Streptomycetales; family Streptomycetaceae; genus Streptomyces; species Streptomyces glomeratus. Next base: position 86,243 of record NZ_JAKEEB010000012.1, on the reverse strand, counting down.
CAGGCGGTGGCCGAGGTGCACGGCCTGGGCGGCATGGTGCATCTCCCGGGCGGCGGCATGAGCGGCGTCCTCTACCTGGTCGCCGACAGTGGCCTGCCGGAGTCGATGACCCGGCCCTGGCTGATCATCCCGGCACGGGGCACGGCGCCGCCCAGCAGGGCCGCCCGCAAGGACACCACTGCGTGGCGGCCCGACCTGGCCCCGCCCGACCCGGTGCCGGGCCGGGACCCCGCCGCCCTGTGGCCTTCCCGACTCCCCGCCGGCATCGGTCACCTGGCAGTTCCCATTCCGGGCGGTGGCAGGCGACGCGGCGCGCTCTCCGTCCTCTTCGCCCCGGGCGCCGAGCCCGGCGCGACGGAGCGCGCGTTCGTGAACGAGGTGGCGGCCTGGATGTCCGGGAGGCTCAGGTCGTCCGGGATCCTCAATCCGTCCGCCACCCTGCTGCGTGCCCTGGAGAACGAGCCAGGACCGCAGAAGGCCGCCCCCGTGTGGGACGTGAAGGGGATGCCCTCCATCACGTACACGTGGGACCTGCGCACCGGCGAGCTGACCTCCGACCGGCCCGTCGAGGAGGTGCTGGCCGGCATCGATCCGGGAGTGATGAGCGGCGGCATCGAGGCGTGGGCGGCGCTGATCCACCCGGACGACCTGCCTAGGGCGGTAGCCGGCTTCGACACCGGCATACAGCTGCGCGGCGGCTTCCAGGCCGAGTACCGGATCCGGCGCCAGGACGGCACATATGTCTGGATCGAGGCCCGCGCCCGGACGATCACGGACGGGGAGGGGGCGCCGGTGAAGGTGATCGGCACCCTCCGGGACAGCAGCGAAACGCACGCCGCCGCCGAGTCGGTGGGGCGGGCGCTGCGCCACATGAGCGACGGCTTCGTCTCCCTGGATGCGGACTGGCGGATCGGATTTCTCAATCAGGCCGCCGAGCGGCTCTTCGGCGCCGCGGAAGATGTGGCCGGAACCCTGTTCTGGGACATTCCCGCCGTACGTGCCGTGCCGGGGCTGGAGCAACGGTGCCGGGCCACGGTGGCCGAGGGCCAGCCGGCCGGACTGGATGTGCCGGGGCCGGATGGGACGTCCTGGTACCACCTGCGGCTGGTTCCCGTGCCGGAAGGCCTCACGCTCTACATCACCGACACCACCCAGCGGCATCTGCGCGAGGTCGAGCGGGCCGACGCGGAGCGGGCGGCCGCGGAGCGGGCGGCCCTGGTGCAGCGGGTCACCCGGGAGCTGGCCGAGGCGGTCACGGCCCAGGATGTGATGGCGGCGGTGGCCGACGGCGTGATGGCACCCCTCGGAGCCACCGGACTCATCATGCTCGGCACAGTCGGCGACCGGCTGACCGTGGTGGGCTCCCGGGGGTATTCGGAGCGCTTCACCCGACTGCTGGACGGGCTGTGGACAGTGAGCGACACCACGAATCCGGTGGGGGACGCCCTGCGCACCCGCAGCTCCCTGTGCATCTCCTCTCCGGAGGAGATGCACAGGCGCTACCCGAAGACCGAGATGCTGATCCAGCAGGGCGACAAGCACGCTTGGGCCTTTCTGCCGCTGGCGGTGTCGGGGCGCGGGATCGGCGCGGCGGTGATCGGTTTCGGCCGACCGCGGGTGCTGGACGATGACGAACGAACGCTGCTGACCGCGCTCAGCGGACTGATCGCGCAGGCCCTGGAGCGGGCCGGGCTCTACGACGAGGCGACGACCCGGGCCCATACGCTCCAGCGCAGCCTGCTGCCGCAGGCACTGCCCAAGCTGCCCGAGGTGACGACGGCGGCGCGCTACCAGTCGGCCAAGCAGGGAGCCGACGTCGGCGGCGACTGGTACGACGTGATCCCTCTCTCCGCGGCAAGGGTGGCGCTCGTGATCGGCGACGTCATGGGCCACGGCATGGCCGAGGCCGCAACCATGGGCAGGCTCCGCACGGCCGTCCGTACCCTCTCGGAGCTGGAGCTGCCGCCCGACGAAATCCTCAGTCACCTCAACGACATCGTCGGCGAGCTGGGCACCGATACCTTCGCAACCTGCCTGTACGGCATCTACGACCCGGTGACCCGGCGTCTGTCGTACGCCAGCGCCGGTCAGCCGCCCCCAGCGGTGGCCCATCCCGGCGGCACCGTCACCTTCCTGCCCATGGCCCCGGACCCGCCACTGGGGGTGGCCGCTCCGCCCTTCGAGACCCTCGAGACCCTGCTGCCCGCCGACAGTCTGCTCGCCCTCTACAGCGACGGCCTGGTCGAGAGCAAGGACAGGGATGTCACCACCGGCATGCGCCGCCTGGCCGAACTCCTCTTTCAGTCCGTGAACGCCATGCCGGCCTCACCGGCGGACGCCTCCGACCTGGACGCCCTCTGCGCCACCCTTACCTCCGCACTCCTGCCCACTCATGGCGCCCTGATGGACGACGCCGCCCTGCTGCTGGCCCGCACCCACCCGCTGGACGCGGAGAACGTCGCCGAGTGGCCGTTGCCGGAGGACCCGGTGGCGGCGAGCCAGGCCCGCGACCTGGTCCGCGCCCAGCTCACCGACTGGGACCTGACCGACGAGGACCTGATCATGACCACCGAACTTCTGGTCAGCGAGCTGGTCGGGAACGTCATCCGGCACGCCTACGGCCCCATCCGGCTGCGCATGCTCCGCAGCCGCGCACTGATCTGCGAGGTCTCCGACGCCAGCCTGACCACGCCGCACATCCGCCACAGTTCCGCCACCGACGAGGGAGGCCGCGGCCTGCAGCTCATCTCCGCACTCTGCCAGCGCTGGGGCACCCGCCACACCCGCACCGGCAAGTCCATCTGGACCGAACAGGCCCTTCCCACCGCCTCAGGCTGATCGTCAACCACGCACGGCACCGTTCGCCCGGGCACCCGGACGGCTATTCGGGTGCGGGCAGCCTCCCGAGCTCCTCCAGGGCATGGGACAGCCACTGGATCCAGAAGGTCTCCAGATCGATGCCGGCCCGCAGCACGAGGTGCTGGAGGCGGTCCTGCGCCGAGTCCCTGCCGGGGCCGAAGTCGCGGTTCTCGATCTCCTGGTACTCGGCCAACTGACGCCGGTGCAGGGTGAGATGGTGACGCAGATCGGTCTCGATGCCCTCGGTCCCCACCACGGCTGCGGCACGCAGCCGCAGCAGCAGCACATCACGCATCGGCTTGGGGTCCTGCGACGTGGCCGTCCAGCGGGCGAGTTCGGCGCGGCCCGCGGGCAGAACCTCGTAGGACTTCTTCTGCCCGCGGGCCGGCTGCTCGGTCGGGAGGGCACGGATCAGGCCGTCGTGCTCCAGCCGCCCCAGCTCCCGATAGATCTGCTGGTGGGTCGCCGACCAGAAGTAGCCGATCGACCTGTCGAACCGGCGGGTGAGTTCGAGACCTGAGGACGGCTTCTCCAGCAGGGCGGTCAGGATCGCGTGCGGGAGTGACATGGGGCCATCCTAGGGAGACGGTGCACAGCGCTCCTACAGCGCCGCCGCCAGCTCCGTGCCCTGCTTGATCGCCCGCTTGGCGTCCAGCTCGGCCGCCACGTCGGCGCCGCCGATCAGGTGCGGCGCCCGGCCCGCGGCCGTCAGCTCCTCGTACAGGTCGCGGCGCGGCTCCTGCCCCGTGCACAGCACGATCGTGTCCACCTGCAGGACCGTGCTCTCGTCGTCCACGGTGATGTGGAGCCCCTCGTCGTCGATCCGGTCGTAGCGCACGCCCGGAACCATGGTGACGCCCCGGTGCTTCAGCTCGGTGCGGTGGATCCAGCCGGTGGTCTTGCCGAGTCCCGCGCCGACCTTGGAGGCCTTGCGCTGAAGGAGGTGGACGGTGCGCGGCGGGGCCGGCCGCTGGGGCGCCGCGAGGCCCCCGGGGGCGCGGTAGTCCATGTCGACGCCCCAGTGGCGGAAGTAGGTCGCCGGGTCCTCGCTCGCCTTGTCCCCGGCGTCGGTGAGGAACTCGGCGACGTCGAAGCCGATGCCGCCCGCGCCGAGGATGGCGACGCGGTCACCGACGGGCGCGCCGTCGCGCAGTACGTCGAGGTAGCCCAGGACGCGGGGGTGGTCGATGCCGGGGATCTCGGGGGTGCGCGGGGTGACGCCGGTCGCGACGACGATCTCGTCGAACCCGTCGAGGTCCGCGGCGGTGACGCGGGTGTCCAGCCGGACGTCCACACCGTGCTGGTCGAGCTGGGTGCGGAAGTAGCGGAGCGTCTCGTCGAATTCCTGCTTGCCCGGGACCTTGCGGGCCACGTTGAGCTGGCCGCCGATCTCGCTCGCCGCGTCGTACAGCGTGACGTCGTGCCCTCGCTCGGCGGCGGACACCGCGCAGGCGAGCCCGGCCGGACCGGCGCCCACCACGGCGACGCGCTTGCGCAGCCGGGTCGGGGACAGCACCAGCTCGGTCTCGTGGCAGGCACGCGGGTTGACCAGGCAGGAGGTGATCTTCCCGCTGAAGGTGTGGTCGAGGCAGGCCTGGTTGCAGCCGATGCAGGTGTTGATGGCCTCGGGACGCCCGGCCTGCGCCTTGGCGACGAAGTCGGGGTCGGCGAGCATCGGCCGGGCCAGGGAGACCATGTCGGCGTATCCCTCGGCGAGCAACTGCTCGGCCAGTTCGGGGGTGTTGATGCGGTTGGTGGTCACGAGGGGGATCGATACGGCACCCATGACCTTCTTGGTCACCCATGCGTACGCGCCGCGCGGCACGGAGGTGGCGATGGTCGGGATACGGGCCTCGTGCCAGCCGATGCCGGTGTTGATGAGGGTCGCTCCGGCGGCCTCGACGGCCCTCGCGAGGGTGATGACCTCCTCGAGGGAGGAGCCGCCGGGGACCAGGTCGAGCATGGACAGCCGGTAGACGATGATGAAGTCCTCGCCGGCGGCCTCGCGGACCCGGCGCACGATCTCGACGGGGAACCGCATCCGGTTCTCGTACGAGCCGCCCCAGCGGTCCTCGCGCCGGTTGGTCCCCGCCGCGATGAACTCGTTGACGAGGTAGCCCTCGGAGCCCATGATCTCCACGCCGTCGTAGCCTGCCTGCCGGGCGAGGCGGGCGGCGCGCGCATAGTCGTCGATCGTCCGCTCGACCTCTTCGTCGGTGAGCGCGTGCGGGACGAACGGGCTGATCGGGGCCTGGAGCGCGCTGGGCGCGACGAGGTCCTGGTGGTAGGCGTACCGGCCGAAGTGGAGGATCTGCATCGCGATCCGTCCGCCCGCCTCGTGCACGGCCCGGGTGATGACGGAGTGCTGCTCGGCCTCTGCCTCGGTGGTGAGCTTGGCGCCGCCCTCGTAGGGGCGTCCGGCCTCGTTGGGCGCGATGCCGCCGGTGACGATGAGACCGGCTCCACCGCGCGCCCGGGCGGCATAGAACGCGGCCATGCGCTCGAAGCCGTGCTCCGCCTCCTCCAGACCCACGTGCATCGAGCCCATGAGCACGCGGTTGGGCAGGGTGGTGAAGCCCAGGTCGAGCGGGGTCAGCAGATGGGGGTAGCGGCTCATCGGGCCCTCCGTCCGGCGTGTCGTGTGTCTGTTGTAGACGACGAGGGCACCATTGTGCAACTAGTTGCACAACCGGAGAGGGCAGCGGCACCGGCGGCCGGCTCGGCCACCGGGACGAGGTGCGGGTCACCGCCGCGGACACCACGCCCGGACCGGCCCGCCCCCCTAACGTCAGGGCCGGGTCCCGATCAGCACGTTGGCGTACCACTCGTCCGAGACCGCGAGCCGGCTCCGCAGTCCTCCGCGGGTGAACGCCTCCACGGCCGGGGAGACCTGTTGTTCGCTCGTCTCGACGAGCAGGGAGCCCCCGGGGGCCAGCCAGCCTGCCGCCTCCGCGGCGACCCGGCGCAGGACGTCCAGGCCGTCCGAGCCCCCGTCGAGGGCGACCAGCGGCTCGTGGTCCCGGGCCTCGGACGGCAGCAGCGCCACCTCGTCCGTGGGCACATAGGGCACGTTCGCGGCCAGCAGGTCTATACGGCCGCGCAGTTCGTCCGGGAGCGCGGCGAACAGGTCGCCCTCGTGCACCCGGCCACCGTACGCGGCGACGTTGCCGCGGGCGCAGCGGACGGCGGCCGGCTCGATGTCGGCCGCGTGCAGTTCCGGACCGTCGAGTGCGGCGGCGAGCGCGGCGCCGACCGCCCCGGAGCCGCAGCACAGGTCGACCACGACGCGGGCGTCCGGCCCGACGGCGAGGGCCTGCCGGACCAGGAACTCGGTGCGTCGGCGCGGCACGAAGACGCCCGGCTCCACGGTGATGCGCAGTCCGTGGAACTCCGCCCAGCCGAGGACCTGTTCGAGGGGCAGGCCCGCCACGCGCCGGCCGACCATGGCGGCGGCCTCGTCGGGTGTGCGGGCGGTCTGGAGGATCAACTCCGCCTCGTCCTCGGCGAAGACGCAGCCGGCGGAGCGCAGAGCGGAGACGACGCGGGAACGCGACATGGGTGGCATGGAGCCGAGAAGCCTTTCGGTTGACCGAAAGGGCGCTCTGGCGGTCACCTAGCGGCGGTGATCCGCGCTGCCTCGAGGTGAGAGCGCCCGAGCCGACACAGCGGAAATGGGTCTCACCTCCTCGCCAACACCGGCGGGGACGATCCCCGGCCGGGACGGCCACCCTAGCAGGAGCAGTGGTGACCGGCCGCCCGCCGGTACGGGCGGGCCGGAGGCCGCCTGCACAATCCGGTTGTACTCTACAACCGAGAGCGACCCGAGGAGGACCCGTGCAGGCAGTCGAGGCGTCCGGCGCAACCGCCGGCACCGAGCGGGACGCCGCGGCTCCCGCGGCGGACGCGGCCGTCGAGACCATCCACCGTGAACTCACCGCGTTCGCCCGGCGCGCCCGTGCCTCGGCCGCCCGTATGCACCCGGAACTCTCGCTGGTCTCCTACACGCTGCTCGGGCACCTGGAGCAGAGCGGCGGCTGCCGCTCGACCGACCTGGCCGACCACTACGCGCTGGACAAGTCGACGGTCAGCCGCCAGGTGGCCGCGCTGGAGCGGGCCGGGCTGATCGAGCGGCGGCTCGATCCCGGTGACCACCGGGTCCAGGTGCTGCATCTGACCGAGGCGGGCGCCCGGATCCTGGCCCAGGTCACCGAGAGCCGCCGGGAGGCGTTCCGGGAGCGGCTCGCGGGCTGGCCGGAAGAAGACCTGCGACGTTTCGCCGGGTACCTGCTGCGCTACAACTCCGCCACGGCAGGCGACCGGTGACACGACCGAGCGGCACCGGGTGCGGTGCGGTCCTCGGAGAACCGCCTGCCCGGCGCCGGCCCCGTTCCCCGTCTGTCAGACTCCGACGGCCTGCCCGTCCGCCGAGGGCTCCGGCACCCGTGCCGACAGGAACCTCGTCCTGCGGCGGAGCCTGAACCCCAGGGACTCGTAGAGCCGGATGGCGCCGGTGTTGGCCGCGCCCGTGTGCAGGAAGGGCGTCTCGCCGCGCTCGCGGATGCCGTGCGCGACCGCCAGGATCAGCCGCGTCGCCAGTCCCTCGCCACGGAAGGCCGGATCGGTGCACACGGCGCTGATCTCGGTCCACCCCGGCGGATGCAGCCGCTCACCGGCCATGGCGACCAGGGCGCCGTCCCGGCGGATGCCGAGGTAGGTGCCCAGTTCGACGGTGCGCGGCAGGAAGGGCCCCGGCCGGGTGCGCTCGACCAGGTCCAGCATCTCCGGCACGTCGGCGGCGGTGAGCCGGACGGCCTCCGGCTCGGGGGCGGCGGCGACCCCGTCGTCGACGAGCTGCACACCGTCCAGGTCGAAGGTGATCTCCCAGCCCTCCGGCAGCACCCCCCGGAAACCGGGCAGCGGAGCCTCGGCGCCCGGACCCGCGAGCGCTGCGAGATCGGCCCAGTCGTCGGCGTCGGGATCGTCGGGCAGGCCCACCCAGGGGGAGACGTCCGTCGGGTAGCGCAGGATACGGCCCCGGCGCTCGGCGAAGTGGGCGTGCGGGCCGGTGAGCGAGGCGAGTGCCGGATTGTCGAGGACGTGCCGGGTGCCGCTCATGCGGCGACCTCGATCACGACCTTGCCCCGGGCGTGGCCTTCCTCGACCGCGCGCAGCGCCTCCCCGGCACGCTCCAGCGGGAAGGTCCGGCTGATGTGGGGGTCCAGGTCGCCGCGCACCACCAGGCGCGCGACCTCGTCGAGCACGGCGGCGGTGCGAGCGCGTGCCACGCGTGCGCCGCCCAGCCGCTCGATCTCCTCCTGGGCCGCACCGGCGGAGATCAGCCGCGACCGGTCGGTCAGCAGGGCCGCGGCCTCCTGAAGGACCTCACCGCCCACAAGGTCGTAGACGCCGTCCACACCCTCGGGGGTGACGGCCCGCACCCGCGCGGCCAGTTCCGGACCCGGCGCGATGTGCACGGCGCCGAGCCGCTCGACGAACTCCTTCTTGCCCTCGCTCGCCGTGCCGATCACGCGCAGCCCGAAGGCACGGGCGATCTGTACGGCGGCGACGCCGACTCCCCCGCCGGCACCGGTCACCAGCAGGGTCGCGCCGGCGGGCAGGCCGAGCTGGCGGATCCCGTCGTACGCGGTGGCCGCGGCGACCGGCAGGACCGCGGCGTCCGTGAAGGACAGCTCCCGCGGCAGGTGCGCGGTCACCGCGGCGGGCAGCAGGGCGTACTCGGCGTATCCGCCGGACACGGTGTTGCCGAAGACCGCGTCACCGGCCGCGAACCCGGTCACGCCCTCGCCGACCTCCTCGACGACTCCGGCCGCCTCGTTGCCGAGGACGAGGGGGAACTCCGGCTCGCCGGTGTCGCCGGGTCGCCGGAAGCCCGTACGGAGCTTCCAGTCGACGGGGTTCACGCCCGCCGCGCGAACCGCGACGAGGATCTGTCCGGGGCCGGGGCTCGGCCGGTCCACGTCGACGAAGGTCTCGGTCTCCGGGCCGCCGTACCGCGTGTACGCGTACGCCTTGGGCATGGGTCTGCCTCACTCTCCTTCGCTGTCGCCGGACCGCCGGTCCACTACTCGCCAAGGAAGATCGGATGGCGGCTATTCCCGGCCGCCGGAGAGTTCATCCTCACGCAACGACCGGGGTCGGCCGGGGCCGGGGGCACGGTCTCCGGGCGCGTACGGTGGAGTGCGCACGCACTGATCACCCACGGCCGGCGCTCCCGTCCGGCCGCCCGGAGAGGTACCGCTCCACCATGCACGTCACCCGAGGCTTCACCGGGCGCCCACGCGTCTCCGACCCCGGGCTTCCGCCCGGCCAGTACGACGCGGGCGACGACTGGCCCGTTCTGTCCGCGGAGGTCACACCCGATCTGGCGGCCACGGACTGGTCGTTCCGGATCGACGGCCGGGTGGCGGAACCCCGCACCTGGACCTGGGCGGAGGCGCACGCGCTGCCCACGTCGGCGTACGACGGCGACATCCACTGCGTGACCGGCTGGTCGAAGTTCGGGGTGCGGTTCGGTGGCGTGTCGCTGGACGCGTTCCTGGACATGGTGCGGCCCGCGACGACGGCCACGCACGCCGTCGCCTACTCCCACACCGGGTACACAACCAGTCTTCCGCTGGCCGACCTCACCGGGGGGCGCGCGTGGATCGCCTTCGAGTACGACGGGAGGCCGCTGCCGGCCGAGCACGGGGGTCCGGCGCGGCTGCTGGTGCCTCATCTGTACTTCTGGAAGAGCGCCAAGTGGATCGCGGGCCTGAGGATCCTCGATCACGACGAGCCGGGGTTCTGGGAGCAGAACGGCTATCACGCGCGGGGCAACCCGTGGGAGGAGCAGCGGTACTCCGGTGACTGAGACGACCGTGGCCTCCGGCCGTTTCCGGCCTCCCTCCCGGTTCGCCGTGCCCGGGCGGATCGCCGTGAGCGGGAGCACCGCCGCGGTGTGGCGAACCGCGACGCTGACCGGGATCCGCCGGGAGACGGCGCGCGCGGCGACGTTCCGGTTCGCGGTCCCCGGCTGGGCGGGCCATGTGCCCGGGCAGCACCTGATGTTGCGGCTGACCGCCGCGGACGGTTATGTGGCGCAGCGGCACTACTCGATCGCGTCGCCGCCCGACGACGGCGGGCACATCGAGCTGACCCTGGACCATGTGGAGGGCGGTGAGGTCTCCGGCTGGTTCCACACCGTGGCCAGGCCCGGTGACCGGATCGAGGTGCGCGGCCCGCTGAGCGGCTTCTTCGCCTGGCCCGGCGACCGGCCCGCGCTGCTCGTCGGCGCCGGCTCGGGGGTGGTCCCGCTGATGTCGATGGTGCGCCACCGTCGTGCGCACGGCCTGGACGTGCCGCTGCGGCTGCTGGTCTCGGCACGCGGGCCGCGGGATCTGATCTACGCGGACGAGTACGGCGCGGAGACGACTCCCGTCTTCACCCGCAGCGCACCCGTGGGTGTGCCGGTGGGCCGTATGTCCGCGACCCATGTGGCACCTGTCATGGCCGAGGCGCCTCCCGGTGGGTGGGAGGCCTATGTGTGCGGTTCCAACGCGTTCGCCGAGCACGCCTCGAGGCTGCTGGTCGAGGCCGGGCAGCCGGTGGACCGCATCCGTATCGAACGTTTCGGCTGACCCGTCGGCCGATTCGGCCGACGGTCCCGCCGCGCCCTCGCCGGGGCCCCCGGCCGCGCGGCGCGGCCGGGCCGGCCCCAGGTTTCGGGGCCACATGGCCGGGAACTTCGCCGGGGAGGAGAATCGGCATAAAGGCCGTTTCATGTCGGAGCATCCAGTGCCGCGTCCGCGTCGCCTCCGTGGCGCGTCCGCGCCGGTCCGTCAGCGGCCGTCCCCGGTCAGGGGTCGGCGGGTGCGACCGGTCCGGCGGGAACGGGCCCTGATGCGGGACCCGACGGGCCACCGCCGCCGTGAGCCGCGGACGGCGGGGGTTCCGGGTTGGCCTGCCCCTTCGGTGGCGGGCCGGTGCACCGCGGGCGCCGTCACGCGGTGCTTCGCCGAGGGGCTCCTTGTTCGTGGCCGGGGGCGGTGTGCGGGTTCCCCAGGGGGCTCGACCCCTCCACGAGCGGGATGTGGCGGCAAGGAGGTCGAGATGCGAACCCGGATGCGCGGCTGGCGCTGGCGGCGCAATCCGCTGCGCCGGCGATCGGATGTCGTCGAGGCGTGGACGGCGCTTCTCGTCGCCCTCCTGCTGTGCGTCGGGGCGCCGCTCGTCGGCGCGGCCGTGGGCTGGTGGGCGTACGGCGACGCGCGCGCGACGCAGTCCGACCAGCTCGCCCGGCGCCACCAGGTGCCCGCGGTGCTCGTCGAGGACGCCCCGGCCGCGGCGCCCTCGAGCCAGGGCGTCAAGCAGCCCCTGTACCGGGTGCAGGTGCGCTGGACGGAGCCCGGCAAGGGGACCCGGACGACGTCGGCGCAGGTCCCTGCGGGCTCGGTACACGGCGATCGGCTGCGGGTGTGGCTGGACGCGGAGGGCCACGGTGTCGCCCCGCCGCCCAGCGACGCCGCGGTGTGGCAGCACGGTGTGACGGCCGGTGTGTGGACGGCGGGCGGCATGGCCGGGGCGGTGTTCCTGGGCCGCGCCGTGGTCGGCCGGGTCGCCGAGCGGCACCGCATGGCGGAATGGGAAGCGGAGTGGGCCCGGACGGGCCCGGACTGGGGGCGGCGCACGGCGTGACGGGCCGAGTCCCCGAGCGCCGGGCGAATTCGCGGTCTGGCGGCTCCCCGGACGTCACCGTACGGTGTGATCATCCACATCCGTGACGTCAAAGGCGGTCCGCCGTGGCCCTGTTCGACCTGACGCTCGACCAGCTCCGTGAGTACCGCAGCGCCTCCGTGGAACCTTCGGACTTCGACGTCTTCTGGGCGAAGACGCTGCAGGAGACCCGCGAGCACGACCTGGACGCCCGCTTCGAGCCCGTCGAGACGGGCCTGCGGACGGTCCAGGTCCTCGACGTGACGTTCGCCGGCTTCGGTGGCCACCCGGTCAAGGGCTGGCTGACCGTGCCGGCCGCCGCGGACGGGCCGCTCCCCGTCGTGGTGGAGTTCGTCGGCTACGGCGGCGGGCGTGCCCTTCCGCATACGCATCTGCTGTGGGCGTCGGCCGGGTTCGCGCACTTCGTGATGGACACGCGCGGGCAGGGCAGCGCGTGGGGCGGCGGCGACACCCCCGACCCGGTCGGCAGTGCGCCGTCCTTCCCCGGGTTCATGACGCGTGGCGTCGAGGACCCCGAAACGTACTACTACCGGCGGCTGTTCACGGACGGATTACGGGCCGTCGAGGCGGCCCGCGCGCACCCGCTGACCGATGCCTCCCGTACCGCGGCCGTCGGCGCGAGCCAGGGCGGCGGCATCACGATCGCGGTCGGCGGGCTCGTACCGGACCTGGTGGCGATCGCGCCGGACGTGCCGTTCCTGTGCGACTTCCCGCGCGCGGCCACGCTCACGGACCGCCACCCGTACCGGGAGATCGGCAGCTATCTCAAGACGCACCGCGGCCGCACCGAGCGGGTGCTGCGGACCCTGTCCTATTTCGACGGTGTGCACTTCGCCGCGCGCGGCCGGGCACCCGCGCTCTTCTCCGCGGCGCTGGAGGACCAGACGTGCCCGCCCTCCACGGTCTTCGCCGCGTTCAACGCCTGGGCGCACGAGGAGAAGACGATCGAGGTCTACGACTTCAACGACCACGAGGGCGGCGGCCCTCATCAGGAGGCGGTCAAGCTGCGCTGGCTGCCCGCCCGCTTCTGAGGCCCCTGGGGCCGGATTCGGCCGAAGTGCCGGGCCACCCTTTCCTGGTGGTTTAGACCAATGCTAGATCTGGTCGCGCACTGATTCCGCACGGCTACGTCTTGTCACCAGGAGGCGCGGACATGGCCCGCACCATCCCAACCGACCACCCTCTTCCCCACCCGCGCGAGGAGCCGCTCTACTGGAGGATCGCCACCGAACTGCTGAGCCGGTTGCGAGACGGCGACATCCCGCCGGGCGAACGGCTGCCCGGGGAGCGGCAGTTGGCCGAGAGCTTCCGGGTCAGCCGGGAGACCGTGCGCCAGGCCCTGCAGATCCTGCGCCGCGCCGGGCTGGTCACCACCGACCGGCGCGGCAGCCACGCGGTGCTGCCCGGCGCCACGGCGGAGCACGTCCCCTCGCTGGCCTTTCCGGTGGGCGCCCAGGGCGCGGAGCCCGGCCGCGCGGTCGTCACCTGGGAGGTCCCCTCCCCGGAGCACGCCCGGGAGCTCGGCCTCGCCCCCCGGCGGCCCACACTCGTCCACCGCTATGCGTCGGCCGCGCCGGACGGCAGCGGGGTGCGCACGGCCGTCACCTCGTTCTCCGCGGTCGCCGTCGCCGAGGTGCCGGAGCTGGCCCGCTACCGTGACCGGGCGGACGGCAGGGCCTCGGCCGAACTCGGGCGTGCCTACGACTGGATGCGCACGGCCGGTCTCACCCTGCACCACCGCGACGCGATCACTCCGCTGCCGCCGACCGTGCGGGTGACCCGGCGCGTGCACGACCAGTGGGACAGGCCCCTGGAGATCACCGATCTGGTGGTGGAGGCCCAACGCGACGCGCTGGTCTACGAGTTCACCCTGCCGGCGGCCGGCTGACGCCCGTCGGGGCTCCGCCGCTCGCCCGCGTGGCCACCAGCAGCCGGCAGCGCGGACTGCCGTCGGGCCGGCGGCCGAAGTCCGGCAGCGCCTGATGCTCCGCCGTGAACCCGGCGCGGATCAGCTCACGCCGTACGTCACCGAACCGGAAGGCCCGGTAGTACATCACGAACGGCGGCCGCCACAGGGCGTTGCGGACGCGCATCGCGGTGTCGAAGCCGAGCAGCGCCCAGTACCAGGGCGAGGCCGGGCGCGACGGGGCCCCGATGGGGAACACGAACCGTCCGCCCGGCCGCAGCACCGAGTGGACCTGTGCGAACAGGCCGGGCAGCTCGCCCGGCAGGAAGTGACCGAAGGCGCCGAAGCTGACGACCAGGTCGAAGACGGGGCCGAAGGGCAGGGCGCGGGCGTCGCCCCGCACCCAGGCGATCCGGGGCCGCCCGTCGGACCGCACCCGCCGCCGGCCGACGGTCAGCATGCCCGCGCTGAAGTCGACTCCGGTGACGCTCTCGCGGCAGACCGTGCGCAGGACGTCCGCCCCCGCCCCCGTACCGCAGCACAGGTCGAGTCCGTGGTCGAAGGGACCCATCGCGTCCAGCGCGCGCTCGACGGCGTCCAGCACCGCGTCCGATGTCCGGAAGGGAGTGTCGTCGAACTTGGGTGCGAGCAGATCGTATCCGTGCTCGACCGAGGACAGTGCCTGAACGGCCAGTTCGCGGAGGGTGGGGCCGTGCGGGGAGAACATCCTGCCAGCTTAGGCGTGGCATGGGCGCACGGGGAGGTTCGGCTTCTGAGCGCATGGCCCGAATGACAACGTTTTCCGGTTCACCTCTTGACGTATTGGTTCAGACCTTTTAGCTTCCGGGCCGTCAAGTCCCGCCGCTGGAAACGGCGTTCACGTCCGCCTGACCAACCCCCACGAGGTGTCGACAACGATGACCATGGCCCGGCTTCCCGTCAGACGATTCCCCCTCATACGCGCCGTCCTCGGCCGGTTCACGGTCGGCGCCGCCGTGGCGGTCCTCGTGGCCGCCCTGTTCTCCGCCGCGCCCGCGCACGCCGCCGACGGCCGGATCACCGGTCTGGCCGGAAAGTGCGTCGACGTGGCGGGAGCCAACAGCGCCAACGGCACCGCCGTGCAGCTCTACGACTGCAACGGGACCGGTGCCCAGCTCTGGTCCGACCCCGGCGACGGCACCCTGCGGGCGTTCGGCAAGTGCCTGGACGTCGTCGACCGCGGCACGGCCGACGGGGCGGCGGTCCAGCTGTGGGACTGCTCGGGCGGCACCAACCAGCAGTGGGTGGTCACCGCGGCCCACGACATCGTCAATCCGGCCGCCGACAAGTGCCTGGACGTCCGGGACAACAACCCGGCCAACGGCACCCGCCTGCAGATCTGGAGCTGCTCGGGTGCGGCCAACCAGAAGTGGAACGCCCCCGCCAGCGGCGGCGGCAACCCGGCCCCGTCCGGATTCGTGGTCACCGAAGCCCAGTTCAACCAGATGTTCCCGAACAGGAACGCGTTCTACACCTACAGCGGTCTCGTACAGGCCCTCGGCTCCTACCCCGGGTTCGCCAACACCGGCAGCGACGCCGTGAAGAAGCAGGAGGCCGCGGCCTTCCTGGCCAACGTCAGCCATGAGACCGGCGGTCTGGTCTACGTGGTGGAGCAGAACACCGCCAACTACCCCACCTACTGCGACTGGAGCCGGCCCTACGGCTGCCCGGCCGGACAGGCCGCCTACTACGGGCGTGGCCCCCTCCAGCTCAGCTGGAACTTCAACTACAAGGCCGCCGGTGACGCGCTCGGCATCGACCTTCTCGACAACCCGTGGCTGGTGCAGAACGACCCGGCCGTGGCCTGGCGCACCGGCCTGTGGTACTGGAACACACAGTCCGGCCCCGGCACCATGACCCCCCACAACGCCATGGTCAGCCAGGCCGGCTTCGGGCAGACCATCCGCAGCATCAACGGCTCCCTGGAGTGCGACGGACGGAACCCCGCCCAGGTGCAGAGCCGCGTGGACGCCTATCAGCGGTTCACCGCCATCCTCGGCGTCGGCCCCGGATCCAACCTCTACTGCTGAGCACGGTCAGGGGCCGGGCTGCCACGCCCGGCCCCTCAACGCGGCTCAGGGCGGCGGACGCACGGGCAGCGTCCGTACGCTGTTGCTCATAAGCGCCGCCTCAGATCGGCCACTCCCCCGCCGCACGCGGCCGTCCGCTCCAGCTCGTCGAGCAGGGACTCGGTCGACTCCTCCACGCGAGGGCGCAGTTCCGCGACGCGCCGGGCCGTGAAGGCCCGGCTGACGAGCGACCGAAGCCGCCGGTGGTCGTCGCCGTCCGCGGTGGTCATCCCCTGGACGGCCACAAAGGGCATGAGCGGCCAGCCCTCGGCGATGCGCCCCTCGCGCAGGGCGGTGAAGTGCCGTGCGTCCTTCGCGACATCCGGATGCGCGAGGAACTCCCTGAGCGCCCGGTGCCCGAGGACGGCCATCCCCTCGACCTCCCCGGGCAGCAGGACGGGCGCGATCGCACTCCGAGTGAGCAGCCGCGCGTTGTCGGCGTGCGGGCAGCCGCCGGAAGGGTCAAGGCGGTGTGGTGCGGCGGAGGAGGTGCCCACCGGTGACTCCTTGTCGGGGGGATCGGGCCGGCGCCGTACGACGAGGGATTCCGCCCGGCGTCGGGAGGCGGGAACAGACGGCACCGCCCACACGTTGAGAGCAGTGCACGGACCCGCACCCGCCCGTCGAGTGCTACAGTGCGGTCAGCACCTGTGTACGCCCCGTTCCGGGCGCCGGTGCTGTTCTCCTGGGTCCGCCGATCCGTCCGCCGTCGTCTCCGACCGGCACATCGGCTTTCCGACACATCTCGCAGGCAGTGCAGTGACCGCCGTGTCCGAGGTGATGTTCCCCGCCGAGCGAGGCGTGAGCATGCCGCCTCCGGCTTCTCCCCCCCCTCCTTCCTCAGGTGTCCCTTCGTGAAAGGACCTCATATGACCACCACACTCGAACGCCCTGCCATGGAGCGGCAGCGCCCGCCCCAGACCGTCACCGGAGTCCTCGACATCGACCACGGCGGGAAGGGGCACCTGCGGGCGGGCGGCTGCCAGGCCTCGCCCGCCGACCTCCAGGTCTCCCCCGCCCTCATCCGCCGCCACGGCCTGCGCAAGGGCGACACGCTCGTCGGTGACCGCGCCGGGCGAGCCCTCACCGAGGTGGCGCGGATCAACGGCCGCACCCCCGACGAACTGCGCGGACGCCCGCACTTCGGGGATCTCACCCCGCTGCACCCGCGGGAGCGGCTGCGGCTCGAGCATCCCGCGGCGGGTCTGTCGGGACGCGTCGTCGACCTCCTGTCGCCCGTCGGCAAGGGCCAGCGCGGGCTGATCGTCGCCCCGCCCAGGACCGGCAAGACCGTGCTGCTCCAGCAGATCGCCGCGGCCGTCGCCGGGAATCACCCCGAATGCCGTCTGATGGTGGTGCTGCTGGACGAACGGCCCGAGGAGGTGACCGACATGCGGCGCTCGGTACGCGGCGAGGTGTACGCCTCGACGTTCGACCGGACGCCCAAGGAGCACATCGCGCTCGCGGAACTGGTCGTCGAGCGTGCCAAACGGCTCGTCGAGCAGGGGCAGGACGTCGTCGTCCTGCTCGACTCGCTGACCCGGCTGTGCCGGGCGCACAACAACGCGGCCGCCGCCGGTGGCCGCACGCTCAGCGGCGGTGTCGACGCCGCCGCACTGCAGGGCCCCAAGCGGCTCTTCGGCGCCGCCCGTCTGGCCGAGGAGGGCGGCTCCCTCACCATCCTCGCCACCGCCCTGGTCGAGACCGGTTCCCGCGCCGACGACTTCTTCTTCGAGGAGCTGAAGAGCACGGGCAACATGGACCTCCGGCTGGACCGGACCCTTGCCTCCCACCGGATCCACCCGGCCGTGGACATCGCCGCATCCGGCACCCGCCGCGAGGAACTCCTGCTGTCAGCGGCCGAGCTGACGGCCGTACGAGGACTGCGGCGCGCCCTGAAGTCGCGTGACGGCCAGGCGAACCTGCAGACCCTGCTGGAGCGGATGCGGGCCACCCCCGACAACGCGACGTTCCTGCGCCAGGTCCAGCCCACGCTGCCGGCCGGATGACGGCCCGGCCGGGCGGGTCCCGGCGTGCGGCATCCGGGTGCCGCTTGCCCCCACTCGGCCCACACTGCCGGGGCAAAGGCCCCGTAACCGTTCCTACGGTGGCCAGTATGACCCTCGGATTCACGTCCCGTGTCGTCGTCTTCTGCTGCGCTCTCGGCGCGGCCTGGACGGCGGCCCTCCCGGCTCCCTCCGCCGTCGCGGGCACCGACTACGGCGCTCCACGGCCCCCCGCCCCTGGCCCCTCCCTCCTGTACGCGTCCGGAACACAGGTACGGCAGCGCCCGGGCGTACCCCAACTCCCGGAGGTCTCGGCGCTGTCGTGGCTGGTCGCCGACGCCGCCACCGGCGACGTGCTGGCCGCGCACGACGCGCACCGCCCGCTGCCGCCCGCCAGCACTCTGAAGACGCTGTTCGCGCTCACCGTGCTGCCGGGGCTGCCCGCCGACACCCGGCACACCGTCAGCGCGCGGGAACTGCAGGACGTCGGACCCGGCAGCAGCCTCGTCGGAGTCAAGGAGGGAGACACCTACCGGGTCAGCGACCTGTGGAGGGGCGTCTTCCTGAACTCCGGCAACGACGCCGTGCACGTACTGGCCGCCCTCAACGGCGGTGTGCGGACCACGGTCCGCCAGATGCAGGCCAAGGCCCACGCCCTGGGCGCACAGGACACCCATGTGGTCTCCCCGGACGGGTACGACGCCGACGGTCAGGTGTCGTCGGCGTACGACCTCGCGGTGTTCGGCCGGGCCGGGCTGAAGAACCCCGAGTTCGCACGCTACTGCGCCACCGCCGAGTCGAGCTTCCCCGGCGACGACGGCAGCACGTACGAGATCGCCAACACCAACCGGCTGCTGACCGGCCGCAACGGCGTCCAGCCCTACCCGGGCCTGATCGGCATCAAGAACGGCTACACGAGCCACGCCGGCAACACACTCGTGGCCGCCGCGCGCCGCGCCGGACGCACCCTGGTGGTGACGGTGATGAACCCTCAGGCAGGCGGCGGGTTCGCGGTCTACGAGGAGGCGCGGTCGCTGCTCGACTGGGGGTTCGCCGCCGCCGGCCGGGTGACACCGGTCGGCTCGCTGCCGGCCGAACGGCCGGCCGTGTCGCGGGCCGGTCCGACCGCGTTGCCGAGGACGGCCCCGGCGGCGGCCGGCGGGACCGAGAGGGTGGTGTTCGCTGGTGTGGTGGGTGCGAGCGTGGGCGCGGCGGTCGCGCTGGCGCTGTGGCTCAGGCGCTCGCGTCCGCCACTCGGTTGACCGGCCGGCAGCCCCAGCAGCAGCCCGAGAGTGATCCATGTGTAGGTGTTGCTGCCGAGGAAGCCGTCGATGCCGGACGCGTCGTCGAACCACAGCCAGACCACACTGCTGCACAGCACCGCATACAGGGCCGCCGCGATCCGCACTCGGCCTTGCCGCAGGAGCACGGCGAAGGACGGGAGCAGCCAGACGAGATGGTGCACCCAGGTGATGGGACTGACCAGGCAGGCGGCCAGCCCGGTGAGGGCGAAGGCGGCCTGCCAGTCGCCGGCCCGCAGCGCACGGTGCGTGCGCCACCCCCACACCGCGAGGACCAGCACCACAGCCAGCGCCCAGGCGGCTCGGCTCGGCGCGTCGGGCGCCGCGAGCCGGGCGAGGATGCCCTGCAGGGACTGGTTGGAGACGTAGTCGAGGCGGCCCACGCGGCTGGTGTCCCAGAGAGCGTGCGTCCAGTAGAAGCGGGAGGCGTCCGGCGCGGCCCAGGCCGCGACCGCCGTCGCCGCTGCGGCTACGGAGGTCGCCAGCGCCGCGGCACGCCAGCGCCGGGCGAGCAGCAGCAGGCCGATGAAGAGCGCCGGGGTCAGTTTCACGGCCGCCGCGAGTCCGATCGCGGCCCCGGCCCAGCGCCCGCGCCCGGTGGACAGCAGCCAGGCATCGGTGAGCACGAGCACCAGGAGCAGCAGGTTGACCTGCCCGAAGCTGACGGTGTCCCGGACCGGTTCCAGCAGCGCCAGGGCACAGGCGGCCAGTGCCCAGCCGAACCAGCCGTGGCGCCGCAGTTCCCGGCCGGCGAGGAACCACAGCACGAGGGCGGCGGCCGCGAGGTTCAGCAGCAGTGCCAGGGCGATGGCGGTGCCCAGGCCGACGAACGCCATGGGCAGCATGCCCAGGGCGGCGAACGGCGGATAGGTGAAGCCGTACGTCGTCCCCGGCACCCGGTAGTCGTAGATGTGGCCGCCGTGGTGGACCCAGGTGTGCACGGTCCCGTAGTAGACGCGCAGGTCGAACCAGTCGCGCAGCAGCGGGACCGTGGCGGTGAAGACGGCGACGGCGGCGGCGAGGACGAGCACGAGGGCGAGCCGGCCCCGCTCGGTGCGCGGCGCTCTCACGCGGTCCGTCCGAGCACCGGCGCCTGGGCCGCCTGGTGCGCCTGCCAGAGCACCACCACGGCCAGCGCACCTCCGGAGACGGCCAGCAGCACCTGGGCGAGGTCCGGCGGCCCGCCGCTCGGCAGCACGGCGAGCGCGAGCACCGCGGTGGCGGCGGCCACCCGGTGGCGTACGAAGGTGCTGGGCGCGGCGGCGGCGATGAGGAACAGCCCCCACAGGGCGTACCACGGGCGGATCGCGGGGCCGAGAACGGCCACGACGGCAAGGCTGAGCCCGAGCGCGTACACCGGGGCGGGCCGCAGCCGCAGCCAGATGAACAGCACGGCGATCGTCGTCGCCAGCAGCCCGGCCGCGTGCCACACCGGTGTCGCGAGGGGCGCGAGGCCGCTGCCGAGGTGGTCGAGCAGACGTCCGGTGATCCGGCCGAGGACGCTGGTGGGTGACCAGTTGTGCGGAGAGATGGGCGTCTTCAGGGCGGCCACCCAGCCGTAGCCCGTACCGGCGATCGCGGTGGCCACCACCGTCGTGGCGAGCGCGGCGGCCGCCGTCGTCGCCACCGCCCGCACGACGCCGGCGTGCCGGCGCAACGCGACCACGGCCAGCAGACCGAGCGCGGCCGGGGCCTTGACCAGCGCGGCGAGCGTGATCAGCACGACACCGAGGAGGTGCAGCCGGCCGCGGGCGGCCAGCAGGCCGACACCGAGCAGGCCCAGCATGATGGCGTCGTTGTGGGCGCCGGCGACCAGATGCAGCAGCACCAGGGGGTTGAGGGCACCGAGCCACAGCGCGGCGGCCGGGTCGGCGCCGCACTGCCGGGCCAACCGGGGCAGCGCCGCCGCCATCAGGGCCACGCCGAGGAGCGCGACCAGCCGCATTCCCAGCAGCCCGGCCGGCAGCTGGCCGCGGGTCAGGCCGGAGAGTGCGGAGGCGACGACGAGGAAGACCGGCCCGTACGGGGCCGCGGTGTCCCGCCACACCGGCGCGACCTCGTTCGCCAGCGGCCCGCCGAGCTGGGCGGGTCCGTGCGCGTAGACGTCGATATGGGCGTCGACCATGGCACCCTGCGCGAGGTAGCTGTAGACGTCCCGGCTGAACAGGGGCGGTGCGAGCAGCAACGGTGCCGCCCAGACGGCGAGGACGAGCAGCAGGGCGCGCGGCGTCGGCGGCTCGGGTCCGCGGATCACCCGGCCGAGCAGCGCCCACGCCGCGATCAGCAGCACCACACCGAAGTAGACCCCCACCAGTCCCAGGGCGGCGCGCCCGGACTCCGGGGAGACCAGATCCGCGACCGGCAGGGCCCCGGCGGTCTCACCGCCCAACGCGAGAAAGGCGGTACCGGCCAGACCGAGCGCCTGGCAGCGGCGGAGATCTACGGGGAAAGCCATGGCCAACACTCGGCAAGCGTGTCAACACCGGATGGCCGGCAGGCGACGCCCGCCCCTCGCGGCGGCGACTCGCGTGTGACCGGCGTGTAACCCGTGCCTCCGTGGACCGGGGCGCTCCTGGAGACGAGGGAGCCGGACCGCTCGGCGCGTCGTCCGGGATATGGACGGCCCGCTCAGAACACGGACAGTCCGGTGAGTGTGGTGAACCGGTCCAGCGCCGCCACCCCCGCCACCGAGTTGCCGCGCTCGTCCAGACCCGGGCTCCACACGCACAGCGTGCAGCGGCCGGGCACGACCGCGATGATCCCGCCGCCGACGCCGCTCTTGCCGGGCAGGCCGACCCGATAGGCGAACTCGCCCGCCGCGTCGTAGGTGCCGCAGGTCAGCATCACCGCGTTGACCTGTTTCGCCTGGCTGCGGGTCAGCAGCCGGGTGCCGTCGGCGCGGACGCCGTGCCGGGCCAGGAAGCCGGTGGCGAGGGCGAGGTCCGCGCAGGACGCCTCGATGGAGCACTGCCGGAAGTACTGGCCGAGGAGGACCGGCACCGGGTTGTCGATGTTGCCGTAGGACGCCATGAAGTGGGCGAGGGCGGCGTTGCGGTCACCGTGCGCGGTCTCGGACGCGGCGACCGCCCGGTCGAAGGTCAGCTCCGGGTTGCCGCTCTCCGCCCGCAGGAAGTCGAGCAGGGCGCCGGCCGCGTCACCGGTACGGGTGTGCAGCCGGTCGGTGACGACGAGGGCGCCCGCGTTGATGAAGGGATTGCGCGGGATGCCGTTCTCGTACTCCAGCTGGACCAGGGAGTTGAACGGGTTGCCGGAGGGCTCCCGGCCCACGTGCTCCCACAGCTCGTCGCCCTCGCGGGCCAGTTGCAGGGCGAGGGTGAAGACCTTGGTGACCGACTGCGCGGAGAACGGCTGCCGCCATTCCCCCACTCCGTAGACCGTGCCGTCCGGCTCGGCGATCGCCATGCCGAAGCGGTTCGGGTCAAAGGCGGCGAGCGCGGGGATGTAGTCGGCGGCCCGTCCGCGCCCGGGCCGCCGCTCCATCTCTTCGGCGATGCGCTCCAGTACGGGCTGGAAGGTCGCAGAGGTGGTCATGATCAGACCTTAGGCGAGCCGCTGCCCGCGACCACCTCGGGCCGCAGCAGGGCCTGCAGCCGCTCGGCCGGGAGCAGGCCCTTCTCGAGGACGAGCTCGGCGACGCCCCGGCCGCCGGCGAGGGCCTCCTTGGCGATATCGGTGGCCGCCTCGTACCCGATGTACGGGTTGAGGGCGGTCACCAGGCCGATGGAGTTCTCCACCGCGGCCCGCAGCTCCGCCTCGTTGGCCGTGATCCCGGCGACACAGCGTTCGGCCAGGGTCAGGCAGGCGCGCTGCAGGTGCGTGATGCTCTCGGAGAGGGAGTGCAGGATGATCGGCTCGAAGGCGTTGAGCTGAAGCTGTCCGGCCTCGGCGGCCATGGTGATGGTGACGTCGTTGCCGATCACCTCGAAGGCGACCTGGTTGACGACTTCGGGGATCACCGGGTTGACCTTGCCCGGCATGATGCTCGAGCCGGCCTGCACCGGCGGCAGGTTGATCTCGTTCAGGCCCGCGCGCGGTCCGGAGGACAGAAGCCGCAGGTCGTTGCAGCTCTTGGAGAGCTTGACGGCGATCCGCTTGAGCACCCCGGACATCTGCACGAACGCCCCGCAGTCCTGGGTGGCCTCCACCAGGTTGGCGGCCGTCACCAGCGGAAGGCCGGTGATGCCGGCGAGATGGCGGCGGGCCGACTCGGCATATCCCGCGGGTGCGTTGAGGCCGGTGCCGATGGCCGTGGCGCCGAGGTTGATCTCGTGTATCAGTTCGACGGCCTCGGCGAGCCTGCTGCGGTCCTCGTCGAGCATGACGGCGTACGCCGAGAACTCCTGCCCCAGCGTCATCGGCACCGCGTCCTGGAGCTGGGTGCGGCCCATCTTCAGCACGTCGCGGAACTCGACGGCCTTGCGTGCGAAGGCGTCCTGGAGCACGGCCATGGCCTTCAGCAGACCGCGCACGGCGAAGATCGTGGCGATCTTGACGGCGGTGGGGTAGACGTCGTTGGTGGACTGGCCGAGGTTGACGTCCTCGTTGGGGTGCAGGTACCGGTACTCGCCCTTGGCGTGGCCGAGCAGCTCGAGTGCACGGTTGGCGACCACCTCGTTGGCGTTCATGTTGGTCGAGGTGCCGGCCCCGCCCTGGATGACGTCGACGACGAACTCGTCGTGCAGCTTGCCGTCGCGTATCTCGCGGCAGGCCGCGACGATGGCGGCGGCCTTCTTCGGCTCCAGCAGGCCGAGTTCCTCGTTGGCGAGGGCGGCGGCCTCCTTGACCGCCGCGAGGGCGTCGATCAGGTGCGGGTAGGCGGAGATCGGCGTCCCTGTGATGGGGAAGTTCTCCGTGGCGCGCAGGGAGTGGATGCCCCAGTACGCCTCGGCGGGTATGTCACGGTGGCCGAGCAGATCGTGTTCGCTGCGGTGGGCTGCGGCGGTCATGGCTGTGCGGGTCCTCTTCCGGAGGTGGCTGGTGGCTGCGGGGATCAGGCGTGGACGTCGGGCGCGAGCGGGTCGAGCGCGCGGACCGGGCGGACGCCGCCGACCGGCCGGCCGCCGCCGAGCAGCGGCTCGCCCGCGAACTCGGCGAGCGCGGCCGGGTCGACCCCGGCCCGGGCGAGGGCTGCCGCGGCGACCGGGATCCGCGCCCGGTTCGCCCCGTCGGCGATCTTCACGGCAACGGCCCGGCCGTCCGGCAGGGCGGCGACCTGCACACCCTCGAAGCCGTCCTTGGCCAGCAGCCCGGGCACCGCACGCATCAGCGCGGCCACGTCACGCCCGGAGCCGGAGGCCATCTCCGCGTGCTCACGCATCGCGTCCGCCACCCGCGCCTCGGGGGTGCCGGCCGGCGCGGTGGTGATGCGGGCCGCGGCGCGCGCGAGCCCGTGCAGCGACACGGAGAACAGCGGGGCGCCGCAGCCGTCCACGGTCACCCGGGCGATCGCCTGTCCGGTGAGGTCCTCGACGATCTCGGCGATGGCCTGCTGGAGGGGGTGACCCGGGTCCAGGTACCCGTCGAGCGGCCAGCCGTTGAGCTTGCAGGTGTAGAGCATGGCCGCGTGCTTGCCGGAGCAGTTCTGCGCCAGCCGGGACGGCAGCCGCCCCTCGCGCACCCAGACGTCGCGCACGACCGCGTCGTACGGCAGGTCGGGGACGTTGCCGAGGTCGTCCTCGCTGGCCCCGGCAAGCTCCAGGATGCGCCGGGCGCCGGCCAGGTGCCGTTGCTCGCCGGAGTGGCTGGCCGCGGTCAGCGACAGCAGCTCGCCGTCGAGCGGCAGCCCGGCCCGTACCATCGCCACCGCCTGCACCGGTTTGAGCGCCGAGCGCGGGTAGAAGGCGGCCTCGATGTCGCCGAGTTGCAGCTCCGGGGTCCCGTCGGCGCCGAGGACGACGACCGAGCCGTAGTGGATGCCCTCGATGACGCCACCTCGCACGACATGGGCGACCGGTGCGTGCAGGGGCTCCCGGATCACAGGGGCCTCGGCCACCGGACTTCCGTACAGCACTGCGTCGTTCACAGCTTCACCTTGGGGGACTTGCCACGGGCGGCCCGGCCGCGTATGCCGTACCAGCCGGCCACCAGGGCCACCACGATCAGCGGCAGGCACAGCACGGTGGTGCGGCCGGCGCCGCCGTCGGCGTACATCAGGACGAACACGGAGGCGAGGAAGCCGAGCGTGACGATCTCGGTCCACGGGGAGCCGGGCAGGCGGTAGCTCGGGCGGGAGAGCTCGCCGTTCCGCGTCTTCCGCCAGAAGAGCAGGTGGCAGAGCATGATCATGCCCCAGGTGGACAGGATGCCGATCGCCGCGAAGTTCAGCACGATTTCGAACGCGTCGGCCGGGACCACGAAGTTGAGGCCCACACCGAGGACACAGATGCCGCTGGTGAGGAGAATGCCGCCGTAGGGGACCTGGCGGCGGCTCATGATCCCGGTGAACTTCGGTGCGGAGCCGGACACCGCCATGGAGCGCAGGATGCGGCCGGTCGAGTAGAGGCCGGAGTTGAGGGAGGACATGGCCGCGGTGAGGACGACGAGGTTCATGACCCCTCCGGCCGCGGGGACACCGATGTGGGACAGGACCGTCACGAAGGGGCTCTGGCCGGCCGAGTACTTGTTCCAGGGGAGCAGCATCGACAGCAGGACGACCGAGCCGACATAGAAGAGGCCGACGCGCCACATGATCGAGTTGATCGCCTTCGGCATGATCTTCTCGGGGTTCTCGGTCTCACCGGCGGCGACACCGACCAGCTCGACGGAGGCGTATGCGAAGACGACGCCCTGGATGATCAGCAGCATCGGCAGCACGCCGTTGGGGAAGACGCCGCCGTGGTCGGTGATCAGTGACGGGCCGGGGGTGTGGCCGTCCACCGGGTGCCGCGTCACCAGGAGGAAGACGGCGATCGCCATGAAGACCACGAGAGCACCGACCTTGACGATGGCGAACCAGAACTCCAGTTCGCCGAATACCTTCACCGAGATGAGGTTCACGGTGAGGACCACGGCCAGGGCGACCAGTGCGATCACCCACTGCGGGATGTCGGAGAACATGCCCCAGTAGTGCGTGTAGGTAGCCACCGCGGTGATGTCGGCGATGCCGGTGGTGGCCCAGTTGAGGAAGTACATCCAGCCCGCGGTGTAGGCCCCCTTCTCGCCGAGGAACTCACGGGCGTACGACACGAACGCACCGGAGGAGGGGCGGTACAGGACCAGCTCGCCCAGCGCCCGCACCACGAGGAACGCGAAGACGCCGCAGACCGCGTACGCGACGAACAGGGACGGACCGGCGTCGGCGAGGCGGCCGCCGGCGCCGAGGAAGAGGCCGGTGCCGATGGCACCGCCGATGGCGATCATGTTGACGTGCCGGGACTTCAGGGACTTGCTGTAGCCGGCGTCACCGGCGTCGACGTGACCGGACGACGGGCGCGTCTCTTCTTTGAGGTGCTGCTCGCTCAAGCCTCTGGTTCGCCTTCCGTGGGGAGATCCGTGCGCCCGGGGCGCAGGATGTCGGTGAGGGTCGTCTCGACGCGGTCGAGGTGGTGGGCCATGGCCTCCACGGCGTCGTGCTCGGAACCGTCGGTCAGCGCCTCCACGATCGCCCGGTGCTCGCGGTTGGACTGCTCACGCCGGCCCCCCAGCTCGTTGAGGAAGGCCGACTGACGCGCCAGTGCGTCGCGGATCTCCTCGATCACCCGGCGGAAGACCGGGTTCTGGGCGGCCTCGGCCACGGCGAGATGGAAGAGGGTGTCCATCGCGACCCACGCGGTGGTGTCCGTCTCGCGCTCCATCCGGTCCAGGAGGTGGGCCAGGTGGTCGAGGTTCTCCGGGGTGCGGCGCACCGCCGCGTACCCGGCGACCGGGATCTCGATGTGGCGGCGCACCTCCAGCAGATCGCTGGCCGCGTAGTCGCCGAAGGTCGGGTCCTCGACGGCGCTCGCGACGACGAAGGTGCCCTTGCCGGTCCTCGAGACGGTCAGCCCCATGGTCTGCAGGGCCCGCAGGGCCTCACGCAGGACGGGGCGGCTGACCTCGAGGGTGCGGCACAGCTCGGCCTCGGAGGGGAGCTTGTCACCGATCGCGTACTCACCGCGCTCGATGGCGCCGCGGAGGTGGAGGAGCACCGCTTCCATCGCGCTGACGCGCCGCGGGGCCCGGCCACCTGTCTGGCTGTCTGACAGGTTCACGAATGCGATCCTCCGGCTGACGGGGCGGACTGTCAAGGGGTGACGGTAAGGAAACTTACGAGGGGCGGGAAGCCTGAATACCGGCTTCCCGCCCCTGGGCCGATCAGCGACGACCCTCGGTGATCAGCTCAGCACACCGGTCGAGAGCAGGCCCAGCAGAGCCACACCGACGACGATCCGGTAGATCACGAACGCGTTGAAGGAGTGCTTGGCGACGAACTTCAGCAGCCAGGCGATGGAGGCGTAGGCGACCACGAACGAGACGATGGTGCCGACGGCGAGCGGCGCGGCGCCCACCCCCGCACCCAGGGCGTCCTTCAGCTCGTAGAGGCCGGCGCCGGTGAGGGCCGGGATGCCGAGGAAGAAGGACAGACGGGTGGCGGCGACCCGGTCCAGGTCGAGGATGAGCGCGGTGGACATCGTGGCGCCGGACCGGGAGAAGCCGGGGAAGAGCAGGGCGAGGATCTGCGAACTGCCGACCAGCATCGCGTCCTTGAACGAGGTGTCGTCCTCACCGCGCTTGTGCCGGCCCATCTGGTCGGCCGCCCACATCACACCGGAACCGATGATCAGCGAGGCGGCGACCACCCACAGGGAGGCGAGCGGTCCGTCGATCAGCGGCTTGGCGGCAAGTCCCACCACGACGATCGGGACGGTCGCGGCGATCACCCACCAGGCGAACTTGTAGTCGTGGTGATACCGCTCGCGCTTGTCGAACAGACCCCGGAACCAGGCGGAGACGATCCGCACGATGTCCTTGAAGAAGTAAAGGAGCACGGCCGCGATCGCGCCGACCTGGATGACGGCCGAGAAGCCGACGACGGCCTGGTCGTCGACGGGAATGCCCATGAGGCCCTCAGTGATCTTGAGATGGCCGGTCGAGGACACGGGGAGGAATTCGGTCACCCCCTCGACGACTCCGAGGACGACGGCCTGACCGACGTTGATGACGCTCATGGGATCCAGTTCTGAGAAGTTGGTCGACAATGCTGTAGACGGTGGTGCTCTGGAATTTGTACTACGCGCGCGTGACGTCCGCCTACCCTGGCCACACCGCCCCGGCGATCGAGACCCCCGCGAAGGCCGCCCCCAGGCCCGCCGTCACGCTCGCGACGACATTGGCGGCAGCGTAGAACCCCGCGCCGGTCTCGGTGAGCCGCAGGGTCTCGTACGAGAACGTCGAATAGGTGGTCAGCGCCCCGCACAGGCCCGTTCCGAGCAGGAGTTGCAGATGGGACGAGGCGTGTCCGGACGCTGCGGCTCCGGTCAGCAGGCCGAGGATCAGGCATCCCGTGACGTTCACGGCAAGGGTGCCCCAGGGGAAGACGGAGTCATGCCTGAGCTGCACCGCCCGGTCGGTCAGATAGCGCAGGGGTGCTCCGGCCATGGCGCCGATGATCACCAGCAGCCAATTCACAACGACTTCTCACCTTTCCCGTCCACTGTTCCGTCCGCCGTCGGCGGGGGCCTGCTCGCGTCCCGCGTACCTCATCACCTCGCAGTCGTCGAGGGTCACCAGCCCCTCGGTGACGAGTTCGTCGAGCTGCGGAAGAAAGGCGCGGACGCGCTCCTCGGTGTCGACGACGACCACGGCCACCGGCAGGTCCTCGCTCAGTGACAGCAGCCGCGAGGTGTGGATGAGGGAGGACGCCCCGAAGCCCTCGATGCCGCGGAACACACTGGCGCCGGCCAGGCCGGCGGCGTGCGCACGGTGCACGATCTCGGTGTAGAGGGGCTTGTGGTGCCAGCGGTCGTGCTCGCCGATGAAGACGGTCAGCCGCAGGGCCCTGCCGGTCAGTCGTGTCATCGCCGCCTCCCCGGGGCGTCGCCTCGTGGTTTCGTTCACCCTTGCCGCCACGCCAGGAGCCTGCGCGCGGCCGTCATACCGAGCCATACGGCCGCGAGGGCCCCGGCCGGGGTCGCGACCAGGTAGGCGAGCGCGGTGCGCGGCTCGCCCGCGTCGACCAGTCTCTGGATGTCGACGGCGTACGTCGAGAAGGTGGTGAAACCGCCGAGCACGCCGGTGCCGAGGAACGGCCGCACCAGCCGGTGGGCGGCCCATACATCGGTGATCACCACCATGAACACGCCGATCACGGCACAGCCGACGAGGTTGACGCCGAAGGTGGTCCAGGGGAATCCGCCGGTCCGCGCGGGCCAGAGCAGTGACGCGGCGTAGCGGGCCGTGGCGCCGAGGGCGCCGCCGAGGGCGACGACCGCCACCACGGGCCCCTGCTGGTGCCAGAGCGACGGCCTGCTCGCGGGCCGGGGCACGGCATCACCGGCCCGGTCGGCGCTCTGGGGGTGCGGGACTCTCATGGACGTACGTCTCCTACTCGCCGGGGCCCTGCCGGACGGGCTCGCTCGATCGCAAGTAGGGACCGTTGGCGGCGGCACTGCCGCGGTTCGGGTACGGCGGGCCCCACCACCGCGCCGCAGGACGTGACCGCGGCCGGGGAACAGGGTAACCCGGTGCGCTACGGGCCCGCACCCAGATGGGGCGGGGACCGCGGGGCACCCGGCGCGCGGGCCCCGGCCCGGTCAGGCGGCGTCGGGCGGCGGTTCGCACACCGCGACGCCCCGTTCCCAGAGGCTGCCGAGCACCAGCTGTCCCCCGGCGACACAGACGCTGGTGGTCATCCGGAAGCCGGAACGGTGGCGCATGAGACGGTGACGGATGCGGCCCTCGTCGTCGACCGCGAGCGCGCCGGCCATGGCGGCGGGGCGGTACGGGGCGCGCACCGCGAGCCGGGCGGCGGCACGGCGCACATCCGGCGCGGCACGGTGCAGCAGGTCCAGGGCGGGGACGCGGGGTCCGGCGAGGGCCACCCAGAGCGGCCCGTCGGCCCCCGCACGCCACAGGTTGTCGGGCATCCCCGGCAGATCCTCGACGAAGGGCTCGCAGCGGCCGGCGCGCGGTCCGGCCAGCCAGTAGCGGCTCAGGCGGCGGGCTGCGGTCTCGGCCACGACCAGGAAGGACTCGTCCTTGCCGCAAGCGAGGCCGTTGGCGAACTGCAAGCCCTCCACCAGCACCTCCGGACGGTCGGAGCCGGGGGCGAGGCGCAGCAGCCGTCCTGTTCCGGAGTGCTCGACCACGTCGCCGATCCAGTGTTCCAGGGGATGGCGGCGACTGGAGACGGTGAAGCAGATCGTGCCGTCGGAGAGGCCGACCACGTTGCTGCAGAACCGCAGCGGCTCCCCCGCCACCGAGTCGGCGAGGACGCGCACGGTGCCGTCGTCGGGCGCCACGCGCAGCAGCCCACGACGGGCGTCGCACACCAAGAGACCGCCGTCCGGCAGAAGTTCCAGGCCGAGGGGCCGGCCGCCGGTCTCGGCGAGCACCTCGACGCGTGTGCGGGCCGGGTCGGCGAGTCCGTCGAGGCGCAGGATCCGCCCGTCCTCCACACCGGTCAGCACCCGCCCGCGCGCGTCGGCGACCACGTCCTCGGGCCCCCGGCCCCCGATCGCGACGTACCGGCGTGCGACGAGAGTGGTGCGAGAGTCCATGTGCGCCCGTCCTTCGCCGTCTTGGGGCAGCCCATCCTCGCAGGTGCGTACCCACGCGGCTCCTCGTCTACCACCCCTTCTCGAACAAGCGGGCAACCTCGGTGATACGGAGATCGTCCCGGCGGTAGTAGGTCCGCCGCCGGATCCTCTTCATGCGCAGCAGGCCGATGGCGGCGAGGATCCGCAGATCGGTGGCGGCGACGGACCGGGGCACGGCGAGCCTCTCGGCGACGGCCGCCACCGTGACGCCGTCCTCGACGAGGTCGCCGTGCCGCTGCGGCGGGAAGTGCGCGACCGGGTCCTTCAGCCACTCCAGAATCCGCATCCGTCGCTCGCTCACGGGTGTCTTCAGCATCTCGTCCCCTCTGTGCCCGCCCTCCCGACCACTGTGGCCTGCCGGGGATGGCCGGGCCGAGGTACGAACGGGCCGAAGTGGGCAGGACCTGCGCTGCGACACGCGTGCGGGCACACGGACCGGGCCCTGTCCATTTCGGATCCCCGGGCACGACCGGTCAGTTTTGGAGAAGCCCTCGCGTGCTCCCCCGCCTTAGCGTGAAGACACCGACGGAGGACGTCGGTCCGCGCATCCCGCATCCCGGAGGAGTACGCCATGACCACCGGCGTCAAGACGATCATCTATCCCGTCAAGGACCTCGCCCGCGCGAAGGCCGTGTTCAGTGCCCTGCTGGAGGTGGAGCCCTATGCGGACGAGCCGTACTACGTCGGGTTCAGGGCCGCCGGACAGGAGATCGGCCTCGATCCGAACGGCCATGCCAAGGGGATGACCGGCCCGGTGCCCTACTGGCATGTGGCGGGCATCCGGACGCGCCTGGCCGCCCTGCTGGAAGCCGGGGCCGAGCTGCTCCAGGACGTCCAGGACGTCGGCGGCGGAAAGCTGATCGCCTCGGTGAAGGACGCGGACGGCAACCTCGTGGGGCTGGTCCAGGATCCGGACGCCTAGGCCCGGTCACTCGGGCCGCCCCGCCGGGGGCCACGTCGCTTGCAGACACACTAGTTGCACAGTAAATAACAGCGAGCTTCTCTGTTACCGTGCGGGTATGGCAGCGAAAACGGCCGGTGCCCGGCTCGAGGAACGGTGGCGGGACATTCTGTCCGTGCACGCCCGCACCCTCTGCGAGATCGACCGGGTACTGCACCCGCACGGGCTCGGCGCCAGCGACTTCGAGGTGCTCGACATCCTGGCCGCCGAGACGGCCGCGCACGGCGACCTGTGCCGGGTGCAGAACCTCGCCGGCCGCGTCCATCTCAGCCAGAGCGCCCTGTCCCGGCTGATCGGGCGGCTGGAGAAGGAGGGCCTGGTGGTGCGCTCCGTGTGCGAGGAGGACCGGCGCGGGGTCTGGGTCGCGCTGACCGGGAAGGGCCGAGCTCTGCACGCCGAGGTGCTGCCTCTGCAACGCGAGGCGCTGGCCCGCACGCTGAACTCCGACTCGCCCGCGGACTGAGGTCACAGGACCAACTCGGCGCCGTCCTCGAGGACTTCCACCCCGGCGTCGGTCACCCGGCGCCGGGCGGCCGACGCCGGGTCGAGCAGCGGATTGCCGTTGTTGAGGTGGGTGTAGATCCGCCGGGGGCCGGGGTGGCGGGCGAGATGCGGCAGACTGCCCTGCGCGCCCGCCACCGGCAGGTGCCCCGCGGCCGCCTGGACCGCCTCGCCGCGCACCGCGCCGCCCATCTCGTCGGCGGCGTAGAACGTGCCGTCCAGCAGCGCGCAGTCCGCCGTCGCCAGCAGATCGTCCAGTGCCTGCGACCAGGCGGCCACACACGGCGCGTACAGCAGGACCCCGCCGGTGGCCAGGTCCTCGATGCGGTATGCGATCACCCAGGACTCCTCCGCAGCGGCTCCGGCGACATACCCGGGCGCCTTGGTGCCCACCGTGTGCGCGGTGACGACCAGTCCGCCCGCCAGGACGAAGCCGCCGTCGGTCAGGGCGTCGGCCCACTCCCACCCGGTGTAGCGGCCGAGCACCGCACGCAGGGGCGCCAGCGCGGCCAGGACCGGCGGTCCGGCATACACCTTCAGATCGGCGCCCCCGCGCAGCACGCCCAGGCCCATGGCGTGATCGGCCTCCGCGTCCGTCAGCAGCACGCCTTTGACCGGGGTGTCCCGGGGCGCCGGACCGGGCCAGAGCGGGGCAGCGGACGCCAGTTGGGTGCGGAGGTCGGGTGAGGCGTTCAGCAGCCACCAGTCGCGCGAGTTGCCGGTGACGGCGACACACTCCTGACTGCGGGAGGGCAGTTTGCCGTCGCGGGCGGCGGTGCAGAGCGCGCACGCGCAGTTCCACTGCGGGAAGCCGCCCGCGGCGGCTGTACCCAGCAGGACGACCCTCACGACCGTTCCCCTCCCTTGTCGGGCCACTCCCTGGGATCTTCCCCGCCGCACGGGCCGGGGCTACCCCGCCCTGGGGGGCAGTTCCAGCCGACCTTCGCCGCCGTCGCCGGGCTGCCGGTCCACCGGGCGCCGCGGCGGGACGGGGGCGGTGGTGAAGTCGCGCGGGCCCGTCCACAGGGCGGGTACGGCGTCGGAGCGACGGCACAGCTCGAAGGCGATCGCCTCGTAGTTGACGCGCCAGCCGTGGAAGTGCGGCCAGGCCTCCGCGGCCGTCCGCTCGGAGGGGAAGCCCGCCGCCTCCACCATGGTCACGGCTGCCTCGAACTCCGCGAAGGTGAGGTGGACCGGCGCGTTCGGCGCCGGGTCCATGTCGAACGGCAACCGCAGCGAGCGGGCGATGTCACGCAGAGCGGTGAAGCCGGCCCGCAGCACCAGCCGGGCCTCCGGCGGCGCCGTCCCCGGGGCCAGCGAGAGCTGCATGGCCGCCGCGTCCATCACGGAGAGCAGCCCGACCAGCCAGTGCCGGTGGGGGCTGGGCGAACGGAACGACATCAGCACCGGGTAGGTGGAGTGGCTCTCACCGATGTCCGAGGCCAGCCGCTCCCAGGCCCGGTAGAGCTCGGACAGCGCGGTCTCGGTCTGGACCAGCCACTGCCGGGCGAGGATCTCCGGGCCCCAGGAGGGTTCGCCGGCCCGGGACTGCAGGAGGGTCACCTCCAGCTCGCGGCGGTTGTAGGCGGCGTACAGGGTGGGCAGGTACGCGATCTGGAGGGCGATGACGAGGGGCCCCGTGGCCGCCGCCAGGAAGTCCACGGCGGACAGGTGCAGCCGGTGACCGCTGGCGAAGCCGAGCGTGAACAGGCTGGATCCCGCCTCGCGGAAGGAATTGGCCCAATTCAGCGTGGACAGGGCGTGCAGCAGCAGCCCGTAACCCACGAGGGCCCCGCCGAGCCAGGTCCCGAGCATGCTCATCAGGATCAGCGGGCCGAGCCAGGTCTGCGTACGGTCGATGGCCTGGTAGCCGCCGCTGAGGGCCCCCAGCCGCAGCAGACGTCGCAGGGCCCGCCACCACCGGTGCACGAGCGCCGAATACAGGCCGCGCGGCACCACCAGAGTGCGCAGGAGGCTTGCGATGACGGCCCCGAGGAGCAGTACGCCGACCACGCCGGAGATCCATCTCATGGCGTCATTGTGAGGCCCGCCCGGTGCGTCCCGGTGGGGCGCGCCCTGTACGGCGCCGCAGAGGGCCTGGGCGGGCGCGGGCAGGCGTGGTGCGCGGCCCTGGCCGGGCGGTCACGCTACGGCCGGGCCAGCAGCGTGCGTATCCCGTCGGGGTTGAGCGTCAGGCCGTGCGGCGAGGCGGCGTCGATGGTGAGCGTGAGGTCGTCGGTGGGCCACTGGGAGGCCAGCGCGCCGAGCGGTACCAGCCGGTAGCGCGAGACGAAGGGCAGCAGATCGGCCATCTCCGTCTCGGACGTGAACACGGGCACCGTCTGCTCGCCGTCCGGCTGCTCCAGGACGGGCAGCGCCACGGCGTTGGGATTGGTGGCGTCCTCCTCCGTGGCGTCGTCCGGCACGGGGACGAGCACATCGCTTTCGGCCAGCGTGTCCAGCGCATCGGTGTCGGCGACGTCCACCGCGAGGATGTCCAGCGCCGCCTGCGCCGGGGTGGGGCGGTGGGTGTTCTCGGGTGTGTCCATGGCAAATCCCCAGGTAGTGGCGGGCGGGCGCCCGGAACCAACGGCTCCGGACAGCGCGTCCCCGTCACGTACCCGCCCGGGACCGGGCCATGCATACCGCGACGGCCGGGATCGGCAGGTCCCGGCCGGAGAAGGTCCGGTCCGGTGTCCGGGGGCTCACGCGGCCGGGCCGGCCGGTCCCTTCCCCGGGCGTTTGACGGCGTGGCCGACGAGCACGGTCTCCGTGCCGTCGACTCCCAGTCCACCGAGGTCCCGGGTGACGAACCGGTAGAGGTCTTCCAGGTCGCGCAGCCAGACCGCGACCTGCAGATTGGACGTGCCCGTGGTGGCGAACGCGCCGTGCACGGCGGGGTGGGCCGCGAGCGCACGCCCCACCGAGTCGAGGCGGTCGGGCGCGACGCGCATCATGACGTCGGCGTCGACGAACAGGCCGAGCCGCTTCGGATCGACCACGACATGGGTCAGCAGGCGGCCGGTGCGGGAGAGCCGGGCGATCCGGCGCCGGACCGTGGAGTCGGGATGGCCCGTGCGGGCGGCGACGGCCGCCGCCGACGCCCTGGCGTCGTCCTCCAGCGCGGCGAGGATGTCGCGGTCGACGGCGTCCGCCGCCCCCGCCGCGGCATCCGGCCGCCGTACCGGTGTCAGCGCCGCGCGCTCGGCGTCGCTGAGGACGGAGTGCCGCCAGTCCGACGCCTCGGCGAACACGTGCAGCACGGTGTCCGCGCTGACCGAGGTGACGGACCGGGTGGCGGGCAGATCACGGAACACCAGGTGGTCCCGGGTGCCGGGGCGCGTGCACGAGATGGCGAGGATCTCGTCGCCGGACGCCGACACATCGATGAACGCGACGTCGGAGCGGGCCGCCAGCGCGGCGGTGAGCGCGTCCAGCCTGCCGCCGAGCACCCGGATCCGGAGGAACAGGGCGCCGACCGAGTCCGGCCTGGCGGGCATTGCGATCACCCGGCAGGCACGGTCGGCGATCAGGGCCCCCCAGCGCCGGTGCGCGCTCCGCGGGCTGATGCCGAGGACCTCGCCCGCCCGCTCGGCGGTCAGCCGCCCGTCGCACTGGAGCGCCGCGATCAGCCGCTGATCGCGCTCGTCGAGCACGTGGTGCGCCGTTTGCCGCGCCATACATGGCAGTATCGCTCACTTGTGCCCCTCCCACGGAGGTCCGTGACGCCGGAGGGCCTGCACCGGCAGCTGGTGGAGATGCCGGCGGCGGAGTGCGAGCCCGTCACCGGCAGTCGGTGAGAGCCGCGTGCGGTGGCCCCGGCATGACCGGGGCCACCGCACGTCGTATACGTGCCGCGTCAGGCGTTACGGCGCTCCCTGCGGCGCAGGGTGAGGTAGGTGCCCGTCGCGCCGACCGCCACGAGTGCGCCCGTCCCGATGCCCACGGGGACGGCCGGGATGGACGGGGCGTCCGTGGCCGCCGCCGTGTTCTGCATGGCCGGTCCCGGGACGATGCTGGTGGCGACCGCCTTGACGGGGCGGATCGGACCGACCGACTTCACCGAGCCGTCGGCGTTCAGCAGCACCTGCTTGTTGCTGGGGTGCCGGAAGTCGAACATGCCCGCGAGGGAACCCGCCGTCGCGTCGAACGAGTGGTCACCGATGCGGCCGGTGTGCCAGTTGTCCTCGACGAAGCAGATGATCGAGGACTGGTCGGTGAGCGTGTGGTCGATCTTGTTGACCTTGCTGTACGGGGAGACCACGAGCAGGGGCTGACGGGTACCGGGCCCGCAGCGGTCCGCGTAGCCGCCGGCGGCCGCGGGACCGGCCTGGCAGGCGGGGCTGTCGGTGGCCTTGCCGTTGGAGCCGGTCGAGGTGTCCTTGGAGCCGTTGCGCGGCTTGGCGTAGGCGTGGTCGTACCAGCCGTCGGAGTCGTCGTACGCGACGACGACAGCGGTCGACTTCCACTGCGGCGACTTCTGGATCGCGTTGATCTGCCCGACCAGGAAGTGCTGCTCGTCGGTCGGGTCGGAGTAGGCGGCGTGACCGTCCTGGTACTCCGGGGCCTTGACGAAGCTGACGGCGGGCAGCTTGCCGGCCTTGAGGGCCGCGTCGAAGTCGGTCAGGTCGTAGTTGTGGTTCGCCCGGCCGCTGTGGCCGATCTCGTCGACGCTCCCGGGCGCCAGGTGGTGCGGGTTGGACGTCGACTTGTAGTACTCGAACGGCGAGTGGTGGGGGCTGTAGTCGACCACCGCGGCGCCGCCCACGTTGGTGTGCGTGGTGTCGCACTTGGCGTAGTGGTCCTGCTTGCCGTCCCACGCGGTGGACGGCCGGAAGCCGCCCTGGAACCAACCCCACGTGATCTTCTTGGCGTTGAGCACGTCGCCGATGTTGCGGCCCTGCATCGAGGCGACCGCGTTCTTGCCGGTGTGGTCCTTGCCGGAGCAGTCGTCGTAGGCCGGGTCGGGGTCGTTGACGACCGTGCCGACGCCCTTGGCGTCGGGCGACTGGACGGTGTACTTGTCCGGTGCGGCGGTCCGCTTGGGGTTCTCGGTGCCGGAGGCGGGGTCCATGGAGACGACACCGTGCGTCTGACCGGAGATCAGGTTGAGTGCGCCGGGTGTGGAGGGGCCGTAGACCGAGCTGAAGGAGCGGTCGTTCAGGGCATAGTGCTGGGCGTAGTTCCACAGCGCCGTGACAGTGTTGCCGTCGTAGTAGTCCATGACCAGGCCCGGCTCGCCGAACAGGGTGCCGGAGCACTTGCCCGAGTCGGTGTTCTGCACGAATAGGTCGTTCTTCCCGCCGTCGTACGCGTACTGCTCGGGCCCGTAGGCGTGGTTCTGGTCGCAGGTCATGGCCTGGGACGGGGTCAGCCGCTTGGGCGCGTACTGGTTGGGGTTCTTCGTCAGCAGCCCGGCGGTGCGCAGGTTGTCGACGTCCTTGGGGGTGTTCCTGGACGCCGTGAACCTGGTGCCGTCGGTGTTGGCGGCCTTCGGATAGGTCGCGAAGTAGTGGTCGAAGGACACATTCTCGCCGAACAGGACGACCACGTGCTTGATGGGTGTGGCCGTCGAGGGCGTGCGGCCGTGGTCGGGCGCGGCGGCCCAGGCGGGCGCCTGCGCGCCGAGGACCGTGAGCGCTGCGGCTCCCGCGAGCGCGCCGAGGCTCCGCATCGATGCTCGACTTCCTCTGCTGGCCATGGTGGTTCACCTTCCGGGCACGATTCGTCGTTCCGCCATACCGTCAGGGATGCTCCGCCCGCCGGGCGGCACCGCGGCGGAGCGTTGATGGCGTGTGCATGAACAGCGGGTCAGGGAAGCCGGAGGAAACCTTGACCGTGTATTGACCAAGGAGGCCCGGCCGGTTGTCCGGACAGGTTCAGCCCAGCAGGGCGCGTCCGAACCAGTCCGCCGCGTCACGCACGCCGGAGAGCGCGAAGAAGTAGCCGCCGCCGAACGGCGAGATGTAGTCGGCGAGGGGCTCACCCGCGAGGCGGCGCTGGACGGTTTCGAACTGGCGGGTGAGGTCCTGCTGGTAGCAGCAGAACAGCAGGCCCATGTCGAGGTTGCCGTTGCGGTCCGTGCCCGCGTCGTAGTTGTAGGCGCGGCGCAGGATCCGCTGGTCGGCCGTGGCCGCCGTACGCGGGTTGGCCAGACGTATGTGGCTGTCCAGAGGGATGACGTCACCCTTGGGGTCGTTCGGGTAGTCGGGGGTGTCGTGCTCGGCGTTCCCGTCGAGGGGCGCACCGGACTCCCGAGCCCGGCCGAACATCCGTTCCTGCTCGGTGAGCGAGACCCGGTCCCAGAACTCCACGAGCATCCGGATCAGCCGTACGACCTGGTAGCTGCCGCCGACCGCCCAGTCCGGCTCGCCCATGCCCCGCCCCACCCACACCAGGCGGTCCATCGCGCGCGTGTCGGCCGGGTCGGGGTTGGCGGTGCCGTCCTTGAAGCCCAGCAGATTGCGGGGGGTGCCCGAGGGGCGCGGCGGGCTGCTGAACCCGTCGAGACGCCAGCGGACCTGCATACCGCCGCGGGTGTGGCGGGCGATGTCCCGCAGGGCGTGCAGCACGGTGTCGGGGTCGTCGGCGTGCAGTTGGAGGCTGAGGTCGCCGTGGCACCACTCGGGCCTCAGGTCGTCGTCGGGGAAGGCGGGCATGGCCGTCAGCCGCAGCGGACGGCGGGCGGCCAGGCCGAAGCGGCCGTCGAAGAGCGCGGCGCCGACACCGACGGTCACCGCCAGTGCGCCGGAGGGGAGTTGGCCGCCCAGAATGCCGGAGTCGGAGGGCGGGCCCGTGATGCCGAGGGGCGGGGGCGTGCCGCCGGAGGTCAGGAAACGGGCGCGCTCGGTGAGGGTGCGCAGGAGATCGGCGAGTTCCCGGCGGCTGCCGGCGGTCACGTCGAAGGCGGTGAACGCGGAGAACCGGCGCGGGGCGGCGAGCACCGACTGCTGGCGCGGGCCGTGGAAGGGGGCGACGGATGGCGCCACCGTGCCCTCGCCGCCGACCGGGGCCGCGCCGCCACCGGCGGCGAGTCCGGCACCCGCCAGGGCCGCCCCGCGCAGGAAGCCGCGCCGCCCGACGCCGCTCGTGGCTGGCGGCGTGGTCATACCGTCCTCCGGGGATCGCAGAGCGTCGCCACCGGGGCGAGCCGCTCGACCAGGTCGCCGATGACCGCGTCGGCCTGTTCGCGCGGTGCGCGGTCCAGACGGTCGAGGGGGGTCCAGTGGCCGCCGTGACGGAAGCCGTCCAAAGTGCGTTCGGCCCGGTCCAGCTCCCGCTCGAGGGCGGGCAGCCCGGAGTCGCGCGTGACCAGCAGGGGGTGCAGCCGGGAGAGCACGGCGCGGGTGCCGTCGAGGCCCGCACGGGCGGTGGCGAGGTTGCTTCCGCTGCCGTAGTCGGTGCGCCCGGTCAGCTCGAACTGCACGGTGTTCTCCAGGATCTCGTGCGCCCGAAGACCCAGCTGCGCCGGGTCCATGCGGGTCTGCGCCCACACGGCGCGCAGGGCGCGGACCGCTGTGACCAGGGCGCTCGCCGGGCCGCGCAAGCGGTCGGCGGACTGTCCGTGCCACAGCCCGTACTCGATGCGGTGGAACCCGGTGAAGGACGGGTCGTGGACCCCGCCCGGCAATCCCGCGTCCGTACCGTTGATCCGCCCGTCCGCGTCACCGAAGGCGTCATACGCCCCTCCCAGCCGCTCATAGGCGAGGTGCGCGGGGAGCCAGGCCCTGCGGGCTCCGTCGAGGTCCCCCCGGTCCACGGCGTCCAGGAGCCGTCCGGTGAGCCGGACGACCTCGTCCAGGCCGTGGGCGACCCAGCTCTGGTAGTCGATGGCGAGAGGGATCAGATCGTGTTCGGTGACCGGCGGCGCCGCGGGCCCCGGCGTTCCCGCGGCGATGCGGACGGTGGGGCCGGTGACGGCGGATGCGTCGTCGGGCAGACAGGTGAAGGCGTACGGGCCGGCGCCGAGGCGGACGGTCAGCGGCCGGGTGGTGCCGGGACCGAGTCCTTCCAACTCCGCGTACACGGCACGGGTGCGGGCGTCCTCGAGGTACACCTCGGCGGCGCCGCCGGAGGTGTTGTGCAGCTCGAAGACCTGGAGACCGGGAACCGGGCGGCTCCAGCCGCGGCCGCAGCCGCCCGGCGAGACCTCGACGGTGGTGTGCGGGAGCCCGTCGGCGGAGGTCCGGGTGCGACGGCCCGGCGCGAAAACGGTGACGAGCAGCGCCGCCACCAGGGCGAGCAGCAGGAGCACACCGGCGGCCGCCCGGAGTCGGGCCGGCCGTGAGCCGAGGCCGGGCACCGGCATTCCTCAGCGCCTCCCTGGACGACGTGCGAACGCGATCACGACCGGGTGCCGTGGGGCACCGGCGCGGTCGCCTCATGCTAGGCAGCACCCGGCGCCCCAACGGCCCACGGACGGGGACGGACACCAAGATTTCCCCGGCGGTTCACCGCGCGCTCGCCGACGGGCCCGAGCCGCCCGGGTCGGCCCGGCGTGGCGTTCGCGGCGAGCGGGGTCCTGTGCGCCGGTCCTCCGGTGGAGCGCCTCGCCGTGCCGCCCGCCGGGGCCCTTCGTAGGCTGGTGGCCTCGGGGCACGTCACGGAGAGGTATGCGATGCCCCGGAGCATCTGGTCAGGAGCGATCAGCTTCGGCCTGGTCACGATCCCGATCAATGTGGTCCCCGCGACCGAGGACCACAGCGTGCGCTTCCACCAGTACCACCTTCGGGACATGGGGCGGGTCCGTGTGCGCAAGTACTGCGAGATCGAGGACCGTGAGGTCCCGCAGGAGGAGATCGGCAAGGGGTACGAGATCTCCCGGGACCAGGTCGTCGCCGTCCTGGACGAGGAGTTGCGGGAGCTGCCCCTGCCGACGGCGAGGGCCATCGAGATCGTGGCGTTCGTACCGGCGGAGTCGATCGACCCGATCCGGGTCGGCGAGGGCTACTACCTCCAGGCCTCGGGCACGGTCGCCGCGAAGCCGTACGCGCTGCTGCGCAAGGCACTGGAGAGGGCGTCCAGGGTGGCGGTGGCGAAGTTCGCCTGGCACGGCCGGGAACGGCTCGGACTGCTGCGTGTCCGGGAGGAGGCGATCGTGCTGCATGCGATGCGCTGGCCGGACGAGATCCGGGATGCCGGGGCGCTGTCTCCGGGGGAGGTCCGGCTCTCCGACGACGAGATCGCCGAGGCCGAGCACCTGATCGAGCGCATGACCCGGGAGGGTCTCGAGGGCCCGGACTTCGTCGACCACTACACGGAGGCGCTGGAGCAGGTGATCGAGGCCAAGCGGGAGGGACACGCGCCGCCCGAGGCGCCGGAGCCGGAAGCCGGGGCCGGTGCCGTGCTGGATCTGATGACCGCGCTCCGGGAGTCGGTGGCCCAGGCGAAGGCGTCCCGTGGCGAGGGGGCGGAGGCCGAGGTCCACGAGCTGCCGGCGAAGACCGCGGCCGGGAAGACGGCGAAGAAGGCGCCCGCGGGGAAGGCCGCGGCCGGGAAGACCACGGCCGGGAAGACCGCGAAGAAGGCCACCAAGAAGACGACGAAAAAGGCTGCGGCCGAGAAGACCGCGGCGAAGAAGACGGCCCGCCGGCCGCGCAGCGCCTAGGCGACGGCGGGGCCCGCTCCGCCCTCGCGCAGGAGACTTGATCCGATTCGTCTACGACGTCGACGTGGGGGAAGCTGTAACCGCGACCGCCCGCTCGACCAGGGAAGACACCATGGCGTTCTTCGCTATATCCCATCAGCACCCTCTACGACTGCTGTCCGCCACCGACCTGGCACTGGAGTACGAGCGGCTTCTCGAGGAGAACGCACAGCTGCGCCAGGCCGTCTCCTCGCACGCCCTCATCGACCAGGCCATGGGCGCCGTGGTCGTCTTCGGCCGGATCGCACCGGAAGAGGCCTGGCGTGTCCTGCGCGACGTCTCGCAGCGTACGAACACCAAGCTCCGTGTCGTCGCGGAACACATCCTGAAGTGCGCGCAGGGCGGTGCCCTGCCGGAGCCCCTGGCGAACGAGCTGGCCATGGCGCTCGAGCGATACAGAATCTGCTCTCACGCGGCCGAGCCGACGGACCCCGAGACCGCCCGGGGGTAGGGGTCGTCCCGCCGGCCGTACTGACGCATCGTCAGCTCCGGGGCCCCGGAGAGCGCTCTCCCGCCAGGGAGTTCTGCACCGCTTCCGGAACGCGCACCTCACCGGCCAAGCCGGGAGTCCGAGCGGACAGGGGCCCCCGGGGCCGGGAGGGGTGGCGGGTCTGCCGTATCACTCGACCGGCCCCCCTCCCTCTCGACTCGGCGCACGGCAGCGCCCCTCGGTGCCCGTGCCCGGCGGATACTCGGCATGTCGTCGGGGCACGCGGCCCATGGGCGACGCAACGGAGGGTGTGAGCGCATGCGGACACCGGGCCGCATCCGGCCGGGCCGGGCCACAAAGTGGCTTCGGGCCCACGATCCGGAGCTGGCGGCAACCCGCCGGGCCGTGCGCGCCGCACTGGTGCTGCCGGCCCTGTTCGCCCTGTGCGGCCAGGTGATCGGCTCGGCGACGATGGCCACCTTCGCGGCGTTCGGTTCGTTCTCGATGCTGCTGCTGGTGGATTTCACCGGTCCCATGGTGCAGCGGTTGCGCGCTCAGGTGGGCCTGGCGCTGGCCTGGATGGTGCTCATCTGCCTCGGCACGGTGGTGGCCCACATCACCTGGCTCGCGATCGCCACGACGGTCCTGGTCGGCTTCCTGGTGCTCTTCTCGGGCGTGGTCAGCTCCGTCCTCGCGGGGGCGACGACCGCACTGCTGCTCGCCTACGTCCTCCCGGTGACCTCGCCCACACCGAACTCGCAGCTGCCCGAACGGCTCGCCGGAGCGGGGCTCGCGGCGGCCGCCGCCGTGCTCGCGATCTCCCTGTTGTGGCCCCGGCCCGCCGCGGACCCGCTCAGCGCGCCCGCCGCCCGTGTCTGCCGCGCGGCCGCGGCGACCCTGCGCTCGGACGCGCCGGGCAGCGACCCGTGCCGGGCCACCGCGGATCGGGCCGCTCAGACCGCCGCGACGTCCGACCTGCGCAGCGCCTTCGACGCCACCACCTACCGGCCCACCGGCCTGAGCGCAGACTCCCGCGCTCTCGTCCGACTGGTCGACGAACTGACCTGGCTCTGCGGCATCGTGGCCGACAGTGGTCCCCCGTCCGAGGGACGTCCGGCGCGCGACCCGTCCGAGGGACGTCCGGCGCGCGACCCGGACGCCCTGGCCGTCCGGCGGGGCGCCGCCCTGGTCCTGGAGCGGGCGGCCGACCTGCTCGACGATCCGCACGGACCGCCCGACGCGCTGCGCGCCGCGGTGGCCGGCCTGCGCCAGGCCATGACCGCCATGGAGCACAGCGCCACCACGCGGCTGCCCGTGCACCTGCCGGGACCCGCCACCCCGACGGAGGTCCGCTCCTTCCTCGGCACCCTGGACCAGTCGTTCCGCGCCCAGGAGCTCGGTTTCGCGACCCTCCAGATCGCGGGCAACGTCGACCTGGCGGCGGCGGCCGCGCAGCGCAGCTGGCCGGAGCGTCTGTTCGGCCGTGAGCCCGGCACCGCCGTCTCACCGCTGGCGGCGGCCCGCGACCGCGCCGCCGCCCACCTCGAACCGCACTCGGTCTGGCTGCACAACAGCCTGCGGGGCGCGCTCGGTCTCGGAATCGCGGTCTTCATCGCCCATGCCACGGGCCTTCAGCACTCCTTCTGGGTGCTCCTCGGCACCCTGTCGGTGCTGCGCTCCAACGCGCTCAGCACCGGGCAGAAGGCGCTGCGCGCCGTGGGCGGCACGGTCGCCGGTTCACTCATCGGGTCAGGACTGCTGCACCTCATCGGCCATCACGGCACGCTGCTGTGGTTCCTGCTGCCCCTCGCCGTGCTGCTGGCCGGGGTCGCCCCCGCCGCGATCTCGTTCGCCGCCGGTCAGGCCGCCTTCACCGTCACCATCGTCGTCCTGTTCAACATCGGCCACCGGCCGAACTGGCACGTCGCACTGCTGCGGGTCCAGGACATCGCCCTGGGCTGCGCGGTGAGCGTCCTGGTCGGCCTGCTGTTCTGGCCGCGCGGCGCCGCGGCCGCCATCGACCGGGCCCTCGCGGCGGCCTACACGGACAGCACCCGCTATCTGAGCGGCGCGGTGAAGTATGCAGTCGGCCGGTGCGGGACGGGACCCGCACCGGCCTCGGATCCGCAGCGGGAGAGGCGGCAGGCCGCGGCGGCCGCCCGACGGCTCGACGACGCCTTCCGCGGCTACCTCGCCGAACGCGGCCCGAAACCCATGCCTCTCGCGCCCATGACGACCCTGGTCACCGGGGTGGTCGGGCTGCGCCTCGCCGCGGAC
Source organism: Streptomyces glomeratus (assembly GCF_021462825.1). Classification (GTDB taxonomy): domain Bacteria; phylum Actinomycetota; class Actinomycetes; order Streptomycetales; family Streptomycetaceae; genus Streptomyces; species Streptomyces glomeratus. The sequence goes on along the minus strand of NZ_JAKEEB010000012.1, from coordinate 41,759 downwards.
GCGGTGCTGGGACTGTGGCAGAGCGAACGGCCCAGCGCGGCGGACCGCGCCGACGCCTGCCTCGTCCTGCTGGGTGCCGCCAAGCGGGTCTCCGACTGGTACGGGACGCTGGCCGCCTCCCTGGACCGCCGCACCGCCGTCCCGGATCCGCTGCCGCGCAGTACCGCGGCCGACGCGGGTCTGGTCGCCTCGATCCGCCGTGATCTGGGCGGTGGATACAGGCCGGCCGCGGGCACGGCGGTCCGCATCGTCTGGACCGCCGACCATCTCGACGCCGCACGCCGTCTCCAGCCGGGCCTGGCCGCCGCGGTACGGGGGGACGGTCCGTCCTGACCGTGCCCTCACCCGCCGGCACACGTCACGCCGGGCCCGCCGCGGAAGGCGAGGCGGGAACGCGGACGCCGTAGGGCAGGACCACCGGAACACAGCGGACGTTCCGTGCTGTCGGTGGCCTTGACCTGTGACACTCGGGGGTCGAATGTGGCCGCAGGGATGGACCGGCATCCGGGAGGCCTCATGACCACAGCATCGGAGCCCGGGGTGCCGGGCCTGGAGGTCCGGTCCATCGACTACGTCCCCTTGGACGAACGGCACGGCAAGCTGTGGCATCTGGGGCCGTTGTGGTTCATGTCGAACGCGCAGATCGCCACCCTCGCGGTGGGTCTGATCGGCATCACCGCGGGCGGCAACCTCCTCTGGTCGCTCGTCGCGATCGTGGGGGGAACCGTCATCGGCACCTTCTTCATGGCCTTCCACTCGGCCCAGGGCCCTCAGCTCGGTCTGCCCCAGATGATCCAGTCGCGGCCCCAGTTCGGCTATGTCGGGGCCCTGCTGGTGTGGCTCTTCGCCTATGTTCAGTACGCGGGGTTCAACGTCTTCAACACGATCCTGGCGGGCGATGCGCTGCACACCACGCTGCACGGCGGTGTCAAGCTGTGGGTGGTCGTGGTCACCGTGGTCGCCCTCGTGATCGCGCTGGTGGGCTACGACGTCATCCACCGGGCCGAGCGGATCCTGACGTACACCTTCCTCGTCGTCTTCGGGATCTTCACCGTGGGCGTCCTGCTCAATCTGCGCTACCCGCCGGGCTCGTTCGACCTCGGCGGCTTCCGGTGGACGCCGTTCCTGGCCCAGTTCGGCGTGGTCGCCGGCTACCAGATCAGCTGGGCCATCTACGTCTCGGACTACTCGCGCTACCTTCCGCCGGACGTGACGGTCCGCAGGACGTTCTACTGGACCTACTTCGGCTCGGCGCTCGGTGGTGTCTGGCTGATGACCCTCGGGGCGCTGCTCGCCGCCTGGGCGGGCAAGGGCTTCGAGACGATCCGCTCGATCGACGCGGCGGGCGACACGGTGTTCAGCGGCTTCGGCGCGATCGTGCTGCTGTTCGCCGCCCTGGGCCTGGTGTCCGTGACCGCGCTGAACATGTACGGCGGATCGCTGACGCTCATCAGCGGTATCGACTCGTTCACGAGGGTGCGGCCGACACTCGCCGTACGCCTGGTGACCCTCGGTCTCACCGCGGCGCTCTCTCTCGTCGGCGCCCTCGCCGCCACGTCCCACTTCCTCCAGAACTTCGGCGACTTCCTGTTGCTGGTGCTCTATCTGTTCATCCCGTGGACCGCGGTGAACCTCATGGACTACTACGTGGTGCGCCGCGGCCACTACGCCGTCGCCGAGATCTTCAATCCCCGTGGGATCTACGGGCGCTGGGGCCTGCACGGCATCGTCGCCTACCTGGTGGGCTTCGCCGTCATGGTGCCGTTCTTCTCCGTGGGCGATCTCTACGTCGGGCCCGCCGCCCGCGCACTCGGCGGTGCGGACATCTCCCTGTTCGTCGGGCTGCCGGTCGCCGCGCTGCTCTACTGGCTGCTGACCCGCTCGATCGACGTGGAGGCCGAACAACGGCTGGCCGAGGCAGAGGCGGAGGGGCTGGAGCAGGCGGCGCACGAGCACCGCGAACCCTGACCCGGACGAGCCGGACGGTTGCGCGCCGGGGCGCATCGGAGAAGGATCAGTGCCTTGTGAGTCAACACTTCGATGTTCTTGTTCTGGGGGCGGGGCCCGGGGGTTACACCGCCGCGGTCCGCAGCGCACAACTCGGCCTGTCCACCGCGGTGGTCGAGGAGCGGTACTGGGGTGGTGTCTGCCTCAACGTGGGCTGTATCCCCTCCAAGGCCCTGTTGCGCAACGCCGAGATGGTTCATTTCGTGACGAACGAGGCCAAGGCGTACGGGATCAGTCTGGGCGGGGAGGTCTCCGCCGACTACGGGGTCGCCTACCAGCGCAGCCGCAAGGTCGCCGACGGCCGGGTCAAGGGCGTTCACTATCTGATGAAGAAGAACGCCATCACCACGTTCGAGGGGCGCGGCGTCTTCACCGACGACCACACCCTGGTGGTGACCTTCCCGGACGGCAGCACCGAAGCGGTGACGTTCGGTCACTGCATTCTGGCGGCCGGCGCGAGCCCCCGGCTTCTTCCCGGCACCGCGCTGTCGGAGCGGGTGGTCACCTTCGAGAGCCAGATCCTCAGCGACACCCTGCCGGGCAGCATCGTCATCGCCGGTGCGGGCGCGATCGGCGTGGAGTTCGCGTATGTGCTGCGCAGCTACGGCGTGGACGTGACCATCGTCGAGTTCCTCGACCGTATGGTCCCGCTGGAGGACGAGGAGATCTCCAAGGAGCTGGCGAAGCACTACCGAAAGCTCGGCATCGAGGTCCTCACGGGTACCGCCGTCGAGAGCATCGACGACTCCGGCCCGCGGGTTCGCGTCACCGTCGACAAGGGCGGTGAGCGCCGGGTCCTGGAGACGGACAAGGTGCTCCAGGCCATCGGCTTCGCCCCGAACGTCACGGGCTACGGTCTGGAGAACACCGGGGTACGCCTCACCGAGCGCGGAGCCGTCGACGTCGACGGACGCTGCCGGACCAGCGTGCCGCACATCTTCGCGATCGGGGACGTGACCGCCAAGCTGATGCTCGCGCATGCCGCCGAGTCCATGGGCATCGTGGCTGCCGAGACCATAGCGGACGCGGAAACCATGGAATTGGACTACACCATGATTCCGCGGGCCACCTACTGTCAGCCGCAGATCGCCAGCTTCGGCTGGACGGAGGCGCAGGCGCGCGAGCGGGGATTCGACGTCCGGGTGGTGAGGTTCCCGTTCACCGCCAACGGAAAGGCCCATGGTCTGGGACAGCCCGTCGGCTTTGTGAAGATCGTCAGCGACGGCACACACGGAGAGCTGCTGGGGGCCCATCTGATCGGCCCGGAGGTCACCGAACTGCTTCCGGAGCTCACGCTGGCCCAGCAGTGGGACCTGACCGTCCACGAGGTCGCCCGTAACGTCCATGCGCACCCCACGCTCGGCGAGGCGGTCAAGGAGGCCGTCCACGGCCTGGCCGGACACATGATCAACATGTAGGTCCCGCGCTTCGGGAAGCGCCCTGCCCGGCGGCCGTCCGCCGCCGGGCTCCTCACCGCCGGGGGCCGGGACGGCGCAGGCGTGGGCCGGGAAGAGGCAGAGGTGCGGGGCGGGAAGAGGCAGGGGCGCGGGACGGCTCGTGCACCGTCATGCGAGCCCGAGGACCACCGGGTGAAAGATCGAAGTGGCCGGGGGTTAGCATATGAGCGCCACCTAGCTCGAAAGATACGCCTGTGACTGTCAATGACGACTCGTTCACGAACTGGAAGAACCGCGAGGAGACCGCAGAGTCGATGATCCCGCTCATCGGGAAGCTGCACCGGGAGCGGGACGTCACCGTCCTGCTCCACAGCCGCTCCCTGGTGAACAAGTCGGTGGTCAGCATCCTCAAGACCCACCGATTCGCCCGGCAGATCGCCGGCGAGGAACTCTCGGTCACCGAGACCCTGCCGTTCCTCCAGGCCCTCACCACCCTGGACCTCGGGCCGTCCCAGATAGACATCGGCATGCTCGCCGCGACGTACCGCACCGACGACCGCGGTCTGTCGGTGGAGGAGTTCACCGCCGAGGCCGTCGCCGGCGCGACGGGTGCGAACAAGATCGAGCGCGGCGAGGGCCGTGACGTCGTCCTCTACGGATTCGGCCGCATCGGCCGGCTCGTCGCCCGCCTGCTCATCGAGAAGTCCGGCTCCGGCAACGGGCTGCGACTGCGTGCCATCGTCGTGCGGGGTGGCGGCCGGGCCGCCGAGGACCTCGTCAAGCGCGCCTCCCTGCTCCGCCGTGACTCCATCCACGGGCAGTTCCAGGGCACGATCACCGTCGACGAGGCGAACAGCACGATCGTCGCCAACGGCAACGAGATCAAGGTGATCTACGCCGACGACCCGACCTCGGTGGACTACACGGCGTACGGCATCAAGGACGCCATCCTCATCGACAACACCGGCAAGTGGCGCGACCGCGAGGGCCTGTCGAAGCATCTGCGTCCCGGCATCGACAAGGTCGTCCTGACCGCGCCCGGCAAGGGCGACGTCCCCAACATCGTCCACGGCGTCAACCACGACATGCTGAAGCCGGACGAGCGGATCCTGTCCTGCGCCTCGTGCACCACCAACGCGATCGTCCCGCCGCTGAAGGCGATGGAGGACGAGTACGGCGTCCTGCGCGGTCATGTGGAGACCGTCCACTCGTTCACCAACGACCAGAACCTGCTGGACAACTACCACAAGTCCGACCGCCGTGGCCGGTCCGCACCGCTCAACATGGTCATCACCGAGACCGGTGCCGCCTCCGCCGTCGCCAAGGCGCTGCCCGAACTCAAGGCGAAGATCACCGGCAGCTCGATCCGGGTCCCGGTCCCCGATGTGTCGATCGCGATCCTGAACCTCCAGCTCGCCCGCGAGACCACCCGGGAAGAGGTCCTCGACTACCTCCGCAAGGTGTCGCTGACCTCCCCGCTGAAGCGCCAGATCGACTTCATCAGCGCACCCGACGCGGTCTCCAGCGACTTCATCGGCTCCCGCCACGCCTCGATCGTCGACGCCGGCGCCACCAAGGTCGAGGGCGACAACGCGATCCTCTACCTGTGGTACGACAACGAGTTCGGCTACTCCTGCCAGGTCATCCGCGTCGTCCAGCACGTCTCCGGGGTGGAGTACCCGACCTACCCGGTCCCGGCCGCCTGACGCAGACGGACGGTGGTGCCGGCGCCCCGGAGGACGGGGCACCGGCACCACCGACGGCGGCCGGGCGCCGAGGGAAACGGCGGCCCTGAGTCCCCACCGCTGCCCGCCCGGCCGCAGCGCGCCCGTGCTGTTCCCGGCCCGGTGGTCCGCCCGTCGCGGCGTGCCATGCTGGGAGGAGATCATCACGGGCGCGGGATCGAGTGCGGCGGAGTGCGGGTGGCGGGTCGGTCGGGTCGGGTGAAGGCCGGGGAACGCATCGCGGCGTCGGACCCCGGGCTGCTGCGGCTCACGGCCGGACTGAGAACCACGGTCTCCATCGCTCTCACCCTCGCCGCCCTGTCCCTCCTGCGGTTCGATCTGTCCCATCTGGTGGCGGGCGCCATCGCGGCCATGGTCGCGACCTTCGCCATCCGCGAGAAGGAGCGGGCACGCCAGGCCGTCACGCTGGCCCTGGGCCTGCCGGTGGCGCTGGCCTCGGTGTCTCTCAGCGCGCTGCTGAGCTCCCATCGGGTGGCCGGTGACGTCCTCTTCGTCGGGCTCATCTTCTGCGCCGTCTACGGCCGCCGGTTCGGGGACCGCGGCACGGCGCTGGGGCTGATCGTCTTCCAGGTCTACTTCCTCTCTCTCTTCGTCGGCGCGACCGTCCACGCGCTGCCGGGCCTCTACGTCGCCATCACCCTCGCCTTCGCGTGCAGCGCCGTCGTGCGCTTCGCCCTGCTCCCCCAGTCGCCCTCGGGGATCCTGGACCGCTTGCGCCAGGCCTTCCTGGCCCGCCTGGCGCAACTGATCTCGGCGCAGCTCGCCCTGCTCGACGCCGGGCCGGAGGACCTGCCCAAGGCCCTGGAAGAGGTGCGCCGCAGGACCGCGGCACTGCACGAGACGGCCATGATGATCCAGGGCCGACTGGAGGAGGGGACTCCCGACCAGGCGGTGGCCCGGCTGCTGCAGCGCCGTATCGCCGATGCCGAGATCGCCGCCGAACGGCTCGGTCTGCTGCTGCTCACCGCACGCAGCGCCGAACGGGCCGACACCCTCACCCTGCACCTGCCGGGCGCACCCGTGCCCTCGGGCCGCCCGCTGCCCGAGCGGGAGGAGGCCACCGCGACACTGCACCGCGACCTGGAGGCGCTGCGCCTGCTGGTCCCGCGGTCCGTCTCACAGCACCCGGGAACGGCACTGTCCCATGTGCGCAACCGGCTCCTCGGCTACCGGGAGGAGGCCAACCTGCCGCCCGCGCCGGCCGCCGTCCAGGACGTCTTCCGCGGGATCGGCGAGGCGGGGCGCGCTTTCCTGGGGCTGCGGATCGCCCTGGACGGTCCTCAGGACGAGTCCGACGACACTCCGGAGACGGCCCGCTCACGTGAGGAACTGGACGCGGAGGACGCCGCCATCGACGGCGGCGAGGAGGCGGGCGGGCAGGAGGCGGAGGCCACCGGGTTGCAGCGCCTCACCACGCGCGCGGCCGTGCAGGTGGCCGTCGGATCGGCGCTCGCCATCGTCGGCGGCGAGTTCCTTTCCAGTCAGCGCTGGTACTGGGCCGTGCTCACCTGCTGGATCGTGTTCATCAACACGGCGTCCACGGGCGAGATCCTCGTCAAGAGCTACCGTCGGCTGGTGGGCACCGTCCTCGGGGTGGTGGCGGGCATCGGACTGGCCGGACTGGTCGGGCACCACACCTGGACGGCGTTCGCGCTCGTGCTGCTGTTCATCTTCGCGATGTTCTACACGGCGCCGCTGTCCTACATGGCGATGTCCTTCTTCGTCACCGCCATGCTGGGCCTCCTCTACACACTTCTGCACACCTACAGCGCCTCCGTGCTCCTGCTGCGCATCGAGGAGACGCTGCTCGGGGTGGTCTGCGGAATCGTCGCGGCCGCGCTGGTACTGCCGGTCCGCACCGATCGCCGTACGAACGAACTCCTCGCCACCGTGCTGGCCCGGCTGGCCGACGTCACCGAGGCCGCGGTCGACCAGTTGAGCGGCGGTCCCGTGGCCGGTCTCCTGGACCGGGCACGCGATCTGGACCAGGCGCTGGCCGACCTGCGGTCCTCGGCACAGCCGCTGACGCACCCGATCACGCCGCTGCGGGCCCGCCGGGACACCGCCCGCTATGTGGTCGCGATGCTGGAGACCTGCGCCTACCACGCACGCTCCCTGGCGGCGACGGCCGAACTGCTGCCGGAGCACCCCTCGATCGCGGCGGACCCCCGGCTGCGCGAGGCGGGCCGGCGCATCGTGCGCAATATCGAGGCGATCGCCGCGCACGTCACCGACGAGCGCTCCACCGCCGGGATCGAGACCGGTCCGAGCATCGCGTCCATGCTCAAGCCGGGCACTCTCGGAGCCCCGCGGTACGACCGTGTCACGGACCGGGTGCTGCGACACCTCCAGCGCCTGGACGAGGCGGTGGCCGGACTGGCCCGCCCGCTGCACGTCCCCACCCTCACGCCGGGGGCGTGACGACACGGATCGGGTACGGCGAAGGCGGTGTACGGGCCTGGCCGCGCGGCATGCGGGGAAGCCCCGCGCTGGGGCCGGCCGGCGCCCCTCACTCATCGCGCGACGTCTCTCGCGAGGGCGCGGCCGGATGACGGCCCGGCCGCGAGGGCGCCGCCGTACGGCCACAGCGGCCGCCGGCTTGCGCAGCCTGCGCCAGTCGAGGCGGGGCGGCAGCTCGGGAACACCGGGCCGGGCGCGGGCGATCCGCACGCGCAGGACACGACGTTCGATGCGGCAACGGACGGGAGCCGTCGAAGTCAGCGCCTCGCCGTCGGACATCCAACGCGCTTGCGGACGGGTGGCGTTGCTCTCCGGCAAGAGCCCGCGGGTCACCGGGCCGGGGGCCCGGAGCACCTGGTCCTGGCCAGCGAACGGCGGGCCCGGCTCCGCGTCGGTGCCGGTCAGGGGCAGGACGCGCGGCCCGGCTCGACGGGCCGTCGTTTCGGCCGCGCCCCGGCGGTGAGCAGGCGGACGACCTCCGCCTGATGGGAGGTGAGGTAGAAGTGGCCGCCGGGGAAGACGCGGAACCCGAAGGAGGCGTCGGTGTGCCGCGACCAGGCGCGGGCCTCGTCGAGGGTGACCTTGGGGTCGCTGTCGCCGACGAGGCTCCAGAGGGGACAGTGCAGGTCGGGGCCCGGCTCGTAGACGTAGGTCTCGGCGGCGTGGTAGTCGGCGCGGATGGCGGGCAGCGCCATGCGGATCAGCTCGATGTCGTCGAGGATCGCCGAGTCGGTGCCGCTCAAGAGGCGTACCTCCTCGATGAGTCCGTCGTCGTCGCGCCGGTGGACGGTCTCGGTGCGCGGGCAGGACGGGGCACGGCGGGCGGAGGCGAACAGGGCGTGCAGGACGACGCCGTGGTCGCGCTCCAGCCGGCGGGCGACCTCGAAAGCGAGGGTGGCTCCGAGGCTGTGGCCGAAGAACACCAGCGGGCGGTCCGTCCACGGCAGGAGGACGGAGGTGATGTGGCCGGCGAGTTCCGGGAGCGTTTGGATGCACGGTTCGTCGCGCCGGTCCTGACGTCCCGGGTACTGCACGGCCAGGACGTCCACGGACGCCGGCATCGCGGCCGACAGAGGGCGGTAGAAGCTCGCGGAGCCACCCGCGTGCGGCAGACACACGAGTCTCACCGCCGCGTCCGGACGGGGGTGGTAGCGGCGTATCCACAGGCGATCCTGCTCGGCGCGCGTGGTCATGGGGCGGCGGTTCCCTTCCTGGCACTTTCCTCGGCGTCTTCTCGGCGCCTGCCGGCTTTCCGGCGGTGTCGCCGCCCGGTCACGGGCCGCGGGTGTGTGCCCCGGGAGTCTTGCGTGCGCGGGGCCGTCGGCCCACCCCTATCGCCCCCCAGAACTAGACCGCGACCGCGGTACTGCCGGCTCTCTCCGCCGTTCAGCCGGCGGGGTGGGCACCGTCAGCGCGCCGAGCCCCAGGAGAATCCCGCGCCCAAGTGCCCCGCAACGCTTCCGGGGCGGGCCGCTACGTATGAGCCACTACCTCGCCGGCCGTGATCTGGGGGGCGTTCGGCATGACCGAGGCGAGGTGGTCCCGTACGAACTGCGCCGCCGTGTCGCTCGACTCCTCGGCTCCGGCCCGGTCCTGGTAGACACTCGTCGACACCATCACCCCTCCCCCGGCATCGATCCAGTAATAGGCCACGAACCCCTGGACCTGGCGGAGGAGCGGCACGAACTCCTCGTTCACCCGGCGTCCGACCTCAGCCGGCTCGGTCACCCCTTCGTACCGCCGAACCACTGCGTACATGGCTGATCTCCTCATGGGTCGCGGGGCGGACTTCTGTGCACAGGACCTATCCCGCCGCGGCGGGTACGGCGTGCGCGCAACGCGCGGCCATCACCGGGAGGGCCCCCTCGAGTGATCCGAACGGCGCCTTGCCGTGCCGGCCCCGGGGGCCGGTCACCCTCTGCGCCGACGCCGCTCCCCACGGTGCTCGCGGCGGGGTTGCTGCGACCGGTGGGGATGGAGGGACCCCGGGGCGGGCAGGTATAGAACATGGCAATACGGTTCCTCCCGGGCACCGTGCGACACCGGCCCGCCCGGCGCCGCCGCAAGGGCGTGGACGGGGACGTGCCGTGATCACCCACCCGGCCTACGAGGTCGAGCCCTGGTGTGTCCGCGAGACCGGGCTGGACCTGGACGTCCTGGCGCAGAGCGAATCGGTCTTCGCGCTGTCCAACGGACACATAGGCTGGCGCGGCAACCTCGAGGAGGGCGAGCCGCACGGGCTGCCCGGCTGCTATCTCAACGGCGTCCACGAGGTCCATCCGCTGCCCTACGCCGAGGCCGGCTACGGCTACCCGGAGTCCGGCCAGACGGTCATCAATGTCAGCGACGGCAAGATCGTCCGCCTGCTGGTCGACGACGAGCAGGCCGATCTGCGCTACGGGCATCTGCGCTCGCACGAACGGCTGCTGGATCTGCGGGACGGGGTCCTGCACCGGGTGTGCGAGTGGGTCTCCCCGGTGGGGAAGGCGGTCCGGGTTCGCACCACCCGTCTGGTCTCCTTCACCCATCGGGCCGTCGCCGCGCTCTCCTACGAGGTGGAGCCGCTGGGCGACGAGGTGCGTATCGTTCTCCAGTCCGAACTCGTCGCCAACGTGACCATGCCGCAGCCCAGCGCCGATCCGCGGGTGGCCGCCGCCCTGAAATCCCCGCTGCGCCCGGAGGAGCACCACGCCGGGGGGACACGGCTGCGCCTGATCCACCGCACCGAGCGCAGCGGTCTGCGGGTCGCGGCCGCCGCCGACCACATCGTGCAGGGCCCTTCCTCCACCCGGATTTCCGGCGAGAGTTCGGACGACGTCGCCCGGCTCACCGTCATCACCGACCTCAAGCCCGGGGAGAAACTCCGGCTGGAGAAGCTGGTCTCCTACGGCTGGTCGGGGCTGCGCTCGCTGACGGCCCTGCGGGACCAGGCGGAGGCCGCGCTCGCCGAGGCAGGCAGCACCGGCTGGCAGGGCCTGCTCGACGAGCAGCGAGCCTTTCTCGACGACTTCTGGCGGCAGGCCGATGTGGAGGTGGACGGCGACCCGGAGATCCAGCAGGCCGTCCGCTTCGCGCTGTTCCACGTGCTGCAGGCCGCCGCACGCGCCGAGCAGCGGGCCATCCCGGCCAAGGGCCTGACCGGCTCCGGATACGACGGGCACGCCTTCTGGGACACCGAGAGCTATGTGCTGCCGCTGCTCTCCTCCGCGTATCCCCGCAGCGTCGCCGCGGCGCTGCGCTGGCGCCAGGACACCCTGCCGGCGGCGCGCGCCCGGGCCCGCCAACTCGGCCTGGACGGCGCGGCGTTCCCCTGGCGCACCATCGACGGCGCGGAATGCTCCGGCTACTGGCCGGCCGGTACAGCGGCGTTCCACATCAACGCCGACATCGCCCACGCCGTCGTGCGCTATGTCGCGATCTCCGGCGACGAGGACTTCGAGCGCCAGACCGGCGTGGAACTGCTCGTGGAGACCGCCCGGTTGTGGCGTTCCCTCGGCCACCACGACTCCGCCGGCCACTTCCACATCGACGGTGTCACCGGGCCCGACGAGTACAGCGCACTCGCGGACGACAACACCTTCACCAACCTCATGGCCCAGGACAATCTGCGGGCAGCCGCCGAAGCGGCCGAACGCCATCCCGAGCAGGCCGCCGGGCTCGGCGTGACCGCGGAGGAGATCACCGCGTGGCGGACCGCCGCCAAGGCGATGACCGTGCCCTACAACAGGGCGCTGGGCATCCACGAGCAGGCCGCCGGGTTCACCCGCCATCAGGCCTGGGACTTCTCCCGCACCCGGCCCGAGGACTACCCCCTGATGCTGCACTTCCCCTACCTGGAGCTCTACCGCAAGCAAGTGGTCAAACAGGCCGACCTGGTGCTGGCGATGTTTCTGCGCAGCGACGCCTTCGACGAGGGTCACAAGGCGCGGAACTTCGCCTACTACGAGCCGCTCACCGTCCGCGACTCCTCACTGTCGGCCAGCGTCCAGGCCGTCATGGCCGCCGAGGTCGGCCATCTGGCCCTGGCGTACGACTACCTCGGCGAGGCCGCGCTGATGGACCTGGACGACCTGGAGAACAACACGCGCGACGGACTGCACATCGCCTCGCTGGCGGGCTCCTGGATCGCGCTGGTCGCCGGTTTCGGCGGCATGCGTTACGGCCCGGACACCGTTCACTTCACCCCCCGACTGCCCGGGAGACTGAGCCGGCTCGCCTTCTCTGTCCGGATCCGCCGGCGGTGCCTCCGGGTGGAGATCACCGACTCCCGGGCGACGTACACGCTGGTGTGCGGGGAGAGCATTAAGATCAGACACTACGGGGAGCCGGTGACGATATCCCGGGGAACATCCCAGAGCCGTCCCGTCGAGCCGCCGCCCTGCCTGCCGCCCCCCACCCAGCCGCCCGGACGCGAACCCGAGCGTCCCTGCTGAACGGAGGGCGGGCACCCGCGGCCGGCACGCGCCGGATGCCGGGTATCCGCAGGCCGTCACCCGGGTGTATCCAGGAGGTATGCGCCTCCAGCCCCGCGGAGGTGTCGGTCGGACATGGCAGTCGAACCGGGGACTGGTGGCCATCCCGGTCGTGCTGATCGTAGCGATCACGGTCGCCGACATCCTTGCGCCGCAGAGCATCCACCTGGGGCCGTTGCTCGTGGTCGCGCCCGCGATCACCGCCTCCTTCGGCGGCTCCAGGCTCACGGCGCTGATCGGAGCGCTCGCCGTGGCGGCGCTGGTGGCGATCTCCGTCATCCGCACCAGCATCTTCACCTCCAACCACGAGAGCCAGCTCATCGCACTGGTCCTGATCTCCTCCTTCACGGTGCTGTTCTGCCGCCTGCGCGAGCGGCACAGCGCGGAGCTGAGACAGGTACGGTCGGTGGCCGAAGCCGCGCAGGAGGTCGTCCTGCACCCGCTGCCCGAGCAGATCGGCACCCTGCGCATCGCCAGCGACTACCGGGCGGCCACCGACCAGGCGCGCATCGGCGGTGACCTGTACGCGGCCGTGCGCACCAGCACCGGGACCCGCATGCTCGTCGGAGACGTCCGGGGCAAGGGCCTGCCCGCCATCGAGGAGGCGGCACTCGCGCTGGGCGCGTTCCGCAGCGCGGCCCACCGCGAGCCGGCGCTTGCCGCGCTGCGGGCCGAACTGGATGCCGTCGTGGACTGGAGCCTGTCCCAGCCCAGCAGGGAGGGCACCGACGCGGAGGAGTCCTTCATCACGGCCGTCCAGGTCGACATCCCGGACGACGAACCCGTCATCCGGATCCTCAACTGCGGGCATCCGCCGCCGATCCGGCTGCACGACGGTCATGCCACCGCCCTGGTGCCCCGGCAGTACGGCGCTCCCCTCGGCATGGGTCTGCCGCAGGCCCCGAAGGGAACCTTGGACACCTTCCCCTTCGACCCCGGCGACACGCTGGTGATGTACACCGACGGCGTGACCGAGGCCCGTGACCGGGAAGGCCGTTTCTATCCCCTCACCGACCGCCTCGCGGCCTGGACGGACACCGGGTCCCCCGACCAACTCGTCGATCGGCTCCGCGACGACGTCGTCGCGTTCTGCGGCGGCACCCTCGCCGACGACGCCGCCGTGGTCGTGGTGCACCGTGAGCCGGTCAGCGGCGATCAGGAGTCACCCGGCGACAGCCGGCCGACCCTCCGCCCCTCCATCGCGCACCGGACTCTGTGACCGCAATCGAGACGGCTGTCCATCCATGATCCGGACTTCGTTGTCCGGTGTCGTTCGAGGTTGTCCCGGGTGGGCCAGGTCGGCACGGTGGGCGACTGGAGCGTTCACTACTCACCCATTGCAACGACCGGACGTCACCGTTGCATTACTGGTAAGTCCGTTGCAACGATCTCACGCTCGTGAGCTGCATATATGCCTATTCCGTGCAACGAGCTGCTTGTTGGTGAGTGGAAAGCAACGTAGCGTTTCTGATGTCAGAAACAAGGAACGAGCACGGGAGAGCACAATGCAGAAGTTCGACACCCCCGCCCCGATCTCCGCCGTCCTGGACATCCCCGCCGGACGCATCCAGTTCATCGCCGCAGACCGCGCCGACACCACCGTCGAGGTCCTGCCCGCCAACCCCGGCAAGAGCCGCGACACCAGGGCCGCCGAGCAGACCACCGTCGCCTACGCCGACGGCGTCCTGCGGATCACGGCCTCGACGCCCGACAAGCAGCTCTTCGGCCCCTCCGGATCCCTGGAGATCACCGTCCAGCTGCCCGCCGGCTCCCGCATCCAGGCCAAGACCGCCGGCGCCGAGCTCCGCGGCGTCGGACGCCTCGGCGACGTCGCCTTCGAAGGCGCGTACCGCCAGATCAAGATCGATGAGGCCGCGAGCGTGCGCCTCACCGCGATCGACGGCGATGTCGAGGTCGGCCGGCTCAACGGCCCCGCGGAGATCAGCACCACAAGGGGCGACATCCGGATCACCGAGGCCGTACGCGGCACGGTCGTGCTCCGCACCCAGTCCGGCGACATTTCGGTCACCGCCGCCGCCGGCGCCTCGGCCACTCTGGACGCCGGCACCGACTACGGGCGCGTCAGCAACGCCCTCAAGAACGGCGGCACCGCCCAACTCGACATCCGCGCCACCACCTCCCGCGGCGACATCATCGCCCGCAGCCTCTGAACGAGCAGAGCCAGGACCATCCGGCCGGGCCCATCGGTGCAGGGCCCGGAGAGGTCGTACAAGACGCCCACAAGAAAGCGACCAGGTGGAACACATGATGAAGAACAGCACTTCCCCGACCGGTTCCAAGTGGACCGGCATGGTGCCGGTCGACGACACGGCCCTGGCCGTCACCGACACCGGCGGCCCCGGAACCCCCGTGGTCTACCTCAACGGCCAGTTCGCCACCCAGGGGTACTGGCGGCGGGTCATCGCCGAACTGGGGACGGGGTGGCGGCACATCACCTACGACGAGCGGGCCCGCGGCAAATCGAAGCGTTCGGCGGACTATTCCTTCGAGGCGGCCGTCCGGGACATCGATGCCGTTCTCGCGGCCAGAGGTGTGGACCGGGCACTGGTGGTGGGCTGGTCCTACGGGGCGGTCGCCGGGGCTCACTGGGCCAACCGGAATCCCGGGCGTGCCTTGGGCGCGGTCCTCGTCGACGGCGCGTTCCCGTACGACTGGCTCGACGAGGCCATGGAGCAGCGGATCCGGAAGCTGTTCCGGAGGATGAGCTGGTTCCTGCCGCTGCTGCGCCCGACGGGCCTGGCCCCGCGGATGACCGCCGAACAGCAGGCGAACAGCAATATCGAACTCGGCAGGCTCTCCCGCGAGAGCGAGCTGGGCCCCGTGCTGGACAACATCACCGTCCCGGTGCGGTACGTGGTCGCTTCGGGGACGTCCTTCGGAAGCCGCGGTGACGAGCAGGAACGGATACGCAGCAGCCTCGATGCGGTGACCGCCGGCAACCCGAACATCCGGATCGGCGCGAAGGTCGCCGGCAACCACGGTGCGATCCTCAGGAAGGACTTCCCGGCCATCGCCGGTGCCGTACGCGAGGTGGCCGCCCTCGACCGCGGCGGGCGCCGCTCCGGTTGCGGTGCTTGACCGGAGAGACGGGTGACCTCCCGCCGCGCGCCGGCTTGCGGCGGGACTCCTGCACGGTGAGCCGCCGGTTCATCTGCCGGCGGAGGTGTCGTCGACCGGGTCGACTGCGCGCAGCAGGTGCTCCGTCCTGGCGACCCGGCCGTGCTCGGCGAACGCCTGCTGTTGCGTACCTCGAGTCAGCGCACCCTTCCGCGCGGCTTCAGGGGTACGGGCGGCAGTTCCGGTGCGGGCAGGGGATCACCGTCGTAGCCCTTCACCTCGCCGAAGCGAGAGCCGGTCATCCAGTCGGCACGGGCCTGCGCGATGTCGTCCTGGGTACGCCCGATGAAGTTCCACCACATGATCAGCTCCTCCTCGAACGGCTCACCGCCCAGGAGCATCACCCCCGCGTCCGACTCCGCGCGCAGGGGTAGTTCTGTGCGGCCGCAGCCCAGGTAGAGCATCGAGCCCGGGAGAACCGGAACGCCGTCGACGTGGACCTCACCGGACATCGCCAGCACCGCGTACTCGAAGTCCGCCTCCAGGGGCAGTCGTACGTCCGCGCCGCGCGCCAGGGCGAGATCGGCGCCGACGATCGGCGTGAACGTCGTGCCCGGGGACCGTGCGCCGTCGATCTCACCCAGGATCAGGGTGGCCCTGAGGCCGGAGGCCGTGACCACGGGCAGCTCGGGGTGGTGTTCGAAGCGCGGTTCGGTGTGCCGGTGGCTGTCCGGCAGGGCCACCCACAGCTGGGCACCGTGCAGGAGGCGTGCATGGGACCGCGGGCTCTCCTCGGAGTGGCTGATCGCCCTTCCCGACGTCATCAGACCCAGCTGGCGCGGGCGGATGGTCTGGAGGCTGCCCGTCGAGTCACGGTGCAGCACCTCGCCCTCATGCAGCCAGCTCACGGTCTGCAGCCCCATGTGAGGGTGCGGGGGAACCTGCATGCCGGGCTCGTCCGCGATGTCGTCCGGACCGTAGTGATCGACGAAACACCAGGCGCCCACCATGCGGCGGCCCAGGTTCGGCAGCAGCCGGCGGACCTCCGTCGACTCACCGAGCCGGACCCGGCGCGGACTGAGGAGCTCACGCACGGGTTCCGTCACCACGAACCCCCGGCCACCGCACACGGCGGGCACCGCCTCGCGATCAAGATTGCTCATGCCGCCCAACCTAGCCCTGTGGGCACATCGACGTCAGTCCACCCACCCGCCCGTCGGGGCGCTCTTTCCGTCGAGACTCCCAGCGGCCCGGCCGCTCCGCACCAGTGGTGGAATATTCAACCAACACGAAGGGTTGTGCGGGCCGTAAGGAGGCCAGGAGTGGAAACGACGTACTACGGCCACGGGTCCGCCTCGGAGCGCTGGGAGCGGGCCGGGAAGTTCTTCGACGCCAAGGACTACGCCGCGGCGGCGCAGGTCCTCAAGGGGCTGGTCGAGGAGGTGCCGGAGCAGACCGGGCCACGGCTGCTGCTGGCCCGCGCCTACTACCACTCCGCCCAACTGCGGCGGGCGGAGGCGGAGTTGCGCGGCATCGTGGAGCGCGACCCGGTGGAGCACTACGCCCGGCTGCTGCTCGGGCGCACGCTCCAGCGCCAGGGGCGCGACGAAGAGGCCCAGCCGCATCTGCGGATCGCCTCGGCGCTCGTGGGCGACTTCGCGGACGTGTGATCCCCGGCAGGCCGGACCTCGACGGCCCGTGCCCGGTCCCGCCGGGCACGGGCCGTCGTGCACGTGGCGGTGCCGGCGGTGCCGCGGGACGGCGCGGCACCAGCCCGGCGGCACCCGGCCCCGCCGGCGTCGGCAACGGCGCCGCGGCAACGTGGCCGGGCAGTGCGGGGCTTGTGCCGTGCGCCCCGCGGACGCCGAACGGTCCGCGCAGGCCCGTGCCCAGGCTCTGTGCTGGGATCGCCGCCTTGCCCG
This sequence comes from Streptomyces glomeratus, assembly GCF_021462825.1. GTDB lineage: Bacteria > Actinomycetota > Actinomycetes > Streptomycetales > Streptomycetaceae > Streptomyces > Streptomyces glomeratus. The sequence goes on along the minus strand of NZ_JAKEEB010000012.1, from coordinate 24,678 downwards.
AGATCTCTTCGTGCGGGACGGCCGCCCGCACCTCGGGCGCACCGGGTGGAGCACCTCGCCCACCGGCTCACCCGCCCGCGCCGCCGGGGTCCGGCGCTGTGCCGTGTCGCTCCGCTCCGGCATCGCGTGGCGGATCAGGCTGTCCGGCCGCCGTAGGTGCGCCTGCCGCGCCGGTGGTCGATCTCACCGAGGACGACGTCCACGGCGATGAAGGCCGCGAGCGGAATGCCGAGCAGCGGTACGAAGTAGCCGAGGACCGCGACGGCCGCCATACCGGGGACGAGGATCTGTGGCGGGACCTGCTGCCAGGCGCCGCGCGGGACCGGCCGCCCGAACGCGCCCGCCCGGCCGCGCTGCCACCACATGCGGTAGCCCCAGACGATCAGCAGAACCAGGCAGAGGGAGAGGGCCATGAGGGCGAGCTGGCTGACGATGCCGAAGAGCACGCCGGTGTGCAGGTCGATGCCCCAGCGGGTGAGTTTGGCGAGCACCGGGTAGTCGGCGAAGCGGAGGACGTCGGTGACCTCGCCGGTGGCCGGGTCGACGGCGACCGAGTCCTGCTTCTCGGGCCAGCTGCGCTGGATCTGCTTGACGACGTAGGTGGAGGACGCGCCGGCGGGCGGCACGATCTCCACCGGATCGGACAGGCCCTTGGCCCGGGCGGCCGCGAGGACCTTGTCGAGGCCCACGCCGTGCGCGCCGCCGCCGGCGGCCGCCGAGCCGTGACCGGCGTGCTCGCCGCCCGTGGAGGCCGAGACCGACGGGGTGGCCTGGTGGAGCGAGGTGCGCAGTTCGGCGATGGTGGCCCCGGCGTACGTCGACCAGGTCAGTCCGGTCGCGGAGAGGAAGAAGAACCCGGCCGCGGCCCAGACGCCGACCGTGCCGTGCAGCCGGAGCGTGCGACGGCGGCCGCTGGTACCACGCAGCCTGCGCCGGGAGCGCCGGCGCGCGAACCACAGGACGAGCCCGCCGCCCGTGATCACCCACAGCCAGCTGGCGGCGAGTTCGCTGTAGAGGCGGCCGTTCTCACCGAGGTGGAGGTCACGGTGGAACTCGTCGATCCAGGTCCGCAGCGGAAGGGCCCCGGTGGAGCCGTACTGCTCCAGCGCACCGCGCACCTTGCCGGTGTACGGGTCGACGAACACGGCCAGGGTGTGGTCCTTGCCGACGCCGGGGACACCGGACAGCAGCACCCTGGTGGGGGCGTCCTTCGACGGGGAGGGGCGCACCGCCGACAGCGTGCCCTCGGGATGGGCCTTGCGGGCGGCGGCGACCTGTGCGCCGATCGGCAGCTTGCCGTCGCCGACCGGAACGGTCAGCTCGTGCGCGTACACGATCTTCTCGGCCTGGAACGAGGCCGCGTACAGGAACCCGGTGACGGCCGCGACCAGCAGGAAGGGGGCGACAAGGATGCCGGCGTAGAAGTGCAGGCGCAGCACCATGGGTCTCAGCGGCGCCCATCCGGAGGGCTTGGGTGCGGCGGGCCCTGGGGCCTCGCCGGTCGCGGTCGGGGCAGCGGTGGTCATCGGCGGGGTTCTCCGGGGATCGGGGACGGACTGCGGTCGCGCGCCGGGGAGTCGGGCGTGACGGTCCAGTAGTCGGAGGGCCGTACGGGAGAGTTCCCGGCGCTGTCGGTGACGTGGACCACACCCCTGCGCCGCAACCGCATCCGGTCCTCGGTGACGTGCGCCACAGGAGCCTCGCGCCGACGGGACCGCCGCGCGACCCGCCTGTCATGCTGGCGCGATGGCATCCGAAGTCGCCCGCACCGGCCCCCATGACCGTCCTCTCGCCGAGCTGGTGGAGCAACTCCTCGCCTCCGGTGGCCCGTTGCCGATCGTCGCCGCGGGTGATCCGGTGCTGCGGCGTGGCACCGAGCCCTTCGACGGCCAGTTGGACCCCGCGCTCCTCGCGCGCTTCGTCGCCGCGCTGCGCGAGACGATGCACGCGGCGCCGGGAGTGGGGCTCGCGGCGCCACAGGTCGGGGTGGCGCTGCGGATCGCGGTCATCGAGGATCCAGCGCCGGTCCCCGAGGAGTTCCGGGTGGCGCGCGGGCGGGTGCCTCAGCCCTTCCGGGTGCTCGTCAATCCGTCGTACGAGGCACTCGGCACCGAACGGGCCGCCTTCTTCGAGGGCTGCCTGAGCGTGCCGGGCTGGCAGGCCGTGGTGGCCCGGCACGCCCGGGTGCGGCTACGGGCGCTGGACGAGCACGGAGCCCCGGTGGACGAGGAGTTCGCCGGCTGGCCCGCGCGGATCGTCCAGCACGAGACGGACCATCTGGACGGCACCCTCTATCTGGACCGGGCGGAGCTGCGCTCGCTCTCGTCGAACGAGGCGATGGCCGGCCGGTGGACGCAGCCGACGCCGGAACGGGCCGCCGCGGCACTGGGGTTCACGCTGCCGTCATGAGAGCCGCGCCGCCGGCCCGGTGCGCTGTGGTGCCGGGGGTGCAGTGGAAACGAAACGGTCGGCGCGCGGAGGGGAGCCGTGCTCCGCGGGCCCGGGGCCCGGCTCCCTCGGTGCGATACGGCCCGCCGGGTCAGCCCCGGTACGCCTCCAGCAGGCGCAGCCAGACCTCGCTGATGGTCGGGTACGAGGGCACCGCGTGCCACAGACGGTCGATCGGGACCTCACCGGCGACGGCGATGGTCGCGGAGTGGATCAGTTCCCCGACGCCTGGGCCGACGAACGTGACGCCCAGCAGCGTCTCGCTGTCCAGGTCGACCACCATCCGGGCGCGGCCCCGGTAGCCGTCGGCGTACAGGCCCGCTCCCGCGACCGACGACAGGTCGACGTCCACGGCACGGACCCGGCGGCCCGCCTGTTCCGCCTCCGCCAGGGACAGGCCCACGGCCGCCGCCTCCGGGTCGGTGAACACCACCTGGGGGACGGCCGCGTGGTCGGCGGTGGCGGAATGGGCGCCCCAGTCATCCGTCTCCAGAAGCGGGACGCCCACGGCGCGGGCCCCGATCGCCGCGCCCGCGATGCGTGCCTGGTACTTGCCCTGGTGGGTGAGGAGCGCACGGTGGTTGACGTCGCCGACCGCGTACAGCCACTCGCTGCCCGTCACCCGCAGGGTGTCGTCGACCGACAGCCAGGAGCCGGGCTCCAGGCCGACGGTGTCGAGGCCGATGTCGTCGGTCCGGGGCGCACGTCCGGTGGCGAAGAGGATCTCGTCCGCCTCGATACGGTCGCCCGCGTCCGTGACGACCACGACGGTGTCACCCTCGCGCCGGACCGACTCGACCGCGGTACCGGTGCGCACGTCCGCCCCCGCCTCCGTGAGGGCCTCGGCGATCAGTTCCCCGGCGAAGGGCTCCATGCGCGGCAGCAGGCCCTTGCCGCGGACGAGGACGGTGACCTGGGAGCCCAGGGCCGCCCAGGCCGTGGCCATCTCCGTGGCCACCACGCCGCCGCCCACGACGACCAGCCGCCCGGGCGCGGCCTTCGCGCTCGTCGCCTCCCGGCTGGTCCAGGGGCGCACCTCGGCCAGCCCCGGCAGGTCGGGCAGCAGGGCGCGGCTGCCGGTGCACACGGCCACCGCGTGCCGGGCGGTGAGCACCCGCTGCCCGTCGGGGCCGCTCACCGCCACCCTGCGGGGTCCGGCCAGCCGCCCGTGTCCCCGGTAGACATCGGCTCCGATGCCGTCCAGCCAGGTGACCTGGCCCTCGTCGTTCCAGTCCGACACCTCGTAGTCGCGGTGGGCCAGGACCGCGGGCACATCGAGGGGACCCTGCACCAGGGGGGCCAGGCCGGGCACGCGGTGTGCGTCCGCGCGGGCGATCACCGGGCGCAGCAGCGCCTTGCTGGGCATGCACGCCCAGTAGGAGCACTCGCCGCCGACCAGCTCGCTCTCGACGACCGCGGTGGAGAGTCCGGCCGCCCGGGTGCGGTCGGCGACATTCTCGCCCACGGGGCCCGCACCGAGCACCACGACGTCGTACGCGATGGATTCCGTTTCCGTCATGGGGCCAGTCTGGTTGTTGGTGTGCCGGCTCCGCCACACGGGTAGCCGCGCGGAATACATGACCACGACGCGCCGTTGTGGACAGCGGCTCAGCCCCGACATCAGGAAGAGGGAATCGCCATGAGCAGCACCGTGGAGCTCACCAAGGAGAACTTCGACCAGACGGTCAAGGACAACGAATTCGTTCTGATCGACTTCTGGGCGTCCTGGTGCGGGCCGTGCCGTCAGTTCGCCCCGGTCTACGAGAAGGCAGCCGAAGCGAATCCTGATCTGGTGTTCGGAAAGGTGGACACGGAGGCGCAGCCGGAGCTGGCCGCGGCCTTCGGCATCCAGTCGATCCCGACGCTGATGATCGTCCGGGACCAGGTCGCCATCTTCGCGCAGCCGGGCGCCCTTCCGCAGGCCGCCCTCGACGACGTCATCGGCCAGGCCCGCAAGCTGGACATGGACGAGGTCCGCAAGGCCGTGGCCGCGCAGCAGGAGAAGGCCGAGCAGAACGGCGAGTGACCTCGGAAGGGGCTCCACGCACGCTGGGCCGGCCCCCGCCGCGCAGCAGTCGCGGCGGGGTGGGGGTTCAGCTCGATGCGCGGTGCACGATCCGTGCCCCGAAGACCTGGCTCACCTCCGGTACGCCGACGGGCTCGCGTACGACGCGGTCGACCAGTTCCGCCAGCTCACATCCGGACGGCAGTTCGATATGCACGGTGCTGAGCCTCGGGCGCACCAGCCGGCCGAGGATCAGGTCGTCGGCACCGACCACGGCCGTCTCCCCCGGAATGTCCACGCCCTCGTCCTGCAGGGCGCGCATCAGCAGCATCGCGTACTCGTCGTTGTACGCGAAGACGGCGTCCAGGCCGAGTGAGCGCCAGCGCGCCGCGAGCCGGGCGGCGGACTCCTCCTCGTAGGCGAGCGGCAGTTCGGTGACGGTGGCGCCGGTGCCGCTCAGGGCGCGTCGTACACCTTTCAGCCGGGGCCTGGAGAGGAACTCCAGGCCGGGCTCCTCGGGCATCACCACGCCGACCCGGCGGCGGCCCCGGGCCAGCAGATGCACTCCGGCGCTGTGTCCCACTCCGTCATGGTCCAGAAGCAGGGCGTGGGCGCCGTCGACGCGCTCGGGCCCCAAGGTGAGGACGGCGCGGGCGCCGGAGCGTTTGAGGACGTGCACACCCTGCGGGCCGAGCCCGCCACCGGGCACAAGCACCGCGACCGGCCGCAACTCCGCCCAGGCGCGGGCGGCTTCGTCGCCCTGGAGGCCGATACCGCCGTACTGCACGACGGTGTAGTCCAGACGGCTCAGCGCCCACTGGAATTCGTTGATGAACTGGCTGTAGAGCGGGCCCACCGGCACGTTCGGGGCGGGCATCAGCACCATGCGGCTGTGCCCGGCGCGCAGGCTGCGGGCGGCCGCGTGCGGGACGTACCCGAGTTCCCTGGCGGCCTCCTGGACACGGCGGCGCGTGGGTTCGCTGATCCGTACGGCGCTGGTGTTGTTGAGGACGTACGAGACGGTCGCGCGCGAGACACCGGCCAGACGTGCCACATCGGCACTCGTCGGCACGGCGGGTGGTGCGGGCGACGAAGGGACGGGCTGTTTCGGTATCTGCACCATGACGTACCGCATCTTCGCAGAACGGCCACAGGCGCTGCCGCCGGGGGGTGCGGCCCGACGCGGCAACGCGCCTTTTCCCAAAGGAGGTTGAGCTTTCCGTTCCGGGCGGGCGGGTCACAGGTTACCGTGCGGTAGACAACGTCCCGCGGAGGTGCCCCCATGGCTTCGGACCGTACCGCCGGGGCGGCCGAGTGCGCCCGCGCGCTCGCCGCCGGCGAAGTGACCTCCCGTGCGCTGGTCGAGCGCGCACTGACCCGGATTCAGGCGGCCCAGCCCTCGCTGAACGCGTTCCGGGTGGTGCGCGCCGAGGCCGCGCTCGCCGAGGCGGAGGCCGCCGACCGGAAGCTCGCGGCCGGGGAGCGGGGGCCGCTGCTCGGGGTGCCGGTGGCCGTCAAGGACGACATGGACGTGGCGGGCGAGCCCACCGCGTTCGGCTGCCCGGGCGCGTTCCCCCCGGTGGCGGAGGACGGCGAGGCGGTACGGCGGCTGCGGGCGGCCGGGGCCGTGATCGTCGGCAAGACCAACACCTGCGAGCTGGGGCAGTGGCCGTTCACCGAGGGACCCGCCTTCGGCGCCACCCGCAACCCCTGGCATCCGGACCACACTCCCGGCGGCTCGTCCGGCGGGTCCGCGGCGGCGGTCGCCGCGGGCCTGGTGCCGGCCGCGCTGGGCTCGGACGGCGCTGGTTCCATCCGCATTCCGGCCGCCTGGACGCATCTGGTCGGCATCAAGCCGCAGCGGGGCCGGATCTCGACCTGGCCGCTGCCCGAGTCCTTCCAGGGGATCACGGTCAACGGAACGCTCGCCCGGACGGTCACGGACGCGGCGCTGCTCCTGGACGCCGCGAGCGGCAACCACGCGGGCGATCTGCACCGCCCGCCCGCACTCGAGGTCTCGGCGGCGGTGGGGCGGGACCCCGGCCGGCTACGGATCGCGCTCTCGCTGAGGCCGCCGTTCACCGCGGTGCCCGCCCGGCTCGACCCCCGGGTCCGGGCCTGTGTCCTCGCGCTCGCCGAGCGGCTGGCCGCCCTCGGGCACGTGGTGGAGGAGGCGGAGCCACGGTACGGGCAGATCGGGCTGACCTTCCTGCCGCGCGCGACCGCGGGCCTGGCCGAACGGGTGCGTGAGGTGCCCTTCCCCGAGCTGCTCGACCGGCGCACCCGCGACGCCGCACGGCTGGGCCGGCTGCTCGGCGGCGCTCCGCTGCGCGTGGCGCGGCGGGCGGAGGCGGTGCTGCACCGGCGTGTGGGAGCGCTGTTCGAGTCGTACGACGTCGTCCTCGCCCCGACGACGGCCGCTCCCCCGCCGCGCGTCGGCACGCTCGTGCACATGAACGGCTGGAACACCGATCGCGCGATGATCGCCGCCTGCCCGTACGCGTGGCCGTGGAACGTGCTGGGCTGGCCCGGGGTCAATGTGCCCGCCGGTTTCGTCGATGACGGGCTCCCGGTGGGCGCCCAGTTGCTGGGCCCGGCGCACAGCGAGCCGCTTCTGGTGTCGCTGGCGGCCCAGTTGGAGGCGGACCGGAGGTGGCACGAGTGGTGGCCGCCGCACCCTGCTGCCGCCGACGCGCGGGCCGCGTAGGCCCGTTCGGGCCGTACGCTGTGACCATGGACGATGCGTCGATGGTGGGTCTGATGGGGCGTGTCACCGGAACCGTCGGCCCAGGGCTGGTCGGCGAGGTGATCGTCCGTGTGCGCGGCGGTGCCGAGCACTTCCTCGCCTATCCCGCGGACGGGAAGTGCCGTATCGAGCGCGGAACGGTGGTGATGGTGGTGGAGCACCTTCCGCCGCGGACCGTGTACGTCGAGGCGGCGTACGGCAGTTGAGCGCACCTCTCCGCAGGTGAGAGGTGTACGCGTCAAGATTGCAACAAGGATCCGTCAGCGCCTTCACCCCCGCCTTGCGCAGGCGCACACTCCTTTCGTTCGGTGCCGACCGGCACCAGGCAAAGGGGGCGTTTGCCGATGGTCATCGGCGTTGTCGCGGGAACTGTGGTTCTCGCGCTGGCTTTCGTCGTTGTGGTCTTCAAGCTGATGTGGCGTGTCGCGGAGCCCAACGAAGCACTGATCATCTCCGGTTCGAAGCATCGGACCGAGGGTCTCGAGGAAGGCATGGGCTTCCGCATCGTCACGGGACGCGGCACGCTGGTGCTGCCGGGTGTGCAGGCGGTGCGCAGGCTCTCGCTCGACCTCAACGAGACCGAACTGCACGTGGACTGCGTCACCCACCAGGGCATTCCGCTGAAGGTGCGGGGCGTCGTCATCTTCAAGGTGGGCGACGACTTCGTGTCGATCGCCAACGCGGCGCGCCGGTTCCTGGATCAGCAGCGGCTGATGTCGGAACGGGTGCACAACGTGTTCGCGGGTCATCTGCGGTCGATCGTGGGCGGATTGACGGTCGAGGACATGATCCGCGACCGGGAGAAGCTGACCGGCCAGACCCGGGCCGCCTGCGGCACCGAGATGGAGAAGCTGGGTCTGATCGTCGACTCGCTGCAGATCCACGAGATCGAGGACCCGACGGGGTACATCCGGAACCTGGCCTCGCCGCACGCGGCGGCGGTGCAGCGGGACGCGCGTATCGCGCAGGCGGAGGCGAATCGTCTCGCCACCGAGGCCGAGCAGCAGTCGTTCGCGCGGATGGCGGAGGCGACCCGGGACAGCGAGATCCTCCAGGCCGGCTACCAGGCCGAGCGCGACAAGGCGGCCGCGAAGGCACGGCAGGCCGGTCCGCTGGCCGATGCCGCGGCCCGTCAGGAGGTCGTGGTGCAGGAGACCCGTGTCGCGGAGCTGGAAGCGCACCGGCGCGAACAGCAGCTCCAGGCGGACGTCCGCAAGCCCGCCGACGCGAAGGCGTACGAGAAGCGCACGCTGGCCGAGGCGGAGCGCGACGCGCGGATCTCGGCGGCGCAGGCCAACGCGAAGGAGACCGAGCTGGCGGCCGCGGCCGAGGCCACCCGGGTGAAGACGGCCGCGGGCGCCGAGGCCGAGGCGACCAAGACGCGCGGCTCGGCCGCGGCGCAGGCGACGCGCGCCACCGGTGAGGCCGAGGCGGCCGCTGCCCAGGCGAAGGGGCTCGCCGAGGCCGAGGCGATCCGCGCCCAGGGTCTGGCGGAGGCGGAGGCCATCAAGGCACGTGCCGCGGCCCTCGCCGAGAACCAGGAGGCCGTGGTGGCGCAGCAGCTCGCCGAGAAGTGGCCGGAGATCGTCCAGGCGGGTGCGTCCGCCTTCGGCAATGTCGACAACATGGTGCTGCTCAACGGCGCCGACGGCATGGGCGACGTGTTCGCCAAGGCTCTGACGATGGGCGGCACCGGCCTGGGGCTCGCGCGCCGGCTGCTGTCGTCGATGAACGGCGAGGTGACGCCCGCGAACGGCACGCCGGCGCAGGCGGCCGCCGGGCTCAACGGGGTCACTCCGCCGCGGCCGGAGAAGGTCACGGTGGAGAAGGACGAGGGCTGAGCCCGGGAGGCATCGGCCGGTAGGACACCGTGAGGCTGGGGGCGTACGGCGATCGGCCGCCGTACGCCTCACGCTTGCCCGGGTGCCGGGGACCGGGGCCCGAGTGCCGGCTGCCGGATGGCCGGGCGGGGCACCGGTCACAGACAGGTGCGCACGAGCCATTCGTCGGGGTTGTACGTGTCCCGCGCCGGGTCGGGAAGCGTGGCCGGCTTCTCCTCCACCATGTCCTGCGGGCGGATGCGCTCCGGCAAGGTGCCGAACCGGGCACGGCGCACGGTCTCCGCGGCGTCCGGGGCCTGCGAAGGCAGCTGTTGTCCCTGGGTCATCGGCGCTCTCCTCGCTCATGGGCTGACAGCGATACTGCCCCGCCAGTCGTCACCAGTCAAGATGGTGACGCACCAGTCGCTCTCCCGCTCGGCGCCTGGCACCTCATGTCGGGGAATCGTGGACGCCGGTTTACATCACCACCCTGAGAGGTGATTTCGGCCCTGGCAGAGAGCCGGACACGGCCTGCCTACCCGTGCTCACGGGCCTCGCCAGATGTTGTCGAAGGCCGCCTTCTCGATGGCCCGCCGCTGACGTACGGCCGTCAGTTCCGTCACCGCGTCGTCGACGGCGGCCAGCACGGTCCCCGTCGTGCCCTCGGTGACCTCCGGGGGCTCCTCCGTCGGTGCCTCACGGATGCCGACGGTCGCCGCGAGCGTGGCGAGCACGGGTTCCCCGGCGGCCCATCGGTCCGCCGCCTGACGGCGGGCCGGGGAGTCGACCGGCGTGGCATCGCCGGTCCAGGCGGGCAGCCAGCGGCGGCGCTGCCGGGCGAGCAGGCCCTCCTCCTCGAACGCGGCCAGATAGGCCGAGGACAGGCCCTGGCCCCGGCGCCACAGCCAGTCCTCGACCGACTCGTATGGCGGCTGCCGGGTGAGCACATCGGCGGCCTCCCGCAGGAGGCGGTCGTCCGTCACCGGCGGGTCGCTCGGCACGATGAGGACTCCGTCCAGGGTGAGAGCCCGTAGCTCCACGAGGTCCAGCACTTCGGCGCCCGCGAGCGCGAGCGACAGGTCACCCGGTTCGGCACGACGGCCGGGCGCGGCGTCCAGGGCGACGGTCAACAGGTCCCGTGCAGTGGCCATGCGTGCCTCCACGACGCTTGCTCGACGATCTCCTGGAGGCCATCATGCCTGCGTCCTCCCGGTCGAGTGCCCCGCTCATCCCACCTCGCATCCACGGCCACCGCATCCCCACGGCGCCGATCGGGCCCCGCTGCCCGCGCCGGACGGCGCCGCGGCCGCGGCGCCGTCCGTGCCGCAGCGGATGCACCCTCGGCGTGCTGCGCCGATCCTGGAGGGAGGGAAGATCGGCAAGGAGGGCCACGATGTCCGTGATGGACAAGCTCAAGCAGATGCTGAAGGGAGGCGGGGAGCGCATCGGCCGGGGACACGACGAAGCCGGCCGGCCCGCCGACGACACGATGCGCGACCGCCCCGCCGGGCAGGCCGACAAGGGCCCGGATGCCCTCAGGGACCAGTTCCAGCCTCCGCAGGACCGGGACAACCCTCCCCAGCCGTAGCGCGGGCAGCGCGCGGCGGGAAGTCCCGCTCCTCTCCCACGGGTCGCCACCGGCCGGGTCCCGCAGCCCGGCTGACGGCGGCTCAGGTTCCACCCCCACCCGGAGGCCGAGATGGGTCAGGCTCTACCGTGAGCCGCGTGACTGCCTTTACCGATGAAGACGTCCCCGGCCGCTACGGCCCCTCGGCGACCACCGAGGCCGACCCCCGCACGGTGGGCCGGGTGCGGACGGAGTACTCCCCCGCGCACGATGGAGACCCGGATCCGGGGGAAATCGTCTGGACCTGGGTGCCGTTCGAGGAGAACGACGGGCGCGGCAAGGACCGCCCGGTGCTCGTGGTCGCCCGGGAGCCGGCCGGCACACTGCTCGCCGTGCAGCTGTCCAGCAAGCGGCACGACGGGGACCGGGAGTGGGTGCCGATCGGCAGCGGCCCCTGGGACCGGACGGGTCGCGACTCCTGGGTGGACGTGGACCGCGTGCTGCGGCTGCACGAGGACGGCATGCGGCGGGAGGCGTGCGCCCTGGACCGGATGCGGTTCAACCTCGTGGTGCACCGGCTGCGGGAGCGGTACGGCTGGAACTGATCGGCACGGCTCGGCACGGCTGGAGCCGAGGGCCTGGCCGGCGGGCGCGGGGGACCGGGCGGAGGGACCCGGTCAGACGGCAGCCACGTCGGCGAAAGTCCGCTCGAAGGCGGCCCGTGTCGTCGTACCGGACGTGCGGTCCAGGACGGCGAAGACCACCTCCTCGAAGGCGCCCCCGAACCGCCCCGTGACCAGCAGGCCGCGGAACGCCCCGGCGACCTGCCCCGGCTCGTTGCGGAACACCCCGCAGCCCCACGCCCCCAGCACCAGGCGCCGGTAGCCGCAGGCGGCCGCCGTCTCCAGAACCCGTTCGGCACGGGCGGCCAGGGCGCGGGGCAGCTCGTTCGCACGTTCCGGCGCCCGCTGCCGCACCACGCCCGCGTTCGGCGCGGCTGCGGTCAGGAAGCCCACCGCGTACGGCGCCTCGAGCAGCCGCCCACGGTCGTCGCGGAAGACCGGGACGGCCGGTGAGTGGATGACCCGGTCCGTGTAGAACGGGTCGCGGTCGGCCCGGTGGTGGTCGTAGAACTCCCGGACCTCGCGGACGCACGCGTACAGCGCGGAGGCACGGCACAGCGCCTCCTCCTGGGCCTGCGCGCCGTTCAGGAACCCGCCGCCCGGGTTGCGCGCGGAAGCGAAGTTCAGTACGGCCACCGGGTCACCCGACCGGCTCAGCAGGCGCCGGGCGGCTTCCAGGCTGCTCTCCCCCGTCACCTCGAAAACGGTGGCCCCCGAGCGCATCGGCGAGGTCTCCACCGGCCCCGGGCCGTACATCCGCGTCCCGGCGCGCGCGGCCTCGACCGCCGCGGCGATGGGCACCGTACGCCCCTCGGGCGTGCGGTAGGCGCCCGCCTCGACGATCTCCTGCGTCTTCTGTGCGATCCCGCGCAGCCGCGTGCTCACGCCGCCACCCCCGTGGGCGCCGTGAGCACACGGCACGCGGTCCCGCCCGGCGCACCGCCGTTCTCCCCCGTCGTGCTCATGAACGCATGGTGAGCGATGCTGGTCCTACGTCGCAACAGAGTTTCCCAGTCCCGGGAATTACCGTTTCCGGCCTGGCAAACAGGGAGGAATCAGTCCGCGAAGATCGACAGTGCACTCTTGTGCGAATGCACGGAAGGGTCTTGGGTGGGACGAGCGACGCCGCCCCGGCCATCCGATACCGGGGCGGTGGCATGGTGGAATCTCAGGAGGATCCCGACATGTCCGATTCGGTGAGTGGCTGTACGGAGCGCCGCTCCGCTGTCACCGAAGCCGAGGTGGAGGCGCTGGTCCACGGCATCTGTTTCAAGACCGGACCGCCCCGCACCCTCGGTGTCGAAGTGGAATGGTTCGTCCACGAGCTGCGCAAGCCGTGGCTCCCGGCACCACCCGAACGTCTCCGCGCGGTCTACACCGCGCTGCGGACCCTGCCCCTGCGTTCGGCCCTCACCGTCGAACCGGGCGGGCAGCTGGAGCTCAGCTCCGCCCCCGTCACCTCCCTGATGGAGTGCATAGGGTCCGTCTCCGCCGACCTCGACGCGGTCCGCGCCCTGCTGGCCGAGGCGGGTCTCGGCCTCAGCGGCTACGGCCACGAACCGTGGCACCCCCCTCGCCGCTTCCTGGCGGACCCCCGCTACGACGCCATGGAGCGCTACCTCGACCGCACCGGTCCCGAGGGGCGGTCGATGATGTGCTCCTCGGCGTCCGTCCAGGTGTGCCTGGACGCCGGTTACGAGGAGCCGGGCCCGCTGGGGCACGGACGCCGCTGGTGGCTGGCGCACCAGCTGGGAGCGGTGCTGGTCGCGGCGTTCGCGCACTCCCCGCTGTCCCGGGGCCGGCCCACGGGCTGGCGCTCGACGCGGCAGTCCCTGTGGTCCGCCATGGATCCGGGACGCAGCAGCGCCCCGCCCCTCGTCGGCGATCCGCGGGCCTCCTGGGCCCGGCATGTGATGGACGCGCCCGTGATGTGCGTCCGCACCGGCTCAGGCCCCTGGTACGTTCCGGACGGCTTGAGTTTCCGGTCCTGGACCCGGTCCGAGGCTCCCCCGGACCACAGCGACCTCGAGTACCACCTCACGACCCTGTTCCCTCCGATCCGGCCCCGCGGACATCTCGAACTCCGCATGATCGACGCGCAGCCCGGCGACGACGGGTGGATCGTGCCGCTCGCCGTGACCGCGGCGCTGTTCGACGATCCCGAGGCCGCCGAGACCGCCTACCGGACCGTCAAGCCCCTGGCCGAGCGCGCCGGCCCGCTGCCGCCGCCGCGCAACGCGCTGTGGGTCACCGCCGCGCGCGAGGGGCTGACCGACCCCGAGCTGCACGAGGCCGCCGTCGCCTGTTTCGCGGCCGCGGCCGAGGCACTGCCCAGGATCGGCGCCAGCGACGACGTACAGGAGGCCGTCGCGGAGTTCACCGACCGCTATGTGGCCCGGGGCCGCTGCCCCGCCGACGATCTGCTGCTCCAGTTCCACGGGAACGACACCCGTTGCGGCGGGGACGACACCCGTGTCCACGGGAAGGACATGCACTCATGACCGACGCCCGGTCATCGATCGACCCCGGCACGCTGCGAGAGCGCGCGCTGGACGCGCTGACCAGGGCGCGCGACCGCACCGCGCTCCTGACCACCTGCGTGGAGGACCCCGACCTCACCGCCCAGCACTCCCCGCTGATGTCGCCGCTGGTGTGGGACCTCGCACACATCGGCAACCAGGAGGAGCTGTGGCTGCTGCGCGCGGTGGCGGGCCGTGAGGCCATGCGGCCCGAGATAGACGGGCTGTACGACGCCTTCGAGCACCCGCGCGCCGAGCGGCCCTCGCTGCCTCTGCTGTCACCGGACGAGGCCCGCCGCTACGCTGCGGACGTCCGGGGGCGGGCGCTGGACGTGCTGGAGAGCGCGCCGTTCGAGGGCCACGCCCTGACCGAGGCCGGCTTCGCGTTCGGCATGGTCGCCCAGCACGAACAGCAGCACGACGAAACCATGCTGATCACCCATCAGCTGCGCCGGGGCCCCCAGGCTCTCACCGCCCCCGACCCGGCTCCCGCCCCGCCCTACACGGGCCCGTCCGAAGTCCTCGTACCGGCCGGCCCGTTCACCATGGGCACCTCGACCGAGCCATGGTCACTGGACAACGAACGGCCCGCGCACCAGCGGGAGGTGGCGGCCTTCCACATCGACGCCCTTCCGGTGACGAACGCCGCCTACCAGGCGTTCATCGAGGACGGGGGCTACGACGAGGAGCGTTGGTGGACGCCCGAGGGCTGGGCGCACGTCCGCACCCACGGCCTGAGGGCCCCGCTGTTCTGGCGCCGCGAGAGCGGCCAGTGGCTGCGGCGGCACTTCGGCGTCACCGAGGCCGTACCGCCCGACGAGCCCGTCCTGCACGTGTGCTGGTACGAGGCGGACGCATACGCGCGCTGGGCGGGGCGCCGGCTGCCCACCGAGACGGAGTGGGAGAAGGCGGCCCGCCACGATCCCGCAACGGGCCGCTCCCGGCGCTATCCGTGGGGCGACGCCGATCCCACGCCCGAGCACGCCAACCTCGGGCAGCGCCATCTGCGTCCGGCTCCGGCCGGCAGCTATCCGGCGGGTGCATCCGCGCTCGGCGTACGGCAGCTGATCGGTGACGTGTGGGAGTGGACGTCGAGCGACTTCCTGCCGTACCCGGGGTTCACGGCGTTCCCGTACAAGGAGTACTCGGAGGTGTTCTTCGGGTCCGAGTACAAGGTGCTGCGGGGAGGCTCGTTCGCCGTGGACCCGGTGGCCTGCCGGGGTACGTTCCGCAACTGGGACTATCCCGTCCGGCGGCAGATCTTCTCCGGCTTCCGCACCGCCAGGGACGCCTGATGTGCCGTCATCTCGCCTATCTGGGACCCGAGGAGCCGCTCGGGCGGCTTCTGCTGGAGCCCCCGCACAGTCTGTACCGGCAGTCGTGGGCGCCGCGGCGGCAGCGGTACGGCACCGTCAACGCCGACGGTTTCGGGGTCGGCTGGTACGCCCCGGACGACCCCGTGCCGGCGCGCTACCGCAGGGCGGGGCCCATCTGGGCCGACACCTCCCTCACCGACCTGGCGCGGGTCGTGCGCTCGGGCGCCGTCCTGGCCGCGGTGCGGGACGCGACCAGCTGCGACCCCGACCCCGAGGCCGCGGCGGCGCCCTACACCGGGGACAGATGGCTGTTCAGCCACAATGGGGCCGTCAAGGGCTGGCCCGACTCGATGGGCGGCCTCGCCGGGTCGCTGCCGCCCGTGGAGCTGCTCTCGCTGGAGTCGCGCTGCGACTCGGCCCTGGTGTGGGCACTGCTGCTGAACCGGCTGCGCGCCGGCATGGAGGACGGGAAGGCCCTGGCCGACACCGTCCTGGAGGTCGCCTCGGCGGCACCCGGCTCCCGGCTGAATCTGCTCGTCACCGACGGCCAGACGATCACCGCGACCGCCTGGGGCGACACGCTGTGGTACCTCACCGGTCCCGGCGGCCGTGTCGTCGTGGCCTCCGAACCCTACGACGACGACCCGCACTGGCAGGAGGTGGCCGACCGCACCCTGCTCTCGGCCACCCGCACCGACGTCCTGCTGACCCCGCTCAAGGACCCGCGCGACGACATGGCGCCCGTACCATCCGAGGAGTCCCGCACGTGAGCCCGTTCCTTGTCATCCGCACCCTCCCCGAGGACGCCACGGAGGCCGCACTGCGCGCCGACGTACTGCACGGCCTCACCAAAACGCCCAAGACGCTGCCGCCGAAGTGGTTCTACGACGCGCACGGCAGCGAGTTGTTCGAGAAGATCACCGAACTGCCCGAGTACTACCCCACGCGCGCCGAGCGGGAGATCCTGATCGTCCGCTCCGGCGAGATCGCGGCCGCGACCGGCGCTCGGACGCTGGTCGAGCTGGGTTCCGGCTCCTCCGAGAAGACCCGCCATCTGCTGGACGCACTGACCGGCCTGCACACCTATGTCCCGGTGGACGTGAGCGAGAGCGCGCTCAGCCAGGCGGGGCAGGCGCTGATCGCCGAGCGGCCCGGCCTGGACGTCCACGCGCTGATCGCGGACTTCACCGCGGGGCTCACGCTGCCTCGGACGCCGGGGCCGAGGCTCGTGGCGTTCCTGGGCGGCACGATCGGCAATCTGCTGCCCGCCGAGCGCGCTGCGTTCCTCACCTCCGTACGGGCGCTGATGTCGCCCGGGGACGCGCTGCTGCTCGGCACCGACCTGGTGAAGGACGAGTCGGTGCTGGTCGCGGCGTACGACGACGCGGCCGGGGTGACGGCCGAGTTCAACAAGAACGTGCTGGCCGTGCTCAACCGTGAGCTGGGCGCGGACTTCGACCCGGACGCCTTCGCCCATAAGGCCGTGTGGGACGCCGACCACGAGTGGATCGAGATGCGGCTGCGGTCACGGACGGCCCAGACGGTGAAGATCCCCGCGCTGGACCTGGCGGTGGACTTCGCGGACGGGGAGGAGCTGCGCACGGAGGTGTCGGCGAAGTTCCGCAAGGACGGGGTTCGGCGTGAACTCGCTTCGGCCGAACTTGAGTTGACGCACTGGTGGACGGACGCGGAGGGGAGGTTCGCCCTGTCGTTGAGCGGGGTGCGCTGACAGCGGCACAGCAGAGAGGCCCGTGCCCCGGTCTGGCGGGGCACGGGCGCGCCGCCGGACCCCAGGGTCCGTTCCGCCCGCGCCGTGGCGGTCATCCGCCGGCGAGGGTCTGTGTGATGCGGTGTGAGGCGCGGGTCGCCTCGGTCGCCGGGTCCGCGCCCCGGAGCACCCTGGTCATCCAGGTCTTGATCGGGTTGTCCGCCTCGACCGCCGCCCAGGCGGGCGCGGCGGGTGTCGCCCGGCCGTGTGCGGCGCCCGCCGCCATGGCCGCGACGCCCTCCTCGCCCGCAACCGCGTCCGCGAGCGTGGTCTTGTTGGGTACGTACTTCATCGTGCGGGCCAGATCGGTCTGCCAGGTGGTGCCGGCGAGCGCGGCGACGACGGCGGTGGCACCGCGCCGGTCGTCGGTGTTCTTCGGGATCACGAGGTCGGAGCCGCCGGTGAAGACCGCGCAGGGTCTCGCGGCCGTCCTGCCCGGAAGGGGGAAGTACCCCAGCCGGTCCTTCAGTTCGGGGTTCCGCTGCACCACGGCCTGGGTGAGCCCGGGAACGGCCACGATCTGCGCGACGTGCCCCCCGGCGAACACACCGGCCTGCGGCGGGTGTTCCTCGTCGGCGCCCACGGGGCCGGAGCCCAGCGTCTGGAGCCGTCGGTAGAAGTCCATGCCGCGCAGCGCGGCGGGCGTGTCGAGTGTGCCCTCCCAGGTGCCGGCCGACGTCTGCCGGGCGAGGTCGCCGCCCTCGTCCCAGATGAATCCGGAGAGGGTGTACCAGTCCTGCCCGGCCAGGTAGATCCCCTGGTTGCCACGGGAGTCGAGTTTCGCCGTGTCCACGAGCCACTGCGCACGCGTCCTGGGCGGCTCGGTGATGCCGGCCCGGGCGAAGAGGTCCTTGCGGTAGATGACGACGCGATTGGCCGCGTACCAGGGAATCCCGTACTGGTGTCCGGCGAAGCTGCCCGGCTGGGCGAGGCCCGGCAGCCAGTCGTCCATGCCCCAGTCGCGCATCGACTCCAGCGTCAGGTCGAGCAGTCCGCCCCGGTCCACGTACTGTGCGACCTGGGTGTTGCCGATCTCGATGACGTCGGGACCGCCGCCGCCGGTGCGCTCCAGAGCCGCCTGGACCTTGGCTCCGATCCCGGTCCACTGCTGGATGCGGATGTCGAGGCGCAGATCGCCGTGGGTTCGCTGGAAGTCGCGGGTGAACCGGTCGAGGAAGGCGGCCGACGCGCTGTCCTTCATCAGCCAAACGGTCACGGTCCGGCGTTCGGTCCCGCCGCCGGGCAGGACTCCGCACGCGGCGAGGAGTAAGGCGGACACGCATACGAGGGCGAGGAGACGTCTCACGGAGGGTCCTGTTCTGCCTTGCGGACAAGGGAGGGGGCCCGACGTGGGGGGACGAGCGAGGAGCTCGTACGGGTGCTCCGGGATTTTGGTATGGACCAATGCCCGGGTCAAGGGGACGGCCGATGTCTCGCGGACCACCGCCCCGTACGGCACGGTGGAGGGACGTGGGACACCCGCCGCGCCGAGAGGAGCACCCGTATGACCGACCACACCTACCGGGTCACCGAGATCGTCGGCAGCTCGCCCGAGGGCGTCGACCAGGCCGTACGCAATGCCATCGCCCGCGCCTCGCAGACCCTGCGCAATCTGGACTGGTTCGAGGTCACACAGGTCAGGGGCCGGATCGAGAACGGGCAGATCGAGCACTACCAGGTCGGCCTGAAGGTGGGATTCCGCCTGGAGGACGGCGAGTAGCCGGGCCGCTCTCAGGTGCGCCCTTCCCGCTCCTGCGCATCCATCAGGGCGGCGGAGGGGGATGTCCAGCGGGCGCGTACGACGGTGAATCCGGCCTGTTCGGCCGCCTGGCACACGAGTTCGTCGTCGTCGACGAGCATACGGATCTCTCGGCCCAGGGCCAGCTCGCGGAGGAGTTCCAGCTTGGTGACGCGAGCGGGCCTGCGGTCGCCGTCGGCCCGCATGGACACCCGCCCCTCGGGCAGCCCCTGAGCGGCGAGCCAGTCGAGTGTGTCGCGCCGGCAGCGCGCGGGCCGTCCGGTCAGATAGAAGAGCTCGCACTCCTCGGCGGTCCGCAGCGCGAGCGCGATTCCCTCGGCCAGCGGCGGATCCTGCGGCGCGGCCGCGAAGAACGCCTCCCAGTCACGCGGTTTCCGCTCCAGGAAACGCTGCCGGTGCGCGGTGTCGGCAAGGGTGTTGTCGATGTCGAAGACGGCGACCGGCCTACTGCTGTTCGTCACCCGGCCACTCTACGGAGACGGCGGTGGCGCCCGGGCGGCGACCTGACCCGGACGGGTCAGAAGCGGACATGGTTGCTCGGGGCGGGCTCACTCACCGAGTTCAGCACTGAGTCACGACAGATTCTCGTAGAGCACTGGTATATGACCCAACCATGGCCAAACCTCACGTTGCGGACCGTACGCCGATAACGCAGGGTCAAGGTGTGAGCGCACTCTCGCCCGCCCCCGCTGCCGAACAGGCCGAGGGCACAGACCGTCGCGTCCGCCTTCCCTTCCGAGTCCGGCTCCTGCCCGGTGCTGCACCGGCCCTTGCCCTGTTCGCCGTCATACGTCTCACCGGTCTCGCTGCGATCGCCGTCGCGAACCGCACCATGGGCCACCCACTGCTCAAGGGCCTGGCCCACTCATGGGACTCCCGCTGGTATCTGCACATAGCCCAGCACGGCTACGGCACCCAGACCCACGTCCTCGCCTCCACCGGTGCCGTGCAGCGCGACTGGGCGTTCTTCCCCCTGTATCCAGCGCTCACCCGAGCCGTGTACACCGTCCTGCCCATCACTCCGGGCGCCGCCGCCATACTGATCGCCTGGAGCGCCGCGGTGGTGGCCGCGTACGGCATCTACACGATCGGCCATCACCTGTACGGCCGAGCGGTCGCCACCGCACTCGTCGGTGTGTGGGCAGCCCTGCCCCACTCCGTGGTCCTGGACATCGCCTATACGGAGCCCCTGCTCACCGCTCTCGCCGCCTGGTCCCTGTACGCCGTGCTCAGGCGTCGCTGGCTGTGGGCGGGCGCGCTCGCCGCCCTGGCGGGCCTGTCCCGGCCCACGGGGTTCGCCGTGGCCGCGGCCGTGGGCGCCGTGGCCATCCAGGAGATCGTCAGGCGGCGCGGCCGGGTGCCCGCCGGCCTGTGGGTCGGCACCGCGATCGCACCCCTCGGCTGGGTGGGCTTCGTGCTGTGGGTGGGCGCCCAAACGGGTGATCTGTTCGGCGGCTACTTCACCGTGCAGCGCGCCTGGGACTCCCGCTTCGACTTCGGCGTCGGCTCCCTGCACTTCCTCAAGTCGCTGCTCGAGCACGGCGGCCGGGCCGTCTACCCGCTGGCGCTGGTGATCGTCGTGGCGGCCGTGCTGCTGTTCTGCCTGCTCTGCCTCGACGGCGCCCCCCTGGCGCTGATCGTGTACGCCGGAGTGCTGCTGCTGATCACGGTCGGCGGCTCGGGCCCGTACGCGTCGAAGCCGCGCTTCCTGCTGCCCGCGTTCCCTCTGCTGATTCCGCTCGCGCGCGGGCTCGCGCGCAGCTGGCGGCTGCGGCCGAAGCAGGCCGTGCTGGTCGGGGCCAGCCTCGCCGCCGCCTCCGTGGCCTACGGCACCTATCTCCTGACAGCAGGCCACACTCCGCTGTGAGCCCCGCGGCCACCGTCAGGGCTCGACGGCGGCCGAATGTCCCCGGGCGCGTGCACGGGGGCCGCGAACTGCATCACCGCTGTCTCGGTGTCGCCGGGGCGGGTACTCGGGGCATGCCGGAAACTCCCTGAGGAGATGACTCGGATGCTGTTCCTCGGACTGCTCCTTCTCGCGGCCACCGCCGCCTTCACCGGTCTGGCGATCGCGGGCAACCTGTCCGGTGGCCCCGACTACACCGTGTCCGTGCTCGACAATCCCATCGTGACCATGAGCACCCTCGCGATATTCGCCTCCGGGCTCGCCCTGGCACTGCTGTTCTGCCTGGGCCTGGCCACCGCGCTGACCGCGGCGACGCACCGGTACGGCTCGCGGCGGTCCCGGGCACACCGTACTGCCGCGGTGGACGAGCGGACGGGACCCGACACCCGGCTGTGAGGTCCCGGCCTCATCGATTGGGGTCGGCCGTGCTGATGTCCGCGAGGGCGGACCGCGGGTCCTCCGAGGCGGCGAGGTCGCCCAGGCTGACGATGCCGACCGGGCACCCGCCGCTCTCGACCACGGGGAGCCTGCGCACGGCGTGGCGGCGCATCAGCTCGACCGCGTGATCGGTGGTGTCGTCGGGCGAGAGCGTGATCACGGGCGGCCGGGTGCACACCGAGCCCGCGGTCACGGTGTTCGGGTCGCGGTCCCCGGCCATCGCCCGGACCACGATGTCGCGGTCGGTGAGGACGCCGAACAGATCACGGTCGTACGTCACCAGGACGTCACCGACGTCCTGTTCGCGCATCAGGCGGGCCACCCTGGCCACCGGGGTCATGGGCTCGACGGCAACCGCGCCTCGGGACATCACGTCACGTACCTGCCTGGTCATGGGAACCTCCGGGATCGTCTCGGTCGTCTCGGTCGTCTCGGGCCCGGCCGGAGTCTCGCCCGGCTCGTCATCCGGCCGGGTGGGGCTCGTCAGCTGCGCGCCAGCCGGTCCAGCGGCGGACGGCGACCACGATCACGGGTCCGTCCGGCGGCGCCTCGCGGTACTGGGGGTACTTCCGCGTCAGCAGGGCGATGGCCGCCTCGTACTCCTCCCGGTCCTGCTCCGCGGGCGCGCGGGGCGGCACCGTCCGCGCGTCTCCGTCGGCCCGTACCCACCACAGCCGTTCCCAGTCCTCGTCGTACGCGTCCGCCAGCAGGCAGACGGCCGGGTGGACGGCGATGTTGCGCAGCCGCCTCAGCCGGTGGGAGACCTTGGGCTTGCGGTCGACGGCCGTGACGATCCGGTCGTCGCCGCGCCGCGCGAACACCACCGGGGCCAGATGGGGCCGTCCCGCGGAGTCCACGGTGGCGAGGCGCGCCACGCGGGCATCCGTGAACCGTCGCACTGCCTCGTCCTCCTGCATCCGTGGCACTGTTCCACCCTCCTCCCGCGCGGTGAGGTACTCCACTCGGCCGTGCGGCGTGGTGCGGTCGTGAGGACGTCGGCGGCGGCCGGCGCCGGCGGGTACCCGACGTCCGGTTTCCTACACGACATCGCCTCCGGGCCGGGGATCCGGCGGCCGGACGGCCGGCCGACGGCCCGGATGCCGGGTCCGGGGCGGACGGGGCAGACTGGAAGGACGGATCCGAGCTGAACGGGCCGGCCGGAGGATCGGGCGACCGCCTCCGCTACAGCCGCCCGGCCACCGGCCCACGCCCCGGCCCGCCGACCGGCCGGCAAGGAGGCCGTCGTGGAATTCGACGTGATCGTGGAGATCCCTCAGGGATCGCGGAACAAGTACGAGATGGACCACGAGCTCGACCGACTCCGCCTGGACCGGATGCTGTTCACGTCCACCAAGTACCCGGCCGACTACGGCTATATCGACCACACCCTGGGCCGGGACGGCGACCCGCTCGACGCCCTCGTCCTGGTCGGGGACCCCACCTTCCCGGGCTGTGTGATCGAGTGCCGTGCCGTCGGCATGTTCGTGATGAAGGACGAGAAGGGACCCGACGAGAAGGTCCTGTGCGTCCCGGCACACGACCCGCGCTACTCCTCGCTGCAGGACATCGACGACGTGCCCAAGTTCGACCGGCTGGAGATCACCCACTTCTTCGAGGTCTACAAGGACCTGGAGCCAGGCAAGTCGGTCGAGGGTTCCCACTGGGAGGGACGCGAACAGGCGTACGCGGAGATCGACGCCGCCCGTCGGCGCGCCGTCGAGGGCTGACGGCCGGACAGGGATCGAGCGAGGAAGGACCGCACCATGACGGCCGATCCCCACTCCGTCTCCGAGTCGTTCACCTACGTCTGCGGGGACTGCGGGCGCACCTGGGACACGGTCTTCCGGGTCGTGGTCTTCGCCGACCGCGACGGGTTGACGTCACAGGCGTACATCGACGAGCGGGGCAGGGTGCTCAAGTCGCCGTCGGCCGCCGCGGTCTGCCCCGGCTGCGGCGGCAGCAGGGTGCACGCCCTGCCGCCCGGCCTCGCCGCCCGGGCGCACGCGGCCGAACGCGCCGTCCACGAGCGCTACGGCCCCCGCGTCCACACACCGCGCCCTCTGCGGCACTTCTCCTCGCCGCGGGGAAGGCCGGGTGGGCGCGGGAGTCCGCCGTCCGCCTAGAGGGTGCCGAACTCCGCGCTGAACGGCGGGCGTCGTACGGCAGTGCCGCGGTTCAGCCGTGGACGTCTTCCCGTGCCCGCGGAAGCACCGTGACACGGCGGAAGTTGCACTCCTCGCCAGGAGTGCTCTCGGACGGGGGCCGGCTCTGGTGGGCGTGCAGAGCCACGCTCACCAGACTCAGCAGCAGATCGACATCGGTGTCGCAGTCCAGGCGCACGGTCACCCAGCGCGAGCCGGGGACCATGCGGATGGCGGTCGACCCGGCGAGGTCGCCGGAAAAGCGCTGCAGGGCTCCGCTGGTCAGATGCAGGTCCGCCTCGTGCGCGGTGTGGATGTGCACGATCTCGCTGTACCCGGAGCGGAGTGCCCGCCCCGTTCCGCAACTGGCCGGCTCCACCGTGAGGTCGGGCCAGGCCTCGAGTCGCTCCAGGGCGCGCTGGGCCAAAGTCATGAGCCCATCGTCGCCCCCTCATTCCCCGGCCACCAGAGGTTGAGGGTTCCGTAACCGGGACGTGAGGTTACCGAAGGTGACGGCGTGGTCAGGTGCCACTCGGTCGGGGTGAGCCGCACGTCGCGGCCGTCGCGTGCCGCTTTCCCGGCCTGCAGGTCGACGGTGAAAGTCATCGGTCGTGATCGGGATCGTCCGGGGGCGAGGGGCGACTCCTGCGAGCGGCGGACGGCGGCCCGCAGCCGGGCCGGCAACTCGTCCATGCGAGGGGCTTGTTGATGTGGTCGTCGCCACCGGCATCCAGGGCGGCGGCCTTCTCGCCGGAGGCCTGACGGGCGGACAGCACCGGGATCGGCACGGGATCCAGCCGCGCAGCGTCTTGATGACGTTACGCCGTCCATGCCGGGCGGCCCGAGATCGAGCAGCACCACATCGGGCCGATGGGCCACGGCGAGGCCGAGGGCCCTGACGCCGTCGGTGGCGCGTCCACTCGCAGTGGCGGGCCTGCCGGTTGACGACGAGGGACCGTACGAGTCGGGGCTCGTCCTCCACCACCAGCACCCGGGTCATGGGTGTGCGCCTTTCCGGCCTCCACGACGCGCGACACGAGATGGCCGGCGTGCCCGCGGAAGGGCCCGGCCGGACGGTGTCCGACCGTCGCTGGGCGAAGGAGCTGCTCCTTCGGCGGGCGGGGTCGAGCTCGATCCGCAGGTGCTGGTCGACAATCCCGGCGTGACGCTGTGTGTTCGTTTCCCGAGGGGCGGCCCTCCGCTCCGGTCTCCCACTGACGGTCCTCCCGGACCTGGCGGTCTTGATGCGCACTTGATGCCGGTTTGATACGGAGCTGACTTCGGCGCATTCGTTCTTAACGGAAGCTTGACGCCATGGTCGACGCCATTCGTGGGCCCAGGCGTCACTCTCTGCATACGCTGGTGCGGCCGTCCGTGTGATGGCCGAATCCGTCACCGAGACGTACCCAGGAGAGCGCGCCGATGGCCACCACCGAACACCCCCCTGCGAGCCGATTGCGGGCGTGGATGCTGGAGGGGCTCTCCGACATGGGCAGCAAGGGCTCCACCCAGGGTCCGCAGGCCCAGCCGGAACCGGCGCACAAAGGCCAGCGCTGGTGGCGGGTGATGTGCCTGACCGGCGTCGACTACTTCTCCACCCTCGGCTACCAGCCCGGAATCGC
>NZ_JAKEEB010000011.1 GCF_021462825.1 Streptomyces glomeratus | reverse complement strand
GTCGAGCTGTCCTGGAAGATCCTCGACCCGATCGAGGAGTACTGGGACAAGCACGGCAAGCCCGCACAGTACCCGGCGGGTTCCTGGGGTCCCCGAGAAGCCGACGAGATGCTCGCACGAGACGGACGGAGCTGGCGCAGGCCATGAAGATCGATCTGACCGACACCACGTCAAGCAAGATCAACAAGGCGCTGGTGCAGGGCCGCCGCGCCATCGGCACCCCCGCCGTGGGCATGGTCCTGACCATGGTCATCGTGACCGACGAGGAGAACGCCTACGACTCGGTCAAGGCCGCCGAGGACGCATCGCGGGAGCACCCCTCCCGCACGCTGGTCGTCATCAAGCGGCACGCCCGCACCCCCCGGGACCGCACCGCCTCCCGGCTCGACGCCGAGATCCGCTTGGGCGCGGACGCGGGCACCGGCGAGACGGTCGTACTGCGGCTGTACGGCGAGGTGTCCGACCACGCCGACTCGGTGGTCCTGCCGCTGCTCCTGCCGGACGCGCCGGTCGTCGTGTGGTGGCCGGTGGACGCACCGGACAACCCGTCCCAGGACCCCCTGGGCGCCCTCGCCCAGCGCCGGATCACCGACATGTACGCCGTCGAGCACCCGCTCGACGCCCTCAAGGCCCGGTTCTCCTCCTACGCCCCGGGCGACACCGACCTGGCGTGGACACGACTGACGCCGTGGCGGTCCATGCTGGCCGCGGCACTCGACCAGGCCCGTACGAAGGTGACCTACGCGGCGATCGAGAGCGAGGCCGAGAACCCCAGCGCCGAACTGCTGGCCCGCTGGCTGGGCGTCCGGCTCGAGGTGCCGGTGGAGCGGATCGTCACCGGCGGACCGGTCATCACGGCGGTGCGGCTGGGCACCGAGAAGGGCGAGATCGTGATCGACCGCCCCGAGGGCCCGCTGGCCACCCTGACCCTGCCGGGCCAGCCCCCGCGCACCCTCGCGCTGAAGGTGCGCCCCACCTCCGAACTGATCGCCGAGGAGCTGCGCCGCCTCGACGCGGACGAGATGTACGCCATCGCCCTGCGCGGCGAGGGCGCCAAGGAGAACGCCGGCCATGTCTGACACACCCAGGCTCACCCGACGCCCCGAGTGGACGGCCCTGGAGGACCACCGCGCGGGCCCGCTGCTCCACCCCGACCTGCGTGGGTTCTTCGACCGGGACCCGGGGCGGGCCGAGCGCTACACCGTGCGCGTCGGCGACCTCCTCGTCGACTACTCCAAGCACCTGATCACCGACGAAACCCTCGCCCTGCTCCAGGAACTGGCCGCCGCCACCGATGTGTTCGGACTCAGGGACGCCATGTTCCGCGGCGAGAGGATCAACGTCACCGAGGGCCGGGCCGTCCTGCACACCGCGCTGCGCGCCCCTCGGGACGCGGTGATCGAGGTCGACGGCGAGAACGTGGTGCCCAAGGTCCACGCGGTCCTCGACAGGATGAGCGACTTCGCCGGCCGGGTCCGCTCGGGCCAGTGGACCGGCCACACCGGCCAGCGCATCAAGAACGTCGTCAACATCGGCATCGGCGGCTCGGACCTCGGTCCCGCGATGGCGTACGAGGCGCTGCGCCCCTACACCGCACGGGAGTTGACGTTCCGGTTCGTCTCCAATGTGGACGGCGCGGATCTGCACGAGGCGGTGCGGGACCTTGATCCGGCGGAGACGCTGTTCATCGTCGCGTCCAAGACGTTCACCACGATCGAGACGATCACGAACGCGACCTCGGCCCGCTCCTGGCTGCTCACGGCCATGGACGGCGACGACAAGGCGGTCGCCCGGCACTTCGTGGCGCTGTCGACCAACGCCGGCAAGGTCACCGAGTTCGGCATCGACCCGGACAACATGTTCGAGTTCTGGGACTGGGTCGGCGGCCGTTACTCCTACGACTCGGCGATCGGCCTCTCCCTGATGATCGCGATCGGTCCGGAGCGGTTCCGGGAGATGCTGGCGGGCTTCCGCCTCGTGGACGAGCACTTCCGCAACGCCCCCGCGGAGGCCAACGCCCCGCTGCTGATGGGGCTGCTGGGCATCTGGTACGACGACTTCTTCGACGCCCAGACCCACGCGGTGCTGCCCTACAGCCACTACCTGTCCAAGTTCACCGCCTATCTCCAGCAGCTGGACATGGAGTCCAACGGCAAGTCCGTGGACCGCGACGGGCATCCGGTGGAGTGGCAGACCGGGCCGGTGGTGTGGGGCACCCCCGGCACGAACGGCCAGCACGCCTACTACCAGCTCATCCACCAGGGCACCAAGCTCATTCCGGCGGACTTCATCGGTTTCGCCCGGCCCGTGGACGAACTGAGCGAGGAACTCGGGGGCCAGCACGACCTGTTGATGGCCAACTTCTTCGCGCAGACCCAGGCGCTCGCCTTCGGCAAGACCGGCGAGGAGGTACGGGCGGAGGGCGTGCCCGAGGAGCAGGTGCCGCACCGCACCTTCAAGGGCAACCACCCCACGACCACGATCCTCGCCACCGAGCTGACCCCCTCGGTCCTCGGCCAGCTCATCGCCCTCTACGAGCACAAGGTGTTCGTCCAGGGCGCCGTCTGGAACATCGACTCCTTCGACCAGTGGGGTGTCGAGCTGGGCAAGGTCCTCGCCAAGCGCGTCGAACCCGCCCTGACCGAGGGCGCCGAGGTGCCGGGCCTCGACCCCTCCACCGCCGCCCTCGTGGCCGCCTACCGCACGCTCAGGAAGAAGTGAGACTGATATGACACAGATGCAGTTGGGCCTCATCGGGCTCGGCAAGATGGGCGGCAACATGCGCGAGCGGATCCGCCGCGCGGGCCACACCGTCATCGGCTACGACCACAACCCCGAGCTCTCGGACGTCAAGAACCTGGCCGGACTGGTCGAGAGCCTCGAAGCCCCGCGGGTGGTCTGGGTGATGGTTCCGGCCGGCGGCCCCACCCAGTCCGTCATCGACGAGCTGAAGGACCTGCTGTCCCCCGGTGACATCGTGGTCGACGGCGGCAACTCCCGCTGGACGGACGACGAGAAGCACGCCGCCGAGCTCGGCATCAAGGGCATCGGCTTCGTCGACGCGGGCGTCTCCGGCGGTGTGTGGGGCCTGGAGAACGGCTACGCGCTGATGGTCGGCGGCGACAAGGAGCATGTCGCACGCCTCCAGCCGATCTTCGACGCGCTCAAGCCCGAAGGCCCGTACGGATACGTCCACGCCGGCCGGGTCGGCGCCGGGCACTTCTCGAAGATGGTCCACAACGGCATCGAGTACGCCATGATGCAGGCCTACGCCGAGGGCTGGGAGCTGCTGGAGAAGGTCAAGTCGGTGGACAACGTGCGCGAGGTCTTCCGCTCCTGGCAGGAGGGCACGGTCATCCGTTCCTGGCTGCTGGACCTCGCGGTCAACGCCCTGGACGAGGACGAGCACCTGGAGAAGCTGCGCGGCTACGCCGAGGACTCCGGCGAGGGCCGCTGGACCGTGGAGGCCGCCATCGACCACGCCGTGCCGCTGCCGGCGATCACGGCGTCGCTGTTCGCACGGTTCAGCTCGCGGCAGGACGACTCGCCGCAGATGAAGATGATCGCGGCGCTGCGGAACCAGTTCGGCGGCCACGCGGTCGAGTCGGCGAAGGAGTAACGAGCCGTGGGCGACCTCCTGCTGGTCCGCCACGGCGAAACCGAGTGGAGCCGCTCGGGACAGCACACCAGCTGGACCGACCTCCCGCTCACCCGGCGGGGCGAGGAACAGGCCGAGTCCCTCGCCCCGCTGCTCGCCGGACGCGCCTTCGCGCTGACCCTCACCAGCCCGCTCGGCCGGGCACGACGCACGGCGGACCTCGCCGGGCTGTCCGGTGCCGTTGCGGAGGCCGAGCTCCACGAGTGGGACTACGGCGGTTACGAGGGCATCACCACGGCCGAGATCCACCGAACCCGTCCCGACTGGTGCCTGTGGACCGACGGGGTGCCGCCCGGCCCGCCCGGACATCCGGGCGAGTCGCCCGACAAGGTGGCGGCCCGCGCGGACCGGGTGCTGGCCCGGATCGCGCCCGGCCTCGCCGAGGGCGATGTGATCCTCGTGGCCCACGGTCACTTCCTGCGCGTCCTGGCCGCCCGGCACCTGGGCCTGTCGGCCGCCGAGGGGCGGGTGCTGCGACTGGATACGGCGACGGTCAGCCGGCTCTCCACCGAGCACGGCCGGCCCGTGATCGCGGAATGGAACGCCACCGGAACTTCCGCGGCCTCCCGTCAGTTTCCTTCCACGTTGCCGTAGAAGCGCGAGGACCCGGCCCGTCCACGGGGGCGGACCGGCCTCGACGACGTAGGGAGTTCCCATGGCCCTGTGGGACCGCATCAAGGAATCCGCCTCGACGATGCAGACCCAGCTCGTGGCGAAGAAGAACGATCTGAAGAGCGGCGCGTTCCGCGACGCAAGCATGGCCATGTGCGCGCTCGTGGCCGCGGCGGACGGAACCGTGGACCCCTCGGAGCGCCAGCGGGTGACCCAGCTCATCGCCACGAACGAGGTGTTGCAGAACTTCCCGGCCGACGACCTGCGCCGCCGTTTCGAGGACAATCTGAACAAGCTGGCCGCCGACTTCGACTTCGGCAAGGTCAGCGTTCTGCAGGAGATCGCCAAGGCCAAGAAGAAGCCCGCCGAGGCCCGCGCCGTGATCCAGATCGGCATCGTCATCGGGGGCGCCGACGGGAACTTCGACAAGGACGAGCAGGCGGTGGTCCGGGAGGCGTGCTTCGCGCTCGACCTGCCGCCGCACGAGTTCGACCTCTAGGACCGCTCCGGCCCGGGCCACCCGCTTCGCGGCACTCGCCACGTCCGCACGCGGTGGCCCGGGCCCTGTCGTCGGCGAGGACCAGTCATTTCTCGGCCAACCTCGGCCCGCGCCGCTTGGGGCTGCTGGGAGAGGAGGAGAAGGCGAGGTACCTCCCGGTTTCCGAACTGGTTTCCGGCCGTCACCGTGACATGCGCATACACCGCTGTTCGCCGCAATGTTCGTAGACCAGAAGAGACCGCGCACATCGGCGGGAACCGCCACTGTGGGCACACCCCGCAGGGCCGATACCGTGCTGGCTCCCTGTGCAGGTATCCGCACGAAGGAAACGACCGATGGCCCAAGGCGAGCAGCGCGAGCAGCAGCACGATCAGCAGTACGAGCGATACCAAGGCGGCAGTCCCGAGGCGGAACGGCTGGTGTTCGAGCGCCTTGCCAAGGAGCTGATGGAGGTCCAGATACGCAACGGCCGGGCCGCCGGCGGCGGGGTGTCGCGCGCCTTCCACGCCAAGGCGCCGCTCGCGGTGGAGAACGCCCGGCTGCGCTTCCATGACGACCTGCCCGCCGATCTGCGGGTCGGGTTCGCCCGGCCGGGGGCCGAGTACCCGGCGATCGTGCGGCTCTCCAACGCGAGCGGCATCCGGCAGGGTGACGGGTCGCCCGACCTGCGCGGGGCGGCCGTACGGGTGCGGGTGACGGAGCGGGAGAGCCACGATCTGCTCGCGACCAGCCACCCGGTCTCGCACGCCCGCGACGCGCGGGAGTTCGTGGCGTTCGCCAGGGCGATGGCGGGGGCCCGCACCCCGCTGCAGAAGGCGTTCGGGCTGTTCGTGAAGCTGCCGCTGGCGGTGGGCCTCGTCACCGCGAACCGTATGCGCCGCACCGTCCGCGCCGCGACCCGGCACACGGTCACCTCCCTGGCCGCCGAGACCTACTTCAGCCGGGGGGCGGTCCTGTGGGGCGCCGCCGGGCCGGTGCGCTATCTGCTGCGCCCGGCGCCGGGCACCGCGCCCGCGCTTCCGCCCGACCGCAAGGACCCCGACTTCCTGCACCGTGAGATCGCGCAGCGGCTGGCGAGGACGGACGTCGTCTTCGAGCTGTGCGTCCAGCGGTTCGTGGACGAGCGGCGCACACCGGTCGAGGACGCCTCGGTGGAGTGGGCGCACGCGCCGGTCGTACCCGTCGCGCGGCTGACCGTTCCGAGTCAGGACGTGGACGAGGCCCGGGCCCGGGCCGCCGCCGAGCGCATCGACGCGCTCTCCTTCAACCCCTGGTACACCACGGACGAGTTCCGCCCGCTCGGCAACATCAACCGTGCCCGCAAGGCCGCCTACCGGGCTAGCAGCGCCCACCGGCAGGGGCTCGCGTTCGTGACCCCCGAGCCGTTGCGCAACCGGCTACTGGCACCGCCGGCGAGCGCGGCCTTCGGGTTGCTGAACCGCTATGTCCCCTGGCACCGGCTGCCATTGCCGCTGAGCCTGCTGAACCTGGTGTTCCTGCGCAGGACGCTGCGCCGGCGCAACTTGATCGACACCGAACCCCGCGAGGCCCCGCCGAAGGCCCAGCCGGTGCCGGAGCCGCCTCCGGAGCGGCTGCGCACGGAGCGGTCGTACGACGGCACGTACGGCGATCTGTCCGACCCCCGCATGGGCGCGGTGGGCGCCACCTTCGGCCGCAATCTGAAGCCCGACTACCGGCCCGGCCTCTTCGACACCCCGAACCCGGTCACGGTCAGCCGCGCACTGCTGGACCGGGACCGGTTCCTGCCGGCGACCTCGCTGAACGTCCTCGCGGCCGCCTGGATCCAGTTCCAGGTGCACGACTGGGTCAACCACCGCCGCCATGCGCCGGGCGGCCCGTCCGTCGAGGTGCCGCTGCCGCCGGGCGGCGCGCCCTGGCACAACACCCCGGGGGGACCGGCCGAACGGGTGATGCGGTTCGCCGACAACGTGGGCGTCGAGGTCCCCGGGGGCCGGCCCCCGGTCCTGTTCGGCAACACCGTCTCGCACTGGTGGGACGGTTCCGAGGTGTACGGCGGGGACGAGCGGACCGCCCGTCTGCTGCGCGAGCCCGACGGCGGGGCGGGGCTGCGTCTGGAGGACGGCCACCTCCCGGTCGGACCCCAGGGCATCCCGCTCACCGGCTTCCAGGACAACTGGTGGATGGGTCTGAGCGCGATGCACACGCTGTTCGCGCGGGAGCACAACGCGGTCTGCGAGGCACTGCGCGCCGAGTACCCGTCGATGGGCGAGGAGCGCGTCCACCAGACCGCGCGGCTGGTGGTCTCGGCGCTGATCGCCAAGATCCACACGGTGGAGTGGACACCGGCGATCCTCGCCACGGAGGCCATCGACCTCGCGCTGAGGACCAACTGGCAGGGTCCGCCCAGGAACTGGCTCGACCAGCTCGGCCTGTGGCTGTTCGAGGCGCACTCCCTCAAGGGCATCCCGCGGACGCTGCCGGACCACCATGCGGCGCCGTACTCGCTGACCGAGGACTTCGTCACCGTCTATCGCATGCATCCGCTGATCCCCGACGACTTCGAGCTGTGCGAGCATCACTTCGGCCAGCGGCTGGAGACGGTCGAATTGGCGGACATCCAGGGCGGCGCGGCCGAGCCGCGGATCCGCAAGACGGGCCTGGCGAACACGCTCTACTCGTTCGGCATCGCCCACCCTGGCGCCATCACCCTGCACAACTTCCCGCGCGCGCTCCAGCACTTCGAGCGCGACGGCGAGATCATCGATCTGTCGGTGGTCGACCTGGTGCGCACCCGGCGCCGCGGAGTGCCCCGCTACAACGACTTCCGCGCGGGTCTGCACAGGCGGCGCATCCGCTCATTCGAGGAACTCACCGAGAACGCCGAGACGCTGACCCGGCTGAAGGAGGTGTACCGCTCGGTCGACGAGATCGACACGGTGGTGGGCCTGTTCGCGGAGAACCCGCCGACCGGATTCGGGTTCAGCGACACCGCGTTCCGCGTCTTCGTCCTGATGGCCAGCCGCCGGTTGCAGTCGGACCGTTTCCTGACCGTCGACTACCGGCCCGAGGTGTACACCCCGCTGGGCATCGACTGGGTGGAGAAGGGCGGTATGAAGTCCGTGATCCTGCGGCACTGCCCGGAGCTCGCGGCGCTGCTGCCGCGGGACGCGAGCGCGTTCGCGCCCTGGCGCACGGTACGGCCGACGGCGGACGGAGGCTCGGATGACTGACCACACCCGCGGTCTGCGGGACCTCTTCACCCGGCCGCTGCTGGAGACGGTCTGGCACCGCCGTACCCATCGTGTCAGCCGGGGCGCCACGGTGTCCGCCGGGTCCATGACCTACCGCTCCCCGCACGCCCCGCAACCTCTGTCGGAGCTGGAGGAGGCGGTGCTGATCGCGATGACCGGCTCCACCGGCCTGACCATGCCCGACCGGCCCTTCGAGGACCCGCGGAACGGGACGCCGATCATGGCCAAACCCAACCTCACGATGACGGGGCGGACCGCGGGCAGCCCGGACAACGCGCAGGGCACCCACTTCTTCATGATCAACGACACGGGCACCTACTTCCTGCGCAGACTGCCCCCGGCGCCGCAGGAGCCGTTCGACGCCGGGACGCTGGTGGCCCGGGCGCGCCGGGCCAAGGTGCGGGTGCTCGACCACCGCCTCGACGTCGCCGAGGGGATGCGCGACTTCCCGGCGTACCTGGACTCCAACCGGTTCCTGTCCAATGTGCCGGGCAGCACCGTCTTCTTCCCGGTCGTCGATCTGTCCCACCAGTACATCAACGCCCTGATGTATCTGCTCACGCAGCCGGACGGGGTACGGCCCACGCTGGTCGACGACCGGAACTTCTACCGCCCGGCCGGGGTGCGGAAGTGGATCGCGAACGGGTTCCTGAACGCGGACCTGAAACTGCCGCTGGGCGCGCTCGGCCCCGTGCGCACCCAGATCGAGGCGGACCTGCTGCTGCAGAACCTGATGCTGACGGCCGAGGCGATGGGCCTCGGCGCCTGGATCCACGCCTCCCTCAATCCGCAGATCGCGCTGGGCGACCCGAAGTTCTCGCGGACGTACGGCAGGATGCTCGGCTTCACGTTCGTGACCCCGCGCTGGCGCCTCGCCGACGTCTGGCGCTGGCATGTCCCGCTGCCGCGGTACGCGACGCTGCGCGCACACCCGGTCGGCCTCGCCTCGCCCGACGGCGAGCCGCTGATCACGGCCGCCTGCCCGCCGGCGTACCCCTCCATGGCGGAGGCCGTGGACACGGTGGTCAGGTCGAAGTTCGGCCCCGACGGCATCTACACCGACAAGGACGTCTTCACCCGCATCTACAAGGACGACTACGGGCAGCGCTATCTGGCCGAGGCCCGTGAGTACGACGAGCGGGTCGTCGACTGCGCCAGGGACGTGTGTGCGTACGTCCTCTCGACGCACGGCCGTTTCCCCGCGCACACCGACGCCCTTCACGTCCCGGGCATCTGGCTCCAGGCCCACCACGTGGAGGACGAGTACTACGACCGGTACTTCCGTCACGGACTGACGGAGGCGCACCGGCGGCACGCGGAGCTGTGGGACGGGAACGGCACGGGATGACCCGGCGGGCGCGAACCATTGTGGTCTAGACCCTGAAACCGGCCGGCGGCCTGGTCGCCGATCCGCATCCGTCCGTCCCGCCCGCTGTTCGGCGGCGGACTCGCGATGTCCCTGTTCCCGCTCATGCCGCTGGCGGCGGCCCTGGTCCCCGCTCTGCCACTGCTCATGCTGGGCTACGCGGCGAGCGGGATCGGCTGGGCCGGCACATCGCCGCGCCGCAGGAGCTGGGCACGATCGGCTCGCCGGCGCTGGAGGTGACCGTCCGCATCCTGGCCGCGGGCCGCGCCTCCGGGCTGTTCACGGCCGACGTCGACGCCGTCGACCTCCATGCGCTGATCAGCTCGTTCTGCTTCTTCCGGGTCGCCAACCGGCATACGTTCGGGTCGCTGTTCGGCCGGGACCTGCTGGCCGCGGACCTGCGCCCGCACTCCCGCAGGATGCTCGGCGGCATGGTCATCGCGTATCTGACGACGGACCGCACCGAAGACTGAGACCCTTCGTTCAGAAGCGGTCACTTACGGTCAACGCTCCACGCCGGTCATGGCGTTCAGCATGATGAGGGGAGTGAACGTTCGACGAATCGTCCTCATAGTGAGCTGCGCGGCCGTGGCCGGGCTGGGTGTGCTGCTCACGGTGCTGCGCTGGGGCCGGGCCGACCACCTGGCGACGGTGGTGTCCTGCCTGGCGGCCGTCGCCGCGGTGGGCGTGGGAATCTGGGCCGCGCTCCCGGCGCGACCGACCCCGACCGGCGCGGACCCCGCGGGAGCCACGGACCCGGAACGGCGCTTGGTGATCCGGGCGTCCGACACGGGACATGCCATCGCCGGGCCCGGAGGCCGGGCCAACTCCGGCGTGGTGGCGCCGAAGGGCGACGACGCCCCTGCAAGCGGTGAGATCACCGCGGAGCGGACCGGGGACGCGCACGCGTCGCGGGACTCGGACGCCAACACCGGTATCCGCTGGGACTGAGGGGCGGGCATGAGCTTCCTCGGGAGATTCCGCCGACGCCGTGCGGAGGTACGGGACAGCGGCCCGGCGATCGCCGTGGACGGCTCGTTCGCCAATTCCGGGCTCATCCTCGGCGGGGTGCATCTGGATCCGGCATCGGCGCTGTCCAGAGCACGGCAGGAACTTGCGGACCTGGTGACCCGGCAGTGGCGGCAGGAGGCCGTCGACCGTCTTCAACTCGACGATCCCGACGCGATCGCCGTGCCCTGGCACACCGTGACCGACCGCACGCTGATGGCCGGCGCGCGGAACCTGACGCCGTCCTCGCTGAAGCTCCGGTTCACCGGGCAGAACCTCGAGCCGCTGGTCACCGAGTTCCTGCGCATGACGCGCCGCCGACTGGTGATCATCGGGGAGGCGGGCTCCGGCAAGACCACGCTGGCGGTGCAACTCGTACGGGAGCTGCTGGAGCGCCGTGCCGAAGACGGTGCCGACGACGCCGTTCCGGTCCTGCTGTCGGTGGCCGACTGGAACCCCGCGACGTTCGAGCGGCTGAACGACTGGGTCGCGCACCGGCTGGCGCACGACTACCCCACGCTGGCCCCGAAGGCCCAGCGGCCCGCGATCTGCCGGAAGCTCGTCGACCAGCGGCATGTCCTGCCCGTCCTGGACGGACTCGACGAACTCCCCCCGCTCGCCCGCACCGCCGCCGTGAAGGCGCTCAACAGATCCTGTGCCGAGGACGCCCGGCTGATCCTCACCTGCCGCACGGCCGAGTACGAGCAGGCCGTACGGAAACCGGGGAAGCCCTTCACCTCGGCGCTGGTCATCGAGCCCGACCGCCTCTCCCCCGAGGCCGCGGCGGACTACCTGGACCGCTGTCTGCGCGTCGACCGGGAACCCTCCTGGGAGTCGGTCCTCGACGCGCTGCGCACCACCTGCCCGCCCGACGCACCGGCCGCGGTGCTCGCGGAGGTCGCCGCGTCACCGCTCGGCCTCTGGCTTCTCCGTACCGCCTACGAGGACGCCGATCCGGCCGTGCTCCTCGCACCGGACGGCTTCCGCGACGCGGACGAACTGCGCGGCCATCTCTTCGACGCACTGATCCCCGCCGTCGTCGAGCGTCGCGGCCCCCGTGACGAACCCTTCGACCGCACGGCGCCAAGCCGTCGCCATGAGCCCCGGGACATCACACGCTGGCTGGGCTACCTGGCGTCCCTGACCCCGGACAAGCCGGACCTCCCCTGGTGGGGACTGGCCAGGACCACAGGCGCTCTCAGCCCCGCCGTCTGCGCCGCCTTCGGCGTCGTCGTGGCCGTGCTCTCCGGCCTGGCGCTCGCGACTGCCTCCTGGCTCTTCTTCCCCTCCGGGAGCTACCTCGGCAGCGTGATGTTCGGGGCCTCCAGCGGCTGCGCGGCCTGGTTGGGGGCACGCCACTGGCCGGACAGCGTCCCGGCCTACGCCAGGCGGCGTGTGCGGGGGCGCTTCCGGGGACTGGTCCACGCTCTGCTGCACCATGCCACCTTCGCTCTCGGGCTCGGCCTCCCGCTCGGATCCCTGCTGTACCTGATGGGTATGCGGCCCGCCGACCGGCTCGCCGCCCTGGTGGTCGCGGCCGCCCTGGCCCACGCCTTCACCACCGGCTTCATGGAGTGGATCG
The DNA here is from genome assembly GCF_021462825.1 of Streptomyces glomeratus. Lineage (GTDB taxonomy): Bacteria > Actinomycetota > Actinomycetes > Streptomycetales > Streptomycetaceae > Streptomyces > Streptomyces glomeratus. Next base: position 214,749 of record NZ_JAKEEB010000011.1, on the reverse strand, counting down.
AGAGCCCCTCGGCCGAGGACGGCCCGCTGACCCCGCCCGACCATCTTGCGGCCGACCGGCGGCTGGAGGTGCTGCGCGCGTGCGTGTTCGGACTCACCTACGGCCTCACGATCGCGGTGGGCGTGGGACTGTTCCTCGGGATCGGGATCGGCTTCCTGTCGGGCGCCATCGGCGGTCTCGGTATCGCGGTCACCACCGGGATGCTCGCGGGTCCCCACCACGCCTGGCTGGCGTTCTCGGCCGCCACGTACCGGCTGTCCCGGCAAGGTCGCCTGCCGTACCCGCTCATGCCGTTCCTGGACGATGCGCACCGCCTGGGTCTGCTGCGGGCGGTGGGTCCCGTCTACCAGTTCCGCCACCAGGCACTCCGCGACCACCTCAACAGGGCGGGAGGGACCGGAGCGTCCCCGGATCCGCAGGAACGTGTGGTCACCGGCCGTGCGCCCGCGGGTGGAGCGGCTGGTAGAGGCTGATGTGCCCTCCGCCGGGCAGCCGGAAGGCGGTGACCCTGCCCCAGCCGGCCTCGGTGACCGGCTGTGTGAACTCGACTCCCTTCGCGGTGAGTTCGGCTGTGGTGGCATCGAGGTCGTCGCACATCAGCATGAGCTCGTGCGAGGGCTCGCCCTCGGCCGGGTGGAAGGCCAGTTCGGCGGGCGGTGCCTCGAAGATGAGCCAGCCGTGGCCCGCGTCGACGTACGGCCAGCCGAGCACGTCCCGGAAGAAGCCGCGGTCCGCCTCGGCGTCGCGGGAGTACATCACGATGTGCGCGCCATTGATCACGGGCGGAGGCTAACGGCAGGGCGGGGTCCTTCCGGCGCGGCACGCCGCACCTATGCGTTGGACCAGCCGCGACGGCAGAGCACCAGCCGGTAGCCGTCGGGGTCCTCGATCGTGACACCCCACTCGTTCCAGTACGGGTTGGGCGAGAGCACCCGCCTGCCGCCGTGCTTCTCCAGCAGGGCGACCAGCTCGTCGGAGACCGGCTCGTCGAGGTAGACGACGAGGAGATCCTCCTCGGTGGGACGGGGCTCGACCGGCCGGCCTGCCTCGTGGACGAGTTCCAGATGCCATCCGGCCCCGGGCAGCCCGAGCATGAGCAGGTCGTGCTCACCCGGCTGCGGACCTCCCTCGATCCGGCACACCACCGGCAGTCCGAGCCCTCCGGTCCAGAACCGCTCGGCTGCGGCCAGGTCCCGGGACGGGCGGGCGATCCGGATGTGGCTTCGGGCGTCGACGGCCATGGCGGTTCTCCTCACGGGGGCGCGGAGGATGTGAGCGGGCCCCTCCGGCAGCCTAGGAGCGCGGTGATCGCCGGACCATCGGCCGTGCGTCCTGCGTCGCAGGGCGTAGGACCACGTCAGCCGCCCGACGCCTGCCGTACGACGCTCGCGTCGAGCAGGGGTCCCAGTTCCCGCACCACGGTCGTCAGGGCGCGTACGTCCCGTTCGGAACGGGCGATCAGGAGGGCGCCCTCCAGTGCGCTGATCATGAGGGTCGCGAGCGACTCGGCCCGCTCCGCCGGAACGCCCATGCCGGTCAGGGCGTCGGCCACCGGGCGCGTCCAGCGCGCGAACGCGGCCGCGGCCGCCGCCCGGGTGGAGTCGCGTCCCTCCGCGCAGTCCACGGTCGCCGCGGCGACCGGGCAGCCCCCGGCGAACCCGGCCGACCGGTACTCGTCGGTCCACTGCCGGACCATCGCGGCGAACAGCCCGCTCGGCGTCGGCTCGGGCAGTTGCGCGAGAAAGCGCCCGACGCGCCCCGCCGCGTACCGGCCCGCCCAGTCCACCGCCTCGTTGACGAGCTGTTCCTTGCCGCCGGGGAAGTAGTGCTGGAGCGAGCCGCGCGGAGCCCCCGCGTGGGCGGCGACCTCGCGCATGCCGGTCGCCGTGACGCCGTCGCGCCGGATCAACTGGGCCGCGCTGAAGACCATCCGCTCCCGCGGCCCGCGCTCGGACGCCGCCATCGTCGACCTCCCGGCTGGGCACCTCGTTTCCCGCCCACCCTATGACCGGCGTCATAGAACTGGCTACTATGACCGCTGTCATAGACCCGGGGGTCCGAGTGGGAGGCGGTCCATCGTGCACATCGGCTTCATCGGTCTCGGGGTCATGGGGCAGCCCATGGCGCTCCGCCTGGCCCGGTCAGGCACCCCCCTCGTGGTCTGGAACCGCACCCCGGCACGCGCCGAGCCGCTGCGCGCGGCCGGTGCGGCCGTGGCGGCGGACCCCGCCGGGGTGTTCGCACGGGCGGAGGTCGTGATCCTCATGCTCGCCGACGACCTGGCGATCGACTCCACCCTGGGCCGTGGCACCCCGGACTTCGCCGCGCGCGTCGCCGGACGCGTCGTCGTCCACATGGGCACGACCTCACCCGGATACTCACGGGACCTGGAGGCGGACGTCCGCGCCGCGGGCGGGCGCTATGTGGAGGCCCCCGTCTCCGGATCGCGGGTACCGGCGGAGAACGGGCGGCTGGTGGCGATGCTGGCCGGCGACGAAGCGTCGGTGGACGCCGTACGGCCGCTGCTCGCGCCGATGTGCAGCGAGACGTTCGTCTGCGGCGCCGCACCGAACGCTTTGGTGATGAAGCTGTCGGTCAACCTCTTCCTGATCACCCTGGTGACCGGTCTGTCGGAGGCGTACCACTTCGCCGACCGGCACGGTCTGGACCGACGGCTCTTCCTGGACGTCCTGGACGCGGGGCCGATGGCGAGCGGGGTCTCCCGGATGAAGGCGCCCAAGCTGCTCGCACGCGACTTCGCCGTGCAGGCGGCGGCCCATGACGTCCTGAAGAACAACCGGCTGGTCGCGGAGGCCGCCCGCAAGGCGGGACTCGCCTCACCGCTCCTGGACGTCTGCCACGCCCTCTTCGAGGAGACCGTGACGCTGGGGTACGGCGGCGAGGACATGGTGGCCGTCCTGCGGGCGATCGAGGCGCGCACCGAGGACGCCCCCGGGTCCTGACCCCGAGGCGCTCCCGGCTTCCCGCTCCCGGCCCCCGCTTCCGCCTCCGAGCACCCGGCTGCCGGAAGACCTCAGCCCCGGGGGATCCCGTAGGCCCGTTCGACGCGCAGCCGCAGGACCAGGCGCCGGTCGCGGACCATGGCGGCGCGGTAGTCGTCCCAGTCGGGGTGCTCGCCCTGGATGTCGCGGTAGAGCCGGACGAGCTCCTCCACCGTCTTGTCGTACGGGTCCTCCGCGACCGGCGACAGCTCGGCCGTGCCCTCGGCGACCGTGTACGCCCACCGATCGGGGCTGGTCACGTGGTAGGAGGCCCGCGGGTCCCGGCGCAGATTGCGGGTCTTGGCCCGGTCGTCCGTGAGCGAGACCCGGATGATCCGCTCACGCGGGTCGTAGGCGTGGCTGACGTTGGAGAGCTGTGGCCGTCCGTCGCGCTTGAGGGTGACCAGCACCCCGCCGTGGCCCTCGGAGAGCAGTGCGAGCAGCGCGTTCTGTGTGGCTTCCTGGGTCATACCCCGGTCAACTCACCGGCCCGGGCCATGCATTCCCGACGGGAACACCGCTCACGGTGGCCGGGCCGGCCCGTGATCCCGGTCGCAGCCGGAGTGGGATCGGCCCGGCCGGGCGGGGGCCGTGAAAGGTTGGATCCGGAAAGCCCCGGGACGGCGCCGGGGAAAACCGGAGGAGAACGATGGGACACCTGCGTCAAGAGGTGGAGCCGGAAGAGGTCGGCCTGGACGCGAAGGCGCTGGCCCGCCTCGACCGGCACTTCGCGGACCAGGTCGACGACGGCAGGCTGCCCGGCTACCTGGTGGCCGTCTCCCGGCACGGCCGCACGGCCCATCTCACCACCTACGGGCACCGCGATGTGAGGGAACGGCTCCCGGTCGAGACCGACACGCTGTGGCGGATGTACTCGATGACCAAGCCGGTCACCTCGGTCGCCGCGCTGATCCTGCTGGAGGAGGGCCGTTTCGGGCTCGACACGCCCGTCGCGGACTTCCTGCCCGCCTTCGCCGAGCCACGGGTGTACGTCGACGGCTCCGGCCCGGACCTGAGGACCCGCCCCGCCGAGCGGCCCCTGCTGGTCCGCCATCTGCTCACCCACACGGCGGGGCTGACGTTCGGCTTCTACCACGCACACCCCGTCGACGCCCTGTACCGGGAGGCTGGCATCGAGTCGTCCGTGGTGCCCGGCACGGACCTCGCCCGGACATGCGAGGTCTATGCCGGGCTCCCCCTTCAGTTCGAACCGGGCAGCCAGTGGAACTACTCGGTGGCGACCAATGTGCTCGGCCGGCTCGTGGAGGTGGTCTCGGGCCGGGACCTGGACGACTTCCTCGCCGAGCGGATCTTCGCCCCGCTGGGCATGACGGACGCGGGCCTGTGGCTCACCGGGGAGCAGGCGCCACGGCTCGCGGAGCTGTACGGCGAGACGGAGGACGGAGGTATCACCCCGGTCCCGGGCCTGCCCCTGCACGGCCGGCCACGGCTGCTCTCCGGCAGCGGCGGTATGGTCGCGACGGCGTACGACTACCACCGCTTCATGGAGTTCCTGCGCCGCCGCGGCGAACTGGACGGTACCCGTCTGCTGACCGCCGACACGGTCGCCGCCATGGTCTCCAACCAGCTCCCCGGCGACGCCGACCTGTGTTCCTACGGCAGCCCGGTGCATCGCGTGCCCGGCAAGGCGGGCCTCGGATTCGGGCTCGGCGTCTCCGTCGTCACCGATCCCGCGCTCACCCGGTCGCCCGCGGTGCGGGGCGCGTTCGGCTGGAGCGGGGTGGCGACCACGACGTTCTGGGTCGACCCGGAGCACGACCTGACGGTCCAGTTCCTGACCCAGCTGCGCCCGAAGGGCTCGCACACGGTCTACCCGGAGCTGAAGCGCCTCGTCCACGAGGCACTGACCGGCTGACGGGCTCCGGTCGCACGCCGGGGAACCGACGGGCTCCGGCCACCCGAAGGGCGGAACCAGACGGACTCCGGCCGGCCAAAGGGGGAACCTCACGGCCTCCAGACGTCCGGGAAAGGGACGGAGGCCCCCAGGGGAGGGACGGCGCCCTGTCGCCCCTCCCCCAGCCCTCACGCTCCGGTGTCCAGGATGAACTCCAGGCCCTCCCCGGCCAGTTCGGCGAGCCACTCCTCGGACCGCCGGGCCGTCTCGGCCGCCCGGCTGAGCCCTGCGGGCAGAGCGCCGGCCAGGATGTGGCGGACGCCCAGGGCCAGGGGACGGGAGACACAGCGGGCCATCGCGCTCTCCTGCTTCGTGCCCTCCAGGTCCAGCAGGTAGCGACCCGACCACGTCTTGCCCGAGCCGGCCCGTACGTCGAGGGACACGGCCAGGACGACCCGGTCGCGGTCCTCGTCCGTGGTGGGGTACGCGGCCGCGAGTTCGGCGGCCAGGGCCGCGATGCGCATGTCGTCGCCGGCCTTCAGCTCCTCGAAGACCCGCTGCCAGGCGCGCAGCCACCCCTCGAGGCGAAGAGTGCCCCGGACGAAGGTCCGCGGCCTCCACGCGGGCGGCAGGCCGTACTGGGCGACGAAGGGCACGCTGTCGCGGTTCGGGTAGGCCTCGAAGGTCTCGCCGTCGATGACATGCGGGCGCGTCGCCTCCCAGGGCCGGGCCGCCGTCGTCTCTTCACCGTCCTCGATGTAACGCGCCGGTGAGCGCAGTGCGTTGAGAACGCCGAGGGGGGCCCAGCTGAAGCGGTACCGGAAGTCGTTCGGGACCGCGGGAACACCACCGCAGTACGAGGTGAGACTCACCTCCGCGGACGTCGCGGCGCCGATCTCCTCCTGGGCCCGGGCGATCAGGGCGTGCGCGAAGAGGTGGTCGATGCCGGGATCGAGGCCCGCCTCGGTCAGGACCACGAGACCCGCCGCGGCGGCCGGCGGCACCAGATCGAGGACCGCGTCCGACACATAGCTGGAGCAGGCGAAGTGGGCCCGCCGCTCGACGCAGACGCCGAGCAGGGCCGCATGCTCGGGCGCCGGGAGCATGGAGACGACCACGTCGCCCGGCGCCAGCTCCGCCGCCAGCGCGGGCAGGGTGAACGCGCGGGGTTCGGCGCGCCCCGCCAGGCCGAGCCCGGCCAGGGCCCGCGCGGCGCGCTCCTCGGTCCGGTGCCACAGCCGGACCCGTGCGGCGGCGTCGCAGACCGTCGCGAAGCCGCTGCCCGTGGACAGCCCCGCGCCGATCCAGTGGACCGTGCCGCTCGCCGGAACCGGCACCTTCGTGGACTCAGACATCGCTCTGCTCCCCTCCGGGGCCACCGAGTTGACGGACCGCCATATCGAACCGTTCCCGGCAGCGCACCCATGCGCCGCCCGCCTCGAAGTCCAGCAGCAGCGGTGTCAGCGCCGCCGAGAAGTCCGTGCCGGCCTCCAGCGGCAGCAGGGACGGCAGGTTGTCGATCGCGATGAGGTCGAGGGCGGGCTCCTCGCGCAGCCGGCGGACCGGGTGGTCCCAGTCGGTCGTGGTGTCGTAGACGGGCAGGAGGTTCAGGGGCGATCCCACGTCGGCCGTCACGTCGCACACGGTGCGCAGCCGCCGGCCGGGGTCGTCGAGGTCCTTGTCCGTCAGGAACGGCGGCACCGGGCTCGTGGTGAGCACCGTGTTGACCATCAGCTCGTGGTCCATCAGGGCCGGGCGGTCCAGCTCACGGGTCTCGGCCAGGTCCCAGCACGTGGGGTCGACGCCGGCCACGCCGAGTGCCGCCCGGGCGCCGCGTCCGCTGCGCCCCAGCGCGCCGATCACCAGGGCCCGTGCCTCGCCCGCGACCGTGCGCAGCCGCTCGTCGAGCTCCTCCTTGGAGGTCGGCCGAAGCGGCACGGTCAGCCGGTCGCGGTGGTGGAGCAAAGCGAGAGCAGCGCCCACGTACCCGGCCCAGTAGCCGAACGCCACGAGCCGGCGCCCGGCGTCGTCCACCAGGTACTCCAGGTCGAACAGGGTGCCGCCGCCCGCGAGGAACCGGCGCAGCAGGGCCTCGGCGCCGGGCTGCCCCTTGTAGGCGTGCCCGAAGAAGAGATGACGGTGGATCAGCGCTCCCGGCTCCTCGGGAAGTTCCTTGAGGCCGACGATCACCGCGTCCCGCGGTGCCGTCACCCACGAGCCGGGCGCGGCGATGCGGCAGCCCACCGCCGCGTACTCCTCGGCCGGGAAGACCCGCTGCGGTGAGTCCTCGACGGTCAGGGTCACCCCGCTGTCGACGAGCCGTCGGGCGTCCGACGGCACCAGGGGTGTGCGCCGCTCGGTGGTGCGGGTCTCGTGGCGGAGCCACAGGTGGAGTGCGGTCATACGCGGTTGACCTCCGGGCGCGGGGCGTCGGCGGCGAAACGGTCGACGCTCAGGGGGCTGACGTCGACGAAGGGTACGCGGCCCAGGTAGAGATCCCTCAGGATTTCGCCGACGGCCGGCCCCTGGAGGAAGCCGTGGCCGGAGAACCCGGTGGCGTACAGGAAGCGGGAGGGAGAAGTCGCCTCACCGATCAGCGCGTTGTGGTCGGGGGTGACCTCGTACAGGCCCGCCCAGCCGCCGGTGCGGCGCAGGTCCAGAAGAGCGGGAGCCCGGTGTTCCATCGCGGCGCACAGCCGGGGAATCCAGCGGTCGTGGGTCTCGGTGGCGAAACCGGGCCGCTCGTCGGGGTCGGACATGCCGACGAGGAGCCCCGGACCCTCGGTGTGGAAGTAGAAGCTGGTGGTGAAGTCGATGGTCATGGGCAGTCCGGGCGGCAGGTCCGGTACGGCCTCGGTGACGGCGATCTGGCGGCGCAGCGGCTCCACCGGCAGCTCCACGCCCACCATCGCGCCGACGGCCCGCGACCAGGCGCCCGCCGCACAGATCACGGTGTCGGTCGCTATACGGCCGCGCTCGGTGACGACGGCGGTGATGGTGTCGCCGCGCAGCTCGATGCCGGTGGCCTCGCAGTGCCGCAGAATCCTCGCGCCGTGCCGGCGGGCCCCCGCGGCGTAGCCGTGCACCACCGACTCGGGGGTGCAGTGCCCGTCCTCGGGTGAGTAGGCGGCGGCCAGCAGCCCGTCCGTGGTGATGAGCGGCGACAGCCGCCGCGCCTGAGCCGGGTCGATCATGCGGCTCGGCACACCGAGGGAGTTCTGCAGCCGCACCCCGGCCTCGAAGGAGGCGACCTCCTCGGGGGTGGAGAGCAGAAACAGGTAGCCGACCCGGTGCAGCCCGATGTCCTGCCCCGGCTCCTCGGCGAAGCGCCCGAACGCCTCCAGGCTGCGCGCCCCGAGCCGGATGTTGAGTTCGTCGGAGAACTGGGCCCGTACGCCGCCGGCGGCCCGGGAGGTGGAGCCGGCGGCGAGTTCGTCGCGCTCGACCAGGACGACGTCGGGGACGCCCGCGCGGGCCAGGTGATAGGCGGCGCTGGTGCCCATCACCCCGCCGCCGATGACGACGACGCTCGCGCGCGAGACCGGGGGCGGGGTCATGGGCGGGGCTCCCTTCCGCGGGCGGCGTCGATCACGGCCCAGGCCGCCGCCGCGTCCTGGACGCCGAGCCCGACGCTGAGGTGCAGGACGATGTCGTCGGTGCTCGTCCGCGCCTCGCGGCGGCCCGTGACCACGCCGCCCAGCGGAATCAGGTCCTCGGCGGCGAGCAGCCGGTCGCGCAGCGCTGCCACGACCGGCCCCGCGTGGTCCCGCGCCGTCGCCGGGTCGTCCACGACCACGGCCGTGGCCCGTCGTACCGTCTCCGGGCCGACCTCGCTGCGGGTGGGCTCGAAGGAGCCGACGCTGACGACCGTGCATCCGGGGGTGAGCCAGTCGGCGTGCAGGACGGGAGTGCGGCTGAGGGTGCAGACGGCGACCATGGGCAGCCCGGTCACGGCCTCGCGCGCCGTGACGACCGCCCTGACGGGGACCCCGAGTTCGTCGGCGAGGACGCGGGCGGCCCGCTCGCGCCGGTCCGGCGTGCGGCTCCAGACGCGCACGGAGCGCAGTGGGCGTATCCGGGCGACGGCCCGGGCGTGCGCGAGTGCCTGGGTTCCGGCGCCGAGCAGGCCGAGATCGGCGCTGTCGGCGGTGGCGAGGACGTCGAAGGCCACGGCGCTGGCGGCTGCGGTGCGCAGTGTGGTCACGGCGGTGCCGTCCAGGACGGCGACCAGCTGTCCCGTCACCGGGTCGAGGGCGTTGATCACCGCGTGGACGGTCGGCAGTCCGGCGGCCGCGTTGCCCGGGTTCACGCTGCCGAACTTGGCGACGGGCCCGGTGTCCGCGGACAGACGGGCGACGTAGGAGAAGACGACGCTGTCGTCGAAGCGGCTGGGGTGCATGATCTTGCCGGGGAGTTCTGCGGTTCCCTCCCCGAGCGCGGTGAAGGCGGCGCGCTGGGAGCGGATCGCCCGGTCGGTGTCGAGCAGTTCCAGGATCCGCTCGCCGGTCAGGCGCAGGACGTCGTCGGTCATTCCTTGATTGTTTCCGGGATCCGCGCCGACGTCATCAGCGCATCCGGGTCCGCGTCACCCCGGGGTGCGGCAGGGGTGCGGGCGCGGCGGCCGGCGCCGGGCGGCCGCCGCGCACCCGCTCACGAGGAGTGCACCACTGCGTCCAGGTGCGGCAGATAGTGGTCGAGCCGTTCCCGCTTGGTGCGCAGATACGTGATGTTGTTCTCGCACGGCGGTATCAGCAGCGACACCTGCTCGTCGATCTTGATGCCGTGCCGCAGGAGCGCCTCCCGCTTGCGCGGGTTGTTGGACAGCAGCCGCACGGACCGGACGCCGAGGTCGTGCAGGATCTCCGCCGCGACCCGGTAGTCGCGCGCGTCCACCGGCAGACCGAGGGCGAGGTTCGCCTCCACCGTGTCGAGGCCTTCGGACTGGAGCTTCATCGCGCGCAGCTTGGCGAGCAGTCCGATGCCGCGGCCCTCGTGGCCGCGCAGATAGACGAGGATGCCGCGCCCCGCGGCCACGATCTCCCGGAGTGCGGTGGAGAGTTGGGGTCCGCACTCGCAGTGCGTGGAGCCGAAGGCGTCCCCGGTCAGGCACTCGGAATGGAGGCGGACGAGCATGCCCTCTTCCTCGATGTCCCCGTACACCAGGGCGACTTGTTCGTCCCCGCGGTCGTGGTCGAGGTAGCCGACGGCCTGGAAATCACCGTACTTGGTCGGCAGGGGGGCATTCACGACCCGGGTGACCCCGGTGGTGGGGCCATTCACCACTCGGGGCACTTCCGAGAGGTGGGCATTCCCGCCGAGCACCCCATCGATGTCTGTCATGATCTGTTCCTATCTGTAAGTGCAGGCGGTACGAGACGAAAGGCCGTGGAACCATGAGCGGTTCGGGAAATACGGATACTTCTGGGACGCGGCAGGCCGCTGACGCGGTTGCGCCCGCACATGTGCCGGGGCGCGGCGCGGCTGTGCTGCCGTCGGACACCTCCCAGGACGTACGGTCCCGGGCGGAGGGTCTCCGTCGTCAGGTCGCCGTCCTTCCGGTGGGCAGCTTCGAACAGCACGGCCCCTGCCTTCCACTGGCCACCGACACGCTGGTGGCCTGTGCGATCGCCCGCGAGGTCGCCGCGGCGTATCCGGTTCACCTCCTCCCTCCGGTGACGATCTCCTGTTCGCACGAGCACGCGGACTGGCCGGGAACCGTGAGCATTTCCTCCGTCACTCTCCACGCGGTGGTACGGGACATCGCGGCATCGCTGCGCCGTTCGGGCGTCGAGGCCCTGGTGCTGGTCAACGGTCACGGCGGGAATTACGTCCTCGGCAATGTCGTCCAGGAATCCGCGGACAGCGGTGTGCGGATGGCGCTTTTCCCGGCCCCGGAGGACTGGGAGGCGGCCCGGGAGTGGGCCGGTGTGCGGACCTCGCTGCTCAGCGACATGCATGCCGGGGAAATCGAGACCTCCATTCTTCTGCACTGCCATCCCGAATTGGTCGGGCCCGGTTACGAGACCACGGATTTCATCGCCGACGACCGCAGGCATCTCCTCACCCTCGGCATGTCGGCCTATACGGAGTCCGGTGTCATCGGGCGCCCTTCGCTGGCTTCCGCGGAGAAGGGGAAGCAGCTGCTCGCGACGCTCGCCGGCTCCTTCGCGGCGTACTTCTCCCTCGTCACCTCGGAGGAGCCCGCCGGCGGCCTGCCGGGGACCACGCTTTCCGGGGAGCCACGGCCGGCCTGACATCGCGTCAGCAGCGGGGTGCGCGGCCCGGGGGGTGAGCGCGGGTAGGGAGCGTACGGTACCGGGGCACGGAGCGTGTGGGGGGTACGCTCCGGGCCCCGGTCGGGGGACCCCTTCGATGCCTCGGAGGGTCCACTCGGCGCCTCGGTGGGTGCTTCCTCCGCCTCGGAGGATGCTTCCTCCGCCTCGGAGGGGCCCTTTGCGCCGTCCCCGGCCGGTTGCGCCTCCGCCGTCGCACGCGGACCCCGAAGTCCCCCGTACCACCGGGCGAGGAGTACGACGATGCCGGGCAGGCTCGCGACGAAGCTGAGGACGCCGTACACCACCGCGACGCTCAGCCCCGTCTCCGCGCCGAGCCCGGCCGCACCGAACGCCCAGGCGGTGACGCCCTCGCGGGGACCCCAGCCGCCGACGTTCAGCGGAAGCCCCATGGCGATGAGGGCGAGCAGCGCCAGCGGCAGGAGCGTGGCCGGGGACGCGTGCGACCCGGCGGCCCGCGCGGCCACCAGGAACATCAGCAGATGCCCGGCGAGCACGACGGCGGACGAGAGCAGTACGGCGGGCAGGCTGCCGCGGGCCAGCAGGGCGGTGCGCGCCTCGGCGAGCGCGGCCGCGAGCGCCCGGGTCCGGCGCGACGGGCGGGGAGCCCGGCCCATCCGCACCGCCGCCACCACGGCGAGCGCGCCGAGGGCGCCGAGCGCCAGCAGACCGGCGAGGTGACGGGCCTGGGCGAGCACCGGCGAGGGCATCGTGAGCAGGACCGGTACTCCGATCACCACGAGGGCCACCTGGCCGGCGGTGCGCTCCAGGACCACGGCGCGCACACCGCGTCCGACGTCACCGGCGCTCTGCCCGTGCCGCACCGCGCGGTGCACATCGCCGAGCACGCCGCCGGGGAGCGCCGCGTTGAGGAACAGGGCGCGGTAGTAGTCGGCGACGGCGGCGCCCAACGGCAGCCTGATGTCCAGGGCACGGGCGACGCGGCACCAGCGCCAGGCGCTGAACACGGTGGTCAGCACGCCGATCCCGAGCCCCGCGAGCAGCGTCGGGGCGTCGATCCGCCGGAGCCCGTCGAGGAAGACGCCGGTGCCGAGCCGCCACAGGAGCACACCGAGGATGGCGGCTCCGGCGACCGTGCCGAGCTGTGAGCGCAGGACGCGCATGAGAGAGCGGCGCCGGGCCGGCGGCGCCTCGTCCGTGGCCGGTCCTGCGCCCGGCGCGGCGGGCTCGGGGAGTACGGCGTCCGCGGGCAGGACCGCGGGGGCCGAACGCCCGTGCATCCCCTCCGCCCCTCTTTCCGCTTCCCCGGCCTTCCCGGCCTCCTCCGGGGCGAGCGTCCGCACCGTCATCCCGCCCCTCCTGTCGGCTGCGGCAGGACCAGAACGTCGCTGTGATGCACCACGACACGCAGTCGGCCCGCCGCGCAGTCGGCCAGACGGGCTTGGAGATACATCTCGGCGGGGGCCGCGAGCTCGGGGCGCTGCTCCACGGCCGCGCCGACCCAGCCGCGCAGCCATTCCCCGGTCAGTTCCGCCTGCTCGGCCCCGAGCCGCCAGGGGCTCGGATGCACCCGTACGCTCGCGCCGAGCCGCCCGAAGACCTCGCAGGCCGCATGCACCGCGTCCGGGCCGAGGAGGTCACCGCGCCGCTGGTGGGCGTTGAAGGCCTCGGTGATCTCCTGATCCAGAGGATGCGCGGGCGTGAGGTCCACGCGTCCGACGACGGACAGCGTCAGCAGCGCCGGGCAGCCGGCGCCGACGCAGGCCTCGGCGAACGTCTCCGTCTGGTCGGCGGTGAGGACGTCGAGCAGCGCGGACGCGGTCACCAGCGAGGCCCCCGCCAGGGCGTCCGGGGTGAGCCTGCCGATGTCGCCGCGCTGGGTGGTGACGGTGACCCGGCTGCCGTCGGCGGCCGCCTTGGGAGCGCCCACGGTGGCGAAGTGCAGCAGATACGGGTCCCGGTCGTGCATGATCCAGTGCTGGGCGCCGTCGAGGAGCGGGGCGAGCCAGCGGCCCATCGAGCCGGTGCCGCAGCCCAGGTCGTGCACGACCAGGTCGCCGGAGCGCCCGGACCGGTTGGCGAGCCGGATCCGCAGCGGGTCGAGCAGGTCGTGCGCCCGGGCCGCCGCGTCCGCGGGTTCGCGCAGCTGGAGCCACTGCGGGGCGTACCGGGGGACTTCGGGCTCCGTGTCCCCGGGCGACGGTATGGCGGGCAGTGCCGCCGGCACGGGGCCGTCCGTGGGCGGCGTGTGCGCCTGGGGCCCGGTGGGAGTCGTACTCGTGCTCATGCCGCCCTCCCGGGCTCGTGGCGCAGGCCGGCCAGGACACCGGCCAGGCTGCGGGCCGTGGTCGCCCATCCGTCCAGTGCGGCCCGGCGGCCACGCGCGGCCGCCTTGAGCCGGCGCCGCACATCCGCCTCGCCGAACCAGCCGCGCAGCTCCGTGGCCAGCGCGGCGGGGTCCTCCGGTGGTACGAGGATGCCGGGCACTCCGCCGTCGGGCGCGCGACCGACCGCCTCCGGCAGGCCGCCGACATCGGTGGCGAGGACCGGGATGCCGCGGGCCAGTGCCTCGGTGACGGCCATGCCGTACGTCTCCGCGTACGAGGTCAGGACCATGAGGTCGGCGGAGGCGTAACTCGCGTCCAGCTCGGCGCCGGACTGCGGCCCGACCAGGTGCAGCCGGTCGCCGAGGCCGTGTTCGTCGATGAGGGCGCGCAGCCGTGCGACGTACTCGGGGTCGTGGCCGAGACCGCCGACGCAATGGCAGCTCCACGGCAGGTCCTTGACGGCCGCGAGGGCCTCGATCAGCCGGTGCTGGCCCTTGCGCGGGGTGATCGCGGCGACGCACAGCAGCCGGGAGACGCCGTCGGTGCCGGGGGCCAGGGGCGCGATGTCGGCGCCGGGCGCGGCGGCATGGACGCGCTCGGGGGCGAGTCCGTGGTGGGAGACGAGCCGGCGCACGGCCCAGTCGCTGGTGGCGACGACCGCGGGCACGGCCCGCAGCGTGGCGCGCTCCTTGGCGTCGAGTTCCGCCGCGGTCCGCGGGTCGAGGCCCGTCTCGTCGCCGAGCGGCAGGTGCACGAGGACGGCGAGGCGCAGTCGTTCGGCCTCGGGTGTGACGATCTCGGGGACGCCGCAGGCGACCAGGCCGTCGAGAAGGACGACCGTGCCGTCGGGCAGCTCCCGCAGAGTCCGGGCGAGTTCCGCGCGGGCGGACGCCCCGGGCCGGGGCCAGGAGCCGTCGACGGTGTGCCGGTCGACCTGCCAGCCGAAGCCGGGCAGGTCGAGGCAGATACGGCGGTCGTAGGCGTTGCCGCCGCTGGGGCCGGCCGGGTCGTCGACGCCGGCCGGCATGACGAAGTGCACGGTGCGCAGGGACATGGGGATGATGTCGGCGTTGCCCAGGGCCGCGTTCTGCACGGGCACGTAGCTCAGCCGGGGTTGGGGCGTCCGGCCGAAGGAACCCGGGGACGCGTGGTCGATGGTGGTGTCGGTCACAGGGCACGCTCGTAACTCGCCCAGGCGATGTGGGACTCGTGGAGCGTGACGGTGATACCGGCTATGTCCCGTGCGCTCTCGCCCAGCGCCCCCTTGTGGATCCGCTCGGCGAGACGGTCGGCGATCACCTTGGCCAGGAACTCCGTCGAGGTGTTGGTGTTCGCGAAGTCGGGCTCGTTGTCGAGGTTGCGGTAGTTGAGCTCGCTCACCACGGCGCCCAGCTCCTGTGTGGCCAGTCCGATGTCGACGACGATGTTGTCGTCGTCCAGCTCGGCGCGGCGGAAGGTGGCGTCCACGAGGAACGTCGCTCCGTGCAGGCGCTGCGCGGGCCCGAAGACCTCGCCGCGGAAGCTGTGGGCGATCATCAGGTGATCACGGACGGTGATGCTGAACAACGGACGACCCTCCAGGTGCGGTGCGTCTGCCCCCTGCCGGGGCATGTCGTGTAGTACGGCCGGTCCCGGCGCGTTGTTCAGCTGCCCGTTCTCCTTGTTTCGAGGTTCTTTGTGAATTCCCTCGGGGTTTCCCAGGAGTCCGGACAACTCGGGCGGCGGGCTCTCGGCCGGAACTTCAGTCCGTGGCGTACCGGACGCGGTGGCACAGCCCCCTGAGTTCGCCCCGCGCGAGGCGTGGCAGCACGTCAGGGAGGTCTTCGAAGGCGGACTCGCCGGTGATGAGCGCGTCGAAGGCCGGGTCGGCGAGCAGTTCGAGGGCGACGGCGATGCGGTCGGCGTAGGTGCGTCCGGACCGCGCGCGCGGCGAGACGGTGCCGACCTGGCTGCTGCGCAGGGTGAGTCGGCGGGAGTGGAACGCCTCGCCGAGCGGCAGGGTGACTCGCCGGTCGCCGTACCAGCTGAGTTCGACGACGGTGCCCTCCGGGGCGAGCAGCTCCAGGGACCGTACGAGCCCCTGCTCGGTGGCGCTGGCGTGGACGACGAGGTCGCACTCCCCGAGCGCGTCCTCGGGCGGAGCGAAGTCCACTCCGAGCGCCCGGGCGGTCTCGGCGCGGGCGGGATCGGCGTCGACGAGCTGGACGCGGACGCCGGGATGGCGCGCCAGCAGGGCGGCGACGGAGCAGCCGACCATGCCGCCGCCCACCACGGCGATCCGGTCTCCGAGCAGGGGGCCCGCGTCCCAGACCGCGTTGACGGCGGTTTCCACGGTGCCCGCGAGGACGGCACGGTGGGCGGGCACGGCGTCCGGTACGACGGTGACGGCCGAGGCCGGGACGACGTACCGGCTCTGGTGCGGATACAGGCAGAAGACCGTGCGCCCGACCAGGTCCGCCGGACCCACCTCCACCGTCCCGACGCTCAGATAGCCGTACTTCACGGGGGCCGGGAAGTCGCCCTCCTGGAACGGGGCGCGCATGGCGGCGTGCTGGCTCTCCGGCACGCCGCCGCGGAAGACCAGGGTCTCGGTGCCGCGGCTGACGCCCGAGTACAGCGCGCGTACCAGCACTTCTTCCCCGTCAGCGGGCTCCGGCAGCTCGACGTCCCGCACCTCCCCGTGCCCCGGTGAGCGCAGCCAGAAGGCCCGAGCTGTGAGGTCCATGTGCGTCCTCCTGAACGATCGGCCGACTCTTCACGTACCGCAACTACGAGAAGTCGCGCACAAGGTACGCGGCGAAGATCGAATCTGTCACTTGGCCGGAGGGTGAGCGGTGGCCCTGAACCACATGTACGACGCGAGGCTGTTGCAGCAGGAGACGACCGTGGGGGCGGGCGTGCAGGTGCTGCTGCTGACCTTGCTGGGCACGGCGATCGGCATGGGCCCGGCCGGCTGGCTGACGGGCCTGGCCTTCGCACTCGCCACCTGGGCCGTGCTCACCCGTGCCGTGGTCCGCTCCCGGCTGCGCTCCTTCGGACCGGCCAACCGGGTGACGCTGGGCCGGGCGACCCTGGTGGGCGGTGTCACGGCGCTGGTGGCGGACTCGTTCGAGAGCTCGCCGCCGGTGACGCTGCTGGTGGGCCTGACCGCGGTGGCGCTCATATTGGACGGGGTGGACGGCAAGGTGGCCCGCCGCACGGGCACGTCGACAGAGCTGGGCGCCCGCTTCGACATGGAGGTCGACGCGTTCCTGATCCTGGTGCTGAGCGTCTATGTGTCGATGTCGCTGGGCCCGTGGGTGCTGCTGATCGGCGGAATGCGGTACGTGTTCGTGGCGGCGGCCCGGGTGCTGCCGTGGCTGAACGGCGGGCTGCCGCCGAGCATGGCGCGCAAGGCGGTGGCGGCGTTGCAGGGCGTCGCGCTGCTGGTGGCCGGGTCCGGGTACCTGCCGTACGTGGCGACCGCGGGGATCGTCGCGTGCGCGCTGGCGTCCCTGGCGTGGTCGTTCGGCCGGGATGTGCTGTGGCTGTGGAGCGTGCGGGGCCGACGCGAGGACCTGGCGGGGGCGGCGGCTGCGGCCGGGGACAGGAGGGTGCAGCCGGTGCCCGAACTGGTGGCGGGCGGCTGATCCGGCGCCTGGGCCCACGCCCGATGCGGCCTACGCCCGCGGTGTTGGCGTGCCCGGCCGCGCGCAAGGGGATGCGGAATGCTCCGGACACTCCCTCACGCCCCCATTGCACGAGTTCGCCCGTTGCGCCCGTGAGGGTTCGCACTGGGACGCCACCTACTTCAACGGCAGCCGCTGACCGTGGAGTTGGCGGGGGCCGGCCGTCGGCGCGCCCCCGTCACCGCAGGCCCGGCGAGGTCCGCGGGCCGTCCGCCGCGGCACCGGATCCCCTGGCGGTCCGTCACGGCACTCGTCCCTCGGCGGCCCGCTACGGCGCCGGCCTGCCGAGGTCGAGCCGTCCGATCCGGGCCACGTTCTCCCGGTCGTCGGCGTCCTCGCTCGCCTCGGCCGCGAACCAGGCGTCGAGGATCTCCTTGAGCAGCGCCTCGGACGTCAGCCGCAGGCTGAGCGCCAGCACATTGGCGTCGTTCCAGCGGCGTGCGCCGTCGGCCGTGTAGGCGTCCGTGCACAGCGCCGCCCGTACCCCCGGCACCTTGTTCGCGGCGATCGACGCCCCGGTGCCCGTCCAGCAGCACACGACGGCCTGGTCCGCCGTCCCGTCGGCGACCTCGCGGGCCGCCGCCTCCGAGCACGACGCCCACTGGGTGTCGTCGCCGGGGCGCAGGGCGCCGTGGACCAGCACCTCGTGGCCACGGCCGCGCAATTCCCCGACCAGGCTGCGGGCCACGGGTTCGTCCATGTCCGAGGAAACGGAGATCCGCATGCTCCGGAGACTACCCGCCCGGCGGCGACGGCCCGAGGGTGCGGCTCACAAGGCCGTCATGTCGCAGACCCGGCGCGGCTTCGCAGGTGCACGTGCCCAGGACGGCCGACGGGGTACTCGGACCGGAGCACGGCCCGACACGGCCCGGCCCGGCACGTGCCGGCCGGCGGGCGGAGAGGAGCCGGACGTGGGTGAGGACGATCGGCTGCGGGAGTACCGCGGCAAACGGGACTTCGGCCGGACCGGTGAGCCCCCGGGCAGCGGCGCGTCCTCTGACGCGGAGCCCCGATTCGTGGTGCAGATCCATGACGCGAGCACCCTGCACTTCGACTTCCGGCTCCAGGTCGGCGACGTACTGCGGTCCTGGTCCGTCCCCAAGGGGCCCTCCACGGATCCCGGGGACAGGCGGCTCGCCATACCCACCGAGGACCACCCCCTGGAGTACGAGGACTTCGAGGGCGTCATCCCGCCGGGCGAGTACGGCGGCGGCGCCGTGATCGTCTGGGACCGCGGCACCTACCGGCCGTCGAGCCACGACCGCCGCGGGCGGCCCGTTCCCTTCGCCGAGGCACTGGAGCACGGCCACGCCACGTTCCGGCTGAAGGGGTCGAAACTCCACGGCGAATACGCCCTCACCCGCTTCCGGGACGGCAAGGGCGGCGACGCGGACGGTTCCTGGCTCCTGGTGCGGGCGGGCCACGCCCGGTCCGGCGGGCACGGCACGCCGGATCCCCGGCGCGCCCGCTCGGTGTGCAGCGGCCGCACGCTCGCCCAGGTCGCCGCGGACAGCCGGACGAAGTGATCGGCCTCGGCCCGTGCCGCCACGGTCCGGAGCGGTCGCCCCGGACCGTGGCGAAGGGATCTCCTGCCGGCCGGGCATCACGTTCGTCCCGGCGGTCTCGGTGGAGGGCCGGGGACGATCGCCGCGATCGTCCTGGAGACCATCCCCGGCACCGCCGCCGTGTCGAAGGTGTCACCGAAGCGGAGGCGTCAGCCGCGCGCTCCCTGCGCGGCGGCCTCCGGCTCGGTGCGGGCCTGCTGTTCGGACGCGCGCGGGGCGCCGGTGACCCGGGCGGCGCGTCGGACCGGCACCAGCAGCGCGGCCAGGGCCGCGGCGAGACAGAGCAGGGCCAGCAGGCCGAAGCCATGGGTGTAGCCGGAGGCGTAGGGCAGTCCCGAAGGCTGGAGGCGACCGGTCACCAGGACGCTGGTGACGGCGGCGCCCAGGGAGCCGCCGATGGTCCGGATGTTCGCGTTCATGCCGGTCGCGGCGCCGGTCTGCTCGACCGGCACGCTGCCGACGATCAGGTTGGCCATCGACGCGAAGGCCAGTCCGATGCCGAATCCGAACACGCCCGCGACGAAGGCGACCTGCCACTGCCGATCGTGCCACAGGGCGAGGAAGCCGCAGGCGACGGCGCCCAGAGCGGCACCGGCCGTGAGCAGCGTCTTGGCTCCGAGCACCGGCTCCAGGCGACCGCTCAGCACACCCGAGAGGAACATGGCGACCAGCATCGGCAGCATGAGCAGTCCGGACGCGGTGACGGACGCACCGAAGCCGTATCCGGCGGAGGACGGCGTCTGGACGAAGCCCGGCAGGAAGGACCAGATCGAGTACATCCCCGCGCCGAACAGCAGTGCGGCGGCGTTGGTGGTCCACACGGCGGGCAGCCGCATGACGCGCAGGTCGATCAGCGGGCTGCGGGAGCGTGCCTCGGAGAACAGCCACAGCGCGAACAGCACCACCGCGGCGAGGAGCAGACCGATCACCCGGGCCGAGCCCCAGCCCCACTGGCCGGCCTGGCTGATCGGCAGCAGCAGGGCCACCAGCCATGCGGAAAGCAGCACGGCGCCCGACCAGTTGACGCGGCCCTGGCTCCGGCGCGGCGACTCGGGCACACAGCGCAGGGCGATCAGGGTGGTGACGGCGACGACGGCGACCGGGATCCAGAACAGCCAGCGGTAGTCGAGCGCGGAGACGATGGGGCCCGCCGCCACGATGCCGACGCCACCTCCGGCGGCGATCACGGCGGACAGGTTGCTGATCCTGCCGCTGACCTCGCCCGGGGCGAACTCGTCGCGGATGATGCCGAAGGACAGGGGGAACAGGGCGCCGCCGGCGCCCTGGATCACCCGGGCGACGATCAGTACTCCGATGTTCGGCGCGAGCGCGGCGAGCAGGCACCCGGCCAGCACGGTCAACAGCACGGCGACGAGCGTGCGCTTCCTGCCGACGAGGTCGCCGATCCGGCCGAGAATCGGCGTGAACACCGAGGCCGACAGCAGATACGCCGTCATCACCCAGGTGGCGGTGGACTGTGAGGCGTGCAGCGCGTGCTGAACGGTCGGCAGGGCCGGCGCGATCAGGGACTGCAACATGGAGAACACGCCCGCACCGGTCGCCAGGACGGCGAAGGTGAGACGGGTGGACTTCCGGGGCATCGAAAAGCCTCTCGGGGCAGGGTGCGGCCGAGGTCGTCGGGCCGCGGTCGTACGGACTCGGTCGCGCCGCGGGGCGGCGCGGGGCACTCCGACGACCGCGGGGAGCGGTCGCGAGCGGATGGGGACCGGGCGGCCGCGGTCTGCGCGGGTCCGACGCCGGATCGAGGAATACGAGGGCGTCGGCGACGCGTGCGGCCGCACGCATCCAGGCCGAGCGCACCCCGACTGCTAAAGTGGAGGTACGCCTCCACTGTAACGGAGGCAGACCTCCGCTTCAACCCGGTTCCGTCCAGGGAGGCAGCAGTGACGGCCCAGCCGTTCCCCGTCAGCGAGATCGTGGCGGCCCAGCGGCCGCACCGGAAAGACGCCGCCCGCAACTACGACGCCCTGATCACCGCCGCACGCGAGGCGTTCGCGGAGCATGGCGCGGAGGCGTCCCTGGAGGACATCGCCCGCCGCGCCGGCGTCGGCATCGGCACGCTCTACCGCAACTTCCCCACCCGCCGTCACCTCTTCGAGAGCGTCTACGCGGGCGAGGTGAACGACCTGTGCCGGGTGGCCGGACAGGTGGCGGACCGCGAGCCGTGGGAGGCGCTCACCTCCTGGCTGCACCGGTTCGTGGACTACACGGTCACCAAGCGGGCCATCCGCGAGGCGATGGACGACGAGTCGGACATCTTCCTCGCCTGCCGGGAGTCCATGTACCAGGCGGGCGGCCCCTTGTTCGAGCGGGCTCAGAAAGCGGGCGCGGCCCGCACGGACCTGAACTTCGACGATCTGCTCCGGATGGTCGCCGGGATCACCGCGACGAACTTCCTGGACGACGCCCAGCGGGACCGGGTCCTGGGCGTGGCCCTGGACGGAGTGCGGACACCCGCCGTCTGAGCCGGCCGCTCACCTCACGGACGGGGCGCCGCGGCCGTGGGCGTCACTGGTTCCAGCTCTCGTCGTAGGGGTCCTTCGGCGTCGGGACCGGCTTGGCCTCGATCACGTCGAGGAACGGGATGATGCCGCCGTTGACGGGGTCCTTGGTGCGCCGGGCGCTGAAGGTGCCGGTGACCTGGAGCCAGGAGTCGGGCTGCAGGACCGGCGGCAGCTTTCCGGACAGGCCGACCTTGACCGGCTGCGCGTCGGCGGCGCAGCAGTTGAGGGCCATGCGGACGAGATACGGGGTACCGCCGTGGTCGAGCGCGACGAACCCGGTGATCTCCACCTTGCGGTGGCCGAGGGAGTGTCCGTGGCCGTACGCCGCGCGGCCCGCGTAGTCCACCAGGCTCAGCGGGACCGGGTCACCGGACGGCAGAGCCGGGGAGGCCAGGGGAGGCTGGAGCGCGGTTCCGGCGCGCAGGGCGCTGTACGAGCCGAGCGCGGGCGGGGCGACCAGGATCAGGGCGAACAGCGGCAGCACGAGCAGCCAGGAGATCCGCGGCTCGCGGTGACCGTGACCGTGGCCGCTGCCGGGGCCCTCGCCGTGACCGTGATCGTGGCCGTCGCCATGGCCGTCGCCTCGGCCGTCATCGGGGCCGCCGTCGGGGTCGCCGAGGACGGTGTCGTGCGGCTCTCCCCCGTCCCGAAGGCGCCGGACCGGCCGCGGCCGGCGCAGTTCGTACCAGACCGTCGCGAGCGCGGCCACGATCAGGACGGCCCCGGCGGCGAGCAGCAACGGCTGGAGGCCGGCCTTGACGTAGCGCAGATACAGGGAGGTCGTGCCGGCGTGCAGCATCGCCCCGCCGACCAGGAACAGTACGGCCGCTTGCGCCTGACGGTTCACAGCAGCACCGCCCCGGCCGGCACCGACACCAGGATCGCCAGCGCGAAGGTGGCGGGCGCGAACCGCAGGGCGAAGGAGCGCCCGAACGTGCCCGCCTGCATCGCGAACAGCTTCAGGTCGATCATCGGCCCCACCACGAGGAACACCAGCCGGGCGGTGAGCGAGAACTGGGACAGCGACGCGGCGACGAACGCGTCCGCCTCGGAACAGATCGACAGCAGCACCGCGAGGACCGAGAGCGCGAGGATCGCCACCACCGGGTTGCCCGCCGCCGTCCGCAGCCAGCTCGCCGGCGCCACGGCCTTGAGGGTGGCCGCTGCCATGGCGCCGACGACCAGGAAGCCGCCCGCGTGCATCACGTCGTGCCGTACGGACCCCCAGAACGCGGCCCCCTTGCTCCGCCCCTCGTAGGACGCGCGGACCGGCGGCTTCAGCCAGTCGGTACGGCCCAGCCGCTGCCACATCCAGCCCATCGCGCACGCCACCAGCAGGCTCGCCGCGAACCGGGCGAGGACCATCTCGGGGTTGCGGGGGAACGCCACCGCCGTGGCGGTCAGCACGATCGGGTTGATCGCCGGGGCGGACAACAGGAAGGCCAGCGCCGCGGCGGGCGTGACACCCCGGCGCACCAGCGCCCCCGCGACCGGTACCGAGGCGCACTCGCAGCCGGGCAGGACCGCCCCGGCCATCCCGGCGACCGGCACCGCGAGGGCGGGCCGCTTCGGCAGGGCGCGCGCGAAGAACGACGGCGGGACGAACACCGCGAGGGCCGCCGACAGCAGGACGCCGAGGACGAGGAAGGGCAGGGCCTGGACGACCACCGCGAGGAACACGGTCATCCAGCTCTGCATCACGGGCGCCGCCAGCACCCGCCGGATCGGGCCCTGCCCGACGACCAGCAGCAGAAGCAGCAGGACCAGTCCGTGGGAGGAGGTGAACTGCCAGCCCTGGGAAGGCTCCTCGTCATGGCGCCGGTCGACCGGCGCCGGGGGTGCTTTGACGATCGTCACGGGCGGGGTACCTCCGGGAGGAACGGGCGGCGCGGCAGGGGGCCGAAGCCCCTCCCCTGCTGTACGTCGCCCCGCGCGCCCCGTCTCACCCCGGGTCCGGAACTTTGCCGCTCAATGACCCTTGTCGTGCGCGAGCGGGGGCTGCCCCTGCCCTCCGGCCGCGACATGCCGTCGGCGGAAGAGGGACGGCAGGCTCGGCACGGTCAGGAATCCCTCGGCGCGGGCGCTGGCGATGCCGATGCGCGGGATGTCGCTGCTCTTCTCGAACAGCAGGAAGCGCGGCTCCCATACAGGCCGGTACTTGGCGTTGGCGCGGTAGAGGGACTCGATCTGCCACCAGCGGGAGAAGAAGGTCAGCACCGAGCGCCACAGCCGCAGGACGGGGCCGGCGCCGAGGCGTGCGCCACGTTCGAAGACGGAACGGAACATGGCGAAGTTGAGCGACACCCGCTTGATGCCGAGTTCGGGGGCGCGCCGCAGCAGCTCGATCACCATGAACTCCATGAGGCCGTTCTCGCATCCCCGGTCGCGCCGCATCAGGTCCAGGGACAGCCCGTGCTCGCCCCAGGGGACGAAGCTGAGCAGGGCCCGGGGCTCGCCCTGGTCGTCGCGGCACTCCAGCATCACGCAGTTCCCGTCGGCCGGATCGCCGAGGCGGCCCAGGGCCATGGAGAAGCCGCGCTCGCCGCCGCCGTCGCGCCAGTGGTCGGCCCTCTCGATCAGGGTGGCCATGTCGGACTCGGGGATGTCGCCGTGGCGGCGGATGTCCACGGTGCAGCCGGCTCGGCGGACCCGGTTGTGCGCCTGCCGCACGACCCGCATCGCGCGCCCCTCGAGGCTGAAGTCGGCGACCTCGACGATCGCCTCGTCACCCAGTTCGAGGGCGTCCAGGCCGTGCCGGGCGTAGATCGTGCCGGCCTCCTCGCTCGCCCCCATGACGGCGGGCGTCCAGGCGTGCCGGCGGGCCTCCGCCAGCCACGCGTCGATGGCGCCGGGCCATGCCTCGGGGTCACCGATCGGGTCGCCGGAGGCCAGGGTGACGCCGCCGACCACCCGGTAGGTGATCGCCGCCTTGCCGGTCGGGGACCAGATCACGGCCTTGTCGCGGCGCAGCGCGAAGTAGCCGAGGGAGTCCCGCTCGCCGTGCTTGGCGAGCAGGGCGCGCAGGCGCTCTTCGTCCGCCTCGCCGAGGAGTTCCCGGCCGCGGGGAGCGCGGAAGCAGGCGTACAGGACGAGCAGGAAGGAGACCGCGATCAGGATGTTGATGGTGATGTCGACCCAGCGCGGCGCGTGCACGGCGTCGATCCGGTCGGCGAGCGGGCCGACGCTGACGCCGCGCAGCAGCGTGTATGCGATCTTGTCCGTCAGGGAGGCCCCGGCCACCTTGTTGGTGGCGCTGACCAGCAGGGTGCCGACGCCGCCGCTGACGAGGATGCCGCAGGCGCCCACGACCAGCGCGAGCCGGGGGTTGGAGCGGTCGCCCACGGCCTGGAACTCCCTGCGGCCGATCAGCAGGGCGGCCACGAACAGGCCGGTGAGCAGAGCGGAGATCCAGTTGAAGACATGGCGGCGGTAGTCGTCCTGGGTGAGGGCGAGCACGTAGAGCGCGAAGAGAGGCCCGGCCAGCAGCATGTTGAAGATCCATGCGGCCCGCTTCCGGCGTCGCATCACCAATGCCAGGAACAGGGCGAGGGCCGCCGAGACCAGTCCGGCGGTGGCCAGGTACGGGGTGAAGAACTCACCGGCGTTGTGCTCTTGGACCTCTTCGCGGAAGGGCAGCGAGAGTACCGCCACGATGTTCAGCACGGCCTGCAGCCGCAGGTACCAGACCGTGGCGGCGGCCGCCCCGGGGCGCAGGCGTGCGAGGAGCGGCGGTCGCCCCTCCGGCGCGCCCTGCGGATGCCGGGCGCGCTGCTGGGGGATCACTGCTTGTTGCTGTGCGGGCACCGCGATGACTCACCTTGAGAAGAGGCCGGAGCGACCGGCGTGGACGGAAGCGGACACTGGGGGCGGGACGGTCTGTCCTTGGTTCTCCCGGGCACTCCTACCGACACTACATTGCGTAGGGGCACGGGGGACCCTGATGAGGGTAGGAGTCAGACAAGGACCGGTCCACCCCTGCGGCACCGGTCGGGCCGGGCAGGCGAGCGGCGTCGACTACTGAGCGCTGTCCTCCGCGCCCACGGCGCGCCCCTCGAGTACGCGCGCGGGATCGGTGGGCGCCGCCTGCACGTCCTGGAGCAGGAACGGCACGAGTCCCCGTTCCAGCACGGCGTCCTCCCAGGCCTCACGAGCCCGGCGCACCTCGGGATCACGGTCGGCGCAGTCGTCGCCGCCGCGGCCGGATCGGCCCCGCGCGCCCATCACCACGATCCAGGCGAGGTCCCCGAGAGCCGCTCCCGCGGTCACGGCGGCGGCGATCACACCGGCCATCACGAGCCCGTCGTCGATGTGCGGGCGCACGGCGAAGGCCCGCAGCCCGAATCCGCACAGCAGGAACACACCGGTGGCCACGGCTCCGAGGCTGGGCACGAGCACCGCCAGGACGGGCAAGATCCTCTTCTTACGGTCGTCGTCGACCGAAGCGGCGTGACCCGGATCGCCACAGGCGGCGGCGGTCCGCAGCGCGAGGTAGTGGCCGTATTCGACGGCGGCGACGCCGACGAGGCGGACGCGCGCCTCCAGGGCCCCGGCGCGCAGCTCCGCGCGGGACGCGCCCGCACCGGCGGCGTCGATCGCCGCCGCGACCTCCGGGAAGTCCAGCGCCCGGTCCACCATCCGCTCGAAGGTCGGGCCGGCCACGGGCGACGGCTGGTCGGACTCCTGCACGCGGATCCCCCGATCGGCGACAACGGGCCGGCCGAAACCGACCGGCCGGGCGGACGAGCCAAACCCTACAACATGTAGGACATCCGCCAGGGGCAAAGTATTGACACGGCGCACTGGCGGCGTCCGCCCCGGGCCGATCCTCCGCTCAGCGCACCTCGGAGGGTTGCGCATCCAGGCCGGTGCACGCCACCTTGCCGTCCACCTCGGCGCACGCCTCCACCCCTTCGGGTGAAGTCACGGCCAGCATGGGGCTGCTCGAGCCGGCGGTGCCGTCTCCCGGGTACGCCGCGGAGAGCACATCCCGCCCCGACCGGACGGAGATGACGCGGGCGTCGGTGGCCCGCGCCTGGACCTCGGACCAGACGGCGCGGCAGGACGGCGAGTACTCCAGCCGCACCGCGTAGCCGGCGGCGCGGACCGTGCTCTTGGTCTGTGCGTCCCGGTCACAGGCGGAGACGTCGGGCAGCTGCCCCTGGCAGGAGGTGCCCCGGCAGCGGGGCGAGGGCGCGGCGGGACGGCCGGTCGGCGCCCCGGAGCGATGTGCCGCGACGAGAGTGAGAGCCACCGCGGCCACCGCGACGACCAGAGCGAGGGCCGGCAACGGCAGCCGCCGGGACCGGACGGGCGGCGCGGAGCCGTCGTACGAGGGCTGGTCCGAGGGCTGGTCCGGGCCCTGCGGGCGGTCGGACGCCTCCCACAGGGCCAGTACGGGGGCCGCGTCGACGCCGGCGAGCAGGGCGAGCGCCTCCACGGCCGAACGGGGCGGCCGCTGGGCGCCGTTGAGATAGCGGTGCCAGGCGGACTTGCTGTACGGGGTGCGCGCCGCGAGTGCCGCGAGGCTCAGACCGGTACGCTCTCTCAGGCCGCGCAGCTCCGTCACGAACGGTCCGTCCGGCTCCACCGGCCGACCCGCCGCCGGCCGGCGGAGCGCCGCCGCCCGTGCTGCGCCGGTCTTCACGGTCTGGATCCTTGAGGCTGTCGCATGACCCGTCCCTCAACGCCGATGCCACTTTGGGCGGTTCGCCCTTGCTTGTCGTGATGTGTTCCCGGGACTGTGGTGCCGCCACACATGGGAACCGGTATGAACAAGGTGAGTTGCGGGATCGAGGCGCGCCGAAGGCCTGCCCGGCACGCACAGGTGACGGGCAGGCCGTTTCCCCGGAGGGAGGGAAGGGGTGGGTCAGCACCAGGGCACGGCGCTCCGGGTGCGGACGTAGTGCGCGGAGACATAGCCCCTGCCGCCCGCGAGCCGGTACCAGCCCCGGTTACCGTGGACGTACGAGCCGCTCCTCTCGCAGACCAGCAACAGCCGGGCGTGCGCGTGGCGGTGTCCCACCACGCGGTAGCCGGTACCCGGGCCGGAGCGGATGTTCAGCGGAACATGGCGTGTGACGACACGCCCGGCGACACGGTACGCGTGGTGCCGGCACGCCTGGTGCCGGTAGGCGTGGTGCCGGTAGGCGGCGTAACCGATGCGGTGGTGGTACGCCGTACGCGTGCCGGAGTGGATGCGGTGCGAGTACGACGTGCGCGGCATGTGGCGCAGGTGGCAGGCGTAGCCGAGGTGTCCGACGCGGCCGAGGTGGCGCAGGCGGCTTCCGTGGCCGATGGAGCGGTAGCAGGAAGCGAGGCGGTGGGCGCGTTGCCGGGCGGGCACGTGCCGGACGGGGGCGGGGAGCGTGTGCGGGCTCTGCGCGACCGACGCGACGACCGTTGCCGGGGCGGCCCGGTCGCCCTGAGCGGCGACCGCGGCCGCGGGCACGAGCGCGAGCATCGTGACCGCGGCCAGCAGGCCGCCCTGCAGTGTCCGACGAATCATGGAAACCTCCGTGCTGACGTTGCCGATCACGAGGCGTGATCTCACGTCGCCCAGCGTTTCCATACCGAGGGCCGGGAATTCCGTTTCCCCGTCCCGGAGCGAGGCGGAACGTCCCGTGGGACGGAGGAGCAGCTACACGCTGCCGCCGGCGAGCCTCCACTCCCGGTGGAGCGCGCCGAGGGGGATCGTGTGCTGGAAGACGGGCGTACCGAACACGGACAGCTGAAGCTGCAGCGCGCCGGTCAGATCGACGCCGCCGTACAGAGCCCACGACCCCGCCGCGGTGGCCGTGGGCCGGGCGCCCGGACCCGCCGCCGCGCTCGCCGCGATCGACGCCTCGCCGCGCAGGTACGGCGCCAGGTCGGCGGTGACGCCCACCGCGCCGTACAGACCGACGGTGGCCTGCGCACCCAGCGCCGCCTTGACGTTCCCCGCGGCCGTGAGGGAGGTCCGCACCGGCGTGCTCGTCATCGTGGACTCGTTGACGGGTGTCCAGCCCTTGCCGGGGGCGAAGGTGCCGCCGGCCTTGAAGTCGCCCTTGAGGTCCTGTTCCACCGCGACGGTCACACTGCCGTCGCCGCTGATCTGGAAGTAGCAGGTCAGGTCGAGGTTGACGACGACCGGGATCGGGCCGACCTGGAGGACGGGGTCGGCGTGCAGCTTCGCGAACGGCACCCGCACCGGCTTGGCGAAGACCCCGGCGCGGCCCTTCAGGGACCACTGCGAGCTCCAGTTGCCCGACACGCCCAGATGCGCCGAGGCGGGCCCGGCCTGTCCGTTGGCACTGCCGGAGCCGCCCCCGCCGTAGGAGAAGTCGACCTCGGGGGCGACCTGCACATACCCGGCGACGGAGGCGTCCGCCGACACCGGGGCGCCCGCGGGGGTGGGCACGTCGGCCCGGAGGTCGACACGCAGGCTGCCCAGCGGGACCTTCGCGCCCTCGGGCCCCGCGTGCACGTTCCCCGTCTTGGTCCAGGAGACCTTCACATCGGGCAGCAGTCGCTCGACGTCGAAGGACGAGGGGTCGACGGGAACCGTGCCCTTGGCCTTGTCGCCGCCGAGCAGGGTGTCGAGGGTGGTCGGCGCGGTCTGCACCTCGGTGCCGTCGCCGGTCTCCCCGATCACCTCGGTGACCTTCGCGAGGAGACCGTCCGGGGCACCGGGCGCGGGTGCGCTGGCGATGACGTCGCCGACGGCGATCCGTCCGGGCTCGGCGGAACGGCTCGGGGTTCCGGACGGGGTTGCCGTGGGCGACGCGGGCCCCGTGGAGACCCCCGGTGCCGTCGATGACCCGGACGGAGGGGGCGTCGCCTTGACGACGCGTGAGATGACGGCCCGTCGGGTGTGACGGTCGTACGAACTCACCTTGAGCGTGCTGCGATGGGCCCGCCCGCCGGTCTGGTCCGGCCGCGCGAGCGCGGTGGGCGTGGCGGCGGGCGCCGCCGCGACCGCGAGGGGCCGGTCGGCGTCCTGGGCCGCCGCGGCGGACGCCTCGGCCCGCCCGGCGGGCGCCGCGCCGGAGCCGGAGGAAGGGCCGGGCCCCGACGAGCAGCCGGTGACGAGCAGGAGGGCGGATGCGGTGAGTGCGGGCATGAGGGCACGCAGGTGCCACTTGCGGATACGCAAGACCTGTCCTGTGGTGGTGGGGGGTTGCCGAAAGAACCCGGCGGTCGGTTAATACCGACGGGTAACAAGTCGTGAGCATGCCATGAAGATGTGAAGCCCCGCTCCACATTCCCCCCGCGGCCGGCTGTGATGTGAGCCACGCACGGGCGGTCCCCAGGCGACGCGGGGCCGCCGCTGCGATCCCCCGCGACCCGCCGGGCGCGCTGTCCGCGGCGTGCCGCGGCGGACCCTCACCCGGCCGGCGGCCGTTCGGGCAGACGGAAGACGTGCCCCGGCGTGGCGATCTTCGTGATGGCCTCGCCGAAGAGAGTGGCGGGCTCCTGCCCGTCATGGCGGATATCGGTGTTCAGAAGTACCACGAGCGTCGCCTGCGCCGACGGGAGGTACACGGTCAAGGACTCGTAGCCCGGCAGCGAACCGTTGTGCCCGATCCAGCCGTTGACGTCGAAGATGCCGAGTCCGTACCCGGCACCGGGGACGGTGGTCGGAAGCGCCCTGAGCCGCTGCCTCTGCAGGGCCGGGCCGATCAGGGGGGTTCGGCCGGGCAGGGTGCCGGTGGCCACCGTGCGCGCCCACACCCGCAGATCCCTCATATCGGAGATCATCGCACCGGCCGCCCAGGCCCAGGAGGGGTTCCAGTCGGTCGCGTCCTCGACCTTCCCGCTCGCGGTCTGGTTCGTGTACCCCTGAGCATGCGGGCCCGGGAAGTCGGCGCCGGCCGGAAGGAGCGTATGGTCCAGGCCGGCCGGCTGGAGGATGTTCTGCCGGATGAAGTCCCCGAGCCGCTGACCGCTGACCTGCTCCACCACCAGACCGAGCAGGATCAGGTTGGTGTTGGAGTAGTCGAACTTCCGCCCGGGCCGGAACAGTACGGGGTGCCCGAAGGAGTAGCCGAGCAGCTGCTGCGGTGTGAAGGACCGCCTCGGATCGGAGGTCAGCGCCTTGACGAACCCCTCGTCCTCGGAATAGTTGAACAGCCCGCTGCGCATCCCGGCCAGCTGACGCAGTGTGATCCGGCTTCCGCCCGGCACACCGTCGATGTATATCCCGATCGGGTCGTCCAGGGACACCCTGCCCCGGTCGGCCAGCTGGAGCAGCGCCGTCACGGTGAAGGTCTTGGTCTCACTGCCGATCCGCATGTACAGATCCGGTGCCATCGGCAGGCCGTTGCGCTGGTCGGCGACTCCGAACGAGCGTACGTAACTGTCCTTCCCGGGCATCCACAGCCCCACCGTCACACCGGGGACGCGCGCCTCCCTCATGATCCGCCGAACGGCCGCATCGAGCTGCCGTTTCCTCTCCGCCCCCGGGGCGGATGCCTCGGCGGCGGACGGTGACACGGAACCGGGTAGCGCGACATCGACGGCGGCGGGACCGACTTCCACCACCCCTCGCACGGCTCCCCACACGGCTCCGACCGCGACCGGCAGTGCGAGCGTCCCCACGGCAGCGGTGATCGCCACACCCCTACGCAACCGTCCGCACACACGCGCCATGGGCCGCCTCCAACCGTGAGCGGACCCGTGGCTCTGCGCAGAACGCGGGCCACGGGCCTCCAGGTCAGCATAGGAGCGCCCCCTACACCCCGCCTGTCGGCGTGTCACCCGGTCCCGGCCGTTCGGAGACGCGACACGCCGGAGCCGCGAGAGCTCACCCGTTCGCCGCACCCGCCGTCCGGCGTCGCGACGGATCGCATCTCAGCCCCGTCCGACGGCGGCTCCGCCCGCCGCCGGGGCCGCCGGTCATCCGGTCGGTCCACCCGCCCGCCGGAGTGGGCCCCGCCGGTCCGTCCACCGCGATGACGACGACAACGAGCTGCGGCAGACCGGGAGTTAACGACTCATAAGGAACCGATAAGGCGTCATCTCACTCATCCGGCCCGCGACCGGTCGGCGACCGACGAGCGCGCGGCCCGCGGGCGCCTCACCCTGGATCTCGGCGGAACCACCGGAATGACGGGGCGTCAGCGCCGCCATTACTCCAAACGGATTGTTCGTAATATTTTCAGCATGTCTGATATGACACACAAGAAGATGATCTGTACGTTCAGACTCGCATCGGCTAACAGCCGACGTCTCTCAGACAGGAGAAACAACATGGCAACGCGTTCCACTGTGGTGACCGCCGCGCTGGCGGCCGGCGCGGCTCTGGTGGCGACCGGCATCACCTACGCCAACGCCGCTTCCGAGCCGGCCCAGGCGGCCGCGGTCGCGGCCCCCGCCCCTGCCGCGGCCCCCGCCGCCGCCCCGGTCGCCGCTCCGGCGGCGGGCGCGCCGGCTGCCGCCGCCTACCCCGACGGCAGCAACGGCAGCAACGGCAATAACGGCAACAACGGCAGCGGCAACAACAACGGCAACAACAACAACTACGGCGACAACTCCAAGGGCAACGAGGGCCGGGACCACGACAACGACGAGGACGAGAACGACAACGACCACAAGAAGAACTACGAGAAGAAGATCTACGTCAACGAGCGGGAGTACAACGCCCACGACCAGGGCTGCATCGTGATCATCAGCGGGCTCGGGGCGAACAGCATCAACGTCCGCAACGACAGCAAGAGGACCGTCGAGGTCTTCAACGGTGCGACCTGCGACAACGGCGCTCCCATCGCCACCGTCGGCCCGCACAGCTCCAGCAACGGCCTCGTTCCCCGCCGCGTCCGTGGCGGCGTGAGGGTCCGGAACGGCGTCGTGGCCAGCTTCCGTGTCGTGCGCCGTGACGACAAGGGGTACTGATCCCGACTGACATGGTCACTCGTGGTGACCCACACAACGAGAACCCCGGCCCGCCGGAATCGGGCCGGGGTTCCGGTCTGCTGTGGCTCTGACCGCGCGTCCGCGTTCCACGCTAATCCTTTACCGAGAGACCCGCGTGTCGAGCGCCCCCATGCCGCGACCCTGAGGTAAGCACACGCCCGGCGGCGCTCCCCCGTCGGCACCATGGGGCCGGCCCCACCGGCTCCCTCAAGCCGCCACCGCCGTAGCGCGGGTGACGAGGCGTGGGAGGACGACCGCACTCCGCCGGGACGCCGCCTCCCCTTCCGGAGGCGCGATGACCCGGCCGGCCGCGAGTTCCGCCGGACAGGTGACGTCCCGTCCGCCGCCGGTCATGGGATTTGCCCCGCCGCCATGTCTGGGACACCTCCTTGACGTGTCCGCCTGTGACGGTCGGAGAAGTTGGCTATACAACTTTGCCCCGAGGAGTGACCATGCCCGCCCTGTCCAGCGACGCGATCGGCGATCTGCCGGTTCTGTGGCTCCGAGACAACTGCCCGTGCGCGCAGTGCCGAGATCCGCGCACCGGGCAGAAGCTGTTTCAGATCGACGCCCTGCCCGACGGGCTGCGGGTCGCGACGGTGGCCGCCGCCGAGAGGGCCGGGGAGCCCGCCGTCGAGGTGGTCTGGGCCCCCGACGGGCACTGCTCGGCATATCCGTCGGCCTGGCTGGAAGCCAATCGGCCGGGCGGACCGGGACACCGGGACCGGCGCACCGAGGCCGGGAAGGAGCTGTGGACGGCGCGCGATCTGGCCGGGCGGCTGCCGGAGGCGGACTGGGAGGCGTACCTGGGCGAACCGGCCGTGCGGGCACGGATGCTGGAGTCCGTGCTGCGGGTGGGCTTCATGGTGCTCCGCGGGGTGCCCGAGCGCGAGGGCCAGGTGCTCGCCGTGGCGGAGACCTTCGGCTACGTCCGCGAGACGAATTACGGGAAGCTCTTCGACGTGCGCGTCGAGCCGGACCCGAACAACCTCGCCTTCACCTCGGCCGCCATCGCGCCCCACACCGACAACCCCTACCGCGACCCCGTTCCGACGCTCCAGCTGCTGCACTGCCTGGTCAATGAGGCGGATGGTGGCGACTCGGGCCTCGTCGACGGCTTCGGCGCGGCGGCGCTGTTGCGGCGTGAGGACCCGGAGGCGTTCGAGGTGCTCACCCGTACTCCCGTGCCGTTCGTCTTCCGTGACGCGGGGACCGAGCTGCGGGCCGACCGTCCGCTGATCGGCACCGACCCGCTGGGCCATGTGCGCGAGGTGCGCTTCAACAACCGCTCGTCCGGCACGCTGCGGCTGCCCGCCGACGCGCTGGAGTCGTTCTACGCGGCCTACCGCACGTTCGCGAAACTGCTGCTCCGCCCGGAGCTGCGCCTGGACCTGCGCCTCGCCCCGGGCGACTGCCTGGTGTTCGACAACACCCGGCTGCTGCACGCCCGCACCGCGTTCGCCCAGGACGGGGAGCGTCACCTGCAGGGCTGCTACGCCGACCTGGACGGGCTGGCGAGCGCCCTGGCGGTGCTCAGGCGCGCGGACACCCTGGAGCCGTTGGCCGAGCTGTTCGCCGGGGCGGGGACGACGGAGTACCTGGGCGAGCCGGTCTCCATGGCCCAGCACATGCTGCAGGCCGGGGCCAGGGCCGAGGCCGCCGGCGCCCCGCCGCACCTGGTGGCCGCCGCGCTGCTGCACGACGTCGGGCACGTCGAGGATGACGTCGTCACCGGCCGGGAGCTGATGGCCGGCACCGACAACCGGCACAGTCACACCGGCGCCGGGATGCTGAGCCGCTGGTTCGGGCCCGAGGTCACCGAGCCCGTGCGCCTGCACGTGGCCGCAAAGCGCTACCTGTGCGCGGTGGAACCGGGCTACCACGACCGGCTGTCCGAGGCGTCCAAGTACACGCTGGCGGTCCAGGGCGGGGTGATGACCCCCGCGCAGGCGGCCGAGTTCGCCGCGCTGCCGGGCGCCGCCGACGCGGTCGCCGTCCGCCGCTGGGACGACGAGGCGAAGGACCCGGACGCCGTCACACCGCCGTTCGAGCACTTCCTCCCGATGCTCACCGCACTGCTGCGCGGCTAGGGGGTGACCGAGCCCGGCCTGTGGCGGCGGCCCAGGGGGGAGGCGGCCACGGAGTTGTGCACGGTGAAGGCGATGGTGCCGGGCAGGTACCGGTCCTCGGACCACTCCACCGGCACCCCCTCCGGATCGGTGGTGCGGCGCCGCTCGCGCAGCAGGACCTGCCCGGGCCGGCAGTCCAGCAGCCGGGCGTCGTCGGCGTCGGCGCACGCGAGGTCGATCGTGTGGTCGGCGTCGGTGAAGAGCACGCCGTGGGTGACGAGTGCCTCGGTGTGCGAGACGACGTCCGGCTGCAGTTCGGCCACCAGCGCTCCTACGCGGGCCGGGTAGAGCGATCGTTCGACCATGACCGGTTCCCCGGACAGGGTCCGCAGCCGCAGTACCAGATACACCTCGGCCCCTGCCTCCAGGCCCAGTTGCGCGGCTTCGTCCGGCTCGGCCGGTCGGCGCACCACGCGGTCCAGCCGGCCGCCCGGCGTCTCGCCGATGGACCGGGCCCAGTTGGTGAAGCTCAGCAGCTCCGAGAAGCTCTGCGCCCGGGGGCCGCCGAGCACCGTGCGCCGCGTGCCGCGCCGGGAGGTGACCAGGCCGTCCGAGCGCAGCACGGCCAGCGCGTGCCGGATCGTGCCCCGGGAGACGCCGTAGCGCTCGGCGAGCGTCCCCTCGGGAGGCAGCTTCGCGCCGGTGGCGTACTCGCCTGCGATGATCGCCTCGCGGAGTTCGGCCGCGACCCTGCGGTAGCGCAGTTCGCTGTCCGGGCTGCCGTGCTCCTGCCGCACCGTGTCTCCTGGGCCGCTCATGATCGTGCAGGCCGGGTGCCCAGCCTGCGTCAGACCCTACCCGCCGCGGTGGGGCGGTTCCCGCTCACCGGCGTGGTCCCCCACCGGCTCTGACGCGGGTGCGCCGCCTGCCGGCCGTTGCCCCGTGATCAGACGGTAGTGACCACTTGCGCGTACGCCAGACGCGGGGAGCGCGGGAAGCCGACCTGGAGAAGCGCGTTGAGCTTCGCGGACCGCTCGAGCACCGCACGCTCGGCGAAGAGATCCCTGGCCCGTGGGAAGTGCGGGAACTGGCTGGGCAGTTCCTCGTGGACTCATTGTCCGCGGCGAGGATGGCGACGAGCGGGGCGGCGGCGGTCTTCTTGAAGGTGTTTGCGGTCCGTGCCTCCCGGAAGGGGCGCCGAGGGCGCCGTCCCTCGTGACCACGCGAACGTTTCCGCATCCGTTCGCGTCCAGCATCCGTGGCGGCGGGACATCCAGTCCTTCGCGCCGGTCGTCATCGAGCGGCGCCCCTGCCGCCGCTGGAAGGTTTCCGGGCTTCAGCTCTCCGGGGTGAGATGGCGAGTTCGCGATGTCGGCCTTCCCGGCCTTGGTCTCCGCCGCGATCACGTGGGTCAACCCGGGGTCCCGGTGCCGGCGAAGGGCACCTGGGCCGAGAGGGCCGCCTGCTGCCCGTACGGGTGCTGCCACAGACCCTGCGCCTGAAGCTTCGGCAGGACGCCCTCGCCGAACCAGTAGGCCTCCTCCAGGTGCGGATAGCCGGAGAGGATGAACTCCTCGATCCCCAGCGCGGCATACTCCTTGATCCGCTCGGCGACTTCGTCGTGGCTGCCGACCAGGGCGGTCCCCGCCCCACCCCGCACCAACCCGATGCCCGCCCACAGGTTGGGGTGGATCTCCAGCCCGTCCCGGCTCCCGCCTCCGTGCAGGGCCAGCATCCGCCGCTGTCCCTCCGACTCGCTGCGGGCGAGGCCGGCCTGGACGGCCCGAACGGTCTCCGGGTCGAAGCCCGCCAAGAGGTGGTCGGCCTCCGCCCAGGCCTGCTCGGAGGTGTCGCGGGTGATGACGTGCAGGCGGATGCCGAAGCGCAGCGTGCGCCCCTCCTGCGCGGCGAGCTTCCTGATCCAGGCGATCTTCTCGGCGACCTGTGCGGGCGGCTCCCCCCAGGTGAGGTAGACGTCGACGTGCCGTGCCGCGACCTCGCCCGCGATCGGCGAGGATCCGCCGAAATACACCTCGGGGATCGGATCGGGCAGGCGCGCCAGCTTCGCGTCCTCGATCAGCAGATGCTCGCCGGCGAGGTCGACGGTCTTGCCCTCCCACAATCCCCGGACGATTTGCAGGAATTCGCCGGTACGGCGGTACCGCGCGTCCTTGTCGAGGAAGTCGCCGTAGGCCCGCTGCTCATGGCTTTCGCCGCCGGTGACGACGTTGAGCAGGAGCCGTCCGCCGGTCTGCCGCTGGAAGGTGGAGGCCATCTGCGCGGCGAGGGTCGGGGAGACGAAGCCGGGGCGGAAGGCGACGAGGAACTTCAGGCGCTCGGTGTTCTGGCTGACCATGGCGGTGGTCAGCCACGCGTCCTCGCACCACGCCCCGGTCGGGGTGAGCGCTCCGACGAAGCCGAGGTCCTCGGCGGCGCGGGCGATCTGGCTCAGGTAGGCGACCGTGGGCGGCCGATCCCGGCCGGAGGCGGTGGCCGGGGTGCCGTGGCCGCCGCCGACGACGTGGCGGCTGTCTCCGTTGGTGGGCAGGAACCAGTGGAAGATGAGGGACACGCGGCGTCTCCGATCAGGAGTGCGATCAGGTTGGTTGTCAGAGGAGGCCGTGGCGGGGCGGCCTGGTGCCGTTGAGCACATAGCGGCCGATGTGCTGGACCTTCCAGCGGGCCGGGTCGTGCAGGGTGTGGGTGCGCGCGTCGCGCCAGTGGCGGTGCAGGTTCAGGGAGTCGAGCGCGGAGCGGGTGCCGGATACCTCGAAGAGGGCGCCGGCGACCTCGACGGCGGCCTGGGCGGCGGTCACCTTGGCCGTGGCCACCGCGATCGAGGCCTCAGCGGCCGAGTCGTCGGTCAGGTCGGCGCGGGCGGCGTCGACCGCGCGGGAGGCCTCGCGCAGCAGCGCTTCGGCAGCCCGTACTCTGATCGCCAGTTCGCCGAACCGCTGGATCAGCAACGGATCCTCCGCGGCACTCTCGTGCCCTTCGGCCGCGCTCTCGAACCAGGGGCGGCTCTTCGTGCGGACGAACTCCACCGCCTCGGCCAGCGCCCCCGAGGCGATCCCGGCGTCGATGGCCGCGTGCAGCAACTGGGCCACCGCGCCGTGGAGTTGGGGACCTTGGAACGTGAGGTGGTGCGGCACGACACGGTCGGCCGGCACGGGCACTGACTCCAGGCGGACG
Organism: Streptomyces glomeratus; assembly: GCF_021462825.1. Taxonomy (GTDB): domain Bacteria; phylum Actinomycetota; class Actinomycetes; order Streptomycetales; family Streptomycetaceae; genus Streptomyces; species Streptomyces glomeratus. The sequence goes on along the minus strand of NZ_JAKEEB010000011.1, from coordinate 177,402 downwards.
GTTCCGCTGGCGGTGGTGCGCTGTCCCATGCCGTCCCAGTCGTCCACGACCGTGAGGCCGGGCGCGTCACGCGGAACGTACGCCACCTGCAGGGTGTCGTCCTCGGTACGGGCGAGGACGGGGATCCAGTGGGCAAACAGCGCGCCGGTGGAGTAGTGCTTGACGCCGTCGAGGACGTACGACCCGTCCGGGAGCCGGGCGAGACGGGTGCGGATGTCCTGGACGTGCCGGGTGCCCGCCTCGGACTGGGCGTTGCCGAACCGCCTGCCCGCCAGCACCTCGCCGAAGAAGAACTCCTGCTGCTCGTCGGTCCCCTGCCGACGCAGCACGTTGACGTACACGAAGTGGCTCTGCGGGATCTGGGCCAGGCTGGCGTCGGCGGCGGCCAGCAGTCGGAAGATCTCGGCGAGCGCGTCCGCACGGATGTCCGCGCCGCCGAACCGGGCGGGCACGGTCACGGCGAGCAGCCCGGAGGCGGACAGCCGCTCCAGCTCCGTGTGCGGGAGCCTGCGCCGCGCGTCCCGCTCGGCGGCGCCCTTGCGGAAGTCCGCGGCCAGCTCCGCGGCCACGGCAAGGGCCTCGGCGTCATCCGCGATGACGTGCGCGGCGCTCATCCGGCGGCCGCCAGCAGCGTCGTACGCCCGCCCAGCGCGGCCGAGAACTGGTCCGTGACCTGCGCCAGAGCCTCGGCCGATCCCGGCGCGACGGTCAGCGTGCCGTCCTCGCCCACCGTGATGTCCTTGTCGAGGGTGAACCAGCCCGGCGTGATGTGCGCGGGGCCCATGGAGGCCAGCACCGGGCGCAGGGCGTAGTCGATGGCCAGGACGTGGGCGGTGGAGCCGCCGGTGGCCAGCGGGAGGACCGTCTTGCCCGCCAGGGCGTACTGCGGGAGCAGGTCGAGCAGGGACTTCAGCAGCCCGGAGTAGGCGGCCTTGTAGACGGGGGTACCGATCACCACCCCGTCCGCCTGCTCGAACAGGGCGGTGGCCCGGACGATCGCCGGGTGAGCGAAGTCGGCCCCGAGCAGCGCCTCGGCGGGGAGGGTTCGAACGTCCAGCGGGACCACCTCGTGCCCCTGTGCGATGAGCCGCTCGTCCAGGTGGCGCAGCAGCCGAGCGGTGCGGGAGGAGGCGGAGGGACTTCCGGAGACGGACAGGATCGTGGCCATGGTGGGACCTTTCGGTGGGTCGTTTCGTGTGCGGGCCGCGGTCAGGCGTGGGCGGCGGCGGGCTCGTACGCGGCTTCCCGTGCCTCCAGTTCGCGCACCAGGGGCAGCACCCGCTTGCCGAAGTACTCGACCTCCTCCAGGTAGTGCAGGAAGCCGAGGAGGAAGAGGTCGACGCCGAGCCGCTTGTAGGCGACGATCCGCTCGGCGATCTGCTCAGGGGTGCCGATCAGACCCGTACGGAAGCCGTCGTTGTACTGGACGAGGTCCTCGAAGCTCGAGTCCTGCCACATGCCCTTGCCGTCGCCGGTGGACGGACCGGCCTGCTGAACGGCGTCGCGGAAGCCGTGCACGGCCTGCGTGTCGGCCTTGGTGACGATCTCGCGGAGCGTGTCGCGGGCTTCGGCCTCGGTGTCGCGGGCGATGAGGAAGCCGTTGAGGCCGAACTTCGGCGGCGTACGCCCCGCTTGGACGGCGGAGGCACGGACGTCGGCGATCTGCTCGGTGACGCCGTCGAAGTCCTTGCCGTTGGAGAAGTACCAGTCGGAGACGCGGCCGGCCATGGCACGGGCGGCGGTGGAGTTGCCGCCCTGGAAGATCTCCGGGTGCGGACGCTCGGGGGTGTTCAGCGGCTTGGGCTTGAGGGAGAAGTCGCGCAACCGGTAGAAGTCACCGGCGAGCTCGGCGTGGTCCTCGGTCCAGATCTTCCGCAGGGCGCGGATGAACTCCTCCGAGCGCCGGTAACGTTCGTCGTGCTCCAGCCAAGGCTCGCCCAGCGCGGTGAACTCGCCCTTGAACCAGCCGCTGACGACGTTGACGGCGAAGCGGCCGTTCGACAGGTGGTCGGCGGTGGCGCCGAGCTTGGCCAGGACGCCCGGGTGCCACAGGCCGGGGTGGACGGCGGCGATGACCTTCAACCGCTGCGTGGCGAGCAGCAGGGCCAGGCTGAAACTGGTCGACTCGTGCTGGTACTCGGCGCCGTAGCTGGCCATGTAACGGACCTGGCTGAGCGCGTAGTCGAAGCCGTTGTTCTCGGCGAGGACGGCGAGTTCGCGGTTGTAGTCGTAGCCCCAGTCGGTGCGCTGCTCGATGGTGCTGGTGACGAGGCCACCGCTGACGTTCGGCACCCAGTAGGCGAAGCGGACGGGGTCGGATCCGGGGTGTGCGGAGGATGCGGGCATGGGAACTCCTGGCAGGAGAATGCTGCGCGGGCAGGACGAATGAGCTCCGCGGAATTCAGGCACGCTGGAGCGGCGTCTCCGGGAAAGCCGTCGTCACGACGGAAACAAGCCGGGACCGGAATTCACGGAAGGAAGTCACAGAGGGAGCGGGTGGGAGGGTTTCCCTCGGGTGCGCTCAGGCTCGACAGCGACAGAAGGCGCTGGAGACACGCGCAAGGTCGACGTGGCGTCGCCGCGTGAGGTCCTGTCGCTTCATGCAACCGATCGAACCAGGAGGGAGTCCGGCCGGTCAAGAATGACCGGTGGTGATTCCACATGGTGAGAGTCGGTATTCACGAGGTTGTGACAGGGATTCCCTTGAACCCGGTCCGGGGACGGCGCAGTCTCCTTTTCGTGCGTACCGAACAGCTCGAATACATCGCTTCCGTCACGCGGCTCGGTTCGCTGCGGCGCGCCGCCGAGGCACTGCACCTGTCCCAGCCCGCGCTCAGCGAAACCGTACGCAATCTGGAGCGCGAGCTCGGCGTGGACCTGCTGGAGCGCAAGCGGTCCGGGGCGAAGATCAGCGACGAGGGACGCGAGCTGCTGCCGCACATCATGAGCGTGCTGGACGCGGTCGACCGGCTGCGCGGCGCGGCCAGCGACCAGCACCGCATCAGCCGCATGGTCCGGCTCGGCACGGTGAACACAGCTACCGTGCCGCTGGTCATCCCGACCGTGCGCGAGTTCCGGGCCTCGCACCCGGTCACCCAGGTGGAGTTGGTCGGCGCGCAGCAGGCCGACATCCACCGCGGGCTGTTGGAGGGCGCCTTCGACCTGGGACTGGTGAACTACCTGCGGGGCGACGACCTGCCGCCCGGCTTCGAGACGACGGAGTTGCTCTGCGGGCGGCCGGTGGTGTGCGTGCGTCCGGACAGTCCGCTGGCGGCCCTGGATGCGGTGGACGCGGACAGCCTCCTGGCCGAGCCGTTGATCGTGATGCGGTCCGGGTATGTGATGCACCGTTTCGTGCACCGGCTGCTGCGCGGCCGGACGCCGTCTTTCTCGTACTCCACCGACGGCGCGGAGATGGGCAAGCTGATGGTGGCCGAGGGGCTGGGGGCCACGGTGCTGCCGGACTTCAGCGTCGTCGGCGACCCGCTGGAGCGACGGGGCGCGATCACTGTGCGGCCGCTCGCGCGGGATGCGACCGACGTGCTGCTGGTACTGCAGCGCCGCCACTCCGGCGCCGTGCCGCGGGCGGTCCGCGACCTGCACGAGCTCTTCGTGCGCAACGCCCAGGCGTACGGCGCTTCGTCGCGACGGCTGACGGAGGAATGATCCGGTGCTGATCGTCATGGGCGGCCTGCCCGGCACCGGCAAGACCACGTTCGCGCGTCTCCTGGCGGCCCGGATCGGTGCGGTGCATCTGCGGGCCGACACGATCGAGCAGGCGATCGTCCGTTCCGGAGTGGCCCGGCACCCCGTGGGTCCCGTGGGCTACGTCGTCGGATATGCCCTGGCCGGGGAACATCTGCGGCAGGGACTGACCGTGATCGCGGAATCGGCCAATCCGCTGAGTGTGACGCATGACGCCTGGCGGGACACGGCCGCCGGGACGGGCGTGCGTGTCGTCGAGGTTGAGGTGGTGTGCTCGCATCCGGCGGAGCACCGGCGCCGCGTGACCTCGCGGTCGGCCGACACTCCGGATCTGCCCGCTGCCGGACTGGCAGCAGGTCGTCGACCGGGAGTACGAGCCGTGGGACCGCGAGCGCGTCGTCGTCGACACCGCGGGACAGAGCCCGCAACAGTCACTGGCTGTGCTCCTTCGCGGCCTGGCATCGGGCTGAGACAGAGGTCTTCCGCTGTCGGCGCGGAGACGAGAAGGGCCGCGCCGAAGCGGTCGCGTGCAGCCGGCCGGTGAGGTCACCCCAACGTCAGCTCGGCTGCAAGGAGTGCCCCCGTCGGCGCCATTCCTCCGCGAGCAGTTCGTACGAACGGACCCGGTCGGCGTGCTCGTGGGTGATCGTCGTGACGAGCAACTCGTCCGCGCCCGTGGCCTCCTGGAGCTGTTCCAACTGGTCGGCCACCCGGCCCGGTGAGCCGACGAACTGGGTGTCGAGGCGGTCCTGGACGAGGGCCTGGTCCTCGTCGGTCCATGGGTGGGCGCGCGCTTCCTCCGGCGTCGGGTACTCGATGGCGCCCTCGGCCGTGCGGATGCTGCGGACCCACGGACCGTAGCCGGTGGCGAGTGCGCGGGCGGTGGCGTCGTTCTCGGCGACGACGACGTCCGCCGAGACGCTGACGTACGGCTTGTCGAGGAACTCGGAAGGCTGGAAGAAGGCGCGGTAACCCTCCACCGCCTCCAGGACCGTGGCCGGGCTGACGTGGTAGTTCGCCGCGAACCGCAGACCGTTGCGGCCCGCAACAGCGGCGCTCTGACCACCGCTGCTGCCCAGGATCCACACCTCCACGTCGGCGCCCTCCCCCGGCACGACGTGCGCCTCGACGCCCTCCGGGGAGCGGTAGGTGCCGGCGAGCAGGGCGAGGATGTCGTCGATCTGATCGGCGTAGTCCTGTGACTCGGCGCCCGGCAGCAGGAGCAGTCTGCGCTGCAGCGCGATGCGGGGTGAGCCGAGCAGGTGCTCGAAGGAGAAGCGGGGTGGGATCAGCAGGCCGTTCGGGGTGCGGCCGTCGACGACCGGGGTCGCCGTCGGCAACGGTGCGGCCGGCTGTCCCGGTGGGCGGCCGCCCGAGCGTCCCAGTCCGAGATCGAAGCGGCCCGGGTGCAGTGCGTCGAGCAGTCCGAACTCCTCCACGGTGGACAGCGCGGTGCGGTGCCCGAGCTGTACGGCCCCGGAGCCGAGCCGGATGGTGGAGGTGGCGGAGGCGGTCAGCGCCAGGACGACGGCGGGTGACGTGCCGGCCACGCCCGGGTTGAGGTGGTGCTCGGCGAACCAGTAGCGGGCGTATCCGAGGCGCTCGGCCCGCTGTGCGAGGTCGATCGAGTTGCGCAGGGCGTCGGCTGCCGTCGAGCCCGACGGGATCGGGACCAGGTCGAGGATGCCGAGGGGGATGTCAGACATGGGCGGACTCCTGGGTGAGCGGTGGCGCCGGAAGCACGGGTCCCCATGCGAACGGCGGGTCCGGGATCTCGTGGCGCAGCACGGGGGCGACCTTGGACTGGAACAGCTCGAGGGAGGCACGGTGCCGGGACTCCGTCAGCCCGCTCGCGTCGGCGTTCAGGTGGAGCACGGTGTGCCCGAACTGTTCGTGGTAGCGGTGCACCTTGTCGATGACCTGTTGCGGGCTGCCGATCAGAGCGGAGCTGCGTTCGGCGAAGTCCTCCAGGGTCTCGAAGACGACCGGCAGGCCGGCCTTCTTGAAGAACGCCAGATTGGCCTCGAAGACCGGCCGGTACGCGGCCAGCGCCTCCTGCGAGGTGGGCGCGACGTGGACGCCCGCCGTGCCCGCGCCGATGGCGATCTTCGCCGGGTCGTGGCCGTAGTGCTTCCAGCGTTCGCGGTAGTGGCGGATCAACTCGGCGTACGGCTCGATGGGGTTGGTGACGTTCGCCGAGAAGAGCGGGTCGCCGTAGCGGGCGGCCAGGTCGACCGACTCCTTGCTGGTGGCACTGCCGTGCCAGACCCGGATCGGCCGCTGGTACGGCCGTGGCCACACCTCGGCGTCCGTCAGCGGGGGACGGAAGCGGGTAGCGGCGGTGACCTTGTCCTGACGCCACAGCTTGCGAAAGACCTCGTAGCTCTCGGCGTTGCGGTCCCACTGGTCCTCGGGCGTGACGTGGAACAGGTCACGCTGAGCGGCGCCGTTGCCCTTGCCGATGATCAGGTCGAGGCGCCCGTCGGACAGGTGATCCAGCGTGGCGTAGTCCTCGTATGCCCGGACCGGGTCCAGCAGGCTGAGCGTCGTGACGGCCGTGAACAGGCGGATCCGCTTCGTCAGGGCGGCCACATGGCTGAGTACGACGGTCGGGGACGAGGAGATGAACGGCCGCTCGTGGCGCTCCCCCACGCCGAAGCCGTCGAAGCCCAGCTCCTCGGACAGCAGCGCGTTGTCGAGGACCTCGCGGAAGCGGTCGTGGGTCGGCTTCTGTATCCCGGTGATGGGATCCGGGCGGTGCACGATGAGTGTGATGGCCAGGAATTTCACGACGCCACCCGCTCCTCGCCCCGCAGGTCGTCCATGGGGGTCCCCCCGCTCGAGCGAAGCCGAGAGTGGGGGAGGGCGAGGCCGAGGTGGTGGCGCAGGGTCGTGCCCTCGTAGTCGGTGCGGAAGACGCCCCGTTCCTGCAGGAGCGGGACGACCTTGTCGGCGAAGGGGTCGAGGCCGCCGGGGGTGATGTGCGGGACGAGGATGAAGCCGTCGGAGACGTCGGCCTGCACGAAGTCGTTGATGGTGTGCGCGACGGTGGCCGGGGAGCCGACGAACGTCTGCCGGTTACCGGTGTTGATGACCAGGTCGCGGATGGACCACTTGTTGGCCTCGGCGAGCTGCCGCCACTCGCGGGCAACGGCGATCGGGTCCCGGTACATCCGCACCTGGGCGCGGCCCCGCGATATGTGCTCCTCACTCACCACGGGGTCGACGTCGGGCAGCGGCCCCTCCGGGTCGTACGCCGACAGGTCCCGGTTCCAGACGAACTCCAGGTGCTTGATGGCAGTGGCGCCGCTGACCTGCTGCCGGCGCACCTCGCGGGCGAGTTCGGCGGCCTCCTGGTCGGTGTCGCCGAGCACGAAGGTCGCGGCGGGCAGGACGAGCAGCTGGTCGGAGCCGCGGCCGTACCTGGCGAGCCGCGACTTGACGTCCGTGTAGAACGCCTGGCCCTCCTTCAGAGTCGCGTACCGGCTGAAGATGGCGTCGGCGCTCGACGCGGCGAACTCACGGCCCTCCTCGGAGTCACCGGCCTGGAAGATCACCGGGCGGCCCTGCGGGGAGCGCGGAACGTTGAACTGACCACGGATGTCGAAGTGTTTCCCCGTGTGGACGAACGAGCCCGCCTTGGCATCGCGCAGGAAGATCCCGGTCTCCTGGTCGGCGACGATCTCGTCACCGTGCCAGGAGTCGAAGAGCTCGTTCGCCGTGGCCAGGAACTCCTTGGCACGGGAGTAGCGCTCCTCCTGCGGCAGGAAGCCGCCGCGGCGGAAGTTCTCGCCGGTGAAGGCGTCCCAGGAGGTGACCACGTTCCACGCGGAACGACCGCCGGAGAGGTGGTCGAGGCTGGCGAACTGGCGGGCCACCTCGTACGGCTCGTTGAACGTGGAGTTGATGGTGCCGGTCAGGCCGAGATGCTCGGTGACGGCGGCGAGCGCGGCCAGCACGGTGAAGGTGTCGGGCCGGCCGACGACGTCCAGGTCGTATATCTGCCCGCCCTGTTCGCGCAGACGCAGGCCCTCGGCGAGGAAGAGGAAGTCGAACTTGGCGCGTTCGGCGGTCCGCGCGAAGTGGACGAAGGAGCTGAACTCGATATGGCTGCCGGCGCGCGGATCGCTCCACACGGTGGTGTTGTTGACACCCGGGAAGTGCGCGGCCAGGTGGATCTGCTTCAGCGGCTTGCTCATGGTGGGTGCGGTCCCTCCGGCTCAGGCGATGGGGGTCCCCCCGGGCTCGAGGAAAGCCGAGAGCCTGGGGGAGTAGCGGTTGACGGGACGGGTCAGGCCCAGCAGGCCGCGCAGGGTGTCGGCCTCGTAGGCAGTGCGGAAGGCGTCGCGGCGCTGGAGCTCGGGGACCAGCCCTCGGGTGATGGCCGGCAGGTCGTGTCCGGCGACGGCGGGGCGCAAGCGGAAGCCGGTCAGCCCGGCGCTGTGGAGTTCCTGGAGCAGATCGGCGAGTTGGGCGGGGGTACCGGCGAAGATGCGGGCGTCGCTGGTGTACGGCTCCCCCGCGAGGGCGTCGAGGCGTGCGCGCCGATCCTCCGCGGCGGCCTGCTCGGCGTCCAGGAAGACCACCAGGTCACCGAAGACGTGCAGGAGTTCACCGGCCCGCCCGGCCGCCTCCTGCTCGGCGCGGATCTCCGCGACGATCGCGCGGGCCTGCTCGGCGTCGTGCGGGGTGACGTAGCCGACGTCGGCCTGGCGGGCCACCAGCCGGTACGGGACGGTCTGGTGGGCCAGAGCGGTGACCAGCGGCTGGCCCTGGGGCGGGCGTGGAGTGATGGAGGGTCCCTTGACGCTGAAGTACTTGCCCTCGAAGTCGATGTAGTGCAGTTTGTCCCGGTCGATGAAGCGGCCGGTGGCCACGTCCCGGATCTCGGCGTCGTCCTCCCAGCTGTCCCAGAGCCGGCGCACGACCTCGACGCAGTCGGCGGCCTCGTCGAACAGGTCGGTCAGCCGCTGCTGTCCGGCCGGGGTGCGCAACTCCTCCGAGCTCAGCGGCGGGAAGGTGCGGCGGCCGAAGTGGTCGGCCTCGTGCGGGCGAGCGGTGATCTGCACCCGCAGACCGGCCCGGCCGTTGCTGACGTAGTCGAGGGTGGCGATCGCCTTGGAGATGTGGAACGGCTCCGTGTGAGTGGTGATCACGGTCGGCACCAGACCGATGTGCCGGGTGAGGGGTGCGATGCGGGACGCGATCAGTACGGCGTCCAGGCGGCCGCGGACCTGGTCGGTGCGGCCGTCCAACTCGTCGTAGTGGGTGGACTGCAGGCCCAGGCCGTCCTCGAAGGTGACGAAGTCGAGCAGGCCGCGCTCGGCCTCGGCGACCAGGTCGGCCCAGTATCCGGCGGTGAACAGGTCCCGGGGACGGGCGACCTGCTCACGCCAGGAGGCGGGGTGCCAGCCGGTGCCGTCGAGGGCGACGGCAAGGTGCAGCGAAGGAGAAGGGGACACGGATGGATGCCTTCCTGGAGGTCCGTACGAGATCGCCGACCCACGGGAATCGGGGCGCACGGCGCTGGGCGACCGCAGGGAGATGGGGGTCAGGAGCTACAGAGGGAGCCGGCCACGCGCTGCAGGTCGATGTGGGGCCGGGAGTGGAGGCGGACGGCGCGGCGTACACGCGTCACGTGTCGCACCTCCGTCCGAACGGTCCGGGCAGTCGCCTTCGGCAAGCACAACGGCACAGCTATGCCGTTTCTTCCAGAGCGGCGGCGCCGGTGTGCCGGACGAGCGAGAAGACGGTACGTCGGCGCAGGGTGAAGCCGATCGACTCGTACAGCCGGATCGCGTTCGCGTTGGTGGCCACGGCGTGCAGAAAGGGGCGTTCACCGCGCTCCTTGATGCCGGCGGCGACCGCGCGGACGAGGCGGGCGGCCAGGCCCCGGCCGCGGTGGTCCGGATCGGTGCACACGGCGCTGATCTCCGTCCAGCCGGGCGGGTGCAGCCGCTCGCCGGCCAGGGCGATCAGCCGGCCCCGGTGGCGGATACCGAGGTAGGTGCCCATTTCGACGGTGCGGGGCAGATAGGGCCCCGGCTGCGTGCGGGCGACCAGATCGAGGATCTCGGGCACGTCGTCGGGGCCGAGCCGTACGGCCTCGCGGTCGGGCTCCGCGCGCACGCCGGTGTCCACGAGCTGGACGCCGTGTCCGGTGCGCACGATCTCCCAGCCCTCCGGAGCCTCCGTGACGCCCCGCACCGAGGCGGTGCCGCCAGGGCCGACGAGCGCGGCGAGGTCGGCCCAGGCGCGCGGGTCGTCCTCGTCGGAAACAGCGTGGAAGGGGGCCACGTCCTCGTGGTAGCGGGCGGCGTGGCCTATGCGTTGAGCGAGGTGGGCGTGGGGGCCGGTGAGCGCGGCCCAGGCGGGATTGTCCAGGATGTGCGAGGGGCCGGCGTCGAGGGTGGTGACGGACATGGCGTGGCGGTCTCCGTGGGCGGCTCGGGTGTCCGGCGCGCGGGGACTCCACCGCGGGCGGAGGTGGAGTCCCCGGCACGCGGTGGTCAGGAGTTGTCGAGCGGCAGTCCGGGCGGGTTGACCTCGGACTTGGCGACGGCGTCGTGGGAGAGGTTCCAGGCGGCGAGCCACTTGGCGTACTGGCCGGTCTCGATCAGGTGGTTGATCGCGTCGGTGAGGGGCTTGGCCAGGCCGCTGCCCTTCTTCGCGGTGGCCGCGATCAGCCCCTGGAGGCTCGCGCCGGCACCGGAGTACTGGCCCGCGATCCTGGTCGCGTTGGGGGTGCTCGCGGTCTGGGTGACGTGGTAGGAGAGGTTGGGGCTGGGACCCAGGTAGGCGTCGATCTTGCCGCTGTTCAGGGCCAGGTAGAGGCTGTTGTTGTCCTGGAAGTACTTGACGGTGAGCTGCTTGCCCTCGCTCTGGAGCTTCTTCTGCCACTCCAGCAGGATCCGCTCCTGGTTGGTGCCCGCGCCGACCGAGACGGTCTTGCCCGCGAGGGCCTGGTAGTCACCGTCGAAGGTCCACTTCGAGGACTTGAGCGTTTCGAAGGCGAGGTCGTCCTTGCGGTAGGAGGCGAACTCGTACTTACGCTTGCGCTCCTCGGTGTCGGTGATGTTCGAAAAGCCGACGTTCACCTTGCCGCTGTCGATGCCGACGAAGAGGTTCTCCCAGGTGAACCGCTTGACCTCGGGTTCGAGGCCGAGGACGGCCGCGACCAGTCTGCCCAGGTCGGCCTCGGAGCCGGTGAGGGTCTTCTGGTCGCTGCCCACGAAGCCCAGCGGCGGGGAGCCGGAGGGCAGGGTGCCGGAGCCGATCACCAGCTTGCCGCTCTTCTTGATCGCGTCGGGCAGCTCGGCGCTGATGGACTTTACTTCTGAGACCTTCAGGGTGGTCTCCTTGGCGGCACCGTTGGACAGCCGGCCGACGGTGACCGTGCCGGCGGTGTCGCTCGTCGCGGTGGCGGCGTCGCTGTCGCCACCGCAGGCGGCGAGCCCGGTGGCGAGGGTGGCGACGGCGGTCGCCGCGGTGATGCCGCGTATCAGGCTGCGTCGGGTGAAGTGGGCAGACATGGCTGTTCCTTGTCGCTGGAGGTGATGAGGGTGGGGTGAGGGAAGTCGAGGGATGCGGCGGGTCAGAGGACCTTGCTGAGGAAGTCCCGGGTCCGCTCGTGCCGGGGCTTGTCGAGGACCTCGGAGGGCGGCCCCTGCTCGACGATCTTTCCGCCGTCGATGAAGACGACCCGGTCGGCGATCTCGCGGGCGAAGCCGATCTCGTGGGTGACGATGACGAGGGTGGTGCCGCTGGTCGCCAGGTCCTTGATGACGGCGAGGACCTCACCGACGAGTTCGGGGTCCAGGGCGGAGGTCGGCTCGTCGAAGAGAATGACTCCGGGGCGCAGTGCGAGGGCGCGGGCGATGGCGACACGCTGCTGCTGGCCACCGGAGAGCTGGCGTGGATAGGCGCCGGTCTTGTCGGCGAGGCCGACCCGGTCGAGGAGTTCGCGGGCGAGTTCCAGGGCCTCGGGCTTGCCGAGCTTCCCGGTGGCGACGGGCGCGGCGGCCACGTTGTCGAGGACGGTCAGGTGCGGGAAGAGGTTGAAGTTCTGGAAGACGAAGCCGATCCGGGCGCGCTGGGTGAGGATGGCCCTCTCGCTCAGCTCCTTCAGCCTCCCCCAGCCTTCGGCCGGGGGGACCCCCGTCTCCCTTCGGTCGCCCTGCCGCTTCACGCCGATCAGCTCGCCGTTGATGCTGACGTAGCCGATCTCGGGTTTCTCCAGATGGTTGATGACCCGCAGCAGGGTGGACTTCCCGGATCCGGACGGACCGAGGATGACGGTGACCTCGCCGGGGCGGACGGTCAGGTCGATGCCGTTCAACACCCGGTGGGTGCCGTACCACTTGTGCACGTCGTGGATCTCGACGGTGGCGGCCTCGACGTCCGCCAGGGCTTCGAGCGTGTCGGCGGTCATACGGCGGCCTCCCGGCGGATGCGGGCCCGCAGGTCGGTCAGACCGGTGCGGAGCTTCTGCAGCGGTGTCGGCGGCAGGCTGCGGGTGGCACCGCGGGCGTAGTACCGCTCGACGTAGAACTGGATGACGGAGACGACGCTGGTCAGGACCAGGTACCAGACGGTGACGACCAGCAGCAGCGGCACGATGTCGCCGGGGTAGGTGGAGCCCATGGTCTGTGCGGAGCCGAACAGGTCGAGCAGGGAGACGTAGAAGACCAGCGAGGTGCCCTTGATCAGGCCGATGAGCTGGTTGACGTAGTTCGGGACGATCGAACGCAGCGCCTGCGGAAAGACGATCCTGCGGAACTGGTAGCCCTTGGGCAGGCCGAGCGCCGCGGCCGCCTCGTGCTGGCCCTGGTCGACGGAGAGGATGCCGCCGCGTACGACCTCGGCGGCGTAGGCGGCCTCGTTGAGGCTGAGGCCGACGACGGCGACGGCCATGTCGGTGGCGAGCCGGGACTCGTCGAAGGTGAAGAAGGCAGGGCCGAAGGGGACACCGATGCTCAGCGTCTTGTACAGGGCGCTGAAGTTGTAGAGGAAGATCAGCACCACGATGAGCGGTATGGAGCGCAGCGCCCAGACGTAGGTCCAGCTGACCGCGCGCAGCACTGGGCTCTTCGACAGCCGGGCCAGGGCTAGCAGGATGCCGCCGAGGAGGCCCAGCACCGCGCTGTAGGCGGTGACTTCGAGGGTGATGAGGAGTCCGTCGAGGATGTTCGGCCGCAGGAACCAGTAGCCGAAGCGGTCCCATTGGTAGAAGGGGTTGGAGACCAGTCCGTGGACGAACTGGGCGGCCAGGACCAGGACCGCCGCGGTGGCGATCCAGCGTCCTGGCCGCCGTAGCGGCAGGACTCGCTGGGCAGTGAGGGCTTGCTGACGTTCGTCGGCGGTCGGCGCTTCGGGGAGGGTGACGGTGGCGCCAGGGGGTTCACTCATGGTGGGCTCCGGCTGGGTGGGGACACCCCGGAAGCGCGGCGGCGTGCGGGAGCAGACGACGGCGAGGTACCGGGGTGTGGAGGACGACGGCACACCGCGCGGGCGGTGTCGGTCAGGAGGTGCGGGGGCTGCGGGGAGGTGTCAGCCCCGACAGCGGGCGCGGCCCGGTGCGGTACACAGTGCGCTGTTCACGCGGAGCAGATCGACGGCACGATCGGCGACGAGCAGGTTCGCGTACGACGGTACGCAGCCCTGCGGGCGGCGTGTCGCCGTCCTGGGAGCTGCGTACATGGCGTCACCGTCACTGTTCCGGCCCTGTGGGCCTCGCGCTTACCGATACGTCATCGGTCCGGTCGTCACCTGGGGCACCCCACCGCGGTGCGAGGGTTGCCGGTCAGCCAGCCAGGGCTTGTCGCTGACACTCATGACCGTTCTGGGCACGTAGTTAAGACAATGGCCCGAACGAATGTCAACGCCGGTCCACCAGGTGGAACGGGCCGCGGGCCGGGAGTGCCGGCCTCAGTCCTTCCCGGTAGTCGGCGTACCGGCCTCCCTCCGGGGAAAGACCGTCTGCCAGCGCCTCGGTCAGATCGACGTCAGGACCTAATGGGCTGCGTGTGCCGCCCAGTCCAGGATCTGGACGGCCGCTCCGGCTGCCTCCAGGCCCCGGCATCGGGCGTGGTGACGGCGTTCGATGCCGTCGAGGTCGAGGTGGGTACCGAAGGCCGGGTGGGCGGCCAGGCGGCGCGCGTAGGTCCACAGCACCGGGTGGTCGGCGATGCGCTGGACCGCGGCGGCGTCGAGGTGGTTGCGGTGCACGGTGTCGAGCTGGACCAGGGCCACCCACAACTCGACGTCGGCGGCGGTGACTTCGTCACGGATCACGTATGTGCGTCCGACGAGCCAGCGATCCAGCGCGTCCAGCGTCTCCAGCAGCGTCCCGAGTGCCGCGTCGCGCTCCGCCTGCCCGCCGTCGGACGAGCCGGCACGCTGAGCGGCCTCGTCCATGCCCTGCGCGCACATCCGCTCCACGGCCTCGATCTCCGACTCTGCGCCGCAGGGGTAGAGCGAGAGGCCGCCGGTGTCGAAGCGGCGGGCCAGATCGCGCATGATGTCCGGGGCGTGAGTGCTCACGATCCGTCCGGACCAGTCGTCGCTGAGGACCGGAGCGACGGCCGGACCGATGTACCGGTGTGCACTCGCCTCGTACAGCGGACGCAGAGCGGAGTGACCCCCCTCGGGACAGTCGGGCACGGCCGGCAGGAAAGTCACCGAACAGACGGTGTCCAGACCGAGCAAACTGTGTGCGACGGCGATGCGGAGGCTGTCGGGAGAGGCCGTCGACAGATAGAGGCGGTAGCGGCCCGGAACGGCGTAGTGGCCACTGCGCGCGTCCCTGCCGATACGGCCGCGGAATGCGGGCACGAGCTGGGCGGTGGCGCGGGCGGCCTGCGGTGTGACGGTCATGACTCTCCCCGGGAGCGGGCGTGGACGTACGCGCGGCGGAAACGACGTCGGACGAGGGAGCAGGGCTCTCCTGTGCGCGCCTGAGGGGACGACACCTCAGGGCGACCCCTCAGGGGGAAAGGGGGACGCCGTCGGCGCGGGACGGGCCCGGCTCAGCCCTGGGCCCTGATCGCACTGCAGACGCGCTCCAGGTCGATGTGGCGGCGGGAGGTGAGGAGGAGAGGCGGGCGGCTCACTCGGACGGTGACCGGATCAAAGCGCCTCATGCTTCCCTACCTGTTCACTAGGATTCCCCCATTGAGTTTCGATCCGACCGATGCCGGCGTCAAGAGGTCCGTCCCGCGTCGCGGATGCCCGGGTGGACGGCAGCGCCGCTCGACGCCGCGTTCACACCGATCTACGTCTTGCGCAGGCCCTCGCCCCGTAGTGCGGGCGGACTCCCGCCGCTCCGGGAAGTGGATGCGGCGGGAGTCGCGATCAGGTCAGCCAGGGGAAGCTGGTCGACCCGGAAAACCGGTCAGCCATGGAACTGGTTCGCGGGGACCGCAAGCCCGTAGTGCTCGCGCAGGGTCGTGCCCTCGTAGTCCTCGCGGAACAGCCCCTTGCCGCGCAGGATCGGCAGCACGTGCTCGACGAAGGCCGCCAGGCCGGACGGCAGGGCGGGGGCCATGATGTTGAACCCGTCTGCCGCGCCGCCCTCGAACCAGCTGATGATCGTGTCCGCGACCTGCTCGGGCGTGCCGACGAACTCGAAGTGGCCGCGTCCGCCCCCGAGCCGGGAAATGATCTGCCGGACCGTCAGCTTCTCGCGCACCGCGAGGTCGATGATCAGGTCGGAGCGGCTCTGCGAGCCTTCCAGCTTCGGCCTGGCGAGGATGAAGTCCGGCAGTGGCTCGTCGAGTTCGAAGACCGATGGCTCGGTCTCGAACACGGCGGCCAGCTGGCGCAGGCCGTACTCCGGGACGCGCAGCTCGTCGAACTGCCGCGCGAGCGCCCGGGCTTCCTCTTCGGTCGACCCGATGTACGGGACGATGCCCGGCAGGACGATCACGCCGTCCGGGTCGCGGCCCGCGGCTCTGGTCCGTGCCTTGATGTCGGCGTAGAAGGCGGCGGCGCGTTCGTACGTCGTGTGCGCCGTGAAGATCGCTTCGGCGTGGCGGGCCGCGAAGTCCTTGCCGTCTGCGGAGGAGCCGGCCTGGACGAGCAGCGGATAGCCCTGCGGTGGACGCTGGACGTTGAGCGGGCCGGCCACCTTGAAGTACCTGCCCTGGTGGCCGAGTCGGTGCAGGCGGGCGGGGTCGGCGTAGCGTCCGGTGGTCCTGTCCGCAATGACGGCCTCGGACTCCCAGCTGTCCCACAGCGCCTTGGCGACCGTCAGGAACTCGTCTGCGCGGGCGTAGCGTTCGGCATGGCCGGGGCGGTCGTCGAGGCCGAAGTTGGCGGCCTCGTCGGCCCCTGCCGAGGTGACGATGTTCCAGCCGGCGCGGCCGCCGCTGACGTGGTCGACGGACGCGAGCCTGCGGGCGAGGTTGTACGGCTCGTTGTACGTCGACGAGACGGTGGCGATGAGGCCGATCCTGCTGGTGACCTGGGACAGCGCGGTCAGCAGCGTCAGTGGCTCCAGCTGGCCCGGCGGCCGGAACTCGCCGGTGCCGATGAGGGCGGGGCCGTCCGCGAGGAACAGCGAGTCGAACTTGGCGCTCTCGGCGAGCTGCGCCAGCTCGATCCAGTGCCGCAGGTCGAAGTCGGCCCGGGGGTTGCTGTGCGGGAGCCGCCAGGCCGCCTCGTGGTGGCCCGCTTCCATGAGGAAGGCGTTGAGGTGGAGCTGCCGTCCGGCGCTCATGAGGTGACCTTCAGCTTGGAGCTGTCGTAACCGGCCGGCAGCAGGTTGTCGGTGATCGACTTGACGTCCACCTTCTTGGTGATCTGACTCGCCTCCAGGAAGGCGTCGGCGAGCTTCTGTTCCAGCTCGATGTCCGACTGCTCCACGGGGGTCACCCGGTTGGAGTAGGCGGCCAGAGACGCCTTGGCGTCGGCCAGCGGGATGCCCTGCTCCTTCGAGAGCGCCTGCGCGTACTTGTCGGGGTTCTTGACGGCCCAGGCGAATTCCCGCGACAGCCTCTTCAGGACGTCCGTGAGAGCGGCACGCTTGGTCCTGTCCTTCAGCGAGGTGTCACTGGCGACGTAGTAGCTGCTCGTCTGGTCGATCGGCGGGAGACCCTTCACCAGGATCCGCGCGCCGTTCTTGACCGCGATCGCGGACTGCGGGTTCCAGATCGACCAGGCGTCCACCTTGCCGGTGTTGAACGCCGTCGCGGCGGCCGCCGGGTCGAGGAAGACCAGCTTCACGTCCTTGGGGGTCAGGCCGACGCTCTTCAGCGCGTTCAGGACCAGTCCGTGGGCCGAACTGCCCTGCGGAACGGCGATTTTCTTGCCCTTCAGGTCGGCGGCCGTCTTCAGCGTCGAACCCTTGGGCACGATGATGTTCTCCACCGCCTGGTCCGGCGTGAGCGACCGGTTGACGGCGACGACCTTGAAGCCGTACTCCTTCGCGGCACCGGTGATCGGCGGTACGTCACCCACGCTGCCGAGGTCGATGTCGCCCGAGGCTGCGGCCTGCACGAGCGGGGGGCCATAGGTGAAGCGGGCGAACTTCACCTTGTAGGGCGCGTTGTCGAACACGCCGGTGATCTTCGCCAGTTCCTGGCTGCCGTCACCGCCGTTGTCGCCGATGGTGAAGGTGTACTTGCTCCACTCGGGGTGCTTGGCGTCGCTCGCGTCGACGGCATTGCTCAGCGGCGCAGCCGTGTCCGACGAGGACGATCCGCAGGCGACGAGGGTGCTCGCCAGGGCGAGCGAGCCGACGGCGCCGATGAGTCTGCTGGTTCTCTGTCGCATGGGTTGTCGTGCTTTCTGTGCTGGATGAGGGCTTTTCCGGGGAGGTCAGTGCTGGCCGGCGAGGCCGAGGTCTTCCAGGAGCCGGGCGCGGAGTTCCTCGCGTGCGACGCTCGCTTCGCGGTCACCGGCGGATAGGTGGACCTCGTGCGAGGTGCCGATGCGGCCGTTGCTCATGACGACGATGCGGTCCGCGAGGGCGATCGCCTCGTCGACGTCGTGGGTGACGAGCAGCATGGCGGCGTGGTGCCTGGTCCGCAGGGCGCGCACGAGGTCGTGCATGCGCAGCCGTGTGATGGCGTCGAGCGCCGCGAACGGCTCGTCGAGGAGCACGAGTTCGGGTTCGGAGACCAGGGCGCGGGCGAGCGACACCCGCTGGGCCTCACCGCCGGAGAGCTCCTTGGGCCATGCCTTCTCGCGGCCCGCGAGTCCGACCTCGGCGAGCACGTCACGGGCTCGCTGTTCCGCGTCGGGTCCGTGCAGGCCGAGCGTGACGTTGCGCAGGACACGCTGCCAGGGCAGCAGCCGGTCGGCCTGGAAGACGATCGCACGCCGCGCCGGGACCTCCACGCGCCCTCCGTCAGGCCGGTCAAGGCCGGCGAGCAGACGCAGCAGGGTGCTCTTGCCGCAGCCCGAGGGGCCGAGCAGGACCACCAACTCCTCGTCGCCGATGGTGAGGTCGAGCTGGTCGAGCACCACCCGGTCACCGAACCGACGGACCACCTGCTCGACGACAACCCCGGTCTGCCGACGCGGCTCGGTCGCAACTGTGCTGCTCATGATGCCTCATAACTGGGTCGCCACCGCAGCAGCACCCGCTCCAGAGCCCGGACGAACTGGTCGGCGAGCAGACCGAGGAGCGAGTAGATCACCAGCCCCACGAAGACCTGGTTGGTCTGGAGGTACGTCTGCCCTTGCGTGATGAGGAAGCCGAGTCCCTTGTCGGCGTTGATCGTTTCCGCGGCGACAAGGCCCAGGACGCTGTACGCGAGGGAGAACCGCAGGCCGACCAGGAACCCCGGCAGGGCTCCCGGCACCAGCACCCGCGTCACCAAGCGCCAGGTACCCGCGCCCGTCGTCCGCGCCATCTCGATCAGACGCTGGTCGACACCCCGGATCGCGGCGAACAAATTGAGATACATCGGCACACCGGCCCCGAAGGAGATCAGCAGCACCTTCGTGAGCTCGTCGATGCCGAACCACACGATCATCAGCGGCAGCACGGCAAGCAGCGGGATCGTGTTGAGCACCTGCACCACGCCGTTGAACAGGTACTCACCGCTGCGCAGCAGCCCGCCGAGCACGCCGGTGACGATGCCCACCGTCAGACCGATCGCGAGACCGATGCCGGCCCGCTGCAGCGAGACGGCCAGATCCGGCCCGAGGACGCCCTGCTGCCACAGATCGGCGGCGGACTTCACGATCGACGTCGGCGCCGGAGCGTACGTCTTCGAGACCACTCCGGTCCGGGCGAATACCTCCCAGGCGACGAGGATCACGACCGGGGTCGTGTAGACGCCCAGTGGCCATCGCAGGCGCTCGCGGAGTGTGCTGAGCGGCGTCCGGCGGCGGGCGTCGCGCGGCAGGAACACCTCGCGTTCCCGCGCGCTCGCCGTCTCGGCGGCCGGGCGCTCGGTGACCGCCGCCGCCTTGAGGCTGAGCTCGGTCATGCCGCCACCGCCAGCACGCTGCTGTAGTGCGAGGCCTCGCCGACGAGTTGCTCGCTGCGGCGCCCGTCGACGCCGGTCGGCACCTCTCCCGCGACCGTCACCCGGTTGAGGCGGCGCGGGTGATCGTCGTAGTTGTCCACCCCGTAGTGCTGGGTGATCCGGTTGTCGAAGATCAGCAGCTGGTTCGGGGACCACGTCCAGCGCAGGATGTTCTCCGGACGCGTCACGTACGACTGGAGGATGCGGAGCAGGTCGGCCGAGTCGGTGCTCGACAGGCCGACGATCCGCTTGGCGAATCCCCCGATGAACAGGCCGCGTTCGCCGGTCAGCGGGTGCACCCGCACGACCGGGTGCTCCGCCTCGTAGGGCGTCGACACGAAGGCCCGGTCGTACTCCTGCCGCTGTGCGGTCGTGGCCGCGGGGCGGGCGTAGTCGTACTGGTTGGTGTGCACGACGCGCAACGTGTCGGCGAGAGCGCGCAGCGATTCGGGCAGGTCGCGGTACGCCGCAGCCGCGTTGGCAATGAGCGTCTCGCCGCCGTACGGCGGGATCACGACGGACCGGAGCGTGGTGAGCTGCGGCGGGTTGACCACGAAGGTGACGTCCGTGTGCCACTCGTTGGCCTTGGACGTCTCACTGTCGACGGCGAGCACGTTCGTCGTGCCGTCGGCGGCCGGCACGTTCGGGTGGGCGGTCGTCAGCTCGCCGAACCACCCGGCCACCCGTTCCTGGCCGGCGTTGTCGAGCTGCACGTCGTCGAACACGATCGCTTTGTGCTCGTTGAGAGCCTCTCGGAGCGTGGTGACCGTCGAGAGGTCGGGCGGCGCCGTGAGGTCGACGCCCTCGACGACCGCGCCGATGCGGCCGGTGAGCTTACGGATGGACACAGGCATGAGGGGTCCCTCCCGGACAGACGGGCACACCTAGGGGTGCTGTGGATCGGAGAGCTGGGTGAAAGGGCTGGTACTGCGCAGGACTGATCGGTCGCACACCGAAGTCCAGGTCGACCGGAGAAGAGTGGTCGCAGGGCAGCCGCTGCAGCCGCGTTCTCAGCGACCGCGTCGGCGTGCGCGAACAGGCCGCTGCCTCATACGAGAAGGGCAGGCGGCGGAGAGCCCTCAGGAAGTGGATACGACGGTTCCGGGGGGAGGCATCGCAGCGCGGGCGGTTTCACACCGCCTCAGTTCGGCGCGCGGCGACTGCGACACCGACTGCTGCCGGGAACCGATCGCCCGGTCAGCGACAACAAAACGCGCTGGAGACGTGCGCCAGATCGATGTGGCGCCGCCGAGTCAGATCCACGCGCGGGTTCATGGAACGGGAGTTCAGCAGACACCCGCCGCGTCGGTCAATGCTTTCCCGGACAGGTCTTGCATCGCGGACACGGGGAAACTCTCCGCCTCTTCGGGACGCGTCCACGCGGCGGAAAACGCCGTGCACTCCCCCGGGTCGGCGCTGATCCAGGATGCACGCGCACGCCGCGCCACACCCCACGTGTGCCTGAGGACACTCGCGAGTGCCGGTCGAGGGAGGGGCGGCTGCGCCGCCCGAGCGCCGGGTTCCTCCCGGGTCACGTCGGCACGTCGCATGCTTCGGCACTCTTGGCGCCGCGAGGCCGGTTCGCCCAGCCGCTCGCACCATGTCCCGTTCTTCATACGAGAGGTCGGCCTGCGAGGCGTCGGCGATGGGCTCGCCGACGGCAGGTCAGATGCGGCGGCCCTGTGGGCATCGCGACAAGGTAGCCGCGGACCATCGCAGTGGGACTCGCCGGACGATACTTACGACTGCGTCACGTGCCGCTCCCCGACGAGCCACCCGAGGTGACCGAGCCCGTCGCTGCCGCCCTTCTGCACCTCCTTCACGCCTTGGTCGCCCATCCCGCCCAGGCGTGCCCCGAAGCCGGAAACGTAGCGGGGACGGACCCCGCTGGCTCTTCTCCTCCATTCAAGGTACGACAGACCGCCACATAACACCCGCAACGCTCCAAGCCATACACACTGGGGGCCTGACCGCACGTGATCCGTTTCGCCTTCGCCGGTCGGTGCTCCACCGAGGACCTTCAAGATCCCGAGGCCTTGTCCGGGCCGGAAGAGCTCTCCGTAACGTGGATGTGGCAGTTCGGTGCCCTGGCAAGGCCGGACGAAAGCGTGATGGAGGGGCCTGCACGCGACACCGGCGACATCGACGTCTACCTGGGCCTGGACGTCGGCAAGGGCGAACACCACGCCACCGCCGTCACACCGGCCGGGAAGAAGGCGTTCGACAAGCGGCTGCCCAACACCGAGCCCAAGCTCCGCGAGCTCTTCGGGAAACTCCAGGCCAAGCACGGAACGGTGCTGGTCGTGGTCGACCAGCCAGCCTCGATCGGCGCCTTACCGGTGGCGGTCGCGAGGGACATGGGCTGCCCGGTCGTCTACCTGCCCGGTCTCACGATGAGGCGGATCGCCGACCTCTACCCTGGTGAGGCGAAGACGGACGCGAAAGACGTGTTCATCATCGCCGACGCCGCCCGCGCGATGCCGCACACACTGCGGTCGATCGACGGCGAGGACGAGACGATCGCCGAGCTGGAGATGATCGTCGGGTTCGACGACGACCTGGCCGGCGAGGCCACCCGGGTCGCCAAGCGCCTCCACGGACTGCTCACGCAGATCCGCCCGTCCCCGAAACGAATCCTGGGGCCCCGGTTGCAGCACCCGGCCGTCCTCACGCTGCTGGAACGGTTCGGATCCCCGGCCCAGATCCGCAAAGGAGGAAGGCGTCGGCTGGTCGCCCTGCTGCGGCCGAAGGCACCGCGGATGACCTCTGCCCCGCAGGACCACGCCAAGATCAAGACAGACCTAACGGAGTCCTATAGTGCTGCGTTTCTCAAAGGAAGTACACATAGCGGCGGCGTAAACGCCTGGTGGGGGGTGCGGGTCTGCCCCAGATCCAAGGTCGGGCGCGGGCGTTGAGCTGGGCTGTGGCCACTTCGGTGGCGTGGGTGATGTGGTCGCAGTCGCCGAAGGAGCGTCCGGCCAGGGCGGTTTTGCGGAAGATGCGCCACCAGCCCTCTTGAAGGTTGAGCCAGCAGGCGCCGACCGGGATGAAGACGTGCCTGATGCGGTGTCCGTCCGGTGACCAGCCCGGTGCCGGCGGGAAGGTGCGGGGGATCACCGGGCCGAGCTCGTCGGCGCAGACGACCGTCGCGCCGCCGGGCGGGCTGGTGCAGAGCTCGACGATCCGCGTCCTTTTCCCTCGAAGTCCGCATCTCTCGAGCGTGTCCACGAGCGCGTGCGCCGCCAGCGCACGCCCTCGGCCAGCAGGATCCGGCGCACCTGGGAGCGGCTGATCTCGATGCCCCGGTCCCGGGCGGCGGCAGCCAGCGCGTCCAAGGTCCACTCCGAGGGCCCTGACTCGCCAGCGGCCCACATCTCGTTCGACGGCTGCACCTCCAGCCGCCCCGACGGGGTCTGCTTGACCATCGCAATGATCCGGGAGCGTTCGGCCTCGGTGATCCTTCGCTTGCGTCCCTGCCCGCCCAGATCCTCCAAGCCCTCAAGCCCCGAGCGGTTGAAGCGGTGCAGCCAGCGACGCACCGTCTTCGGACTGCACCTCACCTCGTCAGCGATCTGCGGGACCAGCCAGTCGTCCCAGCTCAGCTCGACCATCCGGCACCGCTCCACCAGAGCCTTCGGCGCTTTCCTGGCAGCCGCCAGGCGGTGAACCACCGCTTGCTCGCCCTCGTCACGTCCCGGCCGTGCCCTCAGCACCATGACCCAGCACCCGCCCCCGAGCACCCGCAACCACCCGGCTACCAGCAGCTATATCCATCGAAAACGGAATCGTCGGTGAGCGAGCCCGCTGGATCTTTGGCTACCGCGCCGACCAGCTCGCGAAGGACCCCTCTGCCGCGCCCTGGATCACGCGTGCCGCGGTGTCCGAGCCGGACGGGGTCGTCGTTGGCGACGCCGGTTTCCACGGGCCGCCGGATGAGGCCGGCATGGTCGAGGTTGGCTATACCGTCGTGCCCGGGTACCGCCGCCAGGGCTATGCCCGCGCCATGCTGAGGGCGTTGCTCGTCAGGGCCGCGGCCGACCCCGACGTCAGGACCGTGCGCGCCAGGATCGGATCCGACAACACCGCCTCCCTGGCGTGCATCGAGGGCTTCGGCTTCACGCGCATCGGCGAGCAGGGGGACGAGCGCGTCGGACTCACGATCACCTTCGAGGTCCCGGCAGACGCCATTCAGGCCGGGTAGCTTTACGGTCTCGGCGGACATGGTGATCGTCCCGGTCGGGCCGTGACATGAGAAGGGCCGCACGGGTTGGGTGAGTTGTGAAGCTGACCTGGGCCCGTACGGCCTGTTCCCATCCTGCCCTGTCCGGCGTCTCACGCGCACATTCCGGCGAGTTGTTCGCCGAACTGGCCACGGCATGGAGGCTGCGCGGCAGTCCGCGCTCCGCGAGGCCCGGGGCGGGGAGCGTCGGAGGGCGGAGGGTGCCGGCAGAAAGCCCAAGCTGGTCTTCCTCGATCGGCTGCTGGTCACCCTGGTCCATCTGCGCCATCAGTTGCCGCATGTGGTGCTCGCCGAGCTCTTCGAGGTGGATCGCTCCACCGTCTCCGCGGCCATCCGCCAGGTCCGCCCGCTGCTGGCAGCCCGTGGTTTCGCTGTGCCCGACCGGCCCGGCCTGCGGCTGAAGACGCTGGAGGACGTCTTCGCCTATGCCGAGGCGGAGGGGGTTGAGCTGCGGCTCGACGGGGCCGAGACCCAGGTCCGCCGACCGCAGGCCGACCGTCCTGGGCGCCGGGCGTTCGTCTCCGGCAAACGCAAGCAGAACACCATCAAGACCACCACGTTCAGCGACGGCCAGGGCCGCCTGCCGCGGTCCGGCTTGGTCCGCCCGGGCCGGATGCACGACCAGACCGCCGTGCGGACCGAGGGCATTGCCGAGCAGTTCCGCACCCGTCCCGGCGTGAAGGCGAAGGTCGATTCCGGCTACCTCGGGCTGGCCAAAGAGTTCCCCGGCCAGGTCAGCGCCCCACCGAAGAAGCCCAAGGACGAGGCGTGCGACGGTGACAAGCATGCCTGGCGCGAGACACGGCGACGGCAGTCCTCGGCAAGGATCTGTGTGGAGCACACCAACGCCGAACTCCGCCAATGGGCACCCCTGCGCCGTTTCACCGGACGCCGCGATACCTACGCCGAGACCCATCTCGCGATCGCCTCACTCGTCTCCGACCGATCCGCGCAGCGGGCCACCGGCCGCCGGACGGGCACCGAACTCGTCCTCGTCCGCGACACCGTCCGCTGATCACCCACCAGCCGAACCACCAGGCCGGCACGCCCGAAGCTCAATTTCCCCCCAGACCGTAACCTCACAGCTGCGTAGCCCCTTCGATGAGGGATTGCAAATAAAGGCCGCGCTGAGCGCCGAGTTCGGTCGGCGTGTGCGTGCGTACGGCCGTGGCGAATTCGCGGCGCAAGATGGGCCAGCCCTCCTCGTGGTCGATTGCGGCGGTGTCGTAGACCAGGGAGGGGTCCGGACCGAAGAGCTCGACGCGGGTGACGGCACGCGGCAGGTTGACGGAACCGGACAGGGACGCCTGGCTGACGGCGCCGTTGGCATGTTCGCACGTGAGCTCGATCCAGCGTCGGGGATCGCCCGTGCTGCGAATGGTGGCGATGGGGCCGATCGCGGTATCCAGGAGGTCGAGGAGGTGGGGTCCCAGGTCGAGGAGCGCGCCGTGCTCCAGACGCCAGCCGGTGGCGAAGTCGCCGCCGAGAAAGGCGCCGTGGAGATAGCAGGAGCGTGCACCGGCGATGTCGAGAGTGCGAGCGGTGTCGAGGAAGGCACGGGTGGTGGGATGGTAGCGCTTGGTGAGGACGAGCTGCGAGATCACGCCGGCTTCGGCGATGGCATCGGCCACGCGCTGAGCCGTGGGCAGGTCCGGGCCGAGAGGCTTCTCCAGCAGCAGTGCTTTCCCTCGCTTGGCCGCCAAGGGTGCTAGCTCGCCCTGGACGGCAGGCGGGACGGCGAAAGCCACGGCTTCGCAGTGATCGAGGAGTTCATCGAAGTCGGCGGCGACGTGGGCCGCGTAGGGGGCGGCCGTTTGCTGGGCGGCTTCTGTCCGGCGGGCCCAGACTGCAGCGAGCCGTGTCTCGGGTCCGGCGGCAAGTATGCGGGCGTGCATGGCGCGGGCCCAGGGGCCGGCGCCGACGAGGCCGACCTCGACCGGTCGGTGTGTCCAGGGGGCAGATTCTGTGGTCACGGTGTTCCTGTGGTGTGCGGCGCCTCGGCGTCAGAGTGCGAGGCGGTCGAGACGGGCGTCGGCGCGGTCGGGGGCATAGAGGGACTCCACCACCATGGAAGCGGCTCCGATGACACCGGCATGGTCGCCGAGCCGTGAGGTGACGACCTGGAGATTCGCGGTCGTACGGGGAATGGCGCGCTGGTAGAGCAGTTCACGCACTCCGGTCATGAACGGCACGCCGGAGAGGTCTCCGGCCAGCATCAGGACGCCCGGGTTGAGCAGGGTGACGATGGTCACCAGGACTTCGCCGGCGCGGCGCCCGGCCTCCCGGGCCAGACGGATGGCGTCTGGGTGGCCCTCGGCGAGCAGGCGTTTGACGTCGGACCCGGATGCGCTGTCCAGACCGAGAGCGGTCAGTTCCCGTGCGAGGGCTCGGCCGCTGGCGACGGCGGCCAGGCAGCCGTGGAACCCGCACATGCAGAGGACGTCGGGCTGGTCGTGCAGGCGGATGTGGCCGATGTCGCCGGCACCGCCGTCGATGCCGCGGTAGACGTTGCCGTCGACGACGACGCCTGCGCCGATGCCGGTGGAGACCTTGACGAGGACGAAGGCTGAGCAGTCGCGGTGGTTGGCCTGCTGCTCGGCCAGTGCCATGAGGTTGGCGTCGTTGTCGACGAACACGGGGACGGGGCCCTCCCCCATGCTCGGGCCCACGTGATGGGCGTAGGCCTTCTGCAGGCGTTCCCGAACGGGGTAGCGGTCCCAGCCGGGCATGATGGGGGGCTGGATAACCTGTCCCGTCTCCCAGTCGACGGGACCGGGCACCGACAGTCCGATGCCGCAGACATGGGTGGCTTCCACACCGGCGGCGGCGATCAGCTCGGGAAACCAGCAGGCCAACTGGTTGAGCACGTCGTCCGGGCCGTCGCTGATGTTCAGGGGGGCGGTGTGCTCGGCGAGAATGGTGCCAGCCAGATCCAGTACGGCTGCGCGGGCGTGCCTGGTCTCGAGGTCGACAGCGATCACCGAGGCGTGCGTCGGGTCGAAGACGATCCTGTGGGACGGGCGGCCGCCGGTGGAGGCGCCGGCGGTGTGTCGAAGCCAGCCAGCGCGGTTGAGGAGGTCCAGCCGCTGTCCGATGGTGGAGCGAGACAACCCGGTGACGCGTTGCAGGTCGGCGCGAGTGTTGGCGCGGCCGCTGCGGATCAGCTCCAACAGCCCACCCGCGCTGACCTGACTCGGCGCCATCGTGACATCCCCCATCGTTCAGCTCTTGTCGGCGCCGCTGGTCAGGCCCTCTGTCAGCATGCGCTCGGCGGCGAAGAACAGAAGTATCACGGGAATCGTGAGCACCACCGAACCGGCCATGAGGATGGTCTTGGGCACCTCGACGCCGTTGGAGAGCTGGGCCAGGCCCAGGGACACGGTCCACTTTGCGGGGTCGGCGGCCAGGAAGAGCAGGGCGAAGAGGAACTCATTCCAGGCGATCATGAAGACGTACAGGCCGGTCGCCATGAGGGAGGGCAGGGCGAGGGGCAGGATCACCTTGCGGACGGTCTGCAGCCGGGTGGCTCCGTCGATCGCTGCCGCTTCCTCGATGGATTGGGGGATGGTGATGAGGTAGTTCTTCAGCATGTAGATCGCCACCGGCACGGTCTGGGCAACGTAGACGATGGCGAGCCCGACCAGGCTGGAGGACAGCCCCATCTTGGCGAAGATGACGAACAGCGGAACGGCCAACAAGCTCGCCGGGAACAGGTAGACGGCCAGGAAGAGCGCGCTGACCTGGCGGTGGCCGAAGAACTTCAGCCGGCTGACGGCGTAGGCACCGGGCACGGCGGCCAGCAGGGTGAGGACGACCGTGCCCAGCGACACGAGGGCGGAGTTGAGCAGGAACCTCAGGAAGCCCTGGCCGCCGTCGTCGATCGCCCAGCGGGCCGGCTACGACGCCATCGAGTTGCGCGGCAAGGGCGACCTGCACTTCGCTGCCCGCCTCGACGAGTTGAAGCAGGCCGGCAAGGACGGTGTGGTCATGCCCACAGTCTGCGTCGACATGCTGCACTTCTTCGGCGCCTTCGACGCGGACCTGCGCCGCGACGCCATCGACCAGATGAAGTCACAGCTCACCGTCATCGCCGAGATCGGCGGCCTGGGCGCCCAGACCCCGGCCTCCTACGGCATGTTCTCGCGCCGTCTTCCGCCCTTCGAACCGCCACGCACCGAGGAGGAGGACCGCGAGGTTCTGCTTGCCGGCCTGTCGGAACTGGGCGAGCACGCACGCAAAGAGGGCGTCACTCTCTTCCTGGAGCCGCTCAACCGGTATGAGGACCACATGGTCAACCGGCTCGAGCAAGCCGCCGAGCTCATCCGCCAAATCGGACTCGACTCGATCAGGATCGGCATCGACAGCTACCACATGAACATCGAGGAGAGCGACCCAGCCGCCGCGATCCTCGCTCACGCCGACGTCATCGGCCACGCCCAGGTCTCCGACTCAAACCGCTTCCAGCCCGGGGCCGGACACCTCGACTGGCCTGCCTGGCTCGGCGCCCTGCACACGATCGGTTACGACGGATACCTTGCCGCGGAGTGCCGGCTTACCGGCGATCCCATCGAGGCCGTCCGCTCGATCCCCGCCTTCCTGCAGAGGTCCGGCGCGTGAGCTCCCTCCTGGACTGGCCCGCGCCCACCGCGACCGCAGCCCTGACACTGCGGCGCGGTGCGGCGCGGGTCCTCATCGACAACCGGGCCGGCATCTCCACCGTTCCCTCCCGTACCCTCTACCCCCATCAATGGAGCTGGGACTCCGCCTTCATCGCCATCGGGCTGCGCCACCTCTCCGTGCGCCGGGCTCAGCAGGAACTCGAGTCCCTGCTGGCGGGACAGTGGGCCGACGGACGCATACCGCACATCGTGTTCAACCCCGCCGTTCCGCACGACGCCTACTTCCCCAGCCCCGACTTCTGGCAGTCTTCCCGCGCCGGCCGGGCCGCGGGCGCGCCCACGGCCCCCGAGACCTCGGGCATCGTCCAACCACCCGTGCACGCCCTGGCCGCCTGGCTCGTGCATCAGGCGGACCCCCGGGAATCCCGGCGCCGCGGCTTCCTCGCCCGTGCCTACCCCCGGCTCGCCGCCTGGCACGACTACCTCCTCACCCGCCGCGACCTCGGCGGCGGGGGACTGGCAGCCGTCGTCCACCCCTGGGAACCGGGCATGGACAACAGCCCCTGCTGGGACCAGGCCCTGCAACGCATCGAGCCCGCCGCGCCCGCGGCCTTCCAGCGCGCCGACCTGAACCACGGCCACCCCTCCGACCGACCCACCGACCTGGACTACGGCCGATATGTCCGGCTCGCGACGGACTACCGCGAGGCCGACTACGACGACCGTGCACTGCGGCACGGCTTCGCCATGGAAGACCCATGCTTCAACGCCCTGCTCATCGTCAGCGAGCGGGCCCTGGCCGCCATGGCGCACAACCTGGGTCTGGACGACACCCCTCACATCAGGCGCGCCGACGAACTGACCCAGCAGCTGGTGGCCCGGCTGTGGGACGACGACGCCGGCCTCTTCCGCGTCCTCGACCTGAACACCCACTCCCTGGTCGCCGAGCGCAGCGTCACCGGACTCATCCCCCTCGTCGTGCCGGGCCTGCCACACGGCATCGTGCAGCGCCTGCAGGAATCCCTCGGCGGTCCGCACTTCAAGGCAGCGTCCACCGGGCTGGTTCCCAGCTACGACCTGACCGGTCATGCCTTCGACTCCCAGCGCTACTGGCGCGGCCCCGCTTGGTTCAACACGGCCTGGCTGATCTATCGGGGACTGCGCACCCACCGTCTCAAGACGGACGCCGAACGCCTGAGGCAGGGGTTTCTCGCGGAGGCGGAGCGGTCCCAGTTCGCCGAATACGTCGACCCCGCGACCGGCGCCGGCCGAGGTGCCCGGCACTTCTCCTGGACCGCTGCCCTCGCGCTCGACCTGCTGTGCGCCGACCTGAAGGAACCCATGCCATGACCGCGTCCGACAACCGCGTCCAACTCGTGCGCGACGCCACCTTCGTCCGCCTCGACACCGCCGGAGGCATCAGCGGCAACCGCGGCACCAACCCCGACGGACTGTTCCTGAGAGATGCACGTCACCTCAGCCGCTGGCAGCTCACCGTCGACGGCACCAGCCCCATCGCCCTGGTGCCCGCCGAAGCGGCGACGGACGACGCGGCGACGTGTGTCCTCACGCCCCAGGGCACGCGGGACAACCCTCCCGCCTACACTGTCTTCCGTCGGCAGACCGTCAGCGCAGGGACGCTCACCGACCATCTGCGCTTGGTGAGCAACCTTCCCGAACCGGTTACCGCGCGCGTCGACCTCACCGTCGACGTGGACTTCGCCGACCTGTTCGAACTGCGTGCCGACGACCGCCACTACCCCAAACCCGGCAGCCGGTACACAGCCCACACCACGCCTGACGGCCTGCACTTCGACTACGACCGAGCAGATTGGCACGCCCGGACCACCCTCACCTGCCATCCGGCCCCGGACACCGTTGCCACGGCGCAGGGTGCAGAGGAGTCCACCGCGCGGACCCTCAGTTGGCATCTTCGGCTCGACAGCCACGGCGAGGCTGAACTGCACCTGACCCTCCGTGCTCACCCGCACGGCCTGACGCTCGACCCGCCTCCCGTGCCGCACACCCATCGGCAGACGTCGACGGGGACGGACGACCTGAACCGCGCCTGCGAACGGGGCCTCGCCGACATCGACCTGCTGACCATCCCGGTCACCGGAGTCGACGGTGACGAAGTGCACGTCCCCGCCGCCGGCATCCCGTGGTTCCTCACCCTGTTCGGTCGAGACTCCCTGCTCACCTCCTACTTCCTCCTGCCCTACCGACCAGACACGGCCGCCGCCACACTGAGCGCCCTCGCCGCCACCCAGGGACAGCGCTACGACTCCTTCAGCGGCGAACAGCCCGGACGCATCGTCCACGAGACCCGCCACGGCGAACTCGCCCACTTCCGACAGGTCCCTTACGGCCGGTACTACGGTGCCGTCGACGCCACACCGCTCTTCCTGGTCCTGCTCCACGCCCACTACGAGACGACCAACGATCGCTCCCTCGCCCAGCGCCTGGAGCGGCACGCCCGCAAGGCCGTGGACTGGATGCTGACCGACGGCGGCCTGGAAAAACACGGCTACCTCGTCTACACCCCGGACCCGGGCGGGCTGGCCAACCAAAACTGGAAGGACTCCGCAGGGGCCATCTGCTTCACCGACGGCACACAGGCAAAAGGCCCCATTGCAGTCTCGGAAGCCCAGGGCTACGCCTACGACGCACTCCAGCGCACAGCAGAACTCGCCCACAAGATCTGGCAGGACGAGCCATACGCGCACCGACTGCGTAACGCCGCTGCACGACTGCGCAGCCGCTTCACAACGGACTTCTGGATGCCGCAGGCCGATTTTCCGGCCCTCGCTCTGGACGGCGACGGACACCAGGTCGACGCCCTGGCCTCGGACGCCGGCCACCTGCTGTGGTCCGGAATCCTCGACGCGGAGCACGCCCGCCGGGTCGGCCAACGCCTGCTGGACCCGGACTTCTTCTCCGGCTGGGCGATCCGCACCCTGTCCGCCGGACAGAAGCCGTACCACCCTCTCTCCTACCACCGCGGCAGTGCCTGGCCCCATGACAACGCCATCATCGCCCTGGGCTTCGCCCGCTACAAGCTCGCCCACGAGGTCGACACCGTCACTAATGGCCTCATCGCGGCAGCGGCCCACCACGGCTTCCGCCTGCCCGAGGTAATCGCCGGCTACGACCGCTCCGCCACCACAGGACCCACTCCCTACCCGCATTCCTGTTCACCCCAAGCGTGGGCAGCCGCAGCACCACTGGCCCTGCGCACGGCGCGACATCAGGTACGCAACGAACCACACACCTGAGCACCGACCTCCAAGCTGTGGGAGCCACCGCGCTCGCAGAGCCAGGCAGACCTT
Organism: Streptomyces glomeratus; assembly: GCF_021462825.1. GTDB lineage: Bacteria > Actinomycetota > Actinomycetes > Streptomycetales > Streptomycetaceae > Streptomyces > Streptomyces glomeratus. Next base: position 146,030 of record NZ_JAKEEB010000011.1, on the reverse strand, counting down.
CAGCAGTAGCAGGCACGTGCTGTTACTGAAGGGCCTGAAGTGATCGGATAAACGCCTGCCAAGTGCTCCTGATCAAGCCCCTACCGACGGCCCCGCACGTACCACCAAAGGATTGCTTTCATGGAGTACCGTCATCTCGGCCGCAGCGGCCTGGTCATCAGCGAGATCGCCTACGGGAACTGGCTCACCCACGGCTCGCAGGTGGAGGCGGAGGCGGCCACCACATGCGTGCACGCGGCGCTGGACATGGGCATCACCACCTTCGACACAGCCGACGCCTATGCGGCAACGCGTGCCGAGTCGGTCCTGGGCGACGCGCTGAAGGGTGAGCGCCGCGAGGGACTGGAGATCTTCACCAAGGTCTACTGGCCGACCGGACCGGGGCGCAACGACCGGGGCCTATCACGCAAGCACCTCATGCTGTCGATCGAAGGATCGCTGCGACGCCTGCGGACCGACTACGTAGACCTGTACCAGGCGCACCGGTACGACGTGGCTACGCCGCTGGAGGAGACGATGGAGGCGTTCGCCGACATCGTCCACTCCGGCAAGGCCCACTACATCGGCGTCTCCGAGTGGCCCGCGGAGCAGATCCGGCGCGCTCACCCGCTGGCGCGGGAACTGCGTATCCCTCTGGTGTCCAATCAGCCACAGTACAACGCCCTGTGGCGGGTTATCGAGGGAGAGGTCGTGCCCACCTGTGAGGAACTGGGCATGGGCCAGCTGGTCTATTCGCCGATCGCACAGGGTGTGCTGACGGGCAAGTACGAGCCCGGTCGCCGGCCTCCGCAGGGCTCGCGGGCCACCGATGACAAGGGTGGGGCCGACATGATCGCGCGGTGGATGCGCGACGAGGTGCTGGAGGCCGTTCAGCGGCTCAAGCCGCTGGCCGCCGAGGCCGGGCTGTCCCTTGCACAACTGGCCGTAGCGTGGGTGCTGCAGAACTCCAACGTCTCGGCCGCCATCATCGGTGCCTCGCGTCCGGAGCAGGTTGTGGAAAACGCCAAGGCTTCCGGTGTCGTACTGAAGTCCGACCTCATGGCCCGCATTGAAGAGGTTCTGGGAGCGGTTGCCGTCACCGACCCGAGGCGAGTCCACGACAACGTGCCGGAAAGCCGCCCCTGAGCCGACCACACTCTGCCAGCGATAGTGCGGCCGCTCCACCCAGGCACCGATCCAGAGCATCGCTGCCGGTCACGCATGTGACACGGCCATCTGCCTTGAAATGTCGTCACAAACGTTCGTAATCACGGTGGCCGCAACTCTGTCCGCAGGCAACTCAACAACCATCTGACCAGCGCCTCACCGCTTCGACGCGACCGCAGCTGACCTCATCCGACAGTGCGGCGCGCGAGCCTCTGTGGCCCATGCGCGTCATCAGCTCTCGGGTGCTGGCCCCGGTCGTGGAGGCGAGCGTGTTGCGCGTGTGCCGCAGGTCGTGAAAGTGCAGGCCGTAACGCCCGCAGCCTTTCGAGCGGTGACCCAGTCGTCCCACAAGTTGACATCAACAGGCAAGGCGTCCAAGACCACCACGACAAGCCCGCAAACAAGCACATGCCCGATGGGACGGGTACCCACAGGGCACAGCGGAGAATGGCAGAGACTCGCCACCGAAAACCCAGTCAGCCGCTACCTCCGGTGTGGTTGCCCTGGCTCTATCCGGGCGCCTCCAGCTGCGAGGCGTCGAACTCCCATGTGCCTAGACCCGCGTTCTCAGAGCCCAGCCGACCGGAGTCGACGTCCCATCGAAGGTATCCGTCGTGCCCGTGTTGTGGGCCGTGTAACCAGGCGCGGTGCAGCTGCGCCCCGCCCGCCAGTCCGCCCTTGTGCCGGCCTGCTCGGCGTTGAGCGCGGAGGCCCCGGCCGACGCGCAACAAGAGCTCCAGGCCGCCCCCGATCCCCCGCCGCGCCGATCGCCGGCCCCCAGCCCGTCCCAACCCTTCTCTTTCTGTTTTGGGGTCGGCTGTGAGAGGCGCATAGGGGGATGTCGTGCTCCGCGCCAGGGCCGACAAGGCATGGTGACCTGCGGCTACGCCGTCCAGGGTGTGGCAGGGCACGGTCAGTTGTCGGAGGAGATGTCGGCGGGGATGCCGGCACGGTCGGGGGCGGTGTTGTCGCCCCGTGACCGTGGTCGGGCCTTCGTGGTCGGTGGTCCGGTCGGGGTCGCCTGCTGCTGTAGCCGGTATACGCGGCGCCGGGCGGGACGGCGCCGCCCGTAAGAGAGGGGCGGGCCGACGATGACCGACGTGGACGCGGGGGGTGGGGACCGGCTGGCGCTGGCGGTGCTGACGCAGTACCGGATGGCCACCACCGAACAGATGCACCGGGTGATCGCCCCCGAGGTGCGCATCGAGCAGACCCGGCGGCGGCTGGCCAAAATGCGCGATGAGGGACTCATCGACCGCATCACCCTGCCCCAGGCCGGACGGCTGCGCGTGTGGTTTCCCACCTCCTACGGCGTGCAGATCGCCTCGGAGTGGCCGGAGTTGCGCGGGCGGCGGCCACCGAAGACGGTGTCCGATCCCACTGCCGCGCGACTGCGGGTCGGACACACTCTGACGGTGACCGAGACCGCGCTCCTCTTCCTCGAAGACGCGCGCCGCCTCGGCGAGTTGTGCCGGCCGCTGGACTGGCTGCCCGAGGTCTACCACCCCGTCGGGGGTGGTGAGGCCGTCATCCCCGACGCGCTGATGTACTACCGGCGCGGACCCGCGGACGGCGAGGGGTCGATGCTGCGGGCGTTCGTCGAGGTCGACCGGGCCACCATGGGCCCAGAACGCCTGGCCGCAAAGCTCACCGCCTACGCCCGCCTCTACCACTACGTGCCCGCCGCCCCGGGTCGCCACCGGCCGACCATCGGGCAGGAACCGGTGCAGGAGGAATGGCGAAGGCGCTACCCGCTCTTCCCCCGCGTCTTGTTCGTCCTTGACGGCATCGGCCCCGCCGGCATCACCATCCGCATCCGCGCCCTGCACGCGGCCGCCGTCGACCCGGCAGTGGCCGGCTTCCTGCACGCTGTCCCCGTGGTGGCCGCATCCCTTGTCGACCTGCGCAGCAACGGCCCGTCCGAGCCAGTGTGGCGCCCCATACGGGACCCCGACCGCACAGTGGTCTGGAGCCAGACCCAGGACGTGTAGACCGGCCTGCGCAGCCGATGCGCAGCGCCCACCGTCTCCGTGCGACGGCTGCGCAGAGATTTCCGACCACAGGCCCGACCACACCCCCGACCGTGGACCCAACCACAACTCCGACCGCAGCCTTGCGCAAGGAACTGCGCACTGAGCGCGCAGCAGTTGCGCAGTCTGTGCACCCGGGCGAATCGGAGCCTGCGCAGCCGTGCTCCTACCTGCCGTGGTCGGCCCGACCAGGTCTGCCCCGACCAAAGGGCCCACCACGCCTCTGCGCACCCGGCGTCCCGACGGGCACGTGGTGATTGCGCATCCTTGGGCGGGCGATGCGCACCTGGCTTCGCAACCGACCGGGGCCGCTTGCGCAGTTGGACCTACCGACGGTGCCTGTGTACCACCACGTTGCTGGGACAGAACGTAGTGCCCCACCTTCCATTGGGTGGTGCGGCCTGCGCGCGGCCCGCAACCACCCGCTCAGGAGTCTCAGGTCATTAGGCTGAAAGCAGGTCCCGAGTTTCCTCGGCGCATCCCCACGACAGCGTGACGCCGGCGCCACCGTGCCCGTAGTTGTGCACGACCAGAGTGCCGTCCTCCCACAGGTCCTCCTCGACACGGACCGTGGCACGGGTCGGTCGAGCGCCGATCCGGTGTTCCAGCAGGCGAGCCTGGGCCAGACGGGGTTCGACCTCTGCCCAGCGGACGAGGATATCGGCCGCCGCCTTGTCGTCGGGGGCCAGGTTGCCCTCACCGTCGATCGCTGTGCCGCCCAGCACGACGGTGTCGCCGTGAGGATAGAAGCACAGCAGGTCCGGCGAAAGGCCGGTCTCCTCGGAGAAGAACTCGGTCAGCCCCGGATTGGTGACGACGACGTGCTGGCCGCGGACGGGCCGAAGTTCAGGATCCGGCACCAGGTCGCGTGCACCGAGGACAGAACAGTTGACGATCAACGAAGCCGGACCGGCATCCGCGAGCGAGGCCAGCCGACGCCGCTCGATCGCTCCCCCGGCATCGCGTAGCCGGCACAGAGGTAATCCAGATAGGTGGGCATGTCGATCAGCGGCACAGTAAATCGGTAGCCCGCCGCGAACCCGGCCGGGAGTTCGGCGGGCTCGCACAGCCGGAAACCCGGCAAAGTCGTGGCCCAGCCCGGCGCGCCCTCGGCCGTGCGGGACGCTTCGATCCCGCTGGTGAGCCGGACGCCCGTCGCCGGCTCCTCCGCCGGCTCCCGAAAGACCTCCAGCGACCGTTGTCCCCACTGCTCGACCTTTTCCATCGGCTCGACCAAGTACGGCCCCCACATCGCCCCGGCCGCCAGCGACGTGGCACCGGGCACCTGCTCGGCCATCACGCACACCGAAGCCCCAGCCTCGGCGAGAACGACGCCCGTGGTGAGCCCAGCCACCCCAGCCCCGACAACGACAACGCGCTCCCCTGCGGCCACGAACCTCACCCTATTCCCGGGTGAGTCGAGAGCGCGGGATGGGTTACGCCAAGCCCTGATCGACTGTGTCCGAGCTTGACAACGAGCCGCCGGTTTCCGCGAATCCCACCATGCAGTCGGTTCGGTTGGCATGTCCCGCTCCACTGTCCGAAGCGGCCCAGGAACTCGTCCTCTCGACGCGATCGCGCTGCTACGGTCTCGCGTATGACACTCTCGGTCTCCACGGCTCGGGCTGTTGATCTACGAATGCAGCCGGTCGATGAGGCACTCGACCGCGTTGCTCGGTCTCTTCAGGTGCGTTTCCTCCAGGAAACGGTGGTGCGCAAGCGCCGGTCGGTAGGAGCCCGAACAAGCCGCGATACCTGGGTCCGCATCGAGCGTCGCAGGCTCAGCAAGATCACCGACCAGGGATGGAACGGTACCGAGTCCGCCGCTCGTCTGAAGGCCGTCATCCAGCCCGCATGGCACGGATGCATGGTCTGGCGGGACACAGACGAGCCAGTGATGTGGCGGGCCGATGAGACGGACCTCCTGCCCGGAACTCCGGTCGGGAATTCCATCTTGAGTGAAGCACCAGAACTTCCCGACGAGTGGTGGAAACGGTTGAACGCCTCGCTGGACGCGCTGGCGGCTCACACGACCAAGCGGGTCGCCACCCCCGACACCGAGACCATCACCCAGGCGTCGGTCACCGAGGCCATCCGAGCCCTCTTTCCCGGCGATTTCGATACAACCGTCCAGCGCTGGGTGCCCGCCCACGCCGACCTGAACTGGGCCAACGTCACGGCCCCGGTGTTCAGTCTCTTCGACTGGGAGGACTGGGGGAACGCCCCGCGGGGACTGGACTCGGCCTCACTGTGGGGGAGCTCGCTTGCCGTCCCGTCTCTGGCCGATCGTGTACGGCAGGAGCGTCGGCGGGACTTCGAGAGCCGGGACGGCAAGCTGATGACGCTGTTCGTCTGCTCGAAGATCCTCGGGCCGTACGCCCACCCTCAGGATCCTCGGTTGGAGCCTGCACAGCGCATGGCCGAGCAGGTCATCGAGGAGCTTCAGGCGGACTGATTACGTGAGCGGTCGCGGAGGAGCTTCCGGTACTCCTGGACGGTCCGCTCCTCCACCTGGCCTGCCAGGGCTCCGACGAGTTCCCCCAGGCGGGTCGGCTCGTCGGTGCCCACGGCGATGGAGCCGACCCGCCGGAGGCGGTAGGCGGCTCGGAACGCTGCCTGGACGCGGGAGAGCCGACCGCTGTCCTGGAGGAAACGGCGTGGGTCCAACCTGTCCCACACCGAGGCACTGGTGCTGCCCCCAAAGGGGCTCATCCCCCAGACCTCGCCACAACCCAGATTCCTGCGCTGACCAGCTATTCGTGGATCTTTGCTGTCTGCCCCCGGCGAACTGAGACGCATGGGGCGAGTGTGGGATCTCAGATTGCGTGGCCAAATCTCATAGCTCATGGCCACTCAGCAGCCGGTGGGCCACGGATCTGAGACTGACCGGCCCACCCTTCTGCCTGATCCTCGGAATGAAACGATGCTGGGATGGATCAGGGGGTAGCTGCCGTACTCGCGGCGCTGATCGCGGTGGCAGGTGTGGCGCTTGGCCTGTTTGGAGCCCGCTGGCAGGCACGCAGTATGCAAGAGCAGGCCAACGCAGCCATCGAAGCAGTCAGGGCACAAGGCCGAGACCAGAACGCACAGTGGCGTCGGACCGTAAGGCGCGACGTCTGGGTCGAATATCTAGGCGCCGTGGATGAGTTCAGACTTTCTGCCGGAGTTGTGGCAGAGCATCTCGCCGATGAGGATCTGCCGGAGGCCGAGTTGGCCCTCGAAGAGACTCGTTCTCGCTCCGCGCGACAGACGCTTATCGCAAGATCGAACTCGAAGGGCCGGAACAAATCGCCTCAAAGGGCTACGCCCTACAGGACTCCATAGTCAACACGATCTTCGAGCTGGAACAGGCACTCACTGCCGCGCGATCAATGAGAGTGCTCCGAGAAGCCGGGGAGCGTGAGCAGCGGGAAGTTTCCTCTGACCAGGATCGGCCGATCACGGCGATTCTCAGTTCCCTACGCGAGCTGCAGGCAATTGACTCCAACGATCCCGGCCGCACGGAGTACGGCCAGCAGATCGGCCTCCAGATCATTACCTTGGGCCTCCTGTCTGCCTCTGATGCCGGAGCCCTCCTCTTCACCTACAGTCAGCAGCTGTCGCTGAGCGAGGCTCTGGATCGCCTCCCGCACGGGCGGTGGCTCCGGTTCCATGAAGTGCGCACAGACTTCGTTCAAGCGGCCCGCTCTCATCTCGACGAGAGCACTTGAGCCTGCCCAGGCACGAGGAGATCGTCATCGCTCAGGCCGGGCGCCGGTCCGCGGATTCGGACACGTCCGTGAGACTGGCTGGGCGGTCACAGCGCGAGACTTGGATGAAGTCGCCGGTCACAATGCCGCTGCGGGCCATGGAGCCACGAGACCCTACAGCGAGACATCGCGGCCGAATCGAGAAAGGGCGTGCGCGGGGTGGGGCCAGTGCTGATCGTTGCCGCATGGATGCGATCGAGGCCGCACGCGCCGTCGTAGATGAACAGCACCCCGACCCGCGCCGCGTTCCTGGGCGGCAGCGTCGTGACGGGTCGCCGCACGGCGACGTCGGACCTCGACATCGTGGTGCTGCTCCACGGGGCCCCAGCTCCGTACCGGGCGAGCCTCCAGTACGCCGGCTGGCCGGTGGAGATGCTCGTGCACACCGAGGCAACGTGGCACGCATATGTCGAACGGTAGCTGCGCAAGCGCCGGTCACCGCTGCTGTGGATGTGTGCCGACGGGCTGCTGCTCTTCGACACCGACGGACTCGGAGCCCGCCTCGCCGCACAGGCCCGGAAGCTGACCGCCGCCGGACCACCACCGTTGTCGTCGGAAGAGATCGATGATCGCCGCTACGCGATCATCGACCTTCTGGACGACCTCGCGGGAAGTGACGACCAGAGCGAGCGTCTGTTCATCGCGACCGAGCTGGTCCGACGCACCGGTGAGCTGGCACTGGCCGTAGGCGGGTCGTGGGGTGGCGGTGGGAAGTGGCTGGCACGCCTTCTTGAGACGACCGCGCCAGGGCTCAGCGCACGCCTCCACCACGGCGTACAGGAGGTACTGGACGGGAGAGTCGAGACCCTCGTGGCCGTCGCGGACGAGGTGCTCGGGCAGACCGGTGGCCGGTTGTGGTTCGGCTACAAGCGTGTCGGGGCGCCCTGAGCGGTCCCGCGCTGCGGACGTCGCAACGTCTGTTCTTCCACGTGCAGATCACTTAACAGAGAGCAACGCCCGAGCCTCCTCGGCGCACCCCCACGACAGCGTGACGCCAGCACCTCCGTGCCCGTAGTTGTGCACGACCACGGTGCCGTCCTCCCCCACCTCTTCCTCCACACGGACCGTGGCGCGGGTCGGTCGAGCGCCGATCCGGTGCTCCAGGACACGGGCCCGGGCGAGGCGGGGCTCGACCTCGGCACAGCGGGCGAGGATACCGACCGCAGCCTTGTCGTCGGAGGCCAGATCGCCTTCGCCGTCGATCGCTGTGCCCCCCAGGACGACGGTGTCGCCGTGGGGATAGAAGCACAGGAGGTCCGGGGAGAGGCCGGTGTCCTCGGAGAAGAACTCGGTCAGCCCGGGGTTGGTGACGACGACGTGCTGGCCGCGGATGGGCCGGAGGTCAGGATCCGGCACAAGGTCGCGCGCACCGAGGCCCGAACAGTTGACGATCACGGAAGCCTGACCGGCGTCCGTGAACGAGGCCAGCCGTCGCCGCTCGAACACACCTCCGGCATCGCGGAGCCGGCGCAGGAGGTAGTCAAGGTATGTGGGCATGTCGATCAGTGGCACGGTGAACCGATAGCCCGCCGTGAACCCGGCCGGAAGTTCGGCCCGCTCGCACGGCCGGAAACCCGGCAAAGTGGTGGCCCAGTCTGGCGCGGCTTCGGCCGTGCGGGATGCCTCGATGCCACTGGTGAGCCGGACGCCCGTCGCCGGGTCCTGGGCCAGCTCCCGGAAGATTTCCAAGGACCGTTGTCCCCACTGGTCGACCTTGTCCTTCGGCTCGACCAGGTAAGGCCCCCACATCGCCCCGGCCGCCAGCGAAGTGACCCCCGGCACCTGCTCGGTGATCACGTGCACCGAAGCCCCGGCCTCGGCGAGAACGACGGCCGTGGTGAGTCCAGCCACCCCAGCCCCGACAACGACAACGCGCTCCCCTGCGGTCATGAACCTGACCCTAACGGCCGGGTTGCGTCGATGGGGCGTGTTGGGCGAGGACGTTCTCCAGGGCTGGCAGGAAGCCGCGCACGTGAGGGTTGCGCTGTCGGCGACGGAGGTCGGCGGCAAGTTGGTGGAGCAGCTCCGCGCTGCGAGGCGAGCGGACGACATCGAGGCGGTCGGCGGCGATCTGGCCGATCTCGCAGGCTGCCTCCAGGTCTCCGTGCGCGCTGTGTCCCAGGGCCAGCCAGGCTCCCTCGAACATGGCTCGGCGCTGGCTTGGGTCGCCGCGCGGGACGTCGTACGCCCCGGACCTGAGCATCTCGGTCCCCTGGGCGAGGAAGCGACGGCTCTTCTTTCCGCTCTCCGCCTTCTGCTGTGCACGACCCATCTGGATGAGGCCGTAACCAGCCTGGCAGTCCAGGTGGTTGTCGGTGAGGAAGTACATCCAGCGGGGCTCTTCTTGGCGGCCGTCCCGGTTTGCGATCAGTTCGCGGGCAGCGCCACGAGTGTGGGCGAAGTCGTTGTCACGGCCGGCGACGGCGTACGCGTAGGCGAGCCGGGACAGGACGGACGCCCGGACGGCCAGCGGGGCGGCGTCGCTCGCACGGCGGGCGGCCTCACCGAGGGCGATGGCGTCTGCGGGGTGTCCTCGACTCGCCGCTTGGAAGGACAGGTCGCCCAGGATGTGGGCACACAGGGGAAGATCATTGACCTGATGGGCGGCCCGAAGCGCCGTGACGAAGTAGCGCTGCGCCAGTCCGTGGTCGGCCGCGTCGAAGGCCATCCAGCCGGCCAGCTGACCGATCTCCGCGAGCGCGCGGATCAGACGGCTTGCGACAGCCGGAGGATGGCCGCCTTCGCGAATCAGCAGCCCGACAGCCCGGAACTGGGCTCCCACGTAAGGCAGATGACGTGCCCCTCCGTGCTCGTCATCGAGCAACTGGAGCATGGGGAGATGCTGCTCCACTTGGTCCACGAGCGGATCGGTGCCGGACGACGACGTCATTCGAGGCGTGTACTGACCGCGTCCCGCGGTGCCGTCGAGGTACTGGGCGACGATCGCGAGGAGTCCCGCGCCCGAGATCGCGAGGAACCGGCGACGGTCGACAAGCCCTCCCATCACCCAGTCCTCCACGATCGCCTCCATGCCCTGCGCGGTCCAAGGCCGCGCGAGATCCGTGTCTGCGGGGACCAGGGCTGACGAGTCGCCCACACGGCCCTGCCACAGTTCGGCCACCGAGACATTCCTACCCAGCTCCTGGGAGAGCACGTAGGCGGCCATCATCGGCAACGGCGAGCGCGGCAGCGAGCCGGCGTCCCGCCAGTGGTACGGCGCCGACTCGGCCACCGTCCCCGCGCCGAAGACCCGGTTGAGCTTGCGAGCGAGCGCCTTCGGGCTCCACCCGAGTTCGTCGAGGCACCCCGCCAGTACGACGTTGGGCTCGCCTGTCTGCGGTGCCACGTGCGACCACCCTTCGCTCCAGTGGTTCGTCCACCACTTCGCGAGCCCCATGGTGACGCCCCTGGACGGACGATTCACCACCGCCGCATGGAAGTTGACCGAGTTGACCCACTGCTCGGGTCCTGCCTGACCGTCCCCCTCCTGTGTTCTTGGATCCCGGCGGAGGCGCCCGTCTTCCGAGCCGACGGAGAAAGAGGTGGGCCTTGAGACAGCACACGAGCACCTCCCCAGGCCGACCGGGCGATGTGCTGGACCGTGACGCCGGACGACCAACCTCCGCCCCCGGACGCGGGCTCGTCGCTAGCGACGGCACAACCACCCTGATCACGGATCTGCCGTACGGACCGGAAGCGGCCGAGGTCGCCCGGAGCGCCGTGACGCTGGCGCTGCGTGGCACTGAGACGGACGTACTTGCTGACGCCCGCCTGATCGGGTCGGAGCTCGCGACGAACGCCTTCGTCTCGGGCAGTCCCCCGTTGGTCCTGTGCGTCGACCGCAGGAGCCTGGCCAGCGGCGGCCTGGAGATCGAGATCACCGTCACCGACGGCGGCTGTTCCCGCCCGGCACCCGCTTCTCCTACCGCGCCCGACGAGCAGGCCGAATCAGGACGGGGACTGATCATCGTCGATGCCTTGGCCGATGCCTGGTCACTGACGACTGGCACCAGCGGCTCTCGTGCCTGGTGCCGACTCACACACAGGCCGTGCTCCTCGTCCGCCGGCGCCTGACGTCCACGCCTGCAGAAACCCGTCCTCCAAGGAGGCACCACACAGTGCGCATCGACCGCGCGACTTCCCCACCCTCACTCACGGCTGTGCCGGAGGCCGCTCCTCAACCCAGGGTCGTCGTCGCTCTCCACGAGGGCTTCTACGGCGCGGAGTCGGGCACCGGCTTCAGCAACCGCGCCTTCCTCACGGCACTGGCCCGGCTCCTGCCGACAGGCCGCCTCTCAGTGATCACCCCGCACGTGCCCGAGGCCGCAGGCGCGCACAATCAGCGGTGGGCCCACGAGGTGCGGCAGATGCTGCGGCAGGCCGCGGCCGAGGTCATCACGATCCCGAAGGTCAACGCGCCGCCGGACTCGGTCCGCGGCTCGGTTCAGCTGTGCGACCTGGCGGGCGAGGCGGCCATACGCATCGCCGCGCGAGCGAGCCGGTGCCTCCTCGTCGGCCTCGACATCCCGTTCCTCGGGCTCGCGCCCTACACGTCGCCGACCACGGATCTGCTGCTCGTGCCCCGCTCCACGACCGCGCTGACGCGGCCCAAGGATGTCTCCCGCGTCCGCTGGGAGCGGGACGCCCTGCGAGCGGCGACACTCCGAGGTGCGCGCGTCGGGGCCATCTCCTCCCACATGCGGGGCCACCTCGTCGTCAACTACGCCGTCCCTCGGTCAAGCATCGTGAGCATCCCGAACGGGCTGATCGGTGAGGAGATGGTCAGGCCGGCCACGGCTCTGCCGCTGCCTTTCAAGGCCCGCGCCGGATTCCTTCTCGCCATGGGCCGCGCAGTCCCGACGAAAGGCTTCGAAGACCTCCTGGAGGCGTTGCGTCTGCTGAAGGAACGCGGTGTCCCCGTTCCTCACCTGCTGCTGGCTGCCGTGACCTCGGAGGAACACAAGCACCTCTCCTCGTACCAGCAGGACCTGGCGGCAGACATCCGCGCGCACGATCTGGACGCGACTCTGATCACTCGCTTCACCCCCGCGATCCGTGCCTGGCTGCACAGCCCCGCCCTGCGCGCGGTCATCGTTCCCTCTCGCGAGGAGCCCTTTGGCCGGATACCTCTGGAGGCGTTCGCAGCCGGTGCGGGACCGGTGGTCGCGACCACGGCCGGCGGCCTGGCTCAGACCGTCATCGAGGGCGAGACCGGCTTCACGGCCGCACCGCAGGACCCCAGGTCGCTGTCCTCAGCCCTGCACCGGGCCCTGACCGTCCTGCCCCGAGAACGCGATCGGCTCCGGAGCGCCGGGGCGGCCATGGTGCGCTCCCGCCACGACTACGAGGCCAGCGTCGGCTTCGTCATGGACCGCATGGCCCCTTGGGCGCTGACGCGGTCAACCACCGCGGAGGGCCGAGCGCGATGAACCAGCCGGTGGTGCTGATCAGCCTGGAGTCCCCGCACTCCTTCTGGCGGCTGTCCTCCGATCACGAGCGTGCGCTGTCCGCCTCCTTCCCCGACATCGCGTTCCGCAGGGCGACCGAGGAGGCCGTGCCGCACCAGCTGGCAGACGCACAGGTCTACTTCGGATGGCGATTCGCGCCCTCGTGGCTGTTCGCCGCGCCACATCTGAAGTGGATCGCTTCCCCGGCCGCTGGCACGGACCATCTGCCCGTCGCCGAGGCGCACTCCGTCGGGGTAGCCCTGACCCGCTCGTACGGTTTCCACGGCAGGCCCATGGCCGAGCACGCCATGGGCCTGATCCTGGGTTTCTCCCGCGGGCTGTTCATCAGCCAGCGAGTCCAGCGGAACCGTGCCTGGTGGAAGGACGACCTGGCCGAGGAGTTCTTCGACCTGGCGGGGGCGACGATGACCATCGTCGGCTGCGGCAGCGTCGGGCGCCACCTCGCCCAGGCCGCCCGGGCCTTCGGCATGAACGTCATCGGAGTACGCCGGACACCACCTGCGGCTTCCGAGGGCGGGATCACGTGGGTGCACACGACGGCGGTGCACCAGGCGGTGTCCATCGCCGACGTCGTGGTCAATCTGCTGCCCGCGACCCCTGGCACGCACCGCTACTTCGACCCCGACCTCTTCTCGGCGTGCAAGCACCGCTCTCTCTTCCTCAACCTCGGCCGCGCGGCAACCGTCGACCAGTCGGCCCTCCTGGCCTCCCTCGACACCGGCCACCTGCGCGGCGCGGCCCTGGACGTGTTCGATCCGAAACCGCTGCCTGCACGCCATCCGCTACGGCTCCACCCCCGGGTCGTACTCACCCCGAAAAGCTCGGTGTTCTGCCGCGCGTACATGGACGAGGCGGTGGCGTTCTTCGCCGACAACCTGCACCGCTACCTCTCGGGCCAGCCCCTCAACGGCCTGGCCGAGGCGCCCGCCACCCGCTCTCCGCTCGTAGGAGGCTGACCAATGCCCACCGCAGACCACGACGCCCTGGCCGCCGCCTTCGCCGCCGCAGGCCGCAACCACCCCTACCTGGCCTTCACCCTGAACTCGCTGTGCAACCTGGACTGCGTGTTCTGCAAGCCCCGGTGCATGCCGGACTACGGGCACAAGGACCGGCCCCTGACCGTCTCCGACTACGCGGCCATCGCTACCGAGGCCAGGGCCTGGAAGATCAGGAAGGCACACTGCTCCGGCGGTGAACCGACCCTCCGAGCCGACATCCTCGACGTCATCGCGGGCCTCGCCGACGGCCTCGGGCCCGATGCCGCGATCGGCATGACCAGCCACGGCAACCTGCGCCGTGGGCTGAGCGCCGAACAGCTCCACCAAGCCGGCCTGACCTACCTCAACCTCAGCCTCCACAGCCTCGACCCGGCGCGGTCCGCCGCGATCATGGGCGGCGGCGACCCGCGCACCACCCGGAGCACCCTCGACACCGCCCTCTCCCTCGGCCTGCGAGTGAAGATCAACTGCGTTCTTCAGCGCACCTACCTGGACGACGCCTTCGCCGTGGCCGAACTCGCCCGCGACCTGCCCGTCGCCGTCCGCCTGATCGAACTCCAGAACATCGGTCCCGCCCAGGCGCTGTTCGACACCGAATTCATCACCGAGGCAGATGTCCGCGACCGCCTCCACGAGTGGTTCGCCAACGCCGGCGAAGTCCCCCGGGACCAGCTGGGCGTCCGCAGCCCCGGGCAGTACCTCCGTCCCGACGGCTGGGCAGGGTCGATCGGCTTCATTTCCAACTCCAGCTGCGCCACATGCTCCGACGCCAACCGAATCAAGATCACGCCCACCGGAGTGGCGCGACCCTGCATCCTGCACAACCGCGACATCTCCCTGAAGCCTCACCTCGCCGACGGCACACTCGGCGACGCCTTCGCCCACCTCTTCCAGGCCATGCTCGACCGCAACACCAACGACGCCTGGCAGGGCTTCCACTACGTCGACTACGACCTGCGGTGGGACCGGATGGAGCGCCCCGAAGGCACTCCGGTCCTGCCCCTGCTCCCCGTCCTCCCCACGGAAGCGGCCGGCTCCTCCTGCGCCCGCGCCTCCACTGGGGAGCGGTGATGGTCGTGGTCGACGCGCCGCCTCTCTACCAGGAGCTCGGCGCTCTGTACGAACGCGAGCTGGACGCCCACGGCGTCGGGGCCGTGATGCTCACCCACAAGTGGCAGCCGGCCGACCTGCTGGCTCCGCACTCCGACATCGACGTACGCGTTCTCCTGCGCCAGGCACCCGTGGACTGGGAAGAGTGGAATCACCGCCTGGCCGCCGCACACGCCGCCGCAGTCGACCGGGAGGTCTCCCATCGACGTCTCCTGGAGCACCCGCCCGGCTTCGCGTTCACCGTGACCGAGGCGGACGGGCGGCTCGTGTCCGCGCCCGAACTCGCGACCTGGTCACTGATCAGCGGCAGCGCGAGGGACTTCCAGCGGTGGAAGTCCCGGGCCCAGATGGCGCCCTGGTGCGCGGTGGACGAGCGGTTCTACCGGGGGATCCTCCAGGCCCGGATGGGCGGCCGATACCAGCTGGCTGCGGACAGCACGGACAACGTGGCCAAGGACGTCGCCGCTTACCGGCGCCACTGCGTGGCGTGGCACTACCTCGCTCCGTGCTGGTTCGCCGCCGCGGCACTGGCGACCCGGACCCGCTGCCCCGGAAAGACGGCGGCCCTCACCCAGTGGCGGCCGGAGGGACTGGACGGATACGCCGAGCTGTTCCTCCGGCAGTCGGAGCACCATGCCGATGCCCGCCCGCGGAGTCCGCGCCACCTGCTCCGCGCGGCCCATGTCGCCCTGGAGGCGGCCATGCGCCGCGTTGCTGGCAGGGACCGCCCCGACGGCCAGGGGCATGAGCACGCTCGTACCGACTGGGTGATGACGGCCGGCATGCTCCGTGTACGCGTCGCCCGCTGGCTGTACTACCTCGATCCGCCGCCCGGCGTTGCGACCGAGTACCTGATCCGGCGGGAGGCGAAGGAACTCCGCTCCGCCGCCCAGACCTTGACCACCCTGGCGGCAGAAAAGACCACGCCGGCCCAGCAGCTGGCCGCCCGGATGGCGGCGTTGATCCCGGCCGGATCGACCACCGCCGACACGCTGCGCGTGACCCTCGCGCGCTGGCACCAGCAGAAGACCACCGTCCAGGACTTCCTCAGCTTCACGCCCGACGACGTCCACCTCTGACCCAAGGAGTCTCGCCAATGACCGCGCGTGCGCCGGTGCCCCGCACCCTCAAAACGGCGAAGGTCAAGATCACCACGAAGTGCAACCGGCACTGCGACTTCTGTATCTTCGCCGACGGCGCCCAGGGCGAGAACATGTCCCTGGAGCTGTTCTCCACCGTCCTGACCCGGCTGGAGACCATCCCCTTCCAGCAATTGCACATCAACGGCGGCGAACCCACCGTGCACAGGAACTTCCCGGCGCTCAGCGACGCCGCCCGCACGCGGCTGCCGTTCAAGGTCATGGTCCTGGGCACGAACGCCATCACCCTGGCCCGCAACCAGCCGATCATGGACGCGGCCCTCCGCTCCTACGACCAGATCCTCATCGGTTGCGACGACGAACACGGGAACTACGACGAGGTGCATGCCGTCGTGCCCCGCCTCCGCGAAGCCGGCAAGACCGTGGTCGTCAACAGCGTCCTGGAAGGCATCAGTTCCACGCGGCTCACGCAGCTCGGGACGCTGTGCGAGAAGTACGGCGCCATCCATGTCACCAACCACGTGCACCACGTCGACGTCGGCCAGCCCGCGAACGCGCTGCGCGGCCTCTGCGACCGCTACCTCGACCAGCACCTGATGATCGAGATGGACGGGTCCTGCTACCGCTGCTTCAACGCCATGGCGAAGGACGACAGCGAGTTCAGCATCTGGGACGAGGACTTCGCGGCCAAGGTGTTCGCGCCCCGGAGGCACCACTTCCGGTTCTGCCTGCGCTGCCACGAGTACACCGACTCCGGCGCCGCACTCGTCCCCGCCCTCACCGTCTGATCGGGAGGTACACCACCATGCCCGCAGTCCTCGGACTGAACTTCCACCACGACACGGCCGCCGCGTTAGTCGTCGACGGCCGCATCTACGCGGCCGAAGAGGAGCGCTGGAGCGGCGTCAAGCACAACCACGCCACCCGCAAGGGCACACTCACCACCCCTACCCGCGCACTCCAGTGGTGCCTGGAGGCCGCCGGCATCGAACCGAAGGACGTGGACGCCGTCTGGGCGGCCTCCATGCGTCCCAACCCCGCGGCCGGCTGGTGGCTGGCCGAGGAGCGGGAGGAACTCGCCGCCCTCCTGCCCGCCCCGCTCGGCGAAAACCTCCGCCTCCTCTCCCACCACACGGCCCACGTGCTCTCCGGCTACCTGCTTTCCGGGCACGAGCACGCCGCGGGCCTCGTCATCGACGCCGGCGGCTCCTCGCTGGGATCCGACTTCGGCCCTGGCCGGGAGCGCATCACGGGGTACGACCTGTGGCCTGATCGCATCGACCGCCTCCACCAGGGCATGCCGGCCGTCGTGCCGGGCCCGGTCGGGCCTCGGCGCGTCCACTCCTCCCTCGGGCACTTCTATCGGAACCTCGCCCGGAGGGTGATCCCGCCCGGCGACGAGCCCGAGGGCAGCATGATGGCGCTCGCGGCCTTCGGCGATCCCCAGCGCTACGGCGCACACGTCCGCGAACTGGTCCGGCTCGGAGACGAAGGCGAGGTCCGCATCGATCATCCGTGGGGTTCGGCGGACAGCAGCACACCGCTGCTGCTCGATGGCCGGGCCTGGACCGCTGACAACGTCGCGGAACAGCCGGAACACAAGCGTGCCGACCTGGCCGCCGCCGTCCAGGAGATCTTCGCCGAATCGGTCGTCCACATCGCGCGCCACCTTCAACGGCTCACTCGGGCCTCAGCGTTGGTGTTCTCCGGCGGATGCGCCCTGAACTCCCACCTCAACGGCCAGCTGGCCGCCGACAGCGGCTTCGACACCCTCTTCGTGGCACCCGCCCCGCACGACGCCGGCACAGCCGTGGGCGCCGCGCTCTACGGCTGGCACTACCAGCTCGGGCAGGAGCGCCTGCCGGTGCCGACCGACGCGGCCTGGGGCCCCGATCCGGGCGCGCTGCCGACGACAACGGGGCCGTCCGGCTATCACGCCTTGCCCCACCTCGGGCTCGGGCTGGCGCCCGCAGTGGCGGCACTGCTCGCCGAGCACCGCATCGTTGGCTGGGTGCAGGGGCAGCTTGAATTCGGGCCGCGTGCCCTCGGCCATCGCTCGATCCTTGCCCACCCCGGTCACGCCGCCACGCGGGACCGGCTCAACGCGATCAAGAAGCGAGCCGCGTACCGCCCGTTCGCGCCGGCCGTCCTCGCCGAGCATGCCACGGAATGGTTTATGTCGGCGGGCGACCCGTTCATGAACCGTGTCGCCACCGTCCGACGGTGCCGAGCCGACCGAGTCGCAGCGGTCACCCACCACGACGGCACCGCCCGCGTCCAGTCCGTCGCCGCCGACCACCAGGGCCTGCGCGATCTCCTTGAGCAGTTCCGCGACCTCACCGGACTGCCGCTGCTGCTGAACACATCCTTCAACCGCAAAGGCGCCCCGATCCTGCGGACCGCTGAGCAAGCCGTGGCGGCGACGGTGGAGTTGCGCCTTGACGCCCTCGCCGTCGGGGACACCCTGCTGCTCGCCGACCACGTCCCCGATCCCCGTGCCGCGTCCCTTCGTACGAGGTGAGGCGGATGGATCCCATCGATCTCGACCACGTCCTGACCGTGCTCGGTGCCGCGGCGTGGAGCCTGAACGAGCAGTCCCGCGCCCGCGTGGCCGCCAGCCTCGCTCTCACGGTCTACGACGGCCACACCCGCGACCAGGGCACGCCTTACCTGGAGCACCCGCTGGCCGTCGTCAGGCTCTTGCGAACGGAGATCGGCGTCCGGCGCCCCGAGACCCTCCTCCTTGCTCTCCTCCATGACGCCTTGGAGGTGTCCCCTGAGTCGGAGGCACTGCTCGTCCGTCACCTCGGCGGCCCGTTCACCGCTCGCCTGCGTGCCATGACGGCCGACCACCGCCTCGAACAGCGCACGAAGTCCGTCGGCGACGAGACCCGCTGGCGCGCGAAGCAGGCCGCGCTCCCGCCCGAGGAGCTCCTCGTCCGGCTCGCCGACCGCCTGCACAACCTGCGCGACCTCGCCGCGTCGCCGAACCTCGACCGACGCCGACGGTTCCTCCAGACATTGGGCGATTTCCACCTCCCCCTCGCCGACGCCGCCCGCGACCTCGGCCCCCATCTGGAGACCATGCACGCGCGCCTGCACGCCGAGTACGTCCACCACATACGGGAGGTACGTCCGTGAAACGGGTCGTCTACTCGATGGAGCCGGTCGGCCGGACCGGCGGCCGGATCTACCTACGGATGCTCCACGAGGTGACGGCCGACGACGTGGAATGGCGCACGGTCCCGGACCACAAGCGGACCTACCGGGTCCGCCGCTGGCGCAAGCTCCGCCACCTCGCCCGCCTGGCCCCTTCCATACGGGCCCTGCACGGCAACACCGGCACCTTCGTGTGGGACGACCTCAGCCTGCTGCTGTTCACGCCCGAGATGCGCGCCCGCACGGTGTTCCTCCTGCACCACTACGAGCCGCTCCAACATGACTCCGCCCCCATCGAGGCCATGCTCTGGGAGCGGCTGTTCCGCGTTCTGCCGCAGTGCGCCGCCGTTGTGTGCGTCGCCCCGTACTGGGTCGACCAGCTTCGCGCCCGAGGCGTTCGCAACGTACGGGTGATCTGCAACGCCTTCGACATGACCGAGATCGAGCAGGCACGCGGTTACGACCGGGCCGAGTGCCGCGCCGAGTTCGGCCTACAACCCGACGTGATCGGCGTCTACGCGGGCAAGGCCGTGCACTGGAAGGGGACCGAGGAGGTCTCCGCAGCACTGGCTGGCGTTCCCGGACTGCGGGTGATCACCAGCGGCAGCAACACCATCGGCCTCGACAGCGCGCACTACGACGTCGAACGCGAGCGGTACCTGCGTCTGCTGCGCGCCTGTGACGTCGGTGTCTTCCTCCCACGGATGCGGGAGGGCTGGAGCCGTTGCGCCGCCGAGGCTTTACTCCTCGGCCTGCCCTGCCTCATCCGTCCGGTGGCCGGCCTGGGCGACCTCGCCGCACTGGCTGGCCAGCCAGCCCCGGACCTCCGCCGTCTCCCGGCACAGGTCCGGGAGCGTGCGGCGGCACGCCACACCGAGGCCAAGGCGGGGTACGAGGCCCTGGCCCGGTTCGACCTGAACTACTTCGGCGACGCCTGGGGCAACCTCCTGACGCAGGTCGCCTGACCAGCGGCTAAGCCTGCGCGACCAGCTTCTTGCTGGCAGCTTCCAGACGAGCCAGCACGCGGTCCCGGCCGAGCAGCTCCATGGACTCGAACAGCGGGAGTCCGATCGTCCGGCCGGTGACCGCGACCCGGATGGGCGCCTGGGCCTTGCCCAGCTTCAGCCCGTGCTTCTCCCCGACGGCGAGCAGGACGGCCTTCAGGTCGTCCGCCTTCCAGTCCGCGACGTCGGCCAGCTCGGCGCGGGCGTCCGACAGGATGTCGCCGGCGCCTGCCTTCATCGCCTTGTTCCACGACGCCTCGTCCTCGACCGGCTCGTCGAGGAAGAGGAAGTCCACATAGCTGGTGATCTCGGAAAGCAGCGCCAGCCGGGTCTGGGCCAGGGAAGCCGCAGCCTCGAAGACGTCCTTGTCGAACGCCTCCGGCCGCCACGGCGCATACGGGGCGACGAGCCACGGCGCGCAGGCGGCGGCGAACTGCTCCGGCGACAGGGCGCGGATGTACTCGCCGTTGAACGCCGTCAGTTTCTTCACGTCGAAGAAGGCCGGTGCGGTGTTGACGTCCTCGATCCGGAAGAGCTGCTCCAGCTCCTCGTACGGCCTGATCTCCCGGTCGTCGCCCGGGCCCCAGCCGAGGAGCATGAGGTAGTTCACCATCGCCTCGGGCAGGAAGCCCTCGGCGAGGTAGTCCTCCAGCGCCACCTTGTCCCGGCGCTTCGACAGCTTCTGCCGCTTCTCGTTCACGATCACCGGCAGATGCGCCCACACGGGCGGCTTGGCACCGAGCGCCTCCCACAGCAGCTGCTGCTTCGGCGTGTTCGACAGGTGCTCCTCACCACGGATGACCTGCGTGATTCCCTCGTCCAGGTCATCCACGACGTTAGCGATGAGAAAAACCGGGGATCCATCGCCGCGGGCGATCACAAAGTCCTCGATCGCGCTGTTCGGGAACGCCGGCTCCCCGCGGACCAGGTCGACCACGACGGTCTCACCCTCGTCCGGCGTCCGGAACCGCAGCGCCCGCCCCTCCTCGAAGGCCAGCCCCCGGTCCCGGCAGAACCCGTCGTACCCGAGGTGCTCCGACCCTGTGCGCTCCTTCAGCTGCTCCCGGGTGCAGTCGCAGTAGTACGCCCGGCCGGCCGCGAAGAGCTGCTGAGCCGCTTCCCGGTGCCGGTCGGCGTTGTGCGACTGGAAGTACGGCCCCTCGAAGGCTGGGTCCTCGCCATGGATGCCAATCGCCGCGAGCGCGCTGATGATGCCCTCGGTCCACTCCGGCTTGTTCCGGGCCGCGTCGGTGTCCTCGATCCGCAGGACGAACGTGCCGCCGGACTGTCGCGCCACCGCCCAGTTGTAGAGAGCGGACCGTGCACCACCGACATGGAACATGCCGGTCGGGGACGGGGCGAAACGAACGCGAACCGGAGCAGTAGACATGCGCTCCAGGGTACCGACGCCGGACCTACGCTCCAGACCACTCGCCGCGCCCCCGCGCCAACGTTTTCGGCCGTCCTTGCCCCATGAACACCGGCACCTGCGGCGGAGCACTGGGACCGGCGAGGCGAGCGAGGACGCGAACGCGGCAACCAGGCCGTGGGGGACACTGGCGCTAAAGCTCGCGCACCACAGGTACTGGGCGCCGAGAACAGGTTCCGCTCACGGCTGCCAGCCCGTCAGGGCACGGGTCGGCGTCCCGGACGAGCGGCAGCAGCAACTCCAAGGACACGGTGCTGGAGAAACCAGGGACGGTGGCGGTCGTGCGCGGCCGGTCCACGCCGTAGAGCCAGCCCTGGACACTGAGCTGTCTGCCCCCGGCGAACTGGCGAATGGTCGGCCGCAGGGCCGGCTGGGACGGCATTCCGTCCCGCCGCCGTCTTGCGGATACTGGCCGCCATGACTTCGTCTCCGCAGGAAGAGATCAAGAACGCTGCACAAGCCATCTCGGACATGCATGTCGCAACGGTTCCCGGCGAGCATGCCCGTGCCGCCGGCCACGCCACGGCCAACCTTTACTCGGGCGCCGGACACCGACTCCTGTACGCGCCGCCAGAACTGCGGCAGCTGATCACCGAGGCTATCGAGGTCGGTTATGCGGCAGCTCTGCAGGACGTACGTAATGGCGACTTCGACAGCAACATCCTGGAGTGGCGGCCCACCCTGTTCGAGGCGTAGGCCGAGCAACTGCGACACCGGATCCGGTCACTCCGGTGAGACCACGCGGGGATGGAGCGAACTGCTCCCTCCCCGCGCCTGTCCACGTTCCCCCTTTACGCGGTTGTTTCTCCCTCTTTGCCTTCGTCCCCACTTCCTGGCTCCGCATCAGCTACCTCGCGCCGATACTGCGGGTGGTCGAGGTCCATTTGCCGTGCTGCATGCAGCGGCACCGGGTAGCGGGCGCGGTCGGACCAGAAGAGGGTCTGGTGGCACAGACGGGCGGTCATAGCCGACAGTGCCTCACGTGCCTCGTCGGACGGTCCCCCGATGGGGAGGATCTCGGTGGCGGTCATGGCGTAGAAGTTCTGCGGCATCTCGCCCTTGCGGCGCTTCGACCGGTCCTCTGACTGCACGGATTTCTCCGCTTCCCACCGGGTGCGCTTGGAGCCCAGTCGACCGGCGCCGCTGCCGTCGTAGGCGCGAGGCACGTTGCACAGCAGCCATACCGGCGTTCCGAAGTCCGTGTCGACTTCGAAGAGCAGCGTCGAGGTGTCCTTCTCAACGGGTTCGGCGCCGTCCTTCTTGCCCAGGTGGGTGACACTGACGGGCTGTGGCACCTCTTCGTCGTCCGTGTTGAGGCGGATTACGGCCAGCGGGGCGTCCTGGCCGAGGCGTGCTCCAGGAAGCTGGTATCGGCTGCGGTTGCCGTCAGTTCCTGCCCGCGTGAGCTGTTCACCGAGGCGAACGTTCTGCAAGCCGTCCCACATGCGTCGCGCGGACTGCGCGTCCACCGTGACTGTGTAGGGCACGCCGTCCAGCTCGTCGGCGAGGTCACCGAGGGCGCGCTCCACCATGTCGGCGGCACCGTCCCACTTCTGCCTATAACTCGTGGTCTCCGCGGAGGGTTCGGGATACGGGTGGGTGTGGAAGGCGTTCTGAGCCGAGCGGTACGGCCGCCATACCGGGGCCGTGGAACTCCAGCCGAGCAGGGACCATGCCCCTTGTGGGGACTGGGGCGGGACCAGCGCGGTGGCCGTAATGACGATCTTGGGTTCGCCCTTCTCGCCGTAGCGTCGGTTCTGCTGTCGCACATGCACGCCGACATGGGCCAGCCGGTCGACCGGGAATCCGCTCGTGCCCTGAAGAGCATTGGAGATCCGCTCGTCAGTGACGCCGAGGGAGCGGTACAGGTCAAGCAGGGCCATCTGTGCCGGGTGGTCTTCGCCGCCCGGCTCGATGACACCTTCCTTTCCGCGGCCCTTCAGGTACTGCGATGGAACGTCGAGGCGGGCCAGGAGCGCCTTCGTCTGCGGCTTGGCATCCAGATCGTCCAGGTCACGAGCGTCGATGCCGGGGAAGTCATCGGCGTGCGGCAATTCGGTCTCGCACCATGCGCCGACCAGGACTCCGTCGCGGGACCTGAGTGAGGCGCTCACAGCACCCAGCGCTTCTGCCCGGTCCCGCCCGCGACCTGGCCGCAGGAAGTCCGGCACGTAGTGGAAGACGGCTGTGATGCGGCCCTGGTAGAGGTCGAACTCGACGCCCTCCTGGGTGTCGAGGCCGGCGGGGCTGAGTCCGAACGCGTGACAGAACGTCTGCAGCATGCGCTGCCGGGTCTCGTCCCGGTACCACAGGCAAGCGATGCGGAGCTTCTTGAAGCCGGCCTCGGCGACGGAGGCGCAGAGCGACTCTGCTGACGGGAAGAGGCTGCCCCGCGGGCGCAGTGGCTCCTTTCTGCCGGTTCTCTCGCGCTCCTCCTTGCGGCGCTTGTACTCCTGGGCCGAGACCTTTTCAGGGTCGGTGGGGCGTCGCGGCAGGGTCATCGCGGACTGGCGCAGGGACAGGCGCTGGGCATCATCGCCGAAGACAGCGTCTGCGTGAGCACGCAGGAGCCTCAGGTGGTGCATGCCGACGCCCGTTCCGATGGGGTGTTGGTAGTTCTTCGCGGGGATGGGCCAGATCTGGCCCGGGTTTTCGCGGGGGAACTGGAGCTTCTCCTTGAAAGCCCTGGCCCGCTCGCGAAGTTTCTGCTCGCGCTCGGAACGCTTGGCGATGGACTGCAGAATCGAGTAGTCCATCTCCAGTCGGCCGAGCGCTTGCAGAGTCTGCCGCGGGATCGTCTTCGTTCCGCCCCGCCCGTTGAGCTTGACCTCCAGGATCGGGCGGCCCTCTCCGGGCTGGACGGCAAGTGCTGTGGAGCTGAAGATCAGCGATGACGAGATGCGGGAGACGCGCGCGTCCAAGAGCAGCACGGGATGTTGCACGTTCGGCAGGGTCTTGAGACGCACCGCCGTGCGGCACACGGCGTAGCGACCGCCGCTCTCGTTCTCCCAGGGATCGTCCAACGCGACCAGACCGCCGGTGATATCGGGACGCAGTGTGATCTCTCGGCCGTTGGAGAGCTGGAAGGGAACGGCTGCGAGACGCTCCGCCAGCCCCCACCCCACGCTCTTGTAGAGCCAGTTCGGCGCATCCGGTTGTGCTCCCTTGGCCCCCGCCAAGTGCTCCTCCAGAGCGAATTCCCGCTCCGGAGTCCTCGCGATACGCACCGCGAGATCGGGTGGCTGCCTCAGGTCGATCACCTCTACCTGTTCGCCGAGGGCGAGACCGTACGTCAGGGTGAAGGCTTTGCACAGCAGATCGCTGTCGATCGGCTGCCGGGATACCAGGAACGGCGCCGCGCCCTTGGGCTCGAAGTACCCATACCCTCCGGTGATCACCTGGAGCACGGTCGTGGCGATGGTGTACGGCGCCTGCGCCTCCTCCTTGCCGAAGCGCTTCCTGCACTGGCCGGTGAAGGTGGCCCACAGCTTGGCCGTCTCCGTGTCCAGCTGGCGTACGTGAACCGTCGCGTCCCCCACCAGAGCGGGAGTGCAGCGGTAGGCCAGTGTGTGCAGGTACTTGCCCGGCTCGAGGTTCTGGTCGTTCACTCGTCTCTTCTCTTTTCAGTGGGTGAGGGTCGGGTCGATGCCCGCGTAGGAGAGGAAGGCGTTGAGGGCTTCCCCATACAGGTCGTTCATCTGCCGCTTCACCGCTGGCGGCCACTGCTCGTGGATGCGGCGCAGGACGGTTTCCAGGTCGGAGCTCCAGGTGTCCTCGTGGAAGGCGTAGTCGACCAGGTGCAGGACGGCCTCGGTACCACCACGACGGGCCCGTCCGGCCAGCTGGATCAGGTCGACGACGACACCCGCGACGACCTCCTCCTGGAGCGACTTGGGCATGGAGGTGAACTGGGGTGTCGCGCGCAGGATCAGTTCGAGCCGTTGCCATGCGGTGGTGCGTGCCTTCTCCAACGCGTCGTCGGGGTTGGCGGTGCCGCCCTCTGGGAGCGCGTGCAGTCCTGCGGCGTTGACGCTTGCGTACATCTCCGCGGGTTCGGCGAACAGCGCCAAGGGTCGGACACAGAGGTAGACCGAGCGCACGGCGGAACGGACACCGACGACGATGTTCAGACCGCGGGCGATCAGGGCCAGGGGGACGACCAGGACGTTGCCGTACTGCGGGAAGTCCTCGAACTGTTCGGCCGTGAGGCGAGTGGCGATGTTCTCCCGAGGCAGGTCGGGGTCGGGGCTGTGCCGGTCGCCGTCCCGCACGGCTACGCAGAGCCCTTCGCGGTAGGTGCCGGCCTGGGCGATGCCTCGGGCCAGCCAGGCACACTGCTGGTAGGAGTTGGCCACGACCAGGACGTGCGCGCGGTCCTTGTCCTTGGCACGCTGTCGCTCCAGCTCCCGGTAGATGTACTGGTCGTACAGCTCCGTGCCGAGCTCGATCAAGGCGCCCTTCTTGCGGCTGGGATGCTGGCCCGAGATCTTGATCGGCTCGCCGTACATGGGGTGTCCCTCGCCGTACTCGATACGGTGGCGTCGAGCGCGGATCGAACGGGCCTGGGCATCGGTCATCCACCAGCGCACGGGCGCGTGGACGTGCTCGCGTACCGCCTGGGGAAAGTACGCCGTGGCGGACAGGCCCATGACGGGACGCTCGACCCCGGCCAGGCACAGTGAGACAAGACCGCCCAGCTCGGCGGTGAAGGTGTGCGGGTCGCCCGCGATGCTCTGCGCGACGAGTTCGGCGTCACTCTCCCTCTTGTCCAGGCCGGTTACCCGGTATCCCGTGATCGAGCGCCCCAACAGGCCAAGCGGGAGGACGGCCGAGACGGCACTCGGGCTGAGCGTCTCGGCGATCCGCTGCGCGGAGCGAAGCCCGGAGGGGCGGTAGTGCTGCACGCAGGTGCGCAGTTCGGAGAGCGCTTCGTCCAGCTCGGTCAGGGTCGCCCGGGTGACCAGCAAGTTGACCGCCTGGGCACGCTGGTGCGGGTCCTTCACCCGTGACTCCAGCAGCCGATGCAGATCGAGCTTCACGGCGTCGAGCAGTTGTTGGCCGCGCGGGGCCACCAGCGCCTCCAGAGCGCGGCGCACCTCGTCCCACCCCACCTCCGTGGAATCGCTCTCCGCGGCGCGTGGCTGCAGGTAGCGGGCGGGCATGAGGCCCTGGAGGCGCCGAGCGAGGTCGGCTGGAAGATCAGTCTCCCCGGAGGTGGCCAGGTCCGGCCAGAGCAGACGGATCAGCTGCCGGTCACGGCCACGGGCCAGGTGCCAGCGCAGCCCGGTGCGGTCCGGCACGCGATTCTCCGCGCGCTCGACCTCCCTGACATCCAGACGCAGCGCGTTGCTGCATACGGCGAGCAGCAGGAACTCCGCCATCAGCCGTACCTGGCCGACCGAGGGCAGCAGGTCGGCCTCGGCCGAGATCGGCAGCCGCTTCGCGTCCGTGTCCATCTCCTGCGGGGCCGCCGTCCAGTGCCTGCGTGAGTGCAGGACGACCTCGCCGGCGCATCGATCCACCGCCCTCGACTGGAACTGGTCGACCTCGTCGACGAGGACGGCGTGGCAGGTGCGCAACGCGAATTCGGCAACGCTCACCCCTTGAACGGGGCGCCCGTCAAGGTTCACGCCGATGCGCAGGTTGCCCTGGAGGAAGGCGAAGTGATTCGTCACGACCACATGCGCCGAACAGGCTTCGTATACGGGGGCAAACTTGCCGCAGGTGGGAATCCAAGGACAGGCGGACGCACCCAAGTCCTGCCGGTGCAGGGACAGGCAAGGCTCGCGGCCGGGCGGATAGTCGGCGTTGGACTCCAGCAGTGGTCGCTGGGCGCACCCGTAGGAGAGCGGATCCACGTCCCGTTCGCCGCTCTCGCCCCACTCTCCCGGTGCCTGCGGGTCCTCGTCGATGAGACGGGCCAGCTTGTGCGCGCGCTCGTGCATGCCTGATGACGACATCAGGTGCGCACAGCCGGTTTCGTGCTTGATGACGCCGAGGCCCTGCAGGACGCGCAGGTCGGACCGAATCTTGCGGGTGATGGCCAGACATGCCTTGATGTCGGGCAGCACGATGGCCACCCGGTGGCCCTGCTGGGCGAACCAGGCAGCCAGGACGCGCACCAAGACGCTCTTGCCCGTCCCGGTCGGCGCGTGGAAGATCTCCAGGCCGCCGGCCGTCATCCGCAGCGCTTCCTGTGGGCTAATGGAGTCGGACGTCTGCAGGACAGAGAACAGGCCCTTGAGGACCGTGTGAAGGTAGCGCTTCTCCTCCGGCTCACCGCTCTCGATCTGCGTAGCCAGTTCGAGCAGATCCTCCGTGGGGATACGGAGGTTGTCCAGCGGGGGCGCGGTGGCGATGTGTGGCAGGCGGTCGTGGCCGAAGGCCTCGGTGAAGCCGGGGTACGTGGGGATCGTCAGCTGGCCATGCACCTGGCCGACGCCCTGCACGCTGATCTCCCCCGTCTTCCAGAATCCGGGGCCTGCGAACTCGGGGGGCTTCGGCCGCGCGCTGGGCCGCCGATACCGGGCGATCTGCCGGTCGACGTAGGCCAGCAGATCACCGCCGACCCGGGGGATGGCTGCCTCGGCAGTCAGCGGGTCTCCGCCTGCAGGTTCGAAAGTGAGCAGCTTCTGGGGCTCACCAGGATCCCAGTCACCGAGGGGTGTGAGCAGTGCGCGGGCGGCGGGAGTGAAGTTCCGTACGTCGCCGAACTTGCCAGGGGCGGTGCGGTACACGTCGACGATGCGTCGGCGTTCTTCGCTCGTCAGCTCCGGCCACCGGTCCCAGGCCCGGAACTGGCCTGACAGCAGGAAGGCCGCCTTCCGGAAGGGGGCAGCGGGCGCATCGTTGTCCACGGACGTGTCAGGGAAGTAGTAGGCAGCCAGTGCGAGCGAGGCGCACAGGGCTGTCTGTTCCACGGGCGGCTCGCTCACGACCAGGCCACCCCCGAACGCTCGCAGACCAACTCGCCGAACTCGGACGCCGTGGCTACCTTCAGCCCGTACTCCGCCCCCACACCCGACAGCAGGTGCACCTGGCTGGCGCGGTGGTCTGGAACCACCAGCCACTCTGCTCCCCCGCTATCGCCTTCCTGTGCGTGGATCAGCTGCGCGAGCGCGGTGCCCGAGGTGTAGTCCTTCACGTCCACGCGCAGATGCTCTTTCTTCCGCGCCCGCTTGCGCCCGACGTGTACACACAGGTCGTAGGCGTCCAGGGCGGGCCACAGCTCCACCTTGAGGCCCCGTTCGACCAACCGGTCCCGCAGCGCCAGCTCCGCCAGCCCGGGGACGCAGGTGTACCGCCACACGCCCCGTACCAGAGCCTTATGCCCCTCCACGGGTTTCGCCTCCGGGACGTACTCCAGGTCGGGCCAGAGGACTGCCTCCCGCTCGTCCGGGGGAGGCGGAGGCGGCTCCGGCAGCAGCTCAGGCGGAATAATCCCCTCGACCGGGCGGAAGCGATACGTGGAGCCCATTTCCTGGTGCGGCGTGTGCCAGCAGGCAACTACCCCGACCTGCTGCCCCGCCTCACGACGCAGTACGACGCGCATCGGCCACCGGCATACGGGGCACGCGAACCACCAGCCCCGGTACCTCGAGGCATAGGGGATGTCCTCGTACAGATCCGCGACCAGCGGAGGCAGCCTCAGTTCACTCAGCTCGCTCACCGGGCCCGCCGGGTAGCGGATCAGATCGGTACGTCCGCTCTCGTAGACCTTCTGGTTGCCCGCCTTGCACAGCTGGGCGAAGGCCGTTTCCTGCGCAACCTCGTCGTCCAGGTCCTGCCCACTGAGCAGGCCGGCATCTCGGCCGCCCTTCTGCAGGATGCGGAGCACCAGGCGCTGCTCCGCGGCGATATCGAAGGCGTCCTCCGTTACGTGCCCGTCGGCATCGACCACGCGCAGTTCGTCGACGTCCCACCCAGGGACACCTTCGGGCAAGAGCCGGGAGGGATCACCGCGCACCTGGCGCCGGAAGTCGGCAAAAGACAGCTCACTGCCCGGTCCGCGCGCCGCCAGCAGCGCGCCGTGGCACTCCATCAAGACCTTGAGGCGGGCAGAAGGGCTCACGCCGGGGGCCGTCATCGCGTCGGCCGCACGCAACACCGAGCGTGCCACCAGGGACTTCACCCATAGCTCATCGGTCGGCCGAACGCCATTGTTCGTCGCGTTCCTCATGAGCCCAGAGGGTAAGAGCTGCCACTGACAATTCGTCGGGCTCGAACGGAAGAGACGGATTATGAGTGTTCGCCAGCGAGCGCTGCGACGCCCGTGGTATCAACCTGCGGATACCGACGGCGGTACTCGTCCAGGTACTCAACTGCGTGCCGCAGCCCGACCGGGGTCAGCTTCCACCGGTACCCGACGACGTGACTCCCGTCGTCGGCGATTACCGGCACCTCATCGATGAATCCCCGGCTCGGCCGCCCTGCAGACCGGTTCTTGTAGCCGACACCCAGATAGAATGGAGCCCGGCCAGACAGTGCGTCCCGCTCCAGCCCGTCCGGGCCTGCCTCGGCCACCCGAGCCATGACGCCCCACAGCCACTCAGACAGCAGAGGCGTGTCCGGCTGCTGCTCCGCGCGCTCGCCCAGTCCAGCGCGTGCGGCTGCTCTGCCCCGCCTCGTCATCTCAACCCGAACCCTGGTCACCTCGCCAGCTTCAGCGTGATGCACCACATCAGTGCTAGTCACCAGCAGTCCTCGGCGTGCCAAAGCGTGCACCGTCGCGCCGGCTCCAGGGTCGTGAACTCCATTGCGCCGCAAGCGTTCCTGCAGCCGCGTGTAGCCCACGACATCCGCTGGTGCGTGGAGAGCGAGGGGGAGCTTGCGCCACTCCGCAGGGCGAGGCACGGGCAGATGATGCGTCCGGCGCATCCACATCTCCGTCTCCGTCATGCGCTCGTCCCGCAGGATCTCACCGAGGTAGACCTGCTGCCGTTCGTTCAACGATCGCCAGGCAGCCTCGGCCGAGTCGCTCGAACCCCTCTGGCGCTGACGCCTCGGGTGCACCGGCGCCGACTCATCAGGGCGGGTACGCATCCAAGCGTCCACGACCATGCGCACGGGCACACCATAGATCTTGGCCAACGCGGTAGGGAGCCGCCCCACCACGTCGCGATCCCGCCAATTCCGGCCTAGCACGGGGCGCCCCTGCTCCAAGGCGGAGAGCCTCGGGGCCGACAGACACAGGTCACGCCCGACGCGCGTCCGGCGCAGCAGCTCCACCGCCTGATCGAGTGTCAGGCCGGCAGCAAACCGCAGGTCGACGAGCCCCTCCTCCCCACGGCGAACCCCAGTGAGCTCCTCCACATCGCAGTGCAGCGCCGCTGCCATCTTCTGCAGCCGCTGCGGAGTGGGCGTGTGCCGCCCCTTCTCGTAGAAGAACACCATGCGCGTCGACACCCCGACTCGCCGGGCAAGTTCAGCCTTTGACAGCCCTGCACGCTCCCGCAGCGCCGCAAGGCGACTGGGAGCTATCACGCGAACGGGCAATGGCATGCCTCCATAGAACTGCAATGAAGACTTCATGGCAATGGGCTTACCGCTGCCGGCGGCGAAGCGTGCTCTGGATCGATCGGTGGCACTGCCCCCGCGCCCCCGAGATAGACCGCCCTCGGCTCCTATGACGCCCCCACCCGCGCGGCGCGCATGTGAAGTCGCCCAGTCGCTTACTCGCTGAGGTGTTGAGGTCATGGGTGCACCGAGTTCGGGGCGATGATGCCGAGCGCGCAGCGCAAGATGCGTCTGACTCCCCCAACCACTGGAGACCGGGCCCCGCCCAGCTCAGCACCGCGGGCCTCCCCCAGCCCCAGACCGCGACCCACAGTGCCTGACATGGCCGGTCGCCGACGGGAGTAGCCGAATCCGGTTCGTCAGCGGGAGCCGGGCCGTTGCCTGACGGCGCGTGTCCGTGGCATTTTCGGGCCACACACCGGCGGCGTCCGGATGCGCCGCGTAACCTCGCAGGCATGGAGGCACCCGCACCCGGTACAGCGCAAAACGCCGCAACGCAGGATGTCCAGTACGAAGCGCGCCGTCGGCTGGACGCCTACACCTACCTCAGCGCCCCCGAGCGGCTGGAGCACCTGTCGATCATGCGGGTCTTCTGCGGGACCCTGCTGGCGGACCTGGCCGTCCCGGACGTCCTGGCGAAGCTGCGCCAGGCCGGGGGCCCTGCCGCCGGGCTGGACGCCGACACACTCACCGTCCGGCTCGAACAGCTGGTGAAGTGGGGCAACCTGCTGCGCAGCAGCCACACGGTCAAGGCGTCCAGCATCAGCGAGTACCAGCGGTCCCGGGCCCGCTATCAGCTGTCGAAGTTGGGCGAGCGCATCCAGCGGGACGCCGATGGCATCCTGGCCGAGGCGGACGCCGCCCGGGAGGTGAGCAACGAGCTGCTCGCCCTGGTCGAGCGCGGGCTCAGGGAGCTGGCCGAGCTCGTGACCGCGCCCGGCGGCATCGAACCGCAGGACGGGCTGGAGCGGGTCAGCACGCTGTTCGTGCAGTTCACCGAGTTCGCGGATTCCATCCGGGACTTCTACGCCTACCTCGGCCAGGTTCTGGCCCGGTACGACCTGGACAGCGCCGAGTACCAGGGCTTCAAGGAGCTGCTCCTCGACTACGTCGAGGCGATCACTGAAGACGTGGCGTTCCGCGCGCCCCGGATCTCGGCGGCACTGGAAAAGCTGTGGCCGCACATCCCGGATCTGCTCGCCCGGCTGGACGCCCACGCACAGGGGCTCACCGGCCTGTCACCGCAGGGAGACGGCCGCCTGGAGACACGGGTGCAGCGCAGCCGTGGGCGCGAGTTCGCGGACTGGGAGGGCCTGCGCGGCTGGTTCAGCGACACCGACGGGCAGGGCAGCCAGGTCGATCAACTGCGGGACGCCACCCTGCGCGCGTTGCAGTCGCTGCTCGCCAACGCCAAGCGGATGCTGCGGTCGGCCACCGGGGAGATGTCCCGGCGCAAGGACCTGCTGCGGCTGGCCCGGTGGTTCGAGGAAGCGGCGCCGCAGGACGCGCATGACATCGCCGTCGCCGCCTTCGGGCTGCACGGCGCCCGTCATCTGGGCATACCCCCGGCCACCGACGAGGTGGTGCCCGCCTACACGAGCTGGTGGACCGGGCCGGTCGTCGAGGTGCCGATGGCCCTGCGGGAAAGGGGCAGCCGCGCCCAGCGGGGCCGGACGTCCGCGGTGGAGGACCACTCCGCGCAGAAGCAGCGGCTGCGGGAGGCCGCCCGTGAGCGGGCCGCGGCCAGAGCAGCGGCGGCGGACGAACTGCGCAGCGCCTCGGGCCGGTTCGCCGAGGTGCGTCTCACCTCTGCAGCGCTCGGTCTGCTCCTGGAGCTGCTAGCCACCGCACTCGGGAACGCGCAGCTCCGGCGTCGCGCCGGCACGGACGGGAAGGGCGCGACGGAATTCGGCCTCGAC
Organism: Streptomyces glomeratus; assembly: GCF_021462825.1. Taxonomy (GTDB): domain Bacteria; phylum Actinomycetota; class Actinomycetes; order Streptomycetales; family Streptomycetaceae; genus Streptomyces; species Streptomyces glomeratus. Next base: position 113,402 of record NZ_JAKEEB010000011.1, on the reverse strand, counting down.
CAGGCGCACAGCGAGGACGCCGAGCTGGCGATCCGGCTCACCGTGCGACGCACGGCGGGCGCCCAGTGTGTCCTGCACTCGGTCGACGGCGACCTGCTGCTGGACGACCTTGAGCTGGACGTCGGTCGTACCTCCTCCGACGTGGCCGACGGCGATGTCGAGGTGAGCGTGTCATGACCCTCCCCTCGGCACACGACGTCGCCCTGGCCGCCGAGCGCCGCAGCGCCGCCCGGCTGCTGCTCGCCCATCCGCTGGTCACCTCGGACGGCCCGCACGCCGACCTCTTCCCGCTGATCCGCAGGCATGCCGACTGGCTGGGCAAGCGGTTCCAGCAGGTGCTCGGCTACCGCCTGCTGGTCGACAGCTCATACGCCCGGCTCTTCAAGGCGGGGCTGGGAGCAGGCGCGGGACACCGACTGGAACGCTCCACCGGCACCCCCTTCACCCCGCACACGTACGCCTGCCTCGCGCTGGCCCTGTCCGTGCTGGTGACCGCACCCGAACAACTGCTGCTGTCACAGCTGGTGGCCGACATTAGGGCCGCCGCGGCCGACGCGGAGATCGAGCTGGAGGAGGCAGGTAGGGCGGCCGGGAAACGGACTCTGGTCGCGGCTCTGCGCCTGTTGGTCGAGTGGGGCGTCCTCATCGAGACCGAGGGCCATGTGGCCGCTCTCGCACAGGACGCGGGCGGAGAGGCCCTGATCACAGTGGACCGCGAGCTGGCTCGCGTCGTCGTCGCCGGCCCGCTCGCCCAGGCCCGTGACGGCGCCGACCTGGTCCGGCGGGCAGCCGACCCGGGGTTCGGCGGTCCTCGCACCTATGTGCGTCGGATGCTCGTCGAGACACCCGTCGTCTACCTGGACGAGCTGACCGACGCCGAACGCGACTGGTTGCGCACCCGGCAGCGCCGCGAAGCGCAGGCGTTCTCCGAACTTCTGGGCCTGGAGATGGAGATCCGCGCCGAGGGAGTGGCGCTGGTGGATCCAGAGGACGAGCTGACGGATCTGCACCTGCCGGGTACCGGGACGATCGCGCAGGCCGCCCTGCTGCTGGTGGAACGGCTCGTGGAGCGCCTTCGACCGCAGGAGCCCGGGCACCCGGCGACCGGAGGGACGCTCGTCATCGGCGTGGCTGTCCCGGACGGCCTGGTGGACGAACTGCTGGCCGAACTGGTCGTCGAGTACGGACAGCGCAGCAACTGGCAGCGTGGCTACGTGGAGGACATCCCCACCCTGCGGGAGGCCGTGCTGGACCTGCTAGCCCGCATGCGGCTGATGGCCCGCACCGGCCGGCTGCGTGCTGAGGGATATGGCCTGCCGGAGGGGTACGCCGAAGAGGCACCGGAGGGACGCACCGTGACCGATGTCCGCAGGGCACGTCCTGGCGGTGACAGCTGGGTGCTGCTGGCCGCAGCGGCACGCTACGCCACCCACGTGACCGTGCGCCCGGCCACCGCAGCCGGCAAGTGCACTGATGTTCAGGAGGAGTTGCCGCTGTGACCATCGATGCGGGTGGCCTCGTCCCGCTGCCGCGTTCCGGCCCCGCGACGACCGCTGGCACCCGCTTCCGGCTGCACCGGGCGGGCATCCAGAACGTCTGGCAGTACGACGAGCAGGAGTTCGCCTTCGGCGACGGACGGCTGCTCCTGCGCGGCAAGAACGGCGCGGGCAAGTCCAAGGCCCTGGAAATGCTGCTCCCGTATCTGCTGGACGGCGACTCACGGGCACTGGATGCGACGGGCACCGGCCGGACCACTCTCGCCTGGCTGATGCTGGACGGGTTCGAGCAGACTAACCGTCTCGGCTACCTGTGGGTGGAGTTTCGGGGCACGACCGAGGGCGGCGACCATCGCCACCTCACCCTCGGCGCCGCCATCCGCGCCTCGAAGTCGACGCAGAAGGCGCTGCCGGCGTTCTTCGTCACGCCGCTGCGCGTCGGTGAGGACCTGCACCTGGTCGAAGGCGGAAGGCCCCTGCCGGTCGACCGGCTCAAGGAGATCGTCGGCTCCGGTAACGTCACTGACCGCGCGGTCGTCCACCGTTCGCGGGTGGCCCGGGAGCTGTTCGGCATCACCGACGCGACCCGCTATCGCAACCTCACCCAGCTCCTCCACCGGCTGCGGCGGCCCACGGTCGGGGACCGCATCGAGCACGGTGGACTTGCTTCTCTGCTGAGCGAGACCCTGCCGGGACTCGACGAGGACGTGGTCGAGAAGGTCGCGCGTAACCTCCACGACCTCGACGCCGTACGCGACGAACTCGGCCGCCTGGAGCGCACCGATACGGCGCTGCGCACCTTCCTCACCAGTTACCGCGGCTACCTGTCCGGTGTCCTGCGCGCCTCCGCGCAGGCGGTGAGCCGGGAGCTGGAAATCCTCGCGCAGCGACGCCGGGCGGCCGGAGACGCCGCACAGCGGACGAGCGAGCTGAGGACGCAGGAGGAGGAGTCGGAAGCCCGGCTGGAAACCCTGCGCGAAGAGGAAGAAGCCGCCCGGACCGACCTCGCCGCCCTGCACGCCAGCCACGCCTACCGCAGCCTGCGCGAACTGTCGGAACGCCGCAGCACGGTCGAGGCGCTGCACGCCGCCGCCGTAGCCGCCTTCACAGCCCTGAGCAACGCGCACAGCGCAGAGGAGGGGGCGGCCGAGCGGCTGGCCGACGGTGTCGAACACCTGGGGAGCCGGCTGGCCGAACTGGGCACCGAGCACCGGGAGCTGCTGACGCAGGCGGAGAAGGCCGGGCTTCCCATTGGCCATCTCGGCGAGGCAGTTGCCCTGCCCCGCACGGTCCGCTCCCAGGCCGTCGAGACGGAGCTGACCACTCCTGACAGGGAGACACACACCGTGCAGCAGCCATCGGTCGTCCGCCTGGACGCGGCCGCGGTGCAGGTCGGACTGCGCTCGTGGCAGGGACAGCTGGAGGATGCCGAGACGGTCGTGAAGAACCGAGCTCGGATGGTCCAGGAGGTGACGCGTCTCACCGCGCGGGCCGAGGAGGCTCGAAGCCGGGCGGTGCAGGCCGACGCCGAGCGGGAACGGCTGGAGGGCGAGGCGGAAGAGGCCTCCGGCCGTCTCGATGCCGACCGCGAGAAGATCGCCGAGGAGAGCGGTGCCTATGCCCGCCGGGTCGCCGAGTGGGTAGCACGCACGCGGACCGCCGTTGGGTCCGACTGCCCGCCGCTGGACGTCGTCCACACCATGGTCGCCTGCGAGAGCTCCAGTGACGCCGTGTTCGCGGACCGTACGCTCCCGCCCGATATCGACAGCCAGGCGTGGCAGGCCGCCCATGCCGCATTGGAGCCGTACGGCGAGGAACTCACCGAGCGCCGCGATGCCCTCGCACTCACCGTCGGCCGGCTCGATGAAGAACGCGACCTCCTGACGCGTAAGAAGCGTGACTGGGAGCGACGTACCGATCCCGAGCCGGCGGTCCCTTACCACCGCGTCGCCGAAAGGGCACCGGGCACCGGAGCGCCTTTCTATCGGCTGGTGGACTTCACGGATGATCTGAGCCCCGCGCATCGGGCTGGTCTGGAAGCGGCGCTGGAGGCCAGCGGGATTCTGGACGCGTGGGTCGGCGCGGATGGCGCTCTTGTCGATCCCGGCACTCGTGACACTCTGCTGCTTGCCGGCCCCGCACTGCCGGAGGGGCCGACCCTCGCCTCGGCCCTGCGCCCAGCACCCCAACCGGGATGTGGGGTCACGTCCGAGCAGGTGGAACACCTGCTGACCGCCATCGCGCTCGCACCTGCCGAGGAAACGACCGCTCATGACGCGGTGTACTACGACGGAAGCTGGCGTCTGGGCATCCTCAGCGGCCGTCACCACAAGAGTGACGCCGAGTACGTGGGGGCCGCCGTACGCGCCGAGACTCGACGGCGCCTCCTGGCCGAGCTGGAACAGCGGCTTACACACACGGAACAGCGGCTGGCCGATGCCCGCCACGAACTCACCGAGGCCGATGCCCGGCGCCGGGCCCTCAGGCTCGCGGAGCAGAACTTCCCCCGGGCACGAGGTCTCGCCGACGCCTGGAGCAGAGCCGAGTCGGACGAAAGGACTCTGCGTGACATGACCGCCAAGGCCACCCGCGCGGCACGGGTGGCCGGGGAGGCCCGCGCTCTCGCCGTAGCCGCACGCGCCGAGGCTGACGCCACCGCCACCGCCCATGACCTGCCCAGCGACCCGGTCGAGCTGGAGCGCGTACGCGCCGCGCTGGCTGCCCTTCTCACCGGCATCGGGCATCTTCGCCGAGCGATCGGCAGCACGGGCGAGCGGCTCGGCACCCATCACGCCGATGCCGAGCGATACGAACGCGCCCGTAGAGAACGCTTGGCCGCGGAGGAGAACTACCGGCTCCGCCTCACCGGGCTGCGTACCGCGCAACAGGACCTGCGCACCCGCGAGGAGGCCATCGGGGCGACCGAAGAAGAGATCCTCACGCGCGAGCAGGAAGCCAGACAGCGCATCGCGCACGCCGCCCAGGCCGTCCCGGCTGCACAACGTATCCGGAACGATCTGCACGACCGGCGCGTGCGCGCGGAAGAGGAGGAGAAGCGCCTGCGCGAGGGCCTGACCGCCCAGGAGACGGCAGTTATCGCAACCGGCGGCGCCCTTCGCGGCGCACTCGGCCGGCCGGAGGTGGTGCGCGGCGCCGGGCTGGACCGGTCCTCGCTGCCCGAGGACGTGGTGGTCGATCCCGGCTCGGACGTCCGCAGCCGTCTGCGCGCGCTACAGGCACTGGCCGACGCGGTACAGCAGGCTCTCGGCCGCCCGAAAGGTGAGGTGTCGGACAGCACCCTGCTCAACCGGCACACCGACCTGCGCGACCAGCTGGCCGGCGGTTACGACGCGCAACTGGAGGAACGCGACGGGATCAAGGTGTGCCGCCTGATCGACGACCACGGTTCCCACGACGTCGCGGCCGTGGGCGAGCGGATCGCCGTCCAGGCGGCAGAGGCCCGGGGACGGCTCACCGAGCGCGAACGTGAGGTCTTCCAGCGGTTCCTGACCGGTGAGCTCGGTGACCATCTCTCGGGCCAGGTCATCACCGCGGCGAACCTGGTCTCGGCTCTCAATGAAACTCTGCGGACCGTACGCACCTCCCACGGTCTCGGTGTGGAGCTGCTGTGGAAGCTGGACGAAGACGTGGACGCAGACGTGAGGGCGGCCGTGGAGCTGCTGCGCAGTCCTTCGAGCCTGCGCACGCGTGAGCAGACCGAGCAGCTCCGCGAGGTGCTGCAACGCCGGATCGAGGATGCCCGACGGGCCGATCCCTCAGCCGGTTACGCCGCCCACCTGCGGACCGCGCTGGACTACCGTGATTGGTTCCGCTTCCACACCTTTGTGGTCGAGGACGCCGCCCCGGGGCGCAGGCGGAAACTGACCGGTCGCACCGGACTCAGCCAGGGCGAGCAGCGAGTGCTCTCCTACCTCGTGCTCTTCGCCGCGGCGGCCGCCCACTTCACGAGTCTCGCCGAGTCGGCACCACACGCGCCGCGGCTGATCCTGCTCGACGACGCCTTCGCCAAGGTCGACGAACCCACCCACGGGCGGCTGGGGCGGATCCTCGTCGATCTCGACCTCGACTTCGTCCTCACCAGTGAACGGCTCATGGGCAACTGGCCGGAAGTGCCGTCTCTGCACATCTACGAGTGCCTCCGTGATCCCCATGTGCGCGGGGTGGCCACCCTGCACTACACCTGGAACGGCCGGCACCGGCGTCTGGTGTCCGTATGAGCAAGCTGCCCGCGGCGACACGGGATTGGCTGGCCGGTCCCGGGCTCACCCGGCTTTGGGAAGCGGTACGCAAGCGTCTGGAAAGCAACGGCGTGCAGACCACCGGTTCGCTCCGGCTGACCTCGGTGAGCGCCCAGGAACGCAACGACCTGTCGCTTCTGTTGGGCAAACCCGTCACGGGCGCTGCCGTAACTGTGCGCCTCAATGCGCTCGACACGCGGCTGCGTGCCTCGGCGGCCGGACTCGGGCTCAGGGACGTCTTGGAGGAACTCGGCCCTCCGCTCACCGACCGCCGTGCCGTCCGCGCGGGTATCGCGGCATGGCGCGAGCACGTATGGTCGTCGCTCGCCTCGGCGTTGGACGCCTCTCCGCTCGCCGGACAGGAGTGGACCGGCCAGTGGTGCGACTTGCTCCGCCGTGCCGGCGTCCCGAGAGGAGCGACACCTGAAACGGCGGTCCGAACTCTTCAACAGGCGGTGCAGGTCCTCACCGTGCTGCTCACCCCGGAACGGGGTGGCACCCGAGGCCGAGGAGAACTTGCCGCCCTGGCGACCGGGTCCGCACACGGACTGGACGACGGCACCTGGCTCGCGCGCCTCGTCCAACGCGGAATCGCCCTCGCCCACGGCACCGAGTTCCCCGGCGACGCGGCCGGCCGACGTGCGCTGTGGCGGCTGGTGTCCGTCACACCGGACGAGGTCTCCAGCACAGTGCTGACCTACGGGCTGCGACCCGTCGGCGGAGGCTGGCGGGAGCAGGCTCTGAGGCAGCGAGCCGACCATCACGCCGAAGCCCACCTCACCTCACGGGACCTGCACGACCTGCAGCTGCAACTGCCAGCCGGAACAGTGATCCACATCTGTGAGAACCCGCGCGTGGTGGAGGCTGCGGCGGACGCTGCCTGCGCCCGCCCCCTGGTGTGCACCTCCGGCAGCGCCGCCACGGTGGTCCTCACACTCCTCGACGCCCTCGCCGCCACCGGCTGCCGTTTCGCGTACCACGGCGACTTCGACTGGCCGGGCATCGCTCTGGCCAACCGGATCATCCGCCGTTACGAAGCCCAGCCATGGCGCATGGGCGCCGAGGACTACGAGCACCTGACCGCTCGCAGCCAGACGGAGGGAATCCCTCAGCTGCCGCTCGACGGCCAGCCCGTCAGCGCAGCCTGGGACCCAGGTCTCGCCCCTGCCATGACCGCTCTCGGGGTCGCGCTCCATGAGGAGGTCACCCTCGACCTTCTGGTGGACGACCTGTCGGGTCAGGCGTAGGAACGCCTTGGGGCACGTCTCAGGTGCTCAGGGGGCGCCCCGGTGCTGGGAGCCATCTGGGAGCCGACCCACTCCCCGAGCCCTGAGCTCCTAGGCCCAGCTTCAGGGCCGCTATCTCGGCGGGCGGCCACACTACGGCTACCGGATCGCCGACGCAGGCCCCCACCCCAACCCCTCGAAGGCCAGCCGCCGGCCAGCGCATCCACAGGCTCGAGCTGGACCCCGCCGCTGCGCCCGTCGTGCAGCGGATCTTCCGTCTGTACGTGGACGGCATGAGCTACAGCGCCATCGCCGCCCAGCTCACCCGGGAAGGCATCCCCTGTCCCTCCGCCCACGACGCCACCCGCAATCCGCACCGCAACAAGACCGCCTGGCAGCAGGGCGCCGTACGCGCCATCCTCCTCAACCCCCGCTACACCGGCCACGAAGTCTGGAACAAACAACGCAAGGAAGAACGCCTCCTCGACGTCGACGACGTCACCCTCGGCCACCGCACCCACGTGACCCACAACCCGCCTGATGAGTGGATCCACTCCATCGAGCCCGCCCACGAAGCGATCACCAGCCCCGCTCTCTTCGATGCCGCCCGCACCGTGCGCACACAGCGCGCCCGCAACCAAGGGCGGCAGGAGCGCGCCGGCAAGCTGGGCACGCCCCTACGCTCTGCGTGGTCGGATCCGGTGCAGGCTGTGCGGGCGGAAGATGCAACCGGCCACCATCCGCAGCCACGTCTACTACCGCTGCGAGTTCAAAGAGGAAGAAGCCGCCCTCTACCCCGATCTCACCCACCCGCGCACCGTCTACCTGCGCGAAGACACCGTGTGCCAGGCCCTGGACCGATGGATCGCCCGCGCCTTCGCCCCCCAGCGGCTCTCCGCCACCATCGAAGCGCTCACCCACGCCAGCGCCGCAGCAAGCACCGCAGAGACCCAGACACCCGAGCAGGCCCAAGCACGCCAGGCGATCAAGGAATGCGAGCGGCGGCTCACCCGCTACCAGGCAGCCCTCGACGCCGGAGCGGACCCCGCCGTCGTCACCCAGTGGATCAACGAGGCCCAGCGGGACAAGGACGCGGCGCGGAAGAAGCTCGACGCACACCCCGCCGTCCCCCGGAAGAAGCAATCCCCGCTCGACGCGCAACAGATCCGGCAGATCACGGAGAGTCTCGGACACATTGCACAGCGCATCCAGACCGCCGCCGAGAAGAAAGGCCCGCTCTACGACGCCCTGGGCATCACCATCAGCTACGAACACGCAACGAGGACCGCGACCGTAAGGTCGAGGCCCTCGATTCCGTATCGTCAAGCGTTGTGTCCGAGGGGCGAGTCAACGGCTGACGATACGGTCTTGGTGGCGCAAGGGCAGTTCCACCTGCCAGACGGAAAGTGAGCCACACCTCCACTGAGGTGTTGTCGCGTGACCCGCACTGTATGAGCGGCGTTACTGGGGCCGGCAGTCAGTCGCGGGGGCGGTGGCTGGCTTCTTCGAGGTCGAGTTCGTGCTGGATCCGCCGCCGGGTGGTGTGGCTGATCTTGTTCGCTTCGTAGAGGCGCTGATACGAACAACTCCGATCACGGAGCACTGCGGCCAGGTGCTCCAGCCGCCCCGTACGGCGGGCGACCGCTGCCACAGCGGCGCCCTGCCGCTCGAGCGACAAGGCGGTGGCCGCACCGATGCCGCTGGGACCGGGGCCGCCTGCACGACGAGGGGTTCGAGTTCTGCGTCAGCCTCGGCTATCTCATGGGTAGGTTCTGGTGGCGGCGAGCCAGTCGCCGCAGCGCGGTTTTGACCGCGCAGCTCGGGTCGGCGAGGTCGGTGCCGGGGCGGGAGCGGGCGAGCTGCGAGATCAGCTGGTAAGTAGGCAGGCCACGTAGGCGTTCACGCACCTCGGCAGGGGCTGCGACGATGAGCGTACGGATCTGGTTGATCGTCTGGGTACGGGCCTTGATGGCCGAACGCCGGACGATCCGCAGGGATCGGATGGCCTCCACGATGCCGTCGCGGGTTTTCGGCTGGCCGCTTGCGCGGCCGGGCAGGACGGCGGTCGCGGCGGCGTAGGCGTCCACGGGGTCGGACTTGCCGTTGGCCCGCCGGGCCTTGCGGTCGGGGCGGTCCACGTCCACGACGTGACCTCGTTTGCCCGCAGGAACCGGGTGAGTTCGGAGCCGTAGGCGCCGGTCCCTTCAACTCCGACGGCGAGGACATCGCCGTGCGTACGCAGCCATTCCAGCAGGTGGCGGTAGCCGTCGGGGGTGGTGGGGAACGGTGCGGTGGCAAGGTGCCGGCCGATGGAGTCGATCACCGCGGCCTGGTGGAAATCGGTGTGGGTGTCCACGCCGCCGACCACCACGATCTGGTCTGCCATGCTGTGTCTTGCTGTTCTTCCGTGCGATGCGCGAGGGATCGCACGGGCCGGTCGGGCGGCTGGACAAGACTGTGGTGGGACCTTTGGCCGGGCTCTATGAGGTCACAGGCGCCCGACCGGCCGCGTGCAAAGCGCCGCCCAGCCGGCCGACGATTCCTGGAAAGGACAGCCAAAGCGTCAATCGTTCGGTGAGTCAGACCTGCCGAGCGGCGCCGTCGTCAATCCTCACAGTCGTTCGTACAGTGGCGCGCTCCACCTTGACGCCATGAACCACGCCCGCTCCACGGTGTGTGGGTCGACGGCGGACGGGATGGGAGCTGGGGAGAGTGCTGGGCTGGGTAGGTCTTCGGCCGCACCCTGAGATCACGATGCGTGTAGCCTCGATTGTGATCAGTCGTCTCTTGGCTTGGGGGAAGTACCAATGACGAAGGGCCCGTTCGTCGCTATGGCCGCCGCGACAGCCGCGCTTGGGACTGCACTTGGTTCCCTTGCGCTCCAGCTTCGTGCGGACGGCTACGAGCAGTACGTCGAATCCGTAGCCACCTTCAGTGTCCTGATGTACGTCACCGCAGTTCTCACCGTGGTGACGTGGGTCCGTGACGGTCGACCGCACACAAACTGAGTGTGCAAAGGGCGCCTCTCCGCCCTGACACCAGCCGCTGACACCAACAAGTGCGAACAGCGGCGGTCGGCGCCAAACCTGAGTGGACGATCGACCGAGGCGGAGCGCCAGTTGGCCAACGTCGTCGCACCCCGTGATCGACCTGATAAGGACGAGGCCGAACCTCAAAGCGCCGTGCCCCACTCGTGCCCGATGAAGCGGGAAACCACGGGGAACAGCGGGCAGCGACGGTGGCCGGACATGAGAGCGGCCCCTGGCCGAGTCTCCCTGCTCAGGGGCCGTTCTCGCTGCTTGCGCTGCGGAGGCGGTGGGATTTGAGCCCACGGTGGCATCGCTGCCACGACGGTTTTCAAGATCAGTCAGGAGGTGGACACTGCACCAGACCGACGGGCTAAGCCATGATGCAGCGATGAGCAGGATCATCGAATTCTTCGTTGCGCCGGATGAGACGTCAGCGGCCAGCGTCCTTGCGGGTGGATCCGAGGGCACGTTCGAGACGGTGACATTGGGCAACTTCTTGGTTGAGATCTCGGTCCTGGAGTGGGAAGAGCTGACGACCGGGACAAGCTTCGATGCGCTTTTGGATGCCGGGGAGCCGCGCAGTGTCGCCGAGGACGGTGATTGCCAGGTGTTCGTGGTGTCCGAGCGGCTCCTCCGCGAGTTGGCAGGCGTCGACGACCTTCGCATCGCCGAGCTCGCCAAGGGCTGGAAACGCATGCGCAGCGAAGATGGAGAGGATCTGGACGACGAGCCCGCGCGCGAGATCCTGACCGAGGTTTCGGAACTGGCCCGCGTCGCGAATGATCAAGGGTTCGGCCTCTACTGCTGGGTGGCGTAGGCGGTCCCCCACCGCCGGGCCGGCGCGCGGGCGCCCAGATGCCCGCCCCGGCCTGGTCAGCATGTAGCGGTACAGCAGCGGAGCACAGCAACCACAGCAACCCGGCCCGCCCGGTAATGCCTCCAAAGAGCCGTGCCACGACCGGTATGACCACCACCGACCGATCCACATAGAGCTACGGATCAGAAGGTTCCAGGATTCGAATCCTGCCGAGTGCGCACGGGTAAGAGGCCACGGACCACTCCGGGGCACGCTGCAAGCCGGCGGGCGCCGCGTCGAAGGGGCCACGAGCCGCGAGAGAGCTATCAGGTTTGTGTTCATCGACCAGGCTCGAACCCGCGACTGGGCGTTGGTCAGGGGCCGGTGTCGCGGTCGTCGAGATGCTGAGACACCGACGGGTCGTCTGAGTTTCAATATCTGAACCAAAATGGGGAGGGATCCAGGGTGGTTCAGATGTACCCGCCACCACCTGCACCGAGCAGGCGGAAGGCGTGGCTGCTGATTGGCTCCGTGTCCGCAGTGATGGCGACGGCAGTGGGGGTAGCCGTCTACATCGGCCAGTCCGATAAGGGGCACTCGTCGGCGGCTCCGTTCACTCATGCCTTCGAGACACCGCACCTGTGGGTGGGCACGGCCGATGACGGCGTGGCGATGGTTGAGCTGACGAGGACGGGGTCGAGTCTGTCGGGGTCGTTCGACGTCACAGCGATCCCGTCCAGCGACCGGACAACGACGAAGGCGGAGCACGCGGCCTTCACGGGGACGGTCGACGGGTCTGCGGTGACGATTCGGATTGACGGGGCTCTGGGGTCGGTTGGCTCCCTGTCGGGGACGCTGACGAACACCGAGATGATTCTTCACGTACCGCACGACACCGGCACCATGTACACGCTGACGCTGCGGCCGGGCTCGGTCGACGACTACAACAGCAAGGTCGGCGATCTCCAGAGCCGGGCCCGGCATGCGCTCACTGATCTCCAGGACGCGCAGGCAAAGGAGGCTCAGGCAGCTGCCGACGCGGAGACCAGGGGGAAGATCGACGCTGCGGCGACGAAGGTGAACTCGGCGTACACCGCGCTGAAGCAGACGCTGGGCGTGTCGGTCGACTACAGCTCCTTTGAGACCGACCTCGCGACAGTGCGCAGTGACCTGAAGACGGTCAAGGACAACGCGGCGAATCTGTCCGGCGAGGACGCGTGCATTGACGCTGGCTCCGTGGAGATGGATGCCGGGACGGTCGAGATGGACGCGGGGACGCTGGAGTCGGACCGGGGGACGCTGGACTACACGATCTCCGACATCGAGAGCCAGTCGACGGCGTTGAAGGACGCGTGGGACGCGTACGAGACGGCGCAGGGCCTCATGCCGGAATACACGCCAGTCCTGTCGACGGGGGTCGGTGGGGTCTCGAAGCTGCGGACGAACGCTAAAGACACGGTGTCCGCAATCAAGTCCAAGGGTGACGGCTACGTAAAGACGGGTAAGGACTTGGCCGCCGAGGCACGCAGGGTTTCCGACGCTGCCGTTGGTTCTGCGTGCTAGCAGAGGCGCTCTAGGCATGAGTTTCCCCGCCGTTTGGCAGGTGTGTCTTGTGCCCCTCTGGTAGCAACGCGACAGCAGCCAGTCATCACCGACTGGAGGCACGCGGATGACCGGCCGAACAGCCCTCAGTTACCGCCCCGCTCGTAGTTCGCATCGAGGTGCCACACGCAACACCCCCGCTCGGGCCGTATCGGGGCCGTGCGGGGGTGCTCAACGACAACCAACGCTGACAACCGTCGACAGCTAAGCCGCAGGTCGCAGCGTTGATCGATTACCCGGCTGCAGGTCAGAGACCCGGGCCTTCACTTCTTCGGCTACTGGGCGCCCTTCAGGAGGTTCAGGAGCAGCAGCCTGAGCGGTCCGTGCTGTGCTGTCCGCCGTGGAGGTCGTCGTCGTGGCCTGCGTCGAGCCGTTCCCATTGCGCGGTCGGCCGTCCGTCCTTGCGGAACTGCTGACCGAGGGTCCCGTACTGCTGAGGCCAGCCCGGTGGGGAGTCCTCCCAGGTCTCCTGCCGCCCGTGGACGGTCATGTCGAGAATGCCGTAGGACGGGGCCATGGGTTCGACGCCGCGGCCCGTGGTCCAGTACGTCTCGTGGACCCGGTTCCCGTCTCGGAGGTAGCACGCCTTCATCCCGAAATGGCGGCCGGCCAGGAGCCGTTCATGCGACTCGGCGGGCACGGAGTACCAGGGCATGTCCCAGCCCATGAAGCGGCGATAGCGGTCGGACTCGTCGAAGGGGCCCTGGCAGAAGGCCGCGAAGGTGACGTCACGCTGATGCAGATAGGACAGTTCGCGGACCTGGCCGGTGAAGAAGGTGCAGCCCTCACACTGGTCGGCGGCGCGGCGGCCGTCGTGCCACATGTGATATGAGACGAACAACTGGGTGCGGCCCTCGAAGACGTCGATCAGGGGAACGGCCCCGGTGCCCGTGACGAGCGGGGTGGACGGATCCACCTCGGTCATGGGCAGGCGCCGCCGCGCGGCGGCGATCGCGTCGCCCTCCCGGGTGTGCGTCTTCTCCCGGGTGCGCAGGGTGTCGATGGCGGCCAGCCACTCCCGGCGGGAGACGACCGGCGGCGTATTCACAGCAGTCATGCCCGTACTGACCCGGCAGCCCATGAGAACTCATCGGTTGAGCCCGAGGCGGGCGAGAGGCCATTGCGGTACAGCAGCGAAGTACAGCAACCTCAGCGTCCAACATCGTCCGGCATAGCCATCACGGCCGCCTGCATGACCTCCAATGACCGATCTCTCTAGAGCTACGGATCAGAAGGCTTCTGACATCCAAGGCTGACATCAACGACGCCGGACGGGGGCGTACACCAGCGTCCCTGCCCGGCCGTCGCACGAGTCAACGACCGCATCCGTCATCTTCACCGCGGAGTCGGGATCGGCTTCCTCGTCCCCGCTGCTCTCCAGCCCCCACACGGCATCGACGAGCAGACCGGTGAGTGCCGGCACGAGCGGATCCCTGAGTGTCCAATCGCGTGACAGCGCCCACGGACAGCGGCGGACACCCGCGAACGCCCATGGACGGTCGCGACAGATGAGAAGTGCCCTGGCCCAAGGTGCTTGCCCGGGTTCGCTTCAGGGCGAAGGGGTCACCATGCCCAGTCCGTGGGCTCATCGGGTGTTCTCGGCTCTGGTGGTGGGTGTCGGGTGGTGGCTGGGCGTGTGCCGTTGGCAGTGTGCCTCTTTGTCGTCCAGCCCGCCTGGGTGGCACCGCTCGAGCGGCCCTCTCGGGGTCTTGCGAGGATCGGAGAGACGATGACGTCAGGGCAGATGACCGGCGCGATGCGGGGCAGGTTCGCCCTGCTCGTGGCGGTGGTGATGACCGGGGTGGTTCTGGGGCTGTTCCCGGGGGCCGGGACCGCAGAGGCCGCAACCGCGACCTTCGCACCGAAAGTCGACTACCCCACCGGCGTCGGCCCTGACGGGGTGGCGGTGGGTGACTTCAATGGTGATGGCTTCCGGGACATCGTCACCGCGAACTTCTCCGCGAGTACGGTGTCGGTGCTCTTGAACAATGGTGACGGCACGTTCGCCGCCAAGACCGACTACCCCACCGGCGTCGGCCCTGACGGGGTGGCGGTGGGTGACTTCAATGGTGATGGCTTCCCGGACATCGTCACCGCGAACTTCTCCGCGAGTACGGTGTCGGTGCTCTTGAACAATGGTGACGGCACGTTCGCCGCCAAGACCGACTACCCCACCGGCGCCGGCCCTGACGGGGTGGCGGTGGGTGACTTCAATGGTGATGGCTTCCCGGACATCGTCACCGCAAACGCCAACGCAAGTACGGCGTCGGTGCTCTTGAACAATGGTGGCGGCACGTTCGCCGCCAAGACCGACTACCCCACCGGCTCCAGCCCTGCCGCGGTGGCGGTGGGTGACTTCAACGGTGACGGCTTCCCGGACATCGTCACCGCGAACTTCTCCGCAAGTACGGCGTCGGTGCTCTTGAACAATGGTGACGGCACGTTCGCCGCCAAGACCGACTACCCCACCGGTGCCAATCCTGAGGGGGTGGCGGTGGGTGATTTCAACGGTGATGGCTTCCCGGACATCGTCACCGCAAACACCAACGCGGATTCGGCGTCGGTGCTCTTGAACAATGGTGACGGCACGTTCGCCGCCAAGACCGACTACCCCACCGGAAGCGTCCCCACCTCGGTGGCGGTAGGCGACTTCAACGGTGACAGCTTCCCGGACATCGTCACCTCGAACCTCGGCGTGAGTACGGTGTCGGTGCTCTTGAACAATGGTGACGGCACGTTCGGCGCCAAGACCGACTATATGACCGGCAGCGGTCCAGTCGCGGTGGCGGTGGGTGACTTCGACGGTGACGGAGCCCCAGACCTGGTAACCGCGAACTCCGTGAGTACGGTGTCGGTGCTCTTGAACAATGGTGACGGTACGTTCGGCGCCAACACCGACTATACGACCGGCAGCAGCCCTGTCGCGGTGGCGGTGGGCGACTTCAACGGCGGACTGCCCGACATCGTCAGCGCAAACAGCAGCTCGAGTACGGTGTCGGTGCTGCTCAACACCACCGGCTCCTCCACAGGACCCGTGATCACCAGTCCGGCCGACGGATCAACGATCAAGGACTGCGGTGGGCGCCCCGGCAAGCACCGCAACGTCATGGGGAACACAGGGCGGCGCTGCACGGTGACTTTCACCGGCACAGGCAGCTCTGGTGACACCATCTCCGTCACCGATGAGCACGGCGTCACGATCTGCACGGCCGTCGTCGATGCTGCCGGAAACTGGACCTGCACCTCGAAGAGACCGATCTCCTCGGGGCAACACACCTTCACCCCCACCGCCACTGACGCCGGCGGTAACACCACCACCGGCCCTTCCGTGACAGTGACCATCAAGCCGCAGTCCCGCAAGCCCTGCAAACCACACAGGCTGAGTGCCATCCACACCTCACCGGTACGACCGACGGTCGGTGCCGCAGCGGGGCAGACGGCCTATACGCGTGGCTCAGGTCATGAACCGGTGTCCGGATCACGACCTGAAAGGTGTGTGTGATCTCAAGACCGATCCCGGACGCACGCACAACAGCGCAGGACCGCACCACAGCAACCGCCCTCGTCCGGCAGCGTCCCACTGGGGCCATTGAAACGGTGGGTATGAGCGAGGCTGACCGCTCTCGCCAGAGCTACGGATCAGAACGTTCTGACATCCACAGCTGACATCGACGGGTCCGGACAGCGGCGGATCGGGCCGACCACGCTTGGACCAGTCGTCGCCTGCCGAGTCGGATCCTGACGGGCAGACGTGAGTCGGGATCGAACTTGTAAAGCGGTGGTCGACGCAAGTGCTGCATAGCAACTACCACCGGGGTCCCCGACGCTCAGGCGCCATACGCGCGATCCCTGCCGCCGCTGGCCTCGATCAACCAAGACAGCGAACCGCTGCCGAATGGCCAACCGGTGGTGGCTACCTCAACCCAGCCGCTGCCCGGCTCGTCTGACCCCGCCTCCCACCACGACCAGCTGCGGTCGTCGCCCATGCCCTCGTCGGTTGGGTCGAAGTAGTAGAGCCAGCCTGACAGCGTCCAAGGTCCTTCACTGAACTCCGCCTTCTGCTCAGGCGTCATCGCCTGCCACTTCCGGAGCCAGGCCTGGGCGTCGAATGGCAGGCCAGCCCCCGACTCCGTGTGCTCCGGCGCGCACCGCTGCACGAACCACGCCGGCAGCAGCTCCGGCCACCGCTCGAAGGCGGGCCAGTCATACGTCCGCTCGACCACAGCCGTCAGCACAGCACGGGCATCAGCGATGACCCGTGCCGGATCTTCGGCGGCGAACCGGACCCTCACGAGAAACGGCCTCTGCTGACTGTCATCAGTTCCGAGGCCGGACCGCAGACGCCGAAGCTCGCCCTTGATGATCTCCACGGCGAAGAAGTGTGCACTGCCACCGGCTTAGCCGCACGCGAAAAAGCCAGTCGAATGCCTGTCGAAGTCGGCATGCGAGGCTACTCCAGGCCGTACAACTGCCCAGGTCAGTGGCTCATTGTGGGCGAACCAGAAGTGCGCCTTCTAAGCGCCTGGTCGCTCGGTGCGTGCCACAACCGTGCACATGGAGCGGCCAACCACGGTCAATAGCGGTCGGCGTCAGCCGAGATGCGCCGGTGAGCTGCGAGCTCTCCTGAGCTGGCTCCCGGGGCAGCGCCTCAACCGCACCACGCCATACACATGTTCGTCCATGGGGTGCGGCGGGCCCAGCCAAGCTCGGGCCGCGCCGGCCACCCGATTCGGGCTACCCCCCCGGCCTAGTCCGCCGTAGGGCGCACACACGTCGTGTTGCATCTGTGAGACGGTCCCCAGCTTCCTCGAACGACCCGCGCCTACTGGACGCGCCGTTGCGAGGAGTACCGGAGGACGGGTAAGTGAACCCCTCTGAGATGCCTCAGCAGAGACCAAAGCGCCTTATACGAGGGCGCTTTTCTTATCTGGTCAACAAGTGGCAGAATCTCAGCAACAAAGGATGCTGGGAGGAAGACAGTGGCAACCGTTATTCGCCCGAGCGACGTGAACCCCTCGGCAGATCAGGCCGAGTTCCAGTTCTGGAAGTGTCGCCAGTGCGGAGCTGAGCCCTTGGGCCTGTTGGTGGACGAGCGAGGCCGGTACCACTACCGCCACGACGACCCTCACGGGCTGGACCCGCACACCGACATAATCCCTCTCGGGTACGTGGACGGCGTGCTCACGAGGTTCTGAAAGAAACAACGAACGGCCCTGGATAGAGAAAGTATCCGGGGCCGCTCTCACGCAATCGTACAGGAGAGACACAGTGAAGCCGAGCGTTGAGGGCATGCTCCACCTGAGGAAGCAGGGGTGGACGTTCGAGGGGATAGGCAAGGAGTACGGCATGTCCGGCGCGGTCTACTGGATGCTCAGGGACCTCCCCGTCCACCGGGAGGACAACGAGTCCGGACGGTAGGACCCTGGAGGAGTGGTGCTAGGGGTGTCCTGGGGAAGCGACTGGGGCGGACAGGCATACGCGGATGTGTCGACCGTGGATCAAGCCCTGGACTGCTTGCGCTGCTCCCTGCGTCGCTCCCTGCGCCACCTCAGCCCCCAGTGGAGGGGTTGCCTGCTGCGTGCGGCAGCTCGGGAACTGCAAGACCGCGTGGACACTCAGGGTCGTGAGGCAGTGGCAGCAGGTAAGGACTGGT
This sequence comes from Streptomyces glomeratus, assembly GCF_021462825.1. Lineage (GTDB taxonomy): Bacteria > Actinomycetota > Actinomycetes > Streptomycetales > Streptomycetaceae > Streptomyces > Streptomyces glomeratus. The sequence continues at coordinate 95,341 of NZ_JAKEEB010000011.1, read as the reverse complement.
ACGAGAGCGTTGGCCCTGTATGGGCGTCACTGCATCCCAAGTAGTACATAGCAAGTTCGAGGGGGTCATCGTCTTCACGGTGGCCCCTCTTTTCGTTCACTGATCAACCACATATGATCACCGGCCTACGAACCATGTGGGGGGCACATCTACATGCAAACGCTCACCGAGCGATACGGCAAGAAGCGGGTATGGGCGGTCATCGGCTGCGCCTGGGCTGTGGTCCTACTCGTTGGGGTAGTCAAGGCGACCACCGATGACGGCGGTGTTCCGTCCTGCGCAAAGGTGCAGGCCGATCCGTCGGCACCCGTGACGATGAACGAGATGGTCGAGTGCATGGACGAGATAGACAAGTGGTGCCACGACAACCACCCGGACGATCGCTACTGCACCATCAGCCTTGAAGAGAAAGGCTGGTACGACGACAACTGGGTTAACCATCCCGCCCCCGTGTCCGGATGAAACCCGAAGAGTCCTGAAACAACGAAAGGCCATCGGCCAGAGCCAGCCTCGCCGTGGGGCTGGCTTTTCTATGAGGAGAGACTGTGAACGGTAAGAAGAAGGCCCTGCTGATCGCTGGTGGCGTCCTGGTGGTGGCTGCCATCGCCAACGCGGGCAACGGTGACGACACCGACACCCCGACGAAGGCGAAGCCCGCGGTGAAGGTGTCCACCTCCCCGAAGGCCAAGCCGAGCGAGGCGCCGGCCCCGATCAAATTCGATGAGCCCAACGCGGCCGAAGAGAAGCAGCTCCTCAGCAAGCTGCACGCGATCAACCCCGGCATCACGGTGAACGAGGAGCGGGCCGTGCGTCGGTCCGTGAACACCTGTCAGGAGATGCAGGCCGGTAACTCGATGAAGTCCATCGTCACGAACACCAGCGCCCGCTTCACCGGTGGGGACGCCACGGTGGACGAGCGCCAGGCGGCCGAGGTCGTCAAGGCCGTGAAGGACACGTTCTGCGGCTGACGCTCTAATACTCCAGCAGGATTTCGGTGTCTGACCTGCGGTTTTCGTCAGGCGGCTGGAGTGTAGCGGGCTGCGGAGTGGTCAGGGGTGGCCTTCAGCAGGCCGCCGCTCGATCGTGCGTCAGGGCCGCAGATAGTGACAGCCTGCGGGGCAGCTTCCCCACGTGATCACCGAGTGTGTTGCTGAGCAGTGGGACCTGGAACTGGACGACCTCTTCGTGACCATCGGCCATCGCTTCGGCCGGGTGGAACTACGCCGCCGGATGCGCGACTACGTACGCGGCCGCCAGTAGCCATTGTTGCCGATCGTGGGGGTCTGGTTGAGGCCCAGCTCGGCGAGGTGCCGACCTTGTCCGTGGGTGCGTACACCGGCGCACCCAGGCATCTACCTGCCTGTACACCACTGAGGCCCACGGTTCGACTGGAGAGACGATGATCAAGCGGGTGGGCTTCTTCCGGGAGCTCGGCGGCCACGGCGACCGGTCGGCTTCCGTCCCTTCGCTCCGCGATGCGGTCAGGCCCACGGGTGAGTGGGACGAGGACCGGGTCATCGCGTACCTGGAATCGTCCACCGAGATCTACTCCACCATGGGGGCCGAGCGCGACGTCATCAGCGGCGATGAATGGATCTCCGGTGCCGGATCGCTGGTCACGGACGGAACGTGGTTGTGGCCCGTCGAGCTCGCACACTACGTACGTAACCATCACCTCGCTCTTCCCGCCGAGTTCGTCGACCACATCCGAGCCAACGACTACACAAGTCCTGCCCTGTCCCACGAGCAGGCCCTCGAAATCTTCAACGAGCACTTCGACCGGGACGCCCCGGCCAACACCGCCGCCCCGCGCTCTGTGCTGAGGCCGTTCGTCGCGTGGTACTTGCCGGCTCTGACCAGCCCATCGAGCCAGGCGCTGGTCACGCAGCTCGGAGCAGCGGGCCTCTCGGTCGCGCATCCGCTCACGGATGCCGTCTTCGGCTTCCGCGAGACTGAGGAAGGCAAAAAAGAGCCGCTCACGGGCGGTCCCGACGTACTGGCGGCGTCCCTGGCCAGCGCCAAGTACCGCGAAATCGAGTTCCAGTGCTGGATGGGTTACGACCAGTCCCTCGCAGCCAATGTGCGGCGCATTGATCCGTCAACCCAGAGGTTCACCTTCCGGATCGCCGACGTCCCCGAAGCCGATCGCGACGAAGCCGTCGCCGCGCTGAAACGAACGCTCGACCATGACGCGGCGCACTGCCTAGGACTCGTCATTGACCGCATCGGCACATCCGGCGGACAGGACTGGGATCTCATCTTGGTCGGGTCGGGGGAGCAACTGACCGCCTGGCCGGATACCATCGGGATCCAGTGGGATCGCCTGTCCGCCCACCCTGAGTTCGCCGCCGCGAAGCCGACGGAGTACGGGCCGCTCGCGGTGTTCCATCGCCCTGAGCGGTGACCGCCACTCCGCGGCGAACAGCGAAACCGATCATGTGATGTGCCTCTCCGACCGACCTACTCGAGGCCTCGTCGCCCAGGCCAGCGCATTCAGGTTGGACAACGCTCTATGCGGGTCAGAACCGGGAGACGGGTTGGTTCCACCGCACGTTTCGACCCTGGGTCCTGGTTGCGATCAGGGCTTGGGTGGCCGGCTCGGGCTCCAGGCCGAGGTCGGCGAGATGCCGCTCGAGGCGTGTGTAGGTATGCCGGGCGGCATCGTGGCGGCCTGCAGTCTGGTAGAGGCGGATGGCGTGCTGGGCGAGCCGTTCGTGGTCAGGGTGCAGGGCTGTGAACGGGAGGTTGCGAAGGCGTCTTTCAGGCAGCGTGTGAAGTCGGCGAGGTCGGTTTCCACGAGGTCGGGGTGCAGTTTGTGGAGTCCTCCCGTGATCCGCTTCGCCTTCACCGGACGCTGCTCTACCGAGGACCTTTAAGATCCCGAAGCCCCCCGAAACTGGCAGTTCACCAGCGCCCAAGCCCTGATCGAACCCGCCGGCGGCCAGATCGTCACCGAGTACTTCGACATCGGCCACAGCCGCTCCCTGCCCTGGCAGCGCCGCCCCCGCGCCAACACCCTCCTCCAGTCCCTCCGCAACCCCAACCGCGGCTTCGAGGCAGTCGTCATCGGGGAGCCGCAGCGCACCTTCTACGGCAACCAGTTCGGCAACACCTTCCCCGTCTTCGTCCACTTCCGCATCCCGCTCTGGGTACCGGAGGTCGGCGGCCCGATCGACCCGGACAACGAGGCCCACGGCCTCGTCATGTCCGTCTTCGGCGGCATGAGCAAGGGAGAACGCAAACGCATCAAGATCCGAGTGCGCACCGCCATGAGCTCCCAGGCCCAGCTCCAGGGCCGCTACCTCGGCGGCCGACCACCCTACGGCTACCGGATCACCGACGCCGGACCCCACCCCAACCCTTCAAAAGCCGCCGCCGGACAGCTCATCCACAAACTCGAACCCGATCCCGTCGCCGCACCCATCGTGCAGCGGATCTTCACCATGCTCACCCGCGAAGGCATCCCCTGCCCCTCCGCCCACGACGCCGCCCGCAATCCGCACTGGGCGAAGACCGCATGGCAGCAGGGCGCCGTGCGCGCCATCCTCATCAATCCCCGCTACACCGGCTACGAGATCTGGAACAAGCAACGCAAGGAAGAACGCCTCCTCGACGTCGACGACGTCACCCTCGGCCACACCAGCCGCATGACCCACAACCCCGCCGAGGAGTCGATCCGCTCCAACGAGCCCGCCCACGAAGCGATCATCAGCCCCAGCCGGTTCGATACCGTCCAAGCCCTCCGCAGGCCGCGTGCCCGCAATCAGGGACGGCGGGAGCGCGCAGGAAAGCAAGGCGCACGCCCCTACGCCCTGCGCGGACGGGTCAGGTGCAGCCTGTGCGGGCGTAAGATGCAGCCCGCCACCATCCGCAGTCGCGTCTACTACCGCTGCGAGTGCAAAGAGGAAGAAGCCGCCCTCTATCCCGACCTGACGCACCCGCGCACCGTCTACCCGAGGGAAGACAGCGTGTGCCAGGCCCTGGACCGGTGGATCGCCCGGGCCTTCGCCCTCGATCGGCTCTCCGCCACCATCGAAGCGCTCACCCATGCGAGCGCCGCAGCAAGCACCGCAGAAGGCCCAGCGGGACAAGGACGCGGCGCAGAAGAAGCTCGACGCGCACCCCGCCGTGCCCCGGAAGAAGCAGTCCCCGCTCGACGCGCGACAGAACCGGCAGATCACTGAGAGTCTTGGAGACATTGCACAGCGCATCCAACCCGTCGCCGTCGAGGAGAAAGGCCCGCTCTACGACGCCCTGGGCATCGCTATCAGCCACGAAAACGCAACGAGGACCGCGATCGTAAGATCGAGGCCCTCGCCACCGTATCGTCGTTGGTCGTTGTCGTTGTGTCCGAGGGGGGACTTGAACCCCCACGCCCGATAAAGGGCACTAGCACCTCAAGCTAGCGCGTCTGCCATTCCGCCACCCGGACTAGGTGTCTGCCGCCGGGCCGGGGGTCTTCCCCGCGGCGGCGACAGGGACAACAATACCAAGCTTTCGGAGTGGCCTTCACCTGCGTATTCGCCTGCGCGCTCGGCCGTGCGGCGGGGTCGCCCGGTCACAGGCAGTGACCGGGCGGCCGAATCGCCGTGCAGAGGGCCGGTCTGCCGCTACGGCATGAGCTGGTACTCCGGGAAGTTCCCCGGCAGCCGCTCCCCCGCCGGTCCCCGGGTCACCGCGCGGACGAGCAGCTCACCGCCCACGAAGGCGCCGCGCCAGGAGGCGCCGAAGCCGCCGAAGAGCTCGTCGCGGTCACCGCGGGAGCGGGGCTTTCCACGGCCCACCTTGAAGGCGCGGATCTGCGGGGCCAGGCGGTCGTAGGTCTCCTGGTCGTCCGTCGCCAGAGTCGCGACCAGCGCGCCGTTCGACGCGTTCATCGCCGCCAGCAGCTCCGCCTCCGTGTCGACCAGGACGATGGTGTCGACCGGGCCGAAGGGTTCCGCGTGGTGCAGCGGAGAGGACGGGGGCGGGTTCAGGAGTGTCACGGGGTGCACATAGGCGGATGTGTCCTGGCCGGGCAGGAAGCGGGCGTCCGCCGGCCTCCCACGGTGCAGGGGGACCGCGCCGCGGTCGATCGCCTCGGCCACCTGGTCGGACAGTTCCTTCGCCTTGGCCGCGTTGATCAGCGGACCGAAGTCCAGCTCCGGGTAGGGGTCGTCGCGCTTCTCGACCGCCAGCGGGTGGCCGACCCGCACACGGCGGACCGCCGGGAGGTACGCCGCGAGGAACTCGTCGAACAGGGAGCGCTGGACCACGAAGCGCGGGTACGCCGTGCAGCGCTGTTTGCCGTAGTCGAAGAGCTTCGGGACGACCGCGGTGAGTGATTCCCAGTCCGTGTAGTTCCAGATGCCCCAGGTGTTGAGGCCCTCTTGTTCGAGAATGTGCCGTTTGCCCAGGTCGGCGACTGCCGTGGCCACCGCGGCGCCGGTGTCCCGGCCGCCGACGAAGGAGACACAGCCGATTTCGGGGGCCCGCACCAGCGCCTCCGACAGCTCGCCCCCGCTGCCGCTGACCAGGGTGACGGGGACCCCTTCGCGTGCGGCGAGCGCACAGGCAAGGGTGAGGCAGGCCACCCCGCCGTCGGTCGGCGTCTTGGCGATGACGGCGTTGCCCGCCAGGGCCTGCACCAGCATCGCGTGCACCAGGACACTCATCGGATAGTTCCAGCTCGCGATGTTCGACACCGGGCCGTCCAGCGGGACCCGCTCGCCGATCATCGGTTCGATCCCATCGACGTACCAGCGCACGCCGTCGATGGCCCGGTCCACGTCGGCCCGCGCGAGCCGCCAGGGTTTTCCGATCTCCCAGACGAGCAGGAGCGCCAGCAGATCGCGGTGTTCCGTGAGGGCGTCCAGGGTCGCGGCGACCCGGGCCCGACGTTCGGGCAGGGGCACCTGGCGCCAGCGGCGGTGCTGGTCCAGCGCGGCTCGCACGGCGCGGCGGGCGCTGTCACGGCCCAGGCGCGGCGGGCCGGCGATGGGGCTGCCGTCGACCGGGCTGGTCGCGGGCAGCGCATGGCCGTCCGCCTGCCAGGAGGAGTCCCAGAGGTTCAGGACACGGTCGTCCCGGAAGGCCTCGGGGGCTGCTTCGAGGCAGCGCCGCCAGGCGTCGGACCAGGAAGTACCGGATTTGAGGGTGAGGGTGAGTGCCATTCGGTTGCTCCGCTCTCGGTGCACAGTCGGGGGCGGGTCGTGCATGGCTTGTCGTGTTCCACGGGTTGCGCCGCACAGATGCCCGCGGAGGAGATGCCCTCTATTGCAGGCGCATGGGATGTCCCACGGATAGCGTGCGGCTTCCCGGCCGACCATACGTTCAGAGAGCTCGTACGGTCGCACGGAGGACGCTAGCGAGGCGTCGTCGCGTCTGAAAGTAACGTCGCCCCAACTATGAGTGACGTCACCCTCAGGGCATCGTCCGGGCGTGATACGAACGCCGCGTGTGCTCGGTGTGTTCGCGCATGAGCCGGGTGGCCCGCTGCTCGTCGCGGTCGGCGATCGCGGCGATCAGCTCGCGGTGCTCGTTCCAGGACTGCTGTCCCCGCTGCCGGGCGACCGGGGTGTAGTACCACCGCACCCGTCGGTCGACCTGCCCGGCCAGCTCCGCGAGGACCGCGTTGCCCGCGAGTTCCATCACCTTCGCATGGAAGCGGGCGTTCAGCGCGACGGCCCCGTCGACGTCGTCCTCGGCGACGGCGCGCTCTCCCTGCGCGCACAGCTCCTCCAGGGCCGCGATGCCGGGGCTTCCCGCGTGCGCGGCGGCCAGCCGGGCTGCCTCCGCCTCCAGCAGCGTACGCACCGTCAGCAGCTGGTCGGCCTCCTCCTCCGTCGGCTCGTGCACGAACGCGCCCTGAGCGGGCCGCAGATCGACCCAGCCCTCGGTGTTCAGCCGCTGGAGCGCCTCGCGCACCGGCTGCCGGGAGACCCCGAGGTGCCCGGCGAGTTCGCTCTCCACCAGATGCCGGCCGGGCTGGAGGGCGCGCGTGGTGATGAGTTCGAGCAGCGCCTCGTAGACGCGGTCGCGCAGCGGGCCGGGGCGCTCCAGCCGGGGCATCGCTCCGTGCGGCAGTCCTCTCGACGACATCGCGGTCCCCTTCCAGGGCAACGGCAGCGCGGTGGCCGGGAGACCAGTATGGAGGGCCGGCCCGGCCCGTAGGCGGCCCCGGGGCCGCCTACGGACACCTGACGATCTGGCCCGCGTACGAGAGATTTCCGCCGAAGCCGAAGAGGAGCACCCGGTCGCCCGTCGAGATCTCCCCGCGCTCCACGAGCTTGGACAGGGCGAGCGGGATGCTCGCCGCCGAGGTGTTGCCGGATTCGGCGACATCGCGGGCGACGACCGCGTTGACCGCGCCGAGCTTCTCGGCGAGCGGCTCGATGATGCGCAGGTTCGCCTGGTGCAGCACGACCGCCGCGAGGTCCTCGGGCGCCGTCCCGGCCCGTTCGCACACCTGACGGGCGATGGGCGGCAGCTGGGTGGTGGCCCACCGGTACACGCTCTGCCCCTCCTGCGCGAACCGCGGGGGCGTGCCCTCGATGCGCACCGCGTGTCCCATCCCGGGCACCGAGCCCCACACCACCGGCCCGATCCCGGACTCGGCCCCGGCGGGACAGGCCTCGACCACGGCGGCCCCGGCACCGTCCCCGACCAGGACGCACGTCGATCGGTCGGTCCAGTCCGTCACGTCGGACATCTTGTCGGCGCCGATCACGAGCGCCCGGGTGGCCGCGCCCGCGCGCACGGTGTGGTCGGCGGTGGCGAGTGCGTGCGTGAAGCCCGCGCAGACGACGTTGACGTCCATCGCGGCCGGCTGCGGGATGCCGAGCCGGGCCGCGACACGGGCGGCCGTGTTGGGCGAGCGGTCGACGGCGGTGGAGGTGGCGACCAGGACCAGGTCGATGTCGCCCGGTGCCAGGCCCGCCGCCGCGAGGGCCTTGGCCGCGGCGTGCGCGGCCAGCTCGTCGACGGGCTCGTCGGGGCCGGCGATGTGGCGTGTGCGGATGCCCACCCGGGTCCTGATCCACTCGTCGCTGGTGTCGACCATGCTCGCCAGGTCCTCGTTGGTGAGCACCGTGGCGGGCTGGTAGTGGCCGACGGCGGCGATGCGTGAGCCGTGCATGGGTGGTTTCCCCTCGTTGCCGTGGGTAGCGGGATCCACCAGTCTGATCAATGACTCACGGGTACGGCGGCAGGCGAAGCGACAGTAATGGTGCGTCCGTGTTGTCGGCTTCCCGCAGACCCTCGGACGCCCGAGGATCCGCGGTACCGCCGTGCTTCGCCGACCGGGTCGGAGTTCGACCGGCGCGCTGCGGGTACCTGGGACGAGTCGGCGCAGACGCGTGCGACCGCCGTGTGCGCGTCTGCGGTGTGGGCTGCGCCTATGACCTGCACGGTGCAGGACAATGACCGGGTGAGGGTCCACCTACAGAACCGGGGCTGATCAGGACATGGGACGAGTCACGGAACGACGCAAGGTGATCCGCATCCGGGGCGGCGCCGTCTCCGCCCGCCCGGACACGCTCGTCGCGGAGGAGCCGCTGGAGATCCGGCTGAACGGGAAGCCGCTCGCGATCACGATGCGCACCCCTGGTGACGACTTCGCGCTGGCGGCCGGATTCCTGGTCAGCGAGGGGGTGCTCGGCGCGGCTGGTGAGCTGCGGAACATCGTCTACTGCGCCGGGGCGACCGTGGACGGGTCGAACACGTACAACGTGGTGGACGTGCAGACCGCGCCGGGCGTGGCGATCCCGGACATCACCCTCGAGCGCAATGTGTACACGACCTCCTCGTGCGGTCTGTGCGGCAAGGCGAGCCTGGACGCGGTCCGTACGACGGCTCGCTGGCCCATCGCGGACAACCCCCCGGTCCGGGTGGATCCGGAGCTGCTCGCGAGCCTCCCCGACCGGCTGCGGGCCGCCCAGCGGGTCTTCGACCGGACCGGGGGGCTGCACGCCGCCGGCCTGTTCGCCGAGGACGGGGAGCTGCTCGACGTCCGGGAAGACGTCGGCCGGCACAACGCGGTCGACAAGCTGGTCGGCCGGGCCCTGCAGAACGACGGCCTGCCGCTGTCCCGCTCGATCCTGCTGGTCTCGGGGCGGGCCTCCTTCGAGCTGGCGCAGAAGGCCGTGATGGCGGGCATCCCGGTGCTGGCGGCGGTCTCGGCGCCCTCGTCGCTGGCGGTCGACCTGGCCACGGAGACCGGTCTGACGCTGGTGGGCTTTCTGCGGGGCAGCTCCATGAACGTGTACGCGGGCGAGGACCGCATCCGCCTGCGGACCGCGGCCGCCCAGGGCTGACCGGGCCCCCGCGGCACGGCGGCGGGGCCCCGACCGGCGGGAAGCGCCCCCTGCGCCGCAGGGGCCCCGTCGCAGCCCCCGCTCCCGGGCGCCCCGTGCGGACGCGGCGGGTCGGGGTGGGCGCCGGCCCGGCCGGTCACCCCGGTGTGAGGCGCACCTGTGAGGCCGTCACGACCGATCCCAGTCGGGGGAAGTCGAGCCGGATCGACGCCTCGTGCTCGGCGGCGGTGAACGCGGTCATGGCGTCCTCGACGAAGACGAGGGCATAGCCGAGGTCGGCGGCGGCGCGGGCGGTGGACTCGACGCCCAGGTTGGTGGCGATGCCACCGAACACCAGCGTGGTGATCCCGCGCTCCCTCAGGCGCTCGTCGAGGCGGGTGCCCTGGAAGCCGCCGACCGTCCCCTTCACCACCTCCAGGTCGCCGTCCCGGAGCAGGCCGGCCGCGAGGCTGCTGCCGGGCGGCTGTTCGGCGACCGAGGGGCGTTCGACGCGGAGGAGCACGACGGGCGCGCCGGCCGAGCGGAACGTGCGGGCCAACTCCTCCGCGGTGAGCAGGACTTCGGTGCCCTTGCGGGGTTCCAGGGGCAGCGCGACGATGCGCTCCATCAGATCGACGAGCACAAGCGCGGTGCGCGTGGGATCGAGAGTGAGAGGTGCGGTCATGACGGAACGTTAGCCGCCATCAGCCGTCCGTGCCCGAAATCCGGATCAGCAGATCCATGAAGTGGTCGCGTTCGGCCGCCGAGAGCGGGGCGAGCAGGGCGTCGTTGGCCTCGCGGGCCGCCTTCTCGCAGCGCTCCAGCAGCCGTCGGCCCTCCCGGGTGAGCGAGACGGCATTCTTGCGCCGGTCCTTCGGGTCCGGCGCGCGCACCACGAACCCCGCGGACTGCAGGTCGTTGAGGATGCCGACCAGATCCTTGGGGTCGAGTCCGATGCCACGGCCGAGGTCGGCCTGGGCGACAGGGGCGAGGTCGCGGACGGCGGAGAGCACCACGTGGTGCCACATCTTCAGGCCTTCGGCGGCGAGCGCCTCGGCCACCAGGGCGCGGCCGCGTGCCGCGGCGCGGCCGAGGAGCCAGCTCGGCAGGGAGCGGATCGCGGTCAGGGGTGCTTCGGTCATGACCGGAGCCTAACGAAAAGTCATTGGACCTCCCCATGAAATCCGGATACCGTTGGGAGTCCCAACGATTTCTGGAGGTGCGATGCGTCGCGTCCGGTACGAGTCCGCCCGCGGCCCCCTGTTCGTCGAGGAGGCACCCGTGCCCGAGGCCCGTCCCGGTGAACTCCTGGTGCGCTGCGAGGCCGTGGGAGTCACCCTGCCCGTCGTGCGCAAGGTCACCGAGGCCGCCGAGCCGATCCCGCTCGGCGGGGAGATCGCGGGCGAGGTGGTGGCGGTCGGCGGCGGCGTCACCCGCTTCCGGGCGGGCGACCGGGTGACGGGGCTGTGCTTCGGGCACGGGTACGCCGACTTCGCCGTGCTGCACGAGACCATGGCCTCCCCCGTGCCCGGCCACGCCACGGCCGTAGACGCCGTCGCGCTGGTCCGCAGCGGTCTGGTCGCGCTCGGCGCGCTCGCCGCGGCCCACCCGGAGTACGGCGAGTCGGCGCTGGTCACCGGGGCGGCGAGTGGCGTCGGCCACCTCGCGGTGCAACTGGCCCGGGCACGTGGCGCGTCCCGCGTCCTGGGCGCGGTGTCGGGGTCCGGAAAGGCGGAGTTCGTGCGGTCGCTCGGTGCCGACGAAGTGGTCACGTACGACGCCCCCGACTGGGGAAAGCCCGTCGACTACGCCCTGGACGCGGTCGGCGGCGCCCTGCTCACCCCGGCGCTGGCCGCCGTGGCCCCGGGCGGACGGCTGGTCACGTACAGCTCGGGCGGCGGCACACTTCAGGCATACGACCTGCTGGTGGGCGCGAAGACCGTGACCGGCTTCCAGATGGCGCGGATCGCCCGCGGACAGCCGGAGCTGTACGAACGGTGGCGACGGGAGCTGTGGCAGCTGTTCGCCGACGGGGCGCTGAGACCCGTCGTGCACGCGGAGTTCCCGCTGGAGGAGGCGGCGAAGGCCCATGCGGTGATCGAGTCGCGCGCCAACCGCGGCAAGGTGGTGCTGCGGCCCTGACCCCGCCACGGCCGCTCCGCCCCTGCGGGGGAAGGTGTGCCCTGCACCCTTCTTGTGGGGCCGCTGAGGCCCCAAGTACCGTCTGGGACCGGCACGTTGGACGTGGGACGTCCTGTATGTCCTGCGCACATGAGTCCCGACGCATGAAGGGCGGGCCGCACCATGGCGTCAAGTCTCCGTGCACGACTCGGATCGACCCTGACCGCCGTCCTCACCGCCACCGCACTCCTCGCGCTGCCGAGCCCGGCGGGCGCGCAACAAGCCGGAGGCGAGGGCGGTTTCGAACAGCAGGTGCTCTTCAAGGCCTCCCAGGACCCCGGCTACTCCTGCTTCCGCATACCGGCCGTCATCAGGACGGTGAGGGGCACCCTGCTCGCCTTCGCCGAGGGCCGCGTGCTCAACTGCGGTGACGCGGCCGACGTCGACATCGTGGTCAAGCGCTCCACCGACGGCGGCCGCACCTGGGGCCCGTTGCAGGTCGTCAACGAGGGTGCCGGGGACACACACGGCAACCCGGCGCCCCTCGTGGACCGGGAGACGGGCCGCATCCTGCTCGCCGAGACGTACAACACGGGCCGCACGGACAGCGCGAGCTGCTCGGTGCCCTGCGACCGCACCCCTCATCTTCAGTCCAGCGACGACGACGGGCTGACCTGGTCGCAGCCGCGGGACCTGAGTCCGCAGATCCTGCCCGCGGACTGGAACTCCTGGTACGCGACCGGGCCCGTGCACGGCATCCAGCTGACCCGCGGCCGGCACGCGGGCCGCCTGGTCTTCGGCGTCAACGCCGAGACATGGAACGGCAGCCGGGTCACCGCGAACCACGCCGCGCTGATGACCAGCGACGACGGCGGCGACCACTGGCGCGTCGGCGCCACCGACTCCTGGCCGATCGCGGACGACGGCACCTTCCGCCAGAAGCCGTCCGAACTCGCCCTCACCGAGCGCGGTGACGGCTCGATCCTGGTCAGCGGGCGCGAGCAGGACGGCACCGACCTCGGCCACCGCACCCAGACCGTCAGCCGCGACGGCGGCGGCGGCTTCACCGCCCCCTTCCGTGATCTGCCGGACCTGTACGCACCCCAGGTCCAGGGCTCGATGCTGCGCCTGGGCGACCGCATCCTGCTGGCCTGCCCCGGCGACCCGGACCGCCGCCGGACGATGATGATCCGCTCCTCCTACGACGGCGGCCGCAGCTGGGACAGCGTGGACCGCGGCACGGTCGTCACCACGGACTGGTCCGGCTATTCGGACCTGGTCCGCATCGACGGGGACACCGTGGGGCTGACGTACGAGGGCGGTGCGGTCGACGCGCGCGACGAGATCCGGTTCGCCCGCTTCACCGAGGACTGGCTGCGGCCGCGCCGCGGCCCCGACCCCGTCACACCGGACCTCGCCCCGCACGCCCGGCCGGCCGCCGTCCTCGGCGGCGCGCAGCAGACGGACGGGGTGTTCGGCGGCGCCCTGGCGTTCGACGGCACCGACGACGCCGTACGCCTGCCGTATCGGTCCGGGCTCCCCCTGGGGAGCAAGGACTTCACCGCCTCACTGTGGTTCCGGTACACGGCTGCGAGCGGTGAGCAGCCCCTGCTCTGGATGGGCGGGATCGGCACCTCGCAGCCGCAGGTCTGGCTGCGTGCGGAGCCCGCCTCGAAACGCGTCCAGGGTCTGATCACGGTCCGCGACGGCGCCTCGGCACCGCGGTCCGCGTATGTGCGCACTTCGGGCGCGTACAACGACGGCCGGTGGCACCATGTGGCGCTGCGCCGCGGCGGAGGGCAGCTCACGCTGTTCGTCGACGGCACCGCGCTCGGCACGGCGGACGTGCCCGGTTCGGTGAGCCGCAACTCCCCCTTCGGCGTCCACATCGGCCAGCGGATGGACGGCCGGGCCTTCTTCACCGGCGCGATCGACGACGTCAGGGTCTACGACCGGGCGCTCGGTGACGACGAGATCGCCGCGCTGCGCACCGGCGCCCGACCGCCCGCGTGGGACACGGTGGTGTGGCTGCCCATGGACCGGGTGAGCGGCAGCCACTAACGTCCCCGGAGTGCCCGACGACGCCACGGCACGACGGCGGGCCGGGACCGGGCTCGGCCTGGTCCTGGCCCTGGTCTGCGCGGCAGTGCTGCTCACCGCCCTCCCCCGCCACGACCGGGAGGGCGGCGGCGTCTGCACACCGCGCACGCTCGGGTCCTGGACGGCCGACACCGCACTCGACACCGAGTTCACGCGGTACGGCGACGACCCGTCCCGCACCGACGACTGGACCGGCGGTGACGGCACCCATGCGGTACGCCTGCCGGACGGGCGGGTGCTGTGGCTGTTCTCGGACACCTATCTCGGGCAGGTGCACGGCCCGCCCAATCTGCTCGGCGAGCCGTACGCCTGGCGGGACGCCTCGGCGCCGCTGGTGCGCAACTCCGCGGTCGTGATGTCCCGCGCGGGCCGGCTGGAGAGGACACTGACCGCGCCGCTCTTCCCCGACCCGGCGCCCGGCCGATGGCGCTGGCCGGTGGCGGCCCAGGTCGAGCCTCGCTCCCCCGGCTCCTCCGAGCAGGTCGTCCGCGTTCTGCTGTGGACGCGTACGGCCGGCGCGTTTCCCTGGATCTACGGGGTTCCCGCCGCGACGGAGGTGGCCACGCTCTCCCTGCCGGACCTGCGTGTCGAGAGCGTCGTGCGCATCCTCGACCAGCAGCAGGTCCCCGACCCCTCCCGGCGGGTGCTGTTCGGCACGACGACGACGGTCGACGGGACGTGGACGTACGTATTCGGCGGCGACGACGCCCGGGCCGCCTCGCGCCCCGCCTCCCGGGCCTATCTGGCCCGGGTGGAACGCGGCCGGCTCGCCGAGGCCACGGCCTGGCAGTACTGGAACGGCTCGGCCTGGACGTCCCGGCCCCGCCTCGGGGCCGTCCTGGGCGACGGACGCGATACGGGCGTGGCCAGCGCGTTCACGGTGGTCCGCGACAGGGGGACGTACGTCCTGTTCACCATGGCCGCCGGCGCCCGGGGGCTGACCACGGTCACCTCCTACTGGGCCTGCGCACCCACCGGTCCCTGGCACGGCCCGGGCAAGGGACTGCCCGCGCCGCTGCCTCCGGGCCAGGTCGCCGCGTACAACCCGCAGGCGCATCCGGAGGTGAGCGGCCACGACGGGCTGGTGCTCAGCTACGACGTCAACTGGCTCGATGCGACGGGAGTCGCCGCGCAGGCGAACCTCAGCCGGAACGTGTCCCTGTACCGACCGCGCTTCGCGGTGCTGCGGCTGTCCCGGGGCTGACCGGGCGCTCGGGGTCGTGCGCGCGGCGTTTGGCGATCACCGCGCAGACCATGAGCTGCATCTGGTGGAAGAGCATCAGCGGGAGCACGGCCAGTGAGGCCTGCGCGCCGAACAGCACGCCGGCCATGGGCAGTCCGGAGGCGAGGGACTTCTTGGACCCGGCGAACTGGATCGCGATCCGGTCCTCCCGGCCGAAGCCCAATGCCCGGCTGCCGTACCAGGTCAGGCCCAGCATCACGGCGAGCAGGGCCGCCTCGACCACGAGGAGGCCGCCCAGCCGCAGCGGGCTCACCTGGTGCCAGATGCCCCGGACCACGCCCTCGCTGAAGGCGGTGTAGACGACCAGCAGGATCGAGCCCCGGTCGACGAGCCCGAGCCCCTTCTTGTGCCGGGTGACGAAGCGCCCGATCCAGGGCCGCAGAAGCTGGCCCGCGAGGAAGGGCACCAGCAGTTGCAGCACGATCTTGACAAGCGAGTCCGCGGAGAACCCGCCGCCGCTGTTGCCGAGCAGCGCCGCCGCGAGCAGCGGGGTGATGACGATGCCGGCGAGGGAGGAGAACGAGCCCGCGCAGATCGCCGCGGGCACATTGCCGCGGGCGATGGAGGTGAAAGCGATCGACGACTGGATGGTCGACGGGACGAGTGTGAGGAAGAGCAGGCCCGTGTACAGGTGGGGCGTCAGCAGCACCGGCACCAGGCCGCGCGCGGCGAGGCCGAGCAGCGGGAAGATCACGAAGGTGCAGGCCAGCACGGTGCCATGGAGGCGCCAGTGTTTCAGACCGGCCAGTGCCTCATGGGTGGAGAGCCGGGCCCCGTACAGGAAGAAGAGGAAGGCGATGGCGGCCGTGGAGGCTCCGGAGGCGACGTCCGCGGCCGTGTCCCGCGCCGGGACGAGGGCCGCAAGTCCCACCGTCCCCAGCAACAGGAGGATGTAGGGGTCGACGGGCATCCGATGCGGCCATCGCAGGCGTTTCACTGTGCTCCATTGCGTCGCTGTACGTCCGGTGCCGGACACGGTCGTGCCCTTGCCATCGTCCTCCTGCCGTCCGCGATCGGGAATCCCATACACCGCTCTGACTGTCATCGCGATTCGCGATAACCTGGGGGTGTGTACGACCCCGCCCAGCTGCGTACGTTTCTGGCGGTGGCCCAGACGCTGAGCTTCACACAGGCCGCCCGGCGGCTCGGGCTGCGTCAGTCGACGGTGAGCCAGCATGTGCGGCGCCTGGAGGCCGCGACCGGCCGCCCGCTGTTCGCCCGGGACACGCACTCCGTGCAGCTGACGGAGGACGGAGAGGCGATGCTGGGCTTCGCCCGGCGGATCCTCGAGGTGCATGAGCAGGCAACGGCGTTCTTCGCCGGCACACGGCTGCGGGGCCGGCTCCGGTTCGGTGCCTCTGAGGACTTCGTCCTGACCCGGCTGCCGGAGATCCTGGAGCGCTTCCGGTACGACCATCCCGAGGTGGACCTGGAGCTGACGGTCGAGCTGTCGGGCACGCTGCACGAGCAGCTCGCGGCGGGCAGGCTGGATCTGGTGCTGGCCAAGCGGCGCCCCCAGGACCCTCGCGGCCAGCTGGTCTGGCACGACAGGCTGGTGTGGATCGGCGCGGAGCGGCTGCGTCTGGACCCCGACCGCCCGGTGCCGCTGATCGTCTATCCGCCGCCGGGCATCACCCGCGCGCGTGCCCTTCAGGCGCTGGAGAGGCAGGGCCGCCCCTGGCGCATCGCCTGCACGAGCGGCAGCCTCAACGGCCTGATCGCGGCGGCCCGGGCCGGCCTCGGTGTGATGGCGCACTCCCGGGGACTGGTCCCGCCGGGTCTGGTGCGCGTTCCGGAGCGGGCCGGGCTGCCGGAGCTGGGAGAGATCGACTTCGTGCTGGTCCAGGCGGAGCGCCCGGGCCCGGCGCAGGACACGGCCCGGGCGCTTGCGGCGGCGATCCTGGCGGGCGGGGACCGGCTGCACCGCCGGTAGTCCACCGCGCCGGGATCTGCGGCCCCGGGTCACCACCCTTCACTACTGGCCAGTAGGATGTGCGGCGCGGTAATCGCGTCGTACAGATTCCGTGCAGATTGCGGCCCCGGAACCTACGGCGCCGTAGCAAATTTTGTCGGCCTCCACCCGCTATGCGCGTATTTTCCCCGGCTGACCTGTGCGTTTTGCCACGAGCCCATGTGTTTCCCAGCCCCTCCCGCCCCGTCGTGCGGTGGGGTAGCTTTCACGGCGCTGTGCGGAGCGCCTCAAGGAGCGGGATTGCGCGAGTTCACCAACCCTCCGTTGGCGTCGGCGCCGCCGGTGGGCGGTCTGGCCGATGCCGTCTTCGAGTATGCCCAGGAAGATCCGCTCCGTGTCGCCCTCGGCCGCAAGGACGGGGAGGGGCAGTGGCGCGATGTGACCGCCGCCGAGTTCCGCGACGAGGTCCTCGCCCTCGCGAAGGGCATGCTGGCCCAGGGCGTCCGGTTCGGGGACCGGGTCGCGATCATGTGCCGTACGCGCTACGAGTGGACCCTGTTCGACTTCGCGCTGTGGTCCATCGGCGCCGAGGTGGTGCCGATCTATCCCACCTCGTCGGCCGAGCAGGTGTTCTGGATGCTGCACGACGCACAGGTGTCGGCCGCGATGGTGGAGCACGAGGACCACGCGATGACCATCGCGACGGTCATCGACCGGCTTCCGCATCTGCACCGGCTGTGGCAGCTGGACGTCGGCGCCCTTCAGGAGCTGTACGACGCGGGCGCGCACCTGGAGGACGAGGTCGTGCACCGGCACCGGCAGGCGGTGACCCCCGAGACGACGGCGACCGTCATCTACACCTCCGGCACCACCGGCCGCCCCAAGGGCTGTGTGCTCTCGCACGGCAACTTCATGTTCGAGGCCGACACGGTCGTCGCGCGCTGGGAGCCGGTCTTCCACTCCAAGAAGGGCGATGAGGCGGCCACGCTGCTGTTCCTGCCGCTCGCGCATGTTTTCGGACGGATGGTGCAGGTCGCGGCCTTCCGCGGCAGGGTGAAGTTCGGCCACCAGCCGCAGCTGAACGCGGCGGCGCTGCTGCCCGACCTGGCCGCGTTCCAGCCGACGTTCTTCCTGGCCGTGCCGTACATCTTCGAGAAGGTCTTCAACGCGGCCCGCCGCAAGGCCGAGACCGAGGGCCGCTCGGGCCCCTTCGAGAAGGCGGTCGAGGTCGCCGTCAAGTACGCGGACGCGATCGAGGCGAAGGCGTGGGGCATCGGCCCCGGCCCCTCGGCGGGCCTGCGCATGCAGCACCAGTTCTTCGACAAGGTCGTGTACACGAAGATCCGTGCCGCGATGGGCGGCCGGGTACGGCACGCGATGTCCGGCGGCTCGGCGATGGACCGCCGGCTCGGGCTGTTCTTCGCGGGCGCCGGCGTACAGATCTACGAGGGCTACGGGCTCACGGAGACGACGGCGGCCGCGACCGCGAACCCGCCCGGCCGTACCAGGTACGGCACGGTGGGTCAGGCCATCCCCGGCACCACGGTGCACATCGCGGACGACGGCGAGGTCTGGCTGCACGGCGCCCATGTCTTCCAGGGCTATCTCAACAACCAGAAGGCCACGGACGCGACCCTGCACGACGGCTGGCTCGCCACCGGTGACCTGGGCTCCCTCGACGAGGACGGCTATCTCACCATCACCGGGCGCAAGAAGGAGATCCTGGTGACCTCCGGCGGCAAGAGCGTCTCGCCCGGTCCGCTGGAGGAGCGGGTACGGGACCATCCGCTGGTCGCGCAGTGCATCGTCGTGGGCAACGACCGCCCGTATGTCGCCGCGCTCATCACCCTCGACGCGGAGGCCGTGGAGCACTGGCTGCAGATGCGCGGCAAACCGCGGCTCACCCCGGCCGAGCTGGTACGCGACCCCGATCTGGAGACCGAGGTGCGGCGGGCGGTGGTCGCCGCGAACACACTGGTCTCGCAGGCCGAGTCGATCCGCACCTTCCGCATCCTCGCGCACCAGTTCACCGAGGAGCACGGCCTGCTCACCCCGTCGCTGAAGCTGAAGCGCAAGGCGATCGAGAAAGCGTACGCGGGCGAGGTGGAGGCGCTGTACCAGGCCTGAGCCGGCCACCGCGACCCCTCGACGCGTTCACCCCATTGTGATTCAATATTCAATCAACTGGGGGCTGTGAGGAGGTCGCACATGCCGGAACTGGGAATCGCCGACACGGTGGGCATTCTCCGGCAGCCCGGGGTGCGGCCCCGGGGCAGCAGCGCGGGGCTCGGCTGGGAGCGGCTGTACGTGTCGTCCCAGGAGGAGCTTTCCTACCGCGCGGACTTCGAGCCCGCACCCACTCACCTGGTCATCCTGCACCTCAGCGGGCCCGTCGCGGTACGGCGGGGACGCGGCGCCACGACGCGCTCGCGGAAGATCCCCGCCGGCGGGCTGTTCCTCCAGCCGGCCGGACGGACGCTGTCCGTCGAGCTCGGCGGCAGGCTCGACACGGTGCACGCGTATCTGGCGGACCAGGCGCTGCGCGACGCCAACGACGGCCGTCCCGTGGAGCTGTCCGAGGAACTCGGGACCACGGATCCGCTCGCCGAGCAGCTCGTGCTCGCACTGGACGGCGCGGTGCGACGCTGGGAGCCGTCCGCCCGGACGTATGTGGACCACCTGACGGGCATGCTCGCCGCTCAGCTGGTACGGTGCCACGCCACACGCCCGGCCGAGCCGCCACCCGTGCGGTCGGGGCTGTCGAAGCGGCAGCTGTCGGCCGTACGGGACCTCATGCAGGAGCGGCTCGCCGAACCGCTGCCGATCGCGGACCTGGCCGCCGCGGCCTCGCTCAGCCGCAGCCAGTTCACCCGGCAGTTCCGGGCCAGCACGGGACAGTCCCCCCACCAGTACCTCCTCGGGCTGCGCCTGGAGCAGGCCTGCCGTCTGCTGCGCACCGGGCCCACTCCGATCGGGCAGGTCGCCGCCGACTGCGGGTTCTCCCACCAGGAACATCTGACGCGGGTGATGCGCGCCCGGCTGGGGACCACCCCGGCCGCCGTGCGCCGCGCGGCCTGAGCGGCCGCACCCGGCGGGCCGCCTCAGCGCTCCAGGACCAGCGCCAGCGCCTGTCCGACACCGATGCACAGGGCCGCCAGCCCCGTCCCGGTGCCCGCCGCGGCCAGCTGGTGGGCGACCGCCCCCGCGACGCGGGCGCCCGAGGCACCCAGCGGATGGCCGATGGCGATGGCGCCCCCACGGGGGTTGACGAGCGAGGGGTCGAGCTCGGGCAGCGCCGCCAGACAGGCCAGCACCTGTGCCGCGTACGCCTCGTTCAGCTCGATCGTGTGCAGCGCGGAAGGAGCGATGTCCGCCTTGCGGAGCACCTTGCGGATGGCGTCCACCGGGCCGAGTCCGAAGTACTGCGGCTCGATGCCGGTGACCGCGGCCGCCCGCACCCGGGCCAGCGGCTCCCGGCCGATCGCAGCGAGTCCGTCCTCGTCGGCCAGCAGCAGGGCGGCCGCTCCGTCGTTCAGCGGTGAGGCATTGCCGGCGGTGATGGTGCCGTCCGCCAGGAACGCCGGCTTCAGCGCCGCCAGCGCCGCCGCGGAGGTGGTGTCGCGGATGTTCTCGTCCCGCGGCAGCTCCACCCCCTCGACGGGGACGACCTCCCCGTCGTAGAGACCCTCGCGCCAGGCCTGTGCGGCATTCCGGTGGCTGGCGAGCGCGAAGGTGTCCTGCTGCTCGCGGGTGATGCCGTGCTTGGCGCCGACCAGCTCCGCGCTCTCACCGAGCGGGATGGTCCACTCGCGCGGCATCCTCGGGTTCACCAGGCGCCAGCCCAGGGTGGTCGAGTAGAGCTGCTGGTCGCGCGCGGGAAAGCCCCGCTCCGGCTTGGGCAGCACCCAGGGGGCGCGGCTCATGGACTCGACCCCGCCCGCGATCACGACGGACGCGTCACCGAGGGCGACGGCCCGGGCCGCCTGGATGACGGCCTCCATGCCCGAGCCGCAGAGCCGGTTGAGGGTGACCCCGGGCACGCTCACCGGGAGCCCCGCCAGCAGCACCGCCATGCGGGCCACATCGCGGTTCTCCTCGCCGGCGCCGTTGGCGTTGCCGAGGAGCACATCGTCGATGCGGGCCGGGTCCAGGCCGGGACTGCGGTCGACGAGGGCGCGCAGCACCCCGGCGGCGAGGTCGTCGGGGCGCACACCGGACAGGGCTCCGCCGTAGCGGCCGAAGGGGGTACGGACGGCGTCGACGACGTAGACGTCGCGCGGTCGCTCGATCATCGTTGGCTCCTTGCGGGACTAGTGGTGGACGGCGACGGGTGTCAGGGCGAGCACCTCGGGCACCGTCACTCCGGGTGCCGTCTCGACCAGTGCGAGGCCGGAGGGGGTCACATCGAGGACGCACAGGTCGGTGATGATCCGGTCCACACAGGCCCGTCCCGTCAGCGGCAGCGTGCACTCCTGAACGATCTTGGGGCTCCCGTCCCGGGCCGAGTGCTCCATCAGCACGACGACCCGGCGAGCGCCGTGGACGAGGTCCATCGCGCCGCCCATGCCCCTGATCATCTTTCCGGGGACCGCCCAGTTGGCCAGGTCGCCCCGCGCCGAGACCTGGAGTGCGCCGAGGACGGCGGTGTCGATGTGGCCGCCGCGGATCATGCCGAAGGAGAGCGAGGAGTCGAAGAAGGAGGCACCCGCACGTACGGTCACCGTCTCCTTTCCCGCGTTGATGAGGTCGGCGTCGACCTCATCCGGGGCCGGATAGGGTCCTACGCCGAGCAGCCCGTTCTCCGAGTGCAGGACGACATCGACGTCCGGGGGCAGGAACTCGGCCACCAGGGTGGGCAGTCCGATGCCGAGATTGACGTAGTCGCCGTCGCGCAACTCGCCCGCGGCCCGCGCCGCCATCTCCTGTCTGGTCCAGCTCACGGCGTACGCACCGTCCTCTTCTCGATTCCCTTGTCGGCCGCCTGCCGCGGCGTCAGCGCCACGACCCGCTGCACGAACACCCCGGGAAGGTGCACCTCGTCGGGGTCGATCTCCCCGGGCTCGACCAGCTCCTCCACCTCGGCCACGGTGATCCGCCCCGCCATGGCGGCCAGCGGATTGAAGTTGCGCGCCGCGCGGTGGAAGACGAGATTGCCGTGCCGGTCACCGCGGGCGGCCCTGACCAGCGCGTAGTCGGTGGTGATCGCGCGCTCCAGGACGTACTCGACGCCGTCGAAGACACGCACCTCCTTGGGCGGAGAGGCCACCGCGATCGATCCCTCCGCTCCGTACCGCCACGGCAGGCCGCCCTTCTCGACGAGCGTGCCGACTCCGGCCGGGGTGAAGAAGGCCGGAATCCCGCAGCCACCGGCCCGCAGCCGCTCGGCGAGCGTGCCCTGGGGGATCAGCTCGACCTCCAGCTCGCCCCCGAGGTACTGACGCGCGAACTCCTTGTTGTCCCCGATGTAGGAGCCCGTGACCCGGGCGATACGGCCCGCGGCCAGCAGCACCCCGAGACCGCGCCCGTCCACCCCGCAGTTGTTGGACACGACCGACAGGTCGCGCGCCCCCGACTCGTACAGAGCGCCGACGAGAACCTCGGGCACCCCGCTCAGCCCGAAGCCTCCGACGGCGAAGGACTGCCCGTCCACCACATCCGCCAGGGCCTCAGCGGCCGTGGCCACCTGCTTGTCCATGCCGCCCCTACCGTCCCAGCACCCGGCTCAGGGCGCCCGTCAGCTCCTGGCGGGCCATGGCCTCGCCCCCGGGGGCGTCGGTGCGCCGCCAGGCCACATGGCCGTCCGGCCGTATCAACAGCACTCCGTCCTCGGCGATCTCGGCGACCCGGCTCCACTCGCCGTAGGCGTCACGCGAGCCGGCGTCGCCGATCCGCACGAACCGCAGCGGTACGCCGAGTTCGTCCCGGCAGGCGTCGGCCGCCGCTTCCCAGACGCCGCCCGACAGGCCGGTGATCACCGTGAAGAGGCCCTTGCCGACCAGGTCGAGCGTGGAGACACGCTCGCCGTCACCGTCCACGAGCCAGGCGTGCGGGAGTTTGGCGCCCGGCCGGGTCGTCGGCCTGGCCACCAGCTCCGCATCGTCCTGCCCTGCCTCGGCCGGAGCGTCGTCCGCGAGGACCGCCCCGGAGACATAGCGCTGGTTCATCTCGACACCGTGCGCGTTGAACTCGTAGTTCTTGAGCCGGATCGCCTCCTCCAGCAGGCGCCGCCGCTTGGCACCCTCCGCGGTGGCGGCCCGCACCGCGGCGAGGCCCTCGGCGATGGCCAGCTCGTCGCCTCCGGCGCCGACACCGAGCACATCGAAGATCGGCCCGAACTGGTCCCGGCTCAGATTCGCCCGCTGGACGATCTGCCGCCCCACGGGAGCGCGTTCCGCCGTGTAGCTGTCGAGCAGCGCGGGCCGCGCCTCGCCCCGGATCACCATGGCCAGCTTCCAGGCCAGGTTGTACGCGTCCTGGACGGAGGTGTTGGAGCCGAGCCCGTTGGACGGCGGATGCCGGTGCACGGCGTCCCCGGCGCAGAACACCCGGCCGGACGAATACACCGTGGCATGGCTGTGGTTGACGGTCCACATCGAGATCGACTCGATCTCCACCGGGAGTTCGGCGTCGCCCACGAGATCGCGCACGATCCGCCTGGCCTCCGCCTCGTCCACGTCCGGCGGCGCCTGTTCGATGTCGTAGCCCCAGACCAGCAGCCACTCGTTCCAGGGGCGGACCATCCGGACCAGGCCCATGCCGATGCCTCCCGTCTCCGCGCCGGGACGCAGCACCCAGTACAGGACGCTGGGACGGTGGGCGCAGTAGCGGGCCAGGTCGGCCTTGAAGACGATGTTCATGCTGCCCGCCTTGGCCATACGGCCGTCGAACGGGAGGCCGAGCTGTTCGGCCACGGCGCTGCGTCCGCCGTCCGCGCCGATCAGATAGCGGGCGCGGACGGTGAACTCGTCACCGCGGACCCGGTCGCGCAGCCGCGCCGTGACGCCGTCCTCGTCCTGGGTGAAGCCGAGGAACTCGGTGTCGAAGCGGACCTTGGCGCCGCGGGCCGCCGCGTTGTTCACCAGGATCGGCTCGAGGTAGGTCTGCGGCAGGTCGATCATCTGGCAGGGGCTCGTCGAGGCGTACTCGGTCAGCGAGGCCGGGCCCGTTCCCCAGCTGCGGATCCGCCCGATCTCCTCTCCGGCGAGCCCGGTGCACAGCACGGTGTCGCCCATGAGCTGGGACGGGCTGCCGACCGCCAGTGCCTCGTTCTCGACACCGAGGTCGCGCAGCACCTCCATGGTGCGCTGGTTGGTGATATGGGCTCGTGGGGTGTTGGCCAGCCAGCCGTACTTGGTCACGAGCAGGGTGCGGATGCCGTACGTGGCCAGGAGCAGGGCGGCCGAGCCGCCGGCCGGGCCGCTGCCGACGACCAGGACGTCGGTGTCGTAGCCGCCGGGGCCTGCGGTGTTGATGCGGGTCATGAGGGGCACTCCTCGGTCACTCGGCCGACGGGGCGATGCGGAAGGTGTGGGAGAGACGGCGCCATGGGCCGTCCACGCGGCGGCCGTCGGGGGTGGGGCCGCTCTGGGGGGTGTAGTCGACGACGAGTTCGTCCTTCACACCGAAGACGGTGTCGCCGTCGAGGTACGCGCCGCCCGCCACGAACAGCTGGGTGACCAGCCTGCGGTGGCCGTGCGCGCCGATCATGAAGTGCAGATGGGGTGCCCGGTAGGGGTGGCGGCCGACCGCGGCGAGCATCTGCCCGACCGGGCCGTCGTCCGGGATCGGGTACGCCGCCGGCAGGGTCGACCAGAAGGTGATCCGCCCCTCGGCGTCGGTGCGCAGCCGGGCACGCAGCACGGGTCCGTCGAGATCGGGGAGCTGCACGTCGTAGAAGCCGTCCTCGTTCGACTGCCATACGTCCACGACCGCGTCCCCGAGGGGCTTGCCCGCCGTGTCCGTCACCCGTACGTCCACCCACAGCGGGGTGCCGTCGAGTCCGCCGGAGATGTCGCTGCCGTGCGGGACTTCGGGCGGGCCCTCCACGTAGAAGGGGCCGAGGACCGCGGAGGGGGTGGTGCCGGGGGTACGGGAGTTGGTCAGCAGGTCCACCACGCTGGACACGCCGAGTGTGTCCGACAGCAGCACGAACTCCTGGCGGGTGGGGCCCGACTGCTGTCCGGTCCGGGTGAGGAAGTCGATCGCGTACTGCCATTCGGAGTCGGTGACGTCGTTGTCGATCACGAAGCTGTGCAGATGCCGTACGAGGTCCGCGAGCAGGGCGCCGGTCCGGGGCTCGGGCGCCTGGGCGAAGCTCGCCACGACCTGTTCGGTGAGACGGGCCAGCCGGGGGTCCGCACCGGACGGGCGGCCGGCCGGGCGGCGTCCGTGCCAGGCGTCGGACAGCAGGCCCGCAAGGCCCTCGGCGGTGACCTCGCGCGGATTCGGGTACGGCGTCGCCGCGGCCCACTCGGCCGCGTGCGCCAGGCCGGACTCGGGCATGCCCAGCTCGCGCAGTGAGACCGGCCCGCCCAGGGACGTCACCAGGTCGTGGACACCGGCTGGGGCGTCCGGCACGCCGAGAGCCTCGGCGATCCTGCGCATCACCTCGGGCGCCGCGGGGGCGTTGTAGGCCATGGCGTGCGGCAGGATCACGGTGTGCGTCGGGGCGTGCGGCAGGCCGAAGCTGCCGCCCAGCGTGTGGCAGAGCTTGTGGTGCAGACCCATCCCGACCGTGGCCAGACACGTACCCGCGAGCCACGCCGCCTCAAGCAGATCGGCGCGCGCCTCCCGGTCGGCCGGGTCGGCCGCGAGGCGGGGCAGCGCCCGGCCGATCAGGGAGATCGCCTGCAGGGCCTGCCCGTCGGTGACCGGGTTCGCGTCCGCGGAGTACAGGGCCTCCACGGCGTGCGCGAGGGCGTTCACGCCACTGGTCACCGACAGGGGCACGGGCAGGGTGAGCGTGAGGTCGACGTCGTAGAGGACGGTCCCGGGCAGGATCTCGGGAGAGGACCGGGTGGTCTTGTGGCCGTCCCGCGTCTCGCCGAGCACGGGGGTCACCTCGGAGCCGGCGTACGTGGTCGGAAGGATCACCTGGGGCAGGCCGGTGCGCAGGGCCAGCGCCTTCGACAGGCCCGTCGTCGATCCGCCGCCGACCGCGACCAGGCAGTCCGCGGACGTCTCCCGCAGGATCGCCAGCGCCCGCTCGGTCACCTCCACGGGGGTGTGCATGGCCGCGTCGCCGAACTCGGCCACCACCAGGTCCCCGGCCGCCTCGCGGACCCTCGCGGAAGCCCACTCGAGGGCCGGGCCGGACAGCAGCAGGATCCGTTGACGGCCGAGCCGCTCGATCTCCTCGCGGAGTCGGTCGACGGCGCCGGAGCCGAAGACCACCCGTGAGGGATGGGATGTGTAGACGAACGTCCGCATGAGGCTCCGCCTTCGCGTGTCGGTCGGGATGGGCCTTGCCTGGTGACCGAGTGTGCGGCCGGCGCCCCGGCGAGCGCCTGCACGAACGGCGCGTCGTCGCTGCACGAAACGCGCGCCGACCGACGTGCCGGGCCGTTCGCCGGCGGTTCGCCGGGGGTTCGCCGGGGGTTCGCCGGGGGTTCGCCGGGGGTTCGCCGGGGGTTGACTCGCCGCGCGTGTCCGAGAGGCCGGATACGTGTCCGGCCGATCCGTGGGTCCCCCAGAGATTCCGCGGCGAAATCACCCGTCAGGAATGCACGCGTCCGCGTGATCGTTGACGATGGGAGTACCACCCGACGACTTGAAGGATCGAGAGCTCGTGAGCAGCAAGGTCCCCCCGATCATCCTGAACAACGGCGTCGAGATGCCCCAGCTGGGTTTCGGCGTCTGGCAGGTGCCGGACGACGAGGCGGAGACCGCCGTGGCCACCGCACTGGAGGCCGGCTACCGCAGCATCGACACCGCGGCGATCTACGGCAATGAGGAGGGCGTCGGCAAGGCGGTCGCCGCCTCCGGGATTCCGCGCCAGGACCTCTTCGTCACCACCAAGCTCTGGAACAGCGATCACGGGTACGACGCCACGCTGCGCGCCTTCGACACCTCGCTGGAGAAGCTCGGCCTGGAGTACGTCGACCTGTACCTCATCCACTGGCCGCTGCCGTCCCGCGGCCTGTTCGTCGAGACGTACAAGGCCTTCGAGAAGATCTACGCGGACGGCCGCGCCAAGGCGATCGGTGTCTCCAACTTCCTTCCGGAGCACCTTCGGACGCTGCTCGCCGCGACGTCCGTCATCCCGGCGGTCAACCAGATCGAGATGCACCCGCACCTGCAGCAGCACGGGGCACGCGACTTCCACGCGGAGCAGGGCATCGCCACCGAGGCCTGGTCGCCGCTCGGCCAGGGCAGAGGCCTCCTGGAGGTCCCCGCGATCGTGGCCATCGCCCAGAAGCACAACCGGACTCCCGCCCAGGTGGTGCTGCGCTGGCACCTCCAGCTCGGCAACATCGTGATCCCGAAGTCCGTGACCCCGTCCCGGATCAGGGAGAACATCGAGGTCTTCGACTTCTCGCTGGACACCGAGGACATGGCGGCGATCAGCGCGCTGAACGAGGACCGGCGCCTCGGTCCGGACCCGGCGACGTTCGACATGGCCTGACGGACGACCGGGCGGCACGCCCCGGACCGCTTGCCGGCGGCTCCGGGGCGTGCCGCTGTCCATGGGAGGCAGGCCGCGGCACCGGCGTCGACCCGAACTCAACTCCGGCCTGTCGTCGGAGCGTTGGGGGTTGACGCGGCCATGAGGAACGGGCACCTTGTACGGCACTGGTAAGGAAACTTTCCTAACAGAAGGGTCCCCCACAGTGCGCACTCGAACACTGACCCTCACAGCGGCCGCCGGCGCCGCGATCCTCGCCGCCGCGGTGCTCCCCACCACCGCCTCCGGGGCGGCCGCCCCCAAGTCCGCTCAGGAGGGCACGGTCAGCGCGGCCGACCTGCTCGCCAAGGTGACGTCCTGTTCGCAGATATCGAACGGGAAGTACAAGACCGACGACGAGACCTCGGCCACCGTCCCCGTGTGCGGAAAGAACGGCGCGGTGTTCTGGAAGGCCGACATGGACGTCGACTGCGACGGCCAGGTCACCGCCAAGTGCAACGGCGACACCGACCCCTGGTTCCAGGACGACACCGCGTTCCACCAGTCCGACGGCAGGCCCCTGCGTGCCGACTCGCTCCCGTACGTCGTCGTGCCGAGCGCGAGCGGCATCTGGAAGTACTCCGGCTCCGGCATCAAGGGCGGCGGCGTGGTCGCCGTGATCTACAACAACAAGGTCGAGTACGCGGTCGTCGGCGACACCGGACCCACGAAGATCATCGGCGAGGCCTCGTACGCGACCGCCAAGGCACTCGGCATCGACCCCGACCCGGCGACCGGCGGCGCCGATTCGGGCGTGACGTACATCCTGTTCAAGAACTCCCAGGTGTCGCCGATCGAGAGTCACAGCGCGGCGGTCTCGCTCGGCGAGTCGCTGGCGAAGCAGTTCATCCGGAACAACTGATCCGGCGGCCGGGCCGCGCCCGGTACCGCGTCGCCGGCGGTACCGGGCGCGGCCCGCCTCAGACGGGTCGCACCGCCGTGTACACCGTGTGCGCCTTGAGCACGAAGACATCCGACCGGCGGTGCACGCTCGCCTCGTCCTCGGGATCGAGGAGACGGTCGAGGGTGGCACGGTCGTCGGCGTCCAGGCCGTCGGCGAGGGCCTCGCGCAGCCGGGTCAGGGTGGCGGCGACATACGCCCGGGCCCGGTCCTCGACCGGCGCGGGCAGGTCGAGGAGGAAGCTGCGCGTACCGGTGTGCTTCAGACCGGCGGCGGTCAGCAGGGCCGGCCAGTCCTCGGCCTCGGCGACGGCGCCGGGCAGTTCGGCCCGCATCCGCGCGAACCACTCCGCCTCGACCGCGTCGAGCCGCGCCTGGAACCCCGGACGGCCGAAGCCGATGTCCCTCGGCAGGAACCGCGCGGGCAGACCGCCCTCCAGCAGCGCCAGGGTGCCACCGGGCGCGAGCCGCTCGGCGAACGCGGCGAGGGCGGCCCGCTGGTCGCCCAGGTGATGCAGGCTGTTGGCGGCCCACAGCAGATCGGCCGGGTAGTCCAACTCGGCGAGCACGTCCGGAAGTTCTCCGGTGACCGTGCCGAAGCGGTCGGCGAGACCCAGACGGGCGGCCCGGGCGCGGGCACGTTCCAGCAGGGGCCCGGAACCGTCCACCGCGACCACCCGCGCGCCCGGGAAGGCCTCGGCGAAGAGACCGGAGACGACGCCGGGTCCGCTGCCCGTGTCGACGATCAGGCCGGGCTCGGGCGTCTCCCGCGCCAGCCACGCCATGACCCTCTTGTACAACGGAGCGAACAGCTCCGCCTGCGACTCCAGCATCGGGGCCATCACGGCCCAGTCGATGGCGGTGTCGCCGGAGTGGCCGTGGCGGCCGGAGTGGCCGTGGTGCTCGTGCGCCATGGTGGTCAGCCTTTCTTCTCGGTGCCGCCAGCCTGCGCCGAGGTGCCGCGCGAAGGCCACCTGTGTTGCGGGAGCGGCAAAAACCGGGTGCGGTGGCGAGGGCCGGTCGCGACCATGGGCCCATGGGCGACGAGATGGTGGAGCGTTTTCTCGAGGACGGGTTCGTGAAGCTCGAGGGCGCCTTTCCGCCACGGGTCGCCGAGGACTGCGCGCGGCTGCTGTGGCGGGAGACGGGCTACGACCCGGACGACCCCGGCACCTGGAAGGACCCCGTGTACCGGGTGGGCGGCATGGCGCAGGGTCCCTTCGCCGCCGCGGCCAACTCCCCCACCCTGCACGGGGCCTTCGACCTGCTGGTGGGAGAGCGCCGCTGGGAGCCCCGCTATTCGCTCGGCACCTTTCCGCTGCGCTTCCCGCACGAGGAGGAGCCGGACGACGCCGGCTGGCACATCGAGGGCAGCTATCTGCCGGAGGGCGCCGCCCTGTGGCACGCCAATCTCCGGTCCAGGGAGCGTGCTCTTCTGATGCTGTTCCTGTTCACGGAGGTCACCGAGGACGACGCCCCGACCCGCATCCGCGCCGGCTCGCATCTCGACGTACCCCCGGTCCTGGCACCGTACGGCGAAGAGGGCGCCTCCTTCGTGGAGCTGGGCCCACGGGTGGACGCGGCCTCCGCGCACCGCCCGCTCGCGTATGCCACCGGCCGCCCAGGAGACGTCTACCTGTGCCACCCGTTCCTGGTCCACGCCGCCCAGCCCCACCACGGCACCCGGCCCCGGTTCATGGCGCAGCCGCCCCTGTATCCGGCGGTGCCCTGTGAGCTGGAGCCGGCGGACGGGAACTACTCGGCGGTGGAGCTCGCGATCCGCCGGGGCCTGGGCCGGAAGGGCTGAGCCCGGCGCATCACCCCCCGGACGCGGTCCGCGTAGTGGCCGTCGGCCACAGGTGGACCATCTCGGCGTGATCTCATCCGTACGGGCGTCAGCGCCACGGACGCCGGCGGCCGATCACCGCCATTCGGCCGGACGGCACCGACGGCGCTCCCGCGATCGAGGCGGATCGCCGGGTCAGGGCCCGGGTTTGCGGAACGCCCTGAGGGAGAACATCGGATCGGGGCGCGGCCGGTCCTGATCCGGCAGCTCGGCAAGACGCCCGGCGATCCGCTCCCCGAGCGGATCGCCGGGCGTCAGCGTGGCGAACCAGCCGCGCCTGAGATCCGCCAGCGTGCTGCGGGGACTGCGGCCCTGGCCGATGCCGGGGAAGCCGGCCGCTCCGGCCGGTACCAGACCGCAGGCGGCGGCGTGCTCGGCGACGGCCTGCGCAGTGTCGACGGCGGGCCGGTGCGGGCGCGGGGCGAGCACGGCGTCGATGTCGCTGCCGACGTCGTGGGCGGCGGCCTTGTCGACGGTCGTGACGTACACCCCACCCGGCCGCAGCACGCGGGCGCACTCGGCCAGCACGGCCCGTACGTCCTCGGGCCGCCCGAAGAGATGCAGCAGCCAGATGCCGGTGACCGCGTCGAACGTCCCGTCGGCGAACGGCAGTCGGCGGCTGTCGGCGAGGACGACGGTGCCGGGCAGCCGGGCGTCGGCCCGGCGCGCCATCCCGTACGCCAGGTCCACCCCCGTGACCTGCAATCCGGACCGCCCGGCCGCGAGCCGCCGGGTCACGATGCCCGTGCCGCAGCCCAGGTCCAGCAGCCGGTGCGCGTCCCCGGGTATGAGTCCGAGCACGGCGTCGGCCGCGGCCGCGGCCCGCGGCTCGCCGCCGCGCGAGACGTCGTACGCCTCGGCCTCCTTGTCGTAGTCCAGCACGTGTCGTTCCCCCGTTCAGTGCGCGCCGTGCCCGGACGCCAGTTCCTCGATCCGGTGGGCGAGCTCGAAGTCCAGCTCGGTGACCGCGCCGCCCACGCTGTGCGTGTTCACGCTGACCGAGACGGTGTTGTAGCCGAGAGTGAGGTCGGAGTGGTGGTCGAGCTCCTCCTGCACCTGGGCGATGTGCACGACCATCGCGGTCGCCGCGGAGTGCGAGCCGAGCCGGTAGGAGCGGGCGATCCGGTCGCCCTCCAGCGACCAGCCGGGCAGCTCCGCCAGCCGGTCCTCGATCTCCTTCTGCGACAGCGGTTCGACGGGCATGGCCTGGCTCCTTCCGTACGGCGCGGGGTTCGCCCCACCCTGTCACATCCCCTTCGTGGGGCTCCGTACGCGCGGCCGGGCCTTTGGACCGTCAGCTTCGCAGACACTCCGCGGCGAGGTCGTCCGCCACGACGGTGATCTCGGCCCGGCCCTCGAGGCGTTCCAGCCACTCGTGCGGCATTCCATGGTCGCCGTGGTGGGCACCGAGAAGGTTGCCGCAGATGGCGCCGGTGGAGTCGCTGTCACCGGAGTGGTTGACGGACAGCAGCAGCGCGCGCCGGACATCGGGCTCGACCAGCGCGCAGTACACGGCGATGGCCAGAGCCTGCTCGCCGACCCAGCCCCCGCCGAGGGTCTCCACCCTCTCCGCGGTGGGCGAGCCCTCGGCGGCCAGGTCGAGGGCTTCCCGCAGGGCGTCCGTGGTCTCCTCGTGCCCCGGATACCGGGCGAGCAGGCGCGCGGCGCGCAGCACCGCCCCCTCCAGGGAGTCGCCCTCGACGAGGTGGGCGACGATCGCGGCGAAGGCGCCCGCGGAGTAGTAGCCGGTGGGGTGGCCGTGGGTGGTCTGGGCACTTCGGGCGGCCATGGCGAACGCGGTGTCGGCCGGCACGCGCGTGAGCCCGAAGGGCGCCGAGCGCATGACCGCGCCGCAGCCCTTGGAGTCGGAGTTCACCGGGCCGGGGCGGCCGAGTTCGGCCTGCGGGTCGGGGACGAAGTCCTGGGCGAGGCCGGACAGGCAGGCGTTGCCGGGCGCGCGGCGCGCGTACAGCCACGGCTGGGCGGCGAGGCCGTCGGCCCCCTCGGGCGGGCCGGACAGCCGCTGGGTGTCGAACCAGCGGCCGTACGCCTCCCGCACCAGCCGGGACCAGCCGCCGCCGATTCCCTTGTGCCGCTCGCGCTGGTGCGCCTGCCGCAGCCCCTCCACGGTGAACAGGGTCATCTGGGTGTCGTCGGTGACCCGGCCGACGACTCCCCCTGCGCCCGGCACGAGACCGGTGACGCCCCGCGCGCCGTGCAGGGCCCGGATGCGGTCCAGGGAGACGAACTCGACGGGATACCCGAGGGCGTCACCGACGGCACCCCCGAGCAGGGCCCCACGCACCCGGGCCCGGTAGATCGCCGTGGCCTCCCAGGACGGGTTCAGCCGGTCGTACATGCCGCTCCTCGACTACGGTCGTCCGTATGACCATTGTCGCGTCCGGCACCGCCGCCTCCCCACCGGCCCCCTCCGACCCGGGCATCGGGCCGCTGCTGCGGGGCTGGCGGGAGAAAAGGCGGGTCAGCCAGCTGGAGTTGGCGCTGCGGGCCGGCTCTTCGGCACGGCACATCAGCTTCATCGAGACGGGTCGGTCACGGCCGAGCGAGGAGATGGTGCTGCGGCTCGCCGAGCACCTCGAGGTCCCGGTACGCGAGCGCAACGCGCTGCTGCTGGCGGCGGGTTACGCCCCCCACTACCCGGAGACGCCCCTGGACGACCCGTCCATGGACGCGCTGCGCGCGGGAGTGGAGCGGCTGATCCAGGGCTACGAGCCCTATCCGGCGCTGGTGGTGGACGCGCGGTACGACGTGGTGGCGGCGAACCGGGGCATCGCGCTGCTGCTGGAGGGGGTCCCGGACCGGCTGCTCGTCCCGCCCCTGAACGCGATGCGGCTCACGCTGCACCCGGAGGGCCTGGCGCCGCGCATCGTCAACCTCCCCGAGTGGCGGGGCCACTTGCTGGCGCAGATGGAGCGCCAGATCGCGCTTCAGCGCTCGCCGGCCCTGCGCACGCTGTACGAGGAGGTGGCGGCGTATCCGGTACCGGACCGGACCGTGACCGAACCCCGGCCCGAACCTGACGAGCCCGCACCGCCCTTCGCGCTGCCGATGCGGATCGAGCACGACGGCCGGGTGCTGTCCTTCATCTCGTCCATCTCCACTTTCAACACCCCCATGGACGTGACGGTGGCGGAACTGGCCATCGAGACCTTTCTGCCTGCCGACCCGGCGACGGTCAAGTACCTCCAGTCGCCCGGTGCCTGACGCACCGCAGGCCCGTGGCACGGCGGGACCCCATGAGACTTCCCCGCGAACATGCCACACTTCTTCCGTAGTTCGGCGCGAGGGGAGGCGTGGCGGTGAGTGAGCGGCGTGCTGCGCCCACCGTGGGGCAGGTGGTGCTCGGGCGGCGGCTGCAGGAGTTGCGGGAGTCCGCCGGGCTGAAGCGCGAGGAGGCGGCACAGGTGCTGCGGGTCGCTCCGGCGACCGTGCGGCGCATGGAGACCGCCGAGGTCGCGCTGAAGATCCCCTACGTGCAGATGCTGCTGGCGAGGTACGGCGTGCCCGACGAGGAGATCACCGCCTTCGTCCGGCTCACCGAGGAGGCCAACCGGCCCGGCTGGTGGCAGCGGTACCACGATGTGCTGCCCGACTGGTTCAGTCTGCATGTCAGCCTGGAGGGCGCCGCCCGCCTCATCCGGTCGTACGAGCCGCACTTCGTGCCCGGGCTGCTGCAGACCGAGGACTATGCCCGCGCCGTGCTGGAGGCGGGAACCGTCGGACAGGTCAGTCCCCAGGACGTCGAACGGCATGTGGCACTGCGCCTGGCCCGGCAGAGGCTGCTCGCCCGCGAGGACGCGCCGCACCTCTGGGTGGTCATGGACGAGACGGTGCTGCGGAGGCCGGTCGGCAGCCGCGC
Source organism: Streptomyces glomeratus (assembly GCF_021462825.1). Taxonomy (GTDB): domain Bacteria; phylum Actinomycetota; class Actinomycetes; order Streptomycetales; family Streptomycetaceae; genus Streptomyces; species Streptomyces glomeratus. The sequence goes on along the minus strand of NZ_JAKEEB010000011.1, from coordinate 61,404 downwards.
CCAGGTGATGCGCGACCAGCTCGACCGGCTCCTCGAGGCCGGCGAGAACCCCGGGATCACTCTCCAGGTCGCCGAATTCGCCTCAGGGCCGCACCCGGGGACGTACACCCCGTTCGTGCTGTTCCGTTTCCAGGAGCCGGAGCTGCCCGACATGGTCTACAGCGAGTACCTGACCGGCGCCCTCTACCTCGACTCGCGCGCCGAGGTGGCCATGCATCTGGAGGTCCTGGACCACATGTCCGCGAAGGCGGCCTCCGTCCAGCGCACGAGGACGATCCTGCGCGAGTACCGCGACACGTACTACTGACCCGGCGAAGGCCGGTACGGCACACCGAGATCGAAGTCACCCCCCATCAGGAGCATCCGCATGACGACCGGACACGAGGCGGCGCCCACCACCCGCATCGACACCAGCAGGCCCCACCCCGCCCGGGTGTACGACTGGTGGCTGGGCGGCAAGGACAACTACCCGGTGGACGAGGAGCTGGGGCGGAAGATCCTCGCCGTGGATCCGACCGTGCGGCGCGGGGCGCGCGCCAACCGCCGGTTCATGCATCGTGCGACCCGGACACTGGCGCAGGCGGGGGTGCGCCAGTTCCTCGACATCGGCACCGGCATCCCCACCGAGCCCAACCTCCACCAGATCGCCCAGGAGGTGGCACCCGAGGCACGGGTGGTGTACGCCGACAACGACCCGATCGTGCTGCGGCACGCACAGGCGCTGCTGCGCGGCACCGCCGAGGGCGTCACGGACTACGTCCACGCGGACGTCCGCGACCCGGACGCCATCCTCACCCTGGCCGCGCGGTCCCTGGACCTCGGGAAGCCGGTCGCGCTGTCGCTGGTCGCGCTCACGCACTACCTCGACGACGAGGCCGACGACGTCCATGGGCTGCTGAAGCGATATCTCAAGGCCCTGGCGCCCGGCAGTCACCTGGTCCTGTCGCAGGTCACGCCGGATCTGAACGCCGAGGCCGTGGAGAAGGCCGCGGGCCTGTTCCGGCAGAGCGGCACGCCCTTGTTCCCGCGCACGCTCACCGAGTTCTCGGCGTTCTTCGACGGTCTGGAGCTGCTGGGGCCCGGGGTGATCCCCGTCAGCGGATGGCGGCCGGAGCCGGAGGACGTCGCAGCCCAGGCGGAGGGCATCGTGCCGGTCTACGCGGGGGTCGCGCGCAAACCCTGAGCCGACGGCCTCCTTCCGGCGTCAGCCCGCACCGCCCCGGCCGCCCTTGTGCGCGGTGCTCCCGGCGCTCGTGTCGTCGTCGACGATCTCGGCGTCCACCACGCCCTCCTCGTCCCGCGGCGACGCATGCTGCTCGGCGCTCTCCGTCGGCGTCTGCCGGGCCTGGGCGTACATCGCCTGGCCCATCCGCTGGCTGGCGGAGGCCAGCTTCTCGGCCCCGGCCCGCAGGGCCGTCGTGTCGGCCTCGCCCTCCAGCAGTTCCTTCAGCTCGGCGAGCGCGGCCGTCACCTCGCCCTTGGTGTCCGCCGGAACGCGCTGCTCGTTGTCCCGCAGGAAATTCTCGGTCTGGTAGACGAGTTGTTCCGCCTGGTTGCGCGTCTCGGCGGTCTCCCGGCGCCTGCGGTCCTCCTCGGCGTACTGCTCCGCGTCCCGCATCATCCGGTCGATCTCGTCCTTCTGGAGCGCGGAGCCGCCGGTGACCGTCATCTTCTGCTCCCGGCCGGTCGCCAGGTCCTTGGCGGAGACGTGCATGATCCCGTTGGCGTCGATGTCGAAGGCCACCTCGATCTGCGGCACCCCGCGCGGCGCGGGCGGCAGCCCGGCCAGGTCGAAGACGCCGAGCTTCTTGTTGTACGCGGCGATCTCGCGCTCGCCCTGGTAGACCTGGATCCCGACGGAGGGCTGATTGTCCTCGGCGGTCGTGAAGATCTCGGAACGCCGGGTCGGGATGGTCGTGTTGCGCTCGATCAGCTTGGTCATGATGCCGCCCTGGGTCTCGATGCCGAGGGACAGCGGGGTGACGTCGAGCAGCAGGACGTCCTTGACGTCGCCGCGGATGACACCGGCCTGGAGCGCCGCGCCGACCGCCACGACCTCGTCCGGGTTCACGCCCTTGTGCGGATCCTTGCCGGTGAGCTCCCTGACCAGGTCGGTGACGGCGGGCATACGGGTCGAGCCGCCGACGAGGATGACGTGGTCGATCGCGGGGAGCTTCACGCCCGCGTCCTTGACCGCCTGGTGGAAGGGGGTGCGGCAGCGGTCCAGCAGATCGGCGGTGAGCTCCTGGAACTGGGCGCGCGTCAGCCGCTCCTCCAGATGCAGCGGGCCCTGGGAAGAGGCCGTGATGTAGGGCAGGTTGACGGTGGTCTCGGTGGAGCTCGACAGCTCAATCTTGGCCTTCTCGGCGGCCTCGCGCAGCCGTTGCAGCGCCATCTTGTCGGCCCCCAGGTCGATGCCGTACTGCCCCCGGAACCGCTGGACGAGGTGGTCCACGATCCGCTGGTCCCAGTCGTCCCCGCCGAGGCGGGTGTCGCCGTTGGTGGCCTTCACCTCGATGACGCCCTCACCGATCTCCAGCAGGGAGACGTCGAAGGTGCCGCCACCGAGGTCGAAGACGAGGACTGTCTGCTCCTCACCGCGGTCGAGCCCGTACGCGAGGGCCGCGGCCGTCGGCTCGTTGATGATCCGCAGGACCTTCAGTCCCGCGATCTCCCCCGCCTCCTTGGTGGCCTGCCGCTGCGAGTCGTCGAAGTAGGCGGGCACGGTGATCACGGCGTCGGTGACGTCCTCGCCCAGATAGGCCTCCGCGTCCCGCTTGAGCTTCTGCAGGACACGGGCCGACAACTCCTGCGCCCGCAGGCGGTTGCCGTCGACGGACCCCTGCTCCGGGAAGCGCCAGTCCGCCTCGCCCATGTGCCGCTTGACCGAGCGTGCGGTGCGCTCCACGTTCGTCACCGCCTGCCGTTTGGCGACCTCGCCGACCAGCACCTCGCCGTTCTTGGCGAAGGCCACGACCGACGGGGTGGTCCGGGCGCCCTCGGCGTTGGCGACGACGGTCGGTTCACCCCCCTCCAGGACGGCCACCACCGAGTTCGTCGTACCGAGATCGATCCCGACCGCACGTGCCATCGCTGTCCCCTTCCGTCAGGGCGCTCCTTGCACTCCATCACAAAACTTGAGTGGGTCCTTGTCAATGACACCGTCTCGACACCGGCCACCGTCCGTCCCCGCCTTCGGATACCCGGAAAACAGCGGTGCCGCGCCCCCCTTGCGGCGGGCGCGGCACCTGCGGAGGTGTGCGCGTCAGGCGAGCTTGGCGTCCAGGGTGATCGTCGTGCCGGCCAGGGCCTGGCTGACCGGGCAGTTCTTCTTGGCGTCCTCGGCTGCGGCGGCGAACGCGTCGTTGTCGATGCCCGGGACGGTGCCCTCGACGGTGAGGTGGATGCCGGTGATGCCCTCACCCGGCTGGAACGTGACGTCGGCCTTCGTCTCGAGCTTGGTGGGCGGGGTGCCGGCGCCGGTCAGGCCGTGCGACAGCGCCATGGAGAAGCAGCTGGAGTGGGCGGCGGCGATCAGCTCCTCCGGGCTGGTCTTGCCGTTCGCCTGCTCGGCGCGCGACGGCCACGACACCGGCTGCTGGCCGATGCCGGAGGAGTCGAAGGTGACGACGCCGTTGCCCTCGAGCAGGTTGCCTTCCCAGACGGTGTGTGCGGTGCGCGTGGTAGCCACGATGAGTCCTTTCGCATGCGTGGGCATTCTCGCGAGGCGGTCCCGTAGCCGGGTGCCACGCCCTATCCGATCACATTCCGGCCCGGCGTACCCGGAGGACCGGCTCCCGGCGTCCGAAGCCGCGGCCCGCATACCTGCTCACCGGGCCGGAACGGGCCGGTGAGCGGCCCGGTCGGCCACCCACAGGGCGATCTGCGTCCGGGTCCGCAGGCCGAGCTTGTCCCGCACCTTGTCGAGGTGGGTGGCGACCGTGTGGGGCGACAGATCCAGCCTTCCGGCGATCTGACGGTTCGTCAGTCCTTGGGCGACCAGCTCTGCGACCATGAACTCCCGGCCGGTCAGCGGAGACTCCTCCCCGGCGTGCGCACCGCCGCCCTCCGCTCCCGGGCCGCCGTACCCACCCCGCAGCGCGTAGGCGACCAGTCGTTCCCCGCGCAGTCGGCGGGCCGCCCCGACGGCGGCCCGCCGCGCGGCCGGCGACAGCCGTGTCCCGGCGCGCGCCGCCGTCTCCTCCACCCGGCGCCGCCAGGGGCCCTCCGCCTCGGTGTCCAGCCGTCGGCGTGCCTGGGCGCTCGCCTCGCACAGCCGTAGCGCCCGCTCCATGTCACCGGTCTCGGCGGCCACGATCGCCAGGCCCTCGACGGGATACAGCGCGTGGAAGCTGGATCCCGGGGCGATCCTGAGCACCTCGGCGAACAGCTCCTCGGCGTGCTTCAGGTCGCCGAGGGCCAGCCGCGCGGCGCCCGTCGTGTGCAGTGCGGCCGCCAGCTGACGCCAGGGGGCGTGCCGCCGGAGCACCGGCAGGCAGCGGGACATGAGCGCGTCGGCCTCCCGTTCGCCGCCCGCCTGGAGCAGGGCCCAGGCCAGATGGTGGGAGCACCAGGCGGTGGCGTGCGCGTTGCCGAGCACGGCGACGACGGTGAGGCACTCGCGCAGGTCCGCCACGGCCTCCATGAACTCGCCGCGGCACAAGCGGGCCCCGGCCCGTGCGTCCAGGGCGTTGGCGAGGCCCGCGGGACTGTCGCGCGAGCGCTCTTCGAGCACGGCTCGCTCGCCGAGCCGCAGCGCCTTGGCCAGTTCGCCCTGCTGGCAGGCCACACGGGCGGCGAGTGCCGGGACCTCGCCACCCAGCGCCCGGCTGTCGGCGTCGTCCACGAGGCGGGCCAGCAGCGCCCCGGCGGCGGACGGCTGCTCCTGCTGGTAGCGGACCCGGGCGAGTTCGAGGGCGAGGCGGACGTGCACGCCGCCGTCGCGGGGCGCGCCCTGGGCCAGGGCCGCGGCGAGATTGTCGCGTTCCGCCGCCAGGCCGCCGCCGGCCTGGTCGGCGAACACCTCGTCACCGGCGTCCCGTGCCAGCCCGTTCAGCCACCGCACGACCCGTCGGCGGGTGTCCTGGAGTTCACCGGCGGCGGTCAGACGCTCCAAGGCGTAGGCGCGGATGGCGGTGAGCTGCCGGAACCGTGCGGGCCGGTCCTCCCCCGGCACCCGTACGATCAGGGACTTGGCCTCCAGGGCGCACAGCACCCGCAGGACCTGCCGCGACGCGACGGGGTCGCCGCCGCAGACCGCCTCGGCCGCGTTGTCGTCGAACCCGCCGACGAGTACGGAGAGACGCCGGAACACCGCCTGTTCCACCGGATCGAGCAGACGGTGGCTCCAGTCGATGGCGGCGGACAGCTCACGGTGGCGGCGAGGCCCGGTCCTGCTGCCGTCGGCCAGGAGGGACAGCTGGTCGTCCAGGCCCGCGAGAATGCCGTTCAGGGGGAGGCTTCCGGCCCGGCGGGCCGCCAGTTCGATGGCGAGCGTCAGACCGTCGAGGCGACGGCAGATCTCGGCGACCGTGCGGCCGTTGCCGCGGTCCAGGCGGAAGCCGGGCGCGCAGGCCGAGGCTCGTTCCACGAACAGCCGTACGGCGTCGGCCCGCAGCAGTGCCGCCGGATCGTCCCCGCTTTCGGGAGGAGCCAGCGACAGCTCCGCCACCCGGAACACGACCTCCCCCGGGACGCGCAGCGGTTCCCGGCTCGTTGCGAGGATCCTCAGACCGGGGCAGCGGCTGAGCAGGGTCGCCGCCAGGTGTGCGCACGGGTCGGCGAGGTGCTCGCAGTTGTCCAGGACGAGCAGCCGGGAGGTCTCGCCGATCGCCCGGGCGAGGAGATCGGTGCCGGTGCGTCCTGCCCGCTCACCGACGCCGAGTGCGGCCGCCACGGACTGCACGAGTTCGGTGTCGTCCTGCAGCGAGTCGAGCTCCACCAGATCGGCCCGGCCGGCTCCGCGGGGCCGGGCCCTGGCGTACTCCAGCGCCAGCCGTGTCTTGCCGACCCCGCCGGTTCCGGTCAGGGTGACCAGCCGCGACGACCTCAGCAGCGTACGCAGTCGGGCGAGCTCCGGCCGGCGGCCCACGAAGGAGTCGAGCGCCCGGCCCAGACCGTGGTCGTGTGTGACCGCGGGCAGGGTCTGGGCCGGGGTCGCGGTCCCCTCCGCCGGGTGTGCGTCGCGGCGGGCCGCCCGCTGCCGGAACGCCCGTTGCCTACAGGCGCCGGAGCAGTAGCGCGCCGGCCGGCCGGCGCGCTGCCTGCCGGTCAGGGGCACGCCGCACTCCTCACAGGTTCGACTCGGGCTCATCCCGGATTCCTGGCCGTGGCGTTCCGTGGGGAAACCATCGTCTCCGGCGCCGGGGCGGCCGCTGTCAGGGGGTCGCGGCGGGGTCGATGCCGAGCACGACCGTACCGGTCACCCCCTTGCCGAGGTCACTGCCGGCCTGAGTGAGCGTCAGGAGAGTGGAGGAGCCGCCGCGTCGGTAGATGCCGTCCCGGGCGTTGGGGGTGCGCGCGGTCGAGTTGGTCCGGTAGGGGTCCCGTGCGGCGACCCTGTCGTTGTACGTCTCCGGGAAGTAGAGCTGGCCGGTGTGGGAGACATGGCCGCCGTGGTACTTCCCGCCGGAGACGGTGCCGCCGACGTGCGTCTTGACATGGATGTGCAGGGCGCGCCCCACGTACCAGCCGGGATAGATCGTGGTGAACGTGGCCACGCCGGTGGCGTCGGTCAGCTGCACCCCGCGCAGAAACGTCGTGTCCGGGGTAGAGCCGCCGGCCACGTAGCCGGAGTAGACCCCGAGAGCGTCGCAGTGCCAGATGTCGACCGCCGTTCCGGGCAGCGGTAAGCACGTCGTGGCGTCGACCACCGTGACGCGCAGGGTGAGGGGCACGCCGGCCTTGCCCTCGGTGATGTCCTTGCGGACCGTCTCCAGGTCCAGGTAGTAGGGGCCCTCCGTCTGTTCGGGGGTGAGGACGCAGGCGGCGGCGAGGCGGTGGCCCGCCTCCGCGGTGTTCCGGTCCGGTTCCGTCTGCGTCTGCGACTGGGCGGCGGCGGAACCCGCCACGCCCAGGGCGGCCAGTCCGAGGGTCATCCCGCCGATGCCCGTGATCACTGATCTGCGGGTGGTTCCGCTCCGGCCGTCGGTGGACGCGGACGTCTGCTCCGCCTGGGCGGAGTGGGGGTGGGGGGTGTCAGTCATGCTGCGACAGTGGCACCGTGTGTGCCCCGGCGCATCCCTCGCATGACCCGTGGACCGGGCGAGTGACGAAACTCCCGGCGGCAGCCCCGCCGGGCGGTCAGGCGGCGCGCTCGTTCTCCTCCTCGCGTCCGCTCAGGGGCACTTGGGGGCCGTCGCACTCACGCAGCCAGTGGCGGAAGACCTCGTGGAGCCGCTCGGCGCCGACGAGTTCGGCTCCGTCCCCGGCCGGGGCGGACAGGGTCAGCGGCCACAGCAGGAAGGGCCGCCCCTGGTCGCCGCCGAGTCCGCCGTGCGAGCCGATCTGCTCCTCGAAGGCGAGGACTTCGCCCGAGGCCGGGTCGTACCAGGAGTTGACCATGATGTCGGCGGTGTGCGGGAAGGAGTGGGTGCGGCGTACGGCGTCGGCGGCGCCGGGGCCGAAGGCGGCCAGCGGCCCGGTCCCGTCGGCGAGCCGGTCGACCGGGATCTCGGCGCCGTGCGCGCCCAGCGCCACCCCGCCGTGCTCCTCGCTGCGGACGAGAACGAAGCCGACGCCGGGGTGGTCGGCGAGCGTCGGCAGCAGCGCGGGGTGACGGCGGTCGATCTCCTCCCTGCTCATCCGGTGCGGCACGTCCGGGAAGGAGACGAGCCCCAGGTTGCCGGAGGCGAGTACGACGGGCTCGGAACGGCGGTGCGCGGCCGGGTGTCCCCCGCCGTTCTCCTCGACCGGCCTGTGCAGCGCGGCCCGGACCGCCGCACGCGCCTCGGCGCCGCTGTGGGTGCTCTCCACCCGGCGCGGCACGGGCAGTCCGCAGCCGGCCCGGACCAGATTGCCGAGACTGAGTCCGTAGCGGGTCCGGAAGGTCTCGCCGGGGCTCTGGCCGTGGTCGGACAGCACGACGATCCGGTACGGGCGCGGGGCGTGCTCGGCGACCTGTGCCAGCAGCGCGAGCGAGCGGTCCAGCTTCTGCAGCACCTTCTCGGCATCGCGGCTGTGCGGGCCGGAGTGGTGGGCCACTTCGTCGTACGCCACCAGGTCCGCGTAGACCGCGTCGCGCCCGGCGAGCATGTCGCCGATCACGGCGGCCACGACGACGTCCCGTTCCACGACCGTGGCGAAGGCGCGCACGAAGGGGTAGAGACCGCCGCGGCCGACCCGGGGCCGCTGTCCGGCAAGACGGGCCCGGGTGGACTGCCCCATCTCCCGGCCGACCTCGGCGACGAACGACAGGGCGGTGCGGACGGCGTTGGCGGGATCGCTGAAGTAGGCGAAATAGCCGGCACGCGAGCGGTTCTCCCGGCCGCGCCGCGCGGCGACGGACAGCACCAGGGCGAGCTGGTCGGCGCCGCCGCTGAACAGGTTGCCGCGGCTTGCGCCGTCCACGGTCAGCAGCCCTCCGTCACCGGTCCGTTCGATGGCGCGGCGCTGGAGTTCGGCCGCGCTCGTCGGCCGGTTGCAGACCATGACCTCGCGGCTGTCCTTCTCGTACCACCGGAAGGCAGGCACGTCGTGGTTGGAGCCGTGCAGGATGCCGAGCTGGCTCGCGCCGGTCTGGCTGGACCAGTCGGTGCGCCAGGCGGTGAGGCGGTGGGTGGGGCCGCGGCCCTCGGACGGCGTGAGCCAGGAGGCGACGGCCGGCATCAGCCCCTTGTCGACGGCCGCCCGCAGCACATCGTGTCCGACGCCGTCGAGTTGCACGAAGACCGTACCCGGTGTGACCGCCCCGGCCTGTCCGGGGCCGTGTCCGCGCCTCCGGTCGGCGAGCCGGTAGAGCCGTCTGCGGTACGCGTCGTCGTCCCGGACGGCCAGGGCGGCGCCGGTGGCCGAGGCGACCGCGGACATCACGGCGGCGACCACCACGGCGGTCTCGGGCGCGGCCTCGCCGCGCCCGGAGGGGTTGATGCGCAGGGCGACCAGGAGCAGGGAGCCGTTGAGGAAGAAGACGAGCAGCCCGAGGACGAGGGCGGGCACGAGCAGCAGCAGGCGGACTAGCAGGGGCCATACGAGGGACGACAGCAGGCCGAAAGCACCGGCGCCGGCCGCGGCGGTGACGGCGATACGGGTGGCGCTGTCGCCGCCCGCGGACTGGAGCCGGAAGTCCGGGAGGATACCGGCGAGGACCAGCATCGTGGCGGTGGACACGGCCCAGACGGCGATGCTCCGCCACACTCCGCTGATCAGGTTCCGTAGACGCCCGCTCCCCACACCACACCTCACGTCCCGGCCCCCTTCCGCACCCCTCGGGGCCTGCCCCACCTTGTCACACCGGCCCGGAAAACCGTTCGGGACGTGGGGCGGCCTCGGGAGTCCGGACGGGCCGGGCGCCGGGTCAGCGGCCGTCGTAGCCCGCCGTCGGCATCGAGAGGCGGCGGTGGACGCGGGCCTTCATCTGGGCGTCGTACGACGGTTCGGCGCGACCGACCGTCTCGACCCGCACCCCCCGCCGTGCGCACTCGGCGGTGAACTCCTCCACGGAGGACAGGGCCCGCTCCAGGACGCGGCGGCTCGGGGCGACGAACAGGTCGACCAGGCCCGCGTCCACGTCCGCCCACAGCGCGCAGTGGTCGGGGCGCAGGCCACGGACGAGCAGTTCCCGCGTCACCACATAGCCGTGCTCCGCGGCCCAGCGGGCGCACATCGCGTGCTGGCTGCGGGAGTCGACGAGGAAGGGGTCCGCGTCCAGCTCCTCCAGCGGCGTCAGACTGGCGATCGCCGTGACCCGGACCGTGGCCGGACCGCCCAAGGCGTCGCGTGCGCCGGAGGTGCCGTGCGCATCTCCCATGGTGTTCCCCTCACCTCAGGGTTTCGCCGCAGACCCTACTCCTGCCCGTAGGCTCGAGGGGAGTCGCGGGAAGGAGGCATCGGAGTGCCGGTGGAGATCACGTGGTGGGGACACGCCGCCTGCACGGTCGAGGACTCCGGGCTGCGGATTCTGACCGATCCTCTGTTCACACGCCGGCTGGCGCATCTGCGGCGGCGGTGCGGTGCCCCGCCACCGCCCGAGGCCGCGGTCGCCGACCTGGCGCTGGTGTCGCATCTGCACGCCGACCATCTGCATGTGCCGTCGCTGGCCCGGCTGGCCCCGGGCACCCGTCTGCTGGTGCCGCGCGGGGCCCCCGGACAGGTGCCGGGGCTGCGGCGGCTCGATCTGCTGCGGGTCACGGAGGTCGTGCCCGGCGACCGGGTGCGGGTCGGTGACCTGGTGGTACGGGTCGTTTCCGCGCGGCACGACGGACGCCGGCTGCCCGTGGGACCGCACCGCTCCCCCGCCCTGGGGTTCGTCGTCGAGGGCGAGGCACGGACGTACTTCGCCGGCGACACGGGCCTGTTCCCGTCGATGGCCGAGGAGGTCGGGCCGGTCGATGTCGCGCTGCTGCCGGTCGGCGGCTGGGGACCCTACCTCGGCGAGGGGCATCTGGACGCGGGGCGTGCGGCGCAGGCGCTGGCCGGACTGATGCCGCGCAGCGCGGTGCCGGTGCACTACGGCACGTACTGGCCGATCGGGATGGATGTCGTGCGCCCCCATGAATTCCATGCGCCGGGTGAGGAGTTCGTGCGCCTCGCCGCGCAACGCGCGCCGGGCGTCGCGGTGCACCTCCTCGGCCACGGCGAAAGCGTACGGCTGGAAGCCGCCCGATGACCGCCGCCGTCCGGCGCCGGCCGGCCGCCCCCGCCCGCCCGGGCCGTCGCCGTGCCCCCGGGCGCAACCCCCACGGTCCGGCAGGTGGGCACGCCGCCGAGTCCCCGCGGAGGGCCCGGTGATGTTCCTCGCCGCGGCGGGCGGCATCGTGCCCACGGAGTCCACGCAGCAGGCGGTCGGTTATCCGTCGCTGTTCCTGCTGGTGCTGATCGGCGCCCTGGTGCCGGTCGTGCCCACGGGGGCACTCGTCAGCACGGCGGCGGTCGTGGCCTTCCACCAGACCGCGCCCTTCTCGCTCGCGCTGGTCTTCGTCGTGTCCTCGCTCGCGGCCTTCCTCGGGGACGTCGCCCTCTACTGGCTGGGGCGGCGCGGCATGCGGTCGAAGAACGGCTCCCGCCGGCTGGAGACGATCCGCGACCGCGCCCCGGAGGAACGGCTGGCGCAGGCGCAGGAGAAGCTCCACGACCACGGCATCGCGGTGCTCACCCTCTCCCGGCTCGTGCCGGCCGGCCGGATCCCCGTGATGCTCGCCTGCCTCCTGGCCCGGATGCCGCTCAGGGAGTTCGCCCGCGGCGACGCCCCGGCCTGTCTCGCCTGGGCCGTGACGTACCAGCTGATCGGCATCCTGGGCGGGTCCCTGTTCGCCGAGCCCTGGGAGGGCGTGGTGGCGGCGGTCGCGCTGACCCTCGCGATCAGCGCGGCGCCCGGGGTGTGGCGCCGGGTGCGCCGCTCCGCCGCCCCCTGAGTGCCGGGCTCACTCCAGCACCCGGGACGCCCCGATCGGCAGGTCCCACAGATGCTCACGGGCCAGGCCGGCCTTCTCCCAGGCCACCCGCACCCGCGTCAGCGGTTCCAGGACCGGCTCCGCCGACAGCACGAACGTGCCCCAGTGCATCGGCGCCATCCGCCGCGCGCCGAGGTCCACCGTCGCCCGCACCGCCTCCTCCGGGTCGCAGTGGACGTCCCTGAGCCACCATCGCGGGTCGTAGGCGCCGATCGGCATGAGCGCCAGGTCGATCCCCGGGTAGCGGCGGCCGATCCGCTCGAACCAGTGGCCGTAGCCCGTGTCGCCCGCGAAGTACACGCGGCGTCCGTCGGGCGCCGTCAGCATCCAGCCGCCCCACAGCGAACGGCAGGTGTCGGTCAGGGTGCGCTTGGACCAGTGGTGGGCGGGGACGAAGTCGAAGCGGACGCCCCGGAGTTCGGCGCCCTCCCACCAGTCCAGCTCGGTGACGCAGGTGAACCGGCGCCGCCGGAACCACGGGGCGAGCCCGGCCGGTACGAACACCGGTGTCGTGGACGGGAGCAGGCGCAGGGTCGGCGCGTCCAGATGGTCGTAGTGGTTGTGGCTGATCACGACCGCGTCGATGCGCGGCAGGGCGCTCCAGGCGATGCCGACGGGGGTGATCCGGGCCGGCGTGCCGAGGATGCGCCAGGACCACACCGGGTCGGTGAGCACGGTCAGCCCGCCGATGCGCACCACCCAACTGGCGTGTCCCGCCCAGGAGACGGCGATCGTGCGCACGCCGACTCGGGGCAGGGGCCCCGGTTCGTACGGCAGCAGCGGGATGTCTCTGAGGCCCTCGGGCCCGGGCCGTACCGCACCCTCCCGGGCGAAGCGGGCCAGGCCCCGCAGGCCGGGCAGGGGTGCGGTGAGCCGGTCGGCGAAGGAGCGGGGCCAGATACGGCGTGCGCCGAGCGGTCGGGGCTCGACGAGCGGCTGGGGCGCGGTCGGCGCCCCGGGTTCCGGGCTCAGCAGGGACGCGGACACCGGCTCTCCCGCGTACTGGCGGGCCGGGGCGGAGGGTGTGGTCGGCTCGGACTGCTGCGTCATCGAGGAGGCTCCCATCGCCCAGCGTCGTCGCGTAGATCGTCGAGGACTGATCCCAGGTGGTTCAACGCGCGTTGCACATGCGGCAGTTCCAACGGCGCGGGCGAAAGGAGGGACTGGATCCGCTCCTCGGCCGTCGTGCCGAGGAACGGGCCGGTGGACAGGCGCACGCGGAGTTCGGCCAGGTCGTCGCCGAAACGGTGACCGCCCGGCACGGGCATGCCGAGCCGGGCGGTGAGGAAGTCCTCCAGTTCCTGGGCGTCGCCGACGCCGTGCGCGCCGAGCGCGGAGCGCAGGGGGCCGAGGTCGGCGTAGAGGTGGCGGCCGGCCAGCGGGGGCCTGGCGAAGGCCCCCGCGGTCAGCACGGTGCGGTGCACGGCGGCGGCCACGCGCGCGTGCAGCGCGACGCCGGCGGCAAGGCGCTGGGTCACCTCGGGGGGCTCGTCGAGGGCGTACACGGCCGCGGCGGCGACCGGGTCGGCCACACGGGCGTCGAGGGCGGTGAGCACGTCGAGGACGCGGGCACGCAGCCCGGCACCGTCGGCAGTGGCCGGGAAGCGGGCGACGGCGGCGGGCCAGCTCGTGGGCAGAAAGGGTCCGGCGAGGTCGGTGACCACCGTGACCCGTTCGGGCAGCATCTCGGCGGGGCTGAACAACACGGTGTCGTGCGGCCGGTGCACGGTGTCGCGCCATGTCTCGTCGCTCACCACATGGAGCCCCTCACCGGCGGCGGCCTCCACGATCTCGTGCACCAGTTCGGGTGGGGCCACCGTGGCGGTCGGGTCGTCGGCGACCGCCAGCGCCAGCAGCCGCGGGTCGCCGCCTTCGGCGCGGATCCTGCGGACGGTCTCCAGAAGGGCGTACGAGTCGGGCACGCCCCCGCACTCGGCGGGTGTCGCCACGTGGAACACGGACCGTCCCAGCGCCCTCACCTGGGGCACCCACCAGGCGGCGCAGGGCCGCGGGACGAGCACATCACCACCGAGCGCGGCGGTGACCGCGAGCAGCAGGGTGGGGGCGCCGGGTGCGGCGGCCACCGCGTCGGGCCGGGCGGGCAGTCCGCGTCGTTCGAAGTAGCCGCACGCGGCGGCGGGCAGCCCCGGCACCCCGCCGGACTCGGCGCCGTCATGGTCCGCGGCGTCGGCGAGCGCGGCGGACAGTCCGGCCGGCAGAGGCAGCCCATGGCCGGGAAGGGACGGGCCGTAGCGGACCGGGCCGTGCCCTTCCTGATCCGTACGCCGCATGCGTGCCTCCGCGCAGTCCGTGGTGCCGTGCCCGGGCCCCCCGGACTCCGGCTCGCCGCGGGCATCCGACGCCCGACCGACCGTCCTCGTACAGCTGTTCCCCTTCGGTGCCGGTGGTGCCCACGGGTCTGAGTACCCACGGTTCCGGCCGGTCATGGGCGTCCGGCCGGTTCCCGGGATCACGGGTGCAGCCGCTGCCGGCCGGCACGCGGCGCCAGACCCGGCGCACGACGGCGCACGCGCCCGCGATCAGGAGCCCGCCCATGACGAGCGCGGGGACGGGCTCGGTGAAGGAGCCGCCCGGGCGCCGGCGCACGCGCACGGGGCGACCGCGCACGAGGCGACCGCGCACGAGGCGGCACCGGCCGGAGCGGTGGCGGACGGGACGCGGGCGCTTCGGTCCATCGGGGGCTCCTTCGACGGGGTTACCTCCGGGCACGGCGACCGTGCCCCTGCAAGCCCATGACAGCCCGCCGGCCCCCGGCCCGCGCGTGGCCGTGCCCCATTCGCGCGACCGGGGCGTCCGGGCGGGTGACCACCGCGCCCCGAGTACGCCGGGGCGCGGGGCCGGTATCGCTATGCCGCGTCCTTCATGACCTGGTCCCTGAGCCGGTGGCAGCAGCGGCTGATCAGCCGGGAGACGTGCATCTGCGAGATGCCGAGCCGTTCGGCGATGCTGCTCTGGGTCATGTCGTCGAAGAACCGCATGTAGAGAATGGCTCGTTCCCGTTCGGGCAGGGCCTGGAGCCGGGGCTTGACGGCCTCGCGGTCGACGACGGTGTCGAGCGCCGTGTCGGGAGCGCCGAGGGAGTCGCTGAGCGAGTATCCGTCCTCGCTGCCCGGCAGCTCGGCATCCAGCGACAGTGCCGTGAAGCTCTCCAGGGCCTCGAGGCCCTCCCGGACGTCCTCCTCGCTCATCCCGGCGTGCTCGGCGATCTCGGCGATGGTGGGCCTGCGTCCCGAGATGGTTCCCGACAGGTCCTGGCAGGCGAAACGGACCCGGTTGCGCAGGTCCTGGACGCGGCGCGGCACGTGCAGCGTCCACATGTGGTCACGGAAGTGCCGCTTGATCTCGCCCGTGACCGTGGGGACGGCGAAGCTCTCGAAGGCGTGGCCGCGTTCCGGGTCGTACCGGTCGACGGCCTTGACGAGGCCGAGCGCGGCGACCTGGCGCAGGTCATCGAAGCTCTCGCCACGGCTGCGGAAGCGTCCCGCGAGCCGTTCGGCCATGGGCAGCCAGGCCTCGACGATCTCGTCGCGGAGCGCGTCGCGCTCCGAGCCCGGGGGGAGTGTGGCGAGCCTGCGGAAGGCCTCCGCGGTGTCGGGGGCGTCGTCGTGGGGGTGGTGCTTCACGCTCGCTCGGTTCGGCATGGTGGGTCGCAACTCCCTAGCTGGTGCCTTGGGTGGACGGTCAGCGTGGGAGGGGCACCCGTGCCGGACGGGTACACCCGTGGCAGGTATCCACCGCTCCCACGGACGTGCCTCCTGTCCGAAGCACTGAGACAGCGCCTGCCCCCACCCCTCCGCGACAAACGCCCGGTCCCGCGGTTCGTCCGGCGTGGCTTGGACTCACCCCTACACCGGCACGCTGTCGTGCGTCCGAGGCGGTCGGCTACGCGGGGTTCAGCGGCCGTCCCGGAGCGTGCGCGCCCAGGCGGCACGGGGTTCCTGGTCTCACGCCCGATGCCGACCGACACCGCGCCCGCCAGAAGCTTGAGGGTTGAACCTCTGTCTCCCCCGCCGAACGCCTGCCGGGATTCGGTGTCGATCGCGGCCCACCGGGTACGCGACTGCCACCCCCGAACAACTGGAGGGAGTCATGCAGCGAGGCAGCGACCGGCTGAACGTTCACCGCGACGACGAGATGAAGCACGAACTGCAAGGACTGCTGCGGTCCGGTCACCCGACGCGGACCGAGGAGTGGCACGACCCCGAACCGAGCGCCGACGACGATCCGGCGGTCTGGGGTGGTCCGGTGGTACCGGGCGGCGTCCCGCGCTCGGTGGCCGACGTCCGCTACGAATTCGCGCGGATCCTTGGCCGCACGGCCTTCCCGGCGCGCCGGGACGACCTGATCGAAACCCTGCGCCGCAGGCATGCCCCGGACACGCTCGTCGAGACCGTGGAGCGGCTCCCGCGTTCGGCGCGCTTCGCCAACGCCCACGAGCTCGCCGAGGCCGTCCTCGAGGCGTGAGCCTCGGAGAAGGCATGGGGCCCCGGCCGAGGGGGTACTGCGGGCGTCGTCCCGCTGACGTGCCCCCGCGACGGCCGGGGGATCCAGGAAAGGACCGGAGTGCATGGCTGATTTCGTCAGGGAGGCCATCGTCGAGAAGGTCATGGCGCCCGGCGCCGTGGCGGTCCGCCCGGACGCCTCGCCGGACGAGGCGGCGCAGCCGACGCGCGTGTCCGGACGGGTGACCACCGCCGGGCGGGTGACCGGATGAGCCGCCGTGACCGGGCCGCCGAGGTCAGCGCGTACGGAGCCGCCGCGGTGGACGTGGGCGAGGCGACGACCCGCTACCTCCTGTACGGGCTGCTGCCGTCCTGGTTCGTGCCGGGTCTGGCCGACTGGGCGATGCACCGACGCACCCGGATCGAGGACACGGCCGGCACGAAGGAGTCACTGATCCATGCGCTGATGATGGCCGAGGTGGGTGCGCCCATCGCGCTGACCCTGCGGTACGAGGTCAACCCCCTGCTGCTGAGCGTGCAGTTGGCCGGGATCGCGGTGCACGAGGCGACCGCTCTGTGGGACGTGCGGACGGCCGTCGACAGCGAACGCGAGGTCAAGCCCGTCGAGCAGCACATCCACAGTTTTCTGGAGTCGCTGCCCTTCGCGGCGCTCACGGCGCTGTCGTGTCTGCACGTCGACCAGGTGCGCTCGCTGCTGCGCGGCGGCCGAGGCGACCCGCACGCCTGGCGGCTGGTACCCCGGCGGCGGCCGCTGTCCCGCGGGTATCTCGCGGGTGTGGCGGCGGCGATCGGCGCCTGTGTGCTGCTGCCGTACGGCGAGGAGCTGGTGCGCTGTGTCCGTGCCGGACGCGACCGGGCGCGCGGCCGGAAGAACGGGGCGCCCCGGGACGAGGCCGCATGGCACGTGGAGGCGGAGCCCGCGCCGGCAGAGCCCGCTCCAGTAACGAAAGGACAGTGAGCAACATGCGTATCGCGTTCCTGACCGCGCCCGAAGGCGTGGAGCAGGTCGAACTCACCGAGCCCTGGAAGGCGGTGTCGGAAGCCGGTCACGAGCCGGTCCTGGTGTGCACGAAGCCGGGCCACGTCCAGGCGTTCAACCACCTCGACAAGGCGGACACCTTCCCGGTGGACGCGGTCGTCGGCCAGGTGGAGGCCGAATCCTTCGACGGGCTCGTCCTGCCGGGTGGTGTGGCCAATCCGGACTTCCTGCGGATGGACGAACAGGCCGTCTCGTTCACCCGGTCCTTCTTCCAGCAGGGCCGCCCGGTGGCCGCGATCTGTCACGGGCCCTGGACGCTGATCGAGGCGGACGTCGTACGCGGCCGGGTGCTGACGTCGTGGCCGAGCCTGCAAACGGACATCCGCAACGCCGGCGGCACCTGGGTGGACGAGCAGGTACGGCTCGACCAGGGCCAGAACAAGCTGATCACCAGCCGTAAGCCGGACGACCTGAAGGCGTTCACCGAGGCGATCCTGACCGAGTTCGGCAGTTAGGTCCCTCGCCTTCGGCACTCGGGTCCCTCGTCCTTCGCCGGTCGGGGGCCCACGTCGCTCCTGCCTGCCCCGCGCCGCCCCGCAAGAAGAGCGGGCCGGCGCGGGGACGCGATCTCAGCGAGCCGGTTCGGCTCCTTGGCAGGGGCCCAGGTCGGCCGCTCCCCGTTCGCGTGCCCCGTCGCGGGTCCGGCTGGCCACGACCGGGCGGCGGGGATGGCGGCGCAGATACTCCCCCTCCAGCCGCGCCATGCGGTCGTTGTGCGTGCGCAGCGCGTCGTTGGAGCCGTACAGCAGCGTGTCGTGACGGGTGCGGTGGATGTTCTCCAGCTCCTTCATGAGCTGCTGATCGGTCAGCAGGCCCGGGTCGACTCCGGTCATGGTGGCACCCCGCTCGTCGTGTTCCTCAGTGCGGTCCGGGTACCCGCCCGGAAAGGCAATACCCCGAGCGGCATCCGGGAGGGAGCCATGGATCTCGCGTTCCTCCATCCACTGTACGAACATCCCGGGCCCTGGGCCTCCGTATACGTCGACACCTCCCGCCACACGGAGTCCACCCCGCATGAGCTCTCCCTGACCGCTCGGGCCCTCGCCCGGGACCTGGCCGGACAAGGCGCGGACGAGCCCACCTGCCGGGCCGTGCGGGAGGCGGTCGAGGAGCTGGGCCACATGCCCGAGCCGTACGGAAGGGCCATGTTCGCCCGCGCGGGCGAGGTCGTCCTGGATCCGCCCCTGGTCGCCGCCCCGCCGCGTTCCTCGGCCCACTGGTCGCCGCTGCCCCACACGGCGCCGCTGCTGGAGCTGGCCGGCGAGGATCCGGTGTGCGTGGTGGCGTACATCGACCGCAAGGGCGCCGAATTCGAGCTCCGCGGGGCGCTGGGCAGCCGGGAGGCCGGGCAGGTCACGGGAAAGGAATGGCCGCTGCACCGTACGACCACCTGGGACTGGTCGGTGCGGCACTTCCAGCTGCGGGTGGAGAACACCTGGGAGCACAACGCGGCGGAGATCGCCGATGCGCTCACCGTCTGCCAGGAGGAGACCCGCGCCGACCTGGTGATCCTCGTCGGCGAGCAGCGTGAGCGGCGCGCCGTGCACGAGCGGCTGCCGCAGCGACTCAAGGACCGGGTGGCCGAGGCCCCGCACGGCGCGGGCAGCCGGCTGCTGGACGAGGACGTGGAGCGGATCCGTAACGAGCACGTGCGTCGGCGGGCGGAACAGGAACTGGAGCGTTTCCTGGCGGCCCGGGCACCGGACGAGCAGGGACGGACGCGGGCGGTCGAGGGTGTGCCCGCCGTCGTCGAGGCGGCACGCGAACACCGTATCGACGAACTCCTGATCCAGCCGGGCGGCCCGGACACCCGCCTCGAGGTGTGGATCGGCGAGAATCCGGACCTGCTCGCGGTGCGCCGTAACGAGCTGGAGGCGCTGGGTGAGGAGCACGCCCTGCAGGCCCGCGCGGACGACGCCCTGGTGCGCTCCGTGGTGGAGACGGGGGCCGAGGCCGTCTCGGTGACGGCGGCGTCGGCGGCCGAGGGCCCTGCGGGCGGCGTGGGCGCGTTGCTGCGCTGGCCCTAACGGGCCCGTTCCACGCGCCGTTCGTCCCAGACCGGTTCCGCGGTCTCCCGGAGCCGGCCGTCGCTGCCGAAGACCAGGTAGCGGTCGAACGAGCGGGCGAACCAACGGTCGTGGGTCACCGCGAGCACCGTGCCCTCGAACCCCTCCAGGCCCTTCTGGAGCGCCTCGGCGGATTCCAGGTCCAGGTTGTCCGTCGGCTCGTCGAGCAGCAGGGCGGTCGCCCCCTCCAGTTCCAGCAGCAGGATCTGGAACCGGGCCTGCTGTCCCCCGGACAGCCGGTCGAAGGTCTGCTCGGCCTGCGCGGTCAGCTCGTAACGGCGCAACCGGGACATGGCCGCGCCCCGGTCCTGGGAGTGTTCCCGCCACAGGATGTCGAGCAGCGGACGGCCCTCCAGCTCGGGGTGCGCGTGCGTCTGGGCGAAGTGCCCGGGTACGACGCGCGCCCCCAGCCGCCACTGCCCCGTGTGCGCCACGTCGCCGCCCGCGAGCAGCCGCAGGAAGTGCGACTTCCCTGAGCCGTTGGAGCCGAGGACCGCGACGCGCTCGCCGTAGAAGACCTCAAGATCGAAGGGTTTCATGAGGCCCGTCAGCTCGAGTCCCTGGCAGGTGACGGCCCGGACGCCGGTACGGCCTCCCTTGAGCCGCATGCGGATGTCCTGCTCCCGCGGCGGCTCGGGCGGCGGCCCGGCCTCCTCGAACTTCCGCAGCCGGGTCTGGGCGGCCTGGTAGCGGGACGCCAGCTCATGGCTGACGGTCGCGGCCTGCCGCAGGTTCAGAACGAGCTTCTTCAGCTGGGCGTGCTTCTCGTCCCAGCGTCTGCGCAACTCCTCGAAACGGGCGAAGCGTTCGCGGCGGGCCTCGTCGTACGTGGCGAAACCGCCACCGTGCAGCCAGGCGTCGGCGCCGGCGGGGCCCGGTTCGAGCGACACGATCCGCTGTGCGGCGCGGGCCAGCAGCTCCCGGTCGTGGGAGACGAACAGGACGGTCTTGCGGGTCTCCGCGAGCCGCTCCTCCAGCCAGCGTTTCCCGGGGACGTCCAGGTAGTTGTCGGGCTCGTCGAGGAGGAGGACCTCGTCGGTGCCGCGCAGCAGTGCCTCGAGGACGAGCCGCTTCTGCTCGCCGCCGGAGAGGGTGCGGACCTGGCGCCACTGGGCCTTCTCGTACGGGATGCCGAGCGCCGCCGTGGTGCACATGTCCCACAGCGTCTCCGCCTCGTAGCCCCGTGCCTCGGCCCAGTCGGCGAGTGCCTGCGCGTAGCGGAGCTGGGCGGCCTCGTCGTCGACGGTCATGACGGCGTGCTCGGCGGCGTCCACGGCGCGGGCGGCCTCGCGGATGCGGGGCGGTGCGACCGAGACGAGGAGGTCCCGTACGGTCGTCTCGTCCCGTACGGACCCCACGAACTGGCGCATCACCCCGAGCCCGCCGCTGGTGGTGACGGTCCCGCCGTGCGGCTTCAGCTCACCGGAGAGCAGCCGCAACAAGGTGGTCTTCCCCGCCCCGTTCGGTCCGACGAGCGCGACGACGGCTCCTTCGCCGACCCGGAAGGACACATCGCCGAGCAACGCCCTCCCGTCCGGGAGGTAGTACTCGAGGTGTGCGGCTTCCAGATGTCCCATGCCGCGCATTGTGGGCGGCAGTGAAGGGAGCGGGCAAACGGTTATCGCGCCGTAGGCATCCCGTCCGGAGGGCCCCGCACGGTTCGGCCGTCCCGGGGTATCCGCGTCCCATGACCCCAGACGTCGACCTCACCGCCCGCCCGCCGGGCCCGCACCCGTTCCGTGACCGGTTCCTCGCCTTGGACTGTCGTCTGTTCGAGGCCGTCGCCGCCCGGCACTGGCCCGGGGCCGACCCTCTGCTCCCCCGTCTGAGCCGTGCCGCCAACCACGGTGTGCTGTGGTTCGCGACGGCGGCGGCCCTGGCCGCCACCCGCAGTCCCCGCGCGCGCCGGGCCGCCGCCCGTGGTGTCGCCTCCCTCGCACTCGCCTCCGCCACCATCAACACCGTCGGCAAGCGCTCGGTCCGTCGCCCGCGCCCCGTCCTGGACCCGGTCCCGGCCATCCGCCGGCTGAAGCGCCAGCCGATCACCACGTCGTTCCCGTCGGGTCACGCCGCCTCGGCCGCCGCGTTCGCCACGGGCGTCGCCCTGGAGTCGCGCGGTTGGGGGGCGGCGGTCGCGCCGCTGGCCGCCGCCGTCGCGGTCTCCCGTGTCTACACCGGTGCCCACTTCCCGAGCGACGTCCTCGCGGGTGCGGCGCTGGGCGCGGGCGCCGCCTACGCCGTACGGGGTCTGGTGCCGACCCGCGACCTGGTACCGCCGCCCGGCCGTCCGCACGTGGACGCGCCCGCGTTGCCGGACGGTGCGGGGCTGGTGGTCGTCGTGAACAAGGGCTCGGGGACCGCGGACCGTGTCCGTGCCCTCCAGGACGCCCTTCCGGCCGCGGAGACGGTGGAGTGCGAGCCCGCGGACGTGCGCGCCGAGCTGGAGAAAGCGGCGGCCCGCGCCCGTGTCCTCGGGGTGTGCGGCGGCGACGGCACGGTGAACGCGGCCGCCGATGTCGCCCTGCGCCGTGATCTGCCGTTGGCGGTCCTCCCCGGCGGCACGCTCAACCACTTCGCGCTCGACCTGGGCATCGAGGAGGTCAGGGACGTGGTCCGGGCGCTCCAGCGGGGTGACGCGGTCCGCGTCGACGTGGGCCGGTTCTCCTCCGGGAAGACCCGGGGCTGCTTCCTCAACACCTTCAGCCTGGGCGTCTATCCCGAGCTGGTGCGCGAGCGGGAGCGTTGGTCGCGGAGGATCGGCGGCTGGCCGGCCGGCGTCCTGGCCGCCCTGCGCGTCCTGCGCGCCGACCGACGTCCCCTGGAGGTCGAACTGGGCGGCCGGACCCATCCCTTGTGGCTGCTGTTCGCCGGCAACGGTACGTACCACCGGATGGGCCTCGCACCCGGCCGCCGCTACGACCTGGCCGACGGGAGGCTCGATGTGCGGGTGGTGCGCGGCGGCCGCCACCCCGCGGCCCGGCTGCTGGCGGCCGCCGTCGCGGGCCCGCTGTCCCGCTCCCCCGTGCACTCGGCGGTCCGGGTGCGGCGCCTGCGCCTCGACGGGCTGGCGCCCGGCACCCTCCTCGCCTACGACGGGGAAGTCACCGAGGTCGAGGGCGAGGTGACGCTCGAGAAGCTCCCCGAGGCGCTGGCCGTGTACCGCCCGCTGCCCGTCCACTGACCGGCCGGCCCGCCGTGGCCCGCACAGTGGTCCACCCTGTCCGAACTCGTCCACATTATAAGACACGGGTCTCATTATTCGACATGTGGGCCTACGGTGATGCGTACCCCGCTCCACGGCGAGGCCCGTGGGGCGCGTACCGCCCGTACGAGGAGAAGAGGCAGGGCATGCCGAAGGAGACCGCCGTCTACACGCACGGCCACCACGAGTCCGTGCTGCGCTCGCACACCTGGCGGACAGCCGCCAACTCCGCGGCATACCTCCTCGACTCGCTCGAGCCGCATATGCGGATCCTGGACATCGGCTGCGGCCCGGGCACCATCACCGCCGACCTCGCGGAGCTGGTCCCCGCCGGCCATGTCACCGGTGTCGACCGGGCGTCGGGGGTGCTGGAGGACGCCCGGGCCACCGCCGCCGCCCGTGGCCTGGCCAACGTGGACTTCGCCGTGGCGGACGTGCACGCGCTGGAGTATCCGGACGACACCTTCTGCGTGGTCCATGCGCACCAGGTGCTCCAGCACGTGGGCGACCCGGTGCAGGCGCTGCGGGAGATGCACCGGGTCACCCGTCCGGGGGGCCTCATCGCCGTCCGCGACGCCGACTACGCTGCGATGACCTGGTACCCGGCGTCCGAGGGGCTGGACGACTGGCTGGACCTGTACCGGCGGGTCGCCCGCGCCAACGGAGGTGAGCCCGACGCCGGGCGACGGCTGAGGTCATGGGCTCTGCGGGCCGGTCTCGGGGACGTCAGGGCCACCTCCGCCACCTGGACCTTCGCCACGCCGCAGGAGAGGGCCTGGTGGAGCGGGCTGTGGGCGGACCGCACCCTCGCCTCCGCCTACGCCGACCGGGTGACCGAGGGCGGCCATGCGACCGCCGGGCAATTGGCGGCCGTGTCCCGCGCCTGGCGGGAGTGGGGGCGGAACGAGGACGGGTGGTTCTCGGTGCTGCACGGAGAAATATTGTGCCGAAAGGACGTCTGATTCCCGGATTTCGGGAAACCCGGTGTGCAGGAGGTCACACTATGGTTCCCGTTCTCTTGGTTCTTCTGCTGGCCCTCGTTCTCTTCGGCGCCGGATTCGCGATCAAAGTGCTGTGGTGGATCGCTCTGGCGGTGCTCGTGATCTGGCTTCTGGGATTCCTGGCGCGCGGTACGACCGCGGCCGGAGGGAGGGGCCGGTGGTATCGCTGGTGACCGGTCGGGGCAGATGATCCGTCCGGCACCTGATCGCCGGGTGACATCCCGGACGGTCAGTCCCGGGGAAGCAACGTTCCCAGCGGCCCGAGGTCCAGATTGAGGTCCTCGGGCCGCAGTCCGTAGCGCTGCCGGAGTTCGGTCATGCGCTCCTCGAGCAGCATCAGGGTGAGGCCGATGCGCTCCTCCTGCTCCTCGCTCAGCTCGCCGGTGTCGAACCGGCGCAGCGCCTGTCGCTCCATGAGCTGGCGGAGCAGTTCGACGACGGTCAGCACGAGTTTGACCAGGTCCCGCTCCACGGTGTCGGGGGCGAGCTCGAGTCGGTTCTGTCGAGGGGTCACGATTCCTCCGGCCAGGGTGCGGGCACCTGCGCGCCGACCGAGCTGATCAGCGCGTTGAGGTCGATGCGGACGAGGTCGACGTCGGCGATGCGCAGGGTGAGATCGCCGGTGATGACGACTCCGCCGGCCAGCAGCCGGTCGAGGAGGTCGACCAGCGCGACCTGCCGGTGCTCGAGGGCGGTCACGGCCGGGCCCGCCCTTCGTCGGCGCTGAAGGAGTACGCGGCCCAGGGCCCCGTCAGTTCCACGCGGACACCGGGAACTCCGCTGTTCTCGCGGTCGACCCGTTCCACGAACGCCTCGGACGCCGAACGCGGCACCAGATAGGCCGCGTTGAGCACGTTACGGCCCGCCGCTTTGGAGAGCGCGGGATTCTGAGGAGGATGGAGAAGGGAATCCTCGGCGAAACCTGAAAGAGTCTCGTGCAGTCTGCGCGCGAACCTCTCGGTGTTCTCCCGCATTTCCTCGTGTGCCTGGTGGCGCAGACGCCGCTGACGCAGGTAATCACGGCCCGAGACGGCTTTCCGGTCGCCGGCGGGTTCCTGCACGCTTTCCTTCCGCTCCTCTTCGGCATACACCTTGACGCCCCATTCCACCCGGCCGTCGAGCCGCTCGAGCGCACGGTGGAAGTCCTCCTCGCGTTCCTCCAGCATCGCGCGTACGCCGCTGTCGTCGCGGAACACGGTGGCGAGCCGCAGCGGCAGGGGGGTGGTGACGGAGGTGAGGGCGTCGATGACGCCCTGGTGGGCACGGGCGGTTGCGGTGAGCCACTCCAGGTCCTCCAGATGGGCCCTGAGCGGCGCCTCGGCGAAGTCCTCCTCCGGGACGGTGCTGACGATGGCGATCAGGCCGCGATGGGACATCTGCCGGGGCGGTACCCCCGCGACGCCCGCCGGGCCGTCCTCGAGTGCCGCGCCGAAGGGACGGCAGACGGCGTACACGTACCGCAGTCCGGTCATGATCCCTCCTCCTCGACTGGGGGCGCCTCCAGCCGGGACAGCCGGGCGCGCAACTCGGTGTTCTCACGGGCCAGTTCCCGGTGGCGGGCGCGGGAGGACAACGCCGGGTCGTCCTCCCACCAGTCGATGCCCATCTCCTTCGCCCGCTCCACGGAGGCGACTACCAGGCGGAGCTTGATGGTGAGCAGTTCGATGTCCAGCAGGTTGATCCGGATGTCACCCGCGATCACGATGCCCTTGTCGAGGACGCGTTCGAGGATGTCGGCCAGGTTCGCGCCGCCGTCGCGTGCGTAGGGATCGGGCAGTCGCCCGGGAGTGGTCATGAACGACCGCCCTTCTCCGGATCCTCGTCGACCTCGTCCTCGAACTCGGCAGGCTCCGGATCCTCGTCGTCGTACTCGGCGTCCTCAGGGAACTCGGCGTCCTCCAGGTCCGCGGCCTCCAGCGCGGCGGCCACCAGGCCCTCCACGTCCTCCACGTCCTCGTCCCCCCGAGTGCCCTCGTCCACGGGGTGCGCCGGGCCGCCGGCCCGGGTGACATGGCGGCCGACGGCCAGGGCCAGGCGGGCGAACCCGGGGCTGTTGCCCTCGGCGATGTCGCCGAGCCTGACGCTGAGCCCACCCAGCCCGCGGCCGAGTGCGGCGAGCAGGGGCCGGGCCCGCACCATCAGGTACGCCCACGCCTCCGCCTTGAGCCGCTGGACGGCCGGATCGTGCGCGGCCGCCGGGGCGCGGGCCGCCAAGGGACGACTCGACCTGCCGCTCCTGCGTCCGAGGGCGTAGGCGATTGTCAGGGCGAGGCCGAGTTCCAGTCGGTTCATCGTGCCGTACCACCCGCTGTGCCGGGACCGCCGCGTTCCATGGCGGTCTGCAGCCGGTCCAGGAGCTGGTCCTCCAGCCGGTCGAACTCCTCGTCGTCGATCTCGCCCGCCTCCAGCCGCTCCTCCAGACGGGAGAGTTCGGCGCGTACGGCGGCCGGGTCGTAGTACTGGCGCTCGGCCTCGGCGAGCACCTGTCTCACCGCCCAGCAGCTGCCGCGCACGGGTGCGAACGGCAGCAGCAGCACCTCGCCGATCAGCCCCATGCGCTCACTCCGCGCCCTTGGCGGCGGCCGCCGGCTCGGCCGGCCCGGGCTCGACGAAGCTGTACGGCGGCAGCGGGCCGTTGACCCGCACATCGATGTGCGGGTGTGCCCTGCGGACCTCCTCGACGGCGTTCAGGAACGCGGCGGAGGAGTCCCGGTCCACCAGGAACGACACATTGGCCAGCCACCCCGTGGACTCCGGACCCACGCTCACGGCCTCGGCGACCGGCTCCAGGGAGCGCTGCACCTCCGCGGCGTCCTCGCCCTCACGGCGCTGCACCGCGGCCGCCACCATCTCGCCGAGCCGCAGCCGGTCCTCGTAACTGCCGCCGCCCGCGGCGCGGTTGGCCTCCGCGAGGGCACGGACGTCCGCGTTCTCGGACATCACGCGGTGCAGCACGGCCTCCTGGTCGTGGCTGGCCTTGACGTTGTACTCGATCTTCCCGGCCAGCGCGTCCAGCCGCTCCCGATAGTGGTCGACGCGCTCCTCGAGAACGCCGGTGACGGCGTCGTCGTCCGTCGCGACACTGCCGAACCGCATGGGAAGAACGGGTCCACCCGCGGCCGCCTCGCTCAGCACGTTCTGATGGGCCAGCAGGTCACGGCGCTTGGGGCGCAGACCCTCGGGCGCGTCGCTGACGATCGCGGCCAGCTCGCCCCGCGTCAGCACGCGCACCGGGCGGGCCGGGTCGCCTACCCCGCCCATGCCGGCGGGGAGCGAGGGGTGGGAGGCCGCGGCGATGCCGTAGACGTACGTGCTCACTCCTGCTCCTCCTTCTTCTCCCGGGCCGAGGTGGACTTGCGGGTCCGGGACCGGGGCTGGGCCTCTTCACGGGCCTGGCGGAAGGCGTCGGATATGGTCTCGGCGGCGCCGGAGAGCGCGCCCTTGGACTTGCCGCGCGCCCCGGACTCGGTGATCTCACCGACCAGGTCGGGCAGTCCGGGGTTCTTGTGCGGGCCGGACTCCAGGTCGAGGCGGTTGCACGCCTCGGCGAAGCGCAGATAGGTGTCGACACTGGCGACGACGACCCGTACGTCGATCTTCAGGATCTCGATGCCGACGAGCGAGACGCGGACGAACGCGTCGATGACGAGCCCACGGTCGAGCACGAGTTCCAGAACGTCGTACAGGCCGCTGCTGCCGCCTCCTCCGGTCTGTTGAGCCGGGACAACGGTCATGGCGACAGGACCTCCTTACGGTCTCGGATACGGGACAGAAATGCGGGATACGGATATGGGGCGCGCGGTCGCCTAGGAGCGGCCGCCCGCGCGTGTGTCGGCCCTTCCGCGTTCGTAGCGGCGAACACGCCGGTAGCCGGTCAGCTCGCCGTCCGTGGCGACGTCCACCTCATAGCTCGCGAGCAGGCTCATCGTGTCGGGGACTCTGGCGAGTTCCAGGACCTCGATGTGCAGGGTCCAGCCGTCCTCGGTGCGTTCGAAGGACGACACGGCCTCGGCGGCCAGACCCGTGAGCTCCGTGAACTGGGCGCTCGCATGGCGCAGCACCTCCATGGTGCTCGGCCGGTCGTTCGCCCGGGCGTCGTCGGAAGAGTCGTGGTTGTTCGGCGTACGTGATGTATTCGTCATGGCCACCTCTCCCCCCGTGTGGCCGCAAAGCCGTTGGCCAAACCTGCACTTGTGCGGTTCAGCCCCGCAGCGCCTCGAGACGCCGACGGGCGGGGCCGAGGGAGCGTGCTCTGCCCGGCAGGTCCGCCCAGGGCTTGGTGCGTGCCTGCTCCACCGCGTCGGCGATGGTCCAGCGGCGCGCGTGGACGTCATGGTCGTCCAGCTGATCCCATGTCAGGGGTGCGGCGACCGGGGCGCCGGGCAGAGCACGGACGGCGAAGGGGGCGACGGCGGTCTGCGCGTACGCGTTGCGCTGCACATCGAGGTAGAGGCGGTCGCCGCGGTCCTTCTTGAGGGTCGCGGTGGTGAGCTGGTCGGGGTGTGCGGCGGCGAGGGTGTCGGCCAAGTCCCTGGCGAACTTCCGTACCTCGTCGAAGCCGGGGGAACCGGCGAGCGGCACCACGACGTGCAGGCCGCGCGAACCAGTGGTCATCAGGCCCGAGGGCAGCCCCAGTTCATCGAGCAGCTCCCCCACCAGCCGTGCCGCGTGCCGTACTTGGCCGAAGTCGTCCTCCGCCGGATCGAGGTCGAACACCAGCCGGTCGGGCCGCTCCGGCCGGTCGGCGCGGGAGAGCCAGCGGTGCAGGGTGAGACAGGCCTGGTCGGCGAGGTACACCAGGGTGGCGGTGTCGTCGCAGACGGTGTGGCAGACGGTGCCGCCCTCCTTGGGCAGCTCGACGCGGTGGACCCAGTCCGGGTAGTGGTCGGGAGTGTTCTTCTGCATGAAGCGGGGGCCGCGGACACCGTCCGGGTGCCGTTCCAGCATCAGGGGGCGTCCCCGCAGATGGGGCAGCATCCAGGGGGCGACGGAGAGGTAGTAGTCGACGAGGTCGGCCTTGGTGTACTCCTTGCCGCTCCCGTCGCCGGGGAACAGCACCTTGTCCGGACGGTGGACCTCCAGTGTGCGGCGGCCCGCCCGCACGGTCCGCGTGCTGGTCATCGCGCTCCTTCGGTCACGGCACCACGGCGTGTTCCACGAGCAGCCGGGCCGCGGCGGCGATGGACTCCGCGTCGATGCCCGCGGCGTGCAGCTGCTCGGCGGGCGCCGCCGAGCCGGGCATCGTACGGACCGCGAGGCGCACCAGACGCGGTACGGGCCGTCCGTCGAGGAAGGCGTCGAGGACCGCGTCGCCCAGGCCGCCCTCCTCCCGGTGGTCCTCGACGGTGAGGAGGCATCCGGTGCGTTCGGCGGCCTCGCGCAGGGTGGCGCGGTCGACGGGCTTGACCGAGTACAGGTCGACGACCCGTACGCGGATGCCGTGCTCGGCGAGGGCGTCGGCGGCCTTCAGCGCCTCGTGGAGGGTGACGCCCGCGGCGACCAGGGTGAGCCGGTCCTCGGCGGAGGCGCGCAGCACCTTGCTGCCGCCGATCGGGAACTCCTCGGTGGGGCCGTAGATGACCGGGGTCTTGCCCCGGGTGGTCCGCAGATAGCGGATGCCCTCGCGGCCCGCCATGCCGGCGACGAGCTTGGCCGTCTGGTTGGCGTCGCACGGGTACAGGACGGTGGAGCCGTACACGGCGCGGAACATCGCGAGGTCCTCGAGGCCCATCTGCGAGGGCCCGTCCTCGCCGATGGCGCAACCGGCGTGCGAGCCCACGAGGTTGATGCCGGAGCCGCTGATGGAGGCCATACGGACGAAGTCGTGGGCGCGGGTGAGGAACGCGGCGAACGAGGAGGCGTAGGGCACCCAGCCGCGCGTGGCCATACCGACGGCGGCGGCCACCATCAGCTGTTCGGCGATATAGCACTCGAAGTAGCGTTCGGGGTGGTCCTTGGCGAAGTACTCGGTGCGTGTGGAGTCGCCGACCTCGCCGTCCAGGGCGACGACGTCGCCGCGTGCGCTGCCGAGCGCGGCGAGCGCCTGGCCGTAGGCGTCCCGGGTGGGGACCTGGTCGCCGATGTCGTAGCGCGGCAGCTCCAGATGGCCGCCCTGGACCGCGTGCAGCACACGGGCGGTCGGCGGCGGCTGGACCTCGACGTGCAGATTCCGTACGCCACCGAGTTCCTCGATCGCCTCGTCGGCGTCCGGCAGCGGCTTGCCGTGCTGGCCCTCGCGGTCCTGGACGGCGGCGACGCCCTTGCCTTTCAGGGTGCGTGCGAGGATCACGGTCGGCTGCCCGGTGGTGGACTCGGCCTCGGCGTAGGCGCGGTCGATGGCCTCGACGTCGTGCCCGTCGACCTCGACGGTGTGCCAGTCGAAGGCCTTGAAGCGGCGCGCGTAGGCGTCGAGGTCGTGGCCGTGGCGGGTGGGTCCGCGCTGGCCCAGCCGGTTCACGTCGACGATCGCGATCAGGTTGTCCAGATGTTCGAACCCGGCGTGCTCGGCGGCCTCCCACACGGATCCCTCGGCCAGCTCGCTGTCGCCGCACAGCACCCATACGCGGTAGCCGGTGCGGTCGAGCCGCTGTTCGGCCAGGGCGACACCGACCCCGACGGGCAGCCCCTGGCCGAGGGAGCCGGTGGCCGTCTCGACCCAGGGCAGCCGGCGGGGCGTGGGATGTCCTTCGAGCCGGCTGCCGAGCTTGCGGAAGGTGAGCAGCTCGGTCTCGTTGATGGCCCCGGCGGCCTTGTAGGCGGCGTACAGCAGGGGCGAGGCGTGCCCCTTGGAGAGGATGAACCGGTCGTTGCCGAGGTGGGCGGGGCGTTCGAAGTCGTAGCGGAGGTGGTGGGCCAGCAGGACGGCCATCAGGTCCGCCGCGGACATCGAGGAGGTCGGGTGCCCGGAGCCCGCCGCGGCGGCGGCGCGCACGCTGTCGACGCGCAGTTGCTGGGCGAGTTCGGTGAGCTGACGTGTGTTCATCGAGGTTCCTCCGTACCGGATTTCTCCGTACCGGACTGTGCGGGGGCTCCCGGCACGCGGGCCAGTTCGGGCGACGCGCTGTCCAGCGGCACGTTCCAGGAGCGGACCAGCCCCAACTGGACGTCCTGGCGAGGCAGTACGGTCTCCAGGAGCCAGTCGGCGGCGACCCGGATGCGGTTCGCGGGCATCGCCGCGAGGTGGTAACCACGGGTGACGGCTCCCGCGAGCGGCCCGGACAGGGGGATCCCGAGCGGGTTGGCGGCGGCCTGCACGCCGCCGAGGTCCACGACGAAGCCCAGGTCGCGGTGGCGGTAGGGACGCCGGCTGCCGATGCCCAGCGAGGCCGCGACGTTGACGGCGGCGACCTTGCCGTGCCGCCAGGCGTGCTGCGCCGTCATCGGCGTGTACTGGCCGGGCTTGGCGAGATCGGGCACGGCGGCCGCGTCCCCACAGGCGAACACGTCGGGGTGACCCGGCACCTGCAAGTACGGGTCGACCAGCAGCCGGCCGCGTTCCAGGGGCCGTCCGAGGCTGCTGACGAGCGGGTCGGGCCGTACGCCGACACACCACACCAGGGTGCGGCTGTCGACGAACTCCCCGTCCGTCAGCAGGACTCCGTCGTGGGTCGCCTCCTTCACGGAGACTCCCATCCGTACGTCGACACCGCGGCGACGCAGGACGCGGTCGGCGGTGCGGGAGAGCCGTTCGTCCATCTCCGGCAGCACGCGGGGCGCGATGTCCAGCAGCAGCCAGCGCGGGCGCATGCCCGCGCGCAGCGGCTGCCTGCGCACCAGGGCGTCGGTGAACAGCTTGCCCTGCGCGGCGAGTTCGGTGCCGGTGTAACCGGCGCCGACCACCACGAAGGTGCAGCGGGAGGCGCAGCTCTTGGGCTCGTCGGCCGCGGCGGCCAGCTCCACCTGGCGGGTCACGTGGTCGCGCAGGTAGAGCGCCTCGGGCAGTCCCCGGAAGCCATGGGCGTTCTCGGCTACGCCGGGAACGGGCAGCAGCTTGTTCACGCTGCCGACGGCGAGCACCAGCCGGTCGTAGCCGAGGGTGCCGCCCTGGCCCTCGGGGTCGGTGTAGTGAACCGTGCGCGCGTCGAGATCGACACCGTCGGCCTCGCCGAGCACCAGGCGAACATGGCGCAGTGTGCCGGCGAGGGGGACGGCGACGCGCCGCGGCTCCAGGATGCCCGCCGCGACCTGGGGCAGCAGGGGCAGATACAGAAAGTAGTCCGTCGGGTTGAGCAGGGTGATCTCGGCCCGGTTCCGGGTCAGCCGGGAGAGGGTGCGTGCCGTGCGGTAGCCGGCGAATCCGGCACCGACGATGAGGATGCGAGGTCGACTCACGTTTCGCCTCCGGCGTGGTCGCGCGTACGTCTGCCTGGCGGGCGCACGAATGCCACCCGTGGAGACCTTCCGCGTTTCCCGGGTCGGGGCACCCAAACCCGGCAGCCCCGGCGTTTCGCCCCCATCCGCACGGTTACCCGGCCGGAGACCGACGCGGTAAGCCCCGTCCCGGAGGTTCTTCATGACCGAGTACGGCTATTTCCTCTCGTGTGAGGAGTTCGGCCCCGCCGCTCTGATCGAGCAGGCGCGGATGGCCGAGCAGGCCGGATTCCAGGCGCTGTGGATCTCGGACCACTACCACCCGTGGAACGACGCGCAGGGCCAGAGCCCCTTCGTCTGGTCGGTGATCGGTGCCATCTCGGAGGCCGTGTCGCTGCCGGTCGAGACCGCGGTGACCTGCCCGACGGTGCGGATGCATCCCGCGGTGGTGGCGCAGGCCGCCGCGACCAGCGCGGTGATGACCGGCGGCCGCTTCCGGCTGGGAGTCGGCTCGGGCGAGGCGCTCAACGAGCACATCCTCGGCGACCGCTGGCCGCCCACGAGCGTGCGTCTGGAGATGCTGGAGGAGGCCATCCAGGTGATGCGCCGGCTGTTCACCGGCGAGGAGGTCACCCACCACGGCACCCACTACACGGTGGAGAACGCCCGCCTCTACACGGTCCCCGACGAGCCCGTCCCCATCGACATCTCCGGCTTCGGGCCCGCGGCGACCTCGCTCGCGGCCCGGATCGGCGACGGATACATCACCATGATGCCGCAGGAGTCGATGGTGGCGCAGTTCCGCAAGGGCGGGGGTGGCGCCAAGCCGGTGAGCGGCGGTGCGAAGGTCTGCTACGGCACCGACCGGGACGAGGCCGTCCGTACGGTGCGCAGGCTGTGGGCCAACGAGCTGCTGCCCGGCGAGATGGGGCAGGTGCTGCCCTCGCCGAAGCACTTCGAGCAGTTGCAGCAGCTGATCACCGAGGAGACGGTGCGCGAGAACCGGGTGTGCGGGGACGACGTGGACGAGCACGTGGCCGCGCTGTCCGCGTTCGTCGACGCGGGCTTCGACCGGGTCTACGTCAACCAGATCGGCCCCGACCAGCGCGGTTTCTTCGACTTCTACCGCACCAAGGTGCTGCCGCAGCTGCCGCGTTGAGACGCTCGGGCGCCGTCCTAGCGCCCGCCGTCGTTGCGCCGGGGGCTGCCCAGGCTTCGGCTTCCCGGTGGCGCCGGGAGGGAGCACGGCCGGGTGGGCCTGGGACCTGAGGCGACCTGGGGCCGGAGGCGGGGCTTGGCGCACGAGATCGCCCCGTCCCCGGCCCCACCGTCAGCCGCGGCGGCGCAGGGCCTCGGCTGTCACCGCGGCGCCCAGGCCGCCGGCCAGCAGGCCGGCACCGATCCTGGCCCGGTTGCGGGAGATCCATTCCTCGGCGCTCCCCGGCTGGGACTCCGCGTCGAAGCGTCCGTGCGCCCCGAAGTCATGGCCGTGCGGGCCGTCCGCGGGAGTCCACAGATTCCCCGCCCCGTCGTGCCGCGCCTTGTCCCGCGCGTCCTGCTGGGCGTCGAACCCGGTGCGTGCGAGGTACCGGTCCAGCAGCCCGGGGGCCACCGCGTTGGCGATCAGAGTGGCCACCGTCGATCCGCCCACCCAGTACTCCCGGCGCCTGGCGTGCCCGGCCGCATGCACGATCGCGCGTGCCGCCACCTCCGGCTGGTAGACCGGCGCCACCGGCCTGGCCCGCCCCGGCATCCGGTTCAGCACCCAGTCGAACTGCGGGGTGTTCAGGGCCGGCAGCTGCACCATCGTCGTCCGCACCCGCGACCGTTCGTGCATCAGTTCGCAGCGCAGGGACTCGTTGAACCCCTGGATGGCATGCTTGGCACCGCAGTACGCCGACTGGAGCGGTATCCCCCGGTACGCGAGCGCGGAGCCGACCTGGACGATCGTCCCGTGGTTCGCGGGACGCATGTGCCGCAGGGCGGCCCGGGTGCCGAACACATAACCGAGGTACGTCACTTCGGTGACGCGGCGGAACTCGTCCGGCGCGATGTCGGTGAACCGCGCGAAGACGCCCGTAAACGCGTTGTTGACCCAGACGTCGATCCGCCCGAACGCGTCGGCGACCTGCTGCGCGGCGTCCTCGACCGCTCTCGCGTCCGCCACGTCGACGGGCACGACGAGCGCCTCACCGCCGACGCGCCGCACCTCCTCCGCGGCCGCGCCGAGGCCCTCGCGGCCGCGGGCGAGCAGGGCGACCCTGTCTCCGCGGGCGGCGAAGGCCACGGCCGTGGCCCGGCCCACTCCACCACTCGCCCCGGTCACCACGACCGCCCTGCGGCGCCCTGTCATGGCTCGCGACCACGCCCTGGCCATCGCTCACCGACCCCGGCGGCGCGGTATGTCCGGGTCGGCTTCCGGCATGCCCGGCACAGGGTCACCCGTCACCGGGTTCCCGGGTGCTGCGGGCGGCACCGGCGGGTACGGCATGCCGTGGCCGCCGGACGGCCCGGCGGGCGGCGTACCGCCGACGACACGGCCCGTGGCGCCGTGGGATGCGGTCCCGTGCGGGTGGCCGCCGCCGGAGCGGGCGGCACCGCGCAGCACATAGGCGCCCACGCCCAGCACCGCCGCCATGACCAGCGCGGCGGCCCAGCCGGGCAGGCCGAGGGCCAGGGCCAGGCCGGCGGCGAGCGCCAGCGCGGCACCCGCGTACAGACCAGTGGCACCGGACGCGGCGTACAGCGCGGCCGTGCGACGCTGCTTGCGCGTCTGTTCGCGCAGCTCGTCACGCACGGCCTCCCGGGCCACCTGTGCCAGCTCGTCGACCAGCTGCTTGTCCAGATGTTCCAGATGATCCAAGCGCTTCATGTGCGCCGGGTACCCGGGCAAGGGCGCGCATAACGCCGTGCCACCCGCCTGCCGCACACACCCATGCCGGGGAGAAGTGGCGTGTATACGGCGGAAACGATCTCCTCTCCCGGACGTCCCAACTAGGCTCGTCCGCATGGAGATTCTGGGAGCCTCGCTACGCGTCTGCGTCGACGACCTGGAGACCGCGGTCCCCTTCTACGAACGTCTGGCGGGCGGCAGAGCTCTCCGTTTCGAACGCGGTGGTGTCCAGGTGGCCGCGGTCGGCTGCTTCCTGCTGATGAGCGGCCCCGCGCCCGCACTGGAGCTGCTGCGCAAGGTGGCGGCGACGATCGCCGTCGAGGACGTCGACGAGGCCCACCGCGTGCTGACCGGGCTCGGAGCCCGTATCATCGCGGGCCCCGTCCCCACACCTGCGGGCCGCAATCTGATCGCGGCGCATCCGGACGGGACGGTCTACGAGTACGTGGACCGCCGACCGCCCGCCTAGGGAGTGTCCGATCCGCGCCCGGGGATTGTCAGACGCCGTCAGGGCCGCATCCGGAAGTCGTAGCGCGCCGGCAGCGGCTCGTCGGTGAGCCGCGCCCACAGCTCGCTGATCGTCTCCGCGCCCTCCCGCAGGTCGGCGACTTCGAACCCCTCC
The DNA here is from genome assembly GCF_021462825.1 of Streptomyces glomeratus. GTDB lineage: Bacteria > Actinomycetota > Actinomycetes > Streptomycetales > Streptomycetaceae > Streptomyces > Streptomyces glomeratus. The sequence continues at coordinate 26,178 of NZ_JAKEEB010000011.1, read as the reverse complement.
TCGAACACGGCCCGCGCCGCCTCGCGATCGCCCTCCGCGAGCAGCAGCCGGGCCTCGATCAGCCGGAAGCGGCCGCGCTCTCGCGTCACGGGGTGGAGGCGGTGCCACACGGCGCGCGCGTCCCGGGCGCGGCCCACGGCCAGCAGCGCCTCCAGGGTCTCGCGGCCGAGCGCCGCGCCGGCGGCCATCCAGGTCTCCCCGTCGTCGCGACGCTCCCGGCACAGGTCGTCGAAGGCCTCGGCATACCGGTCGGCGGCGCGCTCGCGGTGGCCGGCCTCCTGGTCGGCCACCGCGAGACAGCGCAGCAACGGCCACAGGGACGGGGCGAGAGGAAGCGCGCGCTCCCAACTGCGCACCGCCTGGGCGCGGTCGCCCGCGTGCCACTGGGCGATACCCAGGTGATATTCCGTCAGCGGCAGTGCGGGCGCGGTCTCCAGCATGTCCCGCCAGTGCGGCGCCACCAGCGTCTCCCCGGGCGGCCCGGCCCGCCTCGCCTCGGGGAAGGAACCGGTCCGCAACAGCTCCAGCCAGGGCGCCTGCGCATCGCCGAGCGTCCCCTCCTCGAACGGGGTGCCCGGCAACTTGTCGCCCATGCGCAGCACTTCGAGCGCGCCCCAGCCCGAACCGGCGGCGAGCACCTCACCGGGTTCGGCGTCGGCGTACGGCCGCCACGCCGCGTAGGCGCCCTCGACGCGCTCGCGCGGCAGGCAGGCCTCCAGGCGTGCCCCGGCCGCGCGCACGACGCGGTCCCAGTCCCCTTCCCGTTCGGCGTGCAGCGGCCCGTACGCCTCCAGCCAGGCCACCTCGCTCTCCGCGTCCAGTGGTATATGTTCCAGCTGGGTGCGGGCGAGTCCGGCCTGGATCTCGCAGTAGCCGCCGGTGCCCGGTTCGGTGAGCCACTCCTGCCAGCGGCGGCCGCCGGTGCCCGTGCCCCAGACGAACAGCTTCCGGCCGCGCAGCACATCGGTCGACGTCTGCACCAGCCCGTGGCCGTCCTGGCCGAGCGCGGCGATCCAGCGCCGCCGCCCGTCGGGCACCTCGTAGAACCAGTCGGCGGGATGGACGCTGTTCGCGGGGTAGGTGCGGTCCACACCGCCGTACGACGGCACCGGCACCCGGTGCAGTCGGCGCTCGTAGCCGAAGTGGTAGGCCTCCTCGGCGGGGGCGAGCACCCGGCACTCCTCCGGCACGGCGGTATTGGACCACCAGTAGGCCGGCACCGGCCGGTCGTGCGGATTGCGGATCCGCACACCGACGTACAGGAAGTCGGAGCCTTGCGGCAGCCAGAGGTCGACCTGGAACGGCAGGTCGCGCAGGCGCTCCCACTCCCACAGGCGCAGCATCTCCCCGCCGTCGGGCGCGGTGACGCGGGCCGCGTGCAGGGGGGAACAGGAGAGGGTGGTGTGGCCGGTTGCGCCGATGTTCCACTCGATACCGCCGGAGAACCAGGCGCCGTTGAGCGCGAAGCAGGCGGGCTGGAACACGGGGTTGCGGTAGAGGAGTTCACGGCCGGTGGGCTTGTGGAACAGCGACGCGACGCGTCCGCCGAGGCCTGGCAGGACGGTGGCGCGCAGCCGGTCGTTCTCGATCACGAGGGTGCCGATCTCCCGAGGGGCGCGCGCTCTGCCGTAGCCGTCCCGCACGCGCACGGGCAGCAGGCTGCGCAGGGGCGCACAGCCGAGCTGCCGGGCCATGTCGGGCGGCAGGTTCTCTCTGCCTCGGTCCTCGATGCGGTGCACGTCGTCGGGCGGCCGCAGCGGGGGCAGTGGGTTGTCCGGTCCCAGAGCCGCCGCGGGCAGCCTCATCGCGTCCCGTCGGATCGTCGTCACGATCGCCATGGAACCCGTTTGCCGAAGAGCCGACCAGGGGCTCTGCCGGTCAGGATTCCGCAAAGCCGGACATGACGCCGCCCGAGGGGACGCCGCGCCGGACCTACGCGGAGGGCGCGGGCCCGGGGCGGCTGCCGGTCATCTCGGCGGTGATGGCCCAGCGTTCGTGGTCGCGCCAGGCCCCGTCGATGTAGATCATGTTCGGTGAGAAGCCCTCGAGGCGGAAGCCACAGCGCCGGGCGAGCGCGATCGAGGCGGTGTTGCCGGGCTGCGCGTTGATCTCCAGCCGGTGCAGTCCCATCGGTCCGAACGCATACCGCACCACGAGGTCGAGGGCCTCCGCCATCAGTCCCCGCCCGGCCGCGTGGGCGAAGGCACCGTAGCCGAGGGCTCCGCACAGGAACCCGCCCTCGACGATGTTGTTGATGTTGATGTACCCGGCGATGGCCCCGCTGTCCTTCTCGCACACCAGGAAGCCGGCCTTCGTCGGATCGTCGATCAGCCGGCCCGCGTAGGCCGCGTAGGCCCGCGCGGTGACCGGCGGGAAGAGCCACGGATGGTGCAGGTCCCTGCTCTCCCGCGCCCGGGCGGTGAATTCGGCCTCGTCCTCATAGGTGAAGTGGCGGATGCCCACGCGGGGGCCTTCGGCGAGATATCCACGGGTCAGGGGCACGGCGACACCCTACGCGACCCTCCGGCCCCCGGGCCGCGGAGCTAGGCCAGCGCCGGCTCGGCCAGCGCCAGCGTCCCCGCCTCCGCGTCCAGCTCGGCCCCGACCCCGAACGGGATCGTCAGCGCGCCCTCGCCGTGCCCGAAGCCGAACTCCTCGACCACCGGTACCCCAAGGCCGCCGAGCCGGTCGGTGAGAACCCGCCGCAGCAGCTCGTACGGACCGCACTGCTCCCAGGACCCGAACGCGATCCCGGCGACGCCGTCGAGCCTGCCGGAGCGCAGCAGCTGGGTGAGGATCCGGTCGACGCGGTACGCCTCCTCGCCGACGTCCTCGATCATCAGCAGTCCTCCGCGTGTGCCGGCCCGGGCGTGCGGGGTGCCCAGTTCGGCCGCGAGCAGGCTCAGACAGCCGCCGAAGGTGACACCCCGGGCGCGACCGGGCACGAGCACCGTCCCGCCGAGAGCGCGGATGGTCGTCACGGACTCCGGCTCGAAGAGCGTGGCCCGCAGATGCTCCTGCGCCCGCGCGTTCTTCAGGAAGTCGACGGCCGACACCATCGGGCCGTGCAGCGTGACCAGGCCGAGCCGGACCGCGAACGCCTCGTGCAGCGCGGTGATGTCGCTGAAGCCGACCAGCACCTTGGGCCCGGCGGCCCGCAGGGCGTCCCAGTCGAGCAGGTCCACCATGCGCTGCGCCCCGTATCCACCGCGGGCGCACAGCACCGCGGTCACGTCCGGGTCACACCACGCGGCCTGGAAGTCGGCGGCCCGGTCGGCGTCCGTGCCCGCGAGGTAGGGGTAGTCGGGGTGCCGGTCAAGGACATGCGGGCCCACGACCGGGTCCAGCTCCCAGGCGCGCAGAAGGTCGAGCCCGGCGGCGAGCCGCTCCTCGACCACGGGCCCGCTGGGCGCGACGACGGCCACGCGGGCGCCGGGGGCGAGTCTGGGCGGCCGTACGAGAGGGTTCACTTGCTGAGCTCCAGGGTCGGTATGCCGGGCGGGGCGAACCCGAAGACCTGCGCGTACAGGGACAGCTCGGCCTCCAGGGCACGCACCATGGTCTCAGCCCGCCGGAAGCCGTGCCCCTCGCCCTCGAAGGCGAGGTAGGCGTGCGGGACCCGCCGCCCCGCCAGCCGGGCGAGGAACCGCTCGCACTGCGCCGGCGGGCAGATGGGGTCCTCGAGCCCCTGGAGCAGCAGGAAGGGGGCGGTGATCCGGTGGACGTGCTCGAGGGGCGACCGCTCGGCATACCGGTCGGGAACCTCGGAGTAGGGCCCCACCAGGGTCTCCGTATAGCGGGACTCGAAGTCGTGGGTCTCTCCCGAGCCGAAGCTCTTCAGGTCCAGGACGGGATAGATGATCGTGCCGCAGGCGTAGCCGTCGGTCGTCGTCAGGGACACCGCCGACGTCCAGCCGCCCGCGCTGCCGCCCCGCACGGCGAGCCGGCTCCGGTCGGCGGTGCCCTCGTCGGCGAGGGCGGCCGCGACGGCCGCGCAGTCCTCGACGTCGACGACGCCCCACTGTCCGCGGAGCCGGTTGCGGTACTCGCGCCCGTATCCGGTCGAGCCGCCGTAGTTCACCTCGACGACGCCGATGCCGCGCGAGGTGAAGTAGGCGATCTCCAGGTCGAGGACGAGCGGGACCCGGCTCGTGGGCCCGCCGTGCGCCCACACGACATAGGGCGGCAGCTCGCCCTCGGGCGCGGTGTGACCGGGGTGGTGCGGCGGATACAGGTGCGCATGGATCTCGCGGCCCCCGGGCCCGGTGAAGGTACGGACCCGGGGGTCGGGGTAGTACGCGGGATCCACCGCGTCCTCGTGGGCGGCGCCGACGACCCGGGCGCGGCCGGTTTTCGCATCCAGTTCGACCACCTCGTACGCGGTGCGCGGGCTCGCGCCGACGGCGACGATCCGGCTGCCGTGCGCGGCGAGGGTGGCGGCGAACTCGGTCCACGGTCCGGCCGCGTCGACGACCTCGCCGCTGTCCGGGTCGAGGATGCCCAGCCGGCTCGCTCCCCTGCCGTGCAGGACGGCGATCAGCCCGCTCTCCAGCGGAGCGAACCACCGCAGGCCGACCTTCCACAGCGGCCCGGCGAACTCCTCCGCGCGGGGGCACAGCGCCACGCCGTCCCGGTACAGGTTCCACCAGCCGCCGCGGTCACTGGCGTACAGCAGGGAGCCGTCGGCCGCCCACTCGGCCTGGGGGATGGACTCCTCGGGGCCGCCGGCGAGGATGTGCGGCTCCCGGAGTGTCCCGTCGCCGGTCACCTCGGCCACGATGAGCTCGGTGCCGTCCCACGGCATGCGCGGATGGTCCCAGGCGATCCATGCCACACGCCGCCCGTCCGGCGAGAGGCGGGGCCCCGTGACGAAGCGGTGCCGGGTATCGGTGAGTTCCCGAACGGCATGCCGGTCCTGCGCCGCGGAACCGTCCAGGGGCACCGCGGCCGCCACCCGGCGTACGTCCGAGGGCCCGTCGCCGGTGAACTCCTCCAGCACGCACCACACCTCGCCGCGCTCGACATGCAACTGCGGGTCGACCCAGCGCAGTCCGCCGCCCACGGGCGAAAGGGGAGTGAGCGGGCGCGGCCCGTCACCGGGCGCCGCCGGCTCGTACGCGTACAGCCGCTGGTCCGCGAAGTTGACGAAGACCAGCAGCGGGCCCTCGGGACGCATGGCGCCAGACCAGGACCGGCCGCCGTACTCCATGACCCGGCTGCGCACGTTCCACGGCGGGGGCAGCACCGTCTCCTGTGCACCGTCGACCGTGCGCCGCACGAGGGTGCGGCGGCCGCCTTCCGTGGGGCGCGGCTCGGTCCACCACGCCTCCTCGCCCACGAGGTCCACCGACTCCGGCTGCCCGTCGTGCCCGGCGGCGAGCGCCGCGTCGATGGGCGAGGGCCATTCCCCGTAGGGCAGGATCCGCGCCATCTCCCCCACCCCCTAGGCCGTCCGCAGAAAGCGGTCGAGGACGCGGACGCCGAAGTGCAGGGCCTCCACGGGGACGCGTTCGTCGACGCCGTGGAAGAGCGCCTCGTAGTCGAAGCCCTCCGGCAGCTTCAGCGGCGCGAAGCCGTATCCGGTGATGCCGAGGCGCGAGAACTGCTTGGCGTCCGTGCCGCCCGACATGCAGTACGGCACCACATGTCCCTCGGGTGCGAATTCCTCGACGGCGGCCCGCATCCGGGCGAACGTCGGTGAGTCCACCGGTGCCTGGAGGGCGACCTCGCGGTGGTGGTACTCCCAGTCCACGTCCTCTCCGGTCAGTTCGTCGAGGGTGGTGCGGAACTCGTCCTCACAGCCGGGCACATAGCGGCCGTCGATGTGGGCGACGGCCTCTCCCGGGATCACGTTCACCTTGTAACCGGCGCGGAGCATGGTCGGGGTGGCGCTGTTGCGGACGGTCGGCCGGACCAGTGCCGCGGCCGGGCCCAGCTTCTCCAGGAGGTCGTCCGTGGCGACGGGGTCGTCGAGGTCGGCGTCGAGGCCGTACAGGGTGGCGAGCTCGGTGAGCGCGGCACGCACGGTCGGGGTGAGCCGCAGCGGCCACTCGTGGGCGCCGATCCGGGCGACGGCGGCGGCGAGCCGGGTGACGGCGTTGCTGCTGTTCGGCTTGGAGCCGTGGCCTGCCCGGCCGCGGGCGGTCAGGGTGAGCCAGGCGGTGCCGCGCTCGCCCGCCGCGATGGGGTAGATGCGCCGGCCGCTGCCGTCGTGGAACGTGAACGCTCCGGACTCGCTGATTCCTTCGGTGCACCCCTCGAAGAGGTGCGCGTGGCGGTCCGCCAGGAACCCGGAACCGTCCTCGGCGCTCGCCTCCTCGTCGGCGGTGAACGCGACGACGAGGTCGCGGCGTGGTCGCACGCCCGTGCGAGCCCAGGCCGCCAGGACCGCGAGGATCATCGCGTCCATGTTCTTCATGTCGACCGCGCCACGGCCCCAGACGACACCGTCGCGCACCTCTCCGGAGAACGGGTGCACGCTCCAGTCGGCGGCCTCGGCGGGCACCACGTCCAGGTGGCCGTGGACGAGCAGCGCGTCCGCGGACGGGTCGGAGCCCTCGATCCGGGCGACGACGTTGGTCCGGCCCTCGGCGCGTTCCAGCAGCGTGGGCTCCAGGCCCGCCTCGGCCAGCCGCGCCGCCGCGTACTCGGCGGCGGGCCGCTCCCTGCAGTCCCCGCCGCCCCGGTTGGTGGTGTCGATCCGGATGAGGTCCGAGGTGAAGCGCACGACCTCGTCGAGTGCCTGCCGGTCAGCCATACTGCTCCTCCACCGCAGCCGAGGCGATCGTGGTGACCGCCTTGAAGGTACGGATGCCCTCGTACATGGTCGCGCTCGTGAACGCCACCTTCCGCTCGCCGATGCGGTCCACGCCCGGGACGACGGTGGCGGCCATCGCGAGGTGCTCGGCGTCGAACTCGAGTGCCACGGTGAACGGGCCCTCATCGGCCGGTTCCAGACGTACCGCCAGCGCGGCCGCCTGTTTGGCGGCGGCGCGGATGTCGGCGGCGGTCCTGGCGGGTGTGCGGCACACGGCCGCGTACCGGGAGACGTGGTCCTTGACTGCGACCTTGAGCGCCTCCGGCGCGTAGCCCAGCGCGTCCTCGCAGGCCACGTCGTCGCCGGTGACCAGGATGACGGGCACGCCGTACTCGGCGGCGACGTGCGCGTTCAGCAGGCCCTCGCTGGCGCGGACGTCGTTCAGCCAGACTCCGGTGATGGAGTTGGCGAGGTAGGTGTGCGCCAGCACGCCTTCCATACCGGCGCCCGCGTGGTAGCCGACGAACGCGATGCCGTCCACGTCGCCGTGTTGGACGCCCTCCACCATGGACAGGGACTTGTGACGGCCGGTGAGCATCTGCGCCCGCTCGTCGAGCCGTTCCAGGAGCAGATTGCGCATGGTCCAGTGCGCCTCGTTGATCAGCACCTCGTCGGCGCCGCCGTCGAGGAAACCGAGCACGGCGGCGTTCACGTCCGAAGTGAACATGGTCCGGCACCGCTCCCACTGCGGCGTCCCGGGCAGCACGTCGGCCGGCCAGGTCACACCGGTGGCGCCCTCCATGTCGGCGCTGATGAGGATCTTCATGGCACGAAACCGTACGCGCTCGTGACGATGCGTGACCAGCCCTGTGGAAAAGCGCTCGTCCCTTCGGAGGTCACGCGCCGCAGGAGCGGAGGAAGGCGCGGGTGCGGACGGCGATGGGCAGCGGCCGGTCCGGCGGGCAGGGGTACATGTCCTGCTCGACGATGGCGAAGAGGTCGACCCCGAGGCCCTGGGCGGCGGCGAGCACCGGTTCCAGCGCGGGCACGCCGGCCGGGGGTTCGCACATCACGCCGCGCTGCACGGCGGGCCCGAAGGGCACCCCGTTCGCCACGACGTCGGCGAGGATCTCCGGGTCGACCTGCTTGAGGTGGAGGTAGCCGATGCGCTCGCCGTAGGTCTCGATGAGCTTGACGCTGTCGCCGCCGCAGTAGGCGTAGTGCCCGGTGTCCAGACAGAGGTTGACGAGGCCGGAGTCGGTGGCGTCGAGGAAGCGCCCGACGTGCTCCTCGGTGTCGATGTGGGTGTCGGCGTGCGGGTGGACGACGATGTCGAGGCCATAGGTCTCCTTGACCTCGCGGCCGAGCCGCTCCATGCCCCTGCCGAGGTGGCCCCACTGTTCGGCGGTCAGCTCCGACGGCTCGATGATCTCGGCGGTCTCGTCGTCCCGCCAGAAGGAGGGGATGACCACCAGGTGGTGCGCGCCCATCGCCTGGGTGAGCGCGGCGACCCGGCCCACGTGCTCCCAGGTGGACTCCCATACGGCCGGTCCGCGGTGCAGCGCGGTGAAGACGGTGCCCGCCGAGACCTTCAGGTTCCGCTTGTCCACCTCGTCGGTGAGCCGGGCCGGGTCGGTCGGCAGGTAGCCGTAGGGGCCGAGTTCGATCCAGGAGTAGCCGGCCTCGGCGACCTCGTCGAGGAAGCGTTCCCAGGGCACCTGCCGTGGGTCGTCGGGGAACCAGACGCCCCAGGAGTCCGGGGCGGAGCCGACCCGGATGCGGTCCAGGGCAGGGGTCATGTCAGGAGTTCCCTTCCGGAGGTGCGGCCACGGGCGCCCGGAGGTCCTTCTCTTCCGGCAGGCCCTGGACGTCGACGCCGCCGACCTGTGCCAGCTCGTGCTTGAGGGCGGCGAGTTCGGCGCCGCCGGCCATGTGGTTGGTCAGCTCTTCCAGGCCGACCTGTGTGCGGTCGGCGCTGAGCTCCAGGGTGCCCAGGCGCAGCACGCTGAAGTGGTCGCCGACCATATAGGCGTGGTGCGGGTTGTGGGTGATGAAGATGACGCCCAGGCCACGCTCGCGGGCGGCCGCGATGTACTTCAGGACCACGCCCGACTGCTTGACGCCGAGGGCGGCGGTGGGCTCGTCCAGGATGAGGACGCGGGCTCCGAAGTAGACGGCGCGGGCGATGGCCACGCACTGGCGCTGGCCCCCGGAGAGGGTGCCGATGGGCTGTTCGAGATCGTCGAGGACGATGCCCATGTTGCGCAGTTCGTCGTCCGCGGTCTTCTTCATCCGGGCGATGTCGAGGCGGCGGACCGGCCAGGGTCCCTTGGTCATCTCGGAGCCGAGGAAGAAGTTCCGCCACACCGGCATGAGGGGCACGGTCGCCAGGTCCTGGTAGACGGTGGCGATGCCGCGGTCCAGGGCCTCGCGCGGGGTGCTGAAGCGCACCGGTCGCCCGTCGACGAGGAGCTCGCCCTCGGTGTGCTGGTGGAGCCCGGAGATGATCTTGATCAGGGTGGACTTGCCGGCGCCGTTGTCGCCCAGGACGCAGGCGACCCTGCCGGGGTGGACGGCGAGGTCGACGCCGTGCAGGGCGCGGATGTTGCCGTAGGACTTGCCCGCACCGCGCAGTTCGACGATGGGGACCCGGTCGGCCGGGGTGGGCGTGCCGTTGGGGGTGCCGAGGTCGTCGGTCGTCATGGGGATCACCTCCGGGCCGCCGACTGGCGGACCCACAGATTGATGAGGGTGGCGCCGAGGAGCATCACACCCAGGAACGCCTTGAACCAGTCGGGGTTCCAGCCGGCGTAGACGATGCCCTGGCTGACCATGCCGAACATGAAGGCGCCGAAGACGGGGCCGATCGCGGAGCCGTAGCCGCCGGTGAGCAGGCAGCCGCCGATGACCGCGGCGGCGATGTAGATCAGCTCCTGGCCGACGCCCTCGCCGGACTGCACGGTGTTGAAGGCGAACAGCTGGTGCATGCCGACGAACCAGGCACCGAAGCCGACCAGCATGAACAGGGTGATCTTGGTGAACTTCACCGGCACGCCGACGGCCCGGGCGCTGTCCTTGTTGCCGCCGACCGCGAAGGTCCAGTTGCCGTACTTGGTGCGCAGCAGAACCCAGGTGGCCAGGGCCGCGAAGCCGAGCCACCACAGGACGGTGACCTTGAACTGGACGCCCCCGACGGTGAAGGAGGAGGCGAAGACCGCCTTGGCCTGGTCGAAGCCTTCCATGTCGCTGATGTCGTCGGTGGCCACGTTGCCGGTGACCAGCTTGGCGACCGCGAGGTTGATGCCCTGAAGGCCGAGGAACGTGCCGAGCGTGATCAGGAAGCTCGGCAGCCCGGTGCGCATCACCATCCAGCCGTTGAACGCCCCGATCGCGAGCGACACCACGAGGGCGACGATCACGCCCACCCATACGTTCATGGTCAGCTGGTAGCTGACCATGCTCGCGGTGAGCGCGGAGGTGATCACCGCGACACCGGACGAGAGGTCGAACTCGCCGCCGATCATCAGCAGCGCCACGGGCAGCGCCATGATCCCGATGGTGGACGACTGGTAGAGGACGGTGGCCATCGCACTGCCGGTGCGGAACGTGGGCGCCGCCGCGAAGAAGAAGACGAACACCGCGACGGCCCCGAGGAAGACGCCGACCTCGGGCCGGGCGAGCAGCCGGAGCAGGAGGGGGCGCTGCAGGGCCCGGCCGTCGCGCTCCTTGGGGCCGGAGGCCGGCGGTGAGGACACCGCCGGCACAGCCTGGTCGGACATGGCCATCACCTCGTGCCCTTCGCGGCGAACGCCGCGACGGTGTCGACGTTGGACTTGTCGACGAAGGCCGGTCCGGTCAGCACCGGCTGTTCGCCGCCGCCGCTGTAGTTGCCGTTGTTCTTCTCCAGCCACAGGGAGTCGATCGCCAGATAACCCTGGAGATAGGGCTGCTGGTCGACGGCGAACTGGATGTCACCCTTCTGGATGGCGTTGGTGAGGTCCTTGTTGAGGTCGAAGGTGGCGACCTTCGCCTTGCTGCCCGCGTCGCCCACCGACTGCACCGCGGTCAGGGCATAGGGCGCGCCCAGCGTGGCGACGTAGTCGATGGAGCTGTCCTGCTTCAGCTTGGCGGTGATGGTCGACTTCACGGACGGCATGTCGGTGCCGTTGACATAGAGGATCTGCGTCTTGCCGCCGAATGTCTTCTTCACGCCGTCGCAGCGCTGGGTGAGCCCGATGTTGCCCTGCTCCTGGATCACGCAGACCGCGTTCTTCGCTCCGACCTCGTTCAGCTTCTTGCCGAACGCCTCTCCCGCCACGCTCTCGTCCTGCCCGAAGAACTCCAGCAGTCCCAGCTTCTTCCAGTCGCTCACCCCGGAGTTGAGGCCGACCACCGGGATCCCCGCCTGCGTCGCCTTGCCCACGACGTCCTTCATGGCGTCCGGTTTGGCAAGGGTGATCGCTATGCCGTCGACCTTCTGGTCGATGGCGTTCTGCACCAGGTTGGCCTGGGTGCCCGCGTTGGGGTCGCTGGAGTAGACGAGCTTGATGTTGTCCTTGGCCGCGGCCGCCTCGGCTCCCTTGCGGACGATGTCCCAGAACGTGTCGCCCGGGGCCTGGTGGGTGACCAGTGCGACCGTCATCCGGGGCGTGGTCGCCTTGCCCGCGGCGACGCCGGAGTTCTTCTCCTCCGCCTTCTTGCCGCCCGAGCTGCTGGAGCAGCCGGCGACGAGCAGCGCGGACGCCGCGGCCAGCGCGACAAGGGGGACGACTCTGCGGGAGCGGCGGGGGTGGAATGTGCGGTCCATCTTTCCTGCACCTCACTGTGCGGCCGGGGAAGGGGAAAGGGAGAGGGACGGCGCCGGCGGCGGCCCCACGCTGGGCCCGGACCGGGGGTCCGGGCCGGGTGCCGGTGATCCGGCGGTTTCGCTGGGACGGGATACAAGTCCCTGCCACACCCACCTGTCAATACTTTGTTAAGACATTATTTCAGAAGCAGGTCCGAATGTAAGTACATAGCCTTGACAGTGGCTTGCCGTGCGGCCTACACATGTCCGAGGCCGCCGTGCGTTTCGATCCGATCACCATGCGACGCATCGGGGTCGATCTCTACCCACCGCAGACCGGTATGGCGCTTCCGCAGGTCGAGTCGTTCGCAAAGTTTCCAGGACACCGCCACCCCCGGGGAGGGCGCCCTGCTGGGCGAGCCCGAGGGTGCCGCCCTGCTGACCATGCGGCGCACGGCGTACGACGACACGGGCCGCGCAGTCGAGTACGGCACCCACATCTACCGCGCCTCGCGCTACTCCTTCGACTTCCGGTTGCTCGTCCGCCCCTGAACCGGCCGGGCATCGGTGCGCCGCCGTGCCGCAGCCAAGCGGCGGCCGCGTTCCGGCCCGCGCGGTCAGCGGAGGTCCACCCAGGTCCGCAGCTGCGCGGAGCGGCTCATGGCGTGCAGGGCGGTGGCGCTGTGCACGGCGTCGTCGAGGGTGGGGCCGTACGCCGTGCCCTCCGCGACCGAGCGCAGGAAGTGGTAAGCCTCGATCACCTTCAGGTCGTCGTACCCCATGGCGTTGGCGGCGCCGGGCTGGAAGGCGGCGTACTCGCCGTGGCCGGGGCCGACGTAGAGGGTGCTGACCGGCTGGTCCTGGTAGAACGCGCCGCGGCTGACGCCCAGTTCACCCATGCGCCGGAAGTCCCAGAAGACCGCGCCCTCGGTGCCGTGCACCTCGAAGCCGTAGCTGTTCTGCTCGCCGACGGAGACCCGGCAGGCCTCCAGGACTCCGCGGGCCCCGGAGACGAAGCGCAGCAGGCAGTTGACGTAGTCCTCGTTCTCCACCGGGCCCGGCTCGCCGCCCGTCGCGCGTGTGTGGCCCGCGGTGGCGCCGGCGGGACGGGCTCGTTCGGGGATGAAGACGGCGGTGTCGGCGGCCAGCGACTCGATCTCGCCGAGCAGGAAGCGCGCCAGGTCCACCCCGTGCGAGGCGAGGTCGCCGAGGACCCCGCTGCCGCCCCGGGCACGCTCGTACCGCCAGGTCAGCGCGGACTCGGGGTGAGCGGCGTAGTCGCTGAAGAGCCGGATGCGGACATGGGTGACGGTGCCGATCCCGCCGGAGGCGACCAGCTCGCGGGCGGCCTCGACCGCCGGTGCGTTGCGGTAGTTGAAGCCGACCGTGCCCCGCACCCCGGCCTTGGCGACGGCACCCGCGACCGCACGGGCGTCCCCGACGGTCAGGCCGACCGGTTTCTCGATCCAGATGTGCTTGCCCGCCTCGGCCATGGCGACGCCGATCTCCCGGTGCAGAAAGTTCGGCGCGGCGATGCTCACCGCCTGGATGCGGGGGTCGGAGGCGACCTCCCGCCAGTCGCGGACGGCGGTGGCGAAGCCGTACTGCCGGGCGGCCTCCTCGGCGCGGCCCGGCACCTCGTCGGCCACGGCGACCAGTTCGGGCCGCAGCGGCAGCCGCGGGAAATGGTGCGGCACACGGATGTACGCCTGGGTGTGCACCCGTCCCATCCAGCCGAACCCCACGACGGCGACGCCGAGCTTACCCACCATGACTGCCCCTCTTTGGACCGGTCCACAGCTGCTCCGGCCCACAGTGGAGCCCGTTCTGGCAGTTGTCAATCCTTTGACAAGCAGGTGAGCCGTATGGAACGGTCCAGACATGAGAGCGCCGACGATCCGCGATGTGGCCGAACGGGCCGGAGTGTCGAAATCGCTGGTCTCCCTGGTGCTGCGCGGCTCCGACCAGGTGCGCCCGGAGAAACGGCAGGCCGTGCTGGCGGCCGTCGAGGAGCTGGGCTATCGCCCCAACGCCGCAGCGCGCAGTCTCAGCGAACGGCGCACCCGTACGGTGGGTGTGCTGCTGAACGACCTGCGCAACCCCTGGTTCGTGGAGCTGCTCGACGGCCTCAACTCCCGGCTGCACGACGCCGGGCTGCGCATGCTGATGGCCGACGGGCGCCTCAGCCGGCGCCTCGGCGAGGACCTCACCCGTACGTTCACGGACCTCGGGGTCGACGGGCTGATCGCCGTGGGCACCCTGCCGCCGTCCGAGGCGCTGCGAACGGCGGCGGCGCGGATTCCCACTGTGGTCGCGGGGGCCCGCGAGCCCCGGCTGCCCGCGGTGGACATCGTGGCGGGCGACGACGGACACGGCGCCCGGCTCGCCACGGAGCACCTCATCGGCCTCGGCCACCGCCGCATCGCGCACATCGCCGGTCAGGGGGTGGTCGGGGAACTGCGCCGACGCGGCTTCGAGACGGTCATGCGCGAGCACGGTCTGGCGGACACGGCGGTCGTGGAACAGGGCGATCTCACCGAGGAGGGCGGCTACCGGGCCGCGGTCCGCCTTCTCTCGGCACGCGAACGCCCCACCGCCGTCCTGGCGTTCAACGACATGGCGGGGGTCGGCGCCCTCTCGGCGGCCGAGCAGCTCGGCCTCCAGGTGCCCCGCGACCTCTCCGTCGTCGGCTACGACAACACCTACGTCTCCCGTCTGCGGCACCTGTGGCTCACCACGGTGGACAACGGCAGCCACGATGTCGGCCGCCGCGCCGCCCAGTGCCTGCTCGACCGGATCGCCGACCCCTCCCGCCCCGCCGAACTGGTGCTCACCACACCGGCGCTGGAGGTGCGGGGGACGACGGGAGCGCCGGTTGCGGCGTGAGGGCGACCGAGGCCCCGCCCCCTTAGTCCTCGTGCCCCAACTGCAGATCGCGCTCCGTCCGGCCGCCCCCGGCGACCTGCAACACGGTGGCCACCGGCGGGTACCCCGCCGCGATCACGGTGTACTCCCCGGATGACAGATCGACGAACCGGAACGTTCCGTCGGCTCCCGTCGTCAGCGTGTCGACGACGTTGCCCGCCGCGTCGAGCAGGGTGACCCGGGCGTCCTCGACCGGCCGCCCGCCGGCCGCGCGCACGGTGCCGCGCAGCACCGCGCCGCCCGCGAGTTCCACGTCCTGCCGGGTCTCGCGGGAGGCCTGGACGCTGACGGGCAGCGCGGCCGGGCGGAACGCGGGCGCACTGGCGGCCAGGGTGTACTCCCCGGCCACCAATTCGGTGATGACATAGGCCCCTTCACGCCCGCTGCGGGTGCTCGCGACCACTTCTCCGTGCACGTTGGTGAGCGTGACGGCGGCGTCGCGCACCGGCGTGCCGTCGGCGGTCAGCACGCTGCCCGCCAGCCGTCCCGCGCCGCCGAGCACGACGTCCAGTTCCACCGGACGCTCCCCCACGGTCACCGAGACCGCCTGCGGCTGGTGGCCGCCGGCCGCGGCGATCAGGACGTAGGACCCGGATCCCGGCGTGGACAGCGCGTACCGCCCGTCCTCGCCGCTCGCGCC
Source organism: Streptomyces glomeratus (assembly GCF_021462825.1). Taxonomy (GTDB): domain Bacteria; phylum Actinomycetota; class Actinomycetes; order Streptomycetales; family Streptomycetaceae; genus Streptomyces; species Streptomyces glomeratus. The sequence continues at coordinate 11,070 of NZ_JAKEEB010000011.1, read as the reverse complement.
GCGCCCGATCTGTTGTCCCGCGACGTCGATGAGGGTGAGCGCCGCACGCGGCACGACGGTGCCGTCGGGGTGCTGGACCGTGCCGCAGACCGGCACTCCTGCGGCGTACGGCGAACGCGCCTGCGGGACCTGGGTGGTGGGCGGGCACTCGGCGGAGGCGTTGTGGGACACCAGTGGTTTCTCCTTGAGGAAGAAGGCGATGAGCAGGCCGAGGACGAGCACCGGCGCGAGATAGAGGAAGATCCTCGGCATGGCGTCGGCGTACGCCTCGATGTACGTGTCGCGCAGGGCGGGCGGAAGCGCGTGGACGAGCTGCGGGGTGAGGGACTCGGGGTCGGGCAGACGGGTGCCGGCGCGCGGCGGGAGGCGGTGTTCCAGCGCGTCGGAGAGACGGTTCGCGAACAGGGTGCCGAAGACGGCCGCGCCCGCGCTTCCGCCGATCTGCCGGAAGTAGTTGTTGGCGCTGGTCGCGGTGCCCAGGTCGGCGGGGCGCACGGAGTTCTGCACGGCGAGGACCAGCACCGGCATCACCAGGCCGATGCCCGCTCCGAGGACCGCCATCCAGACGCTGTACTGCAGCCGCGTCGTGCCCAGGTCGAGCCGGGACAGCAGCCACATGCCGACGGCCGCCACGCCACAGCCCAGCACGGGGAACACCTTGTACCGGCCGGTGTGGCTGACGAGATGTCCGCCGATGACGGAGGCACCGACGATCCCGGCCATCATCGGCAGCATCAGCAGCCCGGACTCCGTGGCGCTCGCCCCGTCGGCCATCTGCAGGAAGGTGGGGAGGTAGCTGGCGGCGCCGAACAGCGCGACACCGACCACCAGGCCCACCAGGGCCGTGACGTTGAACACGGAGTCGCGGAACAGCCGCAGCGGAATGAGGGGTTCGGCGGCGAACCTCTCGGCGGCCACGAAAAGGACGACGGCGACGGCCGCGCCGGCGCCGAGCCCCAGGATGACGCGCGAACCCCACGCGTACTCGGTTCCGCCCCAACTGGCCAGCAGCACCAGGCAGGTGGACGCGGCGGCCAGCAGCAGGGTGCCGGGCACGTCCAGGCGGCCCTTCGCGGCGGGCTTCGGCAGCTTCAGCACCACGGTGACGACGGCCAGGGTGATCAGGCCGAAGGGCACGTTGATGTAGAAGCACCAGCGCCAGGAGAGGTGGTCCGTGAAGTAGCCGCCCAGCAGCGGTCCGGCGACGGAGGCGAGCCCGAAGGCGGCGCCGATCAGGCCCATGAACCGGGCGCGTTCACGGGGCGGGACGATGTCCGCCATGATCGCCTGCACCCCGATCATCAGCCCGCCGGCGCCGACGCCCTGGACGGCGCGGAACGCGATCAGCTGGTCCATGGTCTGGGCCCGTCCGGCGAGCGCGGAGCCGACGACGAAGACGGCGATCGCGAACTGGAACACGCCCTTGCGGCCGAACAGATCCCCGCACTTGCCGTAGACGGGCAGTCCCACGGTGGAGGTCAGCAGATAGGCCGTGATCGCCCAGGACATCCGGTCCAGGCCGTGCAGCTCGCCGACGGTCTTCGGGAGCGCGGTGGCCACGATCATCTGGTCGAGGGCCGCGAGCAGGAGCGCGAGCATCAGCCCGACGAAGACGAGGCGTACCCGGCGGGGGGCCAGTGCGGCGGGGCGTTCGGCGCCGGCCGGCTCCCGGGGCGCGTCCGGGACCACGGACGGCACGGTCCGCTCGTCGTCCACGTCCACCACCGTCGTCCCGCCCACGTACCGCTCCCCTCGTCGCCTCTGCGCCGCCCATTTCTCGCATTGCGCGACAACTGCGTTCAAGCGAGGCGAGTTGCCAGGTGAGGGGGCGGTGCGGAGGTATCCGCCGGTCGGAGCCCTACGGCGTACAACCGCGTCATGCGGAAAACCACTCGAAACGGTGAGCGTGAGATTCGGCCGGACGACTGACGATGTGCACTCCGGGGCTCGGACTCAGGGCTTCACGCCCCGGAGCGCACACAGGGTCACGACGGAGCCGGAGGCTCGCGCCGGGCGCGTTCGGTGTCGCTTCGCACCGGCGTCAGTGCGCCGCCGGCGTCACTTCTCCACCTCGGCGGCCAGCTTCGCCAGCTCCGCGTCGTAGATCCGGGCGAGCCCCTTGGGCGCGAAGGTCCTCTCGAAGAAGCCGCCGATGCCGCCGGCGCCCTTCCAGGTGGTGGTCACGACGACCCGGGACCTGCCCTCGCCGGCCGGGGTGACCCGCCAGGTGGTCACCATCGAGGAGTTGCGGTCCTTCTCGACGAGCTCCCCGTCGGTCGGCTCGCTGACCTCGAGCAGGCAGTCACGGACGCGCTTGCTGGTGGCCTGCAGCTTCCAGTGCACGAGGGTGCCCTCGCCGTCGCCGCCCTCGCGCACCTCGTACTCGCTGAACTGCTCCGGAAGCACCCGCGCGCGGATGCCGCTGTAGTCGGCGAGGGCGTCGAACACCGTCTCCGCGTCCGCCGCGATGATCCGCTCCGTCGTGGCCTCGACCTGCGCCATGACCATCCTCTTCCTGTACGTGTGATGGGGCGTCCGCCATCCCATCACACCCCGGGCACGGTCGCGGACGGGGACGCCGTGGTCGCCGGCACCGGGCGGACGTCCACGGCCGGCCGGCCGCGCCGGGCGCGGAGCGCCGCGAGGCACTCCTCGAAGAAGCCGAGGGCGCGCAGATGGTACGACCGGGCCGCCCAGCCCAGGCTGATGTTGTGGCCCGCGTCCGGCTGGCGTTCGACCCGCAGGACGGGTGCCGCGGCCAGCAGTGCGGTGATCTCCGCGATGTCCCGCTCGCCGTGCAGCCACCAGGCCTCGTGCTCGGCGAAGGTCATCCGTACGGGGATCCGGAGGCGGGGCGCGAGGTCCTCGAACGTCCCCGGCCAGCGGGCGACTTCGTCGGCCTCGAGCACCGGCATGGGGGCCACCAGGGCTCCGAGGGAGCGGAAGGTGTCCGGCGGATACAGCCGCAGCGGGCCCCAGTTGCGTCCCCAGGAGGAACGGCTGAGGACCCGGGGAAGATCGGCCGGCTCGATGTCGTAGCGGTGGCCGCAGCCCGACACGTCGAGGGCGAGCGGCCGGAGGGTGTGCGCGGCGGCGACCAGGGCGACCTTGCCGCCGTAGGAGTGGGCCAGCAGGAAGAACCCCGCTCCCGTGGCGTGCCGCTGCGCGAACCGGTCCATGACGGCGTCCAGCACCTCGGCCTGCTCGGCCAGGCTCTGCCCGGCGGGCAGCTGTCCGGCGGACAGGCCGTAGCCGGGCCGGTCCAGGGCGAGCACCGTGAAGCCGAGGCGCGCGCCGAGCGTCAGCAGGGACAGGTCCGGGTGGGCCTGGCCGTCGAAGTAGCCGGCCGTCATACCGCCGCCGTGCACGGCGACCACGGTGGCCCGCGGCTCCCCGTCCGGTGGCTCGGCCAGCAGACAGGACAGGGTGACGCCCGCGGCGTCCAGGCTGAGGGGGCGCACGCCCGGGGACAGGGGCTGCGACGGTGTCGACGTCTCCACCCATCCGTTATGACGCAGATCGCGGCCCCGGAGGCGGTGGACGCGCCGATCTCGCCGTCGAACCATTGCCGCTTCCGTGTGACCGTAGGGAAAGAAGCAGGTCAGACCGGGTGCCCCAAGGAATCACCCGCGAATCGAACTCGTAATCGAATCAACCTCGCGATCACGGGAACATGTGTTCTATTCTGTGGCCAGTGCTACCGAGGAGGTGCCCATGCGCTGGGACCATCTGGCCGAGAACCCCGCCACGGCCCGCGACGCCGCACTGTTCGACGCGGACGCGGTGACCACCCGCACCTTCGACGCCCCGGAGTTCCGCGGCATCACCTTCCACGAGGTCAGGGCCCGCTCGATCGTGAACCGGGTACCGGGCGCCTCCCGCATGCCGTTCGAGTGGACCGTCAACCCCTACAGAGGCTGCACGCACGCGTGCGTCTACTGTTTCGCCCGCAAGACGCACAGCTACCTGGACCTCGACACGGGCCTCGGCTTCGACACCCAGATCGTGGTGAAGGTCAACGCCCCGGAGCTGCTGCGCGCCCATCTCGGCTCGCGCCGCTGGCACGGCGAGCACATCGCGATGGGCACCAATGTCGACTGCTACCAGCGGGCCGAGGGCCGCTACCGGCTGATGCCGGGGATCATCACGGCCCTGCGCGACCACGCCAACCCGTTCTCCATCCTGACCAAGGGCACGCTGATCCTGCGCGATCTCGACCTGCTCCGGCAGGCCTCGGAGGTCACCGATGTCGGCATCTCCGTCTCCGTCGGCTTCGTCGACCAGGAGCTCTGGCGCACCGTGGAACCGGGAACTCCGGCGCCGGAGCGCCGTCTGGACGTCGTACGCACCCTGAGCGAGCACGGCATCGGCTGCGGTGTCCTGATGGCCCCGGTGATCCCCTTCCTCGGCGACCAGCCTGCCCAACTGCGCGCCACCGTAAGGGCGATCGCCGCCGCCGGGGCCACCTCGGTGACCCCGCTGGTACTGCATCTGCGCCCGGGCGCCCGCGAGTGGTTCATGGCCTGGCTGGGGCATCGGCACCCTTATCTCGTACGCCGCTACGAGCGGCTGTACGCGGACGGTGCCTACGCGCCGAAGTGGTACCAGCGCCGGATCACCCGTCAGGTGCACGAACTGGCACGGGAGTACGGCATCGGGCCCACGCCCGCCGGAATGCCGCGCCGCATCCGACGGCCCGAGCCCCCGGCGCCCGTCCCCGCGATGCCCGGACCCGCGGTGAGCGAGCCGACCCAGCTCTCTCTCCTCTGACCGCGCCGCAGGCATCCGAGCGCTTCGGGCTACCCAATCGGGTCAAGCGCCGCGGGAACACGCCCTGTCGGGCGGCCCTTTCGGGGACGATGCGGCGAGGACCTGACAGCCGTGGTCCGCCCCCTCCGTCCTGGGAGGACTGACATGAGAAAAGGCGCAGCCGCACTGTGCGGTGCCGCCCTCGTGGTGGCCGGGATGCTCCCCGCGGTCCCGGCCGGTGCGAACGCCCCACGCGCCGCGGACACCGCGCAAGCGACCGGACTCACCTGGAACAGGTGCGCCACCACCGCCTACCCGACGCTCCAGTGCGCATCCGTGACGGTGCCGCTCAACTACGCCAACCCCCGCGGACGGCAGATCACGGTGGCGCTGTCGCGCGTCCCGCACACCGCGAAGACCTCTCAGGGGCCGCTGCTGGTCAACCCGGGCGGGCCCGGCGGCAGCGGCCTGAAGCTCGCCGGGTTCGTCGCGTCCGCGCTGCCCAAGGCGGTGGCGGCGCAGTACGACGTCATCGGCTTCGACCCCCGGGGCGTGGGCAGGAGCGAGCCGGCGCTGGACTGCCGCCCCGGCCACTTCGACCCGGTGCGCCCGGACTCGGTGCCGGGCACACTCGCCGTGGAGAGGGCCAACCTCGCCCGCGTCCGCTCCTTCGCCATGGCCTGCGCCATGAAGTACGCGAGCGTGCTGCCGTACATCGACACGATCAACGCCGCGCGGGACATGGACGCGATCCGGGAGGCGCTGGGCGCCGAGAAGGTGAGCTACTTCGGGTACTCCTACGGCACCTATCTGGGCGCCGTCTACGCGAAGCTCTTCCCGCAGCGGGTGCACCGACTGGTGCTGGACTCCATCGTCGACCCCACGGGCGTCTGGTACGACGACAACATCCAGCAGGACTACGCCTTCAACGACCGCCATCTGGCGTTCCTGTCGTGGGTCGCCCGGCACGACCGGACGTACCGGCTGGGCAGCGACCCGGCCCGGGTAGGGGCCGAGTGGTACGCGATGCGTGCGGCTCTGGCCGAGAACCCCGCCCGGAACAAGGTGGGTGCCTCCGAACTGGAGGACACCTTCATCCCGGGCGGCTACTACAACGGCTACTGGCCGCGCCTGGCCGCCGCGTTCTCGGCCTACGTGAACCACAAGAACTCCGGCCCGCTGGTCGACGCGTACCAGACCATGGCAGCGGTCGCCCCCTCGGGCGACAACGGCTACAGCGTCTACACCGCGGTGCAGTGCCGCGACGTCTCCTGGCCGCGCGGCTGGGCTCAGTGGCGCAAGGACACCTGGGCGGTCTACGAAAAGGCGCCGTTCATGGCCTGGAGCAACGCCTGGTACAACGCGCCCTGCGTCTTCTGGCCGACCAGCGCGCTGCGACCGGTGAACGTGGCCAACGACGCGCTGCCGCCGACGCTGCTGTTCCAGGCGACCGAGGACGCCGCCACCCCGTACCAGGGCGGAGTGACGGTCCATCATCTGCTGCGCGGTTCCAGCCTGGTGGTCGAGCAGGGCGGCGGCAACCACGGCATCTCGCTGAGCGGCAACTCCTGCCTCGACAAGTACCTGACGGCGTATCTCACCGACGGAACGGTGCCGCACGGCCGCGGCGGGATCGACGCGGTGTGCGCGAAGCTGCCGGATCCCGAACCGGAAACCGCCAAGTCGGCCGCCACTTCCTCAAGCGGTTCGACACTGCACGGACTGCTCGGCTTCCGCGGCTGAGAGGCCGGCCGGCCCGTCGGGGGCGTTGTCAGACCCGTGGTCCACCATGGACCCATGAGTGAGCTGACCAGAATCCCCGCCCCCGACGGGGTCGCGCCCGCCGCCGCGTACGCACATGTCGTCATGGGCACCGGACGCTTCGTCGCGATCTCCGGTCAGCTTGCGCTGGACGAGGACGGAAGACTCGTCGGCGAGGGGGATCCGGCGGCACAGGCCCGGCAGGTCTTCGAGAATCTGCGCCGCTGTCTGGCCGCCGCCGGGGCCACGTTCGACGACGTGGTCAAACTGACCTACTTCGTCACGGACATGGCGTACCTGCCGGCGATCCGCGCGGCCCGCGCCGCGCACATACCCGGGCACCGCCTGCCCGCCTCGTCGGCGGTGCAGGTGGCGGCGCTGGTGGGCCCCGAGTTCCTCATGGAGATCGAGGCGTTCGCGGTCCTGCCGGAATGACCCGTCGCCCGGCGCGGCGGCACCCGTCCACGGTTCCGCCATGGACGGCCGGGTGGTGAACCCGGCCGCGACGGAGGCGCCTCCCAGACCGTCCAGGCACCGGGGAAGGGCAGCGAGACGGTGGGCCGGGCCACGCGCGGACCGTGCCGGGAGGGTGAGTCCGCACCGGGAACGCGGAGTCGCAGGCGCTCTGGGCGGCCCCGGGCCTGCTCGGGGGTGGCACCGGTCGGCCCCTGCTCACGGAGGCGGTCCGCACCGCCTCCGGCCGGGGCTCAGCGCTGCGGAGCGATGCGCGCGAGTGCGTGCACCGCCGCCTCCGCGAGCGCCGGGTGGGCGAGTGCCTCGTTCAGTACGGATCCGGCCCGGGCGTCCCCGAGCTCGCCGAGCCCCTCCACACACGCGAGCGCCACCTTCCGGTACGGGTCGTGCGGCCGCAGTCTTCGCCGGAGCGTGGTGATCAGGGCGGGCACGGACTCGGGGGCGCGCAGTGCCACGAGCAGGCGTACGGGGTGAAGTGCGTAGGCGACGCGGAGTTCGTTGGTGGCCAGGGCGGCCGCGGCGCGGGCGGTGCGGGGATCGCCGAGCCGCGCCAGGGCGTGCGCGGCCGACACACATCGCTGGGGATCGCGATGGTTGAGCAGCAGGACGAGCGTCTCGAAGGCCCTCCGGTCCCCCGCCACACCCAGCCGGAAGGCGGCCAGCTCCCGTGCCCACAGCGGCTGTCCGTGCTCGGTCAGCACGGCGGCGAGTTCGTCGAGGTCGTCCGTGGCGACGAGCCGCCCGTACACCGGCGAGGAGCCGGCCTCCATCCGTAAACGTTCCGTGAGCGATCGCAACGCTTCGTCCATGAAGCCGAGAGTAGGGGGGCCGACCCGACCGGGGGACCTACATCACAGAGTCGAGGGGTGGCGCGCTCGTTACCCACCGGTTAAGCTCATTCGAGCGAGCTACCCGCTCGCGGCTCGCAGTGGTTTGGTGACGCAGCCACTGCAGGGGCATCTCTCAGCCGTCAGGGCGGGAGACGCCCGTCGGTTCGGTACATCGTGTACCCGAGTACGACCCGGCTCCGGGACAGGGCCGGTCGGAACAGCGCCCCCGGACGTGTGCACGTCCGCGGACGCACCGGGCGTGTGCGCTCGTCAGCCCGGCAGACACCCGCGTTCTCCGCACTGTGTGCGCCCTTCGGCGTATCCAGGCCTGCCCTCTCAGTCGTCACCCTCATTCCTGGAGTCCCGCGATGGCCACTCCCCTGTCCGACACCCCTCTGTCCCCGCTCAAGACCATTGCCGTGATCGGTCTCGGCACCATGGGCACCGGCATCGCCGAGGTGCTGACCCGGGCCGGCCGCGAGGTCGTCGGCATCGACATCAGCGAGGCCGCGGCCACCAAGGCCGTCGCCGCCCTGAACGCCGCGACCGCCCGAGCCGTGAGCCGCGGCCGCCTGACCGAGCAGGAGCGCGAGGACGCCCTCGCCCGTTTCCGCACCTTCACCGACCTGCGCGCGGCGGCCGAAGCCGACCTGGTCATCGAGGTGGTCCCGGAGTCGTACGAGATCAAGCAGCAGGTCTTCCGGGCCCTCGACGACATCGTGCGCCCGGACACCATCCTCGCCACCGGCACCAACGCCCTCTCCGTCACCCGGCTGGCGGCCGACTCGGCCCACCCGGAGCGGGTCCTCGGACTGCACTTCTTCAACCCGGCGCCCGCGATGCGCCTGGTCGAGGTCGTCTCCTCCGTACTGACCGCGCCCGCGGCCGTCACCGCCGTCACCAACCTCGCCCTGGACCTCGGCAAGGAGCCCGTCGCGGTCGGTGACCGGCCCGGATTCGTCGCCGACGGGCTGCTGTTCGGCTACCTCAACCAGGCCGCCGCGATGTACGAGGCCAAGTACGCCTCCCGCGAGGACATCGACGCCGCCATGCGGCTCGGCTGCGGCCTGCCCATGGGCCCGCTCGCCCTGCTCGACCTGATCGGCGTCGACACCGCGCGCACCGTTCTGGAGGCCATGTACGCGGCCTCCCACGACCGGCTGCACGCGCCCGCACCGATCCTGAAGCAGCTCAGCGAGGCGGGCCTGACCGGCCGCAAGTCGGGGCGCGGCTTCTACACCTACGAGGCGCCCGGCAGCCCGACCGTCGTACAGGACGCGCTGACGCCGGTCGCGGACGCCGCCTCGGTGGCGGGCCGGCCGGTCCGCTCGGTCGGAGTCGCCGGTTCCGGCACCATGGCGTCCGGGATCGCCGAGGTGTTCGCCAAGGCCGGGTACGAGGTGGTCCTCGCGGCCCGCACCGAGGAGAAGGCGCTGGCCGCGAAGGCCCGGATCGGCAAGTCGCTGGCGCGCTCGGTCGACAAGGGCCGGATGACGGCCGAGGCGGCCGCACAGACGCTGGACCTGATCCGGCCGACGGGCTCCTACGACGACTTCGCCGACGTCGACCTGGCGCTGGAGGCGGTCGCCGAGGACCTGGAGGTCAAGCAGCAGCTGTTCGCCACGTTCGACAAGGTCTGCAAGCCCGGCGCGATCCTCGCCACCACCACCTCGTCGCTGCCCGTCGTCGCCTGCGCCCGCGCCACCTCGCGCCCGCAGGACGTGATCGGCATGCACTTCTTCAACCCGGCGCCCGCCATGAAGCTGGTCGAGGTGGTCCGCACCGTGCTGACCGCGGACGATGTGCACGCCACGGTCCGCGAGCTGTGCGCGGCGATCAGGAAGCACCCGGTGGACTGCGGCGACCGCGCCGGCTTCATCGTGAACGCGCTGCTTTTCCCGTACCTCAACAACGCGGTCAAGATGGTGCAGGAGCACTACGCGTCGCTCGACGACATCGACGCGGCGATGAAGCTGGGCGGCGGCTACCCGATGGGGCCGTTCGAACTGCTCGACGTGGTCGGTCTGGACGTCTCGCTCGCCATCGAGAAGGTCCTGCACCGCGAGTTCCGTGACCCGGGCCTGGCTCCCGCGCCGCTCCTGGAACACCTGGTGGCCGCGGGCTGCCTCGGCCGTAAGACCGGCCGCGGCTTCCGCGAATATGCCAAGCGCTGACCGGCCCGGCGACTGGTTCGAAGGCGGCGCCGACTGGGGCGGACTGCTCGATCCCCTGGGTGACCCCCCGCCCGCGCGGGGCGGGGGGAACCCGGGACATGAGCACCATCCTGCGCACATGCAGTACGTTCGGGTCATGTCCCAGCCCGCCAGGTCCTCACGCACACCAGCTACGCCCGACGCACCGGAGAGTGCCGCAGGCAGCCGCGCCGCCGCCCAGCGGCTCAAGATGCGCCGAGAACTGGCGGCCGCGGCGATGGAGCTTTTCGCCACCAAAGGGTACGAAGCGACCACCGTCGACGAGATCGCGGCGGCCGCCGGGGTCGCCCGGCGCACCTTCTTCCGCCACTTCCGCTCCAAGGAAGAGGCGATCTTCCCCGACCACGACGACACCCTGATCCGAGCCGAGGCGGTGCTCAATGCCGCGCCCGCGCACGAGCACCCGCTGGACACCGTGTGCCGCGGCATCAAGGAAGTCATGAAGATGTACGCGGCCCGGCCGGAGATCTCCGTGCAGCGCTACAAGCTGACCCGCGAGGTGCCGACCCTGCGGGAGGCGGAGATCGCCTCGGTGGCCCGCTACGAGCGGCTGTTCACCCGCTATCTGCTCGGCCACTTCGACGAGCACGCGCACGACGACGACGCCAACGACGATCCGCTGCTCGCGGAGGTCGCCGCGTCGGCGGTCGTCACCGCCCACAACCACGTCCTGCGGCGCTGGCTGCGGGCCGGCGGCCAGGGGGACGTCGAGGCCCAGCTGGATCACGCCTTCGCGATCGTGCGCAGGACGTTCGGCACGGGCATCGGCGCCGGGCGGGACGCCGCGCCCCGGACCACGCCGGCTTCGGTGACCTCCCAGGGCGAGGTCCTGGTGACGGTGGCGAGGACGGATGCCTCCCTCGACGAGGTGATGCGCACCATCGAGCAGGCGCTCAAGGAGCGCTCCTAGCGGCACCGCTGCGGGAAGGGGCGGGGGGCGGGCCCCCGGGGCGGGCCCCCCCCCCGCCCCGGTGGACCACCCCGGCGGTGGGTTTTTTCGGTGGGTTTTTAAAAAAAGTCGCGGGCGCCGCGTTGGTGTTTGT
>NZ_JAKEEB010000010.1 GCF_021462825.1 Streptomyces glomeratus | reverse complement strand
GGCACCGCCGCGGCCGCGCTTCTTGCGCTTGCCGCCGGCGGGCGCGGTCGCCTGGTCCATGTGCACGATCACGCCGCGGCCGTTGCAGTGGACGCAGGTCTCGGAGAAGGACTCCAGCAGGCCCTGGCCGACCCGCTTGCGGGTCATCTGCACGAGGCCCAGCGAGGTCACCTCGGCGACCTGATGCTTCGTACGGTCCCGGCCCAGGCACTCCAGCAGACGCCGCAGGACGAGATCCCGGTTGGACTCCAGCACCATGTCGATGAAGTCGATGACGATGATGCCGCCGAGGTCGCGCAGCCTGAGCTGGCGGACGATCTCCTCGGCCGCCTCCAGGTTGTTCCTGGTGACGGTCTCCTCGAGGTTGCCGCCCTGACCGGTGAACTTGCCGGTGTTGACGTCGATGACGACCATCGCCTCGGTCCGGTCGATCACCAGCGAACCGCCGCTGGGCAGCCAGACCTTGCGGTCCAGCGCCTTGGCGAGCTGCTCGTCGATCCGGTACGTGGCGAAGACGTCGACCTCGCTGGTCCACCGCTGCAGACGGTCGGCCAGGTCGGGGGCGACGTGGGCGACGTATCCGTGGATGGTCCCCCATGCCTCGTCACCGCTGACGATGACCTTGGAGAAGTCCTCGTTGAAGATGTCGCGCACGACCCGGACGGTCATGTCCGGCTCGCCGTACAGCAGCGTCGGCGCGCTGCCGTTCTTCGACTTCTTCTGGATGCTCTCCCACTGCGCCTGCAGCCGCTCGACGTCCCGGCGCAGTTCGTCCTCGCTCGCGCCCTCGGCGGCGGTGCGCACGATGACGCCCGCGTCCTCGGGGACGATCTTCTTGAGGATCGTCTTCAGGCGGGCCCGCTCGGTGTCGGGCAGCTTGCGGCTGATGCCGGTCATGGAGCCCTCGGGCACGTAGACCAGGTAGCGGCCGGGCAGGGAGACCTGGCTGGTCAGGCGGGCGCCCTTGTGGCCGATCGGGTCCTTGGTGACCTGGACGAGCACGGACTGCCCGGACTTCAGCGCGGACTCGATGCGGCGCGGGCCATTGGCCATCCCGAGCGCCTCGAAGTTGACCTCACCCGCGTACAGGACGGCGTTCCTGCCCTTGCCGATGTCGATGAAGGCGGCCTCCATCGACGGCAGCACGTTCTGCACCTTGCCGAGGTAGACGTTGCCGACGTACGAGGTCGACTGCTCCTTGTTGACGTAGTGCTCGACGAGCACGCCGTCCTCCAGGACGCCGATCTGCGTGCGCTCACCGCTCTGGCGCACGACCATCACACGCTCGACGGCCTCGCGCCGGGCAAGGAACTCGGCCTCGGTGATGATCGGGACCCGGCGGCGGCCCTGCTCGCGCCCCTCGCGGCGGCGCTGCTTCTTGGCCTCGAGGCGGGTCGAGCCCTTGATGGACTGCACCTCGTCGGTGCCGTCACCGGCCCGCTCGTCCTTCTTGCGCGGCTCGCGGACCTTCACCACGGTGCGCTCGGGGTCGTCGGACGCCGGCTCGGTGTCGGCGGCGGTGTCACCGGCACGGCGGCGACGGCGACGGCGGCGACGGCTGCTGCTGGTGCCGGCCGGTTCACCGTCCTGCTCGTCCGTGTCCTCGGCGTCCTCCTCCAGCTGCTCGGCGGTGTCCTCGGCGTCCTGCGCGGCCTGCTCGGCGGCGAGTTCCTCGCTCTCCTCGCCTTCGGCGGCCTCGCCACGGCGACGGCGGCGGCCGCCGCGGCGGCGGCGACGGCGCGAACCCGTCTCCTCCGCCTCTTCGCTCTCCTCGCCCTCGGCCGACTCCTCCGGCTCCTCGGACTCCTCTAGCTCCTCAGCCTCTTCGGTGGTCTCGGGCATCACGGCCACGGGCTCCTCGTCGCCGGCGCGGCGACGACGGCGGCGGCGCTGGCCGGCCGGCTCCTCCTCGACGGTCTCCTCCTGCTCCGCGGCCTGGGCGGCAGCGGCAGCGGCGGCCCGCTCCGGGGTCTGGAACATCGGCTCGGTGAACACCGGCGCCTGGAAGACGGCCACGGCGGGCCGGGCCGGCCGCTGCACGGTCTCGGGCGTCTCCTCGGCCTCGGCCCGGGCGGGCTCCGAGAAGCCGCCGGCGGCCTTGCGGCCGACGCGACGACGGGCGCGGCGCGGGGCGGCCTCCTCGGCGGCCGGCTCCGGCTGCGACGGGGCGGCCGCCGGAGCCTCGGGGGCCTCGGGGGCCTCGGCGGCGGGACGTTCGGTCTCTTCTGCGGCGGTCACGGGCGCCTCCACGTGCGCTGCGGCGGTCTCCTCCGCGGGCGCCGACACCCGGCGGGTGACCCGGCGACGGGTGCGGCGGGGGGCGGCTTCCTCGGCGGCGGGCGCCTCGGTGACCGGAGCCTGGACGGCAGGCGTCTCGGCGGGCTCGGCCTCGGCCTCGCTCACCGGCGTCGCTGCGACCGGGGCGGCCGGCTGGGCCACGGAAGTCTCGATGGTCTCGGCGGGGGCGGGTGCCCCGGCGGGCGCGGACGCCCGGCGCGTGGCACGACGACGCGTACGACGCGGAGCGGCCTCCTCGGCCACCGGCTCCACCACCTCGGCCTCAGAGGCAACGGCAGCCGCGGGCTCCTCCGTGCCCTCCGCAGCCGCCGGCACCACGACCTCCACGGCCTCCGCGGCCCCGGGAGCCCCGGCGGGCGCGGACGCCCGGCGCGTGGCACGACGACGCGCAGGACGCGGAGCGGCCTCCTCGGCCACCGGCTCCACCACTTCCGCCTCAGAGGCAACGGCAGCCGCGGGCTCCTCCGTGCCCTCCGCAGCGGCCGGCACCACGACCTCCACGGCCTCCGCGGCCGCGGGAGCCCCGGCGGGCGCGGACGCCCGGCGCGTGGCACGACGACGCGTAGCACGCGGAGCGGCCTCCTCGGCCACCGGCTCCACCACCTCCGCCTCAGGCGCAACCGCAGCCGCGGAGACCGCTTCCGTCTCTTCGGTCTCGTCTGCCCCTGTTGCCTCGGCGGCCTCCGCGGCCGGTATGGCCGCTGCCGCCGCGGGCACGGACTCGGTCACCGTGACTTCGGGCGTCGTGGCCTCGAGGGTCGAGGTCTCGGCCGCGACCGTGGGCGGGCCTGCCGGGCGCGACGCGGCGCGACGTCGGCGACGCGGCGGCAGGGTGTCGCTGGGGGTGTTGTTCTCGGAGCCCTCGGTGGGCTCGATCGGTTCGAGCATGCGGGCGTTTCTCCCGTCAGGCTCCCGGGCGCCGCGCCTGGTCCGGCATCGCCGGTGACGTCCGCGGCTCGCGCGATGCGCGGTGCCGCCGTCCGGGGCGCGGGCGCCGCACGGGAGCTCTCTGTGTCCTGTCTCGTCGGTTCCGTACGCCATGTACGTACGGCCTGGCGAAAGTCTTCTGGTCGATGCGCTGCCCGACCCAGGTGGCTCCCGAGTACGAGGGCGGCATTACGACGTCCGTCCCTACGCGGAACCTTCCTTACTCCGGCGCCGTCGCGGCGGCAGTCGCGACGGCCGTGGCCGGCGCGGTCGCTGCTGCCTCGCGGTCGGGCGCGAGCGGGTCGGTCACCGTGCCGGTCTCTTCATCGAACAGCCCCTGCGCCAGCCTGGTCACCGCTGCGGGGACCGGCGGCGCCAGGTCGGCCACGGCGCGGAGACCGGACAGGACGTCGTCGGGTCGTACGGCAGGCGTCACGTGCCGAACAACCAGCCGCAGTATCGCACAGGGCTGGTCGGTCGGCCTATCGGCATGCGAACTGTGTGTGTCCGCACTCTTCAGGCTCACGACCGCGGCGCGGGTGTCGAAGGTGCGCACGCCGTTCTTGGTCATGCGCTGGACCTCGACGGTCCCGGCCGACGTGAAGGCCGCGATCGCTCGCTCGGCGTCCGCGGGCTCCACGCCGTCCAGGCGCAGCTCCCACACCGACGCCTCGAGCCGGTCGGCGAGCCCGGACGTACGGACCTCGACCGCCTCGACGACATCGAGCCCAGCGGGCAGCGACTCGTCGAGGAGCTCGCGCAGCTTGTCCGGGTCGCGCGCCTCGGTGAGCGCGATTTCCAGGTACTCCGCCTCACTGCCCGTGCCGGTGGGTGCGGCATTGGCGTACGACACCTTCGGATGCGGCGTGAACCCCGCCGAGTACGCCATCGGCACCTCGGCACGGCGCAGCGCACGCTCGAAGGCGCGCTGGAAGTCACGGTGGCTGGTGAACCGGAGGCGGCCGCGCTTGGTGTAGCGCAGTCGGATGCGCTGCACCGCGGGTGCGGGCGGCGGGCCTTCGGGCTGTCGCTTGCCCAGTGTCGTTCAGTCCTTCGTGAGAGCGGTCGTCCTGCTACCTAGAGTACGTGCCGCACGGCCGATGGGTTCCCGCCGGGGAGACTCCGTCGGCCTGCCGGAGTCACCGAAGTGCACGCGGCGGAGGTCTGCGCGGGCCTGCCGGGCGGTCTCGCGCACGAGGGCCGACGTCTGCCGGACGACCCTGCCCACACCGCGCGCGGCCTCGGCCGCGGGGCGCAGGACCGTGTCGCGGACGGCGTGCCCGACGGGCGTCAGCACCGTCCGGTACGCCCATCGCACCGGCTCCAGGAACATCCACCGGAAGAGGATGCCGAGGAACCGCCCCACGGCGAGCGAGATATGCCCGGCGACGCGCCACGCGTGACGGAAAGCGGCGCCGAGCTCACGCCCGACGACCATGAGGACGCGCCCGGCCGGGGCGAGGATCCACCGCCACACGGCCGACGCGGGCACCACGAGCAGCATGTTCAGCAGCCACAGCAGGCCGGCCCCGCAGACACCGGCCACCGTGCCGACGAGCCCCGCGATCCCGCGCGCCAGCCGGGCGGTCACGTGCCCGAGCGGCCTCAGGACATGCCGGTGCAGCCGACGGGCCGGTACGGCGACCGGATACCGCACGAGCCACGCCGCCACCGCACAGGCCCCTCCTCCGAGGGCGGCGAGGACGTACCCGATGCCCCTGAGCATCAGGGCGAGAGCGTGTCCCACGGGCGTCAGCACGCGCCCGTACACATGGCCGAGCCCGGCACCGATGCCGCGCAGCACCCGTGCCGCTGCCCGTCCGAGGGGTGTCAGCACGGTCCGGTACGCCCACCCGGCCGGGACGGCGACAAGGGTGCGCCCCAGCCATGCGAGCCCTGTCCCCAGCGGCACGAGGCCGTATCGCCACAGCATCGTCCACGGCCGGACGAACACCGCCCACGCCGCCCACAGCAGCGCCCGGCCCACCAGCCGCAGCACGGCGTCCCGCAGCACGCGTCCCCCGGCGACCAGCGCGTCCCACGTCATGCGCACCGGCACGACCAGGACGAGCACGACGATCCGCACCGGCAGCCGGATCGCGACGGCGAGACACCCTTCGACGGGCCGCGGCGACGGCGGCTTCTGCAAGTCCATGTCGCAAGAGACGCTCCCGTCGCTCGCATGGATGCGGAAACAGGTGGCAGCCCTGGTCATCGCGGCTCACGAGGCGCTCTTTGCTGCGGGCGAGGTGAAGGCCGGGGAGCGTGAGGGTACCCGCTCGGTCAGCACCGCTCTGATGGTGGCCGGGCGCCTGCCGCCACCCGGCCCGGTGCCGGACATGGGCGAGTACGGCCGGTTGCCGAGGCCGGCCACCAGCACCACGTCGGAGAAGGACCCGAAGGATACGAGCGCATGAACCCCGTACGGACCGCACCCGCCGACAAGGACGCCGAGGGCGGCTTCCAGCACGCCGAGAACCAGCACCGGTCCCCCGGGCGATCGTGATGGCGGGCGACAAGGAGGGGAGAGGGCCGAAGCGGCCGGAGGGTGCAGATCTGCTGCTGCGTCTGGACGTCGAGCTCGGCCGGATCGAGGAGCAGTTGCGCGCCCTGGCCGCCGCCAAGAGCCGGTTGCAGGGCCTGCTGGAAGCGGTGGTGGCCATCACCCGGGAGGTGGAGTTGCCGTCGGTGCTGCACCGCGTCGTGACCACCGGCATGGCCCTGGTCGGCGCCCGCTACGGGGCACTCGGGGTACTCGACGAGTCCGGCGAACACCTGGCGCAGTTCATCGCGGCCGGCTTGACCGAGCAGGAACGGGCGGCCCTGTCCGACGTCGGGTTTCCACGCGGCCTGGGTGTGCTCGGATACCTGATCAGCCATCCGGAGCCCCTGCGGGTCGAGGGCATCTCCTCCCACCCCGCCTCGGTCGGGTTCCCGCCCGGCCACCCGCGCCTGGGTACCCTGCTCGGCGTCGCCATCGCCGTCCGCGGCGAGATCTACGGCGACCTCTACCTGTCCGAGCGGCTCGACGGACAGCCCTTCGACATCCACGACGAGCAGATCCTCGTCGCCCTGGCCACCGCCGCCGGTATAGCGATCGACAACGTACGCCTCTTCGAACAGGTTCGTAACAGGTCCGAGCAATTCCAGCGGCTCTTGCTGCCGACCCTGCCCGACCTGCGGCCCTTCGACGCCGCGGCCATCTACCGGCCCGCGGCCGAGCCCAGCGCTCTGGGCGGGGACTGGTACGACGCCATCCCGCTGCCCGACGGTGCGGTGGCCGTCGTCATCGGCGACGTGGTCGGCCACGACCTGCATGCCGCGGCCGCCATGGCCTCGACCCGCAACATGCTGCGCGCCCTGCTGTTCGACCTGCGCAACCCTCCCAGCGCGGTCCTCACCCACCTCGACCACACTCTGCAGGCCATCACCGACAACCCCGTCACCACCACCACCCTGGCCCGCATCGAACCCGCAGGGACCGGCTGGAGGCTGTGCTGGAGCACCGCGGGCCATGTCCCCCCTCTGCTGATCACCGCGGACCGGCGAGCGGAATATCTGTTCGGCGAGCCCGGACTGCCGCTGAACGTCATCACCGGGCAGCCCCGCCCGGACCACAGTCGCCCCCTGCCCCCGGGTGCGACCGTGGTCTTCTTCACCGACGGGCTCATCGAACACCCCGGCCACCCCATCGACGAGAGCCTGGACCAACTTGCCGAACTCGCCGCCGCCCACTCGGCGCTGCCCCTGCAGGACTTCGTGCAGGCCCTGGCCGACCATCACCCCAGCGACGGACACGACGACATGGCCATCCTCGCCCTACGCGCCCCGCGCTGAACCGGCCGGCGGGCGCGGCGCAGCCGCACAGGCGCAGCCGCACAGGCGGAGCCGCACAGGCGCAGCCGCACAGGCGCAGCCGCACAGGCGCAGCCGCCAGGGACCGGCGGCGGCGTGGTGGAACCGGCGGGATCGACGGACGATGGACTACGGGTCCAGGCCGAGGAAAAGAGACCTTCCGATGACTGTCGCACGCCGTGACAGGCTCCGGAGCGGTGGCATGGCCGCCCTAGAGATCTGCGCCGTCGCCGCGCTCTATTACGTCTGCGGCAGGCTCGGGCTGCTCCAGCAGCTCGTGCGCGGCCAGGTGACACCGCTGTGGCCCCCGACCGGCATCGCCGTGGCCGGCCTTCTCCTGCTCGGCCCGCGTGTCTGGCCCGGGATCGCCCTCGGCGCGTTCCTGATCAACATCTGGCTCGGGCCGTCGATACCCGCCGTGCTCGCGATCGTGGCGGGCAACACACTCGCCCCCCTCTGCTCCTACGCGCTCCTTCGCTGCGCCGGGTTCCGCAACCAACTCAACCGCTTCCGGGACGCGCTCGCCCTGGTCTTCCTCGGCGCGTTCACCGGCACGCTCATCAGCGCGACGGTGGGCACCGGTACCCTGCACCTCGCTCGGGCGCTGCCCGCGGGGTTCTGGCAGACCTGGTGGATCTGGTGGACCGGTGACGCGATGGGTGTCCTGGTGGTCACGCCTGTGCTGCTCGTTCTTCGCTCGGCGCGCTGGCCGAAGGACGCCCCACGAACCCGATGGGTGGAAGGATCGCTGCTGGTGGCGGCCACCATCGGTGTCGGGATCCTGGAGAACGCGCCCGTGCCGCTGATCTTCCTTGCCTTCCCGCTGCTGACATGGGCGGCCTTCCGCTTCCAGCGCGCCGGAGCCACGCCCTGCGCGCTGGCCGTGTCCACCTTCGCGATCCTCGCCGCCACCCGCAGAACAGGCCCGTTCGCCGGTCACTCCCTGCTCACCGACATGGTGGCGCTCCAGGCGTTCAACGGTGCCGCCGCACTGACCGCGCTGCTGCTCGCCACGGCCATCACGGAGCGGAACGAGACCCAGGAGAAGATCGAGCATGCCTGCCGGCGGCTCGCCGGGATGGCGGCGAGGGCCGCACCGGACACCGGCGGCCCACCGACGTTCAGCGACGACGGCCAGGGCAGTCAGGGAAGGCAGGGCGGCCAGGGCGGCCAGGAGAAGAACGGCGGGCGGGCCGGACCCACCTGAGGAACGCGGCCGACGGGGCCTCTCGGCGTGGACTCCGTCCGCCGCAGATTTGCGCGCCCCCTCGGCCGCACGGTCGCCGATCCCGGGGTCGGCACCTCTATGGACCGCACGCCCCGGGGGATGAGGCCACTACCCCGCGGCATGAACACGGAGTGACCGCCCCCCGGCCATCCGACGAGCGGGGGTGAACGCTCAGGGTAGCCCAAGATCCACGTACGGTGATCGGCGTCGTGCGTTGCGTTCGCGTTCGCGCGCAGGTTACCGCCGGTGCCAATGATCCGGAGCGAGCGGGACGTTCGCGACAGCGACGGCCCCGCGATCACTGCCCGCTGACGCGTTCGCATCGGGGAGACCGCTCCATGTCGCGCACACGCTCTGTCGCCACGACGGCCACTCTGCATCGTCGGACCCTGCTCGCCGCCGGGGCGGCGTCCCTCACCACGGGCGTCGGACTCGCCCTGCGGCCCGAGGAGAGCCGGGCCGCCGGCGACCCGGCCCAGGGGGAGGCGCCCGTCGCCCACTCCCGGCAGGCGCCGGCCGCACCCCTCGCCCCGTACACGAAGGGCACCACGCTCGCCACGGTCGCAGCGGCCCGTAACAGCTCCGGCTACCGCCGCCTCGGCGACGGCCCCGGCTGGAGCCGGGTCGTACGCAGCGAACTGGCCAAGCCCAAGGCCGGGCGTGCCGGGCGCCGTACCGCGCTCGCCGCGTTCGTGCAGCTCACCGACCTGCATGTGATGGACAGCCAGCACCCGCTGCGCACGGAGTTCCTGCAAGCTGCCTCGCCGCACTCCTGGCGCCCGCAGGAGGCGCTCACCGTGCAGGGCGCAATCTCCCTGGTCGAGCGGGTCAACGCGCTGCGTGGCGCGCCGGTCACCGGCAGGCCCCTGGAGTTCGCCATCACCACCGGCGACAACACCGACAACAACTCCCGCATCGAGCTGGACTGGTACCTGAAGGTACTCAGCGGCGGCCGCATCATCCCCGACTCGGGCGACCCGCGTCACTACGAGGGCGCCATGAGCAGCGGCCTGAGCCTGTTCTGGCAGCCCGACTCCACCGTCCGCGACCAGTACAAGCAGCGCGGCTTCCCTCACCTGGAGAGCTTCCTGCAGGCCGCGACCCGGGAGGTGCGCAGCCCCGGCCTGAACCTCCCCTGGTACTCCACCGTCGGCAACCACGACTCCATCCTGGTCGGCTGCTTCGGACACGGGGACTCCTATCTCACCGAGTTCGCCACCGGCGACCGCAAGCTGTTCACCGTGACCGCCGCCGAGGCCCGCAAGCTGCAGCAGAGCATCAACGACGGCTCCGACCCCAAGGGCCTGGGCCTGCGCGACCTGCTGAAATCCCACACCCGCGCGATGCGCCGGGTCACCCCGGACGAGCGGCGCGCCCTGTTCACGCCCGCCGAGTACGTCAAGGCCCACCTCGACCCGACGCACACCGGCCCGGGCCCGGTCGGCCACGGCTACACGCAGGCCAACCTCGCGGAGGGCACCCAGTACTACTCCTTCCGCGTCTCCGACCACGTCGTCGGCATCAGCCTCGACACCACCGACCCGCAGGGCAACTTCAGCGGCTCGATCGGCGCGGCCCAGATGGCCTGGCTGGAGCGCACGCTGAACGCGCACAAGGACGAGTACGCCATCGTCTTCAGCCACTACACCAGCACCTCGATGCCCACCCCGCGCCCCGACCCGGCCCGCCCGCACGAGAAGCGCTACAACGGCGACGAACTGCTCGCCCTGCTCGGCCGGCACCGCAACGTCGTCGCCTGGGTCAACGGCCATGTGCACCGCAACACCATCACCCCGCACACCGGCAGCGGCGGCCACTCCTTCTGGGAGATATCCACCGCCTCCCACGTCGACTTCCCCCAACTCGCCCGTGTCATCGAGCTGGTGGACAACAAGGACGGCACGCTCTCCCTGTACACCACCCTGATCGAGTCCGCCGCCCCGCACCGCACGGACTTCACCGACCTGTCTCAGACCGGCCTCGCCGCCCTCTACCGCGAACTCTCATTCAACGCCCACGAAGGCTCCCTCACCCTCCAGGGCGACCCCCGCGACCGCAACACGGAACTACTGCTGAAGAAGGGCTGAGGTCCGCCGTTCGCCGGGGTAACCGTCCCAGTGGACGTAGACGCCGACATGCCCGTGGTCGGTGGGCTGGCGCAGAAGCCCGCGAGTGGGCCAGCCCACCGACCCGGCCACCACCGCGCGGCCGCCGAGGAGCGGTCCGAGCGGGCGCCGGGCCGAGCGGGTGCTGATCTTTGCAGTAACAGCGCTTCCCTGTCGCCCGGCGCATCGCCCGGTTGCCCGCGAGCCGCATTTCGTCGGTAGCCCCTTATGCGCAGCGGGTGTCCTCGTAGGGCCGCTCCCCGGTCGCCAGGAAGCGGGAGACGGTGCGGTCGCCGCAGGCGTTCCCGTTGGCGAGGTAGGAACCGTGGCCGGTGGAGTCCACAGTCACCATGACGGCGCGGGCACCGAGAGCGTCGCGGAGCTTCCGGGCGCCGCTCAGGGGAGTGGCGACATCGCGTTCGTTCTGCACCAGCAGGACGTTGGACGGTCCGTGGGACGTGATGCGCACCGGTGTGTGCTCGGGCGGGTACGGCCAGGCGGCGCAGACCATGGCGTTCCGGGGCATACCCGCCGTCAGCGGATACTCCTCGCGGCTCTCGGTGACCCCTCTGCGGTACTCGGCCGCCGACCTGGGCCACGCGACGTCGTTGCAGATGGTCGCGGCGGCGACCGCGGTGACGTTCTGCTGCAGCGGCTCCGGGGGCGCCGCGGGCGCCGGCGGCACGGTGCCGTGCAGTGCCGCCCGCATCAGTCTCGCCAGGGTGGGGAAGCGGCTGGGTGCGTAGAGGCTGTCCAGCATGGTCTGGCGCAGCACATTCCCGTTCAGCTCCTCGGGGTTGGCGCCGGGCCACGGTATCGGTGCCCGGTCGAGGCGCGCGGCGAGGCGCAGGAACAGGGGCCGTACTTCGGCCGCCGTCCTGGCCACGCGGTCCGGGTTGCCGGGCGCCGAGGCCCACGTGGCGAACCGGGGGAAGGTGTCCTCGACCCCGGCCTCGTACGCCGCGAGCCAGCCCCGGGAGCCCCGGTCGGGGGCGTCGTTGCTGTCGAGCACGATGCGGTCGGTGCGGTGGGGGAACAACTGGCTGTAGACGGCGCCGACATACGTACCGTACGAGACGCCCCATGCCGAGAGTCTCCGCTCGCCGAGCGCGGCCCGGATGCGGTCGACGTCGCGGGCCTCGTCGACCGTGTCCATGTGCCGGATCAGCGCACCGCCGTTGCGGGCGCAGGCGGCGGCCGTCCGCCGGGCGGTGGCCATGTTCAGGGCGATGGAGCCGTCCGGGGCGGGCCAGGGCCGCAGCTTGGAGACGGCAAGGTCACCGTGGTCGAGGCCGCAGCTCACGGAGGTGGAGGGCGCCAGGCCCCGGGGGGCGAAGCCGATCAGGTCGTAGGTGTCCCGTACGGCTTGCGGTAACTTCTGCCCCTTCCCCGAGGGGTCGTCGAGGCTGGAACCGCCGGGCCCGCCGGGGATCAGGAGCAGCGCCCCCCGGCGGGTGGCGGGCTTCTCGCTCGGTATGCGGGACATGACCACGTCGATCTTCCGCCCGCCCGGGTCGGCGTAGTCCATCGGCACCTCGACCGACGCGCACTCCTGACGCGGATCGAGACCGCTGCCCGCGCAGCGGGTCCAGTGCAGGGAGGAGGCCGGGGCGGCAGCCGCCGCGGATGCGGGTACGGTGGCGGCGAAGGGGGCGGCAATGCCCAGGACTACGGCGGAGACGGCCGTCCAGGCGGCCCTTGTGCGAGTGGTCTGTTTCATGCCCACGAGCCTCGCGGATCGCGCCCGCCCTTCCCATCCGGCCAACATCCCTGTTCCCACGGGGGTTTCCCCCACCTCCCGGCGTGCACCGCGCCACGCCGGTGACCGTCCGCGGAACAGACCGGCACGTACGGCGGACGCGGCAACGGCAACAGCAACAGCAAGGCAACGGCACAAGCCGCCGGGCCCCCTCACCGTCAAGGAAGGGGCTCGGAAGCACACCGCGGTCACGGAGGTGTGCTCCTGCTGCCAGGGGCAGGCGCGCGTAAGGGCGGGCCACAACACACCTCCGCCAGGACAGGCGGCGCGCCGCGGCGACGATCAGGGCCTCGCCGCGGCGGTCGAGTCACTCGTCTGCGCCGTCGGGGGCGACGGCGAGCAGCCGTCCGCCGAGGCTGGGACCTGACACAGGTGCGGTGCGCCGCCTGTTCGGGAGCCGGCCGGGCAGAGGGGCCGGGGCTCGGCAGGCGCGCGCTGCCGAAGAAAGGAAAAGGTACCTCCCTATGTCACGCCACGCCGCAAAGGCGCCGGGGGCTACCTGGTTGGCCAGGTGGGCGGCAGCTCTTCTGTGCCTCGCGGTGGCCGCCATCCATGTCGTGGACCAAGGCGGCATCACGGCAACAAGGGGCCCCCACTACATCGGCGTCGCCTACCACGTTCTCGAGATCGCGGCCGTGGTCGCCGCCGTGCTGCTCCTGCTCGACCTCGTCCGACCGGGAAGTCTGCTGGCAGTCGGGGTCGCCGTCGGCCCCCTGCTCGGCTACATCCTCTCCAGGGGTCCGGGACTGCCCGACTACCGCGAGGACGTCGGCAATTGGACGGAAACGCTCGGGCTGGTCAGCCTGGCCGTCGAAGGAGCCCTGCTCCTGCTGTCGGTGCCGCTCTTCGTGAGGAGCCTGCGCCGCAGAACGCCGTGACACCGTGTCATTCACGGTCGTCGAAGCGCCTCCGGGGTGCTACCGGGCGTCCGTCAGCAGGTCCTGCTCGGTCCAGATGATCTTGCCGGTGGGGGTGTAGCGCGTTCCCCAGTGGTGGGTCATCTGGGCGATGATGTACAGGCCCCGGCCTCCCTCGTCATCGTTCGCCGCGTGCCGGAGGTTGGGCGTGGTGTGGCCGGTGTCGGACACTTCGCAGGTCAGCGTGCGGTCGCGGATCAGGCGTACCTGGATCGGGCCGCCGACGTAGCGGATGGCGTTGGTGACCAGTTCGCTGACGATGAGCTCGCTGGCGAACGTCAGTTCGTCCAGCCCCCAGTCGCGGAGCTGCTTGCTGACGGCGGTGCGGATGGTGGCGACCGCCGCCGGATCCGGGGGCAGCTCCCACTGGGTGAACTGGTTCCGGTCGAGCAGGCGTGTGCGGGCCACGAGAAGCGTCGCGTCCTCGTCCACCGGCCCGGGCAGCATGGTGGTCACCGTCCGGTCGCACAGTTCCTCCAGGGGCGTCCGGTGGTCGGCGAGGGCCTCGGACAGCCGCGCGAGCCCGGCGGCACGGCCGTCGGCCGCCTGGAGAAGGCCGCCCGTGAAAAGGGCGACGAGACTACCCGGCGGAAGCTTCAGCTCCGTGCTCTCGTAGGGCGGGCCACCGATTCCCAGGGGCGGACCGGGGGGAAGCTCCGGATAGTCGACGACGCCCGTGTGCGGTTCGACGACCGCGAGCACCGACTCCCCGGCCCGTGCCAGGCTGCACTTTCCCGAGGCGGGGTCGTACACGGCGTACAGGCAGGTCACGCCCAGCGCCCCGTGGGGCTGAGGCTGCCGGCGGCCCGGGCCCTGGCCGGCCTCGCTCTCGTGCGCGGTCTGCTCGACCAGGTCGTCGAGACGGGAGAGCAGCTCGTCCGGGACCAGGTCCAGCCGGGCCAGGACCTGCACACCCGTGCGCAGGCGCCCCATCGTGGCGGCGGCCCGCAGACCCCCGCCGAGCACATCCCCGACGACCAGGCCGACCCGGGTGCCCGACAACGGAATGACGTCGAACCAGTCACCACCCACCCCGGATCCGGTGTCGGCGGGCATGTAGCGGCTCGCCGAGTCGACGGCGGTGTGCGGCGGCAGGTGGCGGGGAAGCATGTTCCGCTGGAGTTTCAGGGCCACGGTGTGGCCACGGGTGACCACCGGCATCAGCAGCAAGCCGATCAGCAGGGCACCCAGGCCCACGACCGTGACCCCTCCGGTCGGTCCGATCAGCGGCAGGTCGACGCTGGTGGCGCCGTACTTGGGGGCTGCGTAGACGATCGCGGCGTAGAGGAACAGGACGAGCATGATCAGCCCGCCCAGCCCTGGCAGCACGCCTTTGAATACGAGGTCCTTGGTGCTGCGGGTGAGGATTTTGCGGTGGTACCAGAGGCAGGCGAACCCGGTCAGCCCGTAGTGGAACGTGATCGCGAGGCCGATGGAGTCGATCGAGTCGGCCAGTACGTTCCCGCTGAAGGAGGTCAGCAGGACCAGGAAGGCGATCGAGACCACTCCCATGCCGACGGTCGACCAGGTCGGCGTGAGGAACCTGCGGTGCACCCGGGCGAACTGGGCGGGGACGGCCTTGTGGACCGCCATTGAGAAGACGGTCCGGGCCAAGGGCAGGATGGTGGTCTGGGTGGAGGCCAGCGCCGAGGTCAGGACCATCAGGATGAGCAGTCTCGACAGGACGAGCCCTGGGCCGTGGGTCCCGAAGACGGTCTGGCCCAGTCCCGAGAAGACATCGGACGAGTTGCCGGTGTTGCCCAGCCCCACACCCTTCGAGCCCACTCCGGCGAAGGCCTGCGCCGAAGTCGACACCAGCGCGTACATGACCAGGAGCAGCACGGTGGACAGCACCGCGGCGCGCCCGGGGATGCGGGTGCTCTCGACGGTTTCCTCGTTGATCGCGACGGCGGTGTCCCAGCCCCAGTAGATGAAGACCCCCGCCAGGACGCCCGACGTCAGGGCCTTCGCCGAGGTCACCTCGAGGGGATTGAACCAGGAGGCGGAGACATGGATCGCCGTCGGCGGAGCGTTGGTGTAGACCCTGACCAGCGCCGCGACGGCGAAGACGACCAGCATGCCCACTTCGAGGCACAGCAGCCAGCGCTGGACGGCGGCCGAGAACTCGATGCCGACGTAGCAGACCGTGGTCATCGTGGCGATCCAAACGATGCCCGCCACGGTGGTCCACAGCCGGTCCTTGGCCAGCCCGTCCAGGCCCACCAATCGAAAGCTGTAGGCTCCGGCGATCTCGGCGAGGCTCGCCATGACGATGACGTTGGCGACGATGATGCCCCAGCCGCCCATCCAGCCGGTGCGCGGGCCGAAGGCGCGGGTCGCCCAGGTGAAGGTGGTTCCGCAGTCGGCGTTGCTCGCGTTGAGCTCCCGGAAGGCGTACGCGATCATCAGCATCGGGACGACCGACAGCATGATGACGATCGGGGCCTGGAGGCCGACCGCCGCCACGATGAGCCCCAGTGTTGCGGCGAGACTGTAGGCCGGGGCGGTGGACGCCAGCCCGATGACCACCGAGGAGAACATCCCCAGGGCGTCGTTCTTGAGTCCCTTCCGGCCGGCGCCCGTCCCGGGAGCGGGGCGGCCGGCGGACTCAGCGCCGCCAAAGTGCCTCACACACTCGATTGCACCGCCGGGCCACTCCGCTCCGCAACAGCGCAGGTGCCGCGGCAACGGGCGCGGAAGCCGCAGGAAGGCGGCTGTTCGCGGTTGGTCACGGGTCATGCGGGCGGCAGAGGCTGCTCCGTCCAGACGGTCTTGCCGTCGTGGGTGTAGCGGGTGCCCCATCGCTCGGTGAGCTGCGCGACCAGGAAGAGCCCGCGTCCGCCCTCGTCCGTGCTGAGGGCCCGCCGGAGGTGGGGGGAGGTGTGGCTCGTGTCGGACACCTCACAGATGAGGCACTGTGTACGGATGAGGCGCAGGGTGACGGGGCCGGCCGCGTACCGGTAGGCGTTGGTGACCAGCTCGCTGGCCACCAGCTCGGTGGTGAAGGCCACTTCCGCCAACCCCCATTCGGTCAGTTTCGCCGTGGTCAGCTCCCGGGCGCGGGCAGCGGCCGTCGCTTCCAGGGGCAACTGCCATGAGGCGACATTCTGTGGGGGAAGCACCTGGGTACGGGCGATGAGCAGCGCGATGTCGTCGGTGGGGAGGTGGTCCCCCCTGGGCAGCAGCGCCTCGACCACGCCGCGGCAGGTGCGGTCCAGAGGATCGGCGGAGTGGGCGAGACATTGGTGCAGGCTCGCCAGCGCCGCGTCGATGTCGCCGTTGCGCGCCTCCAGAAGGCCGTCGGTGAAGAGCGTGAGCAGGCTGCCCTCGGGGAGTTCGACGTCGTACGTTTCGAACGGCAGCCCACCCAGGCCGAGCGGTGGACCCGCGGGCAGGTCGAGCACGGTCACCCGGCCGTCCGGGGTGGACACCAACGGTGCCAGGTGGCCGGCGCGTGCCAGAGAGCAGCGCTGGGAGACCGGATCGTAGACCGCGTAGACGCACGTGGCCCCGAGCACCTGCTCGTCCCCGGACAGGTTGCCGCCCGCGTTCGCCTCCACCTCGGTGGCCAGCAGACTGACCAGATCGTCCAGCCGGGCCACCACTTCGTCGGGTTCCAGGTCAAGGCTGGCCAGGGTGCGCACGGCGGCACGCAGGCGGCCCATCGAGGCCGCGGCGTGGATCCCGTGGCCGACCACGTCCCCCACGACGAGGGCGACCCGGGCACCCGACAGCGGGATCACGTCGAACCAGTCACCGCCGATGCCGAGCTCACCACTCGCCGGCAGGTACCGGCAGGCCACCTCCACGGCCGGCAGGTCCGACACCGCGCTCGGCAGCAGACTGCGCTGCAGAGTCAGAGCGGCGCTCTGCTGCTGGGTGAAACGGCGCGCGTTGTCGATGCAGACGGCCGCACGCGAGGAGAACTCCTGGGCCACCGCGGCGTCGTCGTCCTCGAAAGGCTCCGAGTAGCGCGCTCGCCACAGGCTCACCACGCCCAGAATCAGGCCGCGCGCCACCAGGGGCACCACGATCAGCGAATGAACGCCGAGACCCAGGGCGATCTCCTTCCGCCGCTGGTCCATGGCATGCCACTCGGGGCGCAGGGACAGCAGCCGTTCGAGAATCGGGCGGCGCTCGGCCAGGCACCGCGCCTGCGGAGATTCCGGAAGGAGCGGGACCACCTCGCCCTCCTGGTACGGGACCCGGGAATCCGGAGGCGAGAGCGCTACTCTCAGCAGCGGAACAGCTATACCGGGCCGCGGTTCGTCACCGACCGTCACCGGCTGGAGAAGGTCCACCGAGCAGTAGTCGGCCAGGCCGTCGACCGCCACCTCGGCCAGTTCCCGGGCGGTCTGTCTAACGTCCAGCGAGGTTCCGATCCGGGCGCTCGCCTCGTTCAGCAGGGTGAGCCTCCGTTGGGCCCGGTAGCGCTCGGTCACGTCCTCGATCGTCTCGGCCACACCGAGAACCCGGCCCGAGGAGTCCTCCATCCGGAACGCCGAGACGGACACCATCCGTTCCCGGCCGGGATCCAGACGTGACCGGGCGGACTGCTCCGCGAAGATCAACGGCTCGCCGGTCTCCAGCACGTGGCGTACCCGCTCCTCGGCCGGGCCTGCGTCCTCGGGCACCAGGAATTCGCGGGGGCGATGGCCGACCGGCGCCTCGGCCGGGTAGCCGCTTGCCTTGGCGACCGCGCGGTTGATCCGAAGCACCCTCCTGTCGGGGCTGTGGACGACCAGACCGATCGGGGACCGCTGGTACAGGCCGTCCAGCAGCGCACGGTCCCGCTGCCAGGCCATGACCTCCGCGACCGGAGCACCCACCAGAAACCACTCCCGGCCGTCCTGCTCACGGGCGATCGCGCGGGCCCGGAAGCCCATCTCCACACGCCGTCCGTCGCGGTGCCGGATGGGCAGGGCACCGAACCAGCCGCCCTTGCTCATGGCGTCCGCGGCGGCGGCCCGCACGACAGGCAGGTCACGGGCGTCGACCAGGAGGTCTTGCCACGCCCGTCCGATCACGTCCTTGGCCGTATAGCCCAGCAGCTCCTGTGCACGCGCGCTCCAGCCGACCACCGTGCCGTCGTCGTCGAGCACAGCCGATGCGGCACGCCCGAGGGCGAACGGGTCCTCGGGACTCTCGCTGAACAGCGTCGACGGCGTACCCATAAGCCACCACCCTGCCTCCGTAACTCCGATCTTCCCCGCCCCGGTCCCCGTCCGCGACTCCCCCGTTCCATTCGGGACCGCCGGCCGGGGCTGCTCCGTCGCCGCCGGCGGCAGGGGCCGCGTTCCGGACCGTCAGAGGCAGCAGGGCGTCGTCAGCCGGCCAGGTCTGCCGCCAGGCCGCGGATACGGTGTTCGATCTCGTCCCGGATCGGGCGGACCG
This sequence comes from Streptomyces glomeratus, assembly GCF_021462825.1. GTDB lineage: Bacteria > Actinomycetota > Actinomycetes > Streptomycetales > Streptomycetaceae > Streptomyces > Streptomyces glomeratus. The sequence goes on along the minus strand of NZ_JAKEEB010000010.1, from coordinate 222,222 downwards.
CCTCGACTCCCTGCCTGGCAGGATCGTCGACTTGCCAGTCCAGGTACCTCTTGCCGGGGAATACGGGACAGGTGTCGCCGCATCCCATGGTGATCACCACATCCGATGCCTGCACGGCCTCGACGGTCAGTACCTTCGGCGTCTCGGCGGCGATGTCGATGCCGACCTCTTGCATCGCCTCCACCACAGCCGGGTTGACGGCGTCGGCCGGAGCGGAGCCGGCAGAACGGACCTCGACGCGGTCTCCGGCGAGGTGGGTGAGGAACGCGGCGGCCATCTGGGAGCGACCGGCGTTGTGGACGCAGACGAACAGTGCCGACGGACGTGGAGCGGGAGTGCTCATGGGCGAGGTCTTCCTGAGGAGGGTGGTTCAGCGAGCATTGGAGCCGACCGCCCCAGGCACCGTACCCCGCCCGCCGTGCCGTGTGCGCACCCGGATTCAGGAGTTCCGGGCCACGACCTTGCCTCCCGGGACGGCGTTCCCGCGCTCCTGCATGTGGGCGTAGCACATGAGACCGAGGAGGACCGAGAGAAGTACGGCGGATGAGCCCACCGTGCCGAGGTCCAGACCGCCCTTGGCGCTGGGCTTGGTGAGGAAGTCACCCGCGGTGGCACCGAGCGGACGGGTGAGCACGAAAGCGATCCAGAACAGCAGGACGTTGGGAACGACCGGTACCCGCATGAGGAGGAGGAGCACCGCCAGCAGTGCCGAGACCACGAGTGCGCCGCCCAGGTAGCCGAGCCCGGAACTGTCGGACAGAAAGTCCCCCATGGACGTGCCGAGGGTGTTGGAGACGAGGATCGCCGACCAGAAGAGGGCCTCACCGCGAAAGGTCGTGATGTCCCGGATGACGAACGTCATCCCGGTGAACTTCCAGACGGCGAAGATCACGATCAGGATCGAGATCAGGATCGCGGCGCCGGCCGGGTAGCCCAGTCCCAGGCCCTGCGGGCCCCAGCCCAGCGAGGTGGCCCCGTTGGAGAGGTACTTCTCGCTGGCGTCCCGGTTCATGAAATCGGACATCGTGGTGCCCGCCATGCTGGTGGACAGGATGACGGTCCAGTAGAAGAGCGGGTTGTACCGCTTGGAGTTGAGCTGGACGACGAGCGTGACCACGAAGAGCAGGAACAGCGCGATCGTGGTCAGGAAGTAGCCCAGTTTGAGCGTCTGGGAGAAGAGATCACCGGCTGTCTCGCCGAGGGTCGTCGCAGCGATCTTCATGATCCAGAAGGCCAGGGTGACCTCCGGCAGCTTCTTCATGACGTACTTGTCGGTGCTGGCGACATCCAGGTCGGTAAGCACTTCCGGCTCTTCCATGTTCCTGACTCCCGATCGGTCGGTACCGCGACGCCCACCCTCTCGGCCCGGAACATCGCGCGGAACAGGCGGATTTCGGAGAGCCGCAGGCATGCCACGTCCCTTTGCGCCGGCGAGGCGGGTCCGCCTGCCCTCTGGTCCTCTCATACGGCCAACGACGCCGGCCCGTTCGGCACGTACGTCGACGCAGGGACACTCTTTGCCTTCAGCGTCTTGCAGGGCGACCGGCCGGGTGGGTTGCGACACGGTGCCGGACCGGCTCAACCACTCACTGGAGTGACGTCGAACGGCCGAGGTTGAGCGCACGAGATGCCAGAGGGCTCCTGCCCGACGGGTTGGGTGCGGCGTCGTACACAAGAGCCCCCTCCCGACCAGGAAGGGGGCTCAAGGGCCGCGCAGGCGTGCATAGGCCCGGAACGGGCCCTCAGACCGCCTCGAAGACGATCTGCAAGGCGCCGGCAGGGCCCGGCAGCGGCGTCCGGGACACCACCGACGGCACCGGCGGGCGAGGATGCGCGGCACCGGCCGCAGCCGGCCCGGAGGCCACCTCCTCCGTGCTCACCCCCGCCAGAGCCTCAATCACACGATCGAGTGCCTCACTCACATCAGTGCGCGTGACCACTCGCTGCGGGCGTCGGACCGGCGTTCTTGACCGTCAGAGGCAGCAACTTCTTGCCGGTCGGGCCGATTTGGATGGCCGTGTCCATCTGCGGGCACACGCCGCAGTCGAAGCACGGCGTCCAGCGGCAGTCCTCGACCTCCGTCTCGTCGAGGGCGTCCTGCCAGTCCTCCCAGAGCCAGTCCTTGTCGAGGCCCGAGTCGAGGTGGTCCCAGGGGAGGACCTCCTCGTAGGTGCGCTCGCGGGTGGTGTACCAGTCGACGTCCACGCCGAAGGGAGCCAGCGCCTTGTCCGCGCAGGCCATCCAGCGGTCGTACGAGAAGTGCTCGCGCCAGCCGTCGAAGCGGCCGCCGTCCTCGTAGACCGCGCGGATCACCGCGCCGATACGGCGGTCGCCGCGGGAGAGGAGTCCCTCGACGATGCCAGGCTTGCCGTCGTGATAGCGGAAACCGATCGACCGGCCGTACTTCTTGTCGCCGCGGATCTTGTCGCGGAGCTTCTCCAGACGCGCGTCCGTCTCCTCCGCCGAGAGCTGCGGGGCCCACTGGAAGGGGGTGTGGGGCTTGGGGACGAAGCCGCCGATCGAGACCGTGCAGCGGATGTCGTTCGAGCCGGAGACCTCGCGGCCCTTCCGGATCACGTGCGTGGCCATGTCGGCGATCTGGAGGACGTCCTCGTCGGTCTCCGTCGGCAGGCCGCACATGAAGTACAGCTTCACCTGGCGCCAGCCGTTGCCGTACGCCGTGGCGACCGTCCTGATCAGGTCCTCTTCCGAGACCATCTTGTTGATGACCTTGCGGATGCGCTCGGAGCCGCCCTCGGGGGCGAAGGTGAGCCCCGAGCGGCGGCCGTTGCGGGTCAGCTCGTTCGCCAGGTCGATGTTGAAGGCGTCCACACGGGTGGAGGGGAGAGACAGGCCGATCTTGTCTTCCTCGTAGCGGTCCGCCAGGCCCTTGGCGATGTCACCGATCTCGGAGTGGTCCGCGGAGGAGAGGGAGAGCAGGCCGACCTCCTCGAAGCCCGTCGCCTTCAGGCCCTTGTCGACCATCTCGCCGATGCCGGTGATCGAGCGCTCGCGGACCGGGCGGGTGATCATGCCCGCCTGGCAGAAGCGGCAGCCGCGGGTGCAGCCGCGGAAGATCTCGACGGACATGCGTTCGTGGACCGTCTCCGCCAGCGGGACGAGGGGCTGCTTGGGGTACGGCCACTCGTCGAGGTCCATGACCGTGTGCTTCGACACGCGCCACGGGACGCCCGACCTGTTGGGGACGACGCGGCCGATACGGCCGTCGGGGAGGTACTCGACGTCGTAGAAGGCCGGTACGTAGACCCCGCCGGTCTTCGCCAGACGGAAGAGGAGCTCCTCGCGTCCGCCCGGACGGCCCTCCGCCTTCCAGGCGCGGATCAGCCTGGTGACCTCCAGGACGGCCTGTTCGCCGTCGCCGATCACCGCGCAGTCGATGAAGTCGGCGATCGGCTCGGGGTTGAAGGCCGCGTGGCCGCCGGCCACCACGATCGGGTCGTCGACGGTGCGGTCCTTGGACTCCAGCGGGATGTCCGCCAGGTCCAGGGCCGTCAGCATGTTCGTGTAGCCCAGCTCGGTGGAGAAGGACAGGCCGAAGACGTCGAAGGCCTTCACCGGGCGGTGGCTGTCCACCGTGAACTGCGGGACGCCGTGCTCCCGCATCAGGGCCTCCAGGTCCGGCCACACGCTGTAGGTGCGCTCGGCGAGGACGCCCTCCTGCTCGTTCAGGACCTCGTAGAGGATCATGACGCCCTGGTTGGGCAGACCGACCTCGTAGGCGTCGGGATACATGAGCGCCCAGCGGACGTCACAGGAGTCCCACGGCTTGACGGTGGAGTTCAGCTCACCGCCGACGTACTGGATCGGCTTCTGCACGTGCGGGAGCAGAGCTTCGAGCTGCGGGAACACCGATACGGCGGCTTCGGCAGACATCTCGCGACTTTCGTGGGCTGGAGGGAACGGATAGGGGTGACCATCAAGCCTAACGCGCCCCCGGCCGGTCCTCGGACGCCCAGAGGTCCGGGACGGAGCCGGGCGCCCGGCCCGGTGGCCCGGCTCCCGGCCGTCCGCTTCCTGCCCGGCCGCCGTCCGCTTCCTGCTCGGCCGGCGTCCGCTCCCGGCCCGGCCGCCGAGCGCCTCCTGCCGTCCGGCCCTCGGCCGCCCGTTCAGACGGCCATCTCGGCCCGCACCGTCTGCCACAGCTGCGGCAGTGCCGCCTCCGCGGCCGCCGCTCGCTGTTCCTCCCGCCCGTACAGAACGCCGTAGGTGAAGGTGCTCTCCCCCGCCGCGTGTGCCCGGGCCGAGAGTTCCAGCAGGGCCTCGCGGGCCATCACGCTGTCCTGGTGGTCGCCGAGCAGGGTCTGGAGCGACTTCATCGACCTGACCAGGGCCTCGGCGGGCCTGCCCAGCGCCGGTGCGGCGGCCTCGGCCGCGTACCGGGTGCGCTTGGCCTTCTTGCGTGCCTCGTGGATCGCGATGTCGCGGTCGCTGCCCGGGGGCAGGTCGAGGGCCCGGCCGACCAGGTCGGCGACCTTGCGGAAATCCTTGCGTACGGCCTTGGCGATCGCCTTCGCCGGGTCCTTGGCGGCGGCCTTCAGCAGGGGTGGGTCGGCGATCAGGGTGTCGAGCGCGTTCAGCAGGCTCAGATAGCGCTCGCCGTCGAGGACGCTGATCAGACGGCGACGGGAGCCGTCGTGCCGGGCGTCGGACCAGGTGCGCAGGCGGTTGCGGACGGGGCCTGAGATCAGGGGGCGGGGCAGTTCGGACACGGCGTTCGTCAGGTGCTCGGTGAGGACCTCCCGGTCGCGGTCGACGCCCAGCTCGCCGGCCAGCCACTTCAGCTCGTCGGCGATCGGGTCGGTGACCCGGCGGTCGAGGACCTTGCCGAACGAGCGGAAGGTGCTGCGTAGCCGGCGGGTGGCGACGCGCATGGAGTGCACGGAGTCGTGGACGTCCCGGCGCACCGCGGGGTCGAGGGCGACGATGGCGTCGCGCTGGGCACGGACGTAGGCGAGGACGTGGCCGCCCGCTGTGGCCGGTGGCCGTCGGGGACCGGCCGGGGCGGGCGGTGGCTGCCGCCCGCCGGTCGCGGTGGGCTCGGGGCGGCCGGCGGTCTCCTCCAGCGCCCTGGCCAGTTTGGACGGGGCCGAGGAGCGGCTCACGCCCGCTTTGCGGAGCTTCTTGTCGACCTTGTCGAGGAAGGCGGGGTCTTGGTCGTCCGCGAGTTCGACCTCGATCTCGGTCCAGTCGGCGGTGCCCGCGCCGCCGCTGAGCCGCTCGGCGTGCACCCGGTCGAGGCTGACCTCGGCGAGCAGAGTGCCGTCGGCGTCGACGAGGTGGCGGACGTCGCGCGAGGAGCGGAGCCGGACGACGGGGACGAGTTCGGCGTCCCGGACCCGGGAGCGGACGAGGCTGGACAGGTATGGGGGGACGGTGTCGGAGAGCGGGGCGCGGACCTCGTCGCGGACGCCTTCGGCGACGGGAAGCTTGAGGTGCCAGCCGGCGTCGGCACCGCCGGTGCGGCGGCGCAGTGTCAGTGAGGCGTCGGCCAGTCGTGCGTCGGCCGTGTCGTAGTAGGTGGCGTCGAGTTCGGCGACGCCCTTGTCGATGACGGCCGAGACACCGCCGACGGCGGTCAGGTCGGGCAGTGCGTCACCGGTCGCGGCCTCGTACTTGCGCTCGATTTCGCGTTTTGTGTCCGCCATGAACTGAATCTAGTGGCAAACGGGCCGCCAGGGCAGAGTCCGCCGGCGTTCGTCTGGAATGCGCTCCTCCGCCGAACGCCCCGGCCTTTCGGCCGGTAACGACCTCCGCCCCCTCCTTTGACGTCTACGCGGACACCGGCCGTTGCAACCGGATCGACTGCAGCAGTCCCACCGCCAGCCAGACGGCGAACATGGAGGAGCCGCCGTACGAGACGAACGGCAGAGGCAGGCCCGCGACCGGCATGATGCCCAGGGTCATGCCGATGTTCTCGAAGGACTGGAAGGCGAACCAGGCGATGATGCCCGCGGCGACGATCGTGCCGTACAGCTCGGTCGTCTCCCGGGCGATCCGGCAGGCCCGCCACAGGACGACTCCGAGCAGCACGATGATCAGGCCGGCGCCGACGAAGCCCAGCTCCTCGCCCGCGACCGTGAAGACGAAGTCGGTCTGCTGTTCGGGGACGAACTGGCCGGTGGTCTGCGAGCCGTGGAAGAGTCCCGCGCCGGTGAGTCCGCCGGATCCGATCGCGATACGGGCCTGGTTGGTGTTGTAGCCGACGCCCGCGGGGTCGAGGTTGGGGTTGGCGAAGGCGGCGAAGCGGTTGATCTGGTACTGGTCCAGGATGTGCAGCTGCCATATGGCGAGCGCACCCACGGCGCCCGCGCCGATGAGACCGAACACCCAGCGGTTGGAGGCGCCGGAGGCCAGCAGCACGCCCAGCACGATGATCACCATGACCATGACCGAGCCGAGGTCGGGCATCAGCATCACGATCAGCATCGGGACGGCGGCCAGACCCAGGGACTGGGCCACGGTCCGGTGGTCGGGGTGGGGCTTGTCGCCCGCGTCGACCCGGGCGGCGAGCAGCATGGCCATGCCCAGAATGATCGTGATCTTCACGAACTCGGAGGGCTGGAGGGAGAAGCCGCCGCCGAAGACGATCCAGGCGTGCGCACCGTTGACCGTCGCGCCGAGCGGGGTGAGCACCAGCAGGACCAGGAAGACCGAGATGCCGTACAGGATCGGCACGGCCGTGCGCAGGGTGCGGTGGCCGAGCCAGATCGTGCCGATCATCAGCGCGAACCCGATGCCGGTGTTCATCAGGTGGCGGATCAGGAAGTAGTACGGGTCGCCCTGGTTGATCTCGGTGCGGTTGCGGGTCGCCGAGTAGACCAGGGCGGTGCCGATCAGGGACAGGGCCGTGGCCGACAGCAGTATCGGCCAGTCGAGCCGGCGGGCCAGGCCGTCGCGGGCGAAGATCCGCGTCCAGCCCGCCCGGTCGGGGCCGTACCCGGAGACGGAGAAGTTGTTCGCTCCGGTCATGCGAGGATCCTCCGCCTCTTCTCCGGGCGGGCCGAGCGCCGGGTGGTGCGGCGGTTGCTCGCGGTGGGCGACGGCACGGTGGCCGACGGGTTGTCGGTGGGGGTCCCCTGCTGGTCCTGGCCGGTCGCCTGGTCGGCGTTGGGGTCGTACTTCTGGATCTTCTGGGCCTCGATCGAACCGTCGGGGCGGATCTTGGGCAGGCCCTGCTGCGGGGTGGGGAGCAGCGCCTTGCCCTTGTCGATCGAGCCGTCCTTCTGGACGCCGTAGAGGGCGTCGTAGATGTGGTGCACGGCTTCACCGGAGGCGCCGGAACCCGTACCGGCCTGAGCGATGGTCATGACGACGGCGTAGTCCTTGGAGTAGGTGGCCAGCCATGACGTGGTCTGCTTGCCGTAGACCTCGGCGGTACCGGTCTTGGCGTGCAGCGGGATCTTGTCCTGCGGCCAGCCGCCGAACTTCCAGGCGGCGGTACCGCGGGTGACGACGCCCGCGAGCGCCTCGTCCATGACGTCCCGGGTCTTGGCGTCGATCGGCAGCCTGCCGTGCGACTTGGGCTTGATCTCGGTCACGCTCTTGCCGTCGGGGCTGATGATCGCCTTGCCGATGGTCGGGTTCCACAGCGTGCCGCCGTTGGAGATCGCACCGTAGATGGTGGCCTCCTGTATCGGCGTCAGGAGCGTGTCGCCCTGGCCGATGGAGTAGTTGATCTCGTCACCCTCGCGCATCTTGTTGCCCTCGAGGCAGTTCTCGTACGCGATCCTCGCGACGTAGTCGCCGTCCTTCTTGCCGGTCTTGCACCAGGCGTCCTTGTTGGCCTTCCAGTAGTCCTGCTTCCACTGGCGGTCGGGGACGCGGCCGGAGACCTCGTTGGGCAGGTCGATGCCGGTGGGCTTGCCGAGGCCGAACTGGTGAGCGGTCTTGAAGAACCAGTCCTTGGGCTGCCCCTTCTTGGGGTTGATGCCCCCGTCCTTCTTCCACTCGTTGTCCGCGAGACCGTAGAAGACGGTGTCGCAGGAGACCTCGAGGGCGCGGCCGAGCGAGATCGGGCCGAAGTTCTCTCCCTCGAAGTTCTTGAAGACCTGTCCGCCGACCGAGTACGAACTGGTGCACGGGTAGTGGCCGTCGAAGTCGTAGCCGGCCTGGATGGCGGCGGCGGTGGAGACCACCTTGAAGGTGGAGCCGGGCGCCGACTGGCCCTGGATGGCCCGGTTGAGCAGCGGGTAGTCGGAGTCCTTGCCGGTGAGCTGCTGGTAGTCCTTGGCGGAGATGCCGCCGACCCAGACGTTGGGGTCGTAGGTCGGGGCGGACGCCATGGCGACGATCCGGCCGGTCTTGGCCTCCATCACGATGACGGCGCCGGAGTCGGCCTTGTACTTCTCGCCGGTGATCTTGTCGAACTGGTTGCGGGCGGTCTTCATCGCCGTGTCCAGCTCGTACTCGGCGACTCGCTGGACGCGCGCGTCGATGCTGGTGACCAGGTTGGAGCCGGGCTCGGCGGAGTCGCTCTTGGCCTTGCCGAGGACGCGGCCGAGGTTGTCGACCTCGTAGCGGGTGACGCCGGCCTTGCCGCGCAGCACCTTGTCGTACTGGCGCTCGAGTCCGGAGCGGCCGACCATGTCGGAGCGCAGATAGGGCGAATCGGTGTCCTTGGCCTTCTGGATCTCGTCGTCGGTGACGGGCGAGAGGTAGCCGAGGACCTGGGCGGTGTTGGCATCTCCGGGGGCCGGGTAGCGGCGCACGGCCTCGGGTTCGGCGGTGATGCCGGGGAAGTCCTCGGAGCGCTCGCGGATCTGGAGGGCCTGGCGGGGCGTGGCCTCGTCGGTGATGGGGATCGGCTGGTACGGGGAGCCGTTCCAGCAGGGCTGCGGCGTCTTGGCGTCACACAGGCGGACCTTGCCCATGACGTCCTGCGGCTTCATGCCCAGGACGCCGGCCAGCTTGGTCAGAACCGCCTTGCCGTCGTCCTTCATCTTCAGCAGGTCGGTGCGGGAGGCGGAGACCACCAGCCGGGTCTCGTTGTCGGCGATCGGGACACCCCTGGCGTCCAGGATCTCGCCGCGCACGGCGGGCTGGACGACCTGCTGGACGTGGTTGCCGGAGGCCTCCTTGGCGTATTCGGCGCCGTTGCGGACCTGGAGGTACCAGAGGCGGGCGCCGAGGGTGCCGAGAAGGGAGAGGACGAGGATCTGGATGATGACCAGCCGGATCTGGACGCGGGGCGTCCGTCCGGTCTCGGGGATGTTAGTCATCGGCGAAGCCCGCTTGGTCGAGGGTGGTCACGGGGGACGGGGGGGTGTGGGTCACTACCGCCGCCGCCTTTGCCTGCACATATGTGTTGTACGAGTACACGGCCGGCCTGTCCCACCAGGCCGCCAACTCTGTGGGCGTCACAGTCGCTTGACCCCCTTGATGCGTCCCGCCCGGGCCATCCGGGCCTTGGCCGCCCTGACCCGCAGCACCCCGCGCTGGCTGCCGATGCGCAGTCCGGTACCCGAGGAGAGCCAACCGGGGGAGACGTCGGCGGCCTTGGCGGAGCCGGCCTCGGCGAGCGGGTCGTTGTCGATCCGGCGGGCCAGCGCCATCATCCCGGGCACCACGAAGGGCGCGAGCAGCAGGTCGTACACGGCGGCCGTGACCAGCAGGCTGGTGAGGCCGACATGGCGGGCGGCGGTGTCGCCGACGAGGGCGCCCACACCCGCGTACAGCAGGGTGGAGCCGACGGCGGCGGCGGCCACCACGGCCATCGGGCCGCTGGCGGACTTCAGTCGGCCGTTCTCGGGCCGGGCGAGCCCGGCGAGGTAGCCGATGACGCACAGGACGAGGGCGTAGCGGCCCGCGGCGTGGTCGGCGGGCGGGGCGAGGTCGGAGAGCAGACCGGCGCCGAAGCCGATGAGACATCCGCCGACGTGGCCGTAGACCATGGCGAGGCCGACGACGGTCAGGAGCACCAGGTCCGGGACGGCACCGGGCAGATGGAGGCGGGCGAGGACGCTCACCTGGATCACCAGGGCGACGACCACCAGGGCGGTGGAGAGCAGCATCCGGTTGAGGCGCATCTGGTTCGGCTCCTAGGGCGTCTGCTACTCGTCGTCCTCGGACGCCAGGTCCTCCTCGGAGGCCTGGTTGTCGGCGAACGCCGAGGGCGTGACGGTGACGGTCACGGTCGGGGTGGGCGTCGGCTGGGGTTTCTGGGGCAGGACGGTGTCGCGCGGGTCCTTCTTCGGCGCCTGGACGACGACCCCGACGATGTCGAGGCTGCTGAAGGACACGAACGGCTTCACGTAGACGGTGCGGGTCAGACCGCCGCCGGACGGGTCGACACGGGAGACCACGCCGACCGGGACACCCGGCACGAAGGGCTTGTCGGCCTGGGAGCCGAAGGTGACGAGGCGGTCGCCCTTCTTCACGGCGGCCTTGCCGTTGAGGAGCTGCACGCGCAGCGGGCGGTCGCCCTGCCCGGCGGCGAACCCGAGTTCGTCACTGCCTTCCATACGGGTGCCCACGGTGAAGTCCGGGTCGTTGGCCAGCAGCACGGTGGAGGTGTCGGGGCCGACGGTGGTGATGCGGCCGACCAGTCCGTCACCGTTGAGGACGGTCATGTCGCGCTTGATGCCGTCCTTCGCGCCCACGTCGATGGTGACCGTCCAGGAGAAGCCCTGGGCCGCTCCTATCGCGATGACTTCGGCACCCTTGATCCCGTACTGTCCCTCGCCCGCCACCCGGATCATGTTGTCGAGCTGCTTGAGGCGGCTGCGGTTGCGGTCGTCGCTGCCCAGCTTCGCCTTCAACGCGGCGTTCGTGCGCTCGAGTTGGGCGATGCGGTCGTGCCGCCTGCCGGAGTCGCGTACGGCCGCGACCGCGTTGCCGACGGGGTCGACGGCGGACGACACCCCGTTCTCGATCGGGCCGAAGACCGTGGCGGCGGCTTGGCGGGCACCTTCGACCGGTGAGTCCTGGCCGCCACGGATGTCCACCGTGATCAGTGCGAACGCGATGGCGATCAGCAGCACCAGGAGCAGCCGGCTCTCTCGTGTGTCCCTCACGTGCGGCGGCCGTGCCTTCCTCGTCGGAATGTGTAACGGATCCGGGTGGTTATGGGTGGTGATAGGGGCTTATGCCTCTATATCAACGATCCGCCGCACGAGAGGAGATCGTCTCGTACGGCGGAATCGGCGCGTCGCCTCATCTGCGGGGCTGGGCGTCCAGCACCTGCTGGAGCGCCTCGAACTCCTCGACACACTTGCCCGAGCCGAGCGCCACGCTGTCCAGCGGGTCCTCGGCGATATGGATCGGCATGCCGGTCTCCCGGCGCAGCCGCTCGTCGAGGCCGCGCAGCAGGGCGCCGCCGCCGGTGAGGACGATGCCGCGGTCCATGACGTCGCCGGACAGCTCCGGCGGGCACTTGTCAAGGGTCGTCTTGACCGCGTCCACGATGGCGTTGACCGGTTCCTCGATGGCCTTGCGGACCTCGGCCGCCGAGATGACCACGGTCTTGGGCAGCCCTGAGACCAGGTCCCGGCCTCGGATTTCGGTGTGCTCGTCGGCGTCGAGGTCGTACGCCGAACCGATCGTGATCTTGATCTGCTCGGCCGTCCGCTCGCCGAGGAGGAGGGAGTACTCCTTCTTGACGTACTGGATGATCGCATTGTCGAGTTCGTCGCCGGCGACGCGGATGGACTGGGCGGTGACGATGCCGCCGAGCGAGATGACCGCGACCTCCGTGGTGCCGCCGCCGATGTCCACCACCATGTTGCCCGTGGCCTCGTGGACCGGCAGCCCCGAGCCGATGGCGGCCGCCATGGGCTCTTCGATGATGTGCACCTGGCGAGCGCCGGCCTGGGAGGACGCCTCGATGACCGCGCGGCGCTCAACGCCCGTGATACCCGAGGGCACACAGACCACGACCCGCGGGCGCGCCAGATACCGCCGCTTGTGGATCTTCAGGATGAAGTAGCGGAGCATCCGCTCGGTGATCTCGAAGTCGGCGATGACGCCGTCCTTGAGCGGGCGCACGGCGACGATGTTGCCCGGGGTCCGGCCGATCATCTTCTTGGCTTCCGCACCGACCGCGAGGATGCCCCCGGTGTTGGTGTTGATCGCGACGACCGACGGCTCGTTGAGCACGATCCCACGGCCCCTGACGTACACCAGCGTGTTGGCGGTCCCGAGGTCGACAGCCATGTCACGGCCGATGAACGACATTGAGTTCCCCATCAGGATTCGTCTGGCCTTCCCAAGTCGAGCGTGTGACGGCTTTTGTCGGGGCGGCGAAGTGGGTGCTGTGACGTGAAGGCTTACATCGTAGTCTCGCCCGCACGGAACACTGCGCGAGGGTCTTCGCCATTGTCAGCAGATGACGCGCCGTCTCGCTCCTGGAGACGGGCGTTCGGGGGTAGCCGTTCCCCCGATCGGCACGCATATGCCAGGGAGCGACCGGGTTCGTTCGACCGGTTTCCACGGCCGCCCTTGGTCATGCGTCCGAGTGACGTGAAAAACCCTCAGAGATTGTTCACATTGCGGGATCGAAAGTTCATCATCCGGACGCCGGGAAGCGTCCGGGGGGCTCAGAACCGGCCGGGGAAGAAGATCTTCAGCTCGCGCTCCGCGGACTCCGCGGAGTCGGAGGCGTGCACGAGGTTCTCGCGGACGATCACGCCGTAGTCTCCGCGGATGGAACCGGGCGCGGCGGCGATCGGGTCGGTCGGCCCGGCGAGCGCGCGCATCCCCTCGATGACCCGCTCACCCTCCACGACGAGCGCGACGACCGGACCGGAGGCCATGAACTCCACCAGCGGCTCGTAGAAGGGCTTGCCCTTGTGCTCGCCGTAGTGCTGCTCCAGCGTGTCCTGGTCCAGGGTGCGCAGCTCCAGCGCGCTGATGGTCCAGCCGGCCTTGCGCTCGATGCGGCTGATGATCTCGCCGATCAGCCCTCGACGGACGGCGTCGGGCTTGAGGAGGACGAGAGTGCGCGAGGTCACGAGAGGGCTCCTTCATCAAGGTGGTGCGGTGCGTAGAGGGTACAGGGCGGGTTGGTGCGACCGTTACGCAGCGTCAGGTCGGGGCCCTGCCACTCCGGAGCTAGGAGGCTGCCGGGCTGCCCTCGTTGTCCTGCAGCGCCGCGAAGCGGGCCTTGGCCTCGTCGATCTTTCTTCCGTAGTGCACCGACGCCCACCACAGCGCCGCGAAGATCGCGCCCATGAAGTACATCGCCGGCACGATGAAGCCGGAGGCGATCAGCGCGATCTGCAGGGCCCAGCCCAGCTGGACCCCGCCGGGGCGGGTGATCAGGCCGCACAGCAGGATGCTCAGCGCCATCGCGATGCCGCTGACGGTCCAGACCGTGGTGGTGGACAGATTCGGGTCCTTCATGGCGACCAGACCCGCGAAGCCGATGACGAAGAACTCGCCGATCAGGGTCGAAGCACACAGCGTACGCACGGGAGAGTCAGCCCTTCCCCAGAAGCAGTCGGGCCTCGCCGACGGTGATGACGGAGCCGGTGACGAGCACGCCTGCGCCCGCGTACTCCCCCTCCTCCTCGGCGAGGGTGATCGCGGCCTCGAGCGCGTCGGGCAGTCGAGGCTCGACCTGGACGCGCTCCTCGCCGAAGATCTCCACGGCGATCGCGGCCAGCTCGTCGGCGTCCATCGCCCGGTGGCTGGAGTTCTGCGTGATCACGACCTCGGCGAAGATCGGCTCGAACGCCTCCAGCAGGCCCCGGACGTTCTTGTCGGCGCTCGCGCCGACGACCCCGATCAGCCGGCTGAAGTCGAACGCCTCGCTCACCGCCTCGGCGGTGGCGCGGGCGCCCGCCGGATTGTGCGCGGCGTCCAGGACGACGGTCGGGGAGCGGCGTACGACCTCCAGACGGCCCGGGGACGACACCGATGCGAACGCCTTGCGGACGGTGTCGGCGTCCAGCCGCTCGGGGCGCTGGGAGCCCACGCCGAAGAACGCCTCGACGGCGGCGAGCGCCACGGCGGCGTTGTGGGCCTGGTAGGCGCCGTGCAGCGGCAGGTACACCTCGTCGTACTCGCCGCCGAGGCCGCGCAGCGTCAGGAGCTGGCCGCCGACCGCCACCTGCCGCGCGACGACCCCGAACTCCAGGCCCTCGCGGGCCACGGTCGCGTCGGCCTCCACGGCCTTCTTCAGCAGCACCTGAGCCGCGTCGACCGGCTGCTGGGCCAGGATGACGGTCGAACCCTGCTTGACGATGCCGGCCTTCTCCTGGGCGATCTCCGCGGGCGTGCCGCCGAGCCGGTCGGTGTGGTCCAGGTCGATGGGGGTGATGACGGCGACGTCCGCGTCGATGACGTTGGTGGCGTCCCAGCTGCCGCCCATGCCGACCTCGACGACGGCCACGTCGACGGGCGCGTCCGCGAACGCCGCGTACGCCATGCCCGTGAGGACCTCGAAGAAGGAAAGCCGGTACTCCTGCGAGGAGTCGACCATCTCGATGTACGGCCTGATGTCGCGGTACGTCTCGATGAACCGCTCGGCTGAGACGGGGGCGCCGTCGAGGCTGATCCGCTCGGTGATCGACTGGACGTGCGGGCTGGTGTACCGGCCGGTGCGCAGTTCGAAGGCGCCGAGGAGGGCCTCGATCATGCGGGCGGTGGAGGTCTTGCCGTTGGTGCCCGTGATGTGGATGGACGGGTACGAGCGCTGCGGCTCCCCCAGGACGTCCATGAGGGCCGAGATCCGGGCGACGGACGGCTCCAGCTTGGTCTCGCCCCAGCGGGTGGCCAGCTCGGCCTCGACCTCGCGCAGGGCCTGGTCGAGCGCGGGGTCGTCCGGACGGGCGGGAACTTCGTCATGCGACGGGCCGCCGTGGGTGCGGAGGGTGCGGCTGCCGGCCTCGATCACCGCGAGATCGGGATCCCGGTCCGTCTCGGCCGCGACGATCTCTTCGAAGGGATCGCTCTCATTGGGGTCACGCTGGGGCAGGTCACTCACGAGGCCAGTCTACGGAGGACGGGTGACGAGCGCGGCGAAGGCCCCCGGGCGGTGCCGGGGGCCTTCGGTCGCCGTCGGGCGGCTAGGCGGCGGGGAGCCGGTCCAGCTGGGCCTGGATCCGTGCGATGTCGTCCTCCGCCTTGGCGAGCCGGGTGCGGATCTTCTCCACGACGTGGTCCGGGGCCTTCGCCAGGAACGCCTCGTTGCCGAGCTTGGCGGTGGCCTGGGACCTCTCCTTCTCCGCCGCCGCGAGATCCTTGGCCAGCCGCTTGCGCTCCGCCGCCACGTCGATCGTGCCGGACAGGTCCAGCGCGACCGTGGCGCCGGCGACCGGCAGGGTCGCCGTGGCCGTGAAGGTGTCGCCCTCCGGCTGGAGGCGCAGGAGCTGGCGGATGGCGGCCTCGTGCGGAGCCAGGGCCGTGCCGTCCAGTGTGAGGCGGGCCGGGACGCGCTGGCCGGGCTGGAGGCCCTGGTCGGCGCGGAAGCGGCGGACCTCGGTGATGACCGACTGCAGGGTGCCGATCTCCCGCTCGGCGGCAGCGTCACGGAAGCCGCTGTCGGTGGGCCACTCGGCGATGACGACCGACTCGCCGCCCGTGAGGGTGGTCCACAGCGTCTCCGTGACGAACGGGACGACCGGGTGCAGCAGCTTCAGCGTGACGTCGAGGACTTCGCCCAGGACGCGCTTGCTGACCTCGGCCGGCTCGCCGCCCGCCTGGAACGTCGTCTTGGACAGCTCGACGTACCAGTCGAAGACCTCGTCCCAGGCGAAGTGGAAGAGGGCGTCGGACAGCTTGGCGAACTGGAAGTCGTCGTAGAGCGCGTCGACCTCGGCGACCACGGAGTTGAGGCGGGACAGGATCCAGCGGTCCGTGGCCGACATCTTCGCGGCGTCCGGCAGCGGGCCCTCGACCGTCGCACCGTTCATCAGCGCGAACCGTGTGGCGTTCCAGATCTTGTTGGCGAAGTTGCGGGAGCCCTGGACCCAGTCCTCGCCGATCGGGACGTCGACACCCGGGTTCGCACCGCGGGCCAGGGTGAACCGGAGCGCGTCCGACCCGTACTTGTCCATCCAGTCCAGCGGGTTGACCGCGTTGCCGAAGGACTTCGACATCTTCTTGCCGAACTGGTCGCGGACCATGCCGTGCAGGGCGATGGTGTGGAACGGCGGGGTGCCGTCCATCGCGTACAGGCCGAACATCATCATCCGAGCGACCCAGAAGAAGAGGATGTCGTAGCCGGTGACCAGGACGGAGTTCGGGTAGAACTTCGCGAGGCTCTCGGTCCGCTCGGGCCATCCCAGCGTGGAGAACGGCCACAGGCCGGAGGAGAACCAGGTGTCGAGGACGTCGGTGTCCTGGTGCCAGCCCTCGCCGCTCGGCGGCTCCTCGTCCGGACCGACGCAGACGACCTCGCCGCCCGGCCCGTACCAGACCGGGATGCGGTGGCCCCACCACAACTGCCGGGAGATGCACCAGTCGTGGAGGTTGTCGACCCAGTCGAAGTACCGCTTCTCCATCTCCTGCGGATGGATCTTGACCTTGCCGTCGCGGACCGCGTCACCGGCGGCCTTGGCGAGCGGGCCGACCTTGACCCACCACTGCATGGAGAGCCTGGGCTCGATGGTGGTCTTGCAGCGCGAGCAGTGGCCGACCGAGTGGATGTAGGGCCGCTTCTCGGCGACGATCCGGCCCTCGGCGCGCAGGGCGGCGACGATGGCGGACCGGGCCTCGAAGCGGTCCAGGCCCTGGAAGGGGCCGTGGACGGTGATGACCGCGTGCTCGTCCATCACGGTGATGGCGGGCAGGTCGTGGCGCTGGCCGATCTCGAAGTCGTTCGGGTCGTGGGCCGGGGTCACCTTGACCGCGCCGGTGCCGAACTCGGGGTCGACGTGCTCGTCCGCGACGACGGGGATGGAGCGGTCGGTCAGCGGCAGCCTGATGAGCTTGCCGACCAGGTGCTTGTACCGCTCGTCCTCCGGGTGGACGGCCACGGCGGTGTCACCGAGCATGGTCTCGGCACGGGTCGTGGCGACGACGATGGTTTCGTCCCCCTCGCCGTACTTCATGGAGACCAGTTCGCCGTCGTCGTCCTGGTACTCCACCTCGATGTCGGAGATCGCGGTGAGGCAGCGCGGGCACCAGTTGATGATGCGCTCGGCTCGGTAGATCAGCTCGTCGTCGTAGAGCCGCTTGAAGATGGTCTGGACGGCCTGGGAGAGCCCCTCGTCCATGGTGAAGCGCTCACGGGACCAGGCGACACCGTCCCCGAGGCGCCGCATCTGCCCGGAGATCTGCCCGCCGGACTCGGCCTTCCACTGCCAGACGCGCTCGACGAAGGCCTCGCGCCCGAGGTCGTGGCGCGACTTGCCCTCCTTGCCGAGTTCCCGCTCCACGACGTTCTGCGTGGCGATGCCGGCGTGGTCCATGCCGGGCTGCCACAGCGTCTCGTAGCCCTGCATGCGCTTGCGGCGGGTCAGGGCGTCGATGAGGGTGTGCTCGAACGCGTGCCCGAGGTGCAGGCTGCCGGTGACGTTCGGCGGCGGGATGACGATGGTGTAGGGCGGCTTGTCACTCTTCTCGTCCGCCTCGAAGTAACCGCGCTCTACCCAGCGCTCGTACAGCGGCCCCTCTACATCGGCCGGCGCGTACTGGGTCGGCAGTTCGGTGTCGGGCGCTGATGGCTGCTGCTGAGCGTTCTCGGTCACGGGGTCAGTTTAGAGGTGTCACGACCCCGTCCCGAAACGCGATTCTTCGGTAACGGTGAACCCCCGTGCGCCCCCGGGCCCCTCCGCCTGCGCCAGGATGGCGGACACGCAACAGCATCCGGAGGGGATCCCACAAGATGAGCCACAACCAGCCGGGCCCGTACGGCGGGCAGCCCCAGCAGCCCGGGCCGTACGGTCAGCCGGGCCCCTACGGCCAGCCGCCGCAGGCACCCCAGCCCGGCTACGGCTACCCCCCGCAGGCCCCCGGGGGTGTCCCGCCCCAGCACAACCCGTACGCCCAGCAGCAGCCGCCCACACAGCCGTACGGCCAGCCGCCCGCGCCGCAGTACGGCCAGCCTCCGGCCCAGCCCTACGGCCAGCCTCCGTACGGCCAGCAGCCCTACGGCGTACCGCAGCCCCCGGCGCCGGGCGGCGGCAAGAAGAAGACGGCGCTTGTCATCGTCGGTGCGGTGGCGGTCGTGGCGGCCATCGCGGTGGGCGCGGCCCTGGTGCTCGGCGGAAGCGGGGGCGGCTCGGTCGCCGACGACGGCCCGCACAAGCTGACGGCGCCGGCGGCGGTCATCGGCGGCACGTACAAGAAGGCGGACAGCGGCGGCTCCCCGGACGCCATGAGCCACGAGGACCTGGCGGACTTCGAGAAGTGGGGAGTGAAGAACGCCAAGGACGTCAGCGCGGCATACCAGAACGGCACGGGCGTGTCGGCGAAGAACCTCACCTTCGGCGGCGTCTACGGCACCATCGACGACCCCGAAGCCGTTGTGGACTCCATGTTCGCGAAAATCAAGTCCGAGGCCGCCAAGGACAAGAAGAGCGAGGGCAAGCTGCTCGGCAGCCCGGAGAAGGTCAGCCCGGCCGGCTTCTCGGGCGGCATCATGAAGTGCCAGGTGGCCCAGTTCCAGACCGACCAGTCCTCGGGAGCGGCCTCCGGCGCCGCCAAGAGCTTCACCATGCCCATCTGCATCTGGGGCGACCACAGCACGGTCGCCGACGTCACCACCTTCAGCTTCGCCTCCATCGCCGCGGGCTCGAGCCCGTCGGTCGACGACACGGCGGCACTCGCGGCCAAGCTCCGCAACGACGTCCGCGTCAAGGCCTGACGCGAGGGAATCCGTCTCACCGACGGGGCGCCCCACCGCCTGCGTGGCGCGCCCCGTCACTGCGTCAGCAGCAGCATTCGCCCCTACAGGGAGATGCTCACGCTCGCACGTCATCGGACGTGGAGGCCGGCTCCGTAGCCCCGCAAGGAAAAAGGCGCCCGGCGAAATCGCCGGGCGCCCCCTGTGACGTATCTGTACCGCCTACGCCGTCTTCTGCTCCCCCGGCCCCCGGCCGCGGGCGTCCCTCGGGATCAGGGTGGGGTTCACGTTGCGCAGGACCACGTCGGCCGTGATGACCACGCGGGCCACGTCCTTGCGGGACGGCACCTCGTACATCACCGCCTGGAGGACCTCCTCCATGATGGCGCGCAGGCCCCGGGCGCCCGTCTGGCGGAGGATGGCCTGGTCCGCGATGGCCTCCAGGGCCTCGCGTTCGAAGTCCAGCTCCACACCGTCGAGTTCGAACAGCCGCTGGTACTGCTTGACCAGCGCGTTGCGCGGCTCGACGAGGATCTGAAGGAGCGCCTTGCGGTCGAGGTTGTGGACCGAGGTGATGACCGGGAGGCGGCCGATGAACTCCGGGATCATCCCGAACTTCACCAGGTCCTCGGGCATGACGTCCTCGAACTGGTCCTTGGACTCCAGCTCGCGCTTGGAGCGGATCGTCGCGCCGAAGCCGATGCCCTTCGCGCCGGCCCGGGCCTCGATGATCTTCTCCAGGCCCGCGAACGCGCCACCCACGATGAACAGCACGTTCGTCGTGTCGATCTGGATGAACTCCTGGTGCGGGTGCTTGCGTCCGCCCTGCGGGGGCACCGAGGCCGTCGTGCCCTCCAGAATCTTCAGCAGGGCCTGCTGGACGCCCTCACCGGAGACGTCGCGCGTGATGGAGGGGTTCTCGCTCTTGCGGGCCACCTTGTCGATCTCGTCGATGTAGATGATGCCCGTCTCGGCCTTCTTGACGTCGTAGTCGGCGGCCTGGATCAGCTTCAGGAGGATGTTCTCGACGTCCTCGCCCACATAGCCCGCCTCCGTGAGCGCCGTGGCGTCGGCGATGGCGAAGGGCACGTTCAGCATGCGGGCCAGGGTCTGGGCCAGAAGCGTCTTGCCGGAGCCGGTGGGGCCCAGCAGCAGGATGTTCGACTTGGCCAACTCGATGGCGTCGTCCCGGCCTTGGGCACCGCCGTTCTCACCGGCCTGGACCCGTTTGTAGTGGTTGTACACCGCGACGGACAGGGCCTTCTTGGCCGCCTCCTGGCCGACCACGTACCCCTCGAGGAACTCGTAGATCTCGCGGGGCTTGGGGAGTTCCTCCCAGCGCACCTCGCTCGTCTCCGCGAGCTCTTCCTCGATGATCTCGTTACAGAGATCGATGCACTCGTCGCAGATGTACACACCGGGGCCTGCGATGAGCTTCTTGACCTGCTTCTGGCTCTTGCCGCAGAACGAGCACTTGAGCAGATCGCCGCCGTCACCGATGCGTGCCACGGTGTGCTTCCCCTTCGCCTGGGAGACGCCTTAGGTCCAGCGGCTCCTGGTGCTGCCTTATGTCCGACGGTACCTTGCCGGGCCCCCCGTTCGGGCCCCCCTTGGCACGGTTCACTTTGACGTGCACCGTTTCAAACCGTGCCGAGGGCGGCCGACGGTACGGGCCCGGCGGCGGTACGCCTTCAGCGGACCGCGGTGTTGTTCATCTTCCGGGTGGAGATGATCTGGTCGATCAGGCCGTACGACAGCGCGTCCTCGGCCGTGAGGATCTTGTCGCGCTCGATGTCCTCGCGGATCTTCTCGATCGGCGTGTTCGAGTGCTTCGCCAGCATCTCCTCGAGCTGCGAGCGCATCCGGAGGATTTCGTTGGCGGCGATCTCCAGGTCGGAGACCTGGCCACGGCCCGTCTCGCTGTAGGGCTGGTGGATCAGCACCCGGGCGTTCGGGAGCGCCATGCGCTTGCCCGGGGTGCCCGCGGCGAGCAGCACCGCGGCGGCGGAGGCGGCCTGGCCCATGCAGACCGTCTGGATGTCCGGCTTCACGAACTGCATCGTGTCGTAGATGGCCGTGAGCGCGGTGAAGGAACCGCCGGGGCTGTTGATGTAGACCGAGATGTCCCGGTCGGGGTCCATCGACTCCAGGCACAGCAGCTGCGCCATGACGTCGTTGGCGGAGGCGTCGTCGATCTGGACGCCCAGGAAGATCACGCGCTCCTCGAAGAGCTTCGCGTACGGGTCGTACTCGCGGATGCCCTGCGAGGTGCGCTCGACGAAGCGCGGGATGACGTAGCGGGACTCGGCCACGGGGGCGGTGTACTCGGCGCGCACGCGGTCGTGGAGGCCGCTGCCGGGGAAGTCGTTCACGATGTCTCCTGAGAGGGGCTGAGGCGGTGGCTGGGGGCTGGAGGGGCGCTGGGGGCCGCTACGGGGCCCGGTGGGACCGTCACGGCGGCAGGGGCCCGGGCGGGCGCCCGGAGGGTCCTGCCGGCCGTTCTGGGCCCGGTGAGCCCTTACGAGCCCGCCCCGGTGCCTCCGCCGCCCGGCATGCCGGCAGCGGTGGTGATGACCTCGTCGATCAGGCCGTACTCCTTGGCCTCCTCGGCGTCGAACCAGCGGTCGCGGTCCGAGTCGCGGGTGATCTGCTCGACCGACTGGCCGGTGTGGAAGGCGGTGAGCTCTGCCATGCGCTTCTTGGTGTGCAGGAGCCGCTCGGCGTGGATCTTGATGTCCGACGCGGAGCCGGCGAGTCCGGCGGAGGGCTGGTGGATCAGGATCTCGGCGTTGGGCAGGGCGAAGCGCTTGCCGGGGGTGCCCGCACTGAGCAGGAACTGCCCCATGGAGGCCGCCATGCCCATGGCGATCGTCACCACGTCGTTCTCGATGTACTGCATGGTGTCGTAGATCGCCATGCCGGCCGTGATGGAACCACCAGGGCTGTTGATGTACAGGTAGATGTCCTTGTCCGGGTCGGAGGCAAGGAGCAGCAGCTGTGCGGTGATCTTGTTGGCGATGTCGTCGTCCACCGGCTGGCCGAGGAAGATGATCCGCTCGTTGAGCAGCCGGTTGTAGACCTGGTCGCCGAGGCCGCCACCGATGGAAGGCTCGCCGGCGGCGGAGGGCATCAGATTCGTCACGTATCCACCTGCTCGTCTTACGACGGCGCGGGGCCGTCTCACGTGTCCTGCCGGGGCTTGGGACCCCTGCGCGTCCCCTGCGGGGCGGCTTCGGGGACTCCCCTGCCCTCGTATTCATGGACCCTAACGCGCAGGCAGTCGGGTGCCATCCCGCTTCCGCGGGTGTTCGCTGTCAGCGCATGGGCCTTAACGGTGCGGGACCCGGCGTCGGGGGCGCCGTCACGGGGCTCCGCCCCGGGCCCGGTTCCATTGTCGCCGCGGGTGGTCCGGTGGTCGCGTCGGTGGGGGTCGTTCGTGGACGCTCGCGCGGTTTCCCGCGCCCCCTGCGCGGCGGGGGGCCGTCCGGCCGGTGGTGTGCGGACGGCGACGGGCCCCGGGGCGCGCTGTGCGCCCCGGGGCCCGTCGGTGGCCGGTGGTTCCGGAGGGGTTACGCCTCCGGCTTCTCCTCGGTGGCCTCGGTGGCCTCGGCGGAGCCCTCCGCCTCGTCCTCGTCCTCGTCGTCCAGGTCGACGATCTCGCCGTTGGTGTCCTTCACCGTGGCGGCCTCGACGACGACCGCCAGGGCCTTGCCGCGGGCGACCTCGCCGACCAGCATCGGGACCTGGCCGCCCTCGACGACCGCCTGGGCGAACTGGTCGGGGGACATGCCGGAGGAGGCCGCGCGCCGCATGAGGTGCTCGGTGAGCTCCTCCTGGTTGACGTTCAGCTTCTCCTTGTTGACCAGCTCGTCGAGCACGAACTGGGTCTTGATGCCCTTGATCGCGGCCTCGCGCGTCTCGGTCTCGAACTCCTCGGCGCTCTTGCCCTGGATCTCCAGGTAGCGGTCGAGGGTCAGACCCATCTGGCCGAGCTGGTGGTGCTCGAGGTTGTGCTTACGGGTGTTGATCTCGTCCTCGAGGAGCTTCTCGGGGATCGGGACCTCGACCAGCTCGAGCAGCTTGTCCAGGACACGCTCCTGGGCCTGGGTGGCCTGGTCGTACTGCTTCATGTTCTGGAGGCGCTTGCGGCTGTCCGCCTTCAGCTCCTCCAGCGTGTCGAACTCGGAGGCGAGCTGCGCGAACTCGTCGTCCAGCTCCGGCAGTTCACGGGAGGCGACCTGGGTGACCTTGACCGTCACCTCGGCCTCCTTGCCGGCCGCCGAGCCGCCCTTCAGCTCGGAGGTGAAGGTGCCCTCCTCGCCGGCCGAGAGGCCCTTCACGGCGTCGTCGATGCCATCCAGCAGCTCACCGGAGCCGATGGTGTAGGAGACGTCGCTGGCGACGCCGTCCTCGAGGACCTCGCCCTCGACCTTGGCCTCCAGGTCGATGGTGACGACGTCGCCGTCCTCGGCGGCGCGCTCGACCGGGCTGGTGGACGCGAAGCGCTCACGCAGCTGCTCGACCGACTTCTCGACGTCCTCGTCGGTCACCTCGACCGCGTCGACCTCGACCTCGATGCCGGAGTAGTCCGGGATCTCGATGACCGGGCGGATGTCGACCTCGGCGGTGAAGGACAGCAGCTCGTTGTCCTTCAGCTCCTTGATGTCGACCTCGGGCTGGCCCAGCGGGTTCAGCTCGGCCTCGTTGACCGCCTCGGTGTAGAACTTGGGGAGCGCGTCGTTGACGGCCTCCTCCAGGACCGCACCGCGGCCGAACCGCTGGTCGATGACGCGGGCCGGGATCTTGCCCTTGCGGAAGCCCTTCACCGTGACCTGCTGGTTGATCTTCTTGTACGCCGCGTCGAGGCTGTCCTTGAGCTCCTCGAAGGGCACCTCAACAGTGAGCCGAACCCGGGTCGGGTTCAGGGTCTCCACGGCGCTCTTCACGGTTCGGTCTCCTTGTGGCTGACTTCTTGGGGTTCTGCCGAGCTGCTCCGCCCTGGCGGGCGTGCCTTCGGCGGATTCGCGGGCCCCTGCCTGAGAGACGTGGCAGTGCAGACACACGGGCGCGCAGCTTGCATAGTAACCGCAGCCACGGGACGCCCCAAAAGGCGATCATGCGATGCCGCGCCGCGCGGCGCCTGCCGGTTGGTCGGGGTGGCGGGATTTGAACCCACGGCCTTCCGCTCCCAAAGCGGACGCGCTACCAAGCTGCGCCACACCCCGTCTGGTGCGACACGTAGGGTACATGCCCGGACAGGTCGCGGCGGCCGCTTTGTTGTCGGGTTCCTCATCGGGTTTTTCGTCGGGCGTGCGCGCGGATCAACGCGTTGGCCTACGGGGCGGGTGACCCGCTACGATGCCTCCTGTGCCGCGGTCACTGACCAGCGGCGCGTCCTGTTGCGGGCGTAGCTCAATGGTAGAGCCCTAGTCTTCCAAACTAGCTACGCGGGTTCGATTCCCGTCGCCCGCTCTGTAGGGCTCGGGGCCAGGTCGGAGGATTGATCCTCCGACCTGGCCCCGACTCGTTTCCGGGGGTCCGGATCGTTCTGCCGCGTTCCCCGCGCGCTCCTCGGGGCACCGGCCAGGAGGACCCGCATCCGGCGCCGGCGGTTCGCGTTCATCGCTGTTCCCTCAGCAGCGTGAGCCGGCGTTTGTACTCGTCCTCGTCGATCTCCCCGCGGGCGAAGCGCTCGGCGAGCAGGTCCTCCGCCCGCCCGCCGCCCCACCCGCGCCCGCCGGACGGAGGAGGGGTACCAGGCCCCTGACCACGGTGGGCGCCGGTCAGGTAACGGACGAGGGCAACGATGCCGCCGAGCACCAATGCCCAGAACAGCAGCATGAACAGGGTCATCACGAACCAGCCGCCCCAGCCCCAGCCGCCGTCGTACCACATGTCGATCACTCCCTCGGCCGGCCGGCGTGCACTTCCGACTCCAGCGTGAAGAGTGTCGTTTTCCGTGGAAACAGGGCATCCGGCTCCCGTTTCAGGGCCGAACGGCCCCACGGCTCATGCGAGTGAAGAATCGCCCTCAGCGTGGGGTCGTGCCGCACCGGCCGCGGTGCCCCATGTGTGCCTTACGGCTCAGGGCTGCAGATGCCGTACGTCCACCGAGTACACCGAGCGGAAGCCGTAGGGGACGTACAGGGCGTCGCCCGACAGGACCAGGGGTGCGCTGCCGGCGGTCGCGTCGACGTTGCCGCCGTCGCTGCGGCCCGGGCGGGTGGCCAGGACCTTTCCGGTGTGCCGGTCCAGGGCGGCGAGCCGGCCGTTCGGGGAGGCTACGTAGACGCGCGTGCCGGAGGCCAGCGGCGGGCCCGGGTTCTCCAGGGTGGAGTTGTTCTCCCAGTCCTGACGGCCGGTGCGCGGGTCGACGGAGCGCACGCTGCCGTTGCCCAGGGTGAAGTAGAGGGCGCCTGCGCTGAGGCGCACGGCGGCCTGTGCCGGCTGGGGCCGGGCGAGCGGGACGCGGACCACTCGGTGGGTGTCCGGGTCCAGGGTCGTGATGGTGCGGTATGTCGTGCCCATGTCCTCCTCGGCGAGGATCAGCCGGCCACGGTCCTGGCCCAGGAGGAAGAGGGTGCCCTCGGCCGTGGCCGTCCAGCGCGCCGCTCCCGTCGCCGGGTCGAGGAGGGAGATCCGGGTGCGTCCGGCCTCGCTCCAGCACAGCAGATAGGAACGGCCGCCGGCCGCGCCCACGCCGCAGGCGCCGTGTCCCCTGGGCATCGGGTGCCGCCAGCGGACCGCCCCGCGGTCGGCGTCCAGCAGTCCGTACGAGTAGGTGCCGCCGGATCCCAGGACGGCGAGGACGCCCTCGGGGACGGCCGCCGCCCCGCCGTGGTCCGGATCGGGGGCGATCGCATCGCCGTCACCGGTGGGGGTCCGCCACAGCACCCGGGCCGTGGCCGTGTCCATCAGCTGTACCGAGTAGTGGTCCCCCTTGCGGTCCGCTTCGTTGCCGTAGACGTAGACGGCACGCCGGTGGACGCCGATGACCGAGCCCTCGTTGCCCACCGAGCCGTCCGTCACGGAGTCGACGGGGCGGGACCAGGCCTGTTTGCCGGTGGCCAGGGAGAACGGCACCGCTTTCAGGTTGTCCCCGGCGCACACCAGGAACGTGCCGGCCACGGCGCAGCGGCTGAACACACTGCCCGCCCCCTCCGCCCCCTGGGCCCGGGCGTGCCAGGCATGCCAGCCCGCGGGCAGTGCCGCGGGCACGCCCGGCCGTCCGGTCCCCCGCAGGGCCGCGGCCACCGACGCCGCCACCGCCAGCGCCAGCACCACCGAGACGGCGGCGATCAGCGCCCGGCGGCGCCCTGGGCGCCGGCGCGCGGCCCGCTCGGGAACCGCCGGCTCCTCCTCGGCGGCGCGCGGGACGGGCCGGGTGCCGTCCCGCAGGAACGCGAGCAGCTCGTCCGCCGTCGGCCGGGACCCGGGGTCCTTGTCCAGGCACAGTGCCACGAGGGGAAGCAGCTCCGCCGGGACACCCCGCAGGTCGGGATTCCCCTCGACGACCTTCAGGGCCGCCTCGTACGGACTGACGCCGTCGAACGGACCGTGCCCGGACGCCGCGTACACGACGACCGCCCCCAGCGAGAAGACGTCCGTGGCCGGACCCACCTCGTGCGGGGACGAGAACTGCTCGGGGGACATGAAGGGCGGCGTGCCCATCACCCGCCCGGTCTGGGTGAGTACGTCCGCGGCGGCGAAGTCGGCGGCGCGGGAGATGCCGAAGTCGATGACGCGGGGGCCGTCGTCCGCGAGCATCACGTTGGCCGGCTTGAGGTCGCGGTGGACGACTCCCACGCGGTGGATGTCCCGGAGCGCCTCGGCGAGGCCGGCGGCGAGCGCGCGGACCTTCTCCGGGGGCAGCGGACCGTTGCGCCTCACGTATGCGCCGAGGTTCTCGCCCGGTATGTAGAGCGTGGCCATCCAGGGGTGCGGGGCGTCGGCGTCCGCGTCCACCAGGGGCGCGGTGAAGGCGCCGCTCACCCGGCGGGCCGCGGCCACCTCACGGCGGAAGCGCGTGCGGAACTCGTCGTCGTCGGCGTACTGGCCGTGGACGACCTTGAGTGCCAGACGGCGGCCGGAAGCCGACCGCGCGAGGTAGACCACCCCCATCCCGCCGGAGCCCAGGCGGCCCTCGATGCGGTAACCGCCCACCTCCGCCGGGTCCGCGTCGCGCAGCGACATCCCCCGAACGCCCCGGTCAGAAGCTGATCGAGTTGATGGTCTCCGCTATGGAGTTGAGGAAACGGCTGATGGACGGAGCCATACCCGTCGAGGCGAGGAAGAAGCCGAAGAGGATCGCCACGATCGCCGGGCCGGTCTTGATCGAGCCCCCTCGGATCAACACCACCAGGATGATCGCCAACAGCAGCACCACTGACAGCGAAATGGCCACAACTGATCACACCCTCGGTCGGTCCGCTCTCCCGGCCCGGGGGCACCAACCCCTTGCGCACCCCCGCCAGAACCATCGTGCCACCAACGGGCCCCCGCTATGCGGCCCGTGAGGCATCGTCGGTCACCCCAGCCGCGGACGCCGCGCGAGCGCACCGCCGGGTGATCGTGAACTCCGCGTTTCCGCACAGTAATTCGAGGAGCCCGCGGCGGGAATTGCATCATCGGTCGTTTCCATGTCCATGCATCGCGTTCACGGGTTATTCGAATACCCTCCCCACTACCTCCATCGCCGGACATTCCGCCGGAGTCACCCGCGGGAGGTATGCCCGCTTTAGTCGGGAAGAACTAGGACACAACACCCCTATGTGGTAGGAAAATCGGTGTGCGCTGAAACGCGCGGCAGCAAGGCAGACATCGCCGGACCCCGGGTATCCGGGGGGATAAGCGGTATGCGATTCGAAAGTTTTACGAGAGCCCTTCGAAAAGGCTAGGGTGCCTCGGATGTTCCAATCCGCCTCTTCCTCCTCAAGAGCAACAGGCCCATCGTCGGCACCGCTGTCACGCGCGTCACTTCCCCCGGTGACATCGCCTGTGGGCGGAGTCCCGAGCCCACGCGCCGCCGAGCCGGCGAAACCGCGTGCCAAGCAGCGTGACGCCTTCTTCGACAACGCCAAGTACCTGGCGATCGTGCTGGTGGCCATGGGCCACTCCTGGGAGCCGCTGAAGGGCGACAGCCGCGTCCTGCAGGCGGCGTACCTGTTCGTCTACGCCTTCCACATGCCGGCGTTCATCGTCATCTCCGGCTACTTCTCGCGCAGTTTCGACATGCGCCCCGACCGGCTCAAGCGGCTGGTGACGGGTGTCCTGGTGCCGTACGTCGTGTTCGAGACGGCGTACGTCCTCTTCAAACGCACCGTCGACGGGGACCCCAGTCTGCCGATCAGCCTGCTCGACCCCTGGTACCTGACCTGGTTCCTGGCCGCGCTCTTCATCTGGCGCATGACCACCCCGCTGTGGAAGCTGGTCCGGCACCCGGTGCCGCCGGCCGTCGTGATCGCCATGCTGGCCTCCCTCTCGCCCGACATCGGTGACGACCTCGACCTCCAGCGCGTGCTTCAGTTCCTGCCGTTCTTCGTCATCGGCCTGTCGCTCAGGCAGGAGCACTTCCGGCTGGTGCGGCGCCGCTCCGTGCGGATCCTGTCGGTGCCGGTGTTCGCCGGTGCGCTCGCCGTGGCCTGGTGGGCGGTGCCGCGGATGAATCCGTCCTGGCTCTACCATCGCGACAGTGCACAGGAGTTGGGCGCACCGTGGTGGTGCGGTCCGGTGATGACGCTGGCACTGCTGGGCTGCTCGCTGCTTCTCACCGTCTGCTTCTTCGCCTGGGTGCCCGGACGCAGGACGTGGTTCACGGCGCTGGGCGCGGGCACCCTCTGCGGCTATCTGCTGCACGGGTTCTTCGTGAAGGGCGCGGACTACCGGGGCTGGTACGACGCGGCCTGGCTGCACCGGCCCTCGGGCGAGGTGGCCGTGACGCTCCTCGCGGGCGCGCTGGTGACGCTGCTGTGCACATCACCGGTGCGGCGGCTGTTCCGGTGTGTGATGGAGCCGGAGATGGACTGGGCGTTCGGGAAGGACGTGGCGGCGCAGACGAGGGAGCCGGCGAGGGCCTGAGCACAACCGCCGCTCCGCCTCCCGCTGGACGCGGACGGGAGGCTCAGGGGTCAGCGGGCCGCGGACTGGGCCGTCGGGCCCTCGCGGCAGATCAGCAGCAGCGCCCTGTCGTCGTTGACGTCCTTGGCCACCGCCTCGATCAGGTGCCAGGCGGCGCCCCGGAAGCCGCCCGCCACATAGCGGTCGGCCTCGCCCGTGAGACGGTCCATGCCCTCGACGATGTCGCGGTCGGCCGTCTCCACCAGGCCGTCCGTGAACAGCATCAGCACGTCGCCGGGACGCAGCGTGCCCTTCACGGAGTCGAACTGGGCGCCGTCGTACACCCCGAGGAGCGGACCGTCCGCGGCCTTCTCCTCCCAGCGGCCGGTGCCCGCGCTGAGCTGGAGGCCCGGCGGGTGGCCCGCCGAGTAAAGCTCGTAGTCGCCCGACTCCAGGTCCAGAACGAGATGGATGGAGGTCGCGAAGCCCTCGTCCCAGTCCTGGCGCAGGAGATAGCCGTTGGCGGCGGGGAGGAAGGCATGCGGCGGCAGCGAGCCCAGCAGGCCGCCGAACGCTCCGGACAGCAGCAGGGCGCGCGAACCGGCGTCCATGCCCTTGCCGGAGACGTCGGTCAGGACCACCTCCAGGGTCCGGCCCCCGTTCGTGCGGGCGGCCACCACGAAGTCGCCCGAGAACGACTGCCCGCCCGCCGGCCTCAGCGCCATCTCACGATGCCAGCCCACCGGCAGCTTCGGCAGCTTGCTCTGGACCCGGATGCGTTCGCGCAGGTCGAAGAGCATGGTTCCGCCGCGCCGCCAGGGCACACCGACCCGGCTGCGGAACTGCGCGATCAGCAGTCCGAAGAATCCGCAGGCCGCGACCACCAGGACGATGCCGGGGGTGACCCGGGACGGGCCCTCCGTGTACGGGCCGAGCTTGACCGACTCGACGATCAGCGCGGTGGCCGCCACGGCGTACAGGCCGAGCAGGCTGGAGGGGCGCAGCAGCAGACCGCCGGCGACGATCGGCAGGACGAGGACCGCGGGCGAGCACCACACGGGATCGACCAGGGTGGTGGCCGCGATCACGGGAACCATCAGCAGCAGACCGGCCAGCGCCACCCAGTCCGAGCCGTCCCCGCGGAAGTAGTCCACGGCGGATCTGCGCACGCCGGTGCGGGCCCGGTGCCACTGCATCTTCAACCGGGCCGTGAACGTCTCGGCTTCCGCGCGCCGCTCTCGTCCTGCTGCCATTGACTCGGGACCCTATCCATCGGACCAGGTGCTTGGCACGGGAGGTCCCACTTGTCCCCCCTCCGAGCGCTGAACTTCACAGGAGCCGGGCCCCCGCGGCCGGGGAGAAATCCGCTCGCTCGTCCCGCATTGCCCTGGTAGGCATGGCCCATGACGACGGACGTTCGGGTGCTGCGGCACGACGAGTGGGACAACTGGTACGGCAACCTCCTCCGGGCGTTCGGCGGAGCGGAGGAATCACCGGAAGAGCGGGCACTCTGGAAGGAACTCATACCGTTCGACCGTTGTCTGGGTGTATGGGACGACGGAGAGTGTGTGGGCACGGCGGGCGCGTTCCGTTTCCGCCTCACGGTCCCCGGCGGCGCCCCGGTCCCGACGGCCGGCATCACGATGGTGAGCGTCGCGGCGACTCATCGCCGGCGGGGGGTGCTGACGTCGATGATGCGCCGGCAGCTGGACGACGTCCGTGGCTGGGGCGAGCCGCTCGCGGTGCTGACCGCGTCCGAGCCGGCGATCTACGGCAGGTTCGGGTACGGCGTCGGGACCTTCCAGCTCGGCGCGGAGATCGACACGAGCCGGGTGCACCTGTCCGTTCCGGCCGGCACCGATGACGTACGGCTGCGGTACGCGGCCCCCGCCGACGTCCTCGACGCGTGCGAGGCGGTCTACGCACAATTGGTGCCCTCCCGCCCCGGCATGCCGGCACGGGAGCCCGGCTGGGAGCGGCTGGCCCTGCTGGATCCGCCGGGCGGGCGGGACGGGGCGTCGACGCTTCAGTGCGTGGTCGCCGAGCGGGACGGGGAGATCACGGGGTACGCCCGCTTCCGCACCAAGCTCGACTGGGGGGTCGCCGGGCACAACGGCACGGTCTCCCTGACGGACCTGGCCGCGCTGGACCCGGCGACGGATGCGGCGCTGTGGCGTTTTCTGTTCGGTATCGACCTGACGACGACGCTGACCGTGCGCGGTCGGCCGCTGGACGAGGGCTGGCAGCATCTGGTGTCCGACATGCGGCGGTGCCGGCCACGGCTGCGGGACGCGCTCCATGTGCGTCTCGTCGACGTCGAGGCGGCGCTCCAGGCCCGGACGTACCAGGCGCCGGTGGACGTGGTGGTCGAGGTGGAGGACGCCTTCTGCCCGTGGAACGAGGGGCGCTGGCGGCTGACGGGGGACGCGAAGGGGGCGTCCTGTGCGCGTACGGGCGACGCGGCCGATCTCGCCCTGTCGGTGCGGGAGTTGGGATCGGCGTACCTGGGCGGGGTGTCGCTCAAGGCGCTGGCGGCGGCCGGGCGGGTGCGGGAGCTGCGGCAGGGGGCGCTGGCGGAGGCGTCGCTCGCGTTCGGCTCGGCGGTGGCGCCCTGGCTGCCGCACGGGTTCTGACCGCCCGGAGACGGCTACCGCTTCTGGCAGCCCGGGCACCAGAAGAGGTTGCGGGCGGCGAGATCGGCGGTGCGGATCTCGCCGCCACAGACGTGGCAGAGCAGGTTCGCCCTGCGGTACACGTACACCTCGCCCCCGTGGTCGTCCACGCGCGGCGGGCGTCCCATGGCCTCGGGCGTGTGTTCGGGGCGGACGGTGTCGATGCGGTTGTTGCGGACGCCCTCGCGCATCAGGCCGACGAGATCGGCCCAGATCGCGTCCCACTCGTCCGGGGAGATGTCCTTGCCGGGGCGGTACGGGTCGACACCGTGCCGGAAGAGGACCTCGGCACGGTAGACGTTGCCCACGCCGGCGATGACCTTCTGGTCCATGAGCAGGGCGGCGATGGTCGTACGGCTGCGGGATACGCGACGGTAGGCCGCCGCGGGGTCGGCGTCCTCGCGGAGCGGGTCGGGGCCGAGGCGGGCGTGCAGCGCGTCCTTCTCCTCGTCCGTGATCAGCGCGCATGTGGTGGGGCCGCGCAGGTCGACGTAGGAGACGGGGTTGGCGAGGCGCAGGCGGACCGTGTCGGTCGGCGGGGGCGCGGGGGTGCCGCCGAAGGTGACCTTGCCGAACAGGCCGAGATGGACGTGCACCCAGTCGCCGCCGCGGAAGCCGAGGAAGAGGTGTTTGCCGTGGGCATCGGCGGTGTGCAGCTCGGCGCCGTCGAGCAGGGCGGCGGCATCGGCGAACTTGCCCTGGGGGCTGGAGACGGCGACGGGGCCGCCGGCGAACCGTGCGGCGTAGTCCTCGGCCAGCCGGTGAATCGTGTGCCCCTCCGGCACCCTCGCCCCCACCTTTCAGATCGTCCCTGCGCCGCCGTACCTCGGGTACGGCGGCGCACGGGGCCGCCGACCCCCGGTCTCTGCGCCTCCCCGCCCTTCTGACGCCCGGCGGGCGCGCGATCAGTCCTGCGGGTGGTGGGCGGGGATCGGCGGCAGGTCGCCCGTGGTCTCGTAGGCCGACAGCATGTCGATACGCCGGACATGCCGCTCGTCACCCGAGAAGGGCGTGTTCAGGAACGTCTCGACGAACTTCGTCGCCTCGTCCTGCGTGTGCATCCGCGCGCCCACCGCGACGACGTTGGCGTTGTTGTGCTGACGGCCGAGTGACGCCGTCTCCTCGCTCCAGGCGAGGGCCGCCCGTACGCCCTTCACCTTGTTCGCGGCGATCTGCTCGCCGTTGCCCGAGCCGCCGATCACGATGCCCAGGGCCTCGGGGTCCGCCGCGGTGCGCTCCGCCGCGCGGAGGCAGAAGGGCGGGTAGTCGTCCTGGGCGTCGTAGATGTGGGGCCCGCAGTCGACGGGCTCGTGACCGGCTGACTTGAGCCACTCGACGAGGTGGTTCTTCAGTTCGAAGCCGGCATGGTCGGAGCCGAGATACACGCGCATGGTCCGAGTGTGTCACGCCCGTCCCCGGTCGGCTTCGTGGGGCTCCGACCCCGAAAAAGGTGTGACCTACACCATTGAACCTCAAGGAAACCTCAAGTAACAATCCGGATTCAAAGGTTCCCGAATCTCTTCGCCTCGGATTCACTGGTCCGGCTCGTACACCGCTCGTATGAGCCCCCGTACTCCGCGTGCTCCGCCCGTACGGGGCCAGCGTCCGTACGGGCATGTGACCCCCACGTCCCCGTACACCCGGCTCAAAGGAAATCTCCTTATGACCTCGCAGCCGACCCCCACAAAGGCCGCACCCGCCGGAGAACCCGGCGGCGGCCTCCAGGCCGGACTCAAGAACCGTCATCTGTCGATGATCGCCATCGGCGGCGTCATCGGCGCCGGTCTGTTCGTCGGATCCAGCAGCGGCATCGCCACCGCCGGCCCCGGCATCCTGCTCTCCTACGCCCTCGTCGGCACGCTCGTGGTGCTGGTGATGCGCATGCTGGGCGAGATGTCCGCCGCGAACCCCACCTCCGGCTCCTTCTCCGCCCACGCGGACCGCGCCCTCGGCCGCTGGGCCGGTTTCTCGATCGGCTGGCTCTACTGGTTCTTCTGGGTGGTCGTGCTGGCCGTGGAGGCCACCGCGGGCGCCAAGATCCTCCAGAGCTGGATCCCGGCCGTGCCCCAGTGGGGCTGGGCCCTCATCGTCATGATCGTGCTGACCGCGACCAACCTGGTCTCCGTCGGGTCCTACGGTGAGTTCGAGTTCTGGTTCGCCGGAATCAAGGTCGTGGCGATCGGCGCCTTCATCGTCGTCGGCGCCCTCGCCGTCTTCGGTGTGCTGCCCGGCGTGCACAGCGACAAGGCGGGGCTGGGCAACCTGACCTCCCACGGCGGCTTCCTGCCGCACGGGCCGGGGGCGATCCTCACCGGCGTACTGCTCGTCGTCTTCTCCTTCATGGGCAGCGAGATCGCCACGCTGGCGGCCGGCGAGTCCGAGGACCCGCAGCGCGCGGTGACCAAGTCGACCAACAGCATCATCTGGCGCATCGGCGTCTTCTACCTGGGCTCGATCCTCGTGGTCGTCTCCCTGCTGCCGTGGAACGACCCGTCGATCAAGAAGCAGGGCTCGTACGTCGCCGCCCTGGACTCCCTGGGGATCGCGCACGCCGGCCAGATCATGAACTTCATCGTGCTGACGTCGGTGCTGTCCTGCCTGAACTCCGGCCTCTACACGGCCTCCCGCATGGCCTTCTCGCTCGGCCGGCGCGGCGACGCGCCGAAGGCGTTCGCCCGGACCACCGGCCGTGGTGTGCCGAGGACGGCGATCGTCGCCTCCGTCCTCTTCGGCTTCGTGGCGGTGTTCTTCAACTACAAGTTCCCGGACTCGGTCTTCCTCTTCCTGGTCAACTCCAGCGGTGCGGTCGCCCTGTTCGTCTGGCTGGTGATCTGCTTCTCGCAGCTGCGGATGCGGAAGATCATCCAGCGTGAGGCGCCGGAGAAGCTGATCGTGAAGATGTGGCTGTACCCGTACCTGACCTGGGCGGCGGCCGCGCTGATCGTGTTCGTCCTCGGCTACATGCTCACCGACACGGAGCACGACGGACGCGAGACGGTACTGCTGTCGCTGCTCGTCGCGGCGGTCGTGCTCGTGATCGCCGTGGTCAAGGAGAAGCTGGGCGGCGGACGGACCGCCGAGCAGACCGCGGACGCGGAGCGGGCGCGGGCGGAGGTCGGTGCCTGACCAGCGCGTGAGCGTCGAGAAGGGCCCCGTGGCATCAGGCCGCGGGGCCCTTCCGTGTGCGGTGGCACCGATACGGGACACAGCACGGTGACCCCGGGGCCGGGCCGCGACACAGGCCCCCTGGCCGGTCGTCACCTGACGGCTTATGTCCGGTTATGCCGCCATGCTGAGGGCCATGGAACTCCTGAAAAGCTCCACAGATCAGCTCTTCCTCCGCCCCGGCGACATCGGCTTCGAGAAGGAACTCGCAGGCTTCCAGACGGGTTTCACGCTACGGCCCGACGTGGTCTTCGCCGCCTCCTCGACGCGGGACGTGGCCGCCGCGGTCGCCTACGCGGCCGAACGGGGACTCCCGATCGGCGTCCAGGCCACCGGGCACGGGCTGCCGGGCGACGCGGCCGGCGGTGTCCTGATCACGACGAAGCGCATGGACGGTCTCACCGTCGACCCCGAGGCCCGTACCGTCCGCATCCAGGCGGGTGTGCGCTGGGGGCAGGTCGTGGCCGCCGCCGTTCCGTACGGGCTCGCCCCGTTGAACGGCTCGGGGCCCGGCGTGGGTGCCGTCTCCTACACACTGAGCGGCGGCCTCGGCATTCTCGCCCGCCGCTTCGGCTACGCGGCCGACCATGTGCGCTCGCTGGAGGTCGTCACCGCGGACGGCCGTCCACGCACCGTCACCCCGGCCGGCGACCCCGATCTGTACGGGGCCCTGCTCGGCGCGGGCCATGCCTTCGGCGTGGTCACCGAGCTGGAGATGGACCTCGTCCCGGTGCCCCGCCTGTACGGCGGGGTCCTCGCCTTCGACGGGCACGCCGTCGACCCGGTGGCCGTGCTGCGCGCCTACCGGAAGTGGAGCGAGACCGTGCCCGACGAACTGACGTCGTCGCTCTCCGCGGTCTCCCACCCGGACATTCCGGCGCTGCCCCCGCAGCTGCGCGGCCGTTACGTCGTCGCGGTCCGCCTCGCCCACACCGGCGCCGACGGCGAGCGGCTCGTCGCACCCCTGCGGGAGATCGGCCCGGCGCTCGAGGACTCGCTGCGCGACATGCCGTACGCCGACAGCCACACCATCCACAGGGACCCCGAATTCCCGCACGCCTACTACGGGGACAGCGCGGTGCTCGACGACCTCGACGTGGAGGCGGGCGCCCGCCTGATGGCGCGCACCGGGCCCGACGCGCCGTCCCCGTGCGTGCTCCAGATCAACCACTTGGGCGGCGCGCTGGCGCGACAGGCACCCAACTGCGTGCCGCACCGCGCGGGACGCTATCTGGTGCGGCTGCTCACGATGGGCAGTCGCGAGGCCGGGCGGACACTGCTGGATCCTGCGTTCACCGAGGTGGCGCCGTGGACGATCGGGCGCGCCCTCAACTTTGCGTTCGGGTCCGGGGACCGCACGGAGGGTCTGTACGACGCCGGAACGCACAAGAGGCTCGCCGGGCTGAAGATGCGATACGACCCGGCGAACCTCTTCCGCAGGAACTACGGCGGCTTTTCGACGTCACTCCCTGACGGGTGTCACGCCCTTACGGGTGTCACTCCCTGACGGGTGTCACTCCCTGACGGGTGTCACTCCCTTACGGGTGTCACTTCCTGGCGTGTGTCACCCGCTGAGACCGCGTCACTTGCGGACGAGCCTCCAGGCGGTGGGCAGCAGGCCCATCGCCAGGGCCGCCTTCAGCGCGTCGCCGATCAGGAAGGGGGTGAGCCCGGCCGCGAGCGCGGCGGACAGGGACATGCCGGTGGCCAGCATCAGATACGGGACACCGACCGCGTAGATGATCGCCTCGCCCAGCAGCATCGCCCCGGCCGTGCGCAGCACCGAGCGGTCGGCGCCGCGGCGCGCCAGGGCGCCCACGGCGGCGGAGGCGAGCAGCATGCCGATGATGTAGCCGAAGGAGGGGGCGGCGGCGCCGGAGCCACCGCCCGCGAACCACGGGACGCCGGCCACACCGGCCAGCGCATACAGGGCGAGCGACAGGAAACCGCGGCCGGCACCGAGGGAGGTGCCCACGAGCAGCGCGGCGAAGGTCTGTCCGGTCACCGGCACCGGCGAACCCGGCACGGGCACCGAGAGCTGCGCGGCGAGCCCGGTGAGCACGGCACCGCCGACCACGAGGGCGATGTCCCGCACGCGGGACGCGGGCAGCAGATCGGCGAGGACCTCGCCGGGGCGGGCAACTGTGGCGGTGGCGGTGCTCATTGGGAACTCACTCCGGCGGTGGGGACGGTTCGGGACACGGCGACGCTATCCCAGGGCCGGTGAAGCGATCACCGTCAGCGCTCGACAAAGGCCGGATCCGGGACTTGGTGGGTTGTGCACAAAAGCCGAGGCTTACACATGGTGCGGCGTGATCCCGGTCACTGAGGTGAGGGCGATGAAGCCCGGAGAGGCCGGCCGAGGGCAACTGTAGGGTTTCGCCAACCGGGTTGGTCCGGGCTCATGGCTCCCGTCGCACCCCCTCGATCGCCGTTCCGGGCGGCGACCGCGTAACCGGGGATTCACCTTCCGTACGGCCGGCGTCCGGATAGTGGGCAGCCTCTTCGCCGGAGCGGACAGGCTGCCCAGACTGTGGGGGTTTTTGCCCGACTCTTGCAATCGACAAGGCGCGCCCCATGCCCAGTACCACCG
This sequence comes from Streptomyces glomeratus, assembly GCF_021462825.1. Taxonomy (GTDB): domain Bacteria; phylum Actinomycetota; class Actinomycetes; order Streptomycetales; family Streptomycetaceae; genus Streptomyces; species Streptomyces glomeratus. Next base: position 184,988 of record NZ_JAKEEB010000010.1, on the reverse strand, counting down.
TCGAGACCCCGCCCGAGACCGGGGCCTCCCTGTCCCACGGCCTCAAGCAGCGCCATCTGTCGATGATCGCCCTCGGCGGCGTGATCGGCGCCGGCCTGTTCGTCGGCTCCGGCGCGGGCATCGCCGCCGCCGGTCCGTCGATCGTGATCGCTTACGCCGTCTCCGGTCTGCTCGTCATGCTGGTGATGCGGATGCTCGGCGAGATGTCGGCCGCCTACCCGTCCTCGGGTTCCTTCTCCGCGCACGCCGAGCGGGCGATCGGCCCCTGGGCGGGCTTCACCGCGGGCTGGTCGTTCTGGGTACTGCTGTGCACGGCCGTCGGCCTGGAGGGCATCGGCGCCGCGAAGATCGTCACCGGCTGGCTGCCGGGAACGCCCGAGTGGGCGTGGGTGGCGCTGTTCATGGTGGTGTTCTGCGGCTCGAACCTGGCCGCGGTGAAGAACTTCGGTGAGTTCGAGTTCTGGTTCGCCGCCCTCAAGGTCGGCGCGATCACGCTGTTCCTGGTGCTGGGCGTGCTGGCGATCGCCGGTGTGCTGCCGGGCACCGAGTCCCCCGGTGCCTCCAACCTCACCGGCTTCCTGCCGCACGGCAGCCAGGGCTTTGTCATCGGTCTGCTCGCGTCGGTGTTCGCGTACGGCGGTCTGGAGACCGTCACCATCGCCGCGGCGGAGTCCCCGGACCCGGTCAGGGGTGTGGCGAGCGCGGTCCGTACGGCCATGTGGCGCATCGCGCTCTTCTACATCGGCTCGATGGCGGTCATCGTCACCCTCGTCCCGTGGAACGGGAAAGAGGTCGTCGAGAAGGGCCCCTACGTGGCGACCCTCGACCACCTGGGCATTCCGGGGGCCGGCCGGCTGATGAGCGTGGTGGTGCTGGTCGCGCTGCTGTCCGCGATGAACGCCAACATCTACGGCTCCTCGCGCATCGCGTACTCGCTGGTGGAACGCGGCCAGGGCCCGGAGGCGCTCGGCAGGGTGTCCGGCGGCGTTCCCCGGGTCGCCGTGCTGACCTCGTCGGTGTTCGGCTTCGTGTGCGTCGTCCTCAGCTACTGGCGGCCGAACGACGTCTTCCCCTGGCTGCTGAACATGATCGGCGCGGTCATCCTGGTCGTCTGGTTCTTCATCGCGGTCTCGCAACTGCGTCTGCGCCGCCGTCTGGAGCGGGAGGCGCCCGGGCGACCGGCCGTGCGGATGTGGGCGTTCCCGCTGCTGACCTGGGTCGCGCTGGCAGGGATGGCGGCGATCTTCGTTCTGATGGCGCGGCAGCCGGACACGCGCGTACAGCTGTACTCGACGGGCGGCATGACGCTGTTCCTGGCCGTCGTGGGCTACGTCCGGCAGCGGGTCCGCGCCCGGGATTGACGCCCCCGCTCGGGAGAAGGCCGGCAAGGGCCCCCACGTCGACACGTGGGGGCCTTCGTGTTGCCCGTCACACTGGCAGGATGTCGCCAGGCGCTACGCGGCGGCCAGGTCCCGGACCGACGCCCTGCCGCTCGCCGTCTGACGGCGTGTGAAGCGTCCTGCCGTGATCGTCTTCTCACCGTTCACCGGCAGGCGGAGAAAGGGGAAGACCCCCCGCGAGGATGTGACTCGCGGGGGGTCTCCCGGTACGCGGCGGGCGCCGTCACAGGTTGCTGAAGTCCGGCCCCTTGGTACGGGTGCGCTTGATCTCGTAGAAGCCCGGGACCGAGGCGACCGCCAGGGTGCCGTCCCACAGCTTCGCGGCGTCCTCGCCCTTGGGGGCCGGGGTGACCACAGGGCCGAAGAAGGCGATCTGCTCGCCGTCGGCGCCCGGGACCGCGATCACCGGGGTGCCCACCTCCTGGCCGACCTTCTCGATGCCCTCCTTGTGCGAGGCGCGCAGCTCGGCGTCGAACTCGAAGTCCTCCTGCTCGGCGTAGTCGATCAGATCCGCGGGCAGGCCGACCTCCTCGAGCGCGGCGGCGATCGCCTCGAGCGTCGGGCCCTCGCCCTGGTTGTGGAAATGCGTGCCGAGGGCCGTGTACAGCGGGCCGAGGACGTCCGCGCCGTGCTTCTGCCATGCCGCGGTCACCACACGCACCGGCTGCCACGCCTTGGTCGCCAGCATCTCCCGGTACTCCTCGGGCAGCTGGTCCAGCTTGTCCTCGTTGAGCACGGCGAGGCTCATGATGTGCCAGCGGACCTCGATGTCCCGGACCTTCTCCACTTCCAGGACCCAGCGGGAGGTCATCCAGGCCCAGGGGCACAACGGGTCGAACCAGAAGTCGACGGGGGTCTTGCCGGAAGCGGACACGGTCTCGGACATGACTCTCCTAGGAAGGCGGTCGTTTAACCCGGCAACGTCCGGGGGCGCACCCGTCATTCCCCAAAGGCCTCACGAGGTGCGCCCCGGTGCCCGGGATCAGGGGTGCATGGCAGGATCGGTCCTTGTCCGCCGATCCAGCCGACCCAGGGAGTGCCCCCCTTGCCCGGTGAGAACCTGTCCCGCGACGAGGCCCGGGAGCGGGCCGCCCTGCTGTCCGTCGACGGGTACGACGTGTCGCTCGACCTGCGCTCCGCGGTGGGGGAGGCACCCGGCGCCGCGGACGGTGAGCCCCGCACGTTCCGTTCGGTCACCACGATCCGCTTCCGCTGCGCCGAGCCGGGTGCCACGAGCTTCGCGGACCTGGTCGCCCCGAGTGTCAGCGCCGTCTCGCTCAACGGCAAGGACCTCGACCCCGGCGAGGTCTTCGACGGCACCCGCATCCGGCTGGAGGACCTGGCCGCCGACAACGAGCTGGTGGTCGACGCCCGGTGCGCCTACTCCCGCACCGGTGAGGGCCTGCACCGCTTCGTCGACCCGGAGGACGGCGAGGTCTACCTGTACACGCAGTACGAGCCCGCCGACTCGCGCCGCGTCTTCGCCAACTTCGAGCAGCCCGACCTCAAGGCCCCCTTCCGCTTCGAGGTCCGCGCCCCCGAGGGCTGGACGGTGTGGAGCAACGGCGCCGGCGAGCGGCACGACGGGGTGTGGCGCTTCGCGGAGACCAAGCCGATCTCCACGTACATCACCTGTGTCGTGGCGGGGCCGTACCACTACGTCACGGACACCTACACCCGCACCCTCGACGACGGCTCGACCCTGGAGATCCCGCTCGGTGCGATGTGCCGCAAGGGCCTGGCCAGGCACTTCGACGCGGACGACGTCTTCCTGGTCACCAAGCAGGGCCTGGACTTCTTCCACGACCACTTCGACTACCCGTACCCCTTCGGGAAGTACGACCAGGCGTTCGTGCCCGAGTACAACCTCGGGGCCATGGAGAACCCGGGCCTGGTCACCTTCCGCGAGGAGTACATCTTCCGCGGCAAGGTCACACAGGCGTCGTACGAGCGCCGGGCCAATGTGATCCTGCACGAGATGGCCCACATGTGGTTCGGCGACCTGGTGACCATGGTGTGGTGGGACGACCTGTGGCTGAAGGAGTCCTTCGCCGACTTCATGGGCTCCTTCTCACTGGTGGAGGCGACCCGCTTCACCGACGGCTGGATCACCTTCGCCAACAACCGCAAGGCGTGGGCCTACCGCGCCGACCAGCTGCCCTCCACGCATCCGATCACCGCGGACATCCGCGACCTGGAGGACGCCAAGCTCAACTTCGACGGCATCACCTACGCCAAGGGCGCGTCGGTGCTGAAGCAGCTGGTGGCGTACGTGGGGCGGGATGCGTTCCTGGAGGGCGCGCGCCGCTACTTCAAGCGGAACGCCTACGGAAACACGCGCCTCGCCGACCTGCTGTCGGTCCTTCAGGAGACCAGCGGCCGGGACATGACGGCCTGGGCGCGCTCCTGGCTCCAGACGGCGGGCGTCAACTCGCTGACTCCGCAGGTGCTGTTGGGCACGGACGGCCGGATCGCGGAGCTGTCGGTGCTCCAGGAGGCGCCGGAGTCGCATGCCGAACTGCGGCCGCACCGGGTGGCCGTGGGCCTGTACCGGAGCGAGGGGGACGCGCTCGTCCGGTACGCGCGCGCCGAGGTGGATGTGCACGGTCCCCGGACGGTGGTCGGTGAACTGGCGGGCGCCGAGGCCCCCGAACTGGTCCTGGTCAACGACGACGACCTCACGTACTGCAAGATCCGCTTCGACGACACCTCGCTCGCGACCCTGAAGGACCGTCTCGGCTCCGTCACCGACCCGCTCGCACGGGCGCTGTGCTGGTCGGCGCTGTGGAACCTGACCCGGGACGCGCTGCTGCCGGCCCGGGACTTCATCGACCTGGTGCTCCGGTTCGCGGGCCGGGAGTCCGACATCGGCGTGCTCCAGATGCTGCACAGCTGGGCGGACTCGGCGCTGACGTACTACGCGGCGCCCGAGTGGCGGGAGACCGGCGGCCGGCTGCTGGCCCAGGGCGCGCTGTACGAGCTGCGGCAGGCGGAGCCGGGCGGCCAGCACCAGCTGACGTGGGCGCGGTTCTTCGCGGCGATGGCGCGCGACGAGGCCGACCTCCAGCTGCTGCAGGCGCTGCTGGAGGGCACGGCGAAGATCGAGGGCCTGGACGTCGACCAGGAGCTGCGCTGGGCGTTCCTGGAGCCGCTGGCCGCGCACGGGGCGGCGGACGAGTCGGTGCTCGCTGCGGAGCTGGCCCGCGACGACACGGCCTCCGGAAAGCGGCACCAGGTGCGCTGCCTGGCCGCCCGCCCCTCCGCGGCGGTCAAGGCCCAGGCGTGGGCGCAGGTCGTCGAGTCGGACGCGCTGTCGAACGCGCTCGTGGAGGCGACCATCGCGGGCTTCGTGCAGCCGTCGCAGCGTGAACTGCTCGCGCCGTACACGGCGATGTACTTCGCGGCGATCGACCGGGTGTGGGCCGAGCGTTCCATCCAGATCGGGATGGACGTGGTCAGGGGACTGTTCCCCGCGCTCCAGGACTCCCCGGAGACCCTCGACGCGACGGACGCGTGGCTGTCGGAGCACGAGGACGCGGCGCCCGCGCTGCGGAGGCTGGTCCTCGAGGCGCGCGACGATCTGGCGCGCATCCTGCGCGGGCAGGCGTGCGACGCGGAGGCGGGTTGCTAGGAGGTGGTTCCGGGGGACCGTCACACGGACGGGCCCCCGGGGAACGACAGTTACGAAATACGAGTATCCGAACCCGTAACCCCTCGTTCCCCCCGTCCGGACCAGCCCCTTTCGGCAGTCGAACGCCCGTACTTTAGCTCTGTATTGTCCGGATTTGTCGACAGGCGTGTAACAGTGGTTAGCGGACGGATCGGACACGGGAACTCCGGGGTCATGAACCACAACACCCCGCTCTCCCCCCGCCCCCTCCGTCATCTGTCGGAGGTGCAGCGCCGGGTGCTGACCACCGCCCAGCTGCGCGCCCACGGTGTGACGGCCACCGAGGCCACCGAGCACGCCCGGCCCGGTGGCCCCTGGCAGCAGTTCCTGCCCGGCGTGTACCTGCTCCACCAGGGACCGCCGACCTCCGAGGAACGCCTGCACGCGGTGCTGCTGTACGCGACCCGCTCGCCGCTCGGCGCACCGGCCGCCGGTGTCCCACCCCAGCCGGACGCGAACGGCCCGCACGCCCCGCTGCGCTACCCCGACGCCATGCTCACGGGCCTGGCCGCGCTGACCCTGTACGGCTTCTCCTGCACGCCCACACTGCCGTCCCTGGAGCACATCGACGTCCTCGTCCCACGCTCCCGGCGGCTGCGCAGCACCGGCTGCGCGCGGGTGATCCGCACCCCGCTGCTGCCCGCCCCGCACGTGGTGACCGGCGTGCCGGTGGCGCCGGTCCCGCGCGCGCTGGCCGACGCCGTGGACCGGCTGCCGGACGCGGGCACGGTGCGCCGGCTGCTGACGGAGGCGGTGCGCGGCGGCCACTGCGAGCCGGCCGCGGTGGTGCGGGAGCTCAACCAGGCGAGGCTGCTGAGCCGCCCGCACGTGGTGGACGCGGTGGACTCGCTGCTGGCGGAGGGCCGGGCGATGGCGGAGGACCGCCTGTACCGGATGGTGCGCGAGCACGGCCTCCCCGACCCGGTCTGGAACGTGGAGCTCAGGCTCCCCGGCGGCCCCTGCCTCGGCGGCCTGGACGCGTACTGGCCCGAGCAGGCCGTGGCGCTGGAGCTGGACACCCGAGCACCGCGCCACGGCCACCGGCAGGAGGACGTCGCGGTGTGGTCGGAGTACTCCCGCAAGCGCGAGCACCTGGAGCGGCTCGGGATCACGGTCGTCCACATCACGCCGAGGAAGCTGCGGGAGGCGCCCGAGCAGCAGGCGACGGTGGTCCGCACGGCCCTGATGGCATCGGCGGACCGCGAGCCCGCCGCGTACGTCATGGTGCTGCCCCGGTAGGCCGCGGGGCGCCGGAAGTCAGGAGGGGAGAGGAGGGGCCGCCCGACGGCGGCCCCTCCTCGTGCGCCGTGTCCGTCAGAGCGGCTCGGACAGCGGAGGCTCCGGGAGGGGCGGCCGGAACGACTCCGTGTGCACACGGTCGATCAGTGCGGCGTAGGCGGCGATCATGCGGGTGCGGCTGAACCGCTCGCGGCTGCGCTCCAGGACCGGTGCCAGGTCGGCGCGGGCGGCGACGGCGTCGCCCCAGGCGGTGGCGATCGCGTCGGGGTCCGGTGGGGTGACGAAACCGTGCCCGGCGACGATCGCCGCGCTGTCCCCGACATCGGTGGCGACCGGGACGGCTCCGCACATCATGCCCTCGATCAGGCACAGCGGAGCCGCCTCACCCCAGGCCGAGGTCAGCGCGACCACGTCGGAGGCCGCGTATACGGTCTCCATGTCGCGCCGGACACCCAGCAGGTGCAGCCGGTCCGTGAGCGCCAGGTCGTGCCCGAACGCGGCGTCGATGTCGGCGTGCAGCCCCGGCTGGCCGACCGTCATGCCCGCGCCGCACATCAGCACGTGCCCGTCGGGCTGCTGCCGCAGCCAGGCCCGGGCGGCGCGCAGGAAGAGCGGGACGTTCTTCATGGCGTCGTAGCGGGCCGCGAAGACGACGACCGGGGCGTCGCCGGTGATGCCGAGCGAGGTGCGCAGCCGCAGCCGCCGTGCGGGGTCGGGCCGGAAGCGCAGCAGGTCGACACCGTTCGGTATGACGTGCAGCAGCTCGGGCGGAATCCCGGCGGCCTCGTAGGCCGCCCGGGTCGACTCGGCGCAGCAGACGCAGGCCACGACGGTGCCCTCGTCGATGGCGGCCTTCAGCTCGTCCAGCGCCCCGCCCTGGTTCTGGGGGTCCGAGCGGTGCAGGGAGACGATCACCGGCCGGCGGGGCAGGCCGGCCTGGTTGAGCAGGCCGAGCGGCTGCTCCTTGAGCGACAGGATGACGTCGGCGCCCGCCATCGCCCTGGCCGTCGCCGCCAGCTCCGGGCCGGTGAACAGCGCCGGGTCGGCGCCGGGGCCCCCGGGCAGCCCGGAGGTGCGGCCCAGGGAGGTGACCTCCACCCCGGCCGCGGTCAGGGACCGGTAGCAGGCGTCCTCCTCCATCGCCTGCCGGCTGGCCTCGCGGAGCACCTCTGCGTGAACGCTCAGCACACGGTGGAGCTGACCGCCCTCCTGGAGCCCCAGGACGACATCGCTGTGGAGGATCCGGGCGCCCCCGGAGAAGAAACCGTCGTATACCGACAGCACGCGCAGTTCGTGCCTCATGAGCACGCGACCACCCGCCTTGCACACATATCGAACCATCCCCGTGAACTGCGGGTTGTCCGATATGAGGCGGCACGGATGTTTCATCTGGATGAACAGCGTGTCTCATGTCCGGGTCGGATGGGTTTACTCCGGAATTCCGCGATCCCGGGTTGCCCGGGTGCCGGAATCCGGTGGTCCGCCGTGCGGTCCCGGGTCGACGATGACCGGATGACCGAGCCGATCAGCATGACGATCACGACGGACGACGGACGGCGCTACACCCTGCGGGAGGCCGTGCCCGACGACGAGCCGGGCGTGCTGGCGCTCTTCGAGGCCGGCGGTGCGTACCTCGAGGCGGCCACCGGCCTGCCCTCGGGCCCCGGCGACCTCCAGAGCCTGTACTACAGCCTGCCGCCCGGCGCGGACTGGCAGGACAAACTGATCCTGGTGGTGACGGAGGACGGCGGTCCGGTGGTGGGGATCATCGACGCGGTGCGGCACCATCCGGCCCCCGGCGCCTGGTCGGTGGGCCTGTTTCTGCTGCATCCGTCGCTCTGGGGCACGGGGACGGGCCGCGCCGTGGCCACCGTCCTGCTGGACCGCGCTGCCGCGTCCGGCACCACCCTCGTGACCACGACGGTCCCGGTGGGCTGGTCCCGGGGCCGCCGCTTCCTCGCCTCGCTCCGCTTCCGCTTCACGGGCCGGGCCCCGCGCGGCCCGGCCACCGCCAACCGCTCCACGGGCCCGCGGGAGCCGGCCGTGGAGCGGGCGGAGCTGGTGCCGGCCCGGAAGGGGTGAGCCACGGCGCGGGCCGGCCGTGTCCTCACGGCCGGCCGGTCCCTGGGATCGCCTGTGCGTGATTGCGGCGGCAACGCGCAGCACCGATCACCGTACGTGGATCTCGGGCCACCCCGCGCGTCCACGACCGCGCGTCCACGACCACTCCTCGAACGGCCCGGGGGAACGGTCACTCCGCGTTCATTTCCCCGGGTGCCGAGGGTGTCGGCCGATGATCGACGAGCGGCCGGTCGCGGGGCGCTCGCGCCACAGTGCGAGCCCGATGTCGACGAGGCCAACCCTCTTCAGCTCCGGCACCGCGGCCAGATGCTGCCAGGCCGCGAGGTCGGTGGAACCGCCGACCTCGTTGCGGAGTGCGCCGCCGGTGACCCGTCCCTCGTAGACCAGCCGCAGGCCGTGATGGTCGACGGTGCGGCCGAAGCGGTCGGGGAGGCGGCGGTGGACGGAGTCCACGCCGAGCAGGCCGGTGGGCTCGATGCGATAGCCGGTCTCCTCCTCCACCTCCCGCAGGACGGTGTCGTAGGGGTCCTCGCCGTGTTCCGTCCCACCGCCCGGCAGGGTCCATTCCGCAGTGCCGTCGCGGCCCCGCCCCCGGGCGAGCAGGAGCTTGCCGTCGCGAACGCAGACGGCGTAGGCCGCCACCCTCAACTTCTTGTGCACACGCGGACGTTACCGCGGGCCGTGGGGCGGACGGGCCGCCGAGCGGCAACGGCGCGAAGGCGCCCGGTCACTGCCCGCGCACACGCGGCAGCCGGGATCCACGGGCTACGCGCGTAGGGGCACAGCCGGTTCACAGGATTGTCCCGGCCTGTGCCACTAAGTCCCCGATGACGCATGGCGGAATTGTGCCACGGCTCCACCCCGACTCGGTCAACTCTCCCCAAACATCTGTCCCTTCGGTAAAGCTGAGCGGTCGCCGGGACCCGAAATCCGGACGACCGCGACCAGAACCGACGCATCGTCGGAACCGGCCGCACCACCCACGTTCCTTTACCTACAAGGGATGCCGATGACCACCGACCCTCAGCGCGCCCCGATATCGGGCGCGAGACGCGTGGCCCGCATAGCCGTTGCCACAGGTCTCGCGGCCGCGCTCTCCGCGGCCGGGCCGATACCTCTGGCCTTCTCCGCGGACCACCAGCCGGGCTCCGCCGACCCGGCCGTCAAGTCCGCGACCGCCAAACTCGGTTCGGACGACGCGGACCTCCTCGCCGAGGCCAAGGCGGACGGCGCCAAGAACGTCACCATGATGATCGCGACCGCACCCGGGCAGACCGAGCAGGTCGCCAAGGAGCTGGACTCGGTCAAGGGCGGCTCGGTCGGCCGTAGCGACGACAAACTCGGCTACGTCCGCGCCACCGTCCCGACAGCCAAGGCCGACTCGGCCATCGCCGCCGCCGAGAAGCTGTCCTCGGTGCACGCCATCGATCTGCGGCAGGAGATCAAACTCGACGACCCGACGCCGAGCGCGGACACCGCCAAGGGCACGGCGGTAAGGGGCACGGCCACCTACTCCGCCCCGGGCAAGAGCACCCCCGCCGAGAACCCGTACAACCCGTCCTTCGAGACGGGCGCCGTCGACTTCGTCAAGGAGCACCCGAAGGCGGACGGCCGGGGCATCACCATCGGCATCCTCGACTCGGGCGTGGACCTCGGCCACCCGGCGCTGCAGAAGACCACCACCGGCGAGCGCAAGATCGTCGACTGGGTGACCGCGACCGACCCGATCGTCGACAGCGACGCGACCTGGCGTCCGATGGTGACCGCGGTCTCCGGGCCCACCTTCTCCTACGGCGGCCAGACCTGGACGGCGCCGACGGGCTCGTACCAGATCAGCACCTTCAAGGAGTCCGCGACCACCGGCGGCGACGAGAAGGGCGACCTCAACCGCGACGGCGACACCACCGACAGCTGGGGCGTCCTGTACGACCCGGCGGCCGGCACGGTCACCCTCGACCTGAACAACAATCACGACTTCGGCGACGACACGCCGATGAAGCCGTACAAGGACGGCTACCAGATCGGCTACTTCGGCACCGACGACCCGAAGACCGACGTCGTCGAGCGCGTGCCGTTCGTCGTGCAGATCCGCAAGGACGTGCCGATGGACCCCTTCGGCGGGTCCTGGGTCGGCAAGAAGGCCGACTTCGTCAACATCGGCGTCATCGAGTCCGAGCACGGCACCCACGTCGCCGGCATCACCTCCGCCAACGGCCTGTTCGGCGGCAAGATGAACGGCGCCGCCCCCGGCGCGAAGATCGTCTCCTCCCGGGCCTGCACCTGGACCGGCGGCTGCACCAACGTCGCGCTCACCGAGGGCATGATCGACCTCGTCGTCAACCGCGGCGTCGACATCGTCAACATGTCCATCGGCGGCCTGCCGGCGCTCAACGACGGCAACAACGCGCGCGCCGAGCTGTACACGCGCCTGATCGACACCTACGGCGTGCAGCTGGTGATCTCCGCGGGCAACTCCGGTCCCGGCGCCAACACCATCGGCGACCCGGGCCTCGCCGACAAGGTCATCTCGGTCGGCGCGGGCATCTCCAAGGAGACCTGGGCCGCCAACTACGGCTCGCAGGTGACGAAGAAGTACCAGCTGATGCCGTTCTCCTCGCGCGGTCCGCGCGAGGACGGAGGCTTCACGCCGACCCTCGTCGCCCCCGGCGCCGCGATCAACACCACTCAGACCTGGCTGCCCGGCTCCCCGGTCGCCGAGGCGGGCTACTCGCTGCCGGCCGGCTACTCGATGCTCCAGGGCACCTCGATGGCGTCCCCGCAGGCCGCGGGCGCCTCGGCGCTGCTGCTGTCGGCCGCCAAGCAGAAGGGCATCGATCTGTCGCCCGCGAAGCTGCGCACGGCCCTGACCTCGACCGCCGACCACATCAAGGGTGCTCAGGCGTACGAGGAGGGCGCGGGCCTGATCAACATCATCGACGCCTGGGACGCGATCCGCGACGACGCGAGCGCCCACGACTACACGGTGAAGGCCCCGGTCGACACCGCGATCGACTACGCGCTGAAGACCCCCGGCTTCGGTACCGGCCTTTACGACCGCGAGGGCGGGCTGAAGGCCGGTGAGAAGAAGACGTACGACATCACCATCACCCGTACGTCCGGCCCGGACCGGGCGATCCGCCACGAGCTGCACTTCGAGAACAACTACGGCGGCACCTTCCGGATCCTCGGCTCGGACGAGGTGAGGCTGCCCCTGAACCAGCCGGTGACCGTGAAGGTCCAGGCGGCCCCGAAGTCCGCGGGCCTCAAGAGCGCGATCCTCGAGGTCGACGACCCGGCGACCGAGGGCCTCGACAAGCAGATCCTGACCACGGTCGTCGTCTCCACGCCGGTCGAGTACGCCTACTCCGCGTCGGCTTCGGTGCAGCGCAACAGCACCCGGTCGTACTTCGTGACCGTGCCCGAGGGTGCGAAGTCGCTGGAGGTGGCGATCGGCGGGCTGGAGGACAAGAGCCAGACCCGGTTCATCGCGATCCACCCGTACGGCACTCCGGTCGACAACACCTCGACGCCGTACTGCTACAACAACTACCTGGACGGCAACGGCTGCAAGCCCGACGTGCGTTCGTACGCGGACCCGCAGGCCGGGGTCTGGGAGATCGAGGTCGAGGCGCGCCGCACCTCGCCGCTGCTCGACAACCCCTACAAGCTGGACGTCACCGTTCTCGGCGCGGCCTTCGACCCGGCGACCGTGACCGTCCCCGAGGCGAAGGTCGGCACCCCGGCCACCGCCTCCTGGAAGGTGACGAACGCCTACGCGGCGCTGGACGGCAAGCTCGTCGGCGGCCCGCTCGGCTCGTCGAAGACGGCCCGTCCGACCATCAAGGGCGGTGAGACCCAGACCAGCACGGTCGAGGTGCCCGCGGGCGCCACCTCGCTGGACGTGGCCATCGGCAATGTGTCCGACACGGCCGCCGACCTTGACCTGACGGTGTTCGACGCGAGCGGCAAGCAGGTCGCGCAGTCCGCGGACGGCGACTCCGAGGAGTCGGTGCACATCGCCTCGCCCGCCGCCGGCACCTACACCGTCAAGGTCGCGGGCTACTCGGTCCCCTCCGGCTCGACGGCCTACGACTACCGGGACGTGTTCTTCTCCCCCGCCCTCGGCCAGGTCTCGGTCGACGGCTCGGCGCCGGTGAAGCTCGGCACGGGTGACTCCGCGACGGTCTCCGGCGCGGTCACGGCGGCCGCGGCGGCACCCGAGGGCCGGGAGTTCTTCGGCCAGGTCCAGCTGGTCAACGCGCGCGGCACGGTCGCGGGCGTGGGCAGCGTGAAGATCGAGAAGGTCACGCCGTAGTTCTCCGTACGGCGGTGAGAGCGGGCGTCCGTCGTCTTGTGACGGGCGCCCGCCCTTCGTCGGTGGGTCAGCTCGGCCCGCCCGAAGGACACCCGGTGTGCCGGGAGCCCGGCAGTGCCCCGGTGATCCAGGCGCGGTTCGCGGCGACGCGCTCCTCGCCCACGGCCCACAGGGTCGGCCCGTCCCCGCCCCGCGGGACCCGGATCAGCACATGCTGGCCCCGGCGCGGCCGCGGCTCGGCGCCGCCGTCGAGGAGGACGGTGACCTGGGACGGGCCGCCGTCGGGCCGGTAGTACCGCGTGACGGTCAGCACCACCCGGATCCTGGGCCCGTCGAGCGGTCCCACCCCGCTCACCGTCCCCTCGACGACGAGCCGGGAGCAGGCCACCTCCCGCTCGGGATCGGACGGCGGCGGCCCGTCCCCCACCGAGGGGCCGACGGCACCAGCGCTGTCGGCGCTGCTCTTGGACGCGGCGTCGTCCGCTCCCCCGCCGAGCGCGACGAGCCGGGCCAGCCCGACGACGGCCGACAGCGCCACCACGGCCGCCAGTGACCCGAAGGCGAGGCGCAGGGCACGGCCCCGGCGCGCGGGTCTCACCGGACGCGGGGCCAACGGGCGGCTCGGGGCGGCGGCCGGCGACGGCGCCTCGGGCGACTGCGACGGCACCTCGGGCGACGGCACCTCGGGCGACGGCGCCTCGGGCGACGGCGCCTCGGGCGACGGCGCCTCGGGCGACGGTGCCGCCAGCGCGTCCCCGAGGACACCCAGCTGCTTCCGCAGCAGCGCCACGTCGGCCAGGGCCGCCCGGTGCCCCGCCATGAACTCGGCATCAGAGCGCGCGGCGTCCGGCAGCGGCTCGCCGGTGATCGCCGCCATCAGCGCGTCGACGCCGTCGTACTCGGCGGCCATGTCACACCACCTCGTCCTCGTGCAGACGGTCGCGCAGCGCACGGACCGCCGAGTGGAGCCTGCTCTTGACCGTGCCCTCCGGGATCCCAGCTCCTCCGCGATGTCCCGCACCGGCAGATCGGCGTAGAAGCGCAGCACCAGGACCTGGCGCTGGGCCTCGGAGAGCTCGTCCAGACCCTGGGCCACGGCCAGCGAGAGCACGCTGGAGTCCTCCCCGGACAGGTCCGCCGGCTGCCGCAGGGAGGCCAGCCGCTCCCCGAGCCTCTCCTGGCGGCGCCTGGCCCGGTGCCAGTCCATCGCCAGGTTGGAGGCGACGACCGCCGCCCACGCGGACACGTCGCGTGGCGCCTCGCGCCCGCTCGCCGTCCGTTCCAGCAGCCGCAGACGGACCTGCTGCACCCCGTCCGGCAGGTCCGTCTGCGGCACCCCGCCGAGCGCGAGTACCGCCCGCACCCGCCGCTCCTGGGCCGCGTCCAGGGGATCGTCCACCGCGTGGACCGCCCCCGGCCCGCGGCGGGCCTTTCTGCGCAGCACAGCCACCCCTCCCCTTGCGCGTTTCCTCTATGACGCCGCAGTGGGCGGAAACGTTCGGACGGCGTGCGTGGCGGACGGCAGAGGCGTACATCACACCTCCGTGTGCGCCGTACGGGCAGGGGCAGGCGCGGGGCAGCACAGCTTGCGGCGCGGACCCCGGGGCGAATGAATTTCTCCAGCTCAGCGGGGCCGGGAACCGGATTTCCGCAACCGACGGCCAGGGGCGGGCGTCCCATTCCTCGGGCAGGCCGCGCAAAGAATTGGACAGCCGGGCCGGGGTCGGCCGCATGATGGAAAGGCCTCGGCCAGGCACACAGGCACGCAGAACACACGCAGAGGGAGTCGCCGTGAGGGTCGGAATCGTCGGAGCCACCGGTCAGGTCGGCACGGTCATGCGCAGGATCCTCACGGAGCGGAACTTCCCGGTCACCGAGCTGCGCCTGTTCGCGTCGGCCCGTTCGGCGGGGACGGTCCTCGACGGGGTGACGGTGGAGGACGCGGCCACGGCCGACTACACCGGCCTGGACATCGTGCTGTTCTCCGCGGGCGGCGCCACCTCGAAGGCACTGGCCGAAAAGGTCGCCTCGCAGGGCGCCGTCGTGATCGACAACTCCTCGGCCTGGCGCAAGGACCCGGACGTGCCGCTGGTCGTCTCCGAGGTGAACCCGCACGCGGTGGTGAACCGCCCGAAGGGCATCATCGCCAATCCGAACTGCACCACGATGGCCGCGATGCCGGTGCTGAAGCCGCTGCACGAGGAGGCGGGCCTCGAGGCGCTCGTCGTCGCCACCTACCAGGCGGTGTCCGGTTCGGGCCTCGCGGGCGTCGCCGAGCTGCACGGACAGGCCCAGAAGGTGGTCGCCGAGGCCGACCGGCTGACCCACGACGGCGGGGCGGTCGACTTCCCGGAGCCGCAGGTCTACAAGCGCCCGATCGCCTTCAACGTGCTGCCCTTGGCCGGCAACCTCGTCGACGACGGTCTGAACGAGACGGACGAGGAGCAGAAGCTCCGCAACGAGTCCCGCAAGATCCTGGAGATCCCGGGCCTGAAGGTGTCCGGCACCTGCGTCCGCGTCCCGGTCTTCTCCGGCCACTCCCTCCAGGTCAACGCCCGCTTCGCGCGTCCGCTGCCGGTGGAGCGCGCCACGGAGCTGCTGGCCGGCGCGCCGGGCGTGGTCCTGTCCGACATCCCGACCCCGCTGCAGGCGGCCGGCCAGGACCCCTCGTACGTGGGCCGCATCCGCCGCGACGAGACGGTGGAGAACGGTCTGGCCCTGTTCGTCTCCAGCGACAACCTCCGCAAGGGCGCAGCACTGAACGCCGTGCAGATCGCGGAGCTGGTGGCGGCCGAGCTGAGCGAGTAGGCAACCCATACGCCGACAGGGGCGCGCACCGTCTGCGGTGCGCGCCCCGCGTGGTCTTCGGTGTCATCGCCCAACGCCATGGTGACGTGGAAGGATGACGCAACCCACACATAACGAGGAGATGACCGCGTGCCTGGCACAAACCTGACTCGCGAAGAGGCGCAGCAGCGGGCGAAGCTGCTCACCGTTGACTCGTACGAGATCGATCTCGACCTCTCCGGCGCGCAGGAGGGCGGCACCTACCGGTCCGTGACCACGGTGCGCTTCGACTCCGCCGAGAACGCGGAGTCCTTCATCGACCTGGTGGCCCCGGCCGTCCACGAGGTGTCACTCAACGGTGACGCCCTGGACCCGGCCGAGGTCTTCAAGGACTCGCGGATCGCCCTGCCCGGCCTCCTTCAGGGCCGCAACGTACTGCGCGTGGTCGCCGACTGCGCCTACACCAACACCGGCGAGGGCCTGCACCGCTTCGTCGACCCCGTCGACGAGCAGGCTTATCTCTACACCCAGTTCGAGGTGCCCGACGCCCGGCGGGTGTTCGCCTCGTTCGAGCAGCCCGACCTCAAGGCCACCTTCCAGTTCACCGTGAAGGCGCCCACCGGCTGGACCGTCATCTCCAACTCGCCCACCCCGGAGCCCAAGGACGACGTCTGGGTCTTCGAGCCGACGCCGCGGATCTCGACGTACATCACCGCGCTGATCGTGGGCCCGTACCACTCCGTGCACAGCGTCTACGAGAAGGACGGGCGGACCGTCCCGCTCGGCATCTACTGCCGGCCGTCGCTCGCCGAGTTCCTGGACTCCGAAGCGATCTTCGAGGTGACCCGCCAGGGCTTCGACTGGTTCCAGGAGAAGTTCGACTACGCGTACCCGTTCCAGAAGTACGACCAGCTGTTCGTCCCCGAGTTCAACGCGGGCGCGATGGAGAACGCGGGCGCGGTCACCTTCCGCGACCAGTACGTCTTCCGCTCGAAGGTGACGGACGCGGCGTACGAGGGCCGGGCCGCCACGATCCTGCACGAGCTGGCCCACATGTGGTTCGGCGACCTGGTGACCATGGAGTGGTGGAACGACCTGTGGCTGAACGAGTCGTTCGCCACCTACGCCGAGGCCGCCTGTATGGCCTACCACCCTCAGAGCCGCTGGCCGCACTCCTGGACGACCTTCGCGAACTCCATGAAGACCTGGGCTTACCGGCAGGACCAGCTGCCCTCCACCCACCCGATCATGGCCGAGATCAACGACCTGGACGACGTCCTCGTCAACTTCGACGGCATCACGTACGCCAAGGGCGCCTCGGTCCTCAAGCAGCTCGTCGCCTACGTCGGCATGGACGCGTTCTTCAAGGGCGTACAGGCGTACTTCAAGCGGCACGCGTACGGCAACACGCGCCTGTCCGATCTGCTGGGCGCCCTGGAGGAGACCTCCGGGCGGGACCTGAAGACCTGGTCGAGGAAGTGGCTGGAGACGGCGGGCATCAACGTCCTCCGCCCCGAGGTCGAGACGGACGCGGACGGGGTCATCACCTCCTTCTCCATCCGCCAGGAGGCCCCGGCGCTCCCGGCCGGAGCCAAGGGCGAGCCGACCCTGCGTCCGCACCGCATCGCCATCGGCCTGTACGACCTCGACGCGGAGAGCGGCAAGCTGCGGCGCGCCGAGGACGGCCGGATCGAGCTGGACGTGGACGGCGAGCTGACCGCCGTACCGCAACTGGCGGGCCGGCGCCGCCCGGACGTCATCCTGCTCAACGACGACGACCTGTCGTACGCCAAGGTCCGTCTGGACGAGCAGTCGCTCGCCTTCGTCACCGAGCACCTCGGCGACTTCGACTCGTCGCTGCCGCGCGCCCTGTGCTGGGCCTCGGCCTGGGACATGACCCGGGACGCGGAGCTGGCGGCCCGCGACTACCTCTCCCTGGTGCTGTCCGGCATCGCCAAGGAGTCGGACATCGGTGTGGTGCAGTCGCTGCACCGCCAGGTGAAGCTCGCGATCGACCTGTACGCCGACCCGTCGGCGCGCGAGGCGCTGCTGACCCGCTGGACGGACGCGACCCTGGCCCATCTGCGGGCCGCCGAACCGGGCAGCGACCACCAGCTGGCCTGGGCGCGTGCCTTCGCCGCGACCGCCCGTACGCCGGAGCAGCTGGACCTGCTGGAGGCGCTGCTCGACGGTTCGCAGTCGATCGAGGGCCTGGTCGTCGACACCGAGCTGCGCTGGGCGTTCGTGGAGCGGCTCGCGGCGGTGGGCCGCTTCGACGAGGCGGAGATCGCGGGCGAGCTGGAGCGGGACAGGACGGCGGCGGGTGAGCGGCACGCGGCCACCGCCCGGGCCGCACGTCCGACCCCCGAGGCCAAGGCGGAGGCGTGGGCTTCGGTCGTCGAGTCCGACAAGCTGCCGAACGCCGTGCAGGAGGCGGTGATCGGGGGCTTCGTCCAGACCGACCAGCGTGAACTGCTCGCCCCGTACACGGACAAGTACTTCGAGGTGGTCAGGGACATCTGGGACGCCCGCTCGCACGAGATGGCCCAGCAGGTCGTGGTCGGGCTGTACCCGTCGATCCAGGTGTCCGAGGAGACGCCGGCGAAGACCGAGGCGTGGCTGGCCGCCGCCGAGCCGCCCCCGGCGCTGCGCCGTCTGATCCTGGAGTCGCGTTCGGGCGTCGAACGGGCGCTCAGGGCGCAGGCCGCGGACGCGGCCGCCGCGCGGTCGTAGCGGCTGCCGCACCCTCGTCATGTGAAGGGCGCCCGGCGTGTGCCGGGCGCCCTCTGCCGTGCCGGGGGTTGGGCCGTGCCGGGGCGGTCCGGGCCCTGGCGGAGCCCCCGGCCCGGACGAGCGGAGTCGCCTGCTCGCGGTACCGTCCCCGCCGTGCCGTCAGCCCCGGCTCGTCCAGCCGGGCAGCGCTTCCTCGAGCGGCGCGGGGCCGGGGTTCCCGGCCGCCCGGGCGACGTATGCGTCAGGCCGCACGGGCACGGCCGTGCGGCGCCCGCTCGCCCCGTGCTCCACCGCGAGCCGGTCCTCGCGTCCGCGCGCCCGAAGGCCTTGCGGGGTGGGGTGATCAGCACGAACCGGCGCCGCGCTGGGCCTCGTAGAGCCGTCCGGTGGTCAGCGCGACATCGGGGGCGCGCCTGCCGGCCAACGGGTGGGCGCCGCGCCTGGCGATCGCCGGCCGGACGACGCCGCCGCCGCTGCTGCGCAGCACCAACCTGCCCACGGGGTGGCGTTCGGACCGGTAGGTGTCGAGGAGGGCGGGGCGAACGTGGCCGCGCAGTACGGCGGCGAGCTTCCGGGAGAGTTTCGCGGCGTCCCCGGCGAGCAGACCCGGCCGACGCGAAAGGCGGCCGCCTGGCGCTCGTCGCTGTGGAAGCGGGACATCCAGCAGGCACACACGTCGAGGGAGTCCGCGCACCGGGCCGGTGTGCGGACTCCCTCGACGAGGTGGGTGAAAAGGGGGACGGCCGTCGGACCCCGGGTCGGGATCCGCGGCTCGCCGCAGGGACGTCAGCCCTGCTCGGCCTGCTTGCGGGACTTGTCGGTGACCATGACGAAACCCGCGATGACCAGGAACAGCACGATCGGCGCCGCGACGAAGAGACCCAGCGTTTCGGCCACGTTCAGGCCCTTGCCGGGGTCGTCGCCGTCGTCGCGCGCCAGCGCGAGCGCGGGGGACGACATGAGCAGCATCATCAGCGTCGTACCGGCGGCCAGGGCGCCGGCGCGCAGGGCGTTCTTCTTGTCCACGGTGCAAAAGTAGCGAACGCCGGAACGCGCCGCGCGCCCGGGGGTCCGCTAGGAGCCTTCGGAGCCGGGCGCGAGGTCCCTGCCCCGGACCACGTCCATCAGCGCGTGCAGCCGCGGTGAGGCCGCCAGGTCCTCCAGGGTCGTCGGACGTCCGTCCGAGTCCGCTGTCGGCAGACGCCAGTTCGGGTACTCGTCCCAGGTGCCCGGCAGGTTCTGCGGACGGCGGTCGCCCACCGCGTCCGGGAGCCAGACCCCGATCAGCCGGGCGGGGGTGCGCAGCAGGAAGCGGTGGACGGCCTGGACCTCGAGTTCCTCCGAGGCCGTCGGGCCCCCGCCGCTCGCACCCTTCAGCAGCCCGAGCCGGGTCAGCAGGGCGAGCCATTCACGGGCGTCGGCGGCCGCCGCGGCGCGTTCCTGGTCCAGGGGGCGGGTCAGCAGGCCGAGGCGGTCCCGGAGTTCCACGTGGTCGCCGGTGAGCCGGGCCGCGGTCGGCGGCAGGTCGTGGGTGGTGGCGGTGGCCAGGCAGTCGGCCCGCCAGCGTTCGGGCGGCAGCGGCTGCCCGGAGCCCTCCCAGTCCCGTTCGAACCACAGGACGGAGGTGCCGAGCACCCCGCGCTCGTGCAGCACCTCCCGCACGCCCGGCTCCACCGTCCCGAGGTCCTCACCGATGACCAGTGCCCCCGCGCGAGCCGCCTCCAGGACCAGCACGGCGAGCATGGCCTCGGCGTCGTACCGGACGTAGGTCCCCTCCGTCGGCGGCTGCCCCTGCGGCACCCACCACAGCCGGAACAGGCCCATGACATGGTCGATGCGCAGGGCCCCCGCGTGCCGGAAGAGGGCGCGCAGGAGCCGGCGGTAGGGGGCGTACCCACAGGCGGCCAGACGGTCGGGGCGCCAGGGAGGCAGGCCCCAGTCCTGGCCGTGCGGATTGAAGGCGTCCGGCGGGGCGCCCACCGAGATGCCGGCCGCCAGGTACTCCTGCTGCGCCCAGGCGTCGGCACCTCCCGGGTGCACGCCCACGGCCAGGTCGTGGATGAGTCCCACGGCCATCCCGGCGTCCCGCGCGGTGCGCTGGGCGGTGGCGAGCTGGGCGTCGGTCAGCCAGGCGAGCCAGGTGTGGAAGTCGACCCGGTCCATCAGCCGGGCGCGGGCGCGGGCCGTCTCCGGCGAGCGCGGGTCCCGCAGCCGCGAGGGCCACGCGTGCCAGTCGGAGCCGTACACCTCGGCGAGCGCGCACCAGGTGGCGTAGTCCTCGAGTGCCTCGCCCCCGTCGGCGAGGAAGTCGGCGTACGCGGCGCGCCGTCCCGGTCCCAGGGGCACGGCGTGCACGAGTTCGAGCGCCTCACGCTTGAGATCCCACACGGCGTCGCGGTCGATCAGCGCGCCTTTGTCGAGGACGGACTCCCGCAGCCGCGCGGCGCGCTCCAGCAGCGCCCGCAGGCGGGCCTGGTCCTCGACGTAGGGGAACTCGGGGACGTCCTCGATGCGCAGATGCACGGGGTCGGGGTGGCGGCGCGAGGAGGGGCGGTAGGGGGACGGGTCCGTGGGCGTGCCGGGCACGGCCGCGTGCAACGGGTTGACCTGCACGAAGCCGGCGCCGAGCGTCCGGCCCGCCCAGGCGGTCAGCTCGGTGAGGTCGCCGAGGTCGCCCATGCCCCAGGAACGGCGGGAGAGCAGGGAGTACAGCTGGAGGAGCAGTCCGTGGGAGCGCCCGGGCGGCGCGGACAGCCGGGCGGGCGCGGCGACGAGGTGGGCCTGGGCGGTGCGTCCGTCGGGAGTGGTCGCGTGCAGGATGTGGACGCCTGGTGGGAGCCGCCCGGCCGAGGCGCGCGTCTCGCCCTGCTCGGTCTCGATGCTGAGGCGGGTGCCTTCGGGGAGGTGGGCGAGGGCGGCGGGCGGGCGTCCGCCCCAGCCGACCACGGTCGGCGGCAGCAGTCGTGCACGCAGCTCTTCCTCGCCTGCGGAGAGGGCGTGGCGTAAGGCGTCCGGGGTCCTCGCGTCGACGCCGAGCGCCGCCAGGGCGGCGGTGACCGCGGCGTCGGACGCCCGGGCCGTACGGTCCGCGGACGGCCGGTAGGAGGTGGCGACGCCGTGCAGCGCGGCAAGCCGGGCCAGTGGCGTCCCGTCGCGCCCGGGGGCGGCGGACGTCATCTAGAACCCCGTGGGGTCCGGGCCGGCCGATGGCTCGCTGGTCAGCGGCGTGGCGTCGGCGAGCGGGGGTTCGCTGGTCAGCGGCTCGGCGTCGAGCAGCGGCGGTTCACTGGTCAGCGGGAGCTCGGCGCAGGCGCCCTCCGCGCTGAGGACGCACAGCAGGGTGTCGGGGTCGGCGGGCGGTTCGGCGGCGCGCGGAAAGTCGCGCGGGGAATCCCGTTTGGACAGGACCGGGAGCGGGGGGTGTACCGGTACGGCCACGGGGGCCTCCTTGTCGTCGTACGACGGATGCGGGCGAGAACTGGCCTACCCAGTGGGCGCGCCCGCAGACGTACGAGGACGGACAACGTGCGTTTTGCCACAGACCGTACCGGGTTGCACGGGGTACCCGCACGCTCCCGGACACGGCACGTCCGCCGAAGGGCCACGCCACGGCCCCCGGCTCCGGCGGCTCACCTTGTGACGGTGTGGCGCTCGGCGGGAGCACACTCCCGCAGGGATGGACAGGGGGCCGGCTGGGGCGCGCGGTCACGGTGTGGGCCTGGCCGATGCGGCCGGGCGCCCAGCCCGGGGCAGGGGCCGCCGCCCTCACCGCCTTCCTGGCGGGGGTGCCCTGTACGCCGTGCGCGGGGCACACCCGGAAGGGCCCCGCGCCTGAGGCGCGGGGCCTGCTCGGGGAACGCGAAGGCCCGGACCGTCAGGCGGAAATGCCGTCGATCCGGGCCAAGGCGTCGTCCGCGCCGTACGGCTGCAGGTAGGGCAGCCAGCGCGGGTCCCTATGCCCGGTGCCGATGATGCGCCAGGCCAGACCGGTGGGTGGAGCCGGTTTGTGGCGGAGCCGCCAGCCGATCTCGAAGAGATGCCGGTCGGCCTTGACATGGTTGCAGCGGCGGCATGACGCCACCACGTTGTCCCAGACGTGCTGACCACCGCGGCTGCGCGGAATGACGTGGTCGACGCTGGTTGCGACGCCACCGCAGTACATGCACCGGCCGCCGTCACGCGCGAAGAGCGCACGCCGGGTAAGAGGAACGGGCCCCCGGTAGGGAACCCGCACGAATCGCTTCAGCCGGACCACGCTCGGTGCGGGGACAGTGACGGTTGCGCTGTGCATGTAGGCGCCGGACTCCTCGAGGCATACGGCCTTGTTCTCGAGGACGAGGACGAGCGCGCGGCGGAGCGGTACGACGCCGAGTGGCTCGTACGACGCGTTGAGGACCAGGACGTGCGGCACGGATGCCTCCTTGTACGCCGGCGGCGCGTGGCTCGCGCCGGGACGATCTGCAGCCAGTCTCCCCTCATGCCTGGTGGAAGCGCCACCATGTCCCGGTAACGGGCTGGGAGTGTTTTCGACCACACCCGAAGCATCCCCCGCTGAGCGGTCCCTTACTTCTCCAGGTGAGCACGGTCTCTCCTCGGGACATCGGCGGGATCCCCACACGATGCCCCGTTAGTGTGGTGCTCCTGCCGTCCGGTGACCTTTCCGTGACCTCGGCCACGGGCTCCGGAGTCAGAGGCTTCACCGCACATGGAGGTACCTGTCGTGTCCTTGCCCGCCCTATCGGCCGCCGGCGCCGCGCCGTCCCCGTCGCCTTCACAGACGACGGATCCTGCGGTTCCCACGCTCCAGGACGCCCAGCAGAGCGCGACCAACGCCGCAAGCTGGGTCGAGCAGAACTGGTCCACGTGGCTCGCGATCGGCCTGCAGATCGTGCTGATCCTGGTGATCGCGGCAGTGCTGAGAGTGGTGGTGCGGCGGGCGATCACCAAGCTGATCGACCGTATGGGCCGTACGGTCCAGGCTGTGGACGGCACGGCCCTCGGCGGTCTGCTGGTGAACGCGGAGCGCCGCAGGCAGCGCTCGCAGGCGATCGGCTCGGTGCTGCGCTCGGTGGCGTCGTTCCTGATCATGGGCACGGCGGCACTGATGGTGCTGTCCACCTTCCACATCAATCTGGCGCCGCTGCTCGCCTCCGCCGGCGTGGCGGGCGTGGCGATCGGTTTCGGCGCCCGCAACCTGGTGACGGACTTCCTGTCCGGCGTGTTCATGATCCTGGAGGACCAGTACGGCGTCGGCGACGTCATCGACGCGGGCGTGGCCTCGGGCGAGGTGATCGAGGTCGGCCTGCGCGTGACCAAGCTGCGCGGCGACGGCGGCGAGATCTGGTACGTGCGCAACGGCGAGGTCAAGCGCATCGGCAACCTCTCGCAGGGCTGGGCGATGGCCGGGGTGGACGTGACGGTCCGCGCGAGCGAGAACCTGGACCGGGTGAAGGCGACCCTCGACCAGGTGGCCGAGCGCATGAGCAAGGACGAGCCCTGGAACGAGCTGCTGTGGGGCCCGATCGAGGTGCTCGGCCTGGACAGTGTGCTGCTGGACTCGATGGTGGTCCGGCTCACGGCCAAGACGATGCCGGGCAAGGCGCTGACGGTGGAGCGCGAGCTGCGCTGGCGCGTCAAGCGGGCGTTCGACGAGGCGGACATCCGCATCGTGGGCGGCGCCACGGCTTCGATGGACGGGGAGCCGGCCGATCCGGCGGCCACGATCGCACCTCCCTCGGCGTACGCGAACACCGCCTCGCCCGAGTCTGAGGCGGCGTCCCCGATCCCACCGGTGCGGCCCCCGGCGAGGTGACGGCCCGACCGACAGGCGGCCTCCGGACGCTCCGGAGGCCGCCTTTTGGTGTGCACGGGAGGGCCGGAACGGTTCAGCACACTCGTTCGAGTGAACCGGAACGCTTCTGCAGGTCAGTGGGCCGACGAGGTCGCGCATGCTCCCACCGGGGCACCCAGCACGGGCGTAGCCTGGCACCAGCGCGACGAGGAGAACCAGCGATGAGCGCGGACCCGATCATGGAGCCGGTGATGACGCAGGACCCCATCGACCTGTTGATCGCGATCGAGGAGGCGTCCAAGGCGCCGACTCGGCCGGAGTACATCGAGGGGATGGCCATCGTGCCGCCGCAGGCGAACGACAACCACAACGACGGCGCCTTCAAGCTCGCAGTCCAGTTCTACACCGCCGGATTCGACTTGGCAGGCATGGGCAATGGCTATCGCGCAGCCCAGAAAGACGGCAGCACCATGGCGCTGCTCATCCCCGACTTCTACGTCCGCCGCCGCAAGGCGTCCGAGCTGGACGAGTCGTACCGCAGAGCCCACAAGGGCTGGTATCCCATCGACATGGTCGCCCTCGTCGGGGAGGTCACCTCGACGAACCACGAGACTGACACGGGCCCGAAACTCCGCGCCTATGCCGCCGCCGGTGTGCCCTCCTACGTGCTCATCGACCGCAACTCGAAGACCGCCCACTGCTACAGCGACCCGGTCCTACCGAGTGACGACCCCACCCACGCCTACTACGCCGAAGAGGTCAAGGTCCAACTGGGCCACCCCCTCCCCCTGCCCGCCCCCTACCCCACCCTGGACACCGCTCCCTTCCTGGAGGGCTGACCGAAGCCCGCCGGTCGGGCAGGTAACGCTTTGGTTGCCGCCCGTGGCCGGTATTGACGCCATCGCCACACAGGCCTACCTTCCTCTCACCAATAGGAAACTTTCCTAACAGTGCCCGGTGGACTTCCCGGCGGCCCCGCTGCGAAGCTGGGCCGTTGAAAGGCAGGTGGCGACACACATGGCAGGATCCGCGGGTACGCCGGGCACCCCGCGCGTGCTGCGCGCCATGAACGACCGCGCCGCCCTCGACCTCCTCCTGGAGCACGGTCCGCTCAGCCGCACCCGCATCGGCAAGCTCACCGGCCTGTCGAAGCCCACCGCCTCCCAGCTGCTCGCCCGGCTCGAAGCCGCCGGACTGGTCCTGATGACCGGCACGAGCGAGGGCCGCCCGGGCCCCAACGCCCAGCTGTACGTGGTGAACCCGGCCGCCGCCCACGTCGCCGGCCTCGACGTCACCCCGGAGCGCATCCTCGCCGCCGTCGCCGACGTGACCGGCAGAACGGTCGGCGAGTTCGAGCTGCCCACCCCCGGCCGCCGCCCGGCGCGGCCCGTCGCCCAGCAGGTCACCGACGCGCTCGGCGGGGCCGTGAAGGCCGCCGGGCTCGCCCTCGGCGACGTGCACCGGGTCGTCGTCGGCACTCCCGGCGCCTTCGACCCCACCACCGGCCGCCTCCGATACGCCTCCCACCTGCCCGGCTGGCACTCCCCCACACTGCTCGAGGAACTCGCCGCGGCCCTCCCGATGCCCGTCGAGTACGAGAACGACGTCAACCTCGTCGCCCTCGCCGAGCAGCGGCTGGGCGCGGCCAGGGGGCACGACGACTTCGTCCTGCTGTGGAACGAGGGCGGTCTCGGTGCCGCCCTCGTCCTGGGCGGACGGCTGCACCGCGGCTGGACCGGCGGCGCCGGGGAGGTCGGCTTCCTGCCGGTGCCCGGCGCACCCCTGGTCCGCCAGGTGACCCGGGCCAACAGCGGCGGCTACCAGGAGCTGGCCGGCTCCCAGGCCCTCCCGGGACTGGCCCGCGAACTCGGCGTCGAGGACGTACCGTCCGGCCCGTACACGGAGGTCGCCGCCACCCTCGTCGCCCAGGGCGCCGACAGCGCCTCGGGCCCCCTCAGGCGCCTGCTTCAGGCGTATGCGACCCGGCTCGCCACAGGTCTCGCCGCCCTCGTCTCCGTGCTCGACCCCGAACTCGTCGTCCTCAGCGGCGCCTCGCTCACGGCCGGGGGCGAGCCGCTGCGGACCCTGCTCCAGGCCGAACTGGAGGAGCTGGCCGCGTCCCGGCCGCGCCTCGTCCTCGGCGACGTACGCGAACACCCCGTGCTGCGCGGCGCCCTTGAGAGCGCGCTCGCGACCACCCGCGACGAGGTCTTCGACACCTCGCGCTGACCTCGTAGCCGACCCCCTAGCCGACCCCTCGCACCACCCCCCTTCCCTCATCGCCCCGCCCGCCCCAGGGAGACCCAGCCATGCCCGAAGTGTCACGAAAAGCGGCTCTTGCTCTCGCCGCCTCCACCTCCATAGCGCTCCTGGCCACCGCCTGTACCGGCCAGTCGGACTCCGGCCCGACCGACGACGCCTCCAAGGAGACGACCATCAACTTCTGGCACGCCTGGAGCGCGCCGAACGAGGTGAAGGGCGTGAAGTCGCTGATCGACGGCTTCGAGAAGGCGCACCCCAACATCCACGTCAACGTCGTCGGCAACATGACCGACGACAAGATCAACCAGGCGCTGCGCACGGGCGGCGACAAGGCGCCGGACGTGATCTCGTCCTTCACCACCAACAACGTGGGCAAGTTCTGCTCGTCCGGGGCCCTGGTCGATCTGAATCCCTTCTTCGAGAAGTCGCACATCGACCCGGCCACGACCTTCCCCAAGGCGATGAACGAGTACACCCGGTTCGACGGCGACCGCTGCACGGTGCCGCTGCTGGGCGACGCCTACGGGCTCTACTACAACAAGACCGCCTTCAAGAAGGCGGGCATCGCGGCCCCGCCCAGGACCTGGTCCGAGTTCGAGGCCGACGCCAGGAAACTGACGATCCCCGACGGGGACGGCTACAAGCAGCTGGGGTTCATGCCGGACTACCACGGCTGGGAGACGACCACCGAGCACTACTTCGCGCAGTTCTCTCCCACGTACTTCGACTCCAGCGGCAAGTCGAACCTCGCCAAGGACCCCGCCTTCGCGGCCGGTTTCACCCTCCAGAAGAAGCTCGTGGACGAACTGGGCGGCTTCCGGAAGCTGGAGAAGTACCGCTCCCAGCTCGGTGACGAATGGGGCCCCAAGCACCCCTTCCACACCGGTCAGGTCGCCATGCAGCTCGACGGCGAATGGCGCCTGGGCATGGCCCTGGACGCCAGGCCGGCCTTCGAGATCGGGGTGGCCCCGCTGCCCGTGCCCGACGACCAGGCGTCCCGGTACGGCAAGGGCTACATCACCGGCACCATCGCCGGCATCGCCGCCACCAGCAGGAAGCAGAACGCGGCCTGGGAGCTGGTGAAGTACCTGACCACCGACACGGACGCGGTGGTCGGCTTCGCCAACGACATCCACAACGTGCCCTCCACCCTGGCCGCACTGAAGTCCCCCAAGCTGAAGTACGACCCCCGCTTCAAGACGTTCCTGGACATCGCGGCGAACCCGGACTCGACCACGACCCCCGCGTCGATCAACGGCGGCCAGTACCTCGTGACCATCCAGCAGTTCGGCTACGACTACGAGAGCGGCAAGACCAGGGACCTCAAGGCGGGCCTGGCGAGCACGGCCCGGCAGATCGACACGGACATCGCGCAGGCGAAGTGACGATGAGCACCCTCACCCTCGCCTCCAAACGCCGCCGGGCGGCCCTGCGCACGGCCGCCTTCATGTCGCCCTGGCTGATCGGCTTCGCGATCTTCTTCGCGTACCCCCTGATCTCGACCGTCTACTTCTCCTTCATGCACTACGACGGCTTCCGGCCGCCGGCATGGAGCGGGACGAGGAACTGGGCGTACGTCTTCCGGAACTACCCCCTTTTCTGGCCGGCGCTGCGCAACACCCTGTGGCTCGTGGTCGTCGCGGTCAGCCTGCGGGTCGTCTTCGGACTCGGTGTGGGCCTGCTCATCACCAAGATCAAGGCGGGCACGGGCGTCTTCCGCACCCTCTTCTACCTGCCCTACCTGGCGCCGCCCGTGGCCGCCACCATGGCCTTCGCCTTCCTCCTCAACCCCGGCACCGGACCGGTCGACTCGATCCTCGACGGCATCGGCATTCCGGCGCCGGGCTGGTTCAACGACCCCGACTGGTCCAAGCCCGGCCTCACCCTGCTCGCCCTGTGGGGTGTCGGCGACCTGATGGTCATCTTCATGGCCGCGCTGCTGGACGTGCCGAGGGAGCAGTACGAGGCGGCCGAACTGGACGGCGCGTCGGCGTGGCAGCGCTTCCGCTACGTCACCCTGCCGAACATCTCGCCGATCGTGATGTTCGCCGTGGTCACCGGCGTGATCCAGACGATGCAGTACTACACGCAGCCGCTGATCGCGGGGAAGGTCGCCTCGGGCGTCATCCAGGGCGCCGGTACTCAGTTCGAGCCGGGCTATCCCGACAAGTCCACGCTCACCCTGCCCCAGCTCGTCTACAACCTCGGCTTCCAGCGCTTCGACTACGGCTCCGCCTGTGTGGTCGCGCTCGTGCTCTTCGCCCTGTCGATGGTGTTCACCGCGTTCCTGATGCGGCGCCGGGGCGGTCTCAACCTGGCTGGTGACTGACGTGGCCCAAGTACTCGACCAACCCGTGAAGTTGAGGGAGACCGCCTCCCCCGCCGCACGCACCGCCCGCCGCAGGGCGCTGCTGGAGTGGATCGCGGTCCACTCCCTCGGCGTGGCCGCCGCCGTCTTCTTCACGCTGCCCTTCGTGTTCGTGTTCCTGACCTCGCTGATGAGCGACAGCCAGGCACTCAGCCGCGACCTGATCCCGCACACCTGGGAGTGGGGCAACTACCGGAAGGTCTTCGACACCCCCGGCTTCCTCACCTGGTGGAAGAACACGCTGATCTACGCGGGCCTGGGCACCGTCCTGACCGTCGTGTCGTCGATCCCGGTCGCCTACGCCCTCGCCAAGTTCCGCTTCCGGGGCCGCAATCTGTCCCTGATGCTGGTGATCTCGATGATGATGCTGCCGCCTCAGGTGATCATCATCCCGATGTATCTGTTCTGGGCCAAGCAGCTGGATCTGTCCGGCACGCTGTGGCCGCTGATCATCCCGATGGCGTTCGGCGACGCGTTCTCGATCTTCCTGCTGCGCCAGTTCCTGATGACCATCCCGAACGAGTACCTGGACGCGGCGAAGGTCGACGGCTGCGGAGACCTGCGGACGCTGCTGAAGGTGGTCCTGCCCATGGCGCGGCCGGGCATCGCCGCCGTCGCGCTGTTCCAGTTCTTCTACGCCTGGAACGACTATTTCGGCCCGCAGATCTACGCCTCGGAAAACCCGGCCGCATGGACGCTCAGTTACGGCCTGGAGTCCTTCAAGGGCGCGCACCACACCGACTGGAATCTCACCATGGCCGCGACCGTGCTGGTCATGGCCCCCGTGATCCTCGTGTTCTTCTTCGCCCAGAAGGCGTTCGTCGAGGGCGTCACGCTCACCGGAGTGAAGGGCTAACACCGGATGAAACTCACCGTGGTCGGCGGAGGCTCGACCTACACACCCGAACTCGTCGACGGATTCGCCCGGCTGAGGGACACCCTGCCCGTCGAGGAGCTCGTCCTCGTCGACCCGGCCGCCGAACGGCTGGAGCCGGTGGGCGGGCTGGCCCGGCGCATCTTCGCCCGGCAGGGGCACCCCGGGCGCATCGTGACGACGGACGACCTGGACGCGGGCGTCGAGGGCGCCGACGCCGTGCTGCTCCAGCTGCGCGTCGGCGGCCAGGCCGCGCGGGAGCAGGACGAGACCTGGCCGCTGGAGTGCGGCTGCGTCGGCCAGGAGACGACCGGCGCGGGCGGCCTGGCCAAGGCGCTGCGCACGGTGCCGGTGGTCCTCGACATCGCCGAACGCGTCCGCCGCACCAACCCCAGGGCCTGGATCATCGACTTCACCAACCCGGTGGGCATCGTCACCCGTGCCCTCCTTCAGGAGGGCCATCGGGCGGTCGGGCTGTGCAACGTGGCGATCGGCTTCCAGCGCAAGTTCGCCGCCCTGCTCGGCGTCGCCCCCGCCGATGTCCACCTCGATCATGTGGGGCTCAACCACCTCACCTGGGAGACAGGTGTGCGTGTCGGCGGCCCCGAGGGCGAGAACGTGCTGCCCAAGCTGCTCGCCGAGCACGGCGACACCATCGCCGGCGACCTGCGTCTGCCGCACTCCCTCGTGGACCGCCTCGGCGTGGTCCCGTCGTACTACCTGCGCTACTACTACGCACACGACGAGGTCGTACGAGAGCTGCGCACCAAGCCGTCCCGGGCCGCGGAGGTGGCAGCCATGGAGCGGGAGCTGCTGCGGATGTACGCGGACCCCTCGCTCGACGAGAAGCCGGCGCTGCTGGCCGAGCGGGGCGGCGCCTACTACTCGGAGGCGGCCGTGGACCTCGCCGCGTCCCTGCTGGGCGGCGGGGGTTCGCCGTACCAGGTGGTGAACACGCACAACAAGGGGACGCTGCCCTTTCTGCCGGACGACGCGGTGATCGAGGTGCAGGCGGCCGTCGGGCCGCAGGGACCGGCCCCGTTGCCGGTGCCCGCGGTGGACCCGCTGTACGCGGGGCTGACGGCGAACGTGACCGCCTACGAGGAGCTGGCCCTGGAGGCGGCACTGCGCGGGGGCCGGGACCGGGTGTTCCGGGCGCTGCTGGCCCACCCCCTGATCGGCCAGCACGCCTACGCCGACACCCTCACCGACCAGCTGATCGCGCACAACCGGGAGCACCTCGCGTGGGCCTGACCGCAAGCGTCCTCGCCATCGACGCGGGCAACAGCAAGACCGACGTGGCCGTCGTGGCCGCCGACGGAGAGGTGCTCGGCACCGCGCGCGGCGGGGGGTTCCGGCCTCCGGCCGTGGGCGTGGAGACGGCCGTGAACGTGCTGGCCGACGCCGTGGCGCGGGCCTTCGCGGAGGCCGGGGTCACCTCGGCCGGCCATGTCTCGGCCTGTCTCGCCAACGCCGACCTTCCCGTGGAGGAGGAGCGGCTGGCGGCCGCGCTGGACGCGCGGGCCTGGGGCACCACCGTCGAGGTGCGCAACGACACCTTCGCCATCCTGCGGGCCGGTGTCGCCGAGCCCCGGGGGGTGGCGGTCGTGTGCGGCGCGGGCATCAACTGCGTCGGCATGCGTCCCGACGGCCGTACCGCCCGCTTCCCCGCGATCGGCCGGATCTCCGGCGACTGGGGCGGCGGCTGGGGTCTGGCGGAGGAGGCCCTGTGGTGGGCGGCGCGCGCGGAGGACGGGCGGGGCGGCCCCACGGCCCTGGCCCGCACCCTGCCCGGGCACTTCGGGCTCGGCTCCATGTACGCGCTCATCGAGGCGCTGCACCTGGAGCACATCGCGCACGAGCGGCGTCACGAGCTGACACCGGTGGTGTTCGCCACGGCCCGGGACGGCGATCCGGTGGCCCGCGCGCTCGTCGACCGGCTCGCGGAGGAGGTGGTCGCGATGGCCGCGGTCGCGCTGACCAGGCTGGACCTCCTCGACGAGGAGGCGCCGGTCCTGCTCGGCGGCAGCGTCCTGACCGCCCGCCACCCCCAGCTCGACGACCGGGTCAGGGAACTGCTGGCGGCCCGCGCCCCCAAGGCGGTCCCCCAGGTGGTCACGGTCCGTCCGGTGCTCGGCGCCGCCCTCCTCGGGCTGGACCGTGCAGGGGCTTCGCGGGAGGCCCATGTGCGGCTGCGGGGATACTACGAGCGAGGGGCGGGAGGGGCGCGACGGACGCAGGGGGCGAGAGGGACGCTGGGGGCGTAGGCGGCGGACGCCTTGCCGCACCCGGGGGAACCGAACACCCGCACGCGGCGTATTCATGGGCAGGGGTGGTCCGACGGGGGCCCGCGAGCCCGGCGTTCCGCACAAACACTGCGATCCGGAAACAAGATCGTATAAAGACCTGTTCGGATGCCGGTTCCGACGGCGATACTTGCCGCCGTGCACCTGCGTCCGCTCCCGCGCACCGGGCGGAGGTGACCGACGGATGACCGTGGGGGAGGTCAAGTGACACATCCGCAGCAGGCCGGTGCGCCACCGGGGGCGCCCACGATGCCACCCGCCACACCGGCCGGGGCTCCGG
This sequence comes from Streptomyces glomeratus, assembly GCF_021462825.1. Taxonomy (GTDB): domain Bacteria; phylum Actinomycetota; class Actinomycetes; order Streptomycetales; family Streptomycetaceae; genus Streptomyces; species Streptomyces glomeratus. The sequence goes on along the minus strand of NZ_JAKEEB010000010.1, from coordinate 152,881 downwards.
CGTCGCGCCGCACGGCCTTCGCCGAGGGCGCGGACCGGCTGCGGGCCGCCGCGACCACCGAGCCCGGCCGGCTGCGTGTCATCGGTGCCGTCCTCGCCGTGCTCGTCGTCGCGTTCGGCGCCGTCACCGCCTGGCAGATGAGCGACCGCTCCCACGCCGCCGACGACGTGCTGCACAGCAGCCAGCCGCTGAGTGCCGGGGCCGCCGACATCTACCGCTCCCTCGCGGATGCCAACACCGCGGCGTCCAGCGGCTTCCTGGCGGGCGGTCAGGAGCCGGTCGCGACCACCAGACGGTACGAGAGGGACATCGAGACCGCCGCCGCTGGGCTGGTCACGGCGGCCGCCGGCGCCGAGTCCGGCTCCCCCGCCGCCGACACCATCGCCAGGCTCAACAAGCTGCTCCCGCGGTACAAGGGCCTGGTCGAGCGGGCCCGCGCCAACAACCGGCAGGGCTTCCCGGTGGGCGGGGCGTATCTGCGGGCGGCGAACGAGGTGATGCAGCGGCAGATGCTGCCGGCCGCGCAGGACCTGTACACCAAGGAGAACCAGCGGCTGCGCTCCGACTACGCGGACGCGACCCCGTACCCCTGGTTCGCCATCGTCCTCGGCGTGCTCGCGCTGGCCGCGCTCGGCTGGGTCCAGCGGCGCCACTTCCTGCGCACCAACCGCGTGCTGAACCAGGGCCTGGTCGCCGCCACCGCCGCCTGCGCGATCGCCCTGATGTGGCTGGTGGTCGGCCACAGCGTCGCGCGCGCCGGGCTGAACTCCTCCTACGACCACGGTGTCCGCTCCCTGAACGTGCTGCACGACGCGCGCATCGCCTCCCTGAACGCACGCGGCAACGAGAACCTGACGCTGGTGAGCCGTGGCGCCGAGACCAGGAAGCTGGCCAACGGGAGGGTTCTGGACGCGTACGACTACGCGTATGCGCAGGACATGAAGGCGCTCTCCGCCCATCTCGCCGAGGCCGGATCCCTCGCCGACGACCAGGCCGGCGATCGGCCCGTCGCGGCCGCCGCCGGCAGTATGAAGGTCTGGCAGCAGCGCCATGACCAGGCCCGGGCCGCCGACGACGACGGCAACTACCAGGCGGCCCTGAACAAGGTCGTCGGGTCCAAGGCGGACCAGCCGACGGGCGAGTGCTTCGACAGCGTGGACGCCAATCTGGCGAAGGCGCTGGACCATGAGGAGAGCCGGTTCGAGCAGGCGGCGGGCGATGGCCGGGATGCGATGAGCGGACTCCCGCTGGGCTCGGCGGTTCTCGCGCTGCTGGCTGCGGCGGGCGCGGTGCTGGGCATCGGGCGCAGGCTTTCGGAGTACCGGTGAGAGCGTTCCAAGGACCGGTGAGAGGGGGAGCGACGATGATCGGACGCCGCCTGAGGGCGAGCCTGAGGGGCTGGGGCGGTGTGGGCGCGATGGTCTTCGCCTGCGCCCTCGCTCTGGTGTTCGCGCTGTCCCTGCCGCTCGCCCGCGCGGGCCGGGACGGCTCCCCGGGCATCGGCGGCCAGGGCCTGGCCGAGGCCACCCAGGCCAAGGCGGACGACTGCGGCGGGCACCCCGAGCGGAGGAGCCCTCCGCCGTCCGGTGACGAGAGCGGCCCGAAGGTCCGCGAGATCAAGAAACGCGGATATCTGTCGGTGGGTGTCGACCAGAACAGCTACCGCTGGGGCTACCGCGACCCCAACACCCGGGGCAGCGACCTGGAGGGCTTCGACATCGATCTCGCCCGCGAGATCGCACGCCGCATCATCGGCGACCCCAACGCCGTCCGCTTCCACGCCATTCCCACCAACCAGCGCATCCCCGCCATCAGAAGCGGGCAGGTGGACATGGTGGTGCGCACCATGACGATCACCTGTGACCGGCTGGACGAAGTCGCCTTCTCCGACCCCTACTTCGTCACCGGCCAGCAGGTTCTGGCGCCGAAGGCGTCCGGCATCACGGGCTACGACAAGTCCCTCGCCGGCAAGAGGATCTGCTCCGCGGAGGGCTCCACGGCCAACACCAGGCTGACCGAGGACAAGAAGTCCGGCAGGCTCCCCACGTCCGCCGACATCTCCACCACGGTCCCCAACCAGCTCGACTGCCTGGTCGAACTCCAGCTGGGCGAGGTCGACGCGGTCGTCACCGACGGCGCGCTGGCCGCGAGTCAGGCCGCCCAGGACCCGACCGTCGAACTCAAGGGGAAGCCCTTCACGACCGAGTACTACGGAGTGGCGATGAACAAGGGCGCCGAGGATCTGGTGCGGCGGGTCAACCAGGTGCTGGTGGACTATCTCGGGAGCGGATGGCAGGCCTCGTACACCAAGTGGCTGTCCGCGACGCTGGGACCCGACTCGGCGTCTTCGCGGCCACCGGCCTCCTGACCGACGCAACCGACCTGGTACCACTGGAGTGTTGACCCGGCGCACCGGACCCACGCGCGGGCACGAGGAGAGCGAGAGGTGATCGATGGGCGTCACGGGACCCACCGGGCCGGTGATGGACCGGGACGAGGTGGACCGGGCGCTGGCGCGGCTCGGCGCGGAGCACGAGGCCATAGAGACCTCGCTCCTCGCTCTCCAGGACCACGCGGGCCGCAGACTCCTCGAAGGCGCCGAGCTGACCGGTGTCACCAAGGAGCGCTGGACGTCGACGGAGGCGTCGATCACCTTGCTGTGGGCGTACTTCGACGCCTACACCGACACGCTGCGCACCGCGCGCGACGTCCGCGCACGGCGGCGCTGGTCCAGCCGCGAGGACCTGGCCGAGCTGACCGAGCTGCTGCGTGGCGCGAGCGTCACCGTCGCGGGCGGCGCCACGGCGACGGCGCACGTACCGGCGATCACGGGCACCGGCAGGCTGAGCGAGCAGTTCACACTGGCCGAGCTGGTGGAACGGATGAACGAGCTGTACGCCTCCTCGCTCGACATGGTCGTCGCCGCCGACGCGGTGTGGTCGGCGCTGCCCGCGCGGATCGATTTACTGGCCGCGGAGTTGCAACGCACCCGCCGGCTCGCGCACTCCGTCGGTGTGCGCCCCGGCGAGCACCCGGCGGGCGACGACCTGGAACGGATCACGCGCACGCTGACGAAACTGCGCGAGCAGGTGATCTCCGACCCGCTGGCGTACTGGCTCCCCGCGCAGGGCAGTTCGGCGCCGGGCGGCGGCCGGCCGGACACCGCGACCTACGACCGCGAGGCGCGCGCCCTGGAGGACGTACGCCGCGAGATCGACGCCGTGTTGACGGTCCGTCAGGACGCCGAGACGCGGCTGGTCAAGCTGCGTGACCTGCTCAGCCGAGCGGACCGCACGCTCGCCGAGGCGCGCAGTGCGCGCGGCGAGGTCCTCGCGAAGATCGCCGCCTCGGAGGTGCCCGCGGTCAGCGGCCCGCCGACCGCGCTGCAGGAGCAGTTGGCGACCGCCGCCGAGTACCGCAGACACGCCCAGTGGCACCGTCTCTCACCGCTCCTGGAGTCCCTGGAGCAGCGGGCGGAGGACGAACTGCTCCGTGCCCGGGAGTCGTTGACGGCGGTCACCGCGCCGCTCGCGGTCCGCGCCGAACTGCGCGGCCGCCTCGACGCGTACAAGGCGAAGGTCGCCCGGCACGGGCTCGCGGAGGACCCGCTGCTGATCGAGCGCTACGACGCGGCCCGCCGGATGCTGTGGAGCGCGCCCTGCGACCTGCGGGTCGCCGAGCAGGCGGTGCTGCGCTACCAGCAGGCGGTCGCGGAACTGCTCGGCCAGCGCGTTCCCCGGCAGGGCGAACCGGCCGACCGGAGGGGGGAAGCATGAGTCAGGCAGGGCAGACGTGCCAGCGGCCCGGCTGCGAGGGCACGTACGAGGACATGGGCGGCGGCGAACTGTACTGCGACACGTGCGGTCTTGCGCCGGTCGTCTCGGCCGGGACGGCGACCGGCGCGGCGGCCCCGGGCGTCGCCGCGGGCGGCGGGGGATCCGGGGATCCGGGCAGCGGCGCATCGGGGCCGAGTTCCCGTACGTCGTCCCGCTCGTCCCGGTCGTCGCAGTCCCGGCGCTCGGTGTCGGGGCGGCTGACGGGCGGGTCCGCCGCCCGGTCGGTGTCGGTGCGCAGCTCCGGTTCGACGGCCGGGAGTTCCGGGCGCAGCCGGCTCGGCCTGGGCCTGGTGCAGGTCCCGGACGTACCGCGGCCCGACCCGCGGGCGATGGTGCTGGAGAACCCCGAGGTGCCCGAGCGCAAGCGGTTCTGCTCGCGTTCCGACTGCGGTGCCCCGGTGGGGCGGGCCCGCGGCGACCGCCCCGGGCGCACCGAGGGGTTCTGCACGAAGTGCGGCCACCCGTACTCGTTCGTGCCGAAGCTGCACGGCGGGGACATCGTGCACGGCCAGTACGAGGTCGTGGGGTGCCTGGCGCACGGCGGGCTCGGCTGGATCTACCTGGCGGTGGACCGTGCGGTCTCCGACCGGTGGGTCGTCCTCAAGGGCCTGCTGGACACCGGCGACCAGGACGCGATGGCCGCGGCGATCTCCGAGCGGCGGTTCCTGGCGGAGATCGAGCACTCCAACATCGTGCGCATCTACAACTTCGTGGAACACCTCGACCAGCGCACCGGCTCCCTCGACGGCTACATCGTCATGGAGTACGTGGGCGGCAAGTCGCTGAAGGAGATCGCCAACGAACGGCGCACACCGGACGGACGACGTGATCCGCTGCCGGTGGAGCAGGCGTGCGCCTACGGCATCGAGGCGCTGGAGGCGCTCGGGCATCTGCACAGCCGCAACCTCCTCTACTGCGACTTCAAGGTCGACAACGCGATCCAGACCGAGGACCGGTTCAAGCTGATCGACATGGGCGCGGTGCGCAGGATGGACGACGACGAGTCGGCCATCTACGGCACGGTGGGCTACCAGGCGCCCGAGGTCGCCGAGGTCGGCCCGTCGGTGGCCAGCGACCTCTACACGGTCGCGCGCACCCTCGCGGTGCTCACCTTAGACTTCCCGGGCTACACCACCGTCCATGTGGACTCGCTTCCGGACCCCGGCACCGTCGAGGTCTTCCGCCGGTACGAGTCCTTCTACCGGCTGCTGGTCCGCGCCACCGACCCCGACCCCGCCCGCCGGTTCGCCTCCGCGCAGGAGATGTCGGAACAGCTGACCGGAGTGCTGCGGGAGGTCGTCGCCCTCCAGACCGGCCGGCCACGCCCCGCCCTGTCGACGCTGTTCGGTCCGGAAGTCAGAGTGACGGACACGGAGTTGTTCCCGGGGGTGGACGGGGACGTGTCGCGGCTCGGGGCGAGAGTGGTGCCGGCACGACGCGGCAGGACCGCAAGGGCCGCGGGTGCGTCCGCGGGTTCGGCCTCCGCCGGAGCGCCGTCCGCCGTCGCCTCCGCACCCCCGCCTTTCCCGTCCGCCCCTGTTTCCCCGCCGTCCTCGCCTTCCCCTGCGGTTGCTCCCGCCTCCGGTTCCCGTGCCGCTGTCGTCGGTCCGGCGGGGTCCGGGTCGAGGGGCGGCGGAGCCCTGGTGGCGAGCGGCGAGGCCGCCGGCGCCTCCGGGGCCGCGAACCCCGGGTCCCCGGCCGTCGTCAAGGCGGTCGACACCGCCGTGGCCGCGCTCGCCCTGCCGGTGCCGCACGTGGACCCCGACGACCCCAACGCCGGTTTCCTCGCCGGTCTCATGACCTCCGCGCCCACGGAGCTGATCGCCGCGCTGCGCGCCGCACCGGCGACCTCCCCGGAGCTACGGCTGCGCGAGCTGCGGGCCCGCCTGGAGATGGGCGAGACGGACAGCGCCGGTCGGGCGCTCGCGGCCCTGGAGGCGGACCACCCCGACGACTGGCGGGTCGTCTGGTACCGCGGCGTCACCGCGCTCGTCACCGGGGACCACGAGGCCGCAGCGCTGTCCTTCGAGGCCGTCTACGACGCCTTCCCCGGCGAGCCCTCGCCCAAGCTGGCCCTCGGCCTGTGCGCGGAGGTGCTCGGCCAGCTCGACAACGCGGCCGAGTACTACGGGCTCGTGTGGACCACCGACCCCAGCTACGTCAGCTCGGCGTTCGGCCTGGCCCGCGTCCAGTTCGCGACGGGCGACCGCCGGGGCGCCGTACGCACGCTGGAGTCGGTGCCCGAGGCGTCCATCCACTACACCGCGGCCCGTGTCGCCGCCGTACGGGCGCGGCTGCGGCAGCGTACGAACCAAGGACCCGACCCGGCCTTCCTGGACGACCTCGTGGCCGCCGCGGGACAGGTCCAGGCACTGGAGGCCTACGGTCTGGACGCCGTGCGCCGGGAGCAGTTGTCCACAGAGGTCCTCGGCTGTGCCCTGGACTGGGTACTCTCCGGTAGCCAGGGAGCCGCGCCGTCCGCGGCGGGTGGGCGGGCGCTGCTCGGCAGTGATCTCGACGAGCGCGGCCTCCGCTTCGGTCTGGAGCGCTCGTACCGGACGCTGGCCAGGCTCGCGCAGGGCGGCGAGGAGAGGATCGACCTGGTGGAACGTGCCAACCGTTACCGCCCCCGGACGTGGGTGTGATCGATGTCGCAGATGCCCCAGCCGACGGCCCTTTCCAGGTGCCCCAGTTGTGAGGAGCCCCTCGAGTCGGGCGACCGCTACTGCGGCGCCTGCGGGTACGACCTGTCGGTGGTGCCCGCCCCGCCGTCGGACACGCCGACCCTGACCATGAACGGCATGGTGCCGCACCCGGCCTCGGAGGCCGTCCCGGTGGACTGGCCCGCCGCCCCGCCGCCGGGCGGCCCGGACGCGCCCGCCCCGGTGCACCTTCCGACGGACCTCCCGGGCACCGACTCGGGCGGTGAGCACCTCCCCGCGGCGGCCCCGGCCGAGGGCGGCTCCCGGGGCGTACAGTTCGACCGGCCGTCGGAGCCGGACGACTACGCCCTTGCGGCGCCCCAGCCGGTCGACCCGCGCACCGCGGCCCTCGCGGTCCCCGCCGCCCATGCGAAGGTGTGCGTGGCCTGCCGCGCCGGCACCGTGGACAGCGACGGCTACTGCGAGCACTGCGGCCACGCCCAGCCACGCGAACGGGACCACATGGAGCAGGAGCTGGGCGCGGTCGCCGCGGTCAGCGACCGCGGTCTTCGCCACCACCGCAACGAGGACGCGTTCGCGCTCTCCCGGACCGCGCTGCCCGACGGCTCGCCCGCGGTCGTCGCGGTCGTCTGCGACGGCGTGTCCTCGGCGACCCGCCCCGACGACGCCTCCCTGGCCGCCGCCCAGGCCGCGAACGAGGCGCTCCTCGAGGCCCTGCCGCGGGGCACCCACCCCCAGCAGGCCGTGCACGACGCGATCGTCGCCGCCTCGCACGCCGTCAACGCGCTGGCCACGGAACCGGAGACGGCGCAGGAGCACACCCCGCACCAGAACGCGCCCGCGTGCACCCTGGTCTGCGCCGTGGTCACCGCGAGCCTGCTCGTCGTCGGCTGGGTCGGCGACAGCCGCGCCTACTGGGTCCCCGTGGACCGCGCCGCTCCCCCGGCCCGGCTCACCGAGGACGACTCGTGGGCCGCGCAGATGGTCGCCGCGGGCCTGATGAGCGAGGCCGAGGCGTACGCCGACGAGCGCGCCCACGCGATCACGGGCTGGCTCGGCGCGGACGCCTACGAACTCGAGCCGCACACCGCCTGCTTCAAGCCGGACCGGCCGGGTGTGGTGGTGGTGTGCACGGACGGTCTGTGGAACTACGCCGAGGCCGCCGAGGAGATGGCCGACGTGGTACCGGCCGACGCGGAGCGCCGGCCGCTGCACGCCGCCCGGGTGCTGCTGGGCCACGCCCTGGACGGCGGGGGCCACGACAACGTAACAGTGGCGGTGCTCCCGTTCCCGGCCCTGCCGCAGAGGGCAGGATCCGCCTGACGGGCGTCCCGGACACGCCCATGGCCGGCGGGGACCGGCCCCAGGACCGGAGGGGACCGGTCCGTAACCAGTCATCACCCCACGCCGGTGGGGTCCTCGAGGGGGATCAGAGTAGGCATGGCCAATTTCTCGAAGTCGAACGTGCCGCAGTTCTCGGTGGACGTCTACCAGAACGAGTACCTGCCCGAAGGCGGCCGCGAGGTCAACGCCATCGTGACGGTGGCGGCGACCGGCGGCGGCACGGTGCCGGGCGCGGCACCCCGTCCGGACGCGGCGGGGCGGGGCCCGAGCGCGGCCGTGGCGATCATGGTCGACTGCTCGGGGTCCATGGACTATCCGAAGACCAAGATGCGCAACGCGCGCGACGCGACGGCCGCGGCCATCGACACCCTGCGCGACGGCGTGCACTTCGCGGTGATCGGCGGCACCCATGTGGCCAAGGAGGTCTATCCGGGCGGCGGGCGGCTCGCCGTCGCCGACGCGACCACCCGCGACCAGGCCAAGCAGGCGCTGCGCAGGCTCGGCGCGGGCGGCGGCACCGCCATCGGCACCTGGCTGCGCCTGGCCGACCGGCTGTTGTCCTCGGCTGACGTCTCCATACGTCACGGCATCCTGCTCACCGACGGCCGCAACGAGCACGAGTCGCCGGATGACCTGAAGGCCACACTGGCCGCCTGCGCCGGCCGTTTCACCTGTGACGCGCGTGGAGTGGGCACCGACTGGGAGGTCAAGGAGGTCACCGGGATCGCCTCCGCGCTGCTCGGCACGGCCGACATCGTCGCCGACCCGGCCGGCCTGGCCGCCGACTTCACGCGGATGATGGAGACGGCCATGGGCAAGGGGGTCGCGGATGTCTCGCTGCGGCTGTGGACGCCCGTGGGCACGGAGATCGCGTTCGTCAAGCAGGTCGCGCCCACCGTCGAGGACCTGACCGGCCGCCGCACGGAGGCGGGCCCGCGCGCCGGGGACTACCCCACGGGCTCCTGGGGCGACGAGTCCCGCGACTACCACGTGTGCGTCCGGGTCCCGGCCGCGAACATCGGCCAGGAGATGCTGGCCGCACGTGTGTCCCTGGTGATCCCGCGGAGCGACGGCAGCGCGGACAGCCTCGGGGCCCAGGGGCTCATACGGGCCGTGTGGACCGACGACATGACGGCGTCCACGTCGATCAACCCGCAAGTGGCCCACTACACAGGGCAGGCCGAACTGGCGCAGGTCATCCAGCAGGGAATAGACCTGCGCAAAGCGGGCGATATCGATGGCGCAACGGCCAAGCTGGGCAGGGCGGTTCAACTCGCCAGCGCGTCGGGGAACGCGGATACTGCGAAACTGCTTGCGAAGGTGGTGGACGTGGTCGACGCCGCGACAGGTACTGTGCGACTGAAGACGAAGGTCGCGGAGGCCGACGAGATGACGCTCGAGACACGGTCCACAAAGACTGTTCGTGTAAAGAAGTGACCCGGTAAGCCCGACAGCAGCGAGCCCGACCCCCCGGGGTTGGAGAACCACGCCGGTCCCAGGGACCGGAGAAGGAGAGGGGGAAGCGCCGACATGCCGACCTGCCCGAACGGACACCAGTCGGGTTCCGACGACTGGTGCGAGGTCTGCGGTCACCGTATGGCCGGTGCCGTACCCCCGCCGCCTCCACCGCCGCCGCCCGCCACCGGTTACGGCTATCCGCCGCCGGGTTCGCCCCCGCCGCCCCCGGGAGCGGGAGGCCGGCCCGTGGGCCGCCCGATGTCCGCCGTGCCGGACCCCGAGCCGGAACTCTGCCCGCAGTGCCGTACGCCTCGAGAGGGCGGGGCCCCCTTCTGCGAGGAGTGCCGGTGGAACTTCCTGACCAACACGGCGACCTCGTACACCCCCGCCGCACCGCGCCCGCCGGCGCCGAACCCGGCGGTGCGCTTCCAGCAGGGCGGGCAGACCCGGCCCGGCGCCGACCCGTTCGACTACGAGAGGTCCCGGCCGTCGCAGGTGAACCGGCCCGCGGAGCCGATACCGCCGAGCCCGCCGTTCGGCAGTGAGCCGTCCGGGCCGACGGGCTTCGGCCCGGACCCCTCGCGCCCGTCGGGCTTCGGCCCGGACCCCTCGCGGCCGTCCGGCTTCGGAAACGATCCCTCACGCCCGTCCGGCTTCGGAAACGATCCCTCACGCCCGTCCGGCTTCGGAAACGATCCTTCGCGGCCGTCCCCGTTCGGTGCGGATCCGTCGCGTCCGGTTCCGCCGCCGGCGCCAACGTCCGGTGGTCCCGGTGGTCCCGGCGGTCCCGGCGGTCCCGGCGGTCCCGGCGGCCCGGGGGCGTATCAGCAGAGCGGTGCGCCCACCGCGTTCCAGCGGCCCGGCCCGCCTGCCCCGCCGCCGACGCAGGGCTTCCCTGCGCCCGCTCCGCCGCAGTCCGGCGGTCCGTCCTTCGGCGGCGGTGACGACGACTGGGTGATCTCCCCGCCGTCCGCCCCCGCGCCCGGCGGCGGTCAGGGCGGTGGCTACGGCTACCCGCAGCCCGGCTCCGCCCAGGCCCCGCCGCACCCCTATGAGCAGCAGCCTGCGACCTGGACCGCCACCATCGGTCCGGACCGTGAGTACTTCATGGCGATGATGCAGCGCTCCGGCCCCGAGGCCGCGGGCCTGAACCTGCCGGCGTACTCACCGGAGCAGCAGCGCACGCTCACCGGGAGCCAGGTCACCATCGGCCGTCGCCGTCACTCCACCGGCGACACCCCGGACATCGACCTGTCGGTGCCGCCGGAGGACCCGGGCGTCTCGCACCAGCACGCGATCCTGGTCCAGCAGCCGGACGGCTCCTGGTCGGTCGTCGACCAGAACTCGACGAACGGCACCACGGTCAACGGCGGCGAGGAGCCCATCCAGCCGTATGTGCCGGTGCCCCTCCAGGACGGGGACCGGGTGCACGTGGGCGCCTGGACGACGATCACCATCCGCCGGGGCTGAACCGAGCACCACGGCCGCGTCCGCGCACGCGGCCGTGGTGTCCCGCCGCCCGTCATGGCAACGGCCAGGCGTACGGTCCCTCCGGGTCGTCCAGCCAGGCCCGGGAGCGGCCACCGCTGACCGTGATCCCGAAGCGGTCCCGCGTGGGCTGCCCCTCGCGCTCCCACAGCGCGTACGCCTCGTACGGGGCGAGGCTGTGCCGCGTCAGGGCCAGCAGGAACCGGAACCGGTCGTCGCCGCGGACCCGGCGCGGCAGTGCACCCAGGTCCTGCGGCTCCGGCTCGGACCGGCTGCCGCCACGCAGCGGCACGAAATAGGCGGGCGTGTGCAGAAAGCGCCCCTGGGCCTGCCCGGAATCCCGTACCCGCAGCACGACCAGACCGGTCGCGAACGGCGCGAGGATGCGCGCACCCGGACGGCACTGCGCGAGCCAGGCGTCCGGGATCGTGTCCAGCGTGCAGGTGGCGATGATCCGGTCGAAGGGTGCGCGCTCCGGTACGCCCCGCGCGCCGTCGCCCGTGACCACGGTCGGGTGGTATCCCGCGTCCGCCAGATGCTGCCGGGCGGTCTCGGTGATCTCCGGGTCGAGGTCGACGGTGGTGACCAGGCCGTCACCGAGGCGATGGGAGAGCAGCGCCGCGTTGTATCCGGTGCCGGCGCCGATCTCCAGGACGGCGTTGCCGTCCTCCACCTCCAGTTCGACCAGCATCTGGGCCATCAGGGACGGCTGGCTGCTGGAGGAGACCAGCTCCCCCTCGCGCACCCGGGTGGCCAGCGGGGCGTCCTCGTACGCGCCGCGCAGCCACTCCTCGCGCCCCCGCGCGTCGTCGGCGTCGCACCCTCTGCGCTCGTAGCCGCCCATGACGCCGAGGTAGTAGTAGGGCACGAAGAGATGGCGCGGCACCGCCTCGAACGCCTCCCGCCAGACGGGGTCGGCGGCCCAGGCTCCGCTTGCGTCGATCTCCTGTACGAGTTCGGCCCGCGCCGAGGCGGCGAGGTCTTCCAGACCGGCATCGAGGGCGTGAGTGGCCATGCCTCCACTGTGCTGCGGGAGGCGGCCCGGAGGCGAACGTGCCCCCGTGCCGCAGGCCGGAGCTCCCGCCGGACCTAAGCCTTGAGACCTCGGTCGCCGCGTCTGAGACCATGGAGCATGTGAGAGAGATTCGGCGCGGCACGCTTCAGGAGCAGACGTTCTACGAGCAGGTCGGCGGGGAGGAAACCTTCCGCCGCCTCGTCCACCGTTTCTACGAGGGGGTGGCCGAGGACCCGACCCTGCGGCCCATGTACCCGGAGGAGGACCTCGGGCCGGCCGAGGAGCGCCTCACCCTGTTCCTGATCCAGTACTGGGGTGGCCCGACGAGGTACAGCGAGAACCGCGGCCACCCCCGTCTGCGGATGCGCCACGCGCCGTTCACCGTGGACCGGGCCGCCCATGACGCCTGGCTCCGGCACATGCGCGTCGCCGTAGAAGAACTCGGCCTGTCCGAGGAGCACACGACGACGCTGTGGAACTACCTGACGTACGCGGCGGCGTCGATGGTGAACACCCCGGAGTAAGGCACCCGGTCAGCGGACGCCGACGGCCGGGGCTCAGTCTGCGCACGCCGACGGCCGGGCTCCGTCAGCGGACGCTGACGTCCAGGGCTCCCAGTCCCGCCCGGCGGACGGCGACCGACCCGTAGGGCGTGCGCAGCCTGAGCCACGCGCCCGACGAGAACAGGGCCGGCGGTTCGTCGTCGCCGGGCGCCCGCGGCGCGGGCCGCAGAAAGCCGAGTGACTGCGCCGCATGCACGGCCCGCACCGGGAGGCCGGTGTTCCCCACCGTGCGGGACCAGATGTCCCGGCCGACCCGGTCGAGTGCGGTGCGTGTGCGCTGCTCGGGCGCCAACTCCTCCACACGGGAGCGGAACTCGGCCACCGCCTCGGCCACGGTCGCCCGCAACGCGTCCGGCGCCGGCAGTCCGGGCACCTGCTGCCAGCCGCCGCGCGGCGGAAGGACCCCGGCCCACGGCGGTCCGGTGACGGCGGCGGGCACGACGGCCGTGGCCGCCGACTCGGCGATCGACTCCAGGAGTTGCCCGGCCGAGACCGTCACGTCGAGCCCGTCCTCAAGCCCGTTCTCGTACGGCTTGGCGAGCCGCACCGCCCGGATCACGAGCACCTCGAAGGAGGGCGGCCGCCCGAACACGGCCAGCGTCGTCCCGGTCGCCTGAAGGCGCACCGCGGCGCCGCGGTCGTAGCGGAGCAGCCGGGCCAGGAAGGCGGCGAGGTCCGCCGCCTCCACGTCGTCGGCGAGGTGGAGCACCGTCATGCGGCGACGGCCTCCTCCTTGTCGTCCAGGTACTCCAGGAGGAACTCGCGTTCGTCCTCGGTGATCCGGCGCGGCCGCTGCCGCTCGAAGTCGAACGGCACGACCACGGTGGAGGCCCGGACGTAGATCAGGTCCGGGTCCTTGACCTCGTAGGCGAGGGTGAAGGACGCCGCCCTGATCTCCGTGACCCACAGCTCGATGTCCACCGGCTCGTGCCGGTGGACCAGCTGGCGCTTGTACTCGATCTCATGGCGCGCCACCACGGACCCCTGCTGGAACTGCCTGTCCGGGCGACGCAGGAAGTCGATGCGGGCCTCCTCCAGATAGCGGAGGAAGACCGCATTGTTGACGTGGCCGTATGCGTCCATATCCGCCCAGCGCAGCGGGCAGCGGTAAAGGTGGCGCAAGATCAGCCCCGGGTCAGCTTCTTGTAGGTGGCACGGTGCGGACGGGCCGCGTCCGGGCCGAGCCGCTCGATCTTGTTCTTCTCGTACGACTCGAAGTTGCCCTCGAACCAGAACCACTTCGAGTCACCCTCGTAGGCGAGGATGTGCGTGGCGACACGGTCGAGGAACCACCGGTCGTGGGAGACGACCACGGCGCAGCCCGGGAACTCCAGCAGCGCGTTCTCCAGGGACGACAGCGTCTCGACGTCCAGGTCGTTGGTCGGCTCGTCGAGGAGCAGCAGGTTGCCGCCCTGCTTCAGGGTGAGCGCGAGGTTGAGGCGGTTGCGCTCACCGCCGGAGAGGACACCGGCCGGCTTCTGCTGGTCCGGACCCTTGAAGCCGAACGCGGAGACGTACGCCCGCGACGGCATCTCGACCTGTCCGACGTTGATGTAGTCGAGCCCGTCGGACACGACCTCCCACAGCGACTTCTTCGGGTCGATGTTCTCGCGGCTCTGGTCGACGTACGAGATCTTGACGGTGTCGCCGACCTTGATCGAACCGGTGTCGGGCTGCTCGAAGCCCTGGATCATCTTGAACAACGTGGTCTTGCCGGCGCCGTTCGGGCCGATGACGCCGACGATGCCGTTGCGCGGCAGGGTGAAGGAGAGATCCTCGACGAGGACCTTCTCCCCGAACGCCTTGTTCAGCTGGTCCACCTCGACCACGACGTTGCCCAGACGCGGGCCCGGCGGGATCTGGATCTCCTCGAAGTCCAGCTTCCGCATCTTCTCGGCCTCGGCGGCCATCTCCTCGTAGCGGGCCAGACGCGCCTTGGACTTGGCCTGCCGCCCCTTGGCGTTGGAGCGGACCCACTCCAGCTCTTCCTTCAGGCGCTTCTGCCGCTTGGCGTCCTTCTGACCCTCGACCTTGAGGCGGGTGGCCTTGGTCTCGAGGTACTTGGAGTAGTTGCCCTCGTAGCCGTGGAGGCGACCGCGGTCCACCTCGCAGATCCACCCGGCGACGTTGTCCAGGAAGTAGCGGTCGTGGGTGACCGCCACAACGGTGCCCTCGTACTTGGCCAGATGCTGCTCCAGCCAGTTCACGGACTCGGCGTCGAGGTGGTTGGTGGGCTCGTCGAGCAGCAGCAGGTCGGGCTGCTCCAGCAGGAGCTTGCACAGCGCGACACGACGCTTCTCACCACCGGAGAGGTTGGTGACGGGCCAGTCGCCGGGCGGGCAGCCCAGGGCGTCCATGGCCTGCTCGAGCTGGGAGTCCAGGTCCCACGCGTTGGCGTGGTCGAGGTCCTCCTGGAGCCTGCCCATCTCCTCCATCAGCGCGTCGGTGTACTCGACCGCCATCTGCTCGGCGATCTCGTTGAACCGGTCGAGCTTGCCCTTGATCTCGGCGACGCCCTCCTGGACGTTCTCCAGGACGGTCTTCTCCTCGTTGAGCGGAGGCTCCTGGAGGAGGATGCCGACGGTGTAGCCGGGCGTGAGGAAGGCGTCACCGTTGGACGGCTGCTCAAGACCGGCCATGATCTTGAGGACAGTCGACTTGCCGGCGCCGTTCGGGCCGACGACGCCGATCTTGGCACCCGGCAGGAAGCTCAGGGTGACGTCGTCGAGGATCACCTTGTCGCCGTGCGCTTTGCGCGCCTTGCGCATGGTGTAAATGAACTCAGCCAAGAGAAACCGTCCGGCAGCTTGAATCTGGCAGTGGGCAGATACACCCCATCTTGCCTGACCGCCACCCCTGAGCGGAAACCCGTTAGGTCGGGGGCGCCTGACCTGGGGCTTCGCTGCTGGCGGCGGTGGCCGGTCCGTCACTGCCGGCCGTACGCACTCTGCCGCCTGTGTCGCGACGGGCGCCCCGTCACTGCCGGCACCTGTGATTCGACTGTCACCGTCGGTCGCCGTTCACCGGCCTCGGACAGCGCGGAGACGGCCCCCGGGTGCGTCCTGCCTGTCGAGGTGGCTCAAGCCATGCGGCCTCTCGGCCGTGGCAAGCGGTGGCGATGTGAAGCAGAGTGTTTGCAGGGGAGCGAGGAAGAAGCCAGAACGGGAGGGAGAACAGGAGGACAGTTGTGACCGTCCTCGCAATCTTTCTCTTCATCATCGGGGCGCTCCTGGTCCTCATCGGGGCACTCCTGGTCCTGATCGGGACCTTTCTGATCGCCCTCGGGGCGACCTTGATCCTTACCGGACTGGCCCTGATCGCCGTGGGCGCTTTCCTGCTGATCCGGAGACTCCTAGGACGTCGCCGAACGCACTCTCACTCCTGGTGAACCCGACCTGCCGCCGAGCTGTCGGCAGTTGTCGAGGTCGGTCACCGTTGAGCGCCCTTCCACGGCTCCAGGACGGCCCGGGAGGGCGCTCGTGCGTTGGGGGTGACCCGGCCTCTGTAGGGGCGGGGTGCAGGGCCCCGCCTCGCCGGATAAAGTGACGATCTTCGGCTGGCGGTAGCCGTACGGAGTCCTCGAAGGCCGGGTACATCATGCATCTCGCCGACCATCCCGCACGCATCCGCCTCAGCGCCGCCCTGGACAGCCTCGCTGTCACCTTCCGCGGCATGACCGCACATCCGGACGAGAGCAACTGCGAATGCCACTGGGGCAGCTCGGAGGAGCTCTCCCTTCTCAAGACGCCGGGCGTGGAACTGGAGCCGGACCTCCTGCGTCGGACCTGGCAGGCCATCGACTGGACCGACCACGCGGCCGTGCTGCGCCGCATTCTGCCGCAGTTCGCCAGGGTCCTGGTCGCCGGTCACGCGGAGCCCCTGTTCGGACTGGAAGAGGCCGGATACTCCTTCGCCCGTGGCCGCTGGCAGCAGTGGCCCGATGATCAGGCCGGTCCGGTACGCGAGTTTCTGCATGCCTGGTGGGCGCAGAGTCTCACCGATCCGGATGCGGTCGTCCCGGCGCACCAGGTCTTCGTGATGTGTGCAGAGGCGTCCGGATCGCTCGGCCCCTGGCTTGCCGAGTGGGAGAGGCAGACCGGGTGCCTCAGCGACCGACGTCTCGCCGAGGCGGTCTCGGAATGGGAGTACGAGCTCCTGGGAGACGGTCTGCCGTGGAGCGTCGACTGGTACGAACACGACGAGGAAGAGATGCGCGCCGAACTGGTCGCCTGGCTCCTCAGCCATGCCGCGGTGCGGCTCCGCCAGTCGGGCGTATCAGCGGATCTGCAGCACCGGATACGGCTGCTCGGACTCACCGGCGAGGACCGCTGGACGGATCCGCACTGGCCCGGCCACCGCTACTGACGGCCGGCGGGTGCGACGGCTCCCGTGGCTGCACGTTCCCTTCCGGCGCGACCTGGGGGCCGACCGCGGTGTCTCACCCCCGCAGACACCGCTGCGGGCCCGCAGACGTCGACGGTGCCTCCACCATCCCGGTGCCGGCCGATCCCCCGCAGGTCGGCGCCCTTCCCCGTTTCTGCTGCGGTGGCCGATGGGTACGCATCCCGGCAGTCTCTGGTGATCGGTGCCGGGGCGTCAGATCGCGCGGCGCGGTCTGAGACGAGGAGGGGGTGACGATGGTCTACCTGGTGCTGACTGCGTTAGCGGTCGGGTCCATCGTGGCGACCGTGACGATCGCACTGGTGCGCCGTGAAGGGGGCCGGAACGTTTCGGGCTTCGAAGCCCGGCGAATCGAAGCGGCGGCCACGAGAGGCGTAGGCAGCGCGCGCCCAGGCACGCGCCCAGCTGCGCTTCGTTCGGCGGTTTCAGCGGCGTCAGTGGCCTGCGGGATCGTGGCTCCCTCTCGTAAGGCACCGTCAAGGTCTGCGGCGGCACATGGCCGCGCGGGCGGCGGAACGACACGCGACCGGGTCTTGCCTGATCGCCACTGCCAGGTGGACGCCTGTGCCGCCGGGGCCCCTGCCCGGAGGCGGGCGCCGTCGGCGGTCCTGGGCAGACGCAGTCGGCGGTCAGTTCCCGATCTCGTAGTGGGCGACGTTCTTCGAGACCTGCTTGAGCAGCGGTGACAGGCGGTCGACGAGCTGCTGGTAGTCACGGGTTCGGCCGTCCGACCACTGGGCCAGCCCCACCACCATCGCCCGGCCCTGCCCGGTGAAGGACTGCACCATTCCGCTGTCGGCCGGCAGCGTCGGCAGGCCGGAACCGGGCGGCGGAGCTTGCGCAGCGACCTCGTAGTCGTCGAAGGCCATGGACAGCCGGGTCACCAGCTTCACCGTGTCCCGAGGGTCCTTCATCGTGAAAACGGCCAGATTGAACTGGTTGTTGTGCGTGTCCTTGTAGAGGGCGATCTCCTCACCGACGCACCCCTTGCCGGCGGTTATGTCGGCGGCCAGGGACGGCCCCACCGAATCGGGCTCGGTGCAGGACTTCAGCACGGCCGCGCCCAGCTTGGTGAAGGTTCCGCCGGTACCCGCCGACACATGAGCCGGGAAGGCCTCGGCCGGCGGGATCATCGGCCGGGCTGAGCCGGCGGACTTCGCCGGGGCTCCGGAAGCGGGGGCGGGAGCCGTCGACGCGGGGGCGGAGGCCGTCGGCTTGGGTGCGGCGGCCTCGTCGGACGACGAACCCGTGTACCTCGCAACGAGGAAGGCCGCTGCGGCTACCACGACAGCCGACGCGGCATACCAGGGCCATACGCGCTTACGAGCAGGAGCAGGTGCTTCCCTCAGCGTGGCACCCCGGACGAAATCCTCGTCAAGCACCACATTCCACTTGTCGTCGTCCGGCCCGGCGTGATCCCTGGGCACATCATCGTTCATCGGCACGGTGAAACCGTAGTGATCAAGGTTTCCGAGCGGAGTACGCGCGGGTCACGGCGTGATCACTATCCGGGCGGCCGTGTCCGCCACCGAGCGGCTCAGGGCGCGGGCTCCGCCGCGGGGACGGCCGCCAGGAGGTTGGGGACGCCGCAGGCGCCGGCGAGGAGGTCGGCGTAGGCGGTGAGGATGCCGCGGGTGTCACGCAGCGCCGTGCGCAGTTCGCCGGCGCGGTCCCAGGCCTGTTCGTGGTCGCGGCGTGAGCGGTCGGCGGGGCGGCGGGTCTCCCAGTCCTCCAGGGTGGGATGCCAGTCGGCGAGCAGCGGGCGAAGGCCGTAGTTGAGCATGGCGACGGCCAGATAGCCGAAGTTGTACTGGCCGTTCCTCTTGGGCTCGGCGACCTCGGGGCCGTATGTGCGCAGCACCTCCCGGGTCGTGACGAACAGGGAGTACAGGCTGCTCAGGGCCTCTCGCAGGAGCCCGTCGTTCTCCCGAAGCGGCACCACCGAGACGCGGGTCACCAGCTCGACGTACAGCTCCCAGGCGGCCCGCCGCTCGGCGTCGTTGGGCTCCCATGTGCCGGAGATCTCCAGCACGCGCAGGTTCAGCTTCACATCCACGCTCTTCGGCGCCCGCACCATGACACTCCCCCTCGCCCGTGCCGGTGCGATCTCGAGGATTCGCACCCGATGGCCACCGTATAGGGCGGATCATGTGTATGACGTCCTGTCAGGGGTGACGTCCGGGGCAGTGGGGGGCAGAGATGGCCGCAGCAGCGGAGTCGGTCTTCGTCAGTTACGCGGGGCCGGACCAGGCCTGGGCGGAGTGGGTGGCGTGGCATCTGAGGGACGCCGGTCACCGCGTGGAGCTGGACGTGTGGGACTGGCGGACCGGCGACAACTTCATCGAGCGGATGAACGACGCCCTGGAGCGTGCCACCGCGGTGGTGGCGCTGTTCTCCAACAACTACTTCGACCGCGCCCGGTGGACCCGTGAGGAGTGGACCTCGGTCGTCGCCCGTCGGGAGCGGTTGATCCCTCTGACGATCGAACCCCTCGCGGCCGCCGACGTCCCCGACATCCTGAGCGCCGTCATCCGCAAGGACCTGCACGGCCTGGACGAGCAGGCCGCCGTCGCCGCACTTCTGAACGCCGTCGACGGGCCCGACGGCCCGCTGGTGGAGCCCGGCTTCCCGGGCGCTGCCACAACCGCGCCCTCCTCCCCGGCGGGCACCGGCAGCCGACGTCCCCGGCTGCCCAGCGGCGCGGGTCTGCCGCAGGTGTGGAACGTTCCGGACCGCAACCCCCACTTCACCGGGCGCCAGGCCCAACTCGCCCAGGTCCGCGACGGTCTGCTGAGCGGTCGACGGGCCGTCGTCCAGGCTCTGCAAGGCCTGGGCGGCATCGGAAAGTCACAGATCGCCCTCGAGTACGCCCACCGCTTCGCCAGCCAGTACGACACCGTCTGGTGGATCGACGCCGAGCAGGCCGACCAGATCCTCATCCGGTATACCGAACTGGCCGCCCGGCTGGATATCGCCAAGCCCGACGCAGGCGCCGAACACAATGCGCGCACCCTGCTGGAACACCTGCGCACCCAGGACAGATGGCTGATCATCCTCGACAACGCCGACGATCCCCGGGACTTCGAGACGCTGATCCCCAGCGGCCCCGGCCATGTACTGATCACCTCGCGCAACCCCGGCTGGAACGATCGCGTCCACACCCTGAACCTGGGTGTGTTCCCGCGCAGCGACGCTCTGGCCTACCTCACCACGCGAGTCCCCGGCATCGCCCCGGAGCAGGCCGACGGTCTCGCGGACGACCTCGGCGACCTGCCCCTTGCCCTGGCGCAGGCGGCCGGAGTGATCACGAGCGGCATGACCGTGGATCGCTATCGCACGTTGCTCACCGACAAGACCGCCAAGCTGATGGCCAACGGCGGCCCGCACGGCTATCCGGCGCCGCTCGCCGCCGCCGTGGACATCGCCACCACCGGCCTGGCGGCCGAACGCCCGGACGCGGCCCTGCTGCTGCGACTCGGCGCCTTCTTCGGACCCGACCCCATTCCCCTCGCCTGGCTGGAAGCCGTACGCGACCAACTGGCCACCATCACGGTCGACCCGGACGACTTCATGTGGCCCCAGGCCGCGCTCCAGCCACTGGCCCGGTACGGACTCGCCCGCGTCGACCACGAAACCTTCCAGATCCACCGGCTGACCCAGGCCATCGTCCGGGACCGGTCCGGCGAGGCCGACGCCACCGCGGCGGAGGATGACGTCACCACGATCCTCGCGACCGCCACGCCGGACGACCCCGACACCCCGACCACCTGGCCCCGTTGGGCGGCCCTGACCTCGCACCTCACGGCGCGGATACACAGCACCGCCGACCAGCCGCTGCTGCGCCCCGCGCTGATCCAATCCGCCCGCTACCTCATCGAGAGCGGACAACCGCGCGCCGCCCGCGATCTGGCCGCGGCCCTCCACCGCACCTGGACCGGCACTCTCGGCGACGACCACGAGGACACCCTGTCGAGCGCCCAGTACCTCTCCCACGCCTTGAGCGACCTTGGGGAGTACGCCGAGAGCCGCCGACTGCAGGAGGACACCCTTGGGCGCCGCCGCGCCGTCCTCGGCGAGAACCACCCCGACACGCTCCACTCCGCGAACGACCTGGCCGCCACCCTGGCCCACCTCGGCCAATACGCCGAATCCCACCGTATGAGCGAGGAGGTCCTGGAACGCCGCCGCGTCGTCCTCGGCGAGAACCACCCCGACACCCTCCGCTCCGCCCAGAATCTCGGTGGCAGCCTCTACAGCCTCGGGGAGTACGCCGTGGCCCGCCGTATGTGCGAGGACGTCCTCGAACGCTGGCGCGCCCTCTTCGGTGAGGACCACCCCGCCACCCTGGGCGCGTCCAGCAGCCTCGCCACCGCGCTGCACGCCATGGAGGACTACGCGGAGGCCCGCCGTATGTGCGAGGACATCCTCGAACGCCGCCGCGCCCTCCTTGGCGAAAACCACCCTGACACCCTCGATGCCGCGCACCGCCTCGCCGCTACGCTGTGTTCCCTGAGGGAGTACACCGTGGCCCGCCGCATGAGCGAGGACATCCTCAAACGCCGGCGCGCCCTTCACGGCGACAACCACCCCGACACCCTGGACTCCGCCTACGGCCTCGCTACCACCCTGGACAACCTGGGGAAGTACGCCGAGGCCCGCCGCACCCATGAGGACACCCTCGAACGCCGCCGCGCCGTCCTCGGCGAGAACCACCCCGACACCCTCGACTCCGCGCACGGTCTCGCCGGCACCCTGCACAACCTCACGGAGTACGCCGAGGCCCGCCGCCTGAGCGAGTTCGTTCTCGAACGCCGCCGCGCCCTCCTCGGCGCGGACCACCCCAAGGTCCTGCGCTCCGCTCGCGATCTCGCGCTGACCTTGAACAACCTCCGAGAACACGCAGCGGCAGTACGGCTCCTGAAAGACACACGGACCCGAAGCCGTCGCGTCCTCGGCCCGGACCACCCCTTCACCGAGGCCGTGACCGAGACCCTCGTCAGGACGTTGAATGCCGCGGGCAAGCCACACGAAGCCCAGAAGCTACTGGCGTCACGCAAAGCAGGGCAACGCCAAACCCGGCGCAAGCGCCGCTGAGCGGCGGTGTCCGCCGCCTCAGTCCTGGGTGGGGGTCTTCTTGCGGATCAGGATCAGAGCCGCGCCTCCGATGACGACCAGGGCTATCGCCGTGCCCGCGATGAAGGGCGTCGTGCTGGTGGTGCCCGTTTCGGCGAGGTTGGTGTCCGCGGCCGTACCGCCCGCCGTCGCGGGACTGGGCTCACTGAGCGTCTGCGTGCTCAGGCCGCCCGTGCTGCTCTCGGTCTTGCAGTCGAGGACGCCCTTGAACCCCTTCTCCCGGCCGCCCGGGCCCTTGATCGTGAAGTCGTACGCCTGGTCCTCCTGCAACGGGATCGTCACCGTCTGGCTCCGGCCCGCCGGGATGGTGTGCTCCTCCCCCATCAGCTCGAACGTGAACGCCTTGTCGCCCTTGTTGACCACGGTGATGTCCACGCCGCCCTCGGCGCAGTTCTTCTCGGCCGACAGTGCGGGTATCGGGCCCTTGGCGGCCCAGGTCGCCGTGGCCGTCGCCGAGACGGTCGACTCGCTTGAGCCGGCGAGTATCTGGGTCTGGCTGCGGCTGTCCGAGGCGAAGGCCCTGCCGACCGGCACGGTGGTCGACGCCTGCACGGTCAGCTCGGCCGACCCGTCCTGCGCCTTCTTCGGTACCTGGAAGTAGAGCCTGCCGCCGTCGGTCGCCGAGGTGACCTGCTTGCCGTCCTTGTCGACGATCTTCACTCCCGCGGCCGCGGCGTCCGGCGGCGGTGTCACGGTCACACCGTCCGCGTCCGTGTGCACCGTGACCGGGCCGATCCGCTCACCGGGGTGACCCGGGACGGCGGGCGGGTCGAGAGTCAGGGACGCGGTGGGCTCCGGGACGTTCCGTGCGTGCTTCTCCAGGTAGTCCGCGAGCGTCTCCGCCTGCGGGTCGGACGCGTCCACGTCGGCCCCGTCCGAGTAGCGCCAGATCGCCACCTGAGTGCCCGCCGCCGCGTCCTGCTCGGTGAGTCCCTTGGCGCCGGCCTCGGCCGCCAGCGCGGCCAGATCGTTGACCTGAGGGTAGGAGTTGCTCAGGATCCAGCTGATCTTGCCGGCGTTCTTGTTGCCGTTCAGGGACGTACCGCTCCAGGACGTCTCGTGGTACTTGGCGTCCTTCTGCGCGGGGTTGTGGATGTCCAGTCCGTAGGTCTGCAGGGTGCCGCCGTTGTCGACGGACATCTCGAACAGTCCCGCGGACACCTGCTCGTCGTTGCCGCCGTCATGGACGACGGCGGCCCCATACGTCTTCAGGCCCCCCAGGGTTGCGGTCGCGCCCCCTTCGCTCTGCGGTGTACCGTCGGCGGCCGCCATCCCCGCGGTGGCCAGCAGGCCGCCCGAGACGAGTCCGGACACCAGCGTCGCGGCGGCGAGGCGGGCGGCCCCTCGCCTGCGCGCCGACGGCGCAGAGAGCGCAGAAAACACAGAATTCCCCTTCGAGCAGGACCCATTGACGTGGGGGGTGCGGTCCCACCAGCAGCATCGGAAGCCCCTGGAGCTACGTTCGGCATCCTAAAGACGCGGCGCAGCCCCCTCCCCGGTCATGGCGTCCGACAACCGATCCGACTCGAAATCGTTATCGCATACACAGGCTGTGAGCTGCGCTCATTGCCACGCCCATCAGGACTGTTCGGGTATCCGGCGGCTTACGCGGTGATTGGCGGCAGTTCAGTCAGGGCGGGACGAAGAGTCGATGACGTTACGTCACACTTGCTGACAGCGAGGGTTTTTGGCGAACTTCCGCCTCAGTCCGATCCGGCTCCTCGGGCCGACTCGGCGGCCCCGCCTCCCAGTTGGGCTCAGGTTGCGGTGCCGGACCGGGCTGCGTCTCGGGCCTGGAGGACCGCCGGAAGGCCGAAGTTCCGCGTGACAGGTCGTGGCCGATGGCCACCGCGTCGAGGTCCGCCGACAGCCAACCCTGCCCGTCCCGCTGCTCGGTGCGCACCTTCAGCCGCCCCTGCACGACGAGCGGGTCGCCCACGGCCACGGACGCGGCGACGTTCGTGGCCAGGGAGCGCCGGGCCCACACCGTGAAGAAGTTCGTGTGCCCGTCCGTCCAGGCGTTCTTCTCGCGGTCCAGGTACCGTGCCGTCACCGCCAGCCGGAAGCGCGCCGTGGGACCCGCCGGCGACTCCCGGTACACCGGCTGGGTGGCCACGTTGCCGACCACGCACACCGTCGTCTCGTTCATGCGAAACCCCTCCCTCACCCCGGTCGACCGCGCCGGGGACGGAACGCGTACGGGCCCTTCCCGTACGGCTGCGTCTGACGCGGCGGTCATGCCCTGTGGCCTGCCGCCGCCGGTGTGACGACCGCGTTCGCCGCGGTCGTCACGAGATCAGACTGCCTCCGTCGTCCGGAGTCCGCCGAGCGCTGTGGACCGTCCCCCGGTTGTGGAAAACCCCGCCACTCGAACGAGCGCGTCCGTTCCGCGTCTGTCCGGGCCTTCAGCCCAATCGTGGCGCCGCCCCGGCTCCCGCGACCTTCACGTACTGCTCCCGCACCTCCCGGTACCGCAGCAGCTCCGCCGCCAGCGGATCCAGTACCCGGGCCCGCCCGCACCCGGCCGCCGCCTCCCTCAGCCGCCGCTCCGCATCGAGTCCGTATCGGCGGGCGGGACCGCGCGCCGCCATCCGGCAGCCCCACTCAAGGGCGGGACCTCCCACGAAGCCCGCCGCCAGCAGCACCACCGGGACCCCGAGGTGGGGCGTCGCGACCCCCACCACCTGCGCCAACAGCCACAAGCAGCCGAGGACTTGGAGAAGGGTCATGCACAGCTGGGCCACCACGGCGGCCGGCCACCACCCGGGTCGGGGCGGCCGTCCGGGCGGCGCGGCGGCGCTCACGGCGAGCTCGTCCAGTGCCTCGGGCAGCCCGCGCGCGCCACGTGCCGCCGCCTCCCGGACCGCCTGGGCCCAGGGCGCGGGCAGCCCGGCCGCGGCCCGGTCCGCCACCGTCCGTACCGCCTGCTCGACGCTCTGCCGTGCGGTCGTCTCGTCGTCCCTCGTCGCGGGCGGCGACAGCCGGGCCGTGGCGGGCTGCCGCCGCTCCCGGGACCACCGCCACAGCCGCAGCCAGGGCGTGCCGCACGCGCGGTTGGCATGGCGCAGCCACGCGCGTTCGGCGGCCTCGCCCGCGGCGCTCGCACCCACCGCGTCCGCGAGCCGCCCCGCGAACTCCTCGCGCGCCTCCTCGCTGAGCCCGGTGCCCCGGCCGGTCCCGTAGACGGGCCGCAGCCGGGCCGCGGCCGCGTCCACATCCGCGGAGACACGGCGCGCGGCCGCGCCCCGCTCGGCGACGAACTGCCCGAGCGCCTCCCTCAGTTCTTCCACGCCCTCCCCGGTGAGCGCGGACAGGGCGAGCACGCTGGTACCGGGCTCGCCGTACTCGCCCAGCGCGATCCCGTCGCCGTCCAGCAGCCGTCGTAGATCGTCGAGCACCTGCTCGGCGGCCTCCCCCGGCAGCCGGTCGACCTGGTTGAGGACGACGAACATGACCTCGGCGTGCCCCGCGAGAGGACGCAGATAGCGCTCGTGGAGGACGGCGTCGCCGTACTTCTCCGGGTCGACGACCCAGATGACCGCGTCGACGAGCGCCAGGACGCGGTCGACCTGCTCCCGGTGCTCCACGGCCGCGGAGTCGTGGTCGGGCAGGTCCACCAGGACGAGTCCGCACAGCTCCGACTCGCCATCGGAGCTCTGCGGGGCCCGCCGGCGCAGCCGCCCGGGTACGCCGAGCCGGTCGATCAGGGCGGACGCGCCGTCGCTCCAGCTGCACACGACCGGCGTGGCGGTGGTGGGCCGGCGCACCCCGGCCTCGGAGAGGTTCACACCGGCGAGGGCGTTGAAGAGCGTCGACTTGCCGCTGCCGGTGGCGCCCGCGAGGGCCACCACCGTGTGCTCTCCGGAGAGCCTGCGGCGCGCGGCCGCCTCGTCGAGGACGCGGCCGGCCTCGGCGAGCGTGTCGCTGTCCACCCGTGTCCGCGACAGACCCACCAGCTCGCGCAGCGCGTCCAGCCTGGACCGCAATCCTCCGTCGTACGCGAGTGGCGCGGGCTGCCGTTCAGTCGTGCCGCGGGGCTCGACGACCGTGACCGCCTGCGGTGCGCAAGGGAGCGTCTCGGACGCGCGCCTGGCGATCAGCCCGTCGTCCCAGGCGGCGCCTGGACCGCAACCTTCGGCCGGATCGTCGCACAGCACGCGTGCGTGCCGGTTCCCGTCCTCCACGCGCGCGTGCGGGACCTTCTCCTGGGGGCGGGCCATCGGGACGCCGTCCCCGGTCACCGGGCTCGCCTCCCCGTGCGCGCCGTCGTTCTCACCCTTGTCCACGCGCTTGTCCGCCTTCTCATCCGCGGTCTCGTCGGTGACCTCCGACAGCCGCACGGAGTTCCCAGAGTGATCGGATCGATACGAGGGGTGATCCGAGTGCCCGGAGGGCTTGAAATGCCTCGGACGCTCGGACTGCCGGGAGTGACCGGAGTGCTCGGGGCGTTCCGGTTCCCCAGGCCTCTCGGGGCGCTCGGCCTGATCCCTGTGGCCAGTGGCGGCAGTCACCGCGGTCACCTCTCCTTCTGCAGTACGGACAGCGCGGCGATGAGTTCCGCCTGGGGCTCGGCCTGGATGTCGAGGGCGTCGAGAGGAGCGATACGGCGCTCCCGTTCGGTGCGCAGCGCCCGGTCCACGTACTCCGAGAGAAGCCGGGCGGCACGGTCGCGCAACCGGATCGCCGCCTGGGCCCCGATCCGCTCGGCGAGCCCCTCCCCCGCCGCCTTGGCCCGGCGGCCGCCGAGCAGTTCCGTGGCGACGAGCGCCGCCACCGACTCGGCCTCCGGGGCGGTGTCGAGGCCGCGGACCGCTTCCTCGGCGTACTCCTCGAGGACGCGCCGCCAGCGCCGTACGGTCATGCCGATGCGGTGCTCGGGGCTGTCCAGGGTCGGATCGTGGCGACTCAGCCCGAGCACGTCCGCGCCGGGCTCCTGCCGCCAGGCCTCGTCGATGCGCTCGTCCGCGGCCGTGACGGCGCACAGCAGCAGGGTGCCCAGGCTCTTCACAAGGGCGTCCAGGAGTTCCCCCGGGGTGCAGTCCAGGGGGTAGCCGCGCCATCGCGTCAGGGCCTCCCCGGCCAGGACGGCCCCCGCTTGCAGTCGGCTCCGCACACGCGCGTACTCGCTGTCGTACGCGGTGTCGACGGCGGCCGTCAGCCGCAGCGCGGCGGCGTACTGTGCGGCTGCCGCCCCGGCCAGCCCGGGCATCCGGGTCCTCAGCGAGTCGAGGATGCCGTACGCCGTACGCGCCGTGGCCGCCTCCCGGGCGGCCGGGTCCTGCACCTGGTACGCGAGCCAGGCGCGCAGCGGCGCGACGGCCGTGGCGGGCAGCAGCCCGCCGCCCCAGGCGGACTCGGGCAGCTCGGGCACGGTGAACCGGGGGACGTGGCCGAGCCCGGCCTTGGTGAGCAGGGCGCCGTACTGCCGTGACACCTCGGACACGACCTGGTGGGGCACCCGGTCCAGCACGGTGACGAGGGTCGCCCGGTTCTCTTTGGCGGTCCGCAGCAGGTGCCAGGGAACGGCGTCGGCGTAGCGGGCGGCGGTGGTGACCAGGATCCAGATGTCGGCGGCGCAGATCAGCTCGGCGGCGAGAACGCGGTTGTCGGCGACCAGGGAGTCGATGTCGGGGGCGTCGAGGAGGGCGAGCCCGCGCGGCAGCGTGTCGGCGGTCTCGATGCGCAGCACCCGCTCCTCGCGCCCGACGAGGGGGTGCAGATCGTCGCCGCCCTCCTGGTGGGGCACCCACACGCGGGTGAGATCGGGCAGGACCCGCATGCCGCTGAACCAGTGGTGGTCCTGGGGGTGGCAGACGAGTACGGGCGTACGGGTGGTGGGCCGCAGCACGCCCGCCTCGCTGACCCTGCGGCCCACCAGGGAGTTCACCAGGGTCGACTTTCCGGCGCCGGTCGATCCGCCGACGACGGCCAGAAGCGGCGCTTCAGGCTCTCTCAGCCGGGGCACCACATAGTCGTCGAGTTGTGCGAGGAGTTCGTCGCGGTCGGCACGCGCCCGTGTAGCCCCCGCCAGGGGCAGCGGGAAGCGTGCGGCGGCGACACGGTCGCGCAGGGCGGAGAGTGCGTCGAGCAGCTGAGGCCGTACGTCCAAGGTCACCACATGCGAAGAATGCCCAACTTTGGAGGCTTTCTGAAGCATATGAGGATGTCTGCGCGCCGACAGGACACATGGGATGGAAGGGGCGACCGGGACGCAGGCATAACGAGTGCACAACACCCGGGGCGTGAGACGTCAAAAGCGATGCGCGATTCGCACCTGCCTGCGATTATCAGGACCGCTTCACTGAACCTCCACATCGAGCCACGGAGGGGAAGCACCAGGGACAAGGATCCCGGAGCCCTATCCTTGTCACCGGCGAGGTCACGGATCAGCCCGCACCCGGGCACCACGACAGGCCACACCGGCCCCCGTAGCTCAGTGGATAGAGCAGGCGCCTTCTAAGCGCTTGGCCGCAGGTTCGAGTCCTGCCGGGGGCGCCAGTCTCCGCCCTCCTCTCGGGGAGGGCTTTTTGCTGGTCAGGGTGCGTGCAGGTCTACACGGAAGAGCGTCGGACCCCTCCTGGTGGTCGCGCGGAGAGTCCGGCGCTGTCCGGCTGTCACCGGGTTTCTGCGGGTGGCTGCGGTGAATACGCGGAGAAGTTCTCCGGGCACCATCAGGCAGGGCGGGGGGAAAACAGCGAGCTTGGATCGCTGCTCGACGTCCCGGAGTTGCCTCCAGATGCACAGAGCAGATGGACGTGCGGTCACCCGGCGGCCGGCACGGCGCCCTCACCGAAGGCAGCAACGTCCTGTGGCGCCATATCCTCGCGGAGGCGGATGAACCGCACCGGATGCCGCCAGGCTCCCCTGTCCTGGGCAGTGTCCACGTCGATGACGTCGTGAATCGCACGTCCTCCCATGGGTGCCCATGCCTGGCAGCCGTGAGCCCGCTGGCGAGGCGCCGGGCCGCCTCTGGGGATAACTGGGTGCTACGGGCGACCAGCTTCAAGGCTCCATCCTGGTCGTAGCGGCCCATCAAGAGGCTCTGCGGGCGGAGCAGAGTGCCGGTGATCGCCCCGACAATGCCCTCGGTCGTGTTCCTGCGGCGGATCTTGTACCACCCCCGAACGCCCGGGAGGTATCGCTGGTCCCGCCCGCGGATCACCAGCCCTTCAACACCTGGCACCTGCGTCCATGAGGCCAGCCACTCCTGTGCAGTCCCGACGTCATTTGTCTCGGGGCACAGCGTCCACGGCGTAATCAGCCCATGCGCGCTGAACAGACCCTCCAGCCTCTCGCGTCGACGTCCGTACGGCTCACGGAGCAACTCCTGCCCGTCGACTTGCAGGACATCAAAGGCGATGAAGTGCGCGGGCAGCTCCTCGGCGAGCCGCACAGCTGTCCGGCCAGTGGAAGCGGCACGGCGCTGCAGCGCCTCGAAGGACAACTGCTCGCCAGCCCACACGACCAGTTCCCCATCGGCGACAAGGCCATCGGGCAGATTCCCGGCGGCCTGACCAAGGTCGGGAAAGCGCCCCTGAATGAAGGCGCCCCGACGGGACTGAAGAACCGCCGACCCGATCACGGGACTTGGGGTGAAGAGCAGGGCGCGGTAGCCGTCGAACTTGGGCTGAAAGACCAAGCCGCCGGGCAGTGCTCCGGGCTGAGGCAACTGGTCACGGGCTCGCGCCAGCATCGGTTCTACCGGGGGTCGCAGCACCATACGTCCGGTCTACGGCTGGGACACCGGCCCCGCGACCGGAAGGAGAGGTTGTCGGTTCCGTGTGGCCGCGCAGGCCGGTGAGACATTCCCTGCAGCATCAAGGCCCGGCTGCGCTCCGCTCCGCCGGGCGCGCTTCCCGGCTCCGCTGCGGGCGCCGCTCCTGCCTCCGGCCTGCTCCGCCCGCGCTGCGCCGACGCGCGCCCACATGTGGATAGGGCCGGTGGCCATGAGCCGATCACCGCGGAGCGCGGCCCAGGGTCAAGACGATGCCTCCGGCGGGGGATCGGCCGGCACCGGGATGGAGGGGGCGCCGTCGCCGACCGCGGGCGCGTAGTGGCGTGCGCGGGATGCTCCCATCCCGTCCACCGTCGACCCAGGCAGAGCCGAGCAGACGCGGCCCAGGGGCGTCAAGGTCGTTCGTACAGTGGTGGGTGAAGGAGGTAGGCGCCTGAGCCTTGCAGCCGTGCCGAATGTGGTTCGGAGCTCAGACCGCGGCGTACGCCCCGGCGAGGTCTCCGGGCACGCCAATCGATCACCGTTCTTGTGTAGCCGCCCTTGGGCCTACAACATCATGAGGCGAGCTGCGACTCCCCGCTCGTATCGTGAAAAGAGACAGAGCTGCGGGCAAGGCAGGGAAGTCATGAAGGTACCGGCGATCGACTACGCGGCGGTCTTCCAGGCCCTTCCCGGGGCGGTGGCGCTAGTGACCCCGCAACTGATCTACGCGGACGCCAACGCGGAGTTCTTGCGCCTGCGGGGCCTTCCACGCGAACAAGTGATCGGTCACTTCGTGCCTGAGGACCACCCCGAAAAAGCCCCCGCCGAGCCTCTCCTGCTCAGAGTTCTGGCGTCACTGCGCCAGGCGGCCGACACCGGTGAGCGCAGCATCGTAGCGTTGCAACGCTACGACAGGGAGGACCCCGATCAGCCCGGAGTGTGGCACGAGCGGTACTTCAACATGACCAACATTCCTGTGTTCGGACCGGATGGTCGGGTGGCGCTGCTGCTGCACCGGGCGGAGGACGTCACCGAACTCTTCCGCGCCCGTGAAGTGGCGCTGGCCTTGCAGGAATCTATGCTGCCCGCTTTGCGCCCGGTCGGCCGGCATCAGGCGGCCGTACGCTACCGGCCTGCCGCCGAAGCACTGAATGTGGCCGGCGACTGGTACGACCTCGTTGATCTTCCCGGTGACCGCATCTCCGTCGCTGTCGGCGACGTCGTCGGCCACGGCCTGGCCGCGGCCGGCGTCATGGGACAACTGCGCAGCGCCCTCAGCGCCGCCTCCCTCGTCGCCGAAGGTCCCGCCCGCGCCCTGGAAGTCCTCGGGTTGTACGCCCGCACCGTCGACGGCGCCGAGAACACCACCGTGGCCACGGCATTCATCGACTGGGAGACCCGCACCATCACCTACAGCAGCGCCGGCCACCCACCACCCGCGCTCCTGCAGAGGGACGAGACCGTCGAGTTCCTAAACCAGGCCACCGACCCGCCACTGGCCGCCTGCCCTCAGCACGCCCCCCGGATTCAGGCTGTCACGACCTTCCGCGAGGGCGCCGTTCTCGCGCTCTACACCGACGGCCTGATCGAACGACGCGGCGAAGACATTGATACCGGCCTCGCCCGTCTCGCCGACTCTCTGGCCCGCCACCAGGCAGAGGACCCCGAAGCCCTCGCCGACGCCGTGCTCAACGACCTGCTTCCGTCAGGCGACGCCACCGACGACACCGCCCTGGTCATCATGCGCCTGTGAATCCAGCCCGCTACGTTGGCCTGCCCGTTTGTACCCCGCCGACGACAGTGAAGCGCTTGGATACGAGTGGTGGGGCGCCACGGCGCTCGGGGCAGACCAGGGGCAGCGATGTTCTGCGACGGCGTTTCCGCTGGTGGTAGGCAGGCAGGCTGGCGGTCTGTAATTCTTCCCCGGACCAAGATCGGACAACTCGTAATTCGGGGATCGCTGGTGTGCTGACTGGTCACTCCCCGGTGTCGGGGTCCTCCCGCGCCGCATCCAACTGCCCCAGCGCCGCCAGATCGATGGCCAGGTTGGAGGCGGTGGCCAGGGTGTCGGGGTGGTCTTCGCCCAGTACCCGCCGCCGTCGGGTCAGGGTGTCTTCGCCCAGGGTGCGGGCCTCCTCCGTCCGTCCCAGCACCGCCAGCCGGACGGCCAGGTTGGAGGCGGTGATCCGTCCGCCCCGCCCTGCGCCGGGAGCCAAGGTGGTTCCACTCACGGTCGCGGACACCCACCGCCCGTCACCGACTCACGTCACGCGAGACCTCGATCCGCACGGAGATGGCGCCCGGAGTCTCGGTGCCGGCACGCGCCGCCGCCACCGGCGGGGTTTGCCACGTGGGACGATTTCAAGCGCTCGCAGCCACCTGAGCAGCGGGATACCTGGTTCGCCTGCGTCGCTCCCTCAGGTGTGGGCCCGCGGCTGTACTTCCAGCGTGTCCCCGAGGGGAAGGCGGCCGAGAACCGGGTGCATCTTGATGTGCGGGTCGGCACCGGACTGGGGGAAGAGCGCCTCGCCGCACTTGAGGCGGAATGCGCACGACTGGTCCCCGCTCGGTGCGGTGCACGTGCGCACGCTGTACGACGGCAATGATGCGTGCATCCCGATGCTGGACATCGAGGGCAACGAGTTCTGCATCGCCTGAGAAAGCGCGAATGCGCCTTCGCCCTGTCCCATGAGCCAGGGCGAACCGGCCCTTCGGCTGTGAGCGGCGTGCAGGTCTCGCCGTTGCCGTTGGCGCTTCAGGCGCGCGAGGTCAGTCTCACTGGCCCCAGTCCAGGCGGTCGGCCAGACCGGCGGCGGTGAAGGCGGCCGCCAACTCGTCGCGGCCTTCGGTGAAGTGGGCCCAGCTGTCGTAGTGGACGGGGACCACGCGGCGGGCGCCGAGGATCCGGGCGGCCTCGGCAGCCTGGGCGCTGTTCAGGACGATCAGCTGGTTGTCGAAAAGTGCAGGGAAGCGGGGGGCGCCGGCGAAGAGGAGGGCGGTGTCGATGGGGGCGAAGCGCTCGGCGATCTCCTTGACCGCGTCGAGGGAGGCGTTGTCGCCGCTGACGTAGACGGTCGGCAGGCCCTCTCCGTTCAGGACGAAGCCGATGACCTGGCCGGTGATCGGCTCGACTTCCTCACGCAGGCCCGGGCCGTGGACGGCGGGGACGCCGGTCACGGTGATCGTGCCGCCATCCGGGCGGTTCAGCTCGATGGACTCCCAGTCGGCCAGGCCCTTGGCCTTCTCCCCCAGGCTTTCGCCCAGGCGTTTGCCGCCGCCGGGCGTGGTCAGGGTGAGGGGAACGTCGGCGAGCAGGGCCCGGCCGGAGGTGTCGAGGTTGTCGGGGTGCTCGTCGTGCGAGAGCAGGACCACGTCGATGGGACCGAGCTCGGCGAGGGTGCCGCTGGAGGGGGCGGTCTTGGTCAGGAACCGGCCGTCGGGACGGGCGTAGTCGCCGGGGGCGTCGAAGGTCGGGTCGGTCAGGAAGCACAGGCCGCCGTACTCGAAGAGGGCGGTCGGGCCACCGAAGACGCGGACAGGGAACGGGTTGGTCGTCGCGGGGAGAGAAGACACAAAGCACCTCACGGATGGGTGTCGTCGAACCGTGAGACGACCGTAGTCGCTTCTCACGGATGTGTGCAAGCCGTACCATGAGAAGCGTGAAAGAGCCCATGATCGACCAGCCCGGCCTGCCGCCCGCACAAGGCGAGGAAGAACACCTCTCTCTCGCCCTCGCCAACACCGCGATCGCGCTGGCCAGCGGGCACACGGTCGATCTTCTGGGCACTCCCGCGCAGGCGAACCACTGGCTGACGGAACGCGGTCTCGCTCCGGTCGACGCCGGCATGCGAGAGATGTGCGCGACACAGCTGCGCTCGCTGCGCGAACAGATCAGGTCCCTGTTCGCCTCCCGCGCCGAAGGGCTGCCCGCCCTCCCCGCCGCGGTGAGGGCCATCAACGATGCGATGACCCGTGTCCCCACCGCCCCGCTGCTGCAGTGGGACGACAAGACCGGCCCCTACCGCGCTACCCCCCACCCCACCACCGCGATCGTGGACCACGCCCTGGCCACCCTCGCCGCTGATGCCGCCGACCTGCTCACGGGTCCCGACGCGGACCGTCTCACCGCCTGCGGCTCTGCCCCCTGCAACCGCTACCTGCTCCGCTACGGCCGCCGTCACTGGTGCTCCACCCGCTGCGGCGACCGCGCCCGCGCCGCCCGCGCCTACGCCCGCCGCACCACCTCCCCATGACGCCGTAGCCACCCAGCGACTGCCAGCCCTAAATCGAACAGCGCCCAGGTGCGTTGCTGTTCGAAGTGAATAGGTCGCCAGGAGCACGGCGACGCTGTTCCCGGCCCACTCGGCCACCTGGGCGGGCGGGATGCCGTCGTTGAGCCACTTCGTCAGGCGCGTGGTCCGGTTGTCGTACACGCGCCGCCCGGTGGGCGACTCGAAGACGTGCGGAGGCAGCACGGCCTTACGCGCACTGCGCCACGCCCGACGGATGACGGAGCCAGCCAGGATGCCACCGGACTCACCCTGGAAGAGCAGATCACCCGGCTGGAGCTGTTCGTCGGCGATGTGCCGGCGCAGGATGCGCGTCAGGGCCGGATGCCCCGGCACAGTGCGCTAGGGGTGTGGTCGGATGCCCGCCGGGTTTGAGGCGTGAAGGGTCAGCCGACGCAGCCGGTGACGATGACGGGGCTGCCGTCGCAGTGGGTGGGGATGTTGTGCCGGATCCCTGACCGGTTCACCGTGAACTGCGTGTCGGTCAACACACCGCCCGGGCGCGTCGGTGGAGGCGTTGTTGTTCACCTCACTGTGATCGAGCGTCACCGCACCACCTCGGTTGTAGATGCCGCCGGCCTGTGAAGTGCCCGACCCGTACGCGCTGTTGCGGTCGACCGAGCTGTCCCGCAGCACCAGAGTGCCGAGGGTTTCCTGGAAAATGCGGTTCCTGGTCCTGGGCCAGCGGCACGACCCGGACACGGTCGTCGTGGCCGCTGCGGCGATCCCTCCGCCGACGCCCGGCACCGCTGCCGGTGTCGGCCGCGGCCCGGCCTGGCCGGGGCGGTGGACAGCATCACCGACGCGACCCAGGTGCTGTCCCAGACGGGCGGGCGGCACCGCGTCGTACGCTTCGCCGACGCCTGGCTCGCCGCCGGCCTCGGCGGGCGGGCCACCCGCCTCGCCCCGCTGTTCACCAAGGCCGTGGCCGCCGCGCGCACGGACTCCCACCTGGCCGAGGCCGTGCTCGCATTCGCCGACCACGGTCTGTCCCCGGCCGCGGCGGCCCGCGCGCTGCACCTGCACCAGAACTCGCCGGCTTACCGGCTCAGCCGGTGGCACGAACTCACCGGATTCGATCCGCGCAGTGGCGACGGGCTCGTCGCGTCCCTGGTCGCGATCCGCCTCTATGACGGGCCCGGACAGGAACGGTGAACGCTGCGCCGGCGCACGCCCGCACGTGGAGGCCGCGGCACCGTCGGATGCCCGGGCTTGTTCTCAGCGGCCCTTGTCCTCGTGTGCGTGGCTGCTGCGGCCGATGCCCAGCCGCTCGGCCAGCAGACCCACCGCGACGCCGGCGGTGGCCACGGCCACGGCCGGGACCATCGAGTGGGCATGCACTCCTGGGGTCCACGCCAGAAGCATCAGACCGACGAGGAAGTAGGTCACCCAGCTGCAAGCCGCATCCAGCACGTTGCCGGCGGCGGCCGAGGGACGGAGCGAGGCACGCGCAAGATGCCGCACCGGCACGGTGATCGCCATGGCCAGGACCACACACGGAGCCAGGAGGAGCAGCGCCCAGAACACGGGCGCTATCCCCTCCAATTCGATCGCCTGCGGGAAGACGGCAGCGGTGCCGAGCAGGATCAGGAGATATATGAGACCGACGGGGAAAACCGCGAACAGCGTCAATCCACCGACGACGGCTCCGGCCAGGAGTTTCTCACCGAAGGTCTTCGGCCCGTCGTCGCCATGGGCGTCGTCCGCGGGTACCGATCGCTTCTCCATCAAGGCTCCGCTTCAGCTTTCTCCGTAGGTGGTGGGGCCTGGGACAGGCCGCGAGTGCACGGCCTGTCCCCGGCCCCAGTTCGGCGCTAGAACGCGACCAGCATGATGGCCATGGCGAGATCCTTCGCCACGTCAGTGGGGACTCCTGCCCTGACCAGGGCGATGACGAGAGCGTGCTCCCCCCAGCCCTCCACGCCCTCGATCGCGTCGGCGATCTTACCGCCGTACTTGCCCGCGTACTTGGCTGCCTTCGGGTGCACGTGCTTGAGCACCTTGCCAAGCCACGTGCCACCGTGCCGGAAAGCGGCACAGATCAGCTTCCGCATAATCGTTCCCTGACCGAGGAACGAACTTCCGGGCGTGCCGGTTTCCAGGGAATGGGCGTAGAGCTCGAACTGTGCGATCTCAGCAGGGTCCGCGCCGTCAGCCTTCATCTGCTTGATGAGATCGCGCACCTCGGCAGCGGTGAACGCCACATCTGACGGCGTCGCGGCAGCCCCCGCGATCAGGTTCTGTGACACTGCCGGCGTCGCGTCCTTGGCCTCCGATGCCGCCGCCAGTGGTGCCGCAGTCCCCAACGCCACGGCGACAGCGGCGGTGATGGCGGCTGCGCGCAGTACGCCCCCGCGGCTGGTCTTCGAAGCCGGACGCTGCGCGGCTATGGACAGTCTCATGTTGCTTTTCCCTTGTTTCTTCGCCTGTCACTGGTCATGGAAACAGGCGCCATACAGCCGCGCCCATGCGGAATGCCGGGCAGACAATTCCGGAGCGTGGCGGAAGAAAGAGTGTTACGAATTTCGCGCATGACGTCCGTGTGGCATTACCACCCCGAAAGTCAGCGGCAGCCCAGAATGAAACGACGGCACACGCCGATACATGCGACTTCCCCCGTGAAATCGTTGAGCAGCTCCTGGTCGGGGAGCGGCATCCACACACACGCGGCTCGTCTAGGTAGCTGAGCGGCGTGGCCTCGTCAGTAGTACCCGATATGGATCTTGTGGCGCAAGTGGGGAAGGTGTGAATGCGCGTTGACCGGCCGCATTTTTGAGCTTCGTCTGAGCATTCACGTCACAACGCTTTTCCCTGTCTTCGTCGGGGACCGGGACTTCGTACCGCTGACACGCCTCGCTGCCCGTCGAAGCTCGCCTCAAGGGCCTGCGCCGACCGGTCGTCATTGGCTTTCCGTGGGGGTTCGGTGCGCGTCGTCCTCTCTGGCGGTGCCGGCCGGCATCGCGGGGTGCCGACCGAGCAGCAGGACGCCGACGACCACGGCGACGAGGCCGGTGACCTCCCAGGCCAGCGCGGTGGGTGTGACGCGCAGACGGTCCCCGAGCAGACCGATGCCACAGGCGATGCCGGCGATCGGCTCGGCGGCCGTCAGCGCCGGCAGGGACATGCGCAGCAGTCCCGCCTCGAACGCGCTCTGCACGAGAAGCAGCCCCGTCACGGCGAGTGCCACGACCGTGTAGGGCTGCCAGGTGGTCAGCAGCGCCAGGACACCGCCTGCCGAGAAGGTGCCGGTCGCCATCCGGGTCAGCGCGTCCTGGATGCCGTAGAGAAGCCCGCCGGCCGCAGCCAGCAGGGGTGGCTCCTTGACCAGCCGCAGGTGCTTGGCGATGACGACCATGACCATCGAGGCACCGAGCAGGGAGGCGAGCACAAGCCCCTGCTGGACTGCGCCGACGGGGGCCTTGGCCGCTTCCGGCTGTGAGGCGACGATGAACGCCGTCACCCCTCCGCTCAGGAGGGCCACACCGATCCATCCCGACCAGCCCAGGCGCTGGCCGCTGAGCCGCCGTGCGAGGGCCATGGCGAAGAGCAGGTTGGTGGCGAGCAGCGGCTCGACACGGGACACGTCCCCCTTCGCGAGCGCGAGGACGCCGAAGATCTGCCCGGCCACCATGCAGCCGATGCCGGCCAGCCACACCCGGTCGCGCACCAGGTCCAGCAGGAGCCGGAAGCGGAGCATGTCGGCGAGCGGGGCGCGCTGCGCGGCGCGCTGCTGGAGTACGAAGCCGAGCCCCAGCAGGCATGCGGCGGCGAGACCGTATGCGTAGACCGAGCCTGACACGTCCCGTCAGCCTCCTCGAACGTGGCGGGTCTCCTTCTCGCCGATCGCTGGAGAGCGGGAAAGGACCACGACGGAGGCCGCCAGGAGCACGCCGCTGGCCGTGGCGAGCAGCAGGTAGAGCCCACCGCGCACGATCTCTCCGAAGACGGTGACGCCCCACAGGACGGAGACCAGCGGATCGCTCAGTGTCAGGGCCGGCTGCGCGGCGACCAGTCGGCCCGCGTGCATCGCCGACTGGAGCAGGAACATCCCCAGCACGCCGGCGATGACCATGCAGTACAGCTCCCATCCCGTGAACACCCCGGCCAGACCGCCCTCGTTGTACCGGACCGTGGCCGCCTTGATGAACGCCGCCGTCAAACCGAATGTGCACCCGGCCGCCATGCCGAACCCCGCAGCCCGCCGTGCGCTGCCTTCCCTCTGGTCCCGGGCGATACGGCCACGCCGCGCCCACTCGAACGCCGCCGCTGTCGCCGCCATGGTTGCGACGCTCGCCAGCAGCCACGCGTACCACGGCACCTCCTCCGCCTGCCCCGCGGACGGAGCGAGAAAGAACAGCAGTCCGGCCAGCCCCGCCGCCATCCCTACGGCCGCGCCCGCCTCCCGGAGCCTCAGCGGTGCGTGGAACACCCATGCGGCCAGGAACAAGGTCAGCGGTAGCTCACAGACCAGGATCGGCTCCACCACGGACAGCTCACCCTGATCGAGCGCAGCGGCCTGGAGAAGGAAACCGATGATGACCCCGGCCACCCCGGCGAGCCACACCGGCTGGCGCAACAGCTCCAAGATGAGTTTCGGCCGCAGCGCCAATTCGGGGGGCATCTCGCGGTTCGCCTTGCGCTGCAGCACCGAGGACACGGCGTTGGCACAGGCCGCCAGTACCGACAGCAGGTACGTGAGCACATCCATCCGAGTGCCCGGGACATATGGGAACATTCGTTCCCGATATCGGCGGCTGCTCTCGTCGCCGGCCTCGCTTTTTCAGTTACGAGCCGTGCGCATCCCGTAATGGCCTCCGCCATGTGCAGGGCCCGCCGCCCCGTGCGTGCCTCCTTGACCTGCGTCGTGCGGGCGAAGCCGTCGGCCGCCACCAGGCAGTCCTTGCTCTTCTCCAGCAGCTCCTGCTCGGCGGTCATGCCGCCGGTGGCGCGCTGGTGGCCGTGGCCCCACGGCAGCGCCTGCGCCAGGCGGCGCAGGGGCCCCTTCGGGCCTGCCCACGTCATGGGTCATCCTGGCCCGCGGCGGGCCCGCGATCTCCGGGTGGGTCTCGGCCGGCACCTCGCGCGTCGTCGGCGTGCCGCCTTCGCCATCGATCCTCGCCCTTCCTTCGCGAGCCTGATCAGACCGGCCGTGCCCCGTACACGCGATACGGCTCGGCGTCGGCCCACCTGACGTCCAGGCCGAGCCCCGGACGGCCGGTGTCGGGTCGCAGGGCGCCGTCCACGGGCGACAGGGTGCCGTCGAACAGCAGGCTCTCGACGCGTACGTGGTCGTGGAAGTACTCCAGGTGCCGCAGCCGTCGTACGGCGCAGAAGGCGTGCGCGGACACAGCAGGGGCGCAGTGCGCCGACAGGTCGAGGTCATGGGCCGCGGAGAGGCCGGCCACCTCCAGCACACCGGTGATGCCGCCGCAACGGGTGACGTCGGTCTGGAGGCAGTCCACGGCGGGACGCTCCACGAGGTTGACGAAGTCCCGCATCGTGTAGGCGTACTCGCCCGCCGCGATCTCCAGTCGCTCCGGTCCGCGTTCGCGCAGCAGGCGCAGTCCTTCCAGGTCGGCGGAGCTGACGGGTTCCTCGAACCAGCGCACGTCCCACTCGTCGTGGAACCTGCGCGCCCAGTAGAGCGCCTCCTTGCGGCCGAGCGCCCCGTTGGCGTCGGTGAACAGCTCCGGCTCGTCGCCGACCGCCTTGCGTACCGCGGTCAGCCGCAGTGGGTCGCGTTCGGGCTCCCGCGACGTCTTCAGTTTGACGCGGGGAATGCCCTGGTCCACCCATCCGGCGAGCTGGCCGGTGAGACGGTCCAGGGAGTAGTTGGTGAAACCGCCGCTGCCGTAGACGGGTACACGGGCGTGGTAGGCGGGGAGCAGCCGGACCAGCGGGAGCCCCAGCAGCCTCGCCTTGAGGTCCCAGAGCGCCACGTCGACCGCGGACACCGCCATGGCTCCGACGCCCGGACGCCCGGCGTTGCGGATCAGCACCCCCATCCGCTGCCACAGCGCCGGCGGCGAGTACACGTCCTGGCCCTTGATCGCCGGCGCCAGCTTTGAGTCCACGAACAAGGCGGCCGACACGTCCCCGTAGGTGTAGCCGAGCCCGGTCAGCCCGCCGGCGTGCACCCGCACCAGGACGACCGTCGTGGAATCCCAGTCCAGCGTGCCGTCCTGCTCCTTGCCGTCCGGGCCGTCGGTGGGCACCTCGAAGGCGTGCACGTCGACCGCGTCGACACGGCACCCGGCCGGCGCCGGACCCCCGTCCCCGGCGTCAGTCCCCATGGTGGCGTCCGGGGAGACGCTCGGCATACTCGCTGAGCTTCTGGCGCAGCCCTTTGGTGGTGATGCCCACCCTCTCCGGGTCGCGGACGGCCGCCTTGGCGGCCTTCTTGCCCTGCTCGGTCATGATGTGCGGCGGGATCGGGGCGATCTCCTGGTCCACCTTGAACTCCAGCACCACCGGCCCGTCGCAGGCGAGCGCCTCGTCCCAGGCGGCGCCGACCGCGCCGGGACCGGAGGTGGCCGTGCAACAGCCCACCTCCCCGGTGAACTTGGCATGGGCGCACGCCATGAACGCGGCCATCTCCTCATGCCTGACCTGAATGAACTCCGGGCTGGCCTCGGCCCGGTCGAAGGCACCGACCGGCCCATTGATCCCGTCACCCGGATAGCCGTAGACCCGCTCGACACCCCACTCGGTCAGACGCTGCAGGACGAAATCGGCCACAAGTGACATGTTCGCTCCCTCGGACGCACCTTCGCCGCCACGATGAGTGACCCCTGAAGGGGTCATGTAAACGGTGCGTGCGGCGACGCCACCCCCACGCCGCAGGCGACGCCACCCTCACGCCACGGCAACGGATGTGCGCGTTCGACGTCTCGCCGGGAAGACCGCCGTCACGCTCGTCCTGCCCGGACACAGCCGCCGAGCCGCCCGGCTCGGGATCGCCGTGGCACTCAGAGCGTCGGACCCGTCACCCGGATGCCCGACTCACATGCCGTCACGCTCCGCCGGAGGGTGAGTCAACCCGGATGAGCCGCCGTGTCCTACGCAGCAGGCGATCATCGCTGGCATGCTGACGCCGTGTCGTCCGGGCCGGAAACCCTCGCGGTGCCACGCACGCCGCTAGGACACACCATCCGCTCCCAGTTGCCCCTCCCGGCCCAACAACGACCGGTGCGGGAGCGACAGGAACGGGAGGACCCGCGTGACTGGGCGAAACTGCCGCCACGTGGAGGGCGCTCATGTCACGGACAATCCCGGGCCCGGGAGAGCCACAGGTCACCACCCGTGAGCCTCGGGTACCCACAGCGGAGCGCATCAGGGACTACCTGACGACCACCGATCACAAGAAGATCGCCCACCTGTACTTCTTCACCTCGTTCGGCTTCTTCCTGTTCGCCGGAGTACTGGCGATGCTCATGCGCGCCGAGCTGGCCCGACCCGGACTGCAGATCGTCACCAATCAGCAGTACAACGAGCTGTTCACGATCCACGGCACGATCATGATGCTGCTCTTCGCGACCCCCACGTTCGCCGGGTTCGCGAACGCCGTCATGCCGCTGCAGATCGGCGCCCCCGATGTGGCCTTCCCCCGCCTGAACGCACTGTCGTACTGGCTCTTCCTCTTCGGCGGACTGATCGTTGTCTCCGGATACTTCGTCGACCAGGGCCCGGCGGCGTTCGGCTGGTTCGCCTACTCACCGCTGAACAACGCGGTCCGCTCCCCCGGCCACGGCGGCGACCTGTGGGCCATGGGTCTGGCGGTCGCCGGGGTGAGCACCACCCTCGGCGCCGTCAATTTCATCGCCACGATCCTGTCCCTGCGGGTCCCGGGAATGACCATGTTCCGGATGCCGATCTTCACCTGGAACATCCTGTTCACGTCGATCCTCGTGCTGCTGGCCTTCCCGGTGTTCACCGCGATCCTGCTGGCCCTGGTGGCCGATCGGGCCTACGGTGCCCACATCTTCGACTCAGCCGCCGGCGGGGCACTGCTGTGGCAGCACCTGTTCTGGTTCTTCGGCCATCCGGAGGTCTACATCGTGGCGCTGCCGTTCTTCGGCGTCGTCACGGAGATCATTCCGGTGTTCAGCCGTAAGCCGGTCTTCGGGTACATCGGCATGGTGGGCGCGACGATCGCGATCACGATGCTGTCGGCAGCCGTCTGGGCCCATCACATGTTCGCCACGGGAGCGGTGCTCCTGCCTTTCTTCTCCCTGATGTCGTTCCTCATCGCCGTTCCGACCGGGGTGAAGTTCTTCAACTGGATCGGCACCATGTGGCAGGGCAGCGTCTCCTTCGAAACACCGATGTTGTGGGCGGCCGGCTTCCTGGTGACCTTCCTGCTCGGCGGACTCAGCGGCGTCGTCATCGCCTCCCCCGTCTTGGACTTCCACCTGACCGACAGTTACTTCATCGTCGCCCACCTGCACTACGTGCTCTTCGGAACCATCGTCTTCGCCATGTTCGGCGGTTTCTACTTCTGGTGGCCCAAAATGACCGGCAAGCTCCTCGACGAACGCCTCGGGAAGATCCACTTCTGGACGCTGTTCGTCGGCTTCCAGACAACCTTCCTCGTCCAGCACTGGCTCGGAGAGGCAGGCATGCCCCGCCGTTACGCGGACTATCTGCCCGCCGACGGCTTCACCACCCTCAACGTCATCTCGTCGATCGGCGCCTTCCTCATCGGCCTCTCCACCCTGCCCTTCCTCTACAACATGTGGAAAACGGCGCAGTACGCACCCAAGGTCGACGTGGATGACCCCTGGGGATACGGCCGTTCCCTCGAGTGGGCGACCTCGTGCCCCCCGCCCCGGCACAACTTCACGGCGCTACCCCGTGTACGCTCCGACTCCCCCGCATTCGACCTGCATCACCCCGAGTTCCGGCAGGAACTGCCCCGACGCGCTCACGGAACGGCGGAGCCGACCCCCGACCCCCGGGGAGAGCAGGGCGAATGAAATCCGAGGCGTACCTCTTCGCCGGCGTGGCACTGTTCTTCCTCCTCACCGACGCCGCCTACATCTGGTTCGCCCGCGAACCCGCCGGCATCGCCGCACTGAGCGTCTCCTTCGGCATGTCCTCGGTGATCTCCTTCTTCTGCCTGATCAACTACGGACGCAAGGGGCTGCGCCCCGAAGACCGCCCGGACTCCGAGATCCGCGAGCGCAGCGGCACGATCGACTTCTTCCCCCCGCACAGCGGCTACCCGGTCGTCACCGCGCTGGGCGCCGCGGTAATCGCGGTCGGCATCGTCTACGGCGTATGGATCATCCTTGTCGGGTTCGGTCTCCTCTGGCCCGGCGTCCTCGGCATGGTCTTCCAGTTCGGGACTCGAGAGAGTCGATGAGACGGGGACACGACCAGCACCTCGGCGTGTCCCAGCACCGGCGGGCCGCTACGTGGGTGGGCGAGCGCACCCTGCCCACCACCACCCTCCGCTTCTCCCTGTTGTTCCGGGAGTGAGGCGTCGCGTCCGGGGGTGAGGCCCCTCACCCTTCCCCGTCGGCTCCGCCCGACACGGGAT
Organism: Streptomyces glomeratus; assembly: GCF_021462825.1. Taxonomy (GTDB): domain Bacteria; phylum Actinomycetota; class Actinomycetes; order Streptomycetales; family Streptomycetaceae; genus Streptomyces; species Streptomyces glomeratus. The sequence continues at coordinate 109,433 of NZ_JAKEEB010000010.1, read as the reverse complement.
CCGCCGTACGGCCCGTGATCTGCAGGCGTTCCTCGGGTGTGACGGGCAGCTCGACCCGGTCGCGGTAGTACCACGCGCTCAGCGACGCCCTGAGCCGGCGGCGCGGCGGCGCCTGAGGTCCAGGGTGCTCAAGCGGCCGGGGAAGCTCCCTGACCAGCAGGCGGTAGCGCTGCTCCCGGTCGAGACCGGCATGGGACTCCCCCATGCCACCCGCAAGGTCCTGACGCACCATGCCCGTCTCCTCACCTTCCCGGTACAGCTGCCGCTCGTGCAGTTGCAGCGCGAGACAGATGCGCCTGGAGAGGAGGTAAGCGAGGACGGGGCCGACGAGCACAGCGATGCGGAAGAGCCACGTGAGACCGTTGACGGAAACACCGAACTCATAGGCGATCACGTCGTTGCCGCCCGCCATGAGCAGCACGGCGTAGAAGACGATGCCCGCCACGCCGAGCCCGGTCCGCACCGGCCGGTCGCGCGGCCGGTCGCACAAATGGTGCTCCACCAGGTCCCCGGTCACCCATCGCTCGAAGACCGGATACAGGTACAGCACGACGAACAGCAGCGCGGGCAGCACGACCGCTGGCAGCAGGACGTTCCACATCAACGTGTGGCCGGCGACGTCGGTCTCCACGCCCGGCATCAGCCGCAACGCCCCTTCCAGGAACCCGACGTACCAGTCCGGCTGGGCGTCGGTCGAGACCTGATCGGCGACGTAGGGGCCGTAGGCCCAGACAGGATTGATCTGTGCGACCGCAGACAGCAGTGCGGTGACGGCGAAGACGATCAGGGACAACCCGGTCGACCTGGCGGCGAACGAGGGGTACATCGGCTGCCCCACCGCGTTTCGGTTGGTCTTCCCCGGTGCCGCCCACTGCGTGTGCTTGAGATAGACCACCATGAACAGGTGCACGGCGATCAGGGCGATCAGCAGGCCGGGGGCGAACAGCACGTGCACGATGTAGAGCCGCTGGCTGAGCTCTGTGCCGGGGTAGGAGCCGCCCCACAGGAAGAAGGCCAGATACGTCCCGACGACCGGGATCGACATCACGATCGTGTGGGCGGTGCGCAGCCCCGTGCCGGACAGCAGGTCATCGGGGAGCGAGTAACCGCAGAAACCCTCCAGGAGGGCCAGCAGGAACAAGGTCACGCCAATGACCCAGTTGATCTCCCGGGGCCTGCGGAACGCGCCGGTGAAGAAGATCCTCAGCATGTGGACGCCGATGGCCGCGACGAAGACAAGGGCAGACCAGTGGTGCATCTGACGGATCAGCAGACCACCGCGCACGTCGAAGCTCATATGAAGCGTCGAGTCGTACGCCTTCGTGACCAGCAGGCCCTGCAGAGGCTTGTACGAACCGGCGTAGGTCACCTGGGCCAGACTCGGATCGAAGTAGAGCGTCAGGTAACTGCCGGTCAGTACCAGAACGGCGAAGCTGTACAGAGCGATCTCACCGAGCAGGAACGACCAGTGGTCGGGGAAGGCCTTCCGCAGCAGCTGTCCGGCCAGCTCCGAGACGGGCGCACGCCGGTCCATCGCCACGTACGCCTGGAACGCCGCCTGCCGCCCCTTCGCCTCCAGCCTCGCCCTGCGCTGCCCCATCAGCACGCCGCACCACGCTCCTCCACGTCCTTTCCCACACCGGCGTGCCGCGCAGCTCGGTCGGCCGCGCCGCACGCCGGGAGCACCGAGCGCCGCGTGATTCAATCTTGATCGTGATCCCGAGGCGCATCGCGGAGGCATGCCGAGGGCGCACGGTTTTCAACGGCGGCCGGATGCTGCGCCCCCGATCGCCGCCCGGCACACGAGGCCGAACGGGGCAGGGCCACCAGGGAGTGGTGATGGGCAGTCGGAGCAGCATCATCGAGGTACTCACGGCAGACCACCGAAAGATCCAGCGTCTCTTCGACCGCATCCGCTCCTCGGCGCCGGGCAGCGGCGAACGCAGGACTCTTGTCGAGCAGGTCAGCGTCAGCCTGGTTCGCCACTCGGTGGCTGAGAAGGAGTACCTGTACCCCGCGGTGCGCCGATTCGTGGCAGACGGCGCTGCCTGGGCCGATCGCGAACTCACCGGGCACCGCCGGATCGAGGAGCTGCTGAAGTCCCTGGAGGCTCAGGAGTCGGGCAGTGAGGAGTTCACGCAGCTCCTGCTGTCCGTGATCACCCGCGTGACGGAACACGTCGTCGAGGAGGAGCAGCTCCTCTTCCCACGCCTCCAAGCGGTCTGTCCCGCCGACGTCCTGCGGGATCTGGGCACCAAGGTCCGCGACACGGAGGCTTCCGCGCCCACCCGGCCCCGGCCAGGCGCACCCGAATCCGCTGCCCTGGTGAAGGCCACCGCGCAGGCATGGGGTCCCTGGGACCGCCTCCGCGACCTCGTGACACGCCGCGGCCGCCGGCCGGATCGGCGTGGTCGGCGGACTTGACCCTGCGCGCGGTGGGCTCCGGCAGGGTCCAGGTGGGCGGCTTGGTCTCCCCGGGGTCGTCTTGCCGAAGCCGGCGCCCCGGCCGCCCTTCGCGGAGTTTTGCCCGCAATGCAATTTCCGGATCGGTTGTGAACTTGAAGAAGCGTTTTACCCGAATCGAACGCTGTTTGTGAAATTGCGCGCACCTGAATCGTTTCTCCTAGACCGAGTCGATGGATCCCGACCCTCGAAACCCACGCATCACACCCAGGATCTGCGGATACGTTAGCAATTGGGAGGGCGTTTGGCCGTCGAAAAATACACGGTCATCGCATGGCTCCTCACGCGTCCACACCCCGAACGGCGCATGCTCCATTGGGACTAAAAAAGGCCTGAATACCGCGCCAAAAGTGACTGATATAGAGCCGTGTGCTCTTCTTCAGCTGCAATCTTCGGACAGGCCGATTTCGGCAGCGGACGCATGGGCGCCGGCTGCACCAGGCCTCCTGCATGAAGGGTCAAACCTCGTGAGTCAAGGTAACGGCATGCGCCCCGGCGCTCGACGTGTCGGCGCGGTGTCGGCGCTCACCGTGGGCATCATGACGGCGCTGACTTCGGGCATGGCTTCCTCCACCGCGGTCGCCGCCCCCAGCCACTCCGTCACCGAGGTGAAGGGGGTGCATGCGCTGTCACGGCAGGCCGGCGTCGACCTCGCCGTGACGAAGGACGGCCCCGCCTCCGCGACGGAGGGCGACGTCGTCACCTACACCATCACCGTGACGAACAACAGCGCGAGCCCCTCGAGCGGCTACACCGTCACCGACTACCTTCCGACGGGGATCCGCGGCGTTGTCGCCCCGCCCGGTTGCGCCATCCCCGCCCCGGGCCGGCTGGTCTGCACCCACGGTGCGCTTGCGGGCCATGCCAGCGCCACGATCACCGTGACCGGCACCGCCGGCCAGGACTTCACCAACCTTCAGAACATCGTCACCGTCGAAGGCGTCGAGCCCGACACGGACTACACCAACAACGCGGCCGCGGTGCGCACCGCGGTCGCGCGGCGGCAGGCGGACCTGTCGCTGACGAAGTCGGGGCCCTCGACGGCGCCCGCCAACAGCCAGGTGACGTACACCCTCACGGTGCGGAACAACGGCCCGCACGCCTCGACCGGCTGGACCGTCAGCGACCAGCTTCCGGCGACCCTGCACGGCCCGTACACCACCTCGCCGGGCTGCAGCGTCTCCGTCTCCAACCTGCTGACCTGCACCGGCGGTCCGCTGGCCGTGGGAGCCACCGCCACGGTCACCGTGACCGGCACCGCCGGCCCGGGCTTCAACGGCGTGCGGAACACGGCGGTCGTCAGGGGCCTCGACTTCGACCCAAGCCTGGGCAACAACACGGCCAGCAACCGGGTCACGCAGGCCGGCCTCAGGATCACCAAGACCGCGGAGGCGCCCCATACGATCCATCCGGGCGACACCGTCCGATACACCGTCAGGGTCCGCAACACCGGGGACACGGACTACGTGGGCGCCGCACAGGCGCACTTCACGGACGATCTGACCGATCTGCTGGACGACGCCCGGTACAACGACGACGCGGACGCCACCCGCGGTGTCGTCGGCTACGCCGAGCCGAGGCTCACCTGGACGGGTGACCTCAGGCGCGGTGAGACGGTGACCATCCGGTACTCGATCACCGTCGACAGCCAGGACTTCGGCAACCTGCGGCTGCAGAACGGGATCGTCTCCGACAACCTCGGCAGCAACTGCCCGACGGCCAATGCCAGCAGGGACTGCTGGACCCTCGGCACCGTCCAGGTCCAGGACAAGGCCGTTCACCCCACTCGGCGTTAGTGACCCGCGACCGTGCCCCGGGCCGTGTGCCGAGCCCGGGGCACGGTCGTGTTCCCGCACCGACACCACGTGTCAGACCGGGCATTGGGGTGAGAGCCAGGGCGACTTCGTTTTATATGACAAAAGAACGTCAACGGTTCCGTGGGACATACCGGAGAGCTCGCGCGGGAGCGCACCACGGCACAGGAGGAACCGATGACGAAGAGGTCGCGCGTCCGCTGCGGACGGAGTCGCCTCGCCGCCCTGGCCGCCATGGTGGGTTCCCTGGTGCTGACCGGCGTGGCGGGGGCATCGGCCTCGGCTGCTCCCGCAGTTCCTCCTCGGGGGGACGACGGCACCGCGATGTGTCGCCTGTCCGCCGGGCCCTACCAGCGTCAGGTGGAGAAATACCTGGACCTGCTCCAGGACGGCAAGCAGTCCGCGGAGGACTGCGCGGCGATCCAGAGCTTGCAGAGCGCGTACGGCATCAGTCCGGCGGACGGCTACGCCGGGCTCGTGAGCCATCGGGCCGCGGCGCTGGACTGGGCCATGCGGAACCCGGCCTCGCTCACCGGTTGTGCCGGGCGGTCGAGGCTCGTCGTCTGCATCGACCAGACGCGCCAGTTGCTGTGGGTGCAGCGGAGCGAAGAGATCGTTTTCGGGCCGGTGCCCACACGCACCGGGATGCCCGGCCACAGGACCCGCAACGGGTCGTACAGGATCTACAAGCGCGTGGAGAAGTTCTGGTCCAGTCTGTACGACGCTCCCATGCCGTTCAGTCAGTTCTTCGACCGCGGCGAGGCCCTCCACGCGAGCCATCGCCCGATCTTCGAGGACCCGGGCTCCCACGGCTGTGTGAACCTCCGTTACGAAGACGCCATGACCCTGTGGCCCATGCTGCGCGTCGGCGACGGCGTCGTGGTCTTCGGCAAGCGCCAGGGAAGGTAAGCCCGCACACCGGGTCGATAGAGTTTCCCCGTCGATCAGAGGGGGCTGGTATGCGGCTTCGGTGTGCCGTGCTCGACGACTTCCAGCGGATCGCGACCTCCGTCGCGGACTGGTCGCCGGTGGCGGACCGGGTGGATGTGGTCTCCTTCGCCGAGCACTTCGCCGACGAGGACGCCCTCGCCGAGGCGCTCGCGGAATTCGACATCGTCGTCACACTGCGCGAACGCGTGCCCTTCCCCGGTTCCCTGCTGGCCCGGCTGCCCCGGCTGAAGCTGTTGGTCGCCTCCGGAATGCGGAACTCCGTCATCGACTACGAGGCCGCGGAGACGCACGGCGTGACCGTCTGCGGCACCGCCAGCTCCTCCACGCCGCCCGTCGAGCTGACCTGGGCACTGCTGCTCGGGCTGGCGCGCGGGGTGGTGGAGGAGAACAACGCCCTGCGGGACGGCGGTCCCTGGCAGAGCACGGTGGGCGCGGATCTGCACGGGCGGCGGCTCGGGCTGCTCGGGCTCGGGAAGATCGGCAGCCGGGTGGCCCGGGTCGGGCTCGCCTTCGGCATGGAGGTCGCCGCCTGGAGCAAGCACCTCACCGAGGAGCGGGCGCACGAGGTCGGCGCCGAACGCGCCGCGTCGCTGGAGGAGTTGCTCGTGAGCAGCGACTTCGTCTCGGTGCACCTTGCGCTCGGCGACCGCACCCGCGGGCTGATCGGGGCCCGCGAGCTCGCGCTCCTGAAGCCGACCGCCTATCTCGTCAACACCTCGCGCGCCGCCATCGTGGACCAGGACGCCCTGCTCGCCGCCCTGCACGAGGGCCGTATCGCGGGCGCGGGCGTCGACGTGTTCGACGAGGAGCCGCTCCCGGCCGGCCATCCGATGCGTACCGCACCGCGGCTGCTCGCCACCCCTCACCTGGGGTATGTCTCCCGCGCCAACTACGCGACGTACTACGGCGAGGCCGTCGGGGACATCAAGGCGTACCTCGCCGGGGAGCCGGTCCGCCGCCTTCGCTGATCCGACGACCGCACGGGGCGGCCGCGCACGCCGACAGCCGCCCGCGGGCCTGGGCCGGGCGGGCGGCTGTGCGGTGCGGGCGTCGCCGGGACTGGGGGCGGCGCGCGCTTCGTCACGCGCCACGGGACTCGGGTCGGCGCGTTTCGCAGGGCGCCATGGGACCCGGGTCGCCGTGCGGCGCGGTACTCAGCTCGTCGAGCGGGACGGCATCGGCGTCAGCATGCGCGACGCGGACGGAATCGGCGGCAGCACGTGCGGCGGGGTCGGCTTCGTCGACGGCAGCGTCGGGAGGCTGGGCAGGGTCGACGGGAGGCTGGGCAGGGTCGAGGGGCCTGAGGGGTTCGGCAGGGGCAGCAGACCGCCGGTGACGAAGCCCGTGGCGAGGACCTTGACGAGTTCGGTCACCACCGCGGTGGCGGCCGGCGCGACCAGGTTGGGGTTGGCGGAGGTGGCGGCCGCGAGCAGCTTGTCGATCGCCTGTCGCAGGCCGGCGAGGGCGTCGTCGTCGTCGGTCCCCGGGGCCTTGGTGGCCGTGTCCATGCTGACCTTGGCGATGGCGTCGTCGACGGCCTTGCCGAGCCTGGCCGCCTCGTCGGCGGAGAGCCGGTTGTGGTCCGCCTTCAGCACGGCGGCCAGCAGGTCGTTGACCGGGCGCACAAGGATGTCGGCGTTGGGCGGCAGGGGGGCCTCCGCGGTGACCCGGCCACGCGCCGAGGAGTGGTCGGCCGCCACGGCGGCCGGTCCGGTGATACCGATGAGCAGAACGGCGCACAGAGCGGAGGAGGCAAAGCGCCGCGCGGGCAGAACACGCATGGATGTTCCTTTCGTCGTGAGGCTTGGTGCCTGAATTCACCGTGAAAGGGGACATCGCTGGCTGCAACCGTTCGGCCGCTCCGGGTAGCTGACACGGGTGACCTCGTCACCCCGTCGTGCCTGGTGGGAGGGCCCCTGGACAGATCGAAACGCGCCCCACCCGTTCGGCGGAACGGCCGGCCTCCCAGGGCCTGCGCCGAACGGCCCCGCGACGGCGCCGACCGGCCCCGGCCCACACCGGCCGGCCCCCGCACACACGCCGGCCCGCGCACCGGCCCCCACACACACGCCGGCCGGCCGCTTCCCATGGGAGAACGGCCGGCCAGAAGGGTCCGCTCGGACGTCAGCCGTTGGCGCAGTTGTTGGAGGACGCCGGGTTCAGCAGGCCGATGACCGTGGCCGTGACCCCGCAGACGTTGGCCGGAACGTGGACCGGCGCCTGCGCAACGTTGCCCGCCACGATGCCCGGGGAGGTGTCGGCGGAGGCGCTTGCGCCGCTGTCGGCGGCGGCGATACCGGCGGTGCCCGCCACGGCCGCAGCGGCAACGGTGGTCAGGGCGAGGCCCTTCGCGATACGCGACATGGAGAGGTGCTCCTTGGAAGTCGTCACAACAACCGGGCGGAATGCCCGACGTTGAGTCAACTGCGATGCCCCCGTCCGGGTTGCGCCCCCGATGGGGTGATCTCCGGAATTGCCGGACTTTATGGTTTCACCCCGGCACGTCCTCTCCGCATCCGGCGCACCCGCCCTCTCACGCGCCGCAGGACCTCAGATACGCCCGGGTGCGCCGTGCGATCGGCAGCGGCTTGTCCGGGTCGCACGGGTACATGTCCTGCTCCACGATCGCGAACAGGTCGACACCGAGCCGCTGCGCAGCCGCCAGCACGGGCTCCAACTCCGGGACGCCGGACGGCGGTTCACACATGACCCCGCGCGCCACGGCGGGGCCGAACGGGATCTCCTCGGCCCGCACCTCGGCGAGGACCGCGGGGTCGACCTGCTTGAGGTGGAGGTACCCGATCCGCTCACCGTACGTCTCGATCAGCTTCACGCTGTCGCCACCGCAGTACGCGTAGTGCCCGGTGTCCAGGCACAACGACACCGCCGAGGAGTCCGTCGCGTCGAGGAAGCGCGTCACGTTCTCCTCGCTGTCGATGTGTGTGTCGGCGTGCGGATGGACGACGATCTCCAGGCCGTACCGCTCGCGCACCTCCCGCCCCAGCCGCTCGGTCCCCGTGGTGAGGTTCCGCCACTGCCCGGCGGTCAGGGTGCCCGGCTCCAGCACCCGGCCCGTCTTGTCGTCCCGCCAGAACGCCGGGATGACCACGAGATGCGAGCCGCCCATGGCCTGCGTCAGCGCCGCGATGTCCGAGACATGCGCCCAGGTGGCGTCCCACACCTCCGGACCGTGGTGCAGCCCGGTGAAGACCGTGCCGGCGGAGACCTTCAGGCCCCGCCGCCCGGTCTCCTCGGCCAGGACCGCGGGATCGGTGGGCAGATAGCCGTACGGGCCCAGCTCGATCCACTCGTAGCCGGACCCGGCGACCTCGTCGAGGAAGCGCCGCCAGGGCACCTGCCGGGGGTCGTCCGGGAACCAGACGCCCCAGGAGTCGGGGGCCGATCCGATGCGGATGCGGGAGAGTGATCCTGCGGGTGGCAACGACGTCATGGCCGCCAGCTTCAGGCCGCCCCGAAGCCATGTCAAGCTGTCGTCCGAATGTCTGGACAAAGCATTGACAGGGCTCACTCCGCACGGTTAGACCTGGGGGCAGCCGATGGGAAGGGAACTCGATGGAGGAGTCCGAGGAGTGGGGCCCGCACGGCGCCGGTGCCCCGTACGACCTGATCACCATGGGCCGGATCGGCGTGGATCTGTATCCGCTGCAGACGGGCGTGCCCCTGCCCCAGGTGACGACCTTCGGGAAGTTCCTGGGCGGGTCGGCGACGAACGTCGCGGTCGCCGCCGCCCGTCTCGGACGCCGTACGGCGGTGATCACACGCACGGGTGACGACCCCTTCGGCACCTACCTTCACGAGGCGCTGCGCGGCTTCGGCGTGGACGACCGCTGGGTGACCCCGGTCGCGGGGCTGCCCACTCCGGTCACGTTCTGCGAGGTCTTCCCGCCGGACGACTTCCCGCTGTACTTCTACCGCCGGCCCAAGGCCCCGGACCTGGAGATCGACGCCCACGAGCTGGATCTGGACGCGATCCGCGCAGCGCGCATCTTCTGGATGACGGGCACGGGCCTGAGCGAGGAGCCGAGCCGTACCGCGACGCTCGCCGCCCTCGCCCACCGGGCCGACTCCGGTACCACGGTCTTCGACCTCGACTGGCGCCCCATGTTCTGGCAGGACGCCGGCTCGGCGCGCCCGTTCTACGCCGAGGCCCTGCGCCACACCACGGTCGCCGTCGGCAACATCGACGAGGTGGAGATCGCCACCGGGGAGCGCGATCCGCACGCAGCCGCCCGCGCCCTGCTGGACGCCGGTGTGCAACTCGCGGTGGTCAAGCAGGGACCCGAGGGAGTGCTGGCGGTCAGCGCCACGGGCGAGTCGGCTCAGGTGCCCCCGCTCCCGGTCAAGGTCCTCAACGGCCTCGGCGCGGGCGACGCCTTCGGCGGTTCGCTCTGCCACGGGCTGCTCGCCGGATGGGACCTGGAGCGGATCATGCGGTACGCGAACGCCGCGGGGGCGATCGTGGCCTCCCGTCTGGAGTGCTCCTCGGCGATGCCCACGGCCGCCGAGGTCGCGGCCGCCGTCACGGCGGGAGCGGTGCGATGAGGGCGGGACACGTCGGGGGCACCCGGCACGAGGGCGAGGCCGGCACCCCGCACCGGGACGACGGCGCCGCCCACGCACGCGTGCACGAAGAGAACGGCACCGCGCGCATACGCTCCGCCTTTCCCCGTGTGGACGTCGCCGAGCTCGTCCGGATCCGGACCCGGCACCCCGAGGCCGTCGCCGAGGCCGCCGACCGGCGGGCCCGGCGGCCGCTCCTCGGGGACACCGGCCGGCTGATGATCGTCGCCGCCGACCACCCCGCCCGCGGTGCCCTGGGCGTCGGCGACCGCAGGATGGCCATGGCGAGCCGCGCCGATCTGCTGGAGCGGCTGTGCCTCGCGTTGTCCCGTCCGGGCGTCGACGGTGTGCTGGCCACCGCCGACATCCTCGACGACCTGCTGCTGCTCGGCGCCCTCGAACACAAGGTCGTCATGGGGTCGATGAACCGCGGCGGCCTCCAGGGGGCGTCCTTCGAGCTGGACGACCGGTTCACCGGTCACCGCCCGCAGGACATCGAGCGGCTCGGCTTCGACGCGGGCAAGCTGCTGCTGCGCATCGACTACGACGACCCGGGGTCGCTCAACACCCTCGAGTCCACGGCCCGGGTGATCGACGAGATGGCCGAGCGCCGGCTCCCGGTGTTCGTGGAGCCGTTCATCAGCCGCCGCACCCCCGAGGGCCGGCTCCGCAACGATCTGAGCGCCGAGGCCGTGACCAGGTCCATCGCCATCGCCAGCGGACTGGGCGGCACGTCTGCGTACACCTGGCTGAAGGTCCCGGTGACCGACGACCCGGACGACATGGCCAGGGTGATGGAGACCTCCACCCTGCCGGCCGTGCTGCTCGGCGGCGATGTCGGCGGGGACCAGGAGGGCGCGTACGAGAAGTGGCGCGGAGCGCTGCGACTTCCCACCGTCAGTGGCCTGGTGGTCGGCCGTTCGCTGCTGTACCCGGCGGACGGCGACGTCGCCACGGCCGTGGACACCGCCGTAGGACTTCTGTGAGGGCCGCATGAGCAACGACTTGTACGTCCCCAGGGGCGCGACCGCGAACGCGCAGTACACCCTCGACATCGACCCGAAACGGGCCGGCTGGAGCCACAGCAGCCTGCGGGTCGTGGAGCTCCGGCCGGGTGACACGCATATGTTCACCACCGGTGACAGCGAGTGGATCGTACTTCCCCTCGAGGGCACCTGTACGGTGCACATGGAGGACAAAGCGTTTCAACTCCTGGGCAGGGACAACGTCTTCGCGGGGGTATCGGACTTCGCGTACGTGCCCCGAGACGCCCGGGTACAGATCGCCTCCGGCGCGGGAGGCCGCTTCGCCCTGGCAGGAGCGAAGTGCGAGCGCCGACTCCCCGCCCGCTACGGCCCCGCGCCGGAGGTTCCCGTCGAAGACCGCGGCAGCGGCAACTGTGCCCGTCAGGTGCGCAACTTCGCCTCCGCGGACGCCTTCGACTGCGACAGGCTCATCGCCGTCGAGGTGATCACTCCCGGCGGCAACTGGTCCTCGTACCCGCCGCACAAGCACGACGAGACGCGGCCGGGCGAGGAGACCGAGCTGGAGGAGATCTACTACTTCGAGATCGAGGGTCGGAACGGTCTCGGGTACCAGCGCGTATTCCCCTCGCGCGAGGGCGGTTCAGACGTCCTCGCCGAGGTCCGCACCGGCGACGCCGTCCTCGTACCGGACGGCTGGCACGGCCCGTCGATCGCCCAGCCCGGACACACCATGTACTACCTGAACGTCATGGCGGGGCCGGGCGAGGAACGCCAGTGGCGGATCTGCTTCCACCCGGATCACGTAGAAACCACAGGGGGTTACCGATGACCTCAACGACGAGGCTCACGGTCGCTCAGGCGCTCGTGCGCTTCCTGGCCGCCCAGTACACCGAGCGCGACGGCGTGCGCCGCCGGCTGATCGGCGCCACGTGGGGCATCTTCGGCCACGGCAACGTCGCGGGCCTCGGGCAGGCACTGGTCGAGTACGGCGACGTCATGCCCTACCACCAGGGCCGCAACGAGCAGTCGATGGTGCACGCGGCGGTCGGATACGCCCGGCAGTCCAACCGGCTGTCCGCGCACGCGGTGACGACGTCCATCGGGCCCGGTGCGACCAACCTCGTCACGGGCGCCGCCCTCGCCACGATCAACCACCTCCCGGTCCTGCTGCTGCCCGGCGACGTCTTCGCCACCCGCCCGGCCGACCCGGTGCTCCAGCAGCTGGAGGTGCCCTACGCCGGTGACGTGTCCGTCAACGACTGTCTGCGGCCGGTGTCGAGGTACTTCGACCGGATCACCCGCCCGGAGGCGCTGATCCCGGCCGCCCTCCAGGCGATGCGCGTGCTCACCGACCCGGTCGACACGGGCGCGGTCACCCTTGCGCTGCCGCAGGACGTGCAGGCCGAAGGCTTCGACTGGCCGCAGGAGTTCTTCGCCGAACGGATCTGGACGGTGCGCCGCCCGGGCGCCGACCCGGTCGAACTCGCCGAGGCCGTCCAGGCGGTCCGTGGCGCCCGGCGCCCGCTCGTGGTGGCCGGCGGCGGCGTCCACCACAGCCGCGCGGAGCAGGCACTGGCGGAGTTCGCCGAGGCCACCGGCATCCCGGTCGCCTCCACCCAGGCCGGCAAGGGCTCGCTGCGCTGGGACCACCCGCAGGACGTGGGCGGCATCGGCCACACCGGCACGGCCACCGCCGACGAGCTGGCCCGCACCGCCGACCTGGTGATCGGCGTCGGCACCCGCTACACGGACTTCACCACGGCCTCCGGCACACTCTTCACCGCCGAGGGCGTCCGCTTCGTCAATCTCAACATCGCCCCGTTGGACGGCCACAAGCTCTCCGGGCTGCCGCTGATCGCCGACGCGCGCAGCGGCCTGGAGGAGCTGACCGAGGCGCTGACAGTGCACGGACACCGCGTCGATCCGTCGTACGTCACCGAGTACACGGAGGACAAGCAGCGCTGGGAGCACCGCGTGGACGCCTGTTTCGAGGCGGACGAGCCGGACGTACGGCCGACACAGCCGCAGGTCCTCGGGGTGCTGGACGCCGTGGTGGACGACTCCGACATCCTCGTCAACGCGGCCGGCTCGCTCCCGGGCGATCTGCACAAGCTGTGGCGGACCCGTTCGCCCGATCAGTACCACCTCGAGTACGGCTACTCGTGCATGGGCTACGAGATCCCGGCCGCGATCGGCGTGAAGATGGCGGCACCCGACCGGCCGGTGTGGGCGCTGGTCGGCGACGGCACCTATCTGATGATGCCGACGGAGATCGTCACGGCCGTACAGGAGGGGATCGCGATCAAGGTCCTGCTCGTGCAGAACCACGGCTACGCGTCCATCGGCAACCTGTCGGAGTCCGTGGGCGGCGAGCGGTTCGGCACCGCCTACCGCTTCCGCTCCGGGGACGGCGGGTACACGGGGGCACCGCTGCCTGTGGACCTGGCCGCCAACGCGGCCAGCCTGGGCATGCGGGTGCTGCGCGCGAAGACCGTGGGCGACCTGCGGGCCGCCGTCGCGGAGGCACGCGCCGCGGACACTCCCACATGTGTCTACGTGGAGACCGAAACCGCAGACACTGTGTCGGGCGCACCCCCGGCGCAGGCCTGGTGGGATGTACCCGTGGCCGAGACCGCGACACGGCCGTCGGCGGTCGAGGCGCGCAAGGAGTACGACCGGCACGTCTCGACCCGACGCCGCCATCTGTGAAGGAGTTCTTGGGCATGACGAAGATCGTCAACCACTGGATCGGCGGCAAGACCGTCGAAGGCGCGTCGGGCACGTACGGTCCGGTGACGGACCCGGCGACCGGTGCGGTCACCACCAAGGTCGCCTTCGCGACCGTGGACGAGGTGGACGCGGCCGTCGCCGCGGCCAGGGAGGCGTTCGCGACGTGGGGGCAGTCCTCCCTCGCCCAGCGCACGTCCATCCTCTTCAAGTTCCGGGCGCTGCTGGACGCGCACCGCGACGAGATCGCCGAGCTGATCACCGCCGAGCACGGCAAGGTCCACAGCGACGCGCTCGGCGAGGTGGCGCGCGGCCTGGAGATCGTCGACCTGGCGTGCGGCATCAACGTGCAGCTGAAGGGCGAGCTGTCCACGCAGGTCGCGAGCCGTGTGGACGTGGCCGCGATCCGTCAGCCGCTCGGTGTCGTCGCCGGCATCACGCCGTTCAACTTCCCGGCGATGGTGCCGATGTGGATGTTCCCGATCGCCATCGCGTGCGGGAACACCTTTGTCCTGAAGCCGTCCGAGAAGGACCCGTCCGCCTCGATCCGGATCGCCGAGCTGCTGGCGGAGGCGGGCCTGCCGAACGGCGTCTTCAACGTCGTCCACGGCGACAAGGTGGCCGTGGACCGTCTCCTCGAGCACCCGGACGTCAAGGCGGTGTCCTTCGTCGGCTCGACCCCGATCGCCCGCTACATCCACACCACCGCCTCCGCGAACGGCAAGCGGGTCCAGGCCCTGGGCGGCGCCAAGAACCACATGCTGGTCCTGCCGGACGCCGACCTGGACGCGGCGGCGGACGCGGCGGTCTCGGCGGCGTACGGCTCGGCGGGCGAGCGCTGCATGGCGATCTCCGCCGTCGTCGCCGTCGGATCCATCGGCGACGAACTGGTGGAGAAGATCCGCGAGCGCGCCGAGAAGATCAAGATCGGTCCGGGCGGCGACCCGGCCTCCGAGATGGGCCCGTTGATCACCAAGGTGCACCGGGACAAGGTGGCGTCGTACGTGACGGGCGCGGCGGCGGAGGGCGCCGAGGTCGTCCTGGACGGCACCGGTTACACCGTGGACGGCTACGAGGACGGCCACTGGATCGGCATCTCGCTTCTGGACAAGGTGCCGACCACTGCGAAGGCGTACCAGGACGAGATCTTCGGCCCGGTGCTGTGCGTGCTGCGCGCGGAGACGTACGAGGAGGGCGTCGCCCTGATCAACGCCTCTCCCTTCGGCAACGGCACCGCGATCTTCACCCGGGACGGCGGCGCGGCCCGCCGCTTCCAGCTGGAGATCGAGGCGGGCATGGTCGGTGTCAACGTGCCGATCCCGGTCCCGGTGGGCTACCACTCCTTCGGCGGCTGGAAGGACTCGCTCTTCGGCGACCACCACATCTACGGCAACGACGGCACGCACTTCTACACCCGCGGCAAGGTGATCACCACCCGCTGGCCCGACCCCTCGGAGGCCCCGGCAGGCGTGGACCTCGGCTTCCCGCGCAACCACTGAGTGCCACGGAGAAATCCCCGTCAGGCCGTCCGGATACCGGACGGCCTGACATTTTTTTGACGCCGCTCCTACGGTTCCCGTGCGGGCGGGATGAAACGGATGACGCAGGCCTAGCCCGTATTCCACCTTGGAAAGCAAGGTCCACTCATGCCAGAGCTTGGCTAATGAGACGAACGGCTGTCGCGTCCTGGGAAAGCAACGTGACCCAGACCGCTTTACACGTGCGGATTCCGAAGGTAAACGGGCATTGACGCAGCGGTTTTCGTCGGGGTTCCATGCAGCGCACCGGGAGAGGACGAGCAGTAGTACGACCCAGCCTCCGGAGGCGATAGCGCTCCCGCCCCCATCACCGCCGCACCAGTCGATCGGAACCGCCGCATGACCGACACGCTCAGCCCTGTCGAGAACTCCGTCGCCCAGGCGCCGGAGAAAAGCCCCCAGACGCTCAAGCGTTCCATCGGCGTCGTCGGCGGCACCCTGCTCACCCTGTCGTGCGTGACGCCCGCCTCCACGCTCTTCGTGGTCGTCCCCGACCTGTTCGGCTCGCTGGGCACCGCCACCGCCCTCACGATCGCCATCGGCTCCCTCCTCTGTATCGCCGTGGCGTTCTGTTACTCGGAGCTGGGCACCCTGATCCCCAGCGCGGGCGGCGAGTACGCCATGGTGTCGACGCTGGCCGGCCGACTCGCCGGCTGGCTGGTCTTCGTGCTGTCCCTGCTGGTCGTGATGATCGTCCCGCCGGTGATCGCCATGGGCACGGCGGACTACCTCGCACCGCTCGTGCACCTCGACCCGGCGATGACGGGCGCCACCGTCATGCTGCTCGCCACCCTCGCCGGACTGCTGGACCTGCGCGCCAACGCCTGGATCACCGGCATCTTCCTGGTCCTGGAAGTGGTGGCCGCGGGCGTCGTCGCGCTCCTGGGCTTCACACACGGCCGGCGCGGCCTCGGCAGCCTCGTCTCGATGCAGGTGACCGGCTCCGGCGGACACACGGACACCGTGACGGCCATGCTGGTGGTCTCCGGGCTCGCCATCGCCCTCTTCGTCACCCAGGGCTTCTCGACCGCCGTCTACCTCTCCGAGGAGCTGGAGAACCCGCGCCGCAACGTCGCCCGCACGGTCCTGGCCACCCTCGCCATCTCCACGGTCGTCATCCTGGTCCCGGTCGTGGCGATCACCATGGGCGCCTCCGACCTGAAGGCGCTGACGAGCGGCGACATCAGCAGCATGGTCACCGCCTGGTCCAACTCGGCCGTCGGCACCTTCGTGAGCCTGTGCGTGGCGCTCGCCATCATCAACGCGGGCATCGTCATGGTCATCCAGAACTCCCGTGTGCTGTTCGCCTCCGCCCGCGACAAGGCCTGGCCCGAGCCGGTCAACAACGCACTGTCCAAGCTCGGCCGGTTCGGCTCCCCCTGGGTCGCCACCCTCGTCGTCGGCGTCCCCGGCGCGCTCCTGTGCTTCGTCAACCTGGACACCCTCTACGGCGTCACGGGCGTCTCGGTGACCGGCATGTACCTGCTGGTCGCGGTCGCCGCCCTGCTCGCCCGGCGCGGCACGCACCGGCACACGTCCGCCTGGCGCATGCCGCTGTGGCCCGCGATGCCGGCCCTGCTGATCGCGGTCCTCGCGTACATCCTCAGCCGGCAGGAGGTCGGCTACCTGCTGTGGACCGGCGGCATCACCGCGGCGGCCACCCTGTACTGGGCGCTCTACCTCCGTCCCCGCCGCGACACCCGCTGGCTGGTGTCGATCCCGGAGGACGCGCGGGCCTGAGGCCCCCGGGCCGGTCCGCCTCTGCCGATACACGGTGCAGGAGGCGAAGCCCACCGCGGGTATCACTGCCGCAGCGCCTCGGGATGGGTCCGCACCTCTGCGGCCGGCTGCCCTGCCGGCACCGCGGGGGTGCGCCGACCTGAGGCCGGTGCTTCTGCGGCCGGTTGTGATCTGAGTAAAGCGCTCGTACCGCGGCTGCGGTATGCGGCACCGGGTCCGTACGCCTGGGGGAGGGCCCGGAGTTCCGTCCGGCGGGTGCCGCGGTTGTCGGTGGCGGCCTCTACCGTTGACGCATGGATCTTCGACTGCCCGCGCTCCGGGGGCTGCGCCGAGGGACCGTGGCCGCCGTGGCCGCGGTCGTCCTCGTCCTGGCCTGCGTCGGTACATGGTCGGCCGTCGCCTCGGACGACGTGCCTGCCGTGCACCGCGCCGACGGAGTCATGGACATGGGCGGCGGCGTGCGGATCGACACGTCCTACTTCACCGCGGGGTCGGCCGGCCGGCGCCCGGCCGTCCTGCTCGCCCACGGATTCGGCGGCAGCAAGGACGACGTCAGGGGCCAGGCGGAGAAGCTCGCCCGGGAGGGGTATGCCGTGCTGACCTGGTCGGCGCGCGGCTTCGGGAGGTCCACGGGAAAGATCGGGCTGAACGATCCCAAGGGCGAGGTCGCCGACGTCTCCAAGCTGCTCGACTGGCTGGCGAAGCGGCCCGAGGTCGAACTCGACAAGCCCGGCGACCCGCGCGTGGGCATGGCGGGCGCGTCCTACGGCGGGGCGATCTCGCTGCTGGCCGCCGGCCACGACCACAGGGTGGATGCGATCGCCCCGGCGATCACCTACTGGAACCTGGCGGACGCCCTGTTCCCGAACGGCGTGTTCAAGAAGTTGTGGGCCGGCGTCTTCCTGAACTCCGGCGGCGGCTGCGGCAAGTTCACCGACGAGCTGTGCCGGATGTACGAGCGGGTCGCGGAGTCCGGAACGCCCGACGCGCAGGCGCGCGCTCTCCTCCAGGCCCGCTCCCCGTCCGCCGTCGGCAAGGACATCAGGGTGCCCGCGCTGCTGGTGCAGGGCCAGTCCGACTCGCTCTTCCCGCTCGGCCAGGCGGACGCGGCGGCCAGGGCCGTCCGGGCGAACGGCGCGCCTGTGGACGTCGACTGGATCGCGGGCGGCCACGACGGCGGCGACCTGGAGACGGACCGCGTCCAGGCGCGGGTCACGGCGTGGTTCGACCGCTATCTGAAGGACGAGAAGGGTGTCGGCACCGGCCCCGCCTTCCGCATCACCCGGACCGGGGGCATCGACTCCACGGACGGGGCGGCCCTGTTGCGCGGCGCGAGCGCGGACACCTACCCGGGCCTGGACAGCGGACGGCGGACGCTCCCGCTCGCCGGTCGCGAACAGAGTTTCGCCAACCCGGCGGGCGCGAGCCCGCCCGCGGTCTCCGCGCTCCCCGGCCTCGGCGGCTCCGGGGGCCTGTCCCGGCTGTCGTCGCTGGGCATCGGGGTGTCACTCGACTTCCCCGGGCAGTACGCGCAGTTCGACTCGGCTCCGGTCCGCGACGACCTGCGGATCACCGGGTCGCCGACGGTGACCCTCCATGTGACGTCGACGAGCGACGACGCCGTGCTCTTCGGAAAGGTGTACGACGCCGGCCCCGGCGGCAGCCGGCCGGTGCTGCCCTCGCAACTGGTCGCCCCCGTCCGGGTGACCGGCGCCAAAGACGGCAAGGATGTCACGCTGGCCCTTCCCGCCATCGACCACGAGGTGCAGAAGGGCCACCGACTGCGGCTGGTCCTCGCCTCCACGGACCTCGGCTATGCGTCCCCGGCCGCGCCGGCCACGTACCGGGTCGCCTTGAGAAGCGGCCTCACGGTCCCCACGGCACCGGGCGTGACGACCGCCGCGGCCCCGCTGCCCTCCTGGGTCTGGTGGCTGCCGCTCGCCGGAGCGGCGGTCGCGGCGGCCCTGTTCCTGACGGGCCGCCGCGCCACGACGACACCGGCTCCGGACCCGGCGCTGGCCGAGGTTCCGCTCCAGATCACGGATCTGGGCAAGCGGTACGCGAAGTCGGCGGACCGGTACGCGGTACGGGACCTCTCCTTCCGGGTGGAGCGGGGCCAGGTACTGGGCCTGCTCGGGCCGAACGGCGCGGGCAAGACGACGACCCTGCGCATGCTGATGGGCCTCATCAAGCCGGACGGCGGGGAGATCCGGGTCTTCGGCCACGCGATCCGGCCGGGCGCACCGGTGCTGTCGCGGGTCGGCGCCTTCGTGGAGGGCGCGGGCTTCCTGCCGCACCTGTCCGGCCGGGAGAACCTGGAGCTGTACTGGAGGGCGACGGGCCGCCCGGCCGAGGACGCGCACCTGGACGAGGCGCTGGAGATCGCCGGGCTCGGTGACGCGCTGTCCCGCGCGGTCCGCACGTACTCCCAGGGCATGCGCCAGCGGCTCGCCCTCGCGCAGGCCATGCTCGGCCTGCCGGACCTGCTGATCCTCGACGAACCGACCAACGGTCTGGACCCGCCGCAGATCCGGGAGATGCGCGAGGTGATGATCCGGTACGCGGCGGGCGGCCGCACGGTCATCGTCTCCAGCCATCTCCTGGCGGAGGTCGAGCAGTCCTGCACACACCTGGTGGTCATGGACCGCGGCCGACTGGTGCAGGCGGGGCCGGTGGAGGAGATCGTGGGCTCCGGCGACACCCTGCTCGTGGGCCTGGCGGCCGACGTCGCGGACCCGCTGGTGGAGAAGGTGGCCGCACTGCCCGGCGTCTCGTCGGCGATACGGACGGAGGGCGGACTGCTGGTACGCCTCACACCGGCGGCGGAACCGCTCGCCTCCACGGTGCCCGCGGCCGACCCGCCCGAGCCGCTCGCCTCCACCGTGCCCGCGGCCGACCCGCCCGAGCCGCTCGCCTCCACCGTGCCCGCGGCCGACCCGGCCGAGCCGCTCGCCTCCACCTCCGGTTCCGCGGCCGCGGCGCGGCTGCTCGTCGAGCTGGTCCGGCTCGACGTGCCGGTGGCCTCGCTCGGGCCCCACCGACGTCTCGAGGACGCCTTCCTCACGCTGATCGGAGGTTCCGCATGAGTGCGCTGGCCGAGCGGGCGGAGACGGCCGACGGGTACCGGGCGCGGCGGACGCTCCCGCTGCGCGTCGAACTCGTCCGTCAGGTGAAGCGGCGCCGTACGCTCGTCATGGGCGCGATCCTGACCGTACTGCCGTTCGTGCTGGTCGTGGCCTTCGCCATCGGCGGCGACCCGGGCTCGCGCAACGGGCAGGTCACGCTCATGGACACGGCGACGGCGTCGGGCGCCAACTTCGCCGCGGTGAACCTCTTCGTCTCAGCCGGATTCCTGCTGGTGATCCCGGTCGCCCTGTTCTGCGGGGACACGGTCGCCTCCGAGGCGAGCTGGTCCTCGCTGCGCTACCTGCTCGCGGCACCCGTCCCGCGCGCCCGTCTGCTGTGGTCCAAGCTCGCGGTCGGACTCGGTATGAGTCTCGCGGCCATGGTGCTGCTGCCGGTCGTCGCGCTCCTGGTGGGTACGGCGGCCTACGGCTGGGGGCCGCTGGAGATACCGACGGGCGGCGCCCTGTCCGCGGGCACGGCGGCCCAGCGGCTCGTGGTCGTGGTGGCGTACATCTTCGTGTCCCAACTGGTCACCGCCGGGCTCGCGTTCTGGCTGTCCACCCGGACGGACGCTCCGCTGGGCGCGGTGGGCGGCGCGGTCGGCCTCACGATCGTCGGGAACGTGCTGGACGCGGTCACCGCGCTCGGCCACTGGCGGGACTTTCTGCCCGCGCACTGGCAGTTCGCCTGGGCGGACGCCGTCCAGCCCCGCCCCGAGTGGTCGGGCATGGTCCAGGGCGCGGCGGTTTCCATAACGTACGCGCTGGTGCTGTTCGCCCTGGCCTTCCGCGGTTTCGCGCGCAAGGACGTCGTGTCCTAGGTCAACGGAGGATCTCCCACCGGTCTCGGCGGCCGCCCACCGTGGCCGGTTCGAGATCCATCCGCAACGCCCCGTGGCGCACATCGGCGCCCCTTCCGCCGTCACAGTCACAGACGTCGCCACAGAGGAAAGCCATGGACGGCGACGCCGACGGACGGAGGGGCATCGATGGGGGAGTACCGGCCACGAGGACCTGGCGGCGCGCTGCTTGCGCTCACACTCGCGGGGGGACTGCTGCTCACCGGCTGCGCGGGGGGCGCGTCGGACGGGCCGGGCAAGTCGAACGGCCCGGACGGGTCGAACGGCGCGCTCCCGTTCCCCGCACCGGCGTACAGCCCGGGACACGACGCCCGCGAGGAGGGTTCCGGCCGGCTCTCCACCTTCGCCCTGGACGTGGACACCGCCTCGTACGGCTATGCGCGCCGCGCCCTCGCGGAGGGCCGGCTGCCGGAGCCGTCGACGGTCCGCCCGGAGGAGTTCGTCAACAGCTTCGACCAGCACTACGAGCGCCCGGCGGGCAACGGCTTCACGGTCACCGTCGACGGCGCACGCACCGGCCCGGACGACTGGTCCCTCCTCCGGGTCGGACTCGCCACCGGCACCGCGCCACCGGAGTCCGAACGCCCGCCCGCCGCGTTGACGTTCGTCGTCGACATCTCCGGGTCCATGGGCGAGCCCGGCCGTCTCGACCTGGTCAGGGACTCTCTCGGCGTGCTGACGGACCGGCTGCGCGACGACGACTCGGTCGCGCTCGTCACCTTCAGCGACGAGGCGCGGACCGTGCTTCCGATGACCCGGCTCGGCGGACATCGCGCCCGGGTCCACGACGCGGTCGACGAGTTGCGTCCCACGGACTCGACCAACCTCGGCGCCGGCGTCCGCACCGGGTACGCCACCGCCGTCGGGGGCCTGCGCCCGGGTGCCACCAACCGGGTCGTGCTGCTGTCCGACGGGCTCGCCAACACCGGTGACACCGACGCCGACACCATCCTGGAGCGCATCGCGAACGCCCGCCGGGAGCACGGCATCACCCTCTTCGGTGTCGGTGTGGGCAGCGAGTACGGCGACGCGCTGATGGAGCGCCTGGCCGACCGGGGCGACGGCCACACCACCTATGTCTCGACCACCGACGACGCACACCGGGTCTTCTGCGACCAGCTGCCGCAGAACGTCCAGCTGACCGCCCGGGAGGCGAAGGCACAGGTCGCCTTCGATCCGCGGAACGTACGGGAGTTCCGTCTCATCGGCTACGACGACCGGCGCGTCGCCGACCGGGACTTCCGCGACGACCGCGTGGACGGCGGCGAGATCGGCCCCGGCCACACGGTCACCGCGCTCTACGCGGTCCGCACCCGGCCCGGTGCCACCGGGCATCTCGCCACGGCGAGCGTCCGCTGGCTGGACCCGGCCACCCGTGCCCCGCACGAGGAGTCGGGCCAGGTGGAGACCGGTTCCCTGGACGACGACCTGGGGCACGCGCCGTACGGGCTGCAAGTCGCCGCGACCGCGGCCTACTTCGCGGAGAGCCTGCGCCGGGCCGACACCGGCCGGGGCCCGCTCCCCGGGGCCCCCGGGCTCCCCGTGCTCGCCGACCGTGCCGACACGCTCGCCGCGCGCACCCGGGACGCCGAGGTACGCGAGCTGGCCGCGGCCATCCGGCAGGCATCCGGCCTCCACGACCTCGGTTAGCCCTGTGCACGGCGGACCGTGCGCGCATCGCCGACGACGGGGAGGGCCTGATCAAGGACGGTCCGGTCTTCGGCGCGTACTGGAACAACCCGGCCGCCGCGGACGCCGTCCTGGCCGGGGAGTGGTTCGCGACGGGCGACCTCGGCGCCCTCGACCAGGACGGCTATCTCACCATCACCGGCCGGAAGAAGGACGTCCTCATCAATACGGGCGGCAAGAACGTCTCCCCGTCCGTGCTGCAGGAACGGCTGCGCAGCCGTTCCCCCGTCGGCCAGTGCATCGTGGTCGGCGACAACCGCCCGTATGTCGCCGCCCTGATCACCCCGGACCCCGAGGCGCTCGCCCACCGGCTCGCCGTGCGCGGGCTGCCCTCGGACACCCCGATGTCCGAGATCGTCCGTGATCCCCGGATACGCGCGGACGTCCAGAAGGCCAGGCGGTGACGACGGCGTTCGACCGGGAGATCGACGCCTTGTACGGCGGCTGAGAGGCCGGGCCGCCCGGGCGACCGCCGCACCGGCGGCGCCCGCGCGTTCGGATCCGCATTACCGCTATGAGCGCAATTACCGTTCCCCGAACGGCCGACCGGGTGAATCACCGAAACCAATACGGATACGCCTGGTTGGTGGCAGAGCAGAACACGTGTCTCTGCCAGGAAAGGAACGCGAGAAAAATGCTCAAGCAGGCAATGGCCATGGCGGCGGTCGTGGCTTCCGTCGTCGGTGCCACGGCGGCGGCCGCTCCCCAGGCGCTTGCTCTCGGTGACGACGGGCGCACCACGTCCACCGGCTCACCCACCGTCTCGGGCCCGATCGGCGACCAGGCGACCGGGAGCGGTACGAGTCCGCAGTCCTCCCTGGTGCAGACCTCTCTGAACAGGCTCGGCACCGGTCTGCCGGCGCAGACCGGCACCGGTTCGGTCCTCCCTGCCGTACCGGACGCGGCCCAGGCCGCGCCGCTCCTGGCGGGCGGCAGCGCGGGCACCGGCTGAGCGCTCCGCGTCAATACCCGCTACTCGCCCGGCGTGTGAATTCGGCGATGGCATTCGGGTGAATTGACCGGTGCCCTCCGACGGGGAGTTGCTTCGGTCGTCTATTCCTCGTTTCACAGACTGCAGGTCGTGCGGCGAGCCGTTCAAGCCGTGCTCGCTCGGTTTCGGCCGTCACAGGGGCACGACCGCGAAGAAGGGAAAGTACGTGAAGCACAAGAAGAGTGCCACCGTCGTCGCCGGTGCCGTCATGGCGCTCGGCATGGCCGCTCCGGCCATGGCCGACTCCGGTGCCGATGCCACCTCGACCATGTCCCCGGGCGTCGTCTCCGGGAATGTCGTCCAGGTGCCCGTGGACATTCCGGTCAACGTGTGCGGCAACACCGTCAGCGTCATCGGGCTGCTCAACCCGGCCGCCGCCAACACCTGCGCGACCCCCTGACGTCATGGCCGCCGACGGCTGAGGTCGTCACACAGCAGCTGCCTGGCTGTGTCCCGGCCGGCCTTGGACTCCTCTTTCCGGAACCAGGGCCGGCCTTCCCACTTCACCCACTTCTACCAGCAGGAAGACAACGAGATTGCGACAGACCCTGAGCAGGGGAATGGTCGCGGCGGCCGCCGCGACGGGCATTCTTTCCCTGTGCGGCAACCCGGTGTACGCGGACTCGCACGCCGACGGCACTGCCAGCGGATCGCCCGGCGTCGCCTCCGGCAACAGCCTCCAGGTCCCGGTGAACGCCCCGGTCAACATCTGCGGCAACACGGTCAATGTGATCGCCGCGTTGAACCCCGCCTTCGGCAATGCCTGTGCCCACGCCTCCGGCGGGCAGGCCTCGTCCACGGGCGCGCACGCCACGGGTACGACGGCCGACTCGCCGGGCGTCGCCTCCGGCAACAACGTCCAGGCTCCCGTGCACGTCCCGGTCAACGCCTGCGGCAACGGCGTCAACGTGGCCGCCCTGTTGAACACGTCGTCCGGCAACTCCTGCGGCAGCACCTCCGGCGGACAGGCCTCGTCCACGGGCGCGCACGCCACGGGCACGACGACCGGCTCGCCCGGCGTGGGCTCCGGCAACAACGTCCAGGCCCCCGTGCACGTCCCGGTCAACGCCTGCGGCAACAGCGTCAACGTGGCCGCCCTGTTGAACACGGCGTCCGGCAACTCCTGCGGCCCGGCCACCGGCACGCAGACGGTTCCGCAGACCCCGCCGCAGACGCCGCCGCAGACCCCGCCGACGCCGCCGCAGACGCCGCCGACGCCGCCGCAGACGCCGCCGCAGACGCCGCCGACGCCGCCGCAGACGCCGCCGCAGACGCCGCCGCAGACCCCGCCGACGCCGCCGCAGACCCCCCAGACGCCGCCGCAGACGCCGCCGCAGACGCCGCCGCAACCGCCTGCGCGCCATGTGCCGCACGCGCCCGTCCCCGCCTCGCACCCGACGCCCGCCCTGGCCGAGACCGGCAGTGAAGGCGTCATCGCGGCCTCGGCCGTAAGCATCGCGATGCTGGCCGGCGGGCTCATCCTGTACCGACGGGGCCGCGCCGCGTCCCGCTTCTAGTGCGACGGGTGCCGGGCGTCCACGTCCGGCACCCGCCCGATCCCCTCAGTCCACGGCCCAGGGGCGGCACCCGCTGTATACGGGTGCCGCCCCTGGGCCGTCGCCGTCCCCGGCGACAAGCGACCCACCGGGCCAATGCGTCATCCGTGTCACAAAGAACCCCGGCACGTCACAGGTGTTCCGGGCGGACCGTCATTCGGTCACACCCCGCCCACAGGCCCTGCCCGCCCCGGCTCCCTGTCGTTGACGCAGTCACAGGTTCGTGATCGCCAGCGCAGCCCCGGCTCCCCCGTCGGCCTCCCCCGGTCGCCGCCGCGGCGCGCGCGGGGAGGTGCTACTGATGACCGACCGCCACCTCTGGTCGTACAAGGAGATCGCCGCGCACATCCGGGTGCAGCCGGACACCGTGAGGTCGTACCGAAAACACGGGCTGCTTCCCCCGCCCGACCATGTGGAGGGCGGGAAACCCTACTGGTACGCCGACACGGTCCGGACCTGGGTCGCCTCCCGGCCCGGCAACCGCGGCCGCGCGGAGCCCTGACCCCTCCTTCCGGCGAGTGGTCCGCCCCCCTTCGGGGCGGGCCGCTCCCGCGCCACGGCGGGAGCGCCGTCCATGGCGCCCCGCACTCAGCCCCACGGTTCGACGACGGTCACTCCGCGGCCCGGCGCCGTCCCCAGGGACGCCAGGGCCGCCGGCGACGCCTCCAGCGGGATCGCCGAGGTGACCAGGAGTTCGGGGCGCAGGGCGCCCGAGCGGACCAGTTCCAGCAGCGGCGGATAGGCGTGGGCCGCCATTCCGTGGCTGCCGAGCAGCTCCAGTTCCAGAGCGATCACCCGGGCCATCGGGACCGGGGTCGTGCCGTCGGGCGAGGGCAGCAGGCCGACCTGGACATGGCGGCCGCGGCGGCGCAGGCCGTTCACCGACGCGGCGCAGGTGGGCGGGGAGCCCAGCGCGTCCAGGGAGACATGGGCACCGCCGCCCGTCAGTTCACGGACCGCTTCCGCCGTGTCCCCGGCGTGCGTCGCGTTCACGCACTCCACCGCCCCGAACTCCCGTGCCAGCTCCAGTGCCGGGGGTGACACATCGACGGCCACGACCCTCGCCCCCGCGGCAGCCGCGATCATCACCGCGGACAGGCCGACGCCCCCGCAGCCGTGCACGGCGACCCACTCCCCCGCCGCCGCCCGGCCCTGCCGGACGACCGCGCGGAACGCCGTGGCGAACCGGCACCCCAGCGCCGCGGCCGTCCGGAACGACAGTTCCTCCGGCACCGCCACCAGATTCACGTCCGCGTGATCCAGGGCCACGTACTGCGCGAAGGATCCCCAGTGCGTGAACCCCGGCTGGGTCTGGCGCTCGCACACCTGCTGGTCGCCCGCCACGCAGGAGGGGCAGCTGCCGCAGGCGCAGACGAACGGGACCGTGACCCGGTCGCCGGGACTCCAGCCGGTCACCCGGCTGCCCACCGCCTCCACCACACCGGCGAGTTCGTGCCCGGGCACATGCGGGAGCGTGATGTCCGGGTCGTGCCCCATCCAGCCGTACCAGTCGCTGCGGCACAGCCCCGTCGCCTCGACCCGTACCACGACCCCGTGCCCGGAAGGCTCCGGATCCGGCACCTCCCGCACCTCGGCCGGCTCCCCGTACCGCTCGAACATCACCGCACGCATACGACCGCACCCTCCGCCCGCCACCGCGGTCCCCGGCAGTCCCGGGGACTTCGCTCGCGGCGGAACGCTAGCCGAGTGAAGGCGAGAGCGATCGGGAGAGCCGACCGACGACCGGGGATGAGCAACGTCTCTCGTGGATGAGCAACGCCTCTCGGGGATGCGCGACCACCACCGGGGATGCGCCACGTCGGCCGAAGTGGCGCGACCCCGGCCGGTGGCACGCGTCGCCGGCCGGAGCGGCGCGACGCCGGTCGAGCAGCGGGGCTCCGGCCGGGAAGAGGCCCGCGGGGCCGTCCGACGGGCGTTCCGCCGGACGGGCGCACCCGCGCCGCCGACCGTGGCGCGTGCCCTCGCCGCGGCGGATCCGGCCTGATCATGTCCCCCGGGGACCTGAGGCCGGCCCGCCCCGACGAGAAGGCGGGACCCCTCTTGGGCTGGATACCCCCTAGGGGTATAGTCTGACTCCCGTAAGCCCCATACGTCTCCTCGAGGAGTAACGACATGACCGCGCAGACCGACACCCAGGGCTCCGTGACGACCGTCTACAAGGTGAGCGGGATGAGCTGCGGGCACTGCGAGGGCTCCGTTTCCGGCGAGATCTCCGGCATCGCCGGTGTCAGCTCGGTCACGGCCGTCGCGGCCACCGGCGAGGTCACCGTGGTCTCCGCTACGCCCCTCGACGACGAGGCCGTGCGCGCCGCGGTCGACGAGGCGGGCTTCGAGCTCGTCGGCAAGGCCTGAACCGCCCCATCCCCCGCTCTCCGCACCGGGCCGTGCCGACCGGCTGATACCGGCTCCGTACGCCCCGGTCCTCCGTCTGGAGTCCGGACATGACCAGTACCGCAGCACCAGCCCCGATAGACCGGGCCGCGCTCTTCGAGGTCGAACTGACGATCGGCGGCATGACCTGCGCCTCCTGCGCGGCCCGGGTCGAGAAGAAGCTCAACCGCCTGGACGGCGTCACCGCCACGGTGAACTTCGCGACGGAGAAGGCGAAGATCTCGTACGCCGACGGCATCGAGGTCGCCGATCTGATCGCCACCGTGGTGAAGACCGGCTACACGGCCGAAGCACCCCCGCCGCCGCGGCTCGAGGAGCCCGGGCCGGACGGGTCCATGACCCCCGAAGAGGACACCGAGACGGCCGCGCTGCGCCGGCGTCTGACCGTCTCCTCCCTGCTCGCCCTGCCCGTGGTCCTGCTGTCGATGGTCCCGGCTCTGCAGTTCGACGACTGGCAGTGGCTCTCGCTGACACTCGCCGCCCCCGTCGTCGTCTGGGGCGGACTGCCCTTCCACCGCGCCGCGTTCACCAACGCCCGGCACGGCACGGCCACCATGGACACCCTCGTCTCCGTCGGCACGCTGGCCGCCTTCGGCTGGTCGCTGTGGGCGCTGTTCTGGGGAGACGCCGGGATGCCCGGCATGCGGCACGGCTTCGACCTCACCGTCTCCCGCACCGGCGGATCAGGGACCATCTATCTCGAAGTGGCCGCGGGCGTCGTCGCGTTCATCCTGCTCGGACGCTATCTGGAGGCCCGCTCCAAACGGCGCGCGGGCGCGGCCCTGAGGGCGCTGCTCGAACTGGGCGCGAAGGACGTGGCGGTCCTGCGGGACGGCCGCGAGGTACGCGTCCCGGTGGCTCGGCTGGCCGTCGGCGACCGGTTCGTCGTACGGCCCGGGGAGAAGATCGCCACGGACGGGACCGTCGTGGAGGGCGCCTCCGCGATCGACGCGTCGATGCTGACCGGTGAGTCGGTGCCCGTCGATGTGGCCGTCGGGGACGCGGTGACCGGCGCGACCGTGAACGCCGGGGGCCGGCTGGTGGTCGAGGCGACCCGGGTGGGCGCCGACACCCAGCTCGCACGGATGGCACGCCTCGTCGAGGACGCGCAGAACGGCAAGGCCGAGGTGCAGCGCCTCGCCGACCGCGTCTCCGGGGTCTTCGTCCCCGTCGTGCTGCTGATCGCGCTCGGCACCTTCGGGGTGTGGCTCGGCGTCACCGGCGACACCGTCGCCGCCTTCACCGCGGCCGTCGCGGTGCTGATCATCGCCTGCCCCTGCGCGCTGGGCCTCGCCACCCCGACCGCGCTGATGGTGGGGACGGGCCGTGGCGCTCAGCTCGGCATTCTCATCAAGGGTCCCGAGGTGCTGGAGTCCACCCGCCGCGTCGATACCGTGGTCCTGGACAAGACCGGCACGGTCACCACCGGCCGGATGGCCCTCCAGGGGGTCCATGTCGCCGAGGGCACCGACGAGAAGGAGCTTCTGCGGCTCGCCGGAGCCCTGGAACACGCCTCCGAGCACCCCGTCGCCCGGGCGGTCGCAGCGGGCGCACAGGAGCGCGCCGGGGTCCTTCCGGTGCCGGAACACTTCCAGAACGTGCCCGGGCTCGGGGTGCGCGGACGCGTCGAGGGCCACGAGGTCACGGTGGGCCGGTTCCCGGACGCGCTCCCGGACACCGTGGCCCGCGCGAAGACCGAGGCCGAGGCGGAGGGACACACGGCCGTCGTGGTGACCCGGGACGGCGAGGCACTCGGTGTGCTCACCGTCGCCGACACGATCAAGGAGACCAGCGCCGAGGCCGTGCGGGAGCTGCGCGCCCTGGGACTGAGGCCGGTGCTGCTGACCGGCGACAACCGGGCGGTGGCCGAGGCCGTGGCGCGTGCCGTCGGCGTCGACGCCGGCGATGTGATCGCCGAGGTGCTGCCGCAGGAGAAGGTCGACGTCGTCAGGCGGCTGCAGAACGAGGGGCGCACCGTCGCCATGGTCGGCGACGGCGTCAACGACGCGGCCGCGCTCGCCACCGCCGATCTGGGGCTCGCCATGGGCACCGGTACGGACGCGGCGATCGAGGCGAGCGATCTGACGCTGGTGCGCGGGGACCTGCGGGTCGCGGCGGACGCGATCCGGCTGTCACGGCGGACGCTCGCCACCATCAAGGGCAACCTGGTCTGGGCTTTCGGCTACAACGTGGCCGCGCTGCCGCTGGCCGCCGCCGGGCTGCTCAACCCCATGATCGCGGGCGCGGCGATGGCCTTCTCGTCCGTCTTCGTGGTCACGAACAGCCTTCGACTGCGGGCATTCTCATGACGCGGAGGCAAGACTGCCTCTAGAGTCCGACGCATGCCTCACATAAGCTCTTCACAAGGCTCGCGCATCATCCTTACGCTGGGGCCCCGGTAGCCGTATCGGACCTCTTGCGCATTTTCAGGACGTATGCAAGAGACGCAGATCACAGTGATGTGAACGTAACCAACGGAAGGGTTCGTGGGTCTAAGTTGGCGATGTCGGGAGCGTCTTGGGGGGCGCGACTGACATCCGGGGATGTCTTGGGGGACGTTTCCGGGAAACTGCGTTGCCGGGACACGTACACCGGGGAGCTTTGAGCGGCCCTCCCGTCCGTACGCGTCCCGGCAGACCGCATCGCAGTGGTACGCCGAGTTTTGCTCGTTTTGCTCGTGGCGATTCAGGCGCTGTCCCGCAGACGCCCGGCCGGATCCCGTGGGGGGAATCCGCACCGGGACATGGGAAGGCGCCCCGAGCGTCGGCCCGTGGGGGGACCGCCGCCGGGGCGCCTTCTGCTTTTTCCGTGGTGAGTGAGCCGAGGGGGCGCGCTCAGCGCTCCTCTACCGGAACGAAGTCGCGCTGCACCACGCCCGTGTAGATCTGGCGCGGACGGCCGATGCGGGAGCCCGGCTCCTTGATCATCTCGGTCCACTGGGCGATCCAGCCCGGCAGACGGCCGAGGGCGAACAGGACCGTGAACATCTCGGTCGGGAAGCCCATGGCCCGGTAGATCAGACCGGTGTAGAAGTCGACGTTCGGGTAGAGGCTGCGCGAGACGAAGTAGTCGTCGGAGAGCGCGTGCTCTTCCAGCTTCAGGGCGATGTCCAGCAGCTCGTCGGACTTGCCGAGGGCGGAGAGCACGTCGTGAGCGGCGGCCTTGATGATCTTGGCGCGCGGGTCGAAGTTCTTGTAGACCCGGTGGCCGAAGCCCATCAGGCGGACGCCGTCCTCCTTGTTCTTCACCTTGCGGATGAAGGAGTCGACGTCGCCACCGGTCTCCTGGATGCCCTCCAGCATCTCCAGCACGGACTGGTTGGCACCGCCGTGCAGCGGGCCCCAGAGGGCGCTGATGCCGGCCGAGATCGAGGCGAACATGTTCGCCTGCGAGGAGCCGACCAGGCGGACCGTGGAGGTCGAGCAGTTCTGCTCGTGGTCGGCGTGCAGGATCAGCAGCTTGTCGAGCGCGGAGACGACGACCGGGTCGAGCTCGTACTCCTGCGCCGGCACGGAGAACGTCATACGGAGGAAGTTCTCGACGTAGCCGAGGTCGTTGCGCGGGTAGACGAAGGGGTGGCCGATCGACTTCTTGTAGGCGTACGCGGCGATCGTCGGAAGCTTGGCGAGCAGGCGGATGGTGGAGAGGCTGCGCTGCTTGTCGTCGAAGGGGTTGTGGCTGTCCTGGTAGAAGGTGGACAGCGCGGAGACCACCGAGGACAGCATCGCCATCGGGTGCGCGTCGCGCGGGAAGCCCTTGTAGAAGTTCTTGACGTCCTCGTGCAGCAGGGTGTGCTGCGTGATGTCGTTCTTGAAGGTGGAGAGCTCGTCGACGGTCGGAAGCTCGCCGTTGATCAGCAGGTAGGCGACCTCCAGGAAGGTGGAGCGCTCGGCCAGCTGCTCGATCGGGTAGCCGCGGTACCGGAGGATGCCCTTCTCGCCGTCCAGGTAGGTGACGGCGGATTTATAGGCGGCGGTGTTGCCGTAGCCGCTGTCCAGGGTGACCAGACCGGTCTGGGCGCGGAGCTTCCCGATGTCGAAGCCCTTGTCACCGACGGTGCTGTCGACCACCGGGTAGGTGTACTCGTTGCCGTCGTACCGCAGTACTACAGAGTTGTCGCTCACGTCTTCCCTCACCGACGTAGTGCCTCATCTTCGAGGTGCCCTGACTGTCTCTACCATCCCCCATTTGGCGCAGGAGAGTGCACTCGGGGTCGACCATTGGGCTCATCGGCGGCACTGAGTGCCGTCAACTTGCTCATCCTGCCCCCGTTCGCCCGGTTCCGGAAGTGCTCTGTGACCTTCGCGACTCATTTGATCGATCATTTTTTGAAGGCGGGCCGCGGGCCGGAACCTCAGCCGTCGAGGGGTCCGGGTGTGAGCCGGAAGTCCAGGGCCGTGCAGCGCCGGCCCGCCGACACCGTGCGCACCGCCTGCCCGATCGCCCGGCGTGAACCGACCAGGACGACCAGCTTCTTGGCCCGGGTGACCGCCGTGTAGAGCAGGTTCCGCTGGAGCATCATCCAGGCCCCGGTGGTGACCGGGACCACCACCGCCGGATACTCGCTGCCCTGCGAGCGGTGGATGGTCACCGCGTACGCGTGTGCCAGTTCGTCCAGTTCGTCGAATTCGTAGGGCACCTCCTCGTCCTCGTCCGTCAGCACCGTGAGGCGCTGGTCGACCGGGTCGAGCGAGGTGACCACGCCCACGGTGCCGTTGAAGACACCGTTCTTGCCCTTGTCGTAATTGTTACGGATCTGGGTGACCTTGTCCCCGACACGGAAGACGCGGCCGCCGAACCTCTTCTCGGGCAGATCGGGGCGGCCGGGTGTGATGACCTGCTGGAGCAGGCCGTTGAGGGTGCCCGCACCGGCGGGGCCCCGGTGCATCGGGGCGAGTACCTGGACGTCTCGGCGCGGATCGAGGCCGAACCGGGCCGGGATCCGCCGTGCCGCCACGTCCACGGTGAGCCGGCCGGCCTCCTCGGTGTCGTCCTCGACGAAGAGGAAGAAGTCCTTCAGGCCTTCGGTGAGCGGGTGCTGTCCGGCGTTGATGCGGTGCGCGTTGGTGACGACGCCGGACTGCTGGGCCTGACGGAAGACCCGGGTGAGCCGGACGGCGGGGACGGGGCTGCCCTTGGCGAGCAGGTCTCTGAGGACCTCTCCGGCGCCGACGCTCGGCAGTTGGTCGACATCACCGACGAAGAGCAGATGGGCGCCCGGAGGCACGGCCTTGACCAGCTTGTTGGCGAGCAGCAGGTCGAGCATCGACGCCTCGTCCACGACGACCAGATCGGCGTCGAGCGGGCGGTCCCTGTCGTAGGCCGCGTCGCCGCCGGGCTTCAGCTCGAGCAGCCGGTGGACCGTGGAGGCCTCGGCGCCGGTCAGCTCGGACAGGCGTTTGGCCGCCCGTCCGGTGGGCGCCGCGAGCAGGACCTTGGCGCGCTTGGCCCGGGCGAGTTCCACGACGGACCGTACGGTGAAGGACTTGCCGCAGCCGGGGCCTCCGGTGAGGACGGCGACCTTCCGGGTCAGCGCCAGCCGAACGGCCTCCTCCTGCTCGGGGGCGAGATCCGCTCCCGTGCGCTGCCTGAGCCAGCCCAGCGCCTTGTCCCATGCCACGTCCCGGAAGACGGGCATCCGGTCCTCGTCCGTCCGCAGCAGACGCAGCAGCTGTGCGGAGAGGGAGAGTTCGGCCCGGTGGAAGGGGACCAGATAGACGGCGGTGACGGGCCCGCCTCCGTCGGGTCCGGGCACCTTCTCCCGTACGACGCCGGGGTCGGAGCCGTCCTCCAAGGGCGCCGCCAGCTCCGCCAGGCACTCGATGACGAGCCCCGTGTCGACCTGGAGGAGCTTGACCGCGTCGGCGATGAGCCGCTCCTCGGGCAGATAGCAGTGCCCCTGGTCGGCGGACTGCGACAGCGCGTACTGCAGTCCGGCCTTGACGCGCTCGGGACTGTCGTGCGGGATGCCGACGGACTGGGCGATGCGGTCGGCGGTGAGGAAACCGATGCCCCAGACGTCGGCGGCCAGGCGGTACGGCTCGTTCTTCACGACGGAGATGGAGGCGTCGCCGTACTTCTTGTAGATGCGCACCGCGATGGACGTGGAGACCTGGACGGTCTGCAGGAAGAGCATGACCTCCTTGATCGCCTTCTGCTCCTCCCAGGCGTCGGCGATCTTCTTGGTCCGCTTGGGCCCGAGGCCGGGGACCTCGATGAGCCGCTTGGGCTCCTCCTCGATGATCCGCAGGGTGTCCAGGCCGAAGTGCTGGGTGATGCGGTCGGCGAAGACGGGGCCGATGCCCTTGACGAGGCCGGAGCCGAGATAGCGGCGGATGCCCTGCACGGTGGCCGGCAGGACGGTCGTGTAGTTCTCGACGGTGAACTGCCGTCCGTACTGGGGATGCGAACCCCAGCGGCCCTCCATCCGGAGCGACTCCCCCACCTGGGCGCCGAGGAGCGCGCCGACGACGGTGAGCAGATCACCGGCGCCACGGCCGGTGTCGACGCGGGCGACCGTGTATCCGTTCTCCTCGTTTGCATAGGTGATCCGCTCGAGCACGCCCTCCAGCGTGGCCGGGCGCCGCTCGTCCGCGCCCGCCTGTCCTGCCCGACTCGCCTCCTGGGTCATGATCCGACGCTACCGCCGGGGACTGACAGGAGGGGACGGACGGCGGTGTTCCAGGCGCCGGTCAAGGTGGTAACGAAGCAGAACGTGGCCGGGTTCGGCGGCTGACGTCGCGGAGCGGGCAGGCGGTCCGGTGACCGCCCGCCTCTGTCATCTCTCAGGGAGTCCTTTCATGTACGACTACGACCTCCTGGTCGTGGGATCGGCCAACGCCGACCTGGTGATCGGAGTGGAGCGGCGGCCCGCGGCCGGGGAGACCGTGCTCGGCTCCGACCTCGTGGTCCACCCGGGCGGCAAGGGCGCGAACCAGGCCGTCGCCGCCGCCCGTCTCGGCGCCCGTACGGCGCTGCTGGCCCGCGTCGGCGACGACGCGCACGGCAGGCTGCTGCTGGGCACGCAGCGCGCGGCGGGCGTCGACACCGCGGGGGTGCTGGTCGGCGGGGCTCCCACGGGGGTCGCGCTGATCACGGTGGATCCCTCGGGGGACAACAGCATCGTGGTCTCCCCGGGGGCCAACGCGCGGCTCACGCCCGAGGACGTACGGGCCGCGGACGCCTTGCTGCGGGCCTCCCGGGTGGTCTCGGCGCAGCTGGAGATCCCGCTGGAGACGGTCGAGGAGGTCGTACTGAACCTGCCGTCCGGCACCCGTTTCGTGCTCAACCCGTCGCCGCCCAGGCCACTGCCCGCCGCGGTGCTGGCGGCGTGCGACCCGCTGATCGTGAACGAGCACGAGGCCCGGGTGATCGCCGGGCGTGCGCTGGACGGCTCACCCGAGGACTGGGCGGCCGCGCTGCTGACCCTCGGGCCGCGGTCCGTGGTGGTCACCCTGGGCGCTCAGGGGGCGCTGGTGGCGGACGGGGAGGCTGTGACCCGTGTCCCGTCCGTGAAGGTGGACGCGGTGGATACGACCGGCGCGGGCGACGCGTTCACGGCGGCACTGGCGTGGCGGCTGGGCGCCGGCTCGTCGCTGCCGGACGCGGCGGCGTACGCGGCGCGCGTGGGTGCGGCGGCGGTGACGCGCGCCGGGGCCCAGGAGTCCTTCCCGAGTGCCGAGGAGGTCGCCGCCCTGTGATTTCGAGGGGCCCGGTCCACAGATCGGGCCCCTCGGTTTCCCCTCCGCATCAGAACCCCCGCGATCCCCCCAGATCCCCCTCCAGAGGTTCTGACGCCCAGTACGACACGCGGGGTGCGAGAAGGGTTGCATCGGCCGTGGAGGAAATTTCTTTCGCGTCCCGGGCCTCCGGAAAAGTCGGTCATATAACTGGCATACAGTGCAAAGAGGGTGAATCATGGACAGAGGAGCAAGAAGGTGAATGATCACGAACGACCGTGAGCCCAAGAAGGCACATCCCGCGTCGCGGGAGTCGTCCGGCCGGGAGCGGGAGACGTCCGCGAAGGAGCCGGAGGGCTCCGCTCCCGAGCGTGTGCCCGCCCCCCAGGCCATGCGGAACGCGGCGCGGCAGCTCTCGGAGCTGCTGGGGCGCGCCCCCCAGTCCGTCTCCTCGCTGAGGCCGACACCCGACGGCTGGGAGGCCCTGGTGGAGGTCGTCGAGCTGGAGCGCATCCCGGACACGAGCAGCGTGATGGCCAGCTACAAGGTCGTTCTGGATCCTGCGGGTCAGCTGATGGCGTACGAGCGTGCACGCCGCTACACCCGCGCACAGGTCGACAGAGAGGACCGCTAGCAGCGTCCCTCCTTCGCGTGAGGCCTTACGAGGGGAAAACATCGTGACTGTGGTACCAGGAGGTGGCGGTGGCGCCGTCGCCGGGGGCGGCGGGGGCTCGGGAACCCTGTACGACGTAGTGGAACTCGTGCTCGACCGCGGTCTGGTCATCGACGTGTTCGCACGGGTGTCCCTGGTGGGCATCGAGATCCTGAAGGTCGACGCCCGCGTGGTCGTGGCCAGCGTCGACACGTATCTGCGCTTCGCGGAGGCCTGCAACCGGCTGGATCTGGAGTCGGGCCGCAAGGCTCCGGCGCAACTGACCGACATAGTCGAGGGGGTCACGGAGGGTGGTGCCCGCGGCAAGAGCAAGGGGGCGCTGACCGGCGCGGTCGAGGCGTTCACGGAGTCGTTGCAGGGCCGCGGTGAGGACAGGCGCGAGAAGGAGCGCGAGCACGTCGAACGCGGCTCGAGCCGCCGTTCTTCCAAGGACCGGGAGGAGTGAGCGCACCGATGGCGCTGTACGTATACGCGATCACCAACGACTCGCACCCCCTGGATCTGGAGGGCATCAAGGGCGTGGGCGCCTCGCCCTCCGAGCTGCGAGCGGTACGCGGGGAGTCCCTGTGCGCCGTCGTCAGTGAGGCCCCGGAGGACCTCTCGGTCGCGCGCCGCGACCTGGAGGCGCACCACGAGGCCCAGGAGCGGCTGTGGGCCGACGGGACCATCCTGCCGCTGAGCTTCGGGTTCGTCGCCCCGGACGAGGAATCGGTGCGCGCCGTGCTGGAGGAGAGGGCCGAGGCGTTCTCCGAGCGCCTCGAGGAGCTCACCGGACGGGCCGAGTTCAACGTGAAGGGGCTGCAGGACGAGGACGCGGTGCTGCGCACCGTCCTGGAGGAGTCCGAGCAGGCCCGCATGCTGAACGAGGCGACCCGGGACGGCTCTGGGACGTACCAGGACCGGCTGGCGCTGGGTCAGCTCGTGGCCGAGGAGGTGCAGAGGCGTCAGGAGGCTCTCGCCGGTGAGGTGCTCGCCGCACTGCGGCCGCTTGCACTGTCGGAGCAGGTCGCCCCGCCCTCTCAGCAGTACTTCGTGAACGCCTCCTTCCTGGTGGAGAACGAGCGCGGCGACGAGTTCGCCCGGACCGGCCGTGAACTGGCCGAGCGCCTGGGCGAAGGCATCGAGGTGCGGGTACGGGGTCCGCTGCCGCCGTACAGCTTCAGCTGAGTGTCTCCACCGACCACAGCCCGACGGCACGAGGAGGCGCAGTGGGACTGGTCACCGGGATTCTGACGCTGCCGTTCGCCCCCGTGCGGGGCATCGGCTGGGTGCTCGAGAAGGTCGTGCGTACCGCCGAGGACGAGTTCTACGACCCTGCCCCCGTGCAGGAGGGACTGGTGCAGCTGGAGCGGGCGAGGAACGAAGGCCGCATCGGCGAAGAGGAGTTCACGCGGCGTGAGGAGGAACTGCTGCACCGCTTGGAGGAGATCAGGGCCTACCAACTGCGGCGCGGCGGGCAGAGCGGACTGTGAGGCGCCGGCCGTGATCGGGGGCGTTCGGCCGTGACGCGCGGCTCGCGACGCCGGGCCGTGACCCGCGGGGCAAGGAGAGAAGACGGATCATGAACAACGCCAAGATCGGCGCGGCGGTCCTCGCCGGCTATGTGCTGGGCCGGACCAAGAAGGCGAAGCTCGCGATGAGCCTCGGCGCGATGCTGGCCGGGTCGCGGGTGAAACCGGGTCAGCTCGGAAAGCTCCTCCAGGATTCGCCCCTTGTCGGGAACGTCGGTGATCAGGTCCGCACCGAACTGACGGAGGCGGGCAAGACCGCGGCGACCACGCTGCTGTCGGCGAAGGCCGAGAGCCTGGCCGACGCACTCCACGAACGCACCACCGGCCTGAAGGAGAGGGGACGGGGCGGGGGCGGGCCGGACGAAGAGGACCGGGAGGAGCAGGAGCCTGAGGGCGAGGAGCCTGAGGGCGAGGAGCGCCGGGGCGGAGCGCGCAGGAGCCGGGAAAGCCGGGGCGCGGGGCGCGAGAGGAAAACGCAGCAGCGCGGATCGGACCAGGGAGGCGAGCCGCGCGGGAAGAAGGCGCCGGCCGCCCGGAGCCGCTCGAAGAGCGGCTCCGCAGGACCGAGGAGGCCGGACGATGACTGAGGGCACCCTCGAGAAGGTGCGTGAGCAGGTGAAGCAGAACCCCGCCACGGACCGGCTGAAGCAAGAGCTGGAGGAATACCTGCGGACCCGGCTCGAGGTGACGGTCGAGGACTTGGGCGAGCGGCTGGGCGAGGGGGCGCGCCGACTGGCCGAGACGCACGTCGGTCCCGGCATGTTGGGCAATCTCGTCCTCAAGGGCGGCAAGAAGCTCATCGGCGGCGGGCTTCTCGGCGGCGGAGAAGCGGACGGACACGGCGGGATGCTGTCCACGGCCAAGGACGCGCTGCTGGGCAAGGCCAAGGAGGCGATGGGAGGGGGACGCAAGAACAAGCCCGACGGCCAGGGCAAGTCGCTGAACATCGTCGAAGACATCACCGTGGGCGTGCCCGTGCGTGAGGCCTACAACCAGTGGACGCAGTTCACCGACTTCAACCGGTTCGCCAAGGGCGTCGAGGACGTCCGGCAGGACGACGAGATCTCGAGCCACTGGAAGGCGAAGATCGCCAAGTCGCGCCGGAGTTGGCGGGGCACCGTCACGGAGGAGGTGCCCGATCAGCGGATCGCCTGGACCACCGAGGGACCCAAGGGCACCCACAAGGGCGTCGTCACCTTCCACCCGCTCGGGGACAACCTCACCAAGGTGCTGCTGGTCATCCAGTACTACCCCCAGGGCCTCTTCGAGAAGACCGGCGGTCTGTGGCGCGCCCAGGGCCGCCGGGTGCGACTCGATCTGAAGCTCTACCGCACGTTCGTCATGAGCCGGGGAGAGGCCACCGGCGCCTGGCGCGGCGAGATCCGCGACGGGGAAGTGGTCCGCACCCATGAGGAGGCCGAGGAGGCCGAAGAGGCCGAGAGGGCCGAGGAGGCCGAAGAGGCCGAAGAGGCCGAAGAGGCGGAAGAGGCGGAAGAGGCCGAGGAGGAGGAGCCGGGCCGGCGAGACGACGAGGACGAAGAGGGCTACCCCGAGGACGAGGAAGAAGAAGAGGCGGACGAGGAAGAGGGCGTCGAGGACGAGGAGCCCGAGGACGACCACGCCGAAGAGGAAGAGGGGGACGAGGACGACTACGCCTCCGACGAATCCGATGAAGGCTACCGGGAGGAGGACGAAGAGCCCGAGGACCGCCACGACGAGACGGAGGAAGAAGCCCCGCAGACGCGCCGGCGTCGCGGTTAGATCCGGGCGCTGAGGTGCGCGAGCCCGCCGGTTCCCGCGTCGCCGACGCCGGGGCCTCAGCGAAACGAGGTCGAGTCTGCCGTGACCGAGTCCGAGCCCGCCGTCCCCACAACGTCGCGAGCCCTCTCCCCGTACAGTCAGGGTCCGTCCGGCGCGAACCTGGCCGACATCCTTGAACGCGTGCTCGACAAGGGCATCGTCATCGTCGGCGATATCAAGATCAACCTGCTCGACATCGAGCTGCTCACCATCAAGCTCCGGCTTCTGGTGGCATCCGTGGACAAGGCCAGGGAGATCGGTATCGACTGGTGGGAGCACGATCCCGCCCTGTCCTCCCGGGCCTCCCGCAGCGACGGCCGGCGCAGCCTGGAGGAACAGAACGAGCGGCTGCGCGCCGAAGTCGAGGAACTGCGCAGACGGATCGCCGAGACCCCGGCGGAGCTGTCCGGGAGCAGCCCGGAGGACGGCCGCCGCCCGCGCGAGGCCCGGGACACCGACCGGGAGCCGCCCGCGGAGCCCCGGCGCAGACGGCGCGTGAGCGACGACGACCGCGAGGGCGAGGGAACCCGTGCCGAGCAGGGCGCGCGCAGAGCCCGTACGGCCGAGGGCACCCGCACAAGCCGCCCGGCCGGGGGCACGCGCAGGGCACGTGACGACGAGGACCGGAGCTGAGACCGGTGGACGAGCAGCTGTGCTACGCATACGCCGTGGTGGGGTCGTCCGCCCCGCCGGACCTCGCCGGTGTCCGCGGGGTGGCGGGCGCACCCGTCACCCTGGTCGACTCGGGAGCGGTGGCCGCCGCGATCAGCGCGGTGCCCTGGGAAGGGTTCTCGGAGGCGGCCTTGAAGGTGGGCCTGGAGGACCTGGAGTGGCTGGAGGCGACGGCCCGCGCGCACCACTCCGTCATCGAGACCCTCGCCGCGCACACCACGGTCCTTCCGCTGCGGCTGGCCACCGTGTACCTCGACGAGGCACGGGTCCGGCAGATGCTCCGCGAGCGGGAGGCGGACTTCGCGGCACTGCTGGACCGGCTCACCGACCACGTGGAGTGGGGGGTGAAGGTGTACGCAGAGGTGCCGCCCTCGTCCCCGTCCGCCCCCACCGCCGCCCCGCCCCCCTCCGAGCCGGCCGGCGCCGACGCCGGACGCGCCTACCTGCGGCGCCGCCGGTATCAGCGGCAGGCGCGCGAGGACGCGTGGCGGGTCGCCGAGGAGGCCGTACGGCGGACGGAGCAGCAGGCCCGTGGCCTTGCGGTGGAGCGGACCCGGCACCGGCCGCAGCAGGGCGGTCTGGCCCGGGTGCCGGGTGAGAACGTCGCCAACGACGCCTATCTGGTCCCCCGTCGGCTCTCCGAGGAGTTCCGCACCCGGATGCTGCACGCGGCGGACGGCCTGCCCGGGGTGCGTGTGGATGTCACCGGACCGTGGGCGCCCTACTCGTTCACCGCGTCCGTGGCACCCGGCGCGGCGGAAGGGGCCGGGCAGCGGTGAGCGAGTACGACACCTACGACGACCGCCCGGTCAGCCAGCCGCAGGTCGCGCTGATCGACCTGCTGGACCGGCTGCTGAGCGGCGGCGCCGTGCTCACCGGCGATCTCGTCCTGTCCATCGCCGACATCGACCTGGTCAGGATCTCGCTGCGCGCCGTGATGGTCGCCGTCCGCGAGGAGCTGGACGAGCAGTGGGCGACGCTCCTGCCGTCGGGCCCTGCACTCACGGGACGGGACGGGCCCGGTGACGAACCCGTCTGACGCCCCGGGCGCCGACCGGCTGCGGGAGGTGGCGGAAGCCGCCACCCGGGCGTTCTCCGTGCTGCCGGCCAGTCCGGACGAGATGGGCCCGCCGTCGTCCGGCCGCGGCCGGGCCGCCGCACGCCGCCTGCACACCGACCCGGACACGGTGGAGCGGGACCTCGTCAAGCTGGTCCTGACCATCGTCGAGCTGCTGCGTCAGCTGATGGAGCGGCAGGCCCTGCGCCGCGTCGACGAGGGGAATCTGACGGAGGACCAGGAGGAGCGGCTGGGACTGACCCTGATGCTCCTGCACGACCGGATGGCCGAACTGTGCGACCGGTACGGCCTCACCCTCGCCGACCTCAACCTCGACCTGGGTCCGCTGGGCACGCTGCTCCCGCCGTGAGCCGGGGCGAGCACGGAAGGCACCGGAAGGCGGGGGTCGCGTCCCCGTCGGGGACGGCGAGACG
Organism: Streptomyces glomeratus; assembly: GCF_021462825.1. Taxonomy (GTDB): domain Bacteria; phylum Actinomycetota; class Actinomycetes; order Streptomycetales; family Streptomycetaceae; genus Streptomyces; species Streptomyces glomeratus. The sequence continues at coordinate 68,174 of NZ_JAKEEB010000010.1, read as the reverse complement.
ACGCGTCGCCGGACGGCATGTCCCCGAACAACCGGACGACCGCCGCACATAAGGCGTCACCGGGTGTGACATGGTGGTCACGGAAGGCGTCGAGGTGGTCGGCCCGTCGAACGCCGGGTTGGTCGGCCCGTCGAACAGAGGGGAACCACAGACCTGTACACGGGTGTCCGGAGAGCTGTAGACGGATCCCCGACAAGACATGACATGCGACCGGAGGACGACGACGATGACGGTGACCCTGGCGGACGTGGCGGCGCGCGCGCAGGTGTCGCCGGCCACCGTCTCGCGTGTGCTCAACGGGAACTACCCGGTGGCGGCCTCCACCCGGGAGCGGGTGCTGCGCGCGGTCGACGAGCTGGACTACGTCCTCAACGGCCCGGCGAGCGCGCTCGCTGCGGCCACCTCCGACCTGGTCGGGATCCTGGTGAACGACATCGCCGACCCCTTCTTCGGGATCATGGCGAGTGCGATCCAGTCGGAGATCGGGGGTCCCGGGGGACGGGCCGGCGGCGAGCGGCTCGCCGTGGTCTGCAACACCGGCGGCTCGCCGGAGCGGGAGCTGACGTATCTGACGCTGTTGCAGCGGCAGCGGGCGGCGGCGGTGGTCCTGACCGGCGGGGCGGTGGAGGACGGCGCGCACATCGAGGCCGTGGGCGCCAAGCTGCGCAAACTGGCGGCGGCCGGAACGCGCGTGGTGCTGTGCGGCCGCCCGCCCACCTCCGAGGCGATCGCACTGACCTTCGACAACCGCGGGGGCGCACAGCGGCTCACCGGGCACCTGACCGGCCTCGGCCACCGGCGGCTCGGCTATATCGCGGGCCCCGAGGAGCGCACGACCACCCGGCACCGCCTGGAAGGCCACCGGGCGGCCCTGGCCGCCGCCGGAATCGAGGACGACCCCCGGCTGACGGTGCACGGGCGCTACGACCGCCGCGCCGGCTACGAGGCGACACGGGAACTGCTGCGCCGGGAACCATCGCTGACGGCGATCGTGGCGGCGAACGACACGGTGGCGCTGGGCGCGTGCGCGGCACTGCGCGACTTCGGTCTGCGCATCCCCGAGGACGTGTCGGTGACCGGCTTCGACGACCTCCCCTTCGCTGTCGACACGGTGCCGGCCCTGACGACGGTACGGCTGCCGCTGTCGGAGGCGGGGGCCCGGGCGGGCCGCATCGCCAGGGGCCGGGAGGAGCCGCCGCCGGGCGGGATCGCCACGGTGCCCGGGGAGCTGATGGTACGGGGGTCGACCGGGGTACCCCGCGGCTGAGCGCCCGTGACCGACGTGCCGCGCGCCACGCCACACCGGCCGCGGCCCGGGACGGGCGTTACCCGCGGGTCGCGGGGTAGGTTCCGTGACCATGAAGCTGGCGTTCTCCACCCTCGGTGTGCCCGGTCTGCCCATAACGGACGTCGTCCGGCTCGCGGCGGCGCACGGCTATCACGGTGTCGAACTGCGCACGCACCCCGAGGAGCCCGTGCACCCCGGACTCGCGCCCGCCGAACGGGCCGCCGTCACCGCCGAGTTCGAGAGAGGTGGCGTCGAGATCCTGGGGCTCGCGGGGTACGCACGTGTCGCCGCGCCCGGTGACGACGAACCCGTGCTCGCCGAGATCCGCGCGCTCCTGGAGCTGGCCCGCGACCTGGGCGCCCCCTTCGTGCGGGTCCTCCCCGGCGGTGGCAACGAGCAGTCTCCGCAGGAGGCCGACGCGACCGCCGCCCGGCGCCTGGGCACGGCCGCCGAGTACGCCGCCGACCTCGACGTGAGGATCCTGCTGGAGACCCATGACTCCCACCCCACCGGTGCGGACGTCCTCCGCGTCCTGGGCGCGGTGGGCCACCGTCACGTGGGTGCGCTGTGGGACGTCATGCACACCTGGCTGCGCGGCGAGCAGCCGCAGGAGACGTACGCGGCCCTGTCCACGTACCTCGGCTACGTCCAGGTCAAGGACATCGCCTCCGCCGACGACAGGACCCCGCTGCCGCTGGGCTCCGGCGTCCTCCCGCTCACCGAGACCGTGGAGGTCCTCTCCCGCCACGGCTGGGACGGCTGGCTGTGCTGGGAGTACGAGAAACGGTGGAACGAGGCCGCGGCGCCGTTGCCGGAACTGCTGGACGCCGGCCGGGACCACCTGGCGCGGCTGCTCAGCGAGTCGGCCTGACGCGGCGATATGCGGTGACCGGAGGCCGAGGTACCCGATCGGCCTCCGCACCGCGATGCGCCACGCCCGTCCGCCATGGCGCACGAGCGTGCACGGAGCCGCCGGGCTCGGGGCCGCCGTTCGCCGGCTGCCCCGAGCCCGGACCGGATGAGTGATCTACTGCTTGCCGAGTAGCTTGTTCATCGCGGTGATCTCGGCCGACTGCGAGGTGACGATCGACTTCGCCGTCGCCTCGGCCGGGCCGTAGGCGCCCTTGGCCTGCTCGGTCTTCGCCATTTCGATGGCGCCCTGATGATGACTGGTCATCATCTGCAGGAACGCCTTGTCGAAGGCGTCACCGGACAGGCCCTTCAATTTGTCCATATCGTGGTCCGGCATCATGCCGGGCATCGACGAGCCGGAGTGGTCCATGCCCGGCATGCTCTCCATGCCGGACATGCTGTCGTCCGGGACCTTCTCGCCCCAGGCCTTCAACCAGCCGGACATGGTGTTGATCTCAGGATCCTGCGCTTGCTTGATCTTCGCGGCCAGGTCTTTCACCTGCGGGGACTTCGCCCGCGAGGCAGCCAGGTCGGCCATGGCGACGGCCTGTCGGTGGTGCGGGATCATCCCCTGCGCGAACGACAGGTCCTGCGCGTTGTGGCTGCCCTGCGCGGCGGTGCCCGAGGGGCTGGCGGAGGACATCGCCCCCATGTCGTGGCCGGAGTGCCCCGACGACGGGGACGAGGAGGAGGAATCGCTGCTGCTGCCGCAGGCGGCCAGCACCACCGCGGCGGTGACAGCAGTAGCCAGCGCAGCGGTACGGCGGATGAGGGAACGGCGAGATGCCATGAGAGGTACAACTCCTTGAAGCACACCCGCGCCCAGGCGCGGGAAGACGGATTCAGGCAGGCCAGAGCACGCCACCTTCGTCAGGAGGGTGTCGTGCGGGCGCCTCTAGATCCGCAGGAGCTGCAACTCGGAAAGATCGGGCGGTGCGCGGCCGTCAACCGTCCCAGCGGCCGGGCCGCTGCAGGCGGACGCCGCAGGCTCGACGCGAGCAGTCAGGGTGGGCAGCAAGGCGGGCGGAACGTAAGCACTGGACGTACCGCCTGCCGCGCATGTCCCTCCGGCATGGTCCATGACCATGCCACCGTTGCCCGCATCCGACAGATGCCGGCAGTCTCCACCGACACCATGGGCGAGCGTGGAGTGGTGCTCTGAGGACTCCACCGGCATCATCACGTCGTGCCGGCCCGCAGCCGGCATACCGGTGGGCGACAGGGCATGCATCCCCAACACCCCCGCCACCAGGGCCAGGACCAGCCACATCCAGCGCGCAGAGCTCACCTCTGAGCCGGTGCGAGCGCTGGACGTCATGGTCTCATCGTAGGCCCCTCGGCCCCCGGCGGGCGGCACTCAGTTCAGCGGGGTCCTGTTGTGTCCGCTCGCGGCCGACTTCCTCACCCTGGCTTCCAGGAGCGGGCGGCGCTCCGGCCATTCCTCCGATGTGATCGAGTAGATCGCGGAGTCCCGGAGGCGGTCCTGCTCCCCGGGGACCCTGGAGGGGGACCAGTTGCGCAGGACTCCCTCGAAGCGGGCGCCGACGCTCTCGATGGCCGCGCGGGAGCGGGCGTTGCGCGCGTCGGTCTTCAGGTCGACGCGCGAGACGCCCCACTCCTCGAACGCCTGACGGAACAGCAGGAGCTTGGACTCGGCGTTGACGCCCGTGCCCTGGGCGGACCGGGCGAGCCAGGTGAAGCCGACCTCGACGGCGTCGAGCCGGTCGTCCGACAGCCAGCAGCGCGGCTCCCAGTACGAGGTGGTTCCGGCCGCCCGCCCCGTGGCGAGGGAGATCTGGGCGTAGGGCGCGAGCCGGCCCGCCGCCGCGCGGGCGAGCTGTGCGTCGATGTAGTCCCCGACTTCATGGGCCCTGGGCACCCAGGTGTACGCGTAGGAGGTCCGGTCCTCCTCCGCCGCCACCGCCAGATCGGCCGCGTGCCGGTGCCCCAGCGGCTCGAGCCGCACGAGCGCACCCTCCAGGACCGGCCCCTTCAAGACGAACGTCACGGCTGAAGCCTGCCGGATCCGGCCGCCGTCGTCGAACGCATTTCCCTCTCGTCCACAACGACCTCCGACGGCCGGGTCCCCGCCGGGGCCAGGGACGTCAGCGCCACCCCGCCCACCAGCAGTGCCGCCGCGCCCCAGCGCAGTGGGGTGAGCTGCTCGCCCAGGAACAGGGCCGCGGACGACATGCCGAAGACGGGGACGAGGAGGGAGAACGGTGCGACCGTGGACGCGGGGTGGCGGCGCAGCAGCCAGCCCCAGGCGCCGAAGCCGAACACCGTGGTGATCCAGGCCACGTAGAGGACGACGCCCACGCCCTGCCAGTCCAGGGCGCGCAGGGCAGCGAGGTCCCGGGAGGGGCCCTCCGTCAGGACGGACAGACCGAGCAGCGGCAGGACCGGCACCGTGCTCACCCACACCATGAAGTTCAGCGCGTCCGGCGGGGACGCCTTGCGGGTCAGGACGTTGGACAGGCCCCAGCAGGCCGCCGCGGTGATCACCAGGGCGAACGCGCCGAGCGGACCGGCCGTGCCCTCGTCGACGGCCGCGAGGGCCACTCCGCCGAGAGCCACCGCCATCCCCAGGGCCCTTGGACGGGAAGGCCGTTCGCCGAGGACCGCGAAGGCGATCAGCGCCGTGAAGACGGACTGGATCTGGAGCACCAGGGAGGAGAGTCCGGCGGGCATGCCCGCGTCCATGCCGAGGAACAGCAGGCCGAACTTGGCTACGCCCAGGACCAGCCCCACCGCCACGATCCACTTCCAGGCGACTTTCGGGCGCCCGACGAAGAGGACGGCCGGAACGGCGGCGGTCAGGAAGCGCAGGGCCGAGAACAACAGCGGCGGGAAGTGGCCGAGTCCGATCTCGATGACCGTGAAGTTCACGCCCCAGACGGCGGCGACGAGGACGGCGAGGAGGAGATGTGCGGGTCGCATGGCTCGAGGATCACGTGCCGCGACCGTGAAGCACCAGCGATGATCATGGTTGGATGAAGCATCGCTAATTCCTGTCAGGCCCGAGGGAGGGTCCGTGCTCGATCTCCAGCGGCTGCGCGCCCTGCACGCCGTCTCCGTCCACGGCACGGTCGGTGCCGCGGCCGCCGCGCTCGGGTACACGCCGTCCGCCGTCTCGCAGCAGATCGCCAAGCTGGAGCGGGAGACCAGGACCACCCTGCTCGAGCGGGAGGGGCGTGGGGTGCGGCTCACCGACGAGGCGCGGCAACTCGTGACCGCCGCACAGGAGTTGATGGCGATCGTGGAGCGTGCCGAGACGGATCTGGAGGAGCGCCGCGGGGTGCCGGCCGGACGGCTGACCGTGGCCGCGTTCCCCTCCGCGGCGCGCGGGCTGATGCCGGGCGTGCTCGCGGACCTCGCACGGCGGCATCCCGCGCTGGACGCCCGGCTCACCGAGATCGACCCGCATCTGTCGGTGGACCTGGTCGCCAAGGGTGCGGTCGACCTCGCCGTCGTGCACGACTGGGACATCGCCCCGCTGCCGGCGCCCGCGGGGGTGGAGCAGGCGGTCATCGGGGACGACCTGTGCGATCTGCTCGTGCCCGAGGGGCATCCGTTCGCGGGGCGGACGGCCGTACGGCGTGCGGATCTGGGCGGCGAACGGTGGATCTGCCAGCCGCCGGGCCGGGTCTGTCACGACTGGCTGCTGCGGACCCTGCGGGCGGCGGGGCATGAGCCCGAGGTGGTGCACCAGGCCGACGAGAACCCGACGCTCGTCGCTCTGGTCGCCGCCGGTCTGGGGGTCGCGCTGATCCCGCGCCTGGGCCGCGGCCCGCTGCCGGCCGGGGTCGTCGAGGTCGCACTCGACCCGATGCCCGTACGACGGCTCTACGCGCTGTGGCGCACGGGCGCCGCCCGCAGGCCGGCGATCGCGGAGACCGTGCGGACCCTGCAGGAACGCTGGAGCGGGGCGGCGGCACACACACCGCGCTGACCCCGCTCGTACCGACTTTGCGGAAACGGGCCGCGCACCGGGAACCCGTCCGCGCCCGCCGTCGTCCAAGGCGCAGGCTGCCGGATGAGTCTCCGCCTGCGGTGTCGGCCTCGCTGCTGGCTGCGATCGCTGACCACCCTCTCCGCCGCACGCGGCCGGCAGCACGCCGCCATCGGCGCTGCCCCCTCCTACCGCGCCGATGGCGGCCCCCGCCGGTTCCCGCGTATTCCCTTGACTGGCAGAAACTTCCCGGATATTGGTGACTCCTCGGAAGTTTCCTTCAGCGTTCTCCCCAAGCGTTCTCCTCCGGAAGGAGCGCACGTGCACGACGCCGGCACGGGAAGCACCGCACACCCCTCCAGACGCACGGTCCTCGCCGCCGCGGGCCTGACCGCGGCCCTCGCCCTCACCCCGGACCCCGCCCGCGCCGCCGGGCACGACGACGAGCGGCTCAAGGCCCTGATCTCCCGCATGACGCTGGAGGAGAAGGTCGGCCAGCTGTTCGTGATGCGGGTCTACGGCCACTCGGCAACCGACCCCGACCAGGCCGACATCGACGCCAACCTCCGGGAGATCGGCGTCCGCACGGCCACCGAACTGATCGCCAGGTACCGCGTCGGCGGCATCATCTACTTCACCTGGGCGCACAACACCCGTACGCCGCACCAGATCGCGGATCTCTCGAACGGGATCCAGCGGGCGTCCCTCGCCCAGCCACGCGGGCTGCCCGTGCTCATCGCCACGGACCAGGAACACGGCATAGTCGCCCGTGTGGGCAGGCCCGCCACCCTCTTCCCCGGCGCCATGGCGGTCGGGGCCACAGGCTCACGGGCCGACGCCCGGACCCTCGGCCGGATCTCCGGCGCCGAGCTGCGCGCCCTCGGCATCCGCCAGGACTACGCGCCCGACGCCGACGTGAACGTCAATCCGGCCAACCCGGTCATCGGCGTACGGTCCTTCGGCGCGGACCCGGAGGCGGTGGCGGGGCTCGTCGCGGCGGAGGTGAGGGGCTATCAGGACTCCGGCGTCGCGGCCACCGCCAAGCACTTCCCCGGCCACGGGGATACCGCCGTCGACAGCCACTTCGGCTTCCCGGTCATCACCCACAGCCGCGAACTGTGGGAGAAGCTCGACGCGGTGCCCTTCCGGTCGGCGATCCGCGCCGGGATCGACGCGATCATGACCGCGCACATCATGGTCCCCGCACTCGACGACTCCGGTGACCCGGCGACCCTCTCGCGACCGATCCTCACCGGCATCCTGCGCGAGGAGCTGGGCTACGACGGGGTGGTGGTGACCGACTCGCTGGGCATGGAGGGCGTGCGCCAGAAGTACGGCGACGACCGGGTGCCGGTGCTCGCCCTGAAGGCCGGCGTCGACCAGCTGCTCAACCCGCCGTCCCTGGACCTCGCCTGGAACGCGGTGCGCACGGCGGTGCGCGACGGCGAACTGACGGAGGCACGGCTCGACGAGTCGCTGCTGCGCATCCTGCGTCTGAAGGCGAAACTGGGGCTGCTCGACCGGCCCTACGTCACCGCGACCGGAGTCGACCGGACCGTCGGCACCCCCGGGCATCTACACGCGGCGGACCGCATCGCGGACCGCACGACCACCCTGCTCGTGAACAAGGGGGGCGTGCTGCCGCTGTCGCGCCGTACGCACCCCAGGCTCCTGGTCGTGGGTGCGGACCCGGCGTCGCCGTCCGGCACCGACGGGCCGCCCACCACCGTCCTGGCGAACGCCCTGACCTCGCTGGGCTTCACGGTGACCGCGCTGTCCACCGGCACGGCACCCACACCGGCGGCGATCGATAAGGCGGTGACGGCGGCCGGGAACACGGACGCGGTGATCGTGGGCACCTACAACGTCAGCGCGACGAGTTCCCAGCCGACCCTGGTGAGCCGGCTGACCGCCACCGGGAGGCCGGTGGTCGCGCTCGCCCTCCGGAATCCGTACGACGTGGCCCGACTCCCCGATGCGGCGGCCTGCTTGGCGTCCTACTCCTGGACCGACGTGGAAGTGCGCGCGGCGGCCCGGGTGATCGCGGGACGGGTGAGACCGCGCGGGCGGCTGCCGGTGCCGGTGCAGCGGGCGGACGATCCGGCGCAGGTGCTGTACCCCCTCGGGTACGGACTGTCGTACTAGAAGTACGCCGGAGACCGGGCGCGTGGTCCCCGAATGTCGCAAAGCACCCCGGATGTCTGGCGTGGGCCGTGGCCGCGGTTCACGCTGGACGGGGGTGGACGGGGGGATGGGCGATGCGAGGGACACGAACGTGGCTGGGTGCGCTGCTCACGGCCGCGCTGGCGGTGACCGGGCTGTGCGGGTGCCAGACCTCCTCGGGGACGGCACGGGACCGGCCGGGCGGGGGATCCACGTCACCGGGGCCGTCCGGGTACGGGGCCGAGTTCCTCGCGGTCGACGAGTGCAGCTCGTTCGGGACGACGAGCTTCACCGAGGTGCCGTGCACCAGCGAACGGGCGGCGGCGCGGGTGATCGCCCGGTTCGACGGCGATCCGTCCGGCGCGCCCGGGTGCCCGGCGACCACGGACTTCGTTCTGCACATCGGCGCGTCCACGTCGGTGCCCCGGGGGTACGCGTGCATGCGGAACCTCGAACCGCCGCATCCGGGCGACCCCGGCGGCGGGGGCGGCCCCCGCACGATCGTCGGGGACTGCGTCTACGGCGCGGGCCGGGGCGAGGTCCGCGAGACGGCCTGCGACGGCAAGGGCGGTCACGCGCCCGAGTACAAGGTGACCTCGGCGGTGACGCGGCGTTCGCAGTGCCCGTCGTCCACCGCGCTGTACGTCCAGCTGGGCGGCGACAGACCGGTGGGCTGTGCCCGGACGGTGTGAGCCGGCCGGGCACAGCCGGAGTGTCACGGCCGGAGCGCCGGTTCCCGCTCCACGTCCCGGCGGTCCAGGCGCGCGTCGTACCGCGCCAGCGGCCGTGCCGCCGACGGGTCGGAGCGGACCGTCGCCGACGCCACGCCCGCCCAGTCCAGGATGCGGGCCGTGGCCAGGGTCTTCTGGTCGGCGACCAGACCGGCCACGTTCGCGCCGTGGTTCAGGCCGGGAGCCGTGAAGACGTAGGAGTCCTTCGCGCCCGCGCCGAGACGGAAGCGCTCCGCACCCCACGGGTCGTTCTGGCCGTACACGAACAGCATGTGCCGTGCGTGGTGGCGCACCCAGGTGTCCACGTCCCGCATCGCCCACCGCTGGAACCGCATCGGGATCGAGCGGGGCACGAAGTTCCGGGGCGGCTGGTAGCCGTAGTGGATCAGCGTCTTCTCGATGTACGGGAAGTGGATCGTGGGCGCCCCGAGCTGCGTACCGGCCTGGTAGTAGTACGGCGTGTACGTCTCCAGTCCCTGGTCCGTGTACGCGGAGAAGCCGGAGATGGTGTCCACCGAGTCCCAGATCTGCTGGTCGGTGGCGTGTGCGGCGTCCGCCGGGACCGTGGCGCAGTCCGACAGCAGGCTGTACTGCCAGAAGCCCCACACATAGTCCAGGACGACCGCCTCGTAGGCCCGGTCCAGGCCGCCGATCGTGGTGAACGTGTAGCCGCCGGCCGCCGCGAACTGCTCGTACTTCCGCTTCAGCGACTCCCGGCGCACCAGCGCCTCACGCTGGACCGCCTGCAGCCGGTCCCGGCACTCCTTGGTGCCGACCGACGCGAAGAAGCGGTCGTACGCCGAGTCCTCGTCGTTCACGACGTCGTTGGGGGCCACGTATGCCACGACGCCGTCCATGTCGTGCGGGTAGAAGCGCTCGTAGTACGTCGCCGTCATCCCGCCCTTGGAGCCGCCCGTCGCGATCCACCTGTGGCCGTAGACCGGCTTGAGCGCCTCGTAGACGCGGTGCTGGTCGCTCGCCGCCTGCCAGATGTCGAGCTTCGACCAGTCGGCCGGGGCGGGGCGGGAGGGGGTGAAGAATCGATACTCCATGGAGACCTGGTTGCCGTCCACGATCTGCGTCGGCTCACGGCGGCCCGGGGTGGTGGAGACGTTGTAGCCGCTGGTGTAGAAGACCGTCGGCCGTGAGACGTCCTTGTGCAGCACGGTGATCCGCTGCTGGAACGTGCCCTTGGACGGGTGCCGGTGGTCGATCGGCTGGGTGTAGTTCAGGACGAAGAAGCGGTAACCGGGGTACGGCTTCTCCTCGATCAGGCTCATGCCGGGTATGGCGAGCAGCCGGTCCTTGATGTCCGTGTCCGCCGCGGCGGCGGTGGCCGCCCCGGCCGTGCTCAGCGTGCCGATGAGCACCACGAGCGCCAGCAGCCATCTGAGCGCCTTGCGCATGCACCCTCCCCTGTGTACGCGGATGTCCGCCGGAACCTAGCGGAGCAACTCCCGTTGCACCAGGGGAAGTTGGGGAAACCTGTGAATTGGCCAAGAAGGTTCCCCGGCTGCCGGCCTGACTGTCAGCACATCATCCAGCCGGAACTGACCGAGGACGAGCCCACCGATCCGCGGATCCACACACAGCGGTGGCCGGCGTGCACGACCACCGGCCCGGCGACGTGCAGGTACCGCCCGCTGTCGGTCACGGGGCGGCTGCCGCGCGCCTGCACACTGACCGACATCGACTTCCGGCCGGAGGTGCTCTTCGCCACGGTCACCGCGCACACGAAGCCGTCGCGCTTGTAGATGCGCACCGAGCCGGCGGAGAACGAGAGCGTGCGTACCTTCCGTCCGGAACAGAAGTCGTCCGCCTCCGCGTGCCCCGGGCTCGCCACGGCGAGCAGGCCGGACGCCGTCAGCACGGCCAGACCGAGCGCCAGGCGCCGGCGTATCGCACCACTGTCCACTTCTCGTCCCTCCCGCGACCATCAACGTACTGGTGTACGGACGCAGGACGTATGTCGGATGGTTGCGTCGCACGGGTGCGCGCTCCCCCGGCCGGACCGGGGTGCCCGGCCAGGGCGCCGGGTCAGGCCGTGGACCCGACCCGCTCCTCGGGCTCCGGCGCCCCGATGAACGTCCGCCACAACTGCGCGTAGCGGCCGCCGCGGCGCAGCAGCTCCTCGTGCGTGCCGTCCTCCGCGATCCGGCCGTGGTCCATGACCACCACGCGGTCGGCACGGGCGGCGGTCGTCAGCCGGTGGGCGACGATCAAGGTGGTGCGCGCGCAGGCGCTCGATGAGGGGTGGTGGTCGGGCGACGGGCGGGCGGCGCGGCGGCCGGTGAGGCGGTCGGTCGCCTGGTTGACCTGCGCCTCGGTGGCCAGGTCCAGCGCGGCCGTGGCCTCGTCGAGGAGCAGGATGTCCGGATCGACCAGTTCCGCGCGGGCCAGGGCGATCAGCTGCCGTTGCCCGGCGGACAGGTTGCGGCCACGCTCGGCGACCTGGTGCAGATAGCCACCCGGGAGCCGGGCGATCATGTCATGCGCACCGACCGCCCGGGCCGCGGCCTCCACCTCGGCGTCGGTCGCGTCCGGACGTCCGTAGGCGATGGCGTCCCGGACCGTCCCGGCGAACAGATACGCCTCCTGCGGGACCACGCCGAGCCGGTGCCGGTACGAGGTCAGGTCGAGGCAGCGCAGATCGGTGCCGTCGATCGTCACCCGGCCGCGTGTGGGGTCGTAGAACCGGGCGACGAGCTTCACCAGGGTCGACTTGCCCGCTCCCGTCTCGCCGACGAACGCGACGGTCTGGCCGGCGGGGATCCTCAGGTCGATGCCGCTGAGGGCCTCCTCGTCGTCGCCGTAGGCGAAGCCGACGCCCTCGAAGGTGACGTCGCCGCGCAGGGACACCACCTCCAGCGGGTCGGCCGCGGCCTTCGTCGACGTCGGCTCCTGGAGCAGCTCCCGGATACGGCCGAGCGACACCGTGGCCTGCTGATAGCCGTCGAAGACCTGGGAGAGCTGCTGCACCGGGGCGAAGAACAGGTCGATGTACAGCAGGTACGCCACCAGCGCGCCCGTCGTCAGCGTGCCGGCGCCCACCCGGTGCGCGCCCACGATCAGCACGGCCGCGGAGGCCACCGACGACAGCAGCTGCACGAAGGGGAAGTAGACGGAGATCAGCCACTGACCGCGGATGCGCGCGCGGCGGTAGCTGTCACTGCCCTCGGTGAACCGCCGTCCGCCGTCGCGCTCGCGCCGGAACGCCTGAAGGATCCGCAGCCCGGACACCGACTCCTGAAGGTCCGCGTTGACCGCCGACACCCGCTCGCGGGCGAGTTCGTACGCCTTCACGCTGGCCCGGCGGAAGAAGACGGTCGCCACGATCAGCGGCGGCAGCGTCGCGAACACCACGAGCGCGAGCTGCACGTCGATCACCAGCAGCGCGACCATGATGCCGAAGAAGGTGACCACGGAGACGAAGGCGGTGACGAGCCCCGTCTGGAGAAACGTCGACAGCGCGTCGACGTCGGTCGTCATCCGGGTCATGATCCGGCCGGTCAGCTCCCGCTCGTAGTAGTCGAGGCCGAGCCGCTGGAGCTGCGCGAAGATCTTCAGCCGGAGGGAGTAGAGCACGCGCTCACCGGTCCGCCCGGTCATACGGGTCTCGGCGACCTGCGCCGTCCACTGGACGAGGACGGCGAGCAGGCCCAGCAGGGACGCGGCCCAGACAGCTCCGAGGGCCATCCGGGACACACCCTGGTCGATGCCGTGCCGGATCAGGACCGGCAGCAGCAGGCCCATGCCCGCGTCGACCGCGACGAGGACGAGGCTGACGAGCAGGGGCAGGCCGAAGCCGTGGAGCAGCTGGGTGAGGCCGTACGACTCCTCCGGCCGCACCGCACGTGTCTCGTCGACGCCCGGGGTGTCGTCGGCCGGGGGCAGCTGCTCGACCTGGGCGAGGAGTTCGGGGGTCGCCGGGGTCCCGCTCAGCGCGTGGTCCCTGGGCTCGCGGTCACCGGTCCACAGATGCGGGGTCACGCCTCGCTCCGCGTCGAACTCGGCGTCCAGCTCCTCCCGGACGGTCGTGTCCTCCTGCGGGGGCTCGGGCCGGGAGTGGCCCGGGGAGACCCCGCCCAGCTCGTCGGGGTCGGTGAGCAGCCGCCGGTAGAGGGCGGACCGCTCCTGGAGTTCCGCGTGCGTGCCGATGTCGGCGAGCCGGCCGCCGTCCAGGACGGCGATGCGGTCGGCGAGGTTGAGAGTGGAGCGCCGGTGGGCGATCAGCAGCGTCGTGCGGCCCTCCATGACCTGCTTCAGCGCCTCGTGGATCTCGTGCTCGACGCGGGCGTCCACCGCCGAGGTCGCGTCGTCGAGGACCAGCAGCCGGGGGTCGGTGAGGATCGCCCGGGCCAGCGCGATGCGCTGGCGCTGTCCGCCGGAGAGGGTGAGGCCGTGTTCGCCGACCTTGGTGTCGTACCCACCGGGCAGCTCGGCGATGAAGCGGTCGGCCTGCGCCGCGCGGGCGGCCCGCTCGATCTGCTCGTCGGTGGCGCCGGGGCGGCCGTAGGCGATGTTGTTGCGGACCGTGTCCGAGAAGAGGAAGGAGTCCTCGGGGACCAGTCCGATCGCGGCGCGCAGGGAGGTGAGGGACAGCTCGCGGACATCGTGGCCGCCGACGAGGACGGCGCCGTGCGTGACGTCGTAGAAGCGGGGCAGCAGCAGCGAGACCGTCGACTTGCCGGAGCCGGAGGAGCCGACGACGGCGAGGGTCTCGCCGGGGCGTATCTCGAAGGAGAGGCCGTCGAGGACCGGCCGGCCGTCCTCGTAGGCGAAGGAGACGTCGTCGAACTCGACGGTCGCGGGGGCGTCGGCGGGCAGGTCCTTGGTGCCGTCCGTCAGCGAGGGCTCCGTGTCGATCAGCTCCAGGACGCGCTCGGCTCCGGCGCGGGCCTGCTGGCCCACCGTGAGCACCACCGCGAGCATGCGCACCGGGCCGACGAGCTGTGCGAGGTAGGACGAGAAGGCGACGAACGTGCCGAGGGTGATGTGCCCGCGCACCGCGAGCCAGCCGCCGAGCGCCAGCATGGCGACCTGGCCGAGGGCGGGCACGGCCTGAAGGGCGGGGGTGTACCGGGCGTTCAGCCGGATGGTCCGCAGCCGGCCCGCGAAGAGGCGGCGCCCGACCTCCTTCAGCTTGCCGGTCTCCTGTTCCTCCTGCCCGAAGCCCTTGACCACGCGGACGCCGCTGACGGCTCCGTCGACCACGCCCGCCACAGCGGCCGCCTGGGCCTGGGCGTACCAGGTGGCCGGGTGGAGGCGGGTGCGGCTGCGCTTGGCGATGAACCACAGGGCGGGCGCGACGGCCAGCGCCACCAGGGTCAGCGGCAGCGACAGCCAGGCCATGATCACCAGGGAGATCAGGAAGAGGAGGACGTTCCCGATGGTCATCGGGAGCATGAAGAGCAGGCCCTGGATCAGCTGGAGGTCGCTGGTGGCGCGGCCGACGACCTGTCCGGTGGACAGTTCGTCCTGGCGCCGCCCGTCGAGCCGGGTGATCGTCACGTACATGTCCGTGCGCAGGTCGTGCTGGACGTCCAGGGCGAGCCGGCCGCCGTAGTAACGGCGGATGTAGGTGAAGACGTAGACGAGGACGGCGGCGCCGACGAGGGCGGTGGCCCAGGGGGCCATGGACCGGCTGTGGTTCCCCACGACATCGTCGATGATCACCTTGGTGATCAGTGGGACGACCGCCATGACGGCCATGCCGCCCAGGGACGAGCCGAGCGCGAGAACGACGTCCTTCGGATGGCGCCATGCATACCCCGCGAGCCTGCGTGCCCAGCCGCGTATGTCCCCCTCTTGCGCCACCACGTCGGCCCCTTCCCGTCGCCCTGTCCGTCCGCAAGCCACCAACGCCGACCAGGGCGGATTTCATCCCTCCGCAACAATTCCCGGCCTAAGGTCGGAAGGCGCCTGCGACCCCGGACCTACGCCGTTGGAAGGTGAGTGACGTTTCTACGGTGACGGTGATGACCCGGCCCGGGGACCGAACGGGGGAACGGCCGGGCGTGGCGCCCGGCCGTTCCGCTTTCCGCGGGCCGTCAGCGGGTGGCGGGGTGCGGGAGGCGTACGCGCAGGGAGTACAGGCGGGTGATCTGGGCGGTGCTCTGGTTGTCGTCGCTGACCAGGAGCAGGTTCAGCCGGCCGTGCGAGGCGCCCGTGACCGTCATGCCCTCGATGTTGTCGAGCAGCGGGTTCGGCTGGGGCTGCTTGGCCTGCGCACCGAGCGCGGGGCAGTTCACCAGGTCCGCGAGGAGGGTCTTGCGGGCGAGGCGCACGCCGTCCCGGCCGGTCAGCGTGTCGATGCCGCGGGTGTCGGTGGCGTGCCGCAGGTCAGCCAGGTAGAGGCGGATCGTGTTCCCGTACCCGGCCGTGAACCCGCGCTCCAGGACCAGCAGACGGCCGTCGGGCGTTGCCGTGGTCTCGGCGACGCCGAGCCCGGGGTCCTTGAGGTATCCGTACTGGGCCGCGAGCGCGAAGTGCTTCCCCTGGCGCGTCCAGGTCTGGAAGCGGACGATGCCCGGGGCGTCGCCGCTCAGCGAGCCCTCCATACCGGCCAGCAGCGTGCGCCCGCCGGGCAGCAGGGTCAGGCCCTCGAAGGTCTGGTTGGACACGGCGCGGCCGGCCGGTGCGACCCCCAGCGCGTCCGGCACCGGAAGGCGGTCCAGGATCCTTCCGTCGCGGGAGTAGCGGCGCACCGACGGTTCGGTCTCGGAGGAGACGAGCCAGGTGCCGTCGCGGTCGGCGACCAGACCCTCGGAGTCGAGCGCGGCGCCCTTCTCGTCGGCGAGGTTCACCACGCTCGTGGGCTTGAGGGTCCCGGGGTCCAGGGTGAACAGCGACGAGCGGTCGGACAGTCCGGCCATCCCTTTGTCCCGGTCGACGGAGAGCGCGGAGAGGTTGCCGACGAACGTGTTGCCGTAGGTCGTCTTGTCCAGGGCGTCGGAGAAGCCCTGGATGCCGACGGCGGAGGAACATGCGTGGGCGGCGCTGCCGGTACCGGCGGCCGTGTCGGCGGCGGCCGGTACGGTGGCCGCCGCCAGGGTGGCGGTGACGGTGGCGAGAAGGATTCTCAGGCGCATACCGTCACCGTAGGCCGAGCCGCGTGACCCGGGGGTTGACTCCCCGTGAACCACCGCGGCCGTTCGTCAGTCGGCGGGCACCGCCGGGAACGCCTCCCCGGGCGTGCTCGTGGGCACGTACTTGCTGGTGGTGGACGGTGTCGGCACCAGGTCCTTATGGATGGCCCTGGCCACGTTCTGGATGGTGGCGACGCCGTAGTCCATGGTGCTGTTGTCCTGTGTCAGCACGGTGATCATGTAGTCGTGCCCGTTCCCGTTGAACGTGCCGACGCTGTGCACGCGCCAGCCGTGCGTGGCGCGCTGCAGCCAGCCGTTCTTGACGTGCACGGAGACACCCGAGGGTGCACCCGCCGGGGTGCCCCAGCGCTGGGAGGAGACGACCTGCCCCATCAGCTTCAGGATGTAGGCGCGGGAGTTGTCACTCAGCACGGAGTTCCTGGCGGTGATGAGCTTGAGCAGCTTCTGCTCGTCCTGCACGGTGATCTGGGTCAGGCCCCAGTAGCCGTCCGCGCCCGGCTTGGTCTGGGTCATGCCGGCGGCCGTGAGGAAGCCGTTGATCTTCGTCAGGCCCAGCTGCTTCCACAGCGCGCTGGTCGCGCTGTTGTCCGACTTGGTGATCATCGCCGTGGCGAGGGTGTTCTCACGGTCGGTCAGATAGCGGTTGTGCTTCTTGGCGTCCCACAACAGCGTGCCCAGCACGGTGACCTTGACGACGCTGGCCGAGTCGTAGGCGCTGGTGGCGCGCAGCGAGCAGGTGGTGTTCGTGGAACGGTCGTAGAGGCCGACCGCGACGGTGCCCTTGCGGCCCGCGAGGGCCGCGGTGATGTCCTGCTGCAGCTTCGTCGCCAGGCCCGCCTTGCCCGACGTGCAGCTGACCGTCGGCGTCGTCGCGGCGGCGGGCGCGGCGGCGGCCGCGATCGGTATGAGCATCCCGGCACCGAGGCTCGCACAGAGCACACGGGCACGCCGGGACATCCGGTGAGTCATGGAGTCCCATCCCTTGCGTGGATTCGTCATCCGTTGCGTGGATTCGTTTACGTGCCCCACGCACGTCCTGTCCTCATGACTCACAGACGTGGGTCAAAGGTTGCACGGCCCCCGGCAGCCGCGCTGTCCACGAGGTGGTGGCGTGCCACGTCTCCGGTCCTGTGAGTCCGCGTCAGTCCGCGTCCGCGAGGTGAGTCGGTGCGAACATGCGCAGCACCGCCGGGAGGACGACCACCGAAGGGCCCGGCTCGGCGAGGGCCTTCGCCAGGTCCTCCTGAAGGGTCTCGGGGGTCGTACGGACACCCGGGACACCGAACGACTCCGCCAGGGCCACGTAGTCGGGGCGGGCCAGTTCCGTCGCCGTGGCCTGACCGAAGGCGTCCGTCATGTACTCACGCAGGATGCCGTAGCCGCCGTCGTCGACGATCAGCCAGGTCACGTTCAGGCCGTACTGCCGTGCGGTCGCCAGCTCGGCGATCGAGTACAGCGCACCGCCGTCACCCGAGACCGCCAGGACCGGGCGCGTGGGGTCGGCCGCGGCGGCACCGAGCGCGGCCGGGAAGCCGTAGCCGAGGCCGCCCGCGCCCTGAGCCGAGTGCATCGTGTTCGTCCCGCGCGGATCGAACGCCGACCACGCCCAGTACGCCAGGATCGTCATGTCCCAGAAGGACGGGGAGTCGGCGGGCAGGGCGCGCCGCACCGACGCCAGCAGCTGCTGTTCCAGGGTCAGTTCCTGGGACGCGATCCGGTCGGCGACCCGCGCGAGCAGCGCCCGTACGCGCTCCGGGGCCGTGCCGTCCTCCCGTACGGGCACCGTCTCCAGCAGCGCCTGCAACGCCAGGCGCGCGTCCGCGTGGATGCCCAGGGCGGGGTGGTTGGACTCCAGCTTGCCCAGGTCCGCCTCGATCTGGACGACCCGGCCGCGGGGCCTGAACGTGTGGTAGTTCGACGACAGTTCGCCCAGGCCCGAGCCGACCACCAGCAGGACGTCCGCGTCCTCGAGGAAGTCCGTGGTGTGGCGGTCCTCCAGCCAGGACTGGAGGGAGAGCGGGTGCTCCCAGGGGAAGGCACCCTTGCCGCCGAAGGTGGTGACGACGGGGGCGTTCAGTTTCTCGGCGAGCTGCAGGAGTTTGCCCGCCGCGTCCGCCCGGACCACTCCCCCGCCCGCGATGATCGCCGGGCGGGACGCCTTCGACAGCAGGTCGGCGGCGACCGCGGTCAGCTCGGGGCGCGGGGCCAGGTCCTCCGGCGTCGCGTCCACCGCCGTCACCACGGGCAGGCTCGTCTCCGCGAGCAGCACGTCCTGGGGGATCTCCACCCACACCGGCCCATGCGGAGCCGTCAGTGCCGACTTCCACGCCGCCGCGATCGCCGACGGGATCTGCGACTGCGTGCGCACCGTGTGGACCGACTTGACCACGCCCCGGAACGAGGCCGCCTGGTCGGGGAGTTCATGCAGATAGCCATGGCGGCCGCCGCCCAGACCGGCGGTCGGGATCTGGCTGCTGATGGCCAGGACCGGAGCCGAGGCGGCCGCCGCCTCCTGGAGTGCGGCCAGGGACGTCAGCGCACCCGGGCCGGTGGAGAGGAGGAGCGGGGCGGCCTCTCCGGTGACCCGGCCGTACGCGTCCGCGGCGAAGCCCGCGTTGTTCTCCACCCGCAGACCGACATACCGCAGATCGGAGCGGCGCAGCGCGTCGAACATGCCGAGGGCGTGCTGGCCGGGCAGCCCGAAGACGGTGGTGGCGCCCAGCCCGGCCAGGGTCTCCACGACCAGGTCTCCGCCGTTGCGGCCGGAGGGAGGATTCAGCGCGGCCTCGGTCTGCGCCTGCGTCGGACGGAGGACCAGGTCGTGGTCGTGGGTCACTTGCTCTCGGTCTCCTCACCGGCGCGGGCGGCCGCGATCTGACGGGTCATGATGGTCGTCAGTTCGTAGGCGGTGTGAGAGGCGGCCACCGAGGTGATCTCCGCGTGGTCGTAGGCGGGCGCCACCTCGACGACGTCCGCGGAGACGAGGTTGCACGAGGCGAGGCCGCGCAGGATCTCCAGGAGCTCGCGCGAGGTCATGCCGCCGGCCTCGGGGGTGCCGGTGCCGGGGGCGTGCGCCGGGTCGAGGCAGTCGATGTCGATGGAGATGTACAGCGGGCGGTCGCCGATGCGCTGGCGCAGCTGGTCGGCGACCTCGTCCGCGCCGCGCCGGTAGATGTCGGCGGAGGTGACGATGCCGAAGCCCATCTTCTCGTCGTCGGTGAGGTCCTGCTTGCCGTACAGCGGGCCGCGGGTGCCGACGTGGGAGAGCGCGGAGGTGTCGAGGATGCCCTCCTCGACGGCGCGGCGGAACGGGGTGCCGTGGGTGTACTCGGCGCCGAAGTAGGTGTCCCAGGTGTCGAGGTGGGCGTCGAAGTGGAGCAGGGCGACCGGGCCGTGCTTCTTGGCGACGCTCCTCAGCAGGGGCAGCGCGATCGTGTGGTCGCCGCCGAGGGTCATCAGGCGGGCGCCCGTGCCGAGCAGCTCGTCGGCGGCGGCCTCGACGGTCTCCACGGCCTCGTTGATGTTGAACGGGTTCACGGCGATGTCGCCGCCGTCCGCGACCTGCGCGAGGGCGAAGGGGGAGGCGTCCTGCGCCGGGTTGTACGGGCGCAGCAGGCGGGACGCCTCACGGATGGCATTGCCGCCGAAGCGGGCGCCGGGGCGGTAGGAGACGCCCGAGTCGAAGGGCACACCGACCACCGCGACGTCCGCGGTGCCGACCTCGTCGAGGCGGGGCAGCCGGGCGAAGGTCGCGGGGCCCGCGTACCGCGGGATGCGGGACGAGTCGACGGGTCCGCGGGGTCGGCCCGCGCCTGCTGCGGGGTTCTCGGTGGTGCTCATCGTCGGACTCCTCCGGGTCATGCGTGTTTCCTACAGTGTCGCGGACCCCGAGGCGGGGTCCGCACGGTCCGGCCGCCGCGCGGCGGCCGGACCGAAGCATCCGGCGCTAGGCGCCCACCGCCGCGGGCTCCTCCGCGGCCGGCGCGCCGCGGCCCGCGAGCCGCTCGCGCCAGGCGGCCAGCACGGCCTCGTCGGTCGGCTTCGTCACCAGCGACACCACGACGTACGCCACCAGCGAGGCCAGCAGGCCGTAGTAGACGGGCTCGTTGGCGAGGATGCCGTAGGACGCCATCAGGGCGATGACGGCGAGACCGCCCACGGAGACCGAGGCGAGCGCGCCCTGCACGGTGCCGCGCTTCCACAGCAGTCCGCCCAGGATCGGGACCAGCAGTCCGCCGACGAGCAGGTTGTAGGCGACGGTCAGCGCCTCGACCACGTTGTTCAGCGCGATGGCCGTACCGATCACGGCGACCCCCATGAGCAGGATGAAGACGCGGTTGCCCTTGACCTCGTCGTGCGCGCCCTCGCTGCGCCGCACCGCACCGCGCAGTCGCGACCAGATGTCGTTGTTGGCGACGGTCGCACACGCGATGAGGGCACCGGAAGACGTCGACATCACCGCGGCGAGGGCAGCGGCCAGAACCAACCCCCGCACGCCGACGGGGAGTTCCTGCTTGACGATGGTCGCGAACGCGTCGTCCGGGCTGTCCAGCTTGGGGAAGAGCACCTTGGCGGCGGTGCCGATGACGGCGCCGGCGAGCGCGTACGCCAGGCAGTAGGTGCCGGCGACCGTGCCGCCCCACTTGGCCGTCTTGTCGCTGCGGGCGGTGAACACGCGCTGCCAGATGTCCTGTCCGATCAGCATGCCGAACGTGTAGATGAGGACATAGGTGAAGATCGTCTCGCCGCCGATGCCCAGCGGGTCGAAGTACGTGGTCGGCAGCTTGGCCTTCATCTCGCTGAAGCCGCCCGCCCGGACGACCGCGATGGGGAGCAGCAGGAGCAGGACGCCGATCGTCTTCACCACGAACTGCACCATGTCGGTCAGCGTGATGGACCACATGCCGCCGAGCGTCGAGTAGGCGACGACGATGGAGCCGCCCAGGATGATCGCGACGGTCCGGTTCATGTCGAACAGGACGTCGAAGATGGTGGCGTAGGCGATGGTCGAGGTGACCGCCAGCATGAGGGTGTACGCCCACATGACCAGGCCCGAGATCACGCCGGCCCGGCCGCCGTACCTCAGATCGAGCATCTCGGAGACGGTGTAGACCTTCAGGCGGGCGATGCGCGCGGAGAAGAAGACGGACAGGGCGAGCAGGCCGAGGCCGATGGTGAACACCATCCAGGCGCCGGAGAGCCCGTACTGGTAACCGAGGCCGACACCGCCGATGGTGGACGCGCCGCCGAGGACGATCGCGGCCATGGTTCCGGAATACATGGCGGGGCCGAGGCGGCGGCCCGCGACCAGAAAGTCGCTCTTGGACCTGGCACGGCGCATGCCCCACCAGCCCATGGCCAGCATGCCGGCCAGATAGACGACGATCACTGTGTAGTCGACGGCCATGGGGCCCTCCTTCGCGCACATTCCGGTGGCGTGTCGTGCAGATACGTGGGGGTGTTTCCTGTGGACAGGGACATCGGCAGCGGATCGCGGGGACATCCGCCCGTACCCGCGGCTGCCGGTCTGGACAGACACTAAGTGGCCGGAAAGCGACTGCGAAGTGTACGTTTCATCCATCTGAACCGAGCAGGATGGAGGAACCATCCACCATGCCGGACCCGTCAGCCCCGGCCGGATCCCCGGCCGCCCCAGCGGTACCGCCCACGCCACCGGTACCGCTGACGGCCCTGCTCGCCCGGGAGGACCTGGCCCTGCGGCAGATCGCCGGGCCGACGGATCCCGGCATCGTGATCCACTGGGCGCACACATCGGAGATGGCCGACCCCTACCCGTACCTGCTGGGCGGTGAGCTGCTGCTGACGGCGGGCGTGCACGTCCCCACGGCGGCGGGCCCGGGCGGGGGGCCGGAGGAGAAGCCGAGGCTCGAGGACTACTTCGACGACTACGTCTCCCGGATCGTGGCGGCGGGCGGCGCAGCACTCGGTTTCGGCCTGGCCCCGGTGCACGACACGGTGCCGCGGGCCCTGGTGGCGGCCTGCGAACGCCACGGGCTGCCGCTGCTCGAGGTACCGCCGCAGACCACGTTCTCGGGTGTGGCGCGGGCGGTGTGGCAGCTGATGGCGCAGGCCCGCCTCGCGGAGCTGCGCCGCGTCACGGAGGCCCAGCAGAGCCTGGCCGCGGCGGCCTCCCGGACGGACCCCGTGCCCTCGGTGCTGCGCCAGCTGGCCCAGCGGCTGGCGGGCTGGTCGGTGCTCTACGGCCCGGACGGCACGCGGATCGCGGCGGCGGGGCGGGGGCCGGAGACCCAGGTGCGGGAGGCGATGGCGGAGCTGGCGCGGGTGGTGCGGCCCGCCGCGGGGGGCCGCCCGTCCCCCTCCTCGGCCACCGACGCCGTCGCCGGCACCCACCTCGCCGCCTACGCCCTCGCTCCCGGCCGGGGCTTCGTCCTCGGTGTCGCGTCCCCGCAGCGGGATCCCGGGGACCACACCATCGCCTCGGTCGCCGCGGTCCTGCTCTCCCTGCTGACCGGCGAGCACCAGAGCGGCGCGGGCGCGGCCCGCTCGTCGGCGCTGGTACGGCTGCTGCTGGGTGCCGCCCCGGAGTCGGTGGCGCCGCTGCTCGGGGACGGGCGGTGGTTCGTCGTGCACGCCCGCCCGGACGCCGGGGCTCCCGGGGCCGTGGAGCCGCCCCCGGGTGACTCAGGCCCGCACGACGCCGTGGCCGCCTCCGCCCTCGGCGCCGCGCTCGGATCCCCGCTCATCGACCTCGGCGACGGGGCTGTACGGGTCCTCGTCCCCGCCGACCGGGAACCGGCCCCGCTGCCGGGCTGGACCCTGGGTGTGAGCGCCGCCGTCTCCCCGGGCGACTGGGCCGCGGCCGACGCCCAGGCGGCCCGGGCCCTGGCCCGCGCCCGCGCGACCCGCGCCGAGCTGGTACGCCACGGGGAGCACACGGGCCTGGCCGACCTGGTCCCGGCCGCTCAGGCCGAGCTGCACGCCCGCACCCTGCTCGCGCCGATCACCGAAACGCCCGCTCTCGTCGAGACCCTGCACACCTGGCTCTCCCTGCACGGCAGCTGGGACCGCACGGCGGTCGCCCTGTCGGTCCACCGCAACACCGTGCGACAGCGCATCACCCGGTGTACGGCGCTGCTGGACGCCGACCTGGACGACCCGGACGTACGGATGGAACTGTGGTTCGCGTTGCGGCAGATCGGGCAGCGCTTAGAGGCCGCCCCCGCCCCCGAGTGACGCACGTCCCACGCTGCGGAACAGCGGCCGGCCCGGCGGAGCACGACGGCAGAATGGGTGCCATGCCGATACCCGGGACCCCAAGCCGCGCCGAGCTCGTCGACCACCTCGTACGGACCCGTATCGCGGGCGACGTCGCCACGCCCCGTGAGAACAACCTCTCCCACTACCGCAAGCTCGCGAACGGCGACCGCTCCTTCTGGCTCGGCCTGGAACTGGAGGACCGCTGGAGCGACGAGCAGGACGTGCTCGCGGTCATGGCGGAGCGCTGCGGGGTGAACGACGACCCCGAGTACCGCTACGGCCAGGACACCATCGACCCGGAACTGACCGTCGACGCCCTGGAGCGCCTGGCGGCCCGGCTGCGCAAGGCCGCCGACGGCGAACAGCGCGTGCTGCTGGCCACCGGCCACCCCGGCGGGCTCCTCGACGTCCACCGGGCCACCGCGGCCGCGCTGCGCGCCGCGGGCTGCGAGATCGTCGTCATCCCGGACGGGCTCCAGACGAACGAGGGGTATGTCATGCAGTTCGCCGACGTGGCCGTGCTGGAGCACGGCGCCACGCTCTGGCACACCCACTCCGGCGAGCCGATGCGCGCGATCCTGAAGGGTCTTGAGGCGGAGGGCCGCCCGCTGCCCGATCTGGTCGTCGCCGACCACGGCTGGGCGGGCTGCGCGGGTCAACTGGGCCTCGACTCCGTCGCTTACGCCGACTGCAACGACCCGGCCCTGTTCCTGGCGGAGGCCGAGGGCACCGTCCAGGTGACGGTCCCGCTCGACGACCACGTCACCAGCCCCCGCCACTACGACCCGCTGACGGCGTACCTGCTGAACGCTGCGGGGCTGGCCTGAGCGGCCCGGAGCCGATCCGCCGCGACCGGGTCCCGCCCCGAAGGGGTGTGGCCCCGTCCCGTGGGTGCTTTACCAGGGGACGCGGACCACGCCCTCCTGGATCACCGAGATCGCCAGGCGGCCGTCCTGGGTGTAGATGCGGGCCTGGCCGAGGCCGCGGCCGCCGTACGCGGACGGGGACTCCTGGTCGTAGAGCAGCCACTCGTCGGCCCGGAAGGGGCGGTGGAACCACATGGCGTGGTCCAGGGAGGCGCCGACGACATCGCCGATGGCCCAGCCGCCGCGCCCGTGCGCGAGCAGCACCGAGTCCAGGAGCGTCATGTCGGAGACGTACGTCGCCAGGACCACGTGCAGCAGGGGGTCGTCCGCGAGCTTGCCGCTGGTGCGGAACCACACCTGGGAGTGCGGCTCGCGCGGTTCGCCGAACCTCCCGTACGGCGGCTCGTCGACGTAGCGCAGGTCGATCGCCTCGCGGGCCTCCAGGAACCGCTCCACCACCTGGGGGTCGAGGTGGTCGTAGGAGCGCAGCCGCTCCTGGGAGGTGGGCAGGGTGACCGGGTCGGGCGCGGGCGGCATCGGTGCCTGGTGGTCGAGGCCCTCCTCGTCCGTCTGGAACGACGCGGACAGCGTGAAGATCGGCTTGCCGTGCTGCACGGCCACGACCCGGCGGGTGGTGAAGGACCGGCCGTCGCGGAGGCGGTCGACGCTGTAGACGATGGGCGCGCCCGGGTCCCCCATGCGCAGGAAGTAGGCGTGGAGGGAGTGGGCGAGCCGGTCCCCGGGGACCGTGCGCCCGGCGGCGACCAGTGCCTGGGCCGCCACCTGTCCGCCGAAGACGCGGGGGACGACGGCGGACCGGGACTGGCCGCGATAGATGTTCTCCTCGATCTGCTCCAGGTCGAGGAGATCGAGGAGATCCTGTAGTGCCTGACTCATAGGCGCAGTTGTATCCGCCGGCCGGCGCCTTACAGGCCCATGTCCTTGGCGATGATCGACTTCATGATCTCGCTGGTGCCGCCGTAGATGCGGTTGACGCGGTTGTCGGCGTACAGGCGGGCGATCGGGTACTCGTTCATGAAGCCGTAGCCGCCGTGCAGCTGGAGGCAGCGGTCGATCACGCGGTGGGCGACCTCGGTGCAGAAGAGCTTGGCGGAGGCGGCCTCGGCGGGGGTCAGCTCACCGGCGTCGAGGGCCTCCGTCGCGCGGTCGGCGACGGCCTCGGCCGCGTCCACCTCGGCCTGGCAGGCGGCCAGCTCGAACTTGGTGTTCTGGAAGGCGGCGACGGGCTGGCCGAAGACGGTGCGCTGCTGGACGTACTCCTTGGCGAACCGGACGGCGGCCTTGGCCTGCGCGTAGGCGCCGTAGGCGATGCCCCAGCGCTCGGAGGCCAGGTTGTGGCCGAGGTAGTAGAAGCCCTTGTTCTCCTCGCCGAGGAGGTCCTCGACGGGCACCTTGACGTCGACGAACGCCAGCTCGGCGGTGTCGGAGGTCTTCAGGCCCAGCTTGTCCAGCTTGCGGCCGACCGAGTAGCCCTCGGCCTTGGTGTCCACGACGAAGAGGGAGATGCCGTAGCGGCGGTCCTCGGCGGTGGGCGCGGAGGTGCGCGCGCAGACGATCATGCGGTCGGCGTGCACGCCACCGGTGATGAAGGTCTTGGCACCGTTGAGGACGTAGTGCGTGCCGTCCTCGGAGAGCTTGGCGGTGGTCTTCATGCCCGCGAGGTCGGAGCCGGTGCCCGGCTCGGTCATCGCGATGGCCCACATCTCCTCGCCGGAGACGAACTTCGGCAGGTAGCGCTTCTTCTGCTCGTCGGTGGCGAGCAGCTTGATGTACGGCAGGCCGAGCAGCACATGCACGCCGGAGCCGCCGAAGGTGACGCCGGCGCGGGCGGTCTCCTCGTAGAGGACCGCCTCGAACTTGTACGAGTCGATGCCGGCGCCGCCGTACTCCTCGTCGACGCGGATGCCGAATATGCCCAGCTCGGCGAGCTTGTAGTAGAAGTCGCGCGGCGCCTGGCCGGCTGCGAGCCACTCGTCGTAGACGGGGACGACCTCGGCCTCGATGAAGGCGCGCACGGTCTCCCGGAACGCCTCGTGATCCTCGTTGAACACCGTACGGCGCACCACGCCACCTCCACCTGATCTGTCTAAGCGCTTGCTCAGACCTCACCGTACCGGCGGGTAGGAACCGTCGTCCAGAGCAACCAATGGGTAACGCTCATCACGCTTGCGGAGCAGCCGGCTCAGTCCGTACCGGCCGCCTCGAACGCGCCCCTCGCCATCCGGTGGAGCAGCTGCGCCATCGCGCCGCGCCCCGGCAGCGAGCCCGGGCGTCCCAGATGCGGCGTCGAGTTGAGCAGGCCGAACACCGAGTGCACCGCCGAGCGGGCGGTCGGCTCGGCCAGGCCGGGGTACACCTCCCGGACGATCCCCACCCACAGCTCGACGTACTGCCGCTGGAGCTGACGCACCAGCTTGCGGTCGCTGTCGCGGAGGCGGTCCAGCTCCCGGTCGTGCAGGGTGATCAGGGGACGGTCGTCGAGCGCGAAGTCGATGTGCCCCTCGATCAGCGAGTCGAGGACCGCCCCGGCGTCACGGTCCACGGAGTCCCCCTCGGCCTCGGCGACCCGCCGTCTCGCCCCGGTCAGCAGCTGCCCGCTGATACCCACGAGCAGCTCGGCGAGCATCGCGTCCTTGCCCGCGAAGTGCCGGTACAGACCGGGGCCGCTGATGCCGACCGCGGCGCCTATCTCGTCGACGCCGACGCCGTGGAAGCCGCGCTCGGCGAACAGGCGCGCGGCCTCCTTGAGGATCTGCTCGCGACGGGTGGGCGCGTCGGTTCTCGTGGCCATGAAAACGATTCTAGACAGGGAGGTTAGCGGTCGTTAACCTGAAGGAAATGCGTTAACGCTCATTAACACGGTGAGGGGACCGCAGGATGCAAGAGGCACCGGAGCTGACGAGCGCGGCAGACCCCGCGTCGGAGGCCTGGCGGGCCAACGAGGAGGCGCACCGCGCCCTGGGCGAGGAGCTGCGCGCCAAGCTGGCCGCGGCACGTCTGGGCGGCGGCGAGAAGGCACGCGCACGCCACACCGCGCGCGGCAAGCTGCTGCCGCGCGACCGCGTGGACACCCTGCTGGATCCAGGGTCGCCCTTCCTCGAACTGGCACCCCTCGCGGCCGACGGGATGTACGACGGACAGGCCCCGGCCGCCGGGGTGATCGCCGGGATCGGGCGGGTCGGCGGCCGCGAGTGCGTGATCGTCGCCAACGACGCCACGGTCAAGGGCGGCACGTACTACCCGATGACGGTGAAGAAGCACCTGCGGGCCCAGGAGGTGGCGCTCGAGAACCGCCTCCCCTGTGTGTATCTGGTCGACTCCGGGGGTGCCTTCCTGCCCATGCAGGACGAGGTGTTCCCCGACCGCGAGCACTTCGGACGGATCTTCTACAACCAGGCGCGGATGTCGGGCGCCGGGATCCCCCAGATCGCCGCCGTGCTCGGATCCTGCACGGCCGGCGGGGCCTATGTCCCGGCGATGAGCGACGAGGCCGTGATCGTGCGCAACCAGGGCACGATCTTCCTGGGCGGCCCGCCCCTGGTGAAGGCGGCCACCGGCGAGGTGGTGAGCGCCGAGGAGCTGGGCGGCGGAGAGGTCCACGCACGGGTGTCGGGCGTGACCGACCACCTGGCGGAGGACGACGCGCACGCGCTGCGGATCGTGCGGACCATCGTCTCCACGCTCCCCGCGCGCGGGGAGCTGCCCTGGGAGGTCGTCCCCTCCGTCGAGCCGAAGCTCGATCCCTCCGGGCTGTACGGGGCGGTCCCGGTCGACTCCCGCACGCCGTACGACGTCCGCGAGGTCATCGCGCGTGTGGTGGACGGCTCGCGCTTCGCCGAGTTCAAGGCGGAGTTCGGGCAGACCCTCGTCACCGGCTTCGCCCGCATCCACGGCCACCCGGTCGGGATCGTCGCGAACAACGGCATCCTGTTCTCCGAGTCCGCCCAGAAGGGCGCCCACTTCATCGAGCTGTGCGACCAGCGCGGCATCCCCCTGGTGTTCCTGCAGAACATCTCCGGCTTCATGGTCGGCCGTGACTACGAGGCGGGCGGCATCGCCAAGCACGGCGCCAAGATGGTCACGGCGGTCGCCTGCACCCGCGTGCCGAAGCTCACGGTCGTCATCGGCGGCTCGTTCGGCGCGGGCAACTACTCGATGTGCGGGCGGGCCTATTCACCGCGCTTCCTGTGGATGTGGCCGAACGCCAAGATCTCGGTGATGGGCGGCGAGCAGGCCGCATCGGTCCTCGCGACCGTCAAGCGCGACCAGTTCGAGGCGCGCGGGGAGGCCTGGCCCGCGGAGGAAGAGGAGGCCTTCAAGACGCCCATCCGCGCCCAGTACGAGCGCCAGGGCAACGCGTACTACGCGACGGCCCGACTGTGGGACGACGGTGTGATCGATCCGCTGGAGACCCGGCAGGTGCTGGGCCTGGCCCTGACGGCATGCGCCAACGCGCCCCTGGGTGAGCCCCAGTTCGGCGTCTTCAGGATGTGAGGGGGACCATGTTCGACACGGTGCTTGTGGCCAACCGGGGCGAGATCGCCGTACGCGTCATCCGCACGCTGCGGTCGATGGGCGTGCGCTCGGTGGCCGTCTTCTCCGACGCCGACGCCGACGCCCGCCACGTCCGCGAGGCCGACACGGCGGTGCGGATCGGTCCGGCGCCCGCGGCCGAGAGCTATCTCTCGGTGGAGCGGCTGCTGGAGGCCGCCGCCCGGACCGGGGCCCAGGCGGTGCACCCCGGGTACGGCTTCCTGGCGGAGAACGCCGGGTTCGCGCGGGCGTGCGCCGAGGCCGGCCTGGTCTTCATCGGTCCTCCCGCTCAGGCGATCGCCCTGATGGGCGACAAGATCCGCGCCAAGGAGACGGTGCGGACGGCCGGGGTTCCGGTCGTCCCCGGCTCCAGCGGAAGCGGCCTCACGGACGAGGAGCTGGCCGCCGCGGCTCATGAGATCGGTGTGCCGGTGCTGCTGAAGCCGAGCGCGGGCGGCGGCGGCAAGGGCATGCGGCTCGTCCGGGACCCGGCCGTGCTGGCGGACGAGATCGCCGCCGCCCGCCGGGAGGCCCGCGCCTCCTTCGGCGACGACACGCTGCTGGTCGAGCGCTGGATCGACCGCCCCCGTCATATCGAGATCCAGGTCCTGGCCGACGGGCACGGGAACGTGGTGCACCTGGGCGAGCGCGAGTGCTCCCTCCAGCGCCGCCACCAGAAGATCATCGAGGAGGCGCCCAGCGTGCTCCTCGACGAGGCCACGCGCACCGCGATGGGCGAGGCGGCGGTCCAGGCGGCCCGCTCCTGCGGCTACCGGGGCGCGGGCACGGTCGAGTTCATCGTTCCGGGCGGCGATCCCTCGTCGTATTACTTCATGGAGATGAACACCCGGCTGCAGGTGGAGCACCCGGTCACCGAACTGGTCACGGGCCTGGACCTGGTGGAGTGGCAGCTGCGGGTGGCGGCCGGAGAGCCCCTGTCCTTCGAGCAGAAGGACATCACGCTCACCGGACACGCCGTCGAGGCCCGTATCTGCGCCGAGGACCCGGCCCGCGGCTTCCTCCCGTCCGGAGGCACCGTGCTGGCGCTGCGCGAGCCGCAGGGGGACGGGGTGCGCACGGACTCGGGCCTGACCGAGGGCACCGAGGTCGGCAGCCTGTACGACCCGATGCTGTCGAAGGTCATCGCCTACGGCCCCGACCGCGCGACCGCCCTGCGGAAGCTGCGGGCGGCCCTGGCGGGGACGGTCACCCTGGGCGTGCAGACCAACGCCGGCTTCCTGCGCCGTCTGCTGGCCCATCCCGCGGTCGTGGCGGGCGACCTGGACACGGGTCTGGTGGAGCGGGTGGTGGACACGCTGGTCACCACCGAGGTACCGGAGGAGGTCTACGAGGCCGCGGCGGCCGTTCGTCTGGAGGCGCTGAAGCCGCGCGGCGCGGGCTGGACCGACCCGTTCTCCGTGCCGAGCGGCTGGCGGCTCGGCGGCGAGCCCAGGCCGGTGGCGTTCTCCCTGCGGGTGTCCGACCCCGTGGAGTACGCCCCGCGGGGCACCCACACCGTCACCGAGGACTCGGTGGCCGTCGTCCTGGACGGTGTACGCCATACCTTCCGGCGGGCCGGGGACTGGCTGGGCCGCGACGGCGACACCTGGCATGTGCGCGACCACGACCCGGTCGCCGCGTCGCTCACGAGGGCGGCCCACTCCGGCACCGAGTCGCTGACCGCGCCCATGCCCGGCACGGTGACCGTGGTCAAGGTGGCCGTCGGGGACGAGGTTGCGGCCGGGCAGAGCCTGCTGGTGGTCGAGGCGATGAAGATGGAGCACGTCATCTCCGCCCCGCACGCCGGGACCGTCACCGAACTCGACGTCACCCCCGGCACGACGGTCGCCATGGACCAGGTGCTGGCCGTGATCGCGCCACACGAGGACGACCGCGGCGACCTGGAAGGCCGCGCGAACCGCGAAGACCCCGAGGACATGGAGGCGGGGAAATGACCGCTCAGGGACTGCCCATGGCCGTGCCGTCCGAGGGCCTCCCCCCGCGGGTCAGGATCCACGAGGTGGGCGCGCGCGACGGGCTCCAGAACGAGCAGCGCACGGTCCCGACGGAGGTGAAGGCGGAGTTCATCCGCCGGCTGGCCGACGCGGGACTGTCCACCATCGAGGCCACGAGTTTCGTCCACCCCGAGTGGGTGCCCCAGCTGGCGGACGCCGAGCGGCTGTTCCCGCTGGTGAACGACCTGCCGGTGGCGCTTCCGGTCCTCGTGCCGAACGAACGCGGCCTGAACCGGGCCCTGACGCTGGGTGCCCGCCGGATCGCCGTGTTCGCCAGCGCCACCGAGTCCTTCGCCAAGGCGAACCTCAACCGCACGGTGGACGAGGCCCTGGCGATGTTCGAGCCGGTGGTCCGGCGTGCGAAAGACCAGAAGGTGCACGTCCGCGGCTATCTGTCGATGTGCTTCGGCGACCCCTGGGAGGGCCCGGTCCCCATCCATCAGGTCGTGCGCGTCAGCAAGGCGCTGATGGACATGGGCTGCGACGAGCTGAGCCTGGGCGACACGATCGGTGTGGCGACGCCGGGCCACGTCCTGAACCTGCTCTCCGAGCTGAACGAGGAGGGCGTGCCGACCAGCGCCATCGGCGTGCACTTCCACGACACCTACGGCCAGGCCCTCGCCAACACCCTGGCGGCGCTCCAGCACGGCGTGACGACGGTCGACGCCTCCGCGGGCGGTCTCGGCGGCTGCCCGTACGCCAAGTCAGCCACCGGGAACCTCGCCACCGAGGACCTGGTGTGGATGCTTCACGGCCTCGGCATCGAGACCGGGGTCGACCTCGGCCGGCTCACCGCCACGAGCGTGTGGATGGCCGCCCACCTGGACCGGCCCAGCCCGTCCCGCACCCTCCGAGCCCTCTCCCACAAGGAGTGACCCCCATGGACCACCGCCTCTCCCCCGAGCTGGAGGAACTCCGGCGCACGGTCGAGGAGTTCGCACACGACGTCGTGGCGCCCAAGATCGGCGACTTCTACGAGCGCCACGAGTTCCCCTACGAGATCGTCCGCGAGATGGGCCGCATGGGCCTGTTCGGGCTGCCGTTCCCGGAGGAGTACGGCGGCATGGGCGGCGACTACCTGGCGCTGGGCATCGCCCTGGAGGAACTCGCCCGTGTGGACTCCTCGGTGGCCATCACCCTGGAGGCGGGCGTCTCGCTGGGCGCGATGCCGGTCTACCGTTTCGGCACAGAGGCCCAGAAGCGGGAGTGGCTCCCGCGGCTGTGCTCCGGCGAACTCCTGGGCGCCTTCGGCCTGACGGAGCCGGACGGCGGTTCGGACGCGGGTGCGACGCGCACGACGGCGCGGCTGGACACCGACACGGACGAGTGGGTGATCAACGGCACGAAGTGCTTCATCACCAACTCGGGCACGGACATCACCGGCCTGGTGACCGTCACGGCCGTCACCGGCCGCGCACAGGACGGCCGTCCGCAGATCTCCTCGATCATCGTCCCGTCCGGCACACCGGGCTTCACGGTCGCGACCCCCTACTCGAAGGTGGGCTGGAACGCGTCGGACACCCGTGAGCTGTCCTTCGCGGACGTGCGTGTCCCGGCCGCGAACCTGCTGGGCGAGGAGGGCCGCGGCTACGCCCAGTTCCTGCGCATCCTGGACGAGGGCCGGATCGCGATCTCGGCACTGGCGACGGGCCTGGCGCAGGGCTGTGTGGACGAGTCGGTGAAGTACGCGAAGCAGCGCCATGCGTTCGGCCGTCAGATCGGCGCGTACCAGGCGATCCAGTTCAAGATCGCCGACATGGAGATGAAGGCCCACACGGCCCGCCTGGCCTGGCGCGACGCGGCGTCCCGTCTGGTCTCCGGGGAGCCCTTCAAGAAGGAGGCGGCCCTGGCGAAGCTCTACTCGTCGACGGTCGCCGTCGACAACGCCCGCGACGCCACCCAGATCCACGGCGGTTACGGCTTTATGAACGAGTATCCGGTGGCCCGTATGTGGCGCGACTCCAAGATCCTGGAGATCGGCGAGGGCACGAGCGAGGTCCAGCGCATGCTGATCGCGCGGGAGCTGGGGCTGGCGGGCTGAGCCGCGCCCGCAAGGAGGGGCCCGCGCCGCACAGGCGCGGGCCCCTTCGCGTGGGCGGGGCCCCCTCGCGAAGGGCGGGTGCCCCTTCGCGTAGGGCGGTCTCTTCGCGTATGAGGGGTGGTCAGGCGTCGCCCCTCCCCGCTTCCCCGCCCCCTGGACAGGAAGTGAGGTTAGGCTAACCTACCTTCGAACTCGTCCGGCGGATGCTCCGCCCCGTTCGAAGGCAGCACACCCATGTCCCATGCCCATGCCACCCGTCTCTCCCGCCGCGGCATCCTGGCCGCCGGCGGCGCCCTCGGCCTCGGCGCCGTGCTCGCGGCCTGCGGGGACGACAAGGGCAGAAACGAACGCCCGGGCAGCGGGAAGAGCGCGGGCAAGGCGGGCCCCTGGTCGTTCAGGGACGACCGAGGGCAGACGGCCAAGGCGGACAAGGTCCCCACGGGCATCGTCGCGTTCATCGGTGTCGCGGCCGCGCTGCACGACTACGGCGTCGGCGTGAAGGGCGTCTTCGGTCCGACGAAGACCAAGGACGGCAAGGCCGACGTACAGGCCGGCGACCTCGACATCGACAAGGTCACGGTCCTCGGCAACGAGTGGGGCCAGTTCAGCATCGAGAAGTACGCGGCCCTCGCCCCCGATCTGCTCGTCACCACGATGTTCGACGGCGCCGGCACGCTGTGGTACGTCCCGGAGGAGTCCACGAAGAAGGTCCTCGCCGTGGGCGCCCCCAGCGTCGGCGTCTCCGTCTACGACCGCCCGCTCACCGAGCCGCTCCAGCGGATGCTGGAGCTCGCCGAGTCGCTCGGCGCGGACACCGCCTCCGTGAAGACCGCCCAGGCGAGGAAGCGGTTCGAGGACGCGGCCGCCCGGCTGCGCGCGGCCACCAAGGCCAACCCCGGCATCAAGGTGCTGGCGGGCTCCGCGAGCCAGGACGTCTTCTACGTCTCCGGCTCCGACCTCTCCATCGACCTGGAGTACTTCAAGGCCCTCGGCGTGAACTTCGTCGAGCCCCCCGCCTCCGCCCTGAAGGCGAGCGGCGGCTGGTTCGAGAACCTGAGCTGGGAGAACGTCGACAAGTACCGCGCGGACGTCATCATGATGGACAACCGCAGCTCGGCCATCCAGCCCGCCGACATCACCGAGGCGACCTGGAAGAAGCTTCCCGCGGTCAAGGCGGGCCAGGTCATCGCCCGCAACCCCGAGCCGATCCTGTCGTACGACAAGTGCGCCCCGCTGCTCGAGGACCTCGCCAAGGCCATCGAGACGGCCAGGAAGGTCGGCTGAACTCCCCCTGACGGCACCTCAGGAGCACATATGACGACGGCCGTAGCCGCTCCGTTCCGTTTCTTCTCCCTCCAGGTCGTACGGACGAGGCGGCTCGGCCCGTCCGTCGTCCGTATCACCTTCGCGGGGGACGATCTGCGCGCGTTCCACTCCGACGGACGCGACCAGAGCCTGTCCCTCTTCCTTCCGCATCCGGGCCAGAGCGAGCCCGCCGTGCCGATCGAGCTCGGCGACCTCTGGTGGCAGGGCTGGCGCGAACTGCCCGACGACGTGAGGGCGGTGATGCGCTCGTACACCCTGCGGGCCCTGCGGCGCGTGCCCGGCGAACCCGATGAGATCGACATCGACTTCGTACTGCACGGAGTGGAGCCGGGCGCCCACGTCCCGGCGGGTCCGGCCTCGCGCTGGGCCTCCCGGGCCGCCCCCGGCGACCGTGTGGTCCTGCTCGGCCCGGCAGTCGAGGACAACCGCGCGATCCGCTTCCGTCCGCCCGAGGACACCGACCTGGTGCTGATCTGGGCCGACGAGACCGCCGTGCCCGCCGCCTCCGCGATCCTTCAGTGGCTGCCCGCGGGCACACGGGCCGGCGTCTGGCTGGAGGCGGCCCACGCCCGTGACATCCAGGACCTCGCGACCGAGGCCGATGCCGAGATCACCTGGCTCGTCCGCGGCGCAGGATCCCCCACGGCGCTCGCGGCCCTGCGCAGCGCCGAACTCCCCCGCGCACAGGCGCCGTACGTCTGGATCGCGGGGGAATCCGGCCGGGTCAAGGAGCTGCGCCGGCACTTCGTGGGCGAGCGCGGGATCGACCGCCGGCGCGTCACCTTCGTCGGCTACTGGCGGCAGGGGCTGAGCGAGGAGCAGCTGCGCGCCGAGGAGTGAGGCCGTTCACGGGGGGCACGGTGATCCGAGATCAAATTTAGGTTAGGCTAACCTAAGTTCACAAGGCGACTCCGCCTCTCATCCGTCCCGCACGGACTGTCCCCACCGGAGGACCCCCACATGCGCTCGCACCTGCTCAACGACCTGACCGCGGAGCACTACCGCCGCTCCGTGACCGAAGGAGTCGAGCGGGTGGCCGCCAAACTCGCCACCGCCGACCGTCCGTTCACCGGCGCCACGGTCGATGCCCTCGCCCCCCGCATCGAGGGCATCGACCTGGACCGCCCGCTGCACGACACCACCGCGGCCCTGGACGAGCTGGAGGAGCTCTACCTCCGCGATGCCGTCTACTTCCACCACCCGCGGTACCTCGCCCACCTCAACTGCCCGGTGGTCATCCCGGCCGTCCTCGGCGAGGCCGTCCTGTCCGCCGTCAACTCCTCACTGGACACCTGGGACCAGTCGGCGGGCGGCACCCTCATCGAACGCAGGCTCATCGACTGGACCGCCGGGCGCATCGGCCTCGGTCCCGCCGCCGACGGCGTGTTCACCTCCGGCGGCACCCAGTCCAACCTCCAGGCGCTGCTGCTGGCCCGCGAGGAGGCCAAGAGCGACGATCTCGCCAGGCTGCGGATCCTCGCCTCGGAGGTCAGCCACTTCAGCGTGCAGAAGTCGGCGAAACTGCTCGGTCTGGGCGCCGGCTCCGTCGTCCCCGTCCCGGTCGGCGCCGACAAGCGCATGCGGACCGTCGCCCTCGCCCACGAGCTGGAGCGCTGCGTCCGGGACGGCCTGATCCCGATGGCCGTCGTCGCCACCGCGGGCACCACCGACTTCGGCTCCATCGACCCGCTGCCCGAGATCGCCGGGCTGTGCGCCCGGTACGGCACCTGGCTGCACGTGGACGCGGCCTACGGCTGCGGACTGCTCGTCTCGCCCGCCCGCCGCCATCTCCTCGACGGCATCGAACGCGCCGACTCGGTCACCGTCGACTACCACAAGTCCTTCTTCCAGCCGGTCAGTTCGTCCGCCGTGCTGGTCCGCGACGCCGCCACGCTGCGCCATGCCACCTACCACGCGGACTATCTGAACCCCCGCCGCATGGTCACCGAGCGCATCCCCAACCAGGTCGACAAGTCGCTCCAGACCACCCGGCGCTTCGACGCCCTCAAACTGTGGATGACCCTGCGTGTGATGGGTGCCGACGGCATCGGCTCCCTTTTCGACGAGGTCTGCGACCTGGCACGCGAGGGCTGGCAGCTGCTGGCCGCCGACCCCCGCTTCGACGTCGCCGTCGAGCCGCAGCTGTCCACCCTCGTCTTCCGCTACATCCCGGCGGCCGTGACCGACCCCGCCGGAATCGACCGCGCCAACCTTTACGCCCGCAAGGCCCTGTTCGCCTCCGGCGACGCCGTGGTCGCGGGCACCAAGGTCGCCGGCCGCCACTACCTGAAGTTCACCCTGCTCAACCCCGAGACGACGGCCGGCGACATCGCCGCCGTACTCGATCTGATCGCCGGCCACGCCGAGCAGTACCTGGGAGAGTCCCTTGACCGCGCATCCTGACACCCCCGACACCGTCCACGACTTCGTGGGGATCGGACTCGGTCCCTTCAACCTCGGCCTCGCCTGCCTCACCGAGCCGATCGACGGACTCGACGGCGTGTTCCTGGAGACGAAGCCCACCTTCGAGTGGCACTCCGGAATGTTCCTGGAGGGCGCCCACCTCCAGACCCCCTTCATGTCCGACCTGGTCACCCTGGCCGACCCCACCTCTCCGTACTCCTTCCTCAACTACCTGAAGGAGCGCGGGCGGCTGTACTCGTTCTACATCCGCGAGAACTTCTACCCCCTGCGCGTCGAGTACGACGACTACTGCCGCTGGGCGGCCTCGAAGCTGAGCTGCATCCGCTTCGGCACCACCGTCACCGAGGTGACGTACGAGGAACAGGACGCCGTGTACGTCGTACACACGCGGGAGGGTACCGTCCACCGGGCCCGCCACCTGGTCCTCGGCACCGGCACCCCGCCCCACATCCCAGAGGCGTGCCGGAGCCTGGCAGGCGACGCCATCCACAACTCCCGCTATCTGGACCACAAGCACCGGCTCCAGGCCAAGGAGTCGATCACTCTGGTCGGCAGCGGCCAGTCCGCCGCCGAGATCTACTACGACCTGCTCAGCGAGATCGACGTCCACGGCTACCGGCTGGACTGGGTGACCCGCTCCCCGCGCTTCTTCCCGCTGGAATACACCAAGCTCACCCTGGAGATGACCTCTCCGGAGTACGTCGACTACTTCCACGCCCTGCCCGAGCAGACCCGCTACCGCCTCTGCGAGCAGCAGAAGGGCCTGTTCAAGGGCATCGACGGGGACCTGATCGACGAGATCTTCGACCTGCTGTACCAGAAGAGCCTCGACGGTCCGGTGCCCACCCGTCTGCTCACCAACTCCACGCTCACCGCCGCCCGTCACGAGGACGGCATGTTCACCCTCGGCTTCCGCCAGGAGGAGCAGGAGAAGGACTACGAGCTTCGCTCCCAGGGGCTGATCCTCGCGACCGGCTACCGGTACGTCGAGCCGGAGTTCCTCAAGCCCGTCCGCGACCGTCTGCGCTACGACGGGCACGGCAACTTCGACGTGTCCCGCAACTACGCCATCGATGTGTCGGGCCGGGGCGTGTTCCTGCAGAACGCCGGCGTCCACACGCACAGCATCACCAGCCCCGACCTGGGCATGGGCGCCTACCGGAATACGTACATCATCCGGGAGCTGCTCGGCACCGAGTACTACCCCGTCGAGAAGACCATCGCCTTCCAGGAGTTCGCCGTTTGACATCTCCCCGCCCTACGGGGCGGGACTCCAACGGCTCGCGCCAAAGGATTTCCTGCCTCATCGCCGACCGCCCGCCCGGAGGGTTTCCGTTGAGGTCTTACACCGGCTCCACAGGCCGACACCGCCTGCCCGGCGGCCAGGATGGTCTGTGCAGCGTTGTGGTCCCGGTCGAGGACCACGAGTTCGGTCCGTACCAGGCGCACTCGGGAAACTCGCCACCTGTACCGGACCACGCAATCGCATTCCCGTCTCAAAGACGATCACCCACACGGCCCAGGAGTCCCCAATGAGCACCGCCCCTCTGATGGGCACCCTCGCCTTCCGCCCCCTCGACCCCCTCGAGGACGCCGAACTCCTGCACGGCTGGCTCACCCACCCCAAGGCGGCCTTCTGGATGATGCAGGACGCCCGGCTCGAGGACGTCGAGCGCGCGTACATGGAGATCGCGGCCGACCGGCACCACCACGCGTTCCTCGGGCTGCACGACGGCGAACCCGCCTTCCTGATGGAGCAGTACGACCCCGCCCACCGGGAACTCGTCGGCCTGTACGAGCCCCGGCCCGGCGACGTCGGCATGCATTTCCTCGTCGCCCCCACCGACCGGCCCGTGCACGGGTTCACCCGGGCCGTCATCACCGCCGTGCTGTGGCACCTTTTCGAGGACCCGGCCACCGAGCGGATCGTGGTGGAGCCCGACGTGCGCAACACGGCCGTACACGCGCTGAACGCCGCCGTCGGTTTCGTGCCCGACCGTGAGATCACCAAGCCGGAGAAGACGGCGCTGCTCAGCTTCTGCACCCGCGACCGGTTCGAGCGGGCGGTGACGGGATGAACCTCGCCGACGCCGTGGCCCACCTCTCCCCCGAGCGCTGGGAGCAGGCCAACCGTCTGCTCATACGCAAGGCGCTGGCCGAGTTCGCGCACGAGCGGCTGATCACCCCCGAACCGGGGGACGACGGCCACTACGTCGTCCTCAGCGACGACAGGCTCACCCGCTACCGGTTCAGCGCCACCCTGCGCGCCCTCGACCACTGGCGGATCGCCCCCGAGTCGATCACCCGCCACCGTGACGGTGCCGAACTTCCGCTGTCAGCCCTGGACTTCTTCATCGAGCTGAGGACTTCGCTGGGCCTGAGTGACGAGATCCTGCCCGTCTACCTGGAGGAGATCTCCTCCACGCTCTCCGGTACCTGCTACAAGCTCACCAAGCCGGAGATCACCTCCGCCGCACTCGCCCGGAGCGGCTTCCAGGCCATAGAGACCGGGATGACCGAGGGCCACCCCTGCTTCGTCGCCAACAACGGGCGGCTCGGCTTCGGCATCCACGAGTACCTGTCGTACGCGCCCGAGACCGCGAGCCCCCTTCGGCTGGTGTGGCTGGCGGCGCACCGCTCACGGGCCGCGTTCACGGCGGGCGTGGGCCTGACCTACGAGTCGTTCCTGCGGCAGGAGCTGGGGGCCGCGACCCTGGCACGCTTCCACCGGCACCTCACCGACCAGGGCCTGGACCCGGCGGACTACCTCCTCATCCCCGTCCACCCCTGGCAGTGGTGGAACAAGCTCACCGTCACCTTCGCCGCGGAGGTCGCCCGCCGGCACCTCGTCTGCCTCGGCGAGGGTGACGACGAGTACCTGGCCCAGCAGTCCGTACGGACCTTCTTCAACCGCGACAACCCCGGGAAGCACTATGTGAAGACGGCCCTGTCCGTCCTCAACATGGGCTTCATGCGGGGTCTCTCGGCCGCCTACATGGAGGCGACCCCGGCAATCAACGACTGGCTGCACGGGCTGATCGAGAGCGATCCGGTACTGAGGTCGACCGGACTGACGATCCTGCGCGAGCGGGCGGCCGTCGGCTACCGCCATCCGGAGTACGAGGCGGCCACCGACCGCACCTCCCCGTACCGCAAGATGCTCGCCGCCCTGTGGCGCGAGAGCCCGGTCGCCTCGCTCCAGGAGGGCGAGACCCTGGCGACGATGGCCTCCCTGGCCCATGTCGACCATGAGGGTGCCTCCTTCGCGGGGGCGTTGATCGAGCGGTCCGGACTCGCCCCGGCCGAGTGGCTGCGCCACTATCTGCGGGCCTACCTCACCCCGCTGCTGCACTGCTTCTACGCCTACGACCTCGTCTTCATGCCGCACGGCGAGAACGTCATCCTCGTCCTTCAGGACGGTGTGGTGCGGCGCGCGGTCTTCAAGGACATCGCGGAGGAGATCGCGGTGATGGACCCGGACGCGGTGCTGCCGCCGGAGGTGGCACGGATCCGGGTCGAGGTCCCGGAGGAGCACAGACTGCTGTCCGTCTTCACGGACGTCTTCGACTGCTTCTTCCGCTTCGTCGCGGCGAACCTCGCCGACGAGGGCATCCTGGAGGAGGAGGACTTCTGGCGCACGGTCGCCGAGGTCGTGCACGAGTACCAGGACGCGAACCCGCACCTCGCCGAGCGGTTCCGGCGGTACGACATGTTCGCCCCGGAGTTCGCCCTGTCCTGCCTCAACCGGCTCCAGCTGCGCGACAACCGGCAGATGGTGGATCTGACGGACCCCTCGGGTGCGCTCCAGCTGGCCGGGACCCTGAGGAATCCGATCGCGGGCCGCTGACCCCCACGGGGCGGGCGGGTACCCCGGTGTACGGTCCACCGGGGTGCCCGCCGGCGGGTTCACCGCCCCTCGTGCGGCCTACGGCGCGAGCCTCGGGTGGCCTGTCACGCGGGCCAGGGCACCTGCGGCGACCGGTAGTACCCGATCCCCAGCGCCTCCCACCGCGGTCCCTGCGCCGCGAGCCGCACCCGGTACGCGTCCCAGTCGTGTGTGGCGGCCGGCGACCAGCCCAGCTCGGCCACGCCCGGCAGCCGTGGGAAGGTCATGTAGTCGATGTCGGCGTCGGTGACGATCGTCTCGGACCACAGCGGCGCCTCGACGCCGGCGACCGCAGAGGCCGGGGCGCCCGGCAGATAGCCGCCGGGATCCCAGTCGTAGGACCGCTGGACCTCCACCAGCCCGGCCCAGTCCTGTCCGAGGGGCGTGTCCTCGGTGTACTTCATGTCGAGGTAGACCCGGTCGGCCGGGGACAGGATCAGCCGGGTGCCGTTCCGCGCGGCCTGCGCGACCTGGGCCTTCTCCGCGGCGCTCGTGTCGTCGAGCCCCCAGTACTGGGCGAGCGCGCCCTTCGCCGGGTGCGCTCCGGTCAGCTGATGCCACCCGATCACGGTCTTGCCGTACCTGGCGACGATCGGCTGCACCCGGTCCATGAACGCCACATAGTCGGTGTGGCCGGTGGAGTGCGCCTCGTCGCCGCCGATGTGGAGGTAGCGGCCCGGGGTGAGGGCCGCGAGTTCCCGCACGACGTCGTCCACGAAGTCGTACGTCACCGCCTTGGGCACGCACAGCGAGCTGAAGCCGACGTCGGTGCCCGTGTAGAGCGGGGGTGTGACGCCGTCGCAGTTCAGTGCGGCGTACGAGGCGAGGGCGGCATTGGTGTGGCCGGGCATGTCGATCTCGGGGACGACCTCCACATAGCGGGAGGCGGCATGGCGGACGATCTCCCGGTACTGCGCCTTGGTGTAGAAGCCGCCAGGGCCGCCGCCGACCTGGGTCGAGCCGCCGTAGGTGGCAAGGCGCGGCCAGGAGTCGACGGCGATGCGCCAGCCCTGGTCGTCACTCAGATGCAGATGCAGGGTGTTGATCTTGTAGAGGGCCAGTTCGTCGACGTACCGCTCTACTTGGGCGACCGTGAAGAAGTGGCGGGAGACGTCGAGCATGGCGCCGCGGTAGGCGTAGCGCGGCGAGTCCGTGACGGTGCCGCCCGCGACGGTCCACGGGCCGGGCTGCACGGTCTTCTTCTCGACGGACGCGGGCAGCAGCTGACGCAGGGTCTGCACACCGTGGAAGAGGCCGGCGGGGCGGCGGGCGGTGATGGTCACGCCCCCGGTGCCGCTCGAGAGCCGGTAGCCCTCGTCGCCGAACGGACCGCTGCCGAGGGTGAGTCTGATGCCTCCGGTGCCGCCCGTGGTGACCGGGAGGCTGTAGCCGGTGGAGGGCCGCAGGGCGCCCGCGAGGTACTCGCCGATTCGGCGGGTCTCGCTCGTGCCGTCCACCCGGATGCGCGTGCCCTGGGTGATCTTGTACGGGGATCCGCCCGCCTCGGCCGAGGCGGGCGCCGGGACCACCCGGTCGAAGGGGGTGGCGGTGGTGCCGCGGGCGGCCGCGGCGGGCTGGGTGCCGACGCCGACGGTGAGTCCGGCCGTCGCGACGAGCAGCAGCGTTCCGAGGATGCGGGGCGTTCTGTGGTGCTGTGACACATGCGCTCCCTTCCACGCGGACCCAGGGGTCGCCCGGACTGGACGAGATGGGTATAGACCACTCTCCCCGCACCAGGAGGGGAATCAATCCCCCGACGGCGGAAATCAGCCCGTGGCGGGAGGTGCTGAGGGCCGGTGAGTCAGTCAATGCCGAGCGGGCGGCCCTCGGCACCGATGCGAGAGCCGCCCGCCGTTCCCGCGCCCGTCCTGCGGGCGCGGGAGTGGCCCTACTTCGCGCGGCGCGCCACCGTGAAGTGGTCGACCTGCTCACCCGACTCGGCGATGCCGCGCACCGTCAGGGTGGCGTAACGGCCCTTGGGCGCCGGGGTGACGTCGACGCGAAGGAACGAGTAGTCGAGGTAGCGCACGCGCGACCAGGCGACCGTCTCGTTCTGCCTGCCGTCCTTGGTGTTGATGAACGAGGCGACCGAGTCCACCTCGTTCTCGTGGCCCTCGTACGACAGCGGGGCGCTGAACGCGTACAGGCTGCGGCCCGCCGCGCCCGCAGTGACGTACACCACACCCTCGGTCTCGGGGTACGCCGTACCGCCGATCGGCAGCTTCTTGGCGACCGTGCCCGCCTTGATGACGTCGGTGCGCTCGTACTGGTGGTTGTGTCCGTTGATGACCAGGTCCACGGAGTACTTCTCGAACAGCGGTACCCACTCCTGGCGCACGCCCCCCTCCGAGGCGTGCGCGGTGGAGGTGCAGTACGCGCAGTGGTGGAAGAAGACGACGACGAAGTCGACGTCCTCGCTGGCCCGGTACGTCTTCAGCTGCGCCTCGAGCCACTTGGTCTGGGTGCCGCCCGAGATGCCGAGGTTGGCCGGGATCTCGAAGGAGATGTCGTTGGCGTCCAGCGAGATGACGGCGGTGTTGCCGTAGACGAAGGAGTAGACGCCCGGGAGGTTCTTCCGGTCCGGTCCGTTGTCCGGCAGGGTCCAGCGGGCCTCCTCGCCGCCGTAGCCGTTGGGCGAGTACCAGGCCTCCATGTCGTGGTTGCCGTAGGCCGGCATCCACGGGACCTGCTTGGCGACCGACTCCGTCTGGTACAGGAACTGGTCCCACACGCGCGAGTCGAAGCCGGTGTCGGAGGTCTTGCCCTGGCCCGCGGGGTCGCCGTAGGCGATGTCGCCGGCATGCAGATGGAAGGCCGGGTTCTGGCCGAGCAGCAGGCTGTTGTTGGCCAGGGCGTGGTAGCTGACACCCTCGTCGCCGAAGGCGGTGAAGGTGAACGGCTCGTTGTGGGCGGGAGCGGTGGTGAAGGTGCCGAGGGTGCCGAGCAGGTGCCGCTCGGCCGGGTCGAAGCCCGCGTGGCCGACACCGTAGTAGTAGGTCTTGCCGGGGCGCAGGTTGGTGAGCTTGGCGTGCAGGTAGTACTGGGTGTGGTCGCCGCTGGCGCCGACGCCCGCCGGTGTGTAGAGGGTGCGGACCTCGGCGGGGATCTTGCGGCACAGGTCCCAGGGGTGGGCGCCGATGCGGATGAACGGCTTCTTCACGGCGACCGGGACCTGCCAGGAGACGGTGATCTCGGTGCGCGGGTCGTTGCCGAAGGCGAGGTGGCGGCCGAAGGGGGCGACGAGGGCACCGTCGACGGACTCGGTCGCGGGGGCCGTGCGCTGGGCCGGGACGGCGGCCTGGGCGGTGGCGCCCGGTACGAACGCGCCACCCGTGACGGCGCCCAGGGTCACGGCGCCGCCTCTGATCATCGTGCGCCGGGAGAATCTCGAGCGCAGGTACTCGTGCTGCTCCGCCATGCTCATGCGGCCGGCGAGCTTCT
This sequence comes from Streptomyces glomeratus, assembly GCF_021462825.1. GTDB lineage: Bacteria > Actinomycetota > Actinomycetes > Streptomycetales > Streptomycetaceae > Streptomyces > Streptomyces glomeratus. The sequence continues at coordinate 24,227 of NZ_JAKEEB010000010.1, read as the reverse complement.
CAGGTACTCCCATACGAGGTATGTCCATGTGGCCTGAAGTTCCTCCACATCAGCAACGTGGCGCAAGACACAGAATGGACAGCCGTCGAACACGGACCCATGAGAGTTCCAAGGGGCGTCTACCCGAAATCGGGCACGATTCTTGCGATTCCGGCGCTTGTACCGCAGGATCTACCGGGTGCACGACGAACTTGTTGATCATCTGACGCGGTCCACGACCCTGAGCCGGGGCGAGGCGCTGCGTGTGGTCCAGGACGTGCTCGCCTATTTCGACGAGACGATCGAGGAGTTCGTCCGTCGTCGCCACCGCGAGCTACAGGCCCAGGGCCTGGTGAACGCGACGATCTTCGAGCGGATCGAGGCGGATCTGAGGTACCGCGCGGTCGCACCGCCCGAGCTTACGCTCCGCCAGCTGCGCCGCATCGTCTACGGCTGAGACGCGACACCACGCGACTGACAGACCGTAGGAACAATTCACCACAACGGGGACAGAGAGAACTAAGGACATATATGTGCGGAATCGTCGGATACATCGGTAAGCGCGATGTGGCCCCGCTTCTCCTGGAGGGTCTGCAGCGGCTGGAGTACCGCGGCTACGACTCGGCGGGCATCGTCGTCACGTCCCCCAAGACGGCCGGCCTGAAGATGGTCAAGGCCAAGGGCCGGGTCCGCGACCTTGAGGCCAAGGTCCCCGCGCGCTTCAAGGGCACCACCGGTATCGCCCACACCCGCTGGGCCACCCACGGCGCCCCCTCCGACGTGAACGCCCACCCGCACATGTCGGCCGACCACAAGGTCGCCGTCGTCCACAACGGCATCATCGACAACGCCTCCGACCTCAGGAAGAAGCTGGAGGCGGACGGCGTCGAGTTCCTCTCCGAGACCGACACCGAGGTCCTCACCCACCTCATCGCCCGCTCACAGGCCGAGACCCTGGAGGAGAAGGTCCGCCAGGCACTGCGGGTGGTCGAGGGCACGTACGGCATCGCCGTGATGCACGCCGACTTCGCCGACCGCATCGTGGTCGCCCGCAACGGTTCCCCGGTCGTCCTCGGCATCGGCGAGAAGGAGATGTTCGTCGCCTCCGACGTCGCCGCCCTGGTCGCCCACACCCGCCAGATAGTGACGCTGGACGACGGCGAGATGGCGACGCTGAAGGCCGACGACTTCCGTACCTACACCACCGAGGGCACCCGTACGACGGCCGAGCCGACCACCGTGGAGTGGGAGGCCGAGTCGTACGACATGGGCGGCCACGACACCTACATGCACAAGGAGATCCACGAGCAGGCCGACGCCGTGGACCGGGTGCTGCGCGGCCGCATCGACGACCGGTTCTCCACCGTCCACCTGGGCGGTCTCAACCTGGACGCCCGCGAGGCGCGCGCGGTGCGCCGGGTGAAGATCCTCGGCTGCGGCACCTCGTACCACGCCGGCATGATCGGCGCCCAGATGATCGAGGAGCTGGCCCGTATCCCCGCGGACGCCGAGCCCGCCTCCGAATTCCGCTACCGCAACGCGGTCGTGGACCCCGACACCCTCTACGTGGCGGTCTCCCAGTCCGGTGAGACCTACGACGTGCTGGCCGCCGTCCAGGAGCTGAAGCGCAAGGGCGCGCGGGTGCTCGGCATCGTCAACGTCGTCGGCTCGGCGATCGCGCGTGAGGCGGACGGCGGCATGTACGTGCACGCCGGCCCCGAGGTGTGCGTGGTCTCCACCAAGTGCTTCACCAACACCACCGTGGCGTTCGCGCTGCTGGCGCTGCACCTCGGCCGCACCCGGGACCTGTCGGTGCGCGACGGCAAGCGGATCATCGAGGGCCTGCGGAAGCTGCCCGAGCAGATCTCCGAGATCCTCAAGCAGGAGGAGGAGATCAAGGAGCTGGCGCAGCAGTTCGCGGATGCCCGCTCGATGCTCTTCATCGGCCGGGTGCGCGGCTACCCGGTGGCCCGTGAGGCCTCGCTGAAGCTGAAGGAGGTCTCGTACATCCACGCCGAGGCCTACCCGGCCTCCGAACTGAAGCACGGCCCGCTGGCACTGATCGAGCCGGCCCTGCCGACGGTCGCGATCGTGCCGGCCGACGACCTGCTGGAGAAGAACCGCGCGGCCATGGAGGAGATCAAGGCCCGCAGCGGCAGGATCCTCGCGGTCGCCCACGAGGAGCAGGAGAAGGCCGACCACACGATCGTGGTCCCGAAGAACGAGGACGAGCTGGACCCGATCCTGATGGGCATCCCGCTCCAGCTCCTCGCGTACCACACGGCACTGGCGCTGGGCCGGGACATCGACAAGCCCCGGAACCTGGCCAAGTCGGTGACGGTGGAGTAGCGGCTCCCCTCCCTCTCACGATCGCGTCCGGCGACCGCGTCCGAAGCGGTGAACGACCCCCTGTGCGCCACCAGCACAGGGGGTCGTTCCCTCACGGGACCGGGGCCGCCCTTCCCCGGCCCGGCGCTGCCTCAGCCGGCGGCCGTCACCCCCCGGCCGGCAGCACGTCGCGGCAGGGACGTCGGCCACTTGGCCAGCACCGCCGTCGCCGCGTACCAGGCGACCGCGCCCGCGGCGACCGCGCACCAGCCGCCGGCCTTGCCGAGCGCGTCGTTGCCGGCGAAGCGGGCGACGGCCAGCAGCACCAGCGAGACGCAGAGCAGACCGTAGGTGCCCTGGCCGAGGACGTCGCCGGCCGCTCCGAGCGCCAGGCTCAGGGCGACGAGGGCGAACAGCAGGAGGAAGAGTCCTGCCGCGTTGTCGGACACCTGGCCACCCGCCGTGACGGCCCAGGTGAACCACAGGGCACCGAGCGCCGAGAACGCCGTACCCGTTGCGGTGTCGCGGTCGCGGAAAGCGAGCAGTCCGGCGAGGAACAGGGCAACGCCGCCCACGTAGTGGGCCAGTGACACGGCGTCGGCCGTCGTCACACCGTCGATCACCTTGGTGGTTCCGAGACCGAAGGCCAACAGCGTTATCCCGAGAGCGAGTCGGCCGACGATCGAGGTGGTGCTTCCCGCAGAGACGTCGTTGTCCACGGCGGGCTCCCTTCTTGTCCTGCACGTACGGTCGTGCGGTGAGCGATATATGCCCTTCACAAGGGCACAAACACCTCTACGCGCGAGTAGGTTCAGGCGTCCGCACAAGGGGGTTGGCACTACCCACGCCTCATCTCACCTGAGACAACGGCGAGTTGCGGTTGCACAACGCCGGGGTCGCAGCGGGGCCGAGGAAGCCGGGCGATCCCGGGGAAGTCAGGGAATGACGACGACGGGGCGTCGCGCGCGCTTGGCGAGGCGGCCGGCGACCGAGCCGAAGATACGGCCGACGATGCCGTGCGTGGAGCCGACGACGATCGCGTCCGCCTCGTACTCCCGGCCCACCTCTTCGAGTTCGTGGCAGATGTCGCCGCCGCGCTCCACCAGGATCCAGGGCACCTCGGCGAGATGTTCCGCGCAGGCCAGCTCCAGCCCGAGGACCTCCGTGCGGTGGTCCGGCACGTCGACGAAGACCGGCGGCTCACAGCCCGCCCACACCGTGGTGGGAAGCCGGTTGGCGACATGGACGATGATCAGACCCGAACCGGAGCGGTGGGCCATGCCGATCGCATAGGCGAGCGCGCGCTCGCTGGAGGTGGAACCGTCGAAGCCGACCACCACACCGTGCTTGAAGGCGGGGTCGCAGGACGGGCGTGACTCTTCCGCCGCCAAGGGCTCGGCCGCCGTGGGGTCGGCGACGCGGCGCTTGCGGTCCGCGGGATCGAAGAATTCGTGACCGGCCATGAGTGTCTCGGCGTTGTGATCCTCGTGGGTGGGACGACACTGTACGGCGGAGCTGTGTCCGGGAAACATCTTCCCAACCCCATACCCCCAAGGGTACGGCGGCACGCCTCCTCGGCCCAGATCCTGCGCACTCCCCGTGTTCTCGACTTCACTCGAACCAGGGGACCCTCATCACTGGGTTCCAGGGAGCATGCACGAGAGGACGCCCGTCACGCAATGGTTGCTGCCTCGTACAGCCGGTTTGCACAGGGTTCACCGAGCAACCAGGGCGGCGGCCCGGTTTCCGCGGTAAGAGCCCGGACAGTGGGCGACCGGTCGCACACACGGTCACCGGCGATCGACCGGCGCACGCCCTGCCGTCGGTGACCGACCGGCGCCCGCACCTCGCCCCCGGGACCGACCGGCGCGCCCCCAGTGACCGACCGCCCTCGGACGCGTTGATTCCGGTGACCCACCGCCTCAGGGAGCCCGCCGTGTCCGCACCCCGCCCCGCCCCCCGGAACCGCCCGGCGCCGGACACGGCGACCGTGGTGATCCGCTGGGCCTGCTTCACCTGTGCGCTGGTTCCCGTGGTCCTCGTCTGGAGCGGCACCTCGGTCGCCGGTGCGATCAGCGCCACCCTCGGCCTGGCGGCGGTCACCTGGGCCTGCCGCGCGCTTCTGCGGCAGTGCGAGCGGGGCGCGGCACGGTCGGCAGGCGAGGATCGCCCATCCCGCCCCGTCCGGTCCGGAGCGGCCGGAGCGGGGGCGCGTAGGGGCGGGCGGAACGGGGGAGCGAACACTCCGGTCGACTGACCGGTTTCCGCGCACGCCCCCGCCTCTTTTCAGCCAACTTCTTGCACCCGTGCATCAGGGGGTCGAACGGCCCCCCACCCCCCGTTCCACCTGCACCGAAAGGGTCCTGGAGGGCTCCCGCACCCTATGGGGATTGGCCACTGGGACGAGGCGCACTTCCCTGCACGGCCCACGAGTGCAACCCTTCGTGATCGAATGCTTCACGCCAAGTTGCCATGTCGACAATGTGCCGGATGGTGAACTGGTCACGCCGGCATTGCGGGACACAGTAAATTCGATCATGACTGTCTTACGGCGGGGGACTCGTGCAGGACCGAGGGGAAACGTGCAGGAGCGACACAACCGAGGAGCCGCGACCACCAAGGGTGGCTTAGCAGGATGAGCCACGACTCCACTGCCACAGCGGATGCCGGGGCCCGGAAACTGTCCGGGCGACGCCGCAAGGAGATCGTCGCGGTGCTGCTGTTCAGCGGCGGCCCCATCTTCGAGAGTTCCATACCGCTTTCGGTGTTCGGGATTGACCGCCAGGACGCCGGAGTACCGCGCTACCGACTGCTGGTGGCCGCCGGAGAGGAAGGCCCACTGCGGACCACAGGGGGCCTGGAACTCACCGCGCCGTACGGACTCGAAGCGATCTCACGGGCGGGCACCGTCGTGGTGCCGGCCTGGCGTTCGATCACTTCGCCGCCGCCGGAGGAAGCGCTCGACGCACTGCGCCGAGCGCACGAGGAGGGTGCCCGCATCGTCGGGCTGTGCACCGGCGCCTTCGTCCTGGCCGCGGCCGGGCTGCTGGACGGGCGACCGGCCACCACCCACTGGATGTACGCGCCGACGCTGGCCAAGCGCTATCCGTCGGTGCACGTCGATCCACGAGAGCTGTTCGTGGACGACGGCGACGTACTGACGTCGGCCGGCACGGCGGCCGGTATCGACCTCTGCCTCCATATCGTGCGCACGGACCACGGCAACGAGGCGGCGGGCGCGCTCGCCCGGCGCCTGGTGGTCCCGCCGCGCCGCAGCGGCGGTCAGGAGCGCTACCTCGACAGGTCTTTACCTGAGGAGATCGGCGCCGACCCGCTCGCGGAGGTCGTCGCCTGGGCGCTGGAACATCTCCACGAGCAGTTCGACGTGGAGACGCTGGCCGCGCGCGCGTACATGAGCCGACGGACGTTCGACCGCCGCTTCCGCTCGCTCACCGGCAGCGCGCCGCTGCAGTGGCTGATCACCCAACGGGTGCTTCAGGCGCAGCGGCTGCTGGAGACCTCCGACTACTCGGTCGACGAGGTCGCCGGACGCTGTGGCTTCCGCTCCCCGGTGGCGCTGCGCGGGCACTTCCGGCGCCAGCTCGGTTCGTCGCCGGCGGCGTACCGGGCCGCGTACCGGGCGCGCCGCCCCCAGGGCGACCGGCCGGGGGACCCGGACGGCCCCGGAGGGTCCGCGACGCCACATCTGGTGCAGGACGCCGCCCCCGTTCCGCTCCAGACCCGCCGCACGGCGGCCGCGAGCGCGCTCGGGCACCCGACGTCCCTGTCCACGGACCACCACGGCAGGCACGTCGACCACCCGGGCAGGCATGTACCGGAGCTGTACGCGGCGAGCCGCCCGAGCCTGCCGGGGCAGCGCAGCGCGCACTAGCAGCGCGGCCGGCCCGGGGAAGGGCGGGATCCGTGAGGCGGTACTACGTATCGGCGTAGTACCGCCTCACGGCCCCGCCCTTCCGGCGCACTCGCGCCGTCCGCCCGGGGTGGCCGCCAGGGCCCTCCCCCCGATCCGCGTCATACGCCGCCATGCGCCACCATGCACCGGCCATGCACCAGCCATTCACCGCCCCGCACTGCCACGCACTGCCACGCACGGTCACTGCACGGGCGGTCCGCACGGCCGTGGCGGGCCATAAGGTGGGACACATGAACGATCGCATGGTGTGGATCGACTGCGAGATGACCGGACTCTCGCTGTCCGACGACGCGCTCATCGAGGTGGCCGCGCTGGTCACCGACTCCGAGCTGAATGTACTCGGCGAGGGCGTGGACATCGTGATCCGGCCGCCGGACACGGCGCTGGAGACGATGCCGGAGGTGGTGCGTCAGATGCACACCACCTCGGGACTGCTCGACGAGCTGGCAGCCGGCACGACGCTCGCGGACGCCGAGGAGCAGGTTCTCGCGTACGTACGGGAACACGTCAAGGAACCGGGCAAGGCGCCGCTGTGCGGCAATTCCGTCGGCACGGACCGCGGCTTCCTGGCCCGCGACATGCCGACGCTGGAGGACTATCTCCACTACCGGATCGTGGACGTCAGCTCGATCAAGGAACTGGCCCGGCGCTGGTACCCGCGGGCGTACTTCAACAGTCCCGAGAAGAACGGCAACCACCGGGCGCTGGCCGACATCCGCGAGTCGATCGCGGAGTTGCGCTACTACCGGGAGGCGATCTTCGTGCCGCAGCCGGGCCCGGACTCGGACACGGCGCGCACGATCGCCGCCCGGCACGTGCTGCCCGCGCGATAGCGGCCTCGACGGGGCCCGAACGGGCCCCGGAGAAACGCTGGCGCGAGCACCCCTTCGGACCCTGTACACTTTTTCTCGGCCGGTGCGGGAAACAGAAGACACCGGTCATGGTGGGTGTAGCTCAGCTGGTAGAGCACCTGGTTGTGGTCCAGGATGTCGCGGGTTCGAGTCCCGTCACTCACCCTCAGTAGCCAGCCGGTGGCCCGTGGGAGCGGGAACCGGCTGGACTGCGTTTCGGCCGCCGACTCCCCAGGGGCTCAGGGCGCACGCTCCGCAGCGCTCACCGTACGCAATCAGGGCGCCGGAAGCCTCCGCGCCTCAGGAAGAGTCCCGCCGCACCAGTTCCGTCGGCAGGACCAGCCTGCGGCGCTCCGGGTCGCGTGACGACGCCGGGCGGCGGTCCGCTATCTCCTCCAGGAGGAGGTCGGTCATCGCCCGGCCCATCTCCTCGATCGGCTGGCGCACGCTCGTCAGGGGCGGATCCATATGGCGGGCGATCGCCGAGTCGTCGTAGCCGACCAGCGCCACGTCGTCGGGGATACGGCGGCCCGCCTCGCGCAGTACCTGACGGGCACCGGCCGCCATCACGTCCGACTCCGCGAACACCGCGTCCAGACGAGGCCGGCGCGCCAGCAGTTCCGTCATGGCCCGGCGGCCGCCCTCCTCCGTGAAGTCACCGGGGAGGATCAGGGTCTCGTCCACCGCGCGGCCCGCGTCCCGCAGCGCGTCCCGGTAGCCGTCGACGCGCCGCTGGGCGCCGTAGACGTCGAGACGTCCCGTGATCGTGGCGATGTGCGAACACCCGCGGGCGATCAGGTGCTCGACCGCCGAGCGGCCGCCGCCGTAGTTGTCGGAGTCCACCGACGGCAGCGCCTCGTGCTCCGAGCGGGGGCCGCTGATCACCGCCGGGATCTCCAGCTGGGCGAGAAGGTCCGGCAGCGGATCGTCCGCGTGCACCGACACCAGCAGGACGCCGTCCACCCGGTGCGCCGCCAGATACTGGGCCAGCCGGCGCCGCTCACGGTCGTTGCCCGCGAAGATCAGCAGCAGTTGCATCTCCGTGTCCGACAGCTCGGCCCCCACACCCCGGAGCATGTCCGAGAAGTACGGCTCGGCGAAGAAGCGGGTCTCCGGCTCGGGGACCACGAGAGCGATGGCGTCCGTACGGTTGGCGGCCAGCGCCCGCGCCGCCGTGTTCGGCACATAGCCGAGTTCCGCGACCGCCGCCTCGACCGCCGCGCGCGTCGCGTCACTGACCCGGGGCGAGCCGTTGATCACCCGGGACACCGTGCCGCGTCCGACACCGGCGCGTGCGGCCACCTCTTCCAGGGTGGGCCGGCCACCGCTCCGGCCCCGCGCTCCGTGGCTTGCCATGGGGCTCCGCCTTCCGCCGTACTCTCACGCCGGCCTGGAATCTAACAGCCGTCTCCGCCGCGGTGATCGTCGCGACGGGCCACCGGACCTCGGAGGACGGGCCGCGCGCCCTCCCCGGCCGTGCTTGACGGCCTGACAACCGAACGCAGTTCGCCGCGTCCGCTCCCTTGACACCCCCGTCCCGACCCACGACTCTTCAACACATCACTCATGGGAGCGCTCCCACACTACCTGACACCTACACGTCCCGCACGTTCCCCGCCCGGGCCGCAGCGCGTACGAACGGCTCCAGCCAATGGAGTCGGCCGGGGGGTCGGCACATCAGGCAACAGGAGGACGCAATGCGCACGAGTACCCGCCGGTCCCACGGGCCGGTGGCCTTCGCGGCCGTCGCCGCGCTGACCACGGGGCTGCTGGCCGGCTGCGCCAACGACTCGGACGACGGCTCGCCGGACGCGACCGGCGGTGGCGGCGGCAAGGGCAGGATCACCCTCACGGTCGGCACCTTCGGCGTCTTCGGCTACCAGCAGGCCGGTCTCTACGACGAGTACATGAAGCTGCACCCGGACATCGCCATCAAGGAGAACGTCACCACCCGCACCGACGTCTACTGGCCGAAGGTCCTCACCCGGCTCCAGGCCGGTTCCGGCACGGACGACATACAGGCGATCGAGGTCGGCAACATCACCGAGGCCGTGCAGACGCAGGCCGCCAAGTTCGTCGACCTCGGCAAGGAGGCCGACAAGTCCCAGTGGCTGGACTGGAAGCTGGCGCAGGCCACCACCAAGGACGGCAAGACGATCGGGCTCGGCACCGACATCGGCCCGATGGCCGTCTGCTACCGCAAGGACCTCTTCCGGAAGGCCGGTCTGGAGACGGACCGCACCAAGCTCGCCGAGCAGTGGAAGGGCGACTGGGCCAAGTACGTCGACCTCGGCAAGCAGTACATGAAGAAGGCGCCCAAGGGCACCAAGTTCATGGACTCGGCGGCCTCGGTCTACAACGCGGCGGTGGGCGGCGCGAGCGAGCGGTACTACGACAAGGACGGCAATGTCGTCTGGGACAAGTCCGAAGGCGTCAAGAAGGCCTGGGACGTCGCCATGACCGCGGCGACGAGCGACATGTCGGCGAAGCTGAAGCAGTTCGACCCGACGTGGGACCAGGGCTTCGCCAACGGCACCTTCGCCACGATCGCCTGCCCGGCGTGGATGATCGGCTACATCGAGCAGAAGTCCGGTGACTCCGGCAAGGGCAAGTGGGACGTGGCGGCGGCGCCGACCGCGGCGAACTGGGGAGGCTCCTTCCTCGGCGTGCCGACGGCGAGCAGGCACCAGAAGGAGGCCATCGCCCTGGCGAAGTGGCTGACCGCGCCCGAGCAGCAGGCGAAGGTCTTCGCCAAGCAGGCCAGCTTCCCCTCCACCCCGTCGGCGTACCCGAGCCTGAAGCCGCAGGCCGACACCACCGCCTACTTCTCCGACGCACCGCTCACCCAGATCTTCTCCGACTCGGCGAAGACCATCCCGGCGCAGTACCTCGGTCCCAAGGACAAGCCGATCGACAGCGCGATCGCCGACGTCGGCATCCTCCAGGTCGAGCAGAAGGGCAAGACCCCGGCCCAGGGCTGGGAGGCGGCCGCCAAGGAGATCAAGGACGTGCTCGGCCAGTGACCAGCTCCCACGAGGCTCTCGCGCACCCCGCGTCGAGCGCCGAGGCCGCGCCCGGCAACCAGCCGGGCGCGGCCCGGGGCGCTCACGGTCGCGGTACGCCGCCAAAGGGCACCGCCTCCTGGCGCAGCCGGCTGTACCGCTGGGACATGAAGGCGTCGCCGTACGTGCTCATCGCCCCCTTCTTCGTCGTCTTCGGGGCCTTCTCACTGGTCCCGCTGCTCTACACGGCCTGGTACTCGCTGCACCACGTGCAGCTGTCCGCGCTGGACCACCAGACCTGGGCGGGCCTGGGCAACTACACGAACCTGTTGTCCTCGGAGTTCTTCTGGAACGCGCTGCAAAACACCTTCTCCATCGGTGTGATCTCGACGGTGCCGCAGCTGCTCGCCGCCCTGTGGCTCGCGCATCTGCTCAACTACCGGCTGCGCGGCTCGACCGCCTGGCGGGTCGTGATGCTCACCCCGTACGCCACCTCGGTGGCCGCGGCGACGCTGGTCTTCACGCTGCTGTACTCCTGGGACGGCGGCATGATCAACTGGCTGCTGCACTTCGTCGGCGTCGACCCGGTCAACTGGCGGGAGTCGGACTGGGGTTCGCAGTTCGCGGTGTCCTCGATCGTGATCTGGCGGTGGACCGGCTACAACGCGCTGATCTATCTCGCGGCGATGCAGGCGATCCCCAGCGATCTGTACGAGTCGGCGGCGCTGGACGGGGCGGGGCGCCGGCAGCAGTTCCGCCATGTGACGGTGCCGATGCTGCGGCCGACGATCCTGTTCACCGTGATCGTCTCCACGATCGGCGCGACGCAGCTCTTCGGTGAGCCCCTGCTGTTCGGCGGGGTCAGCGGCTCCAAGGGCGGCTCCGAGCACCAGTACCAGACGCTCGGCCTGTACATGTACGACCAGGGCTGGATCATCGGCAACCTCGGCAAGGCCTCCGCTATCGCCTGGTCGATGTTCCTGATCCTGGTGATCGTGGCAGTGGTCAACATGCTGCTCTCCCGACGACTGAGGAAGTCCCCATGAGCGCCGGCGATCTGACCTTTCCCCAGGCGCCCGGGGAGGCCGGGGCGAAGACGAAGGCGACGAAGGCGCAGACCGGGGGAGAGCCGGGGACGAGGGCGAAGGCGCGGCCGCGCGGCGGCCGGCGTCTTGGGCGACCCCGGATGACGGGCGCGGGCAGGCAGCTGGACGCGGGCCCGGTCACCTATGCCGTCCTGACCGTCTTCGCGCTCGTCTCGCTGGCGCCGCTGGTGTGGACTGCGGTCGCGGCCTCCCGCACCGACCGGCGGCTCGCCGAGACGCCACCGCCGCTGTGGTTCGGCGGGAACCTGTTCAAGAACCTGCAGGCGGCCTGGGACCAGGCGGGTCTCGGCACCGCGATGTTCAACTCCACGCTGGTGGCCACCACGATCACCGTCAGTACGGTCCTGTTCTCCACGCTCGCCGGGTTCGCCTTCGCCAAGCTGCGGTTCCGGTTCTCCGGCGCACTGCTGCTGCTGACCATCGGCACGATGATGATCCCGCCGCAGCTGGCCGTCGTGCCGCTGTATCTGTGGATGTCCGACCTCGGCTGGTCGAACCGGTTGCAGACCGTCGTCCTGCCGACCCTGGTGACCGCGTTCGGCACGTTCTTCATGCGGCAGTACCTGGTGCAGGCGCTGCCCACCGAACTGATCGAGGCGGCGCGCGTGGACGGCGCGAGCAGTCCCCGGATCCTGTGGCACGTGGTCTTCCCCGCGGCGCGGCCCGCGATGGCCGTGCTCGGATTGCTGACGTTCGTGTTCGCCTGGAACGACTTCCTGTGGCCGATCATCGCGCTCAACCAGCAGAACCCGACCGTCCAGGTCGCGCTCAACTCGCTGGGCACCGGCTATGTCCCCGACCAGGCGGTGATCATGGCCGGTGCCCTGCTCAGCACGCTGCCGCTGCTCATCGCCTTTCTGCTGTTCGGGAAGCAGATCGTGGGCGGGATCATGCAGGGGGCGATCAAGGGCTGACTCTCTCCGCCGCCGCCCGGCGCCCTGCCGGGGGCCGGGTCACCGCGGCCCCGGCCCCTTCACCCCTTCCCCTGCCTCCCCGCCTCTCCTCCCCCTCCCCGACCACCGTCGGCCTCCTCGACCCTCAATGGGAGCGCTTCCATGTCTGAGCCCGCAACGCCCGTGACCTTTCCTCCCGCCTTCCTCTGGGGCGCGGCGACGTCCGCGTACCAGATCGAGGGGGCGGTGCGGGAGGACGGCCGTACGCCCTCCGTCTGGGACACCTTCAGCCATACGCCGGGCAGGACGGCCGACGGCGACACCGGTGACATCGCTGTCGACCACTACCACCGCTACCGCGAGGACGTCGCGCTCATGGCCGAGCTGGGCCTGACGGCGTACCGCTTCTCGGTCTCCTGGTCGCGGGTGCAGCCGACGGGCCGGGGTCCCGCGGTCCAGCGGGGCCTGGACTTCTACCGCCGTCTGGTCGACGAACTGCTCGCCCACGGCATCAAGCCCGCGATCACCCTCTACCACTGGGATCTGCCGCAGGAACTGGAGGACGCCGGCGGCTGGCCGGAGCGGGATGTGGCGTTCCGGTTCGCCGAGTACGCGCGGATCGTGGGCGAGGCACTGGGCGACCGCGTCGAGCAGTGGATCACTCTGAACGAGCCGTGGTGCAGCGCGTTCCTCGGCTACGGCTCCGGGGTGCACGCCCCGGGCCGTACGGACGCGGCGGCGTCACTGCGCGCGGCCCACCATCTGAACCTGGCCCATGGTCTGGGTGCCTCCGCGCTGCGTTCCGTGATGCCGTCCCGCAACACGGTCGCGGTGAGCCTCAACTCCTCGGTGGTGCGTACCGTGTCGCAGGACCCGGCTGACCTGGCGGCGGGCCGGAAGATCGACGACCTGGCGAACGGCGTCTTCCACGGCCCGATGCTGCACGGGGCGTACCCCGAGACGCTGCTCGCGGCGACGTCCTCGGTCAGTGACTGGTCGCACGTCCTGGACGGGGACCTGGCGGTCATCAATCAGCCGCTGGACGCGCTCGGGCTCAACTACTACACACCGACGCTCGTGTCCGCGGCCGGGGAGGCGAGCCCGAGCGGCCCGCGGCCCGACGGTCACGGAGCGAGCCCGTACTCGCCCTGGCCGGGAGCGGACGACGTGACCTTCCATCGGACGCCGGGCGAGCGCACGGAGATGGGCTGGACGATCGATCCGTCCGGGCTGTACGAGCTGATCATGCGGTACACGCGGGAGGCGCCCCGGCTGCCGCTGTACGTGACGGAGAACGGCGCGGCGTACGACGACAAGCCGGACCCGGACGGCCGCGTCCACGACCCGGAGCGGATCGCCTACCTGCACGCGCATCTGTCGGCGGTCCGCCGCGCCCTCGCGGACGGCGCCGACGTGCGCGGCTACTACCTGTGGTCCCTGATGGACAACTTCGAGTGGGCGTACGGCTACGGGAAGCGGTTCGGGGCGGTGTACGTGGACTACGCGACGCTGGCCCGCATCCCGAAGTCGAGCGCGCACTGGTACGGCCGGGCGGCCCGGACGGGGACGCTGCCCCCGGTGGACGCCTGACCGGCCCGGGGCGCGGCACGCGACGTGCCGCGCCCCGGGCGGGCGGCCGCTAGTTACGGGCGGCGAACGCCTTCGAGAACGCGAACGGGTCCTGGGTGATCGAGCTGCACGTCGCGTCCGCAGTGGGCTTGGCACCGCCGGCGCAGCTCTTGTCACGGGCGGCCGACCACATCGACAGCGAGCCCAGACCCTTGGACTTGGCGAAGTTCACCAGCTGGGTGGCGTCGTCGACCTTGAAGACCTCGGACGAGACGTCGTTGACGCCGATCATCGGCGTGACCGCGACCGTCTTCCAGGCGGCGCTGTCGGACAGGCCGAGGACGCTCTTGATCTGCGCCTGGGTGGCGGTGGCGGCCTGCTCTGCGTAGGTGCCCATGTCTCCGCTGTACGCGGGGCCGTAGTCCATCGCCATGATGTTGACGGCGGAGATCCTCACACCGTTCGACTTTGCGTCGGCCAGCAGGTTCACGCCGTCCTGGGTCAGGCCCTCGGGCATCACCGGGAGGGTGAACGAGACGTCCAGGCCGGGGTGCTGCTGCTGGAGCTTGGCGATGGCCTGCGCCCTGCGCGTGTTCGCGGCAGCGTTCGGCAGCGCGCCGCCCTCGACGTCGAAGTCGACCTTGGTGAGCTTGTAGGCGTCCACGGCCTTCCCGTACGCCGCCGCGAGCGCGTCCGCGGAAGAGCATGTGGTCGCCAGTTCCGAACCGGAGGCGCCGCCGAAGGAGACGCGTACGTCGCCTCCCTTGGCGCGCAGGTCGCCGATCTGCGCGGCCACCGCGTCGCTGCCGATGGCCGTGACGCCGCCCCACTTGGGCGTGCAGCCGCCGCCGTCGGTGACGAAGGCCAGGTTGTAGTCCTTGACGCCCGTGGCGTTCGCGGAGGCGAGCAGGTCGAAGGCCGGGAAGAGGGATGTGTCGACGTACGGGGCGAAGCCGGCGCCGGTCGTCGTGCCGCCGGTGGTCCGGGAGGGGGACGGGGTGACCGGGGAGGTCGGGGTCGGCTCGGCGGTCGCCGTCGCGGTGGACGTCGGCCTGGACGTGGGCGTCGAAGACGGCGTCGGCGTCGCGGTCCTGGTGGGACGGCCGCTCGGCTCCGGTGTCGCGCCGTCGTCCGCCGAGCACTTCGCTCCGTCTATGAGACAGCCGGTCGGATCGCCCGCTCCGTTCACCACGAAGCCCACGGTCACCGACTCGCCCGCGGTGAGTCCGTCCTTGTCCCAGGACGGCGGCCGCACGGTGACGTGCCGTCCGTTCACCGTGGACGTGCCGTTCCACAGCGAGCTGAGCCTGGCGCCGGAGGGCAGGTCGAACTGGAGCGTCCAGTCGTCCTTGGCCTGACCGCTGTCGTTCGTGACGACGTACTGCGCGGTGTATCCCGTCGACCACTCGCTGGTCTTCGTGTACACGGCGCCGACCCCGGCGGCGTGCGCGGTGCCGGTGATCAGGATCGCCCCGCCGCCGACGACGGAGGCGGTGACGATGCCACCGATCACCTTGTTCCTGCCGCTGATCCTGCGCCGGTGCGTACTGCTCATCGCGTGCCTGCCTTCGCTGCTCACTGGGGGGTGGATGCGGCAGCACGCTAGCGAGCCGGAATCGGTCAAAACGCCGCTTCCGGGCGGGCGTTGAGGATCTTAGGGTGCGCTTAAGGGAGGGATCGGGGACGGTTAAAGGTAGAGACCAATCTCCCGGATCGGCGGCGTCGCACCGACCCCCGGTGCCCCCGGCGCACCGGGGCCCGGCCGTCCAGCTGGAACCAGATCCGCACCTCCGTGCCGCCCAGCACCGACGAGCCGATCCGTACGTCCCCGCCGGTCGACTCGGCGAGCCGGCGCACGATGTCCAGGCCGAGGCCCGTCGAGCCGTCGCTGCCCGAACCGCGGCCGCGGGCCATCGCCGCGTCCGGGTCGGCGATGCCCGGCCCGGCGTCGGAGACCAGCACGATCACCGCGTCCTCGCCGTTGTGCACGTCGACCGCGAACGCCGTGCCCTCCGCGGTGTGCCGGAAGACGTTTCCGAGCAGTGCGTCGAGCGCGGCCGCGAGGTCGGCGCGGGCCACGGGTATCCGTACCGGACGGTCGATCCCGGCCACCCGCCACTTGCGGCCCTCGTCCTCGGCGAGCGCCGACCAGAACTCCATCCGTTCGCGGACCACTTCGGCGGCGTCGCACCCGGCGCCCGGGCCCGCCGCCACGGTCTGCGGCTTGGCCTCCCGGGCCGTGCGGATGATCGTGTCGACCTCGCGTTCCAGCTGTGCCACGGCCGTTCGTGTCTGTTCGGCGGCCGGTCCCTCGCCGAGCGACGCCGCGTTCAGCCGCAGCACGGTCAGCGGGGTGCGCAGCCGGTGGGACAGGTCCGCCGCCAGCTCCCGCTCGTTGGCCAGCAGCTGTACGACCTGGTCGGCCATCGAGTTGAACGCGGCCGCCGCCAGGCGCAGTTCGGTGGGCCCTTCCTCCCGGACGCGCGCCCCGAGCTTCCCCTCCCCCAGCTCGTGCGCACCCTCCACCAGACGCTGCGCGGGCTGCACCATCCGCACACCGAGCCGGTCGGCGACCGCCACCGACCCGACGATCAGCGCGATGCCGACCCCGGCGAGCACCGCCCAGGCCGTGCCGACTCCGTTGGACACGTCGGACTCGGGCACGTACACCTCGACCACGGCGATCGCACCGGAGCTGAGCGCGGTGGGCTGGAGCAGTGCGGAGCCGCCCGGGACCTCGGTGGTGGAGGCCCTGCCCAGCCGGCGTGTGGTCTCGATGTCCTCGGCCGCGGCGCGTCGGCGGCCGATGTCGGCCGCCTTCGTGCCGTCGCCCGCCGGTATGTGCACCGCGATCCCGTCGTCGGAGCCCGCCGAGGCCACGACCCGCTCCAGCTCGTCCCTGTCGGTGGTGATGGAGAGCGCGGGCGCGATCGCGGCGGCCTGCCGTTCCGCGTTCGAGAAGGCCCGGTCGCGGGCCATCTCCTTGATGACCAGCCCGAGCGGGACGGCGAAGGCGACCACCACCATCGTGGTGACCGCCACGCACACCTTGACCAGGGCCCACCTCATGCCGACGGCTCCGTCCTCGGCGGTTCCAGCTTCACTCCGACGCCCCTGAGGGTGTGCAGATAGCGGGGCCTGGCCGCGGTCTCGCCCAGCTTGCGCCGGAGCCAGGAGAGATGGACGTCGATGGTCTGGTCGTCCCCGTACGACTGCTGCCACACCTCGGCGAGCAGCTCCCGGCGCGGGACGACCACGCCGGGCCTGCCGGCGAGGAAGGCGAGCAGGTCGAACTCACGGCGGGTCAGGTCGAGGCGCATACCGTCCAGTTCGGCGTGGCGGCGCAGGGGGTCGATGGCCAGGCCGCCGACCCGGATGACCGTCGGCGACGCGGCGTCCGTGGCGACGGCGCGGGAGCGGCGCAGCACGGCCGCGATCCGCGCCGACAGGTGCTCGACGGAGAACGGCTTGGTCAGATAGTCGTCCGCGCCCGCGTTGAGCAGGCGGACGATCTCCGTCTCGTCGTCCCGCGCGGTGGCGATGATCACCGGCACGTCGGTGATGCCGCGCAGCATCTTCAGCGCCTCGGACCCGTCCAGGTCGGGCAGTCCGAGGTCGAGGATCACGACGTCGAAGGAGAGATGGGCGACCTCGCGCAACGCCTCCAGTGCGGTGCCGACACTGCGCACGGTGTGCCCGGCGTCGGTCAGGTGCCTGATGAGCGCCGAGCGTACGAACTGGTCGTCCTCCACCACGAGCACACTTGCCATGGGCGGCACCGTACGCCATACGGGGGAGCCCGGCCGGGGCCTGTGGACAACTCCTGTGGGCCAACGAGACAAACGGAACTGTGTGCGACCCGTGAGACGCGGGTGGGACGCGTGAGGCAGTATGGCCGGGATGCTGAGAGGACTCGTACACGTACTGGCGTGGTCGCTCGCCACGGGCGCGGCGGTCACGCTGTCGTGGTGGGGTGTCCACACGGTCATGGCGGGGACCGCGTACGACCCGCCGCGCGCCCTGCCCATCACGGCGGGCGGTGCCACGGCACAGGGAGCGGCGGCCCCGCTGACGTCGTCGACGGAGCGGCCCGAGGCGTCGGTGAGTCACGGCGGGAAGCCGGCGACGAGCCCGAGGCCGACCCCCTCTAAGACGGCCGGCGCCCGTCCCGGCCCCTCCGCACACGCCACCCCGTCCTCGCCGTCGACCGCCGCGTCCTCCTCGTCCTCCTCGGGCCGGGTGAAGAGCTACGACACCGACGGCGGACGCGCGGTCTTCGACCTCGGGCAGACGTCGGCGACGCTGGTGTCGGCCACGCCCGGGGCGGGCTGGTCGATGCAGGTGTGGAAGACGGAGTCGTGGATCCGGGTGGAGTTCAGTTCGGGTGCCGACCGGGTGTCGGTGTTCTGCACCTGGCACGACGGTCCGCCCCATGTGGAGATCGGGAACTACTAGCCGGCCGAGCACCGGCCGCCCGTGGGGACCCGCGGCAGGCGCCCGCCGGCGGTCAGCGGAACACCGAGGGCGGCGGCGCCGGTGACGCCACCGCCGCCGCGTCGGTGACCGCCGCCGCACCACCGGTGAAGTCGGTCAGGGCCCTGCCGTGCTCCACGCGCGCGGGGTGCGGGTCCGAGGCGGCGCGGCGGGTCAGTTCGGCGACCGGCAGCGGATGCGCTGAGGCGACCAGGACGGCGTTGCCGAAGCGCTTTCCCCGCAGGACAGCCGGGTCGGCGACCAGCGCGACCTCGGAAAAGACGACCGCCGCGGTCGATATCTGGCCGCGCAGATGGGCCAGCGGCGGGCCGTCGGCGAGGTTGGCGGCGTACAGGCCGCCGTCCTTCAGCGCCCTGCGGACCTCGCCGAGGAACTCGACGGAGGTGAGATGCGCCGGGGTGCGCGCCCCGCTGAACACGTCCACGATGACCAGGTCCGCCCAGCCGTCGGGTATCTTCGCGAGCCCTTCTCGGGCGTCCGTGGAACGCACCCGTATCCGGGCGTTCGGGTCCAACGGCAGAGCGCGCCGCACGAGTTGGACGAGTGCCGCGTCACGCTCGACGACCTGCTGGGTGGAGCGGGGGCGGGTGGCGGCGGTGTAGCGGGCGAGGGTGAACGCACCGCCGCCGAGGTGCACGGCCTGCACCGGACGGCCGGGCTGGGCGGCCAGGTCGATGATGTGGCCGAGGCGGCGCTGGTACTCGAAGGCGAGGTGGGCCGGGTCGTCGAGGTCGACGTGCGACTGCGGGGCGCCGTCGATGAGGAGGGTCCAGGCGCGTGCCCGGTCCCGGTCGGGTACGAGCTGGGCGAGCCCGCCGTCGACCGCCTCGACCACGGCCTCGGCCGCCTGCCCGCGCCGCGTGTTCCGTGACCTGCCCATCCCGCCATTATCGGGGGAACGACAGGTGGCGGCCGCTCGGGGCCGGTGGCCGCCGCGGCGGGATTCCGCGGTGTCCGCGAGCGCTCACCGACAGTTGTCCGCGGCCTCGATCAGCCGGGCCGCCTCACCGAGCGCCTCGCGCAGCACCGCCGGGTCCGTGGCCAGTTCCACATCGCCGGGCGGGAGCAGCCAGCCGGTGCCCTCGGTCTGGGGCTGCTCGGCGAAGAGGCTCAGGCCCTTCCCGTCCGTCTGTGTGCAGGTGCTGCCCGGGACGTCCCATCCGTCCGCCGTGCCCGGGGGGACCAGGAAGCCGAGGGTGTCGCCGCCGTCGTGCAGGACGGGGCCGACGCAGTCGCCCGCGCCGCGGCGGAGGATGTCGACCGCCTCGAGTCCCTGCCGGGCCGGGACGGTCACGAGGTCGGGAGCCCGGTGCGGCGGTGCGCCGCACTCCGGCGTCGGCACGGACCGTGCGGCCGACGACTGTTCACGGAACTCGGTGCTCTGCCTGGTCTGCATCCCGGCCTCCAACGGAACCCCTCCTCGACGCTGAGTTGGGTCGGGAGTTCGGGCGGCTCCCGGTCCACAGCGTTCAACGCGGGGGAACGTCAACGGCAACGGCACAACACCGCCGTTAAGGATGGCAGTTCATGGCAGATCGCGCATGAGATATCCGGTTTGTAGCCAAACCGTGCGTGACGGCACCCGCGAGGCAGGTACTTTCTTGCACCGCCGGACACAGGGAGCCAACGGGCACCACACGGACAAGCCATCCTGAAACCGGCATGGTTCGACGGTTCGCAAGAGAGGGCCCGGCCATGAGTTCGTCCCAGTCCCCCCGGCCACCGCGGCCGAACCTCGCCTTCCGGCAACTGCGCGGACAGCGCTCGCCCGGCGAGTTCGCCGCGGCGGTACGGCGCGCCGCACGCGAGATCGGCGAAAGGGTCAGCTGTGACGCTCGTTACATCGGCCGGGTGGAGGCCGGTGAGATCCGCTGCCCCAACTACGCCTACGAACGCGTGTTCCTGCACATGTTCCCCGGTCGCACGCTCGCGGACCTGGGGTTCGCACCCCGCTCGTCGGTACGCGGCCGGGGGGCGCGCACCGGCGACGAGGCGCCCCCCACGCGCCCCGGCAGCTACTCCGGTGCCCCCGGTGAGACCCCGAGGGCATGTGAGACGTATGACATGCGGGACACCCGAGCCATCCACGAGACACACGAGTCGTACGGCACAGGCCCGGACGACGAACAGAACCACGAGGAGAGCGACGTGCGGCGTCGCGCATTCATGACCGGAGGCACCGCCACCGTGGCGGCCGCCTCCCTGGGCCCGTTCGGGCTCACCTTCGGCGGCTCGGCAGCGGCCGCCGAACGTCCCGTCCACCGTGCGGGCACATCCGAGGCGGGCGCACTCGAGGAGGCCGTTCGCAGAATCAGACTGCTCGACGACCGGCACGGCGCGGACGGCCTCTACCGGCGCGCGGCGGCCCCCCTGCGGACCGCGTACGCGCTGCTCGATGCGGGCACGTCCCGGCAGGCGGTCACGGAACGGCTGTACGCGGGTGCCGGAGAACTGGCCATCTCGGTGGGGTGGCTGGCGCACGACTCGGGCCGCTTCGACGACGCACGCTCGCACTACGCGGAGGCGTTGGCCACCGCCCGGATGTCCGGGGACCCGGCCCTGGAGGCGCACGCCTTCTGCAACACCGCGTTCCTCGCCCGCGACGCGGGCCGGCCCCGGGAGGCCGTACGGGCGGCACAGGCGGCGCAGCGTGCCGCCCGGCCGCTCGGCTCACACCGCCTGATGTCGCTGCTCGCGCTGCGGGAGGCGGGCGGCTGGGCGGGGCTCGCGGACCGGGCGGGCTGCGAACAGGCGCTGGCCCGGGCGCAGGCCCTGTTCGAGCGAGGGACGTCGGACGCGGACCCCGAGTGGATGACCTTCTACGGAGAGGCCGAGCTCGAGGGACTCGAGGCGCAGTGCTGGTCGACGCTGGGCGACTGGCCGCGCGCCGCCCGGCACGCGCGGCGCGCGGCGCATCTGCAGGATCCGCACTTCAGCCGGAACATCGCGCTGTACACCGCGGAGCTCGCCGACGATCTGGCCCGGGGCGGACGCCCCGACGAGGCGGCCGAGGCGGGCCTGCGCGTACTGGACCTCCTGGACCAGGTCCAGTCGTCCAGGGTCCTGACCATGCTGGCGGGCACGGCGAGGGTGCTGCTGCCACACCGGCGGGCATCGGGTGTCTCGGCCTTCCTCGACCGGCACGCGAGCCTGCCGCGCACGGCGTGAGAGACCGCCACCGCACCGCCCGGCGCGGTGGCACCCTCGGAAGACCCACACTCCCGGCCCCGCGCGGCCGCACCCTGCGTCCGCCCCAACCCGCAGTCCGTGAGGCCGCGCGGCCCAACCCGCAATCCGTGGGTCCGCACGACCCAACCCGCAATCCGTGAGGCCGCACGACCCAACCCGCAATCCGTGAGGCCGCACGACCCGACCCGCAATCCGTGAGGCCGTGAGTCCGCGCGGTCTAACCCCCAGTCCGCGCGGCCGCATCCTCAGTCCCGCGCGGACGTGCCGTGGGACGCGCCCCGCTAGACCGTCAGATGGCCGCGGTCGTTCCAGGACTCGATCGCCGGCTCCCCGTACGCCCAGCCCAGCACCGACAACGACGTGGGGTTGAGCCTGATGCGTGCCGCGAAGTCCAAGGGCAGGCCCAGCCAGCGCGCTCCTATGGAGCGCAGGATGTGGCCGTGGGCGAAGACCAGGACGTCACGGTCCGCCGCGCGGGCCCAGGCGACGACCTCGTCCGCACGCGCGGAGACCTCGGACAGGCTCTCCCCCTCCGGCACACCGTCGCGCCAGATCAGCCAGCCCGGCCGGATCGCCTGGATCTCGGCTGGCGTCATCCCCTCGTACGCCCCGTAGTCCCACTCCATCAGCGTGTCCCAGGTGCTCGCCCGCTCGCCGAATCCGGCCAGCTCACACGTCTCACGCGCGCGTGCCAGCGGACTCGTGCGCACCTCGACACCGGGCAGCCCGTCGAACGGCGCCCGGTGCAGCCGCTCGCCCAGGAGCTTGGCGCCCCGTCGCCCCTCCTCCAGAAGCGGCACATCGGTCCTGCCGGTGTGCTTGCCGGACAGCGACCATGCCGTCTGTCCGTGCCGGGCCAGCAGGATGCGCGGTGCCATGGGGAACCTTTCCGGGAGAAATCAACAGGGGGATCACTCCATCATGTCCCACTCCGCCCCGGGCAACCCGGGGGGCGATCCTTGCGTCTTTGAGGGCCGGGGCGCCCCGACGGGGCGCAAAGCGGACGCCGTAGGGTGGCACGACCGGCCCGTCGGGTGCCGCAGCAGAGCAAGGGGGAGGGCGAATCGGATGCCGCAGGCCGAGATACCAGGCACCGGGCAGGTCCGCCCTGCCCGGCTGCGCTGGTGGACCGAACTGCCCCTGATCCTCCTGGTGTACGCCTCGTACTCCGCCGGCCGGCTCCTCGCCCGCGGTGACGTCTCCGACGCCGTCGATCACGGCCTGGCGATCCTGCGGCTGGAGAAGCAGCTCCACATCGACGCCGAGCACCCGCTGAACCGTTTCCTGACCCGTGAGGCGTGGATCGGGATACCGGCCGACTTCTGGTACGCCTCGCTGCACTATCTGGTGACGCCGGTACTCCTGGTGTGGGTCTTCAGGCGTCACGCGGAGCACTACCGGGCGGTCCGCACCTGGCTGATGACGTCCACGTTCATCGGCCTGATCGGCTTCACGCTGCTGCCCACCTGCCCGCCCCGCCTGCTCTCCGGGAGCCACGGCTTCGTCGACACCATGGCCCAGTACAGCTCGTACGGCTGGTGGGGCGGCCAGGCGAGCGCGCCGCGGGGCCTGGGCGGCATGACCAACCAGTACGCGGCGATGCCGAGCCTGCACGTCGGCTGGGCGCTGTGGTGCGGCGTGATGCTGTGGCGGCACGGCCGCACGCGCTGGGCGAAGGCGGCGGGTGTCGCCTATCCGCTGCTGACCGCGCTCGTCGTGATGGGCACCGCGAACCACTACCTCCTCGACGCGGTCGCGGGCGTCGCCGTCATGGGCGCAGGCCTTGTGGCGGCACGGCCACTCATGCGGGCGGTGGACACGGTCAGGACCCGGCTGCGGGCCCGGTCCGCGCCGGTCACAGCTGCCCCGCGGGCCTCGGGTTCCTCGATTGTCAGTGGCGGATGCCAGACTTCGACGGGTGAGCGAATTCCCCGACAGCGCATCTCCCGCACCGGGCCCCGAGCCGAGCCGGGTACCTCCCCCGCGGAGGCGGGGGACGGCGCTCCGGCACCAACTCGCTGAGCTGCGCGGCGCCGTACCGCCCAAGGCGCTCGACGCGCGCGCCCTCGCCGCGCTCGCCGCGAACCCGGGGTGCCGGCGGCGCGCGCTCCTGGACGGGGCGGGGGTGGACAAGGCGGTGCTGGCGGGCGCCCTCGGTGCGCCGTCGGCGTTCGGGCAGTCGCAGTTCGCCTTCATGCGGGGCAACGCCTTCGAGGCCCGGGTCAAGGCGGACGGCGGCGCCGAGCTGCTCCGGCTGGTGCACGAGAAGCTGGACCCGGCCGCCGCGGCACCGGACGGTGCCCTTGTCCCCGACCTCGCCGCGGTCGGCCCGGAGGGCCGCACCGCCCGTACGGCACTGGCGCTGCGCGAGGCCACCGAGGCGGGCACCTGGGCGCTGCTCGACCATCCGATGCTCGCCCTGGACGTGGCGGGCTCCCCCGCGTTCCTCGAGCCGGACGCGGTGGTCGTCCACCCCGACGGCAGCTGGACCGTCGTGGAGATCAAGTCGTTCCCGCTGCTCGACGGTTCGGCGGACCCGGCGAAGGTCGGGGCCGCCGCCCGCCAGGCCGCGGTCTATGTGCTGGCGCTGGAGGAGGTCGCCGCCCGGCTCGGCGCGGAGCCGCAGGGGCGCGACGGTGTCGAGGGGGTGAGCGCGCGGAGGCCCGGAGGGTCGAGCACGGTCGTCCCCTCGACGCCGGCTGAGGCGCTCCGGAGGCGGAGCGCAGAAGGCGGCGCGGAGCCGCAGGGGCGCGACGGTGTCGAGGGGGTGAGCGCGCGGAGGCCCGGAGGGTCGAGCACGGTCGCCCCCTCGACGCCGGCTGAGGCGCTCCGGAGGCGGAGCGCAGAAGGCGGCGCGGAGCCGCAGGGGCGCGACGGTGTCG